>NZ_JABXKL010000017.1 GCF_017114995.1 Nostoc sp. NMS9 | reverse complement strand
GCCTTCGGCGAGCTACGCTAACGCACAATATCACGAGCCTTGCAAAAAATTGGTTAACTTACTAAAAGAGCCAGATATCGATGAATCGGATGCTGAACTGGTTTTAATTTTACTTCGCGATTATGAGGAAGAAGTGCTTGAAAAAATGTACATATTTTTAGAACGCTTTCCAAGCTTAAATAGAAATATATATAATTTCTGTCAAGAAGTAAAAAACGTTAATCAACTATTAGCTTTGATTCTAACTTTTTTAAAAAGTGGTAGGAATGTAACTGAAGATCAGCTATTTTGGATGGCAAAAATATCTGAAGATTTCTTATCTAAAACACCAACTTATCCTGAAATTATACCAGCATTATATTACCATCAGAATGCTACGGATATTTCTCCTGCTAAGATTCTTGAAATACCGGAGAATAGATTTGGTATGGATGATCTCCGAAGAGAGCATATACGTATTGGTAAATCTGATTGGTTAGCTTGGGCTTCAGCAGTTGGTTGTCGCCGTGAAACAACTATTAATCGAAATCATATTCTTTCGTATTTTTCTAAAGCTAGCTCTATGAATAAGCTTATTGCTGAGTGTGTAACACATTTTCCATAGATGTGCTAAATCTTTACCCTCACTCAAGTACAGCAGATTCTTTCATAATATTAATAGCATTTATTCCCAAAATAAAATATCCACCGGAGTTTAGACTAGATTGCTGACTTCAAACTTCAATAATGAAAAAACTCCAGAAATGTTTGTGACAAATCTGGAGCCAGGAAAGATACGCATTTACCTATACCAAATTTTCACCCTGAGAAAATCCTACGTCATCAGGGTATACACTCAAATATAGATAAAAGTGTTTGAGGATTCTCGTTTAAACTCCTTCTCTGTTGCAAGTAACGCAAAACAGCCCCAGATAAGCTGAGGCTGTTTTGCGAGAGTTGTTTGGCAGGAAGGGTACATCAATAAGTGATGCCCGTGTTAAATATAGATAATTCAGTATGCATCCTTATTCAGCCATGTTTTGGCATATCAGGATGATTGGGAAAATTTTTATGGCTTTTTGCAAAAAGAAACTCCAGATGCACTTAAGGCATTCTGGAGCAGTAACAGGTTTCTAACATCAATCAATTTTTACATCTGTGATCGCCCGATGTCGTTAGGGTATATACTCAAATGTGTTTTATGTCTACTCATCCGCAAATAGACCAGCAAATTACCTTCTTTTCTACCCATAACCTCAATGCATCTACAGAATTCTACGAACAAAAACTAGGTTTGGAGTTATGGCTTGACCAAGGAACCTGCCGAATTTATACTATTAGTGGCTCTGGATACTTAGGATTGTGTCAAGCAAGCGAAAAATTAAGTCCTCCAACCGACAAGCAATCAAGTGTCATTTTTACCCTGGTAACACAGCAGGTGGATGAATGGTTTGAATATCTCAAAGAACGTGGTATTAAATTTGAAAAGCCACCTACACTAAATGAAAAGTACAACATTTACCATTGCTTTTTCCGCGATCCTGATGGTTATTTGATTGAAATTCAACGTTTCGAGACTAACGACAAGAAAAAAGACATAACCAAATAAGTTATGTCTAGACGTTTAATTTACAGGGCAGGATTTTTACAGGCTAGAACTTTTTGATTTACTGGGGTACATGATACCGATTAATGCTGTATGAACATTATCGATAGAAATATACCTTTTCTTCCATAGATTTCTCGGGATGAAATGTGGAGTTTATGCAGCCACAAAAAAATCTTTACATTTATTTACAATTGCCATGTAGGCATCGCTTTTGACTTTTATATAATGTTTACCTAATTGACGATCAAAAAACTCTTTGTGTGAGTACTAATAATAAGTATTTAATCGGGCTTGAAATTGGATAACAGATACTAGAATACAATACATAACCGTCAGGATATCATGTTCTTAGCAAGAAGAGTTTTTCAAGTATATCTTTGCTAATTGTGCTACTTTTATAATAATTATTTTTAAGCTAACAAACGCTGAATATATCGATTCAATAAATCATATTTATTAGGGTGACTACATGATAGCCGAAAAAATCAAATGGTTCCGCACAGCATTACAACTTAAAGGTTCAGTAATGAAAGCAATTTTCAAACATATTTTATGGTGTGGAGCTTTCGGATTTTTAATTTCTCTGCTTCACCATTTTGAAAAACCTGTATCCCATCCTATTTTAGCAAATGTGATTCCTAGTATTGTTTTAGGTTTGTTGCTTGTATTTCGTACAAATACTGCTTATGAGCGATTTTGGGAAGGGAGAAAATGCTGGGGTTCTATAGTAAATAACGTCCGAAATTTAGCGAGGCAAATTTGGGTATCAGTTGATGAAATTTCACCAGAAGATAAAAACAATAAAATTACGGCATTAAACTTATTGGCAGCGTTTGCTGTAACAACTAAATTACATTTGCGAGGAGAAGGTGTCAATAGCGAGTTAGAAGACTTAATGCCATCTACTAAGTACATAAAACTGAAGATTATGAATAATCCTCCTATAGAGGTTGCATTTTGGATAGGAGATTATTTACAGCAACAATATGATCGTAATTGTCTTAATAGCTACCAGCTAACATCAATGCAAGAATTATTGAATAGTCTTGTGGATAATTTAGGTGCTTGCGAACGTATTTTAAAAACGCCTATGCCGCTTGCTTATGCTATTCATTTGAAGCAATTACTGATACTATATTGCTTTTTGCTACCATTTCAAATAGTAGACAGTCTCGGTTGGTGGACAGGTTTAGTTTCTGCTTTGGTTGGGTTCACTTTGTTTGGTATTGAAGCCATCGGCTTAGAGATAGAAAACCCCTTTGGTTATGACGCTAATGATTTACCATTAGACGCAATTTGTGAAACAATGAAACGTAATATTGACGATTTAATTACTTTGACTCCCAATGCGCGATCGCATCAACAAGATAGTATAACCAATTGAAAAAAGCTGAGAATAATTAAGATAGAATCTTCGTGGCGATCCACTCGCTTTGTGCATAATATAGATTCCGCAAAAATGCTGTATCTGTAACCATGATGGCAGATAAACCACATTTAAAAAATAGGTGCGATCGCTAAGTCTAGTTTGGCTAACTATGAACCTCTCCTAATATCTTTTCACAACCGCCGAATCGCCATCTCTAAACCTTCACATACACGAGTAAGAAAATCTAAATCCAAAGTAGCGATCGCATCACTAGCTTTGTGATAATGTGGATTTCGCAAGAATGCCGTATCTGTCACCATCATTGCCGGATAACCCAAATCCCAGAATGGTGCATGATCGCTAAGTCTGGTTTGGGGAACTATTAAACCTCGATTTGGGACGGGTAGCCATTGACTAGATACGCCAGCTTTGCGAATATTACGGCTCATCCCAATTAAGTCAGGCAATGTCCGCAAGTTGCCAATTAAAGCAATAAAATCACCTGTATCTGGGTAGAAGCGTTCCAGAGGAGGGGGGTAACTTTGGGAACCAGGTGTAGAATCCTTATAGCCCAGCATTTCTAAGGAGATCATTAAGCGTAGCTGTTGCTTTTGTTGATGCAACAGCGCTGCATAATCAGCACTACCCAATAAGCCGTATTCTTCCATATCGAAAGCAACCAGTCTTAAGGGATATCTGACAGGTTCGGCAGCGAACTTTCTCGCCAATTCCAGTAATACCGCCACACCTGTAGCATTATCATCAGCCGCAACTGTTCCTGGAACCCCATCATAATGAGCGCCAATTAAAATAGGTGGCAAATCCTTTTTTTGCCCTCTCGCGTGGGATGGTAAATTTAATATCAAGTTATTACAAGTTTTACCTCTGACTTCAAAGGTGTGGATTTCCACACTCCCCCATTGGCAAAATTGCTGGCGGATATATTCTTGGACAAAAAAATGTCCAGCCGTTGCCATGTAAGGATCGCGTTCTCGCGCTATCTCACTCAGGGAAGTTTGTAATCGTTCTGTTAAATTCAAATCTTTAAAATAGTGGCAATATTAGAGTTTTCAGGGACTCTAAAGAAGCAGAGCAAGTATTATTAAGGTGCATTGACCAACTTGCAGATACAGTGCATAGAAGTAGGCGGATAACAAGAATTGAGGCTGCTTGGACATACCAATCATCGTCAATGCTATCCTAGTCTTGCAACTATCTCCTCTAGCTGCACTTCTTAGTTTACTGCCTTAATGATGAATATTATACCATTGAGGTGTTTTCAGTAGCACAAAGCTAGAGGTAGTTCCGCCCAATCATAATAAATATATAAGACACTTTAGGAGAAGAGTAACGCATGGGCAAGGTAGTCGGCATCGACTTGGGTACAACCAACTCAGTAGTCGCCGTTATGGAGGGTGGCAAGCCGGTGGTGATTGCCAATGCAGAAGGAATGCGAACAACCCCCTCCGTAGTTGGTTTCAGCAAAGAAGGTGAAAGGGTAGTTGGGCAAATGGCACGGCGACAAACCGTCCTCAATCCCCAAAATACCTTTTTTGCAGTTAAACGCTTCATTGGGCGGAAGTATGGTGAACTTAATGCAGATTCTAAACGTGTACCCTACACCATCCGCAAAGACGAAGTAGGTAATATTAAAATTGCCTGTCCTCGTCTGAATAAAGATTTTGCCCCAGAAGAAATTTCGGCAATGGTGCTGAAGAAATTGGCAGACGATGCTAGTCGCTATCTGGGTGAACCGGTGACAGGGGCAGTGATTACAGTACCCGCATATTTTAACGATTCTCAACGGCAGGCAACCCGCGATGCTGGCAGAATTGCCGGTTTAGAGGTGCTGCGGATTCTCAATGAACCGACTGCTGCATCTTTGGCTTATGGATTAGATCGGGGTGACACGGAAACTATCTTAGTCTTTGACTTGGGTGGTGGCACATTTGACGTGTCGATTTTAGAAGTTGGCGATGGAATATTTGAAGTCAAGGCTACCAGTGGAGATACGCAACTTGGTGGGAACGACTTTGACAAAATAATAGTAGATTGGTTAGCAGAGCAATTTCTGGAAACAGAAGAGGTAGACTTAAGACGCGATCGCCAAGCTTTGCAACGTCTCATGGAAGCGGCGGAAAAAGCCAAAATTGAGCTTTCTGCTGTCAGCGTCACCGATATTAACTTACCCTTCATCACCGCCACGGAAGATGGCCCCAAACATCTGGAAACTCGTCTAACTCGTTCCCAGTTTGAAGGTTTGTGTGGTGATTTAGTGGGGCGATTGCGGACACCAGTAAAACGGGCCCTCAAAGATGCCGGACTTTCACCTAGAGACATTGAAGAAGTTGTGTTAGTTGGCGGTTCTACACGGATGCCAATGGTGAAGCAGCTAGTGCGGGACTTGATTGGCACAGAACCCAACGAAAACGTCAACCCCGATGAAGTAGTGGGAGTGGGTGCAGCAATTCAAGCAGGTATTCTGGCAGGCGAACTCAAAGATGTGCTGCTATTGGATGTTACACCCCTTTCTATGGGATTGGAAACCATCGGCGGCGTCATGAAAAAACTCATTCCCCGCAACACCACCATTCCAGTACGCCGTTCTGACATTTTTTCCACGTCTGAAAATAACCAAAATACTGTGGAAATTCACGTAGTCCAGGGGGAACGGGAAATGGCAGCAAACAACAAATCTTTAGGACGTTTCAAGCTGTATGGCATCCCGCCAGCGCCACGAGGAATTCCTCAAGTTCAGGTGTCATTTGATATCGATGCTAATGGTATTTTACAGGTAACAGCCTTAGATAGAACCACTGGGCGAGAGCAGAGTATCACCATTCAGGGCGCTTCCACCTTGAACGAGTCGGAAGTGAATCGGATGATTCAAGACGCTCAGAAATACGCCGATGTAGACCGGGAACGAAAAGAACGGGTAGAAAAGCGGACTCGTTCTGAGGCGTTGATTTTCCAAGCAGAACGACAACTCAGAGAAGTAGCTTTAGAATTTGGTATGCAGTTTGCCCGCAACCGCCGCCAAAGAATTGATAATATTTGCCGAGATTTAAAAGAGAGTCTTAAGGAAAATAGCGATCGCGGTATTGACCAAGCCTATGCCGATTTGCAAGATGCTCTCTATGAGCTAAACCGGGAAGTCCGCCAGACTTATGCTGAAGATGAAGATGACGACTTGTTTGGTACAATCCGTGACATCTTTACTGGTGATAAAGATAAAGAACGCGAATTTCCACGAGATACATATCGAGAACGCGACTCCTATGGTAAGGACTATGGCAGAGATTACGGTAAAGACTATGGCAGAGACTATAGTCGAGACAGTCGTTCTTCCTCATACGAAAGCCGTCCGCCACGCAAATCCCGTCCCAGCTACCAAGATAACTGGGATGATGAAGAAGACAATGATTGGTTGTAGTACTTTTAAAAAAAGTTAGGAGTCAGAAGTGAGGAGTTAAAAATAAAATCTTTCAACTCATAACTCCTGTACAGACGCGATTAATCGCGTCTCTACTCATAACTCCTCGCTGCTAATTAATCTAAAATCTAAAATTTAAATAACTGAACTATGCAAAATTTGCCGAACTTTCGCGATTACTACGAGATTTTAGGAGTATCTAAAGACGCCTCTGGTGAGGAAATTAAAAAGGTTTATCGGCGGTTAGCAAGGCAATATCACCCCGATCTTAATCCGGGTAACAAAGAATCTGAGGAAAAATTTAAGGATATTGGCGAGGCTTATGAAGTTCTTTCCGATCCAGCCAAGCGATCGCAGTACGACCAGTTTAGCCGCTACTGGAAGCAAAAAGGCTTTGCAGGCAACAAACAAACGCCAAAGGCTAAAACTTGGCAGAGTAGTGCTAGCGATCGCAACGGGAATCAGGACGTAGATCCCAGCCAATTCTCCGATTTTGAAAGCTTTATTAATCAAGTTATTGGCGTTAAAAATAAGAGTGCGGCAAATAACTCCAATAATGGCAATAATAGCGATCCGTTTCGTTCTCCCAGAACAAAAGTTGCCTACACAGTTAACACTCCACCTCGCACAACCCGTCGAGATATAGAAGCCAGATTAACCCTTCCACTAGAAAAAGCTTATCAAGGTGGTAATGAACGCATTCGTTTGGAAGATGGGCGATCGCTAGAAGTTAATATGCCACCAGGGATGGTAACAGGTCAAACCATCCGTTTGCGGAACCAAGGCGTTGGTGGTGGCGATCTATACTTAAAAATTACCGTTGAACCTCATCCATTATTTAAGCTAGAAGGTTTAAATATCATCTGCCAAGTACCTGTTACTCCCAGCGAGGCAGTTTTAGGAGGACAGGTAGAAGCACCTACTCTTGATGGACCGGTGAAAATGACCACCCCTCCCGGAGTTAGGTCTGGTCAAAAATTTCGACTAGGGAATAAGGGCTATCCCAGTGATGAGGGTAAACGTGGCGATCAATTAGTAGAAATTCAAATAGTTACACCGAAAAATATTAGTCAAGAAGAACGGGAACTTTACGAAAAGTTACGGCAAATTGAAACCTTTAAACCCCGTGCTGATTTAATACGTTAGAAACTAGCTTTTCATAGGATGTCAAAAAAGAGCGATTGTTAGGAGACGATTTACATGACTTTCCACGAGCTACAAATAGGCGATTACTTTCGTGTATCTGGTATAAGTGCTGAATGCGTGTATAGAAAGGCAAGTATTTCTCATTGTAGTCAAAACACTTTATTACAGCCCATTCGACCCAGCACAAAGGTTATAATACTTACTCCCACAGAAGTCACTAACTATTTTGCAACCAAGCAAGAGTATCTTAAAAGCCTTGTAAAATAAATAAATATTGTACTAGCTACAGATGCGGCTGGTAGGGGTAAAGCTTAGGCAGACTGAAACCATTGTTTTGTCTAACCCGCACAAGGAAGCTTTGTAATCTTTGGCATTGCGCTTAAAGTCGGTAAGAGTTTGAATATTTTCGAGATTAATTTTGATCTGCATCGCATCTAATTAAATGCTTTATTAAGATATCTTATCAGATGTTAGACCTGCTGTGTCTTCTCCAATTCATAAAGGATTTAAAATATAAAAAATATCTTTGAGCAAAGTGACTCAAACAGATGTGAATCAAAACGGGGCAATGCCACAAAGCAGCGAACCAACTTATTACTCCCTGCTAGGACTGCATCCCTGGGCATCGGTAATTGACATTCGTCGCGCTTATCGGCAACTGAGCAAACTCTATCATCCTGATACTACAGACTTGCCGACTGCGATCGCCACTCCCAAATTTCAGCAAATCAACGAAGCCTACGCCACCCTTAGCCATCCAGAACGGCGGTTAAGCTACGATTTAAAAATTGGCTATTCCCGCTTTGGAGTAATTCAACCACCCCCTGATTTGAATCATCCCGTCTCGCGTTCGTATAACTGGTCAAAATCAGCTTACCTCGATGCGAGCGATCGCCCCTTATCATCTGGCGAAATCTTTGCTTTATTTATGCTGGTGCTAACATTTGTAGGTTGTCTGTTATTAGCAGTTGCCATTGGCTTAACTCGTGGCGAGGCTGCTTTCCAAACCCATAAGCTGCAACCAATTACATCTATACAACAGCAGATTACCTATCTGTCGCAACTAATTACCCATCCGATAATTAAGAATTAAACAATTCTCTAATCCAAAATCTAAAATTCCTATGCCTCTTCTTCCCTCTGATACTCCCCTATATAATCATCCCCTGCCACAAATTGAGCAGTGGCTAAAAGACCAAGGCTGTCAACAAGACGAAACACAAAGGCATTGCTGGCGTGTACAGCGACCTAATTGGCAAGCTGAATTATGGCTCGATGTTGAGCAAATTGTAGTGCGATATGTTCAATCTGGGGAAAATGGACAAGATATCCAACGCTCATTCAAGTATTCTCTTAGTCGGGATGATGTAGAACAAGCTGTGTTTTCTGGGCCATAAGGAAGTGCTAATGTATTATAGGACTTACGCAAAAATCCCCAAAAAGCTTAATTTATCGAACTGCCTAATCTGCAATATGCTTCCGCCAACGCGTCTTGTAGAGAAGAATCGTAGAGTGTGCGTAAGTCCTATATTAGATTAAAGCTAAAAGCAGGGGTTCTAGCTGGTAGAGCTTCCAATAACTCCGTTATAGGGTTGTACCATTTCTTTGTGAGGCTGCGCCAAACCCTCTTAACTTCTTCTTTCTTTCTTTGTGTCCTTTGCGTCCTTCTCCCAAGGGGAGACGCTAACGCGAATGCGGTTCGTTTTTCTTTCTTGTACTTAAATATGGTTTAGCGCATCTTCATACAGAATTGGTATTGCTGCCCTATAACAAGAATTATGTATCAGATTTTGTTACCAATGCTTTAGGAGTAACTTGACTACAAATTTCCAGCAGTCGAGCAACAGCACGCGCAGCTGAAAACTTTTCTGCAACGTATTGGCTGGACTGAAAACCTCGGTTAATTGCTTCATCTGGATTATCTAAGCAATATCGCATACATTTGGCTAATTCTTCTGCATCTTCATTTTCAAAAAATAGGCTGTGCGGCCCTCCTACTTCTGACAATCCTCCCATTTTTGAGACAATCGAGCAGGTTTGAACGCTAGAGGCTTCTTGCACTACGTAAGGTGCTGGATCTTGCCAACGAGATGGAGCAATTAAAGCCAAAGCATCTTGAACTTTTAGAAGTACTTCTTTTTGAGTAACCTTACCTAAAAAATTAACTTTGTCGGCAATTCCTAAATCAAACGTTAGCTGTTTTAATTCCTGAGATTGTTTGCCATCGCCAATAATAGTAATTTTAAATTTTTTATTTTCATCTTGTAAAATCCGCGCTGCTTTTAATAAAATATCTACGCCTTTGTCTGTAGCTAATCTACCGACAAAAATAAAATTATATGGCTGAGATAAATTTTCTAAAGTTTTAAGCTGGTTTTCCGACTTGATTTCAATCGGATTATATAAAGTATCAACTGGCCAAGGAAAAGCAGAAGATTCTCCTAAAAAGTTACTACAAGCTGTATGATAATCGGCTAAGAAGGCAGTAGAAAGCCGGGTGGTTAGGCGTGCCCATTTGATAAAAGTGTGTAATTTCCACTTTAATGGATAATTAGCTTTCGGCAATGTGTGTTTAAATTCAGCTTTTAAACGTTGCGTCAATTTCATCTGCTCATAACTAGTATGAGTAGATTGATAAAGAGAATAATGGTATTTAATAATTATTTTTTTTCGCAAGACTTTACATAACAAAGTAAACAATAAGTCATTGGAATTCATGTGTACTATATCTGCCCAAACAATATAACGAAACCATTTGACGATATTATCTTGTCTGGTCGAAATAGTTTTAACTTCAATTAATCTAGCTTCCAACTCAGGAATAATAGAATAAATATAAGTTAAAACTCCACTAATTTCATTGTCGTAATGACGGTGTTGAATTAATATTTTCATAGATCACGTATGGGAAATTTTGTATTTATGGGAATTGGGATTGAGCATAACTATGAAACAAGTATTTCACTTTGTTCAGAATCAACTTGGTGTTTAAGCTAGGTAAGCACAAATAAATCTAACTATCCAACGAGATATAAAAAGCTTGAAACCCCTGTGATTGCTTCTCTACGAGACGCTACGCGAACACTTCGCTGAGTCCCAATGAGACACGCTTTGCGAATGCTGCGTTCGCTACAGACATAGTTATAAATTTCCTCATCCATCTACTTATATGCAGAAAGTTGGGAAAAGTATTTTTCCTGATAGTTATAGTTATATAATTCCCGCAGATACTGCTAAAGTACCATTCTGTTCGCTACAGGCTAAAAGTTTAGTCTGACAGTAGTGTGTAAAATTATCATCAATTTGAAATACCTGCCGATCAGCCTGAGTGTTACCCAAACAGGAACCAAAAGCCATTATCCCCAGTTTGACTTCGTAGCGTCTACTCGTGAAAGAGAAGTAACAAGCCGCACTATCGCTTCGACTATCTTAACTTCTTGGAAGAATTTGTTTGGAGACACAAGTGCTGATATACGTCTTTACATACCCACTGACCAATGACCAATGACCAATGACTAATAATTAATTTCTTTCCATCCATGCATGGATGCTATGCCTTTTGTAACCCATTCGATCACAATTGGGGGAGCTTCTGATATCAAAATACTAGGATAAACTGCTGCACCCCAATCGGGATGAACTAACACACAGCATTGATTTTTAATCACTGGATAGTTGAGCAAAGCTTTGACAACTGCTGTGTCGTCGTGGGGGATTGCTCCGGGATGGGACAGTAAGGGATAGCCTGTACGAGGGTCAATTAGGTCGGTTAAATAGCCGCGATCGCGCAAATTAAATGCTAAATCACAGCCAAATCTCATAAATTTTTCTCGTAAGCGTTCTTTCTCTGACTCTACTTCTGCTGTCTTTTCGACTAATTGATAACGCGATTGCTGTAATACAATCACTACTCGTAAAAATGGCTGCCGTTTCCAATCTGGTAATATCCGTTCGCAGTTGGCACAGATATATTGACTGGGAGCATGAATTGAAATTTGAACCGCTTGTCCTGTTTCGCCAACTAAATTAATGGGGCAGGCTTGCTCCGAAGTGTAAACTTTGGGATAGTTCACTAAATTGATTCGGCTTATACAAATTTTTTAATTTAATCTACGGTATAGATGATACCTCTTAAAAGTTAAGAAAAATCATCATTTTTCTATAATATGTTACTTTTTTGGGAAGCAGTTAATAATAATTTGAGAAATTTAATCCGAATTTTATCCTTTATTAACCTGTTCTCATGGAATTTGCTGCGATCGCTCTAAGCATTGGCATAGGTTCAGCTTGTGGTAGACAAGCGATGCCTATGGCGGGCTACGCCTACGCAGATAAAATATGTTCGATCAAAATCCCAAATAAAGCAAAGCAGGTTGGAGTAAGCAGAAAATAACAAAAGTAATTATGTCTGCCAAGAGATACTTCAGCTATGCAGCCTAATTTCTATAGCACCCAATTAATTGAGTTTTAAAGAATTCACCGGCACTTCATCCCAAGAATCGACTGTCCGCAATCGCGCTACCCAACCTGCCGCCTTTTGCCTCTCGGTCAAATTATTCTCAAAAGAATCATGACAATCTTTAGCTTGAGATTCATTACAAGTGGCAATACAGGCATGAATCATCCCAGACGGATCAATTTGCTCATTTACCCAAATAGTCATGGAATATTTCCTCAATAACTGTAGCAAACAAAGCTATTCGTCATTTTAGAATACTATTAGAGTCAAAAGTTTTAGAGCAAAATCGGTAACAAATAATGAACTAATCCCAATTACCGATTACTAATTGACAATTACCTAGTTCCGCTTCATTTATTCGGCAGATATGATTTATCTGCTCTTTCGTAGCGACGGCGGTAGAGTAATTCTAACTGTCCACCATATTCTTGAATCCAGGCAATCTGGCGTTGGTAGAGTCCCCGAAAGGTATTAGCAAATAGAAGTGTAAAGATTGCTACTACCAACCCTGATGCTGTGGATACTAAAGCTTCACTAATTCCAGATGTTACACCTGTTGTTTTACTACCTCCCACATCTCCGATATTCAGAGAAGCAAAGGAGTTAATTAATCCTAATACAGTTCCTAAAAGTCCTAATAGAGGCGCAAGACCAATAATTGTCTCAAAAATATTTTGGGAGCGCTTGAGTAAGGGAATTTCGGCTTGTGCTTCACTTTCTAATGCCAAACGAAATTCCTCTGGTGTTGGCTCCTCCAATTCTAAAGCTGCTAAAAAAATTCGAGCCATAGGTAAGTCAGTATTTTTCTGCAATTTATCTAAAGCACTAACTACATTATCAAGGCGATAAAGGTGTAGCACCTCTCGCACCACCTTGTTTTGCCGATTATTTATCTTTACCCAAAAGATGATACGTTCGATAATCAGCGCCACCCCTAACAAAGAGAATACCAGCAGAGGCCACATGACCACGCCACCTGCTGTAAACAGATTACTAATTTCCATTTATTATTTTTTAACTCCTCAACAACGCTAGATTAACAGATCGTTGAGATGGAGCAGTTTAACGCTGCATTGTAGTTACAGCAACTTTTGGGCTATCCTCAGTTTGGCCGATCGCGATCGCGGATGATTAAAAATTTCTTTTGTTAAGGAGTTGAGATTATTCCTACACCAGAACAGAAAACACAGTGCTATATATTGTGCTGTTGGTTTACTAAGCTTTACTTGCCTATTAATATCGTTCGTATGGATGAACGGACAAAAAATCTATTCTTCTTGGCAGGTGAGGAAAATATTATAGAGATATACCCTAACGGTAAATGGAGATACATAGGATGAGCAAGCCTAATTTTCATGCAATGAGTCAGAAAGAGTTACATGATTACGTTCTTGCTCATCGAGAAGATCGGGAAGCCTTCTACGCTTATGTAGATAAGCTGCATCTCGAAGGTAATTGGATTGAAATGCCACCGTTGGAGTCAGAACAGGATTTAGAAGATTATCCTCATTTCATTGAGCGTATTCGCAGCAGTTCTGAGCCACGAGATGAAGCAGTTTAAAGCTTACAGTAGCTTTTCTGCTATCCTCAGTTTGGCCGATCGCGATCGCGGATTTTTCCCAATTTCCTCTTCTTGGGCAATAATCGGCTTTTTTGTCAATACCTTTAATAAAGGTGAATTTCTTAAACCATGCTTCACCGGGCGATCTTCCAAACTGTGGAAACTGATAATCGCAATTCTACCACCAGGGACAAGGGCATTTGGTGCTTGCTCCAAAAAGGTTTCTAGGGATTTTAACTCATCGTTGACGACAATTCGCAGAGCTTGAAAAACACGGGTAGCGGGGTGAATTCTCCCATAACGATATTTCGGGGGAACTGAAGAAGCGATCGCATCAGCTAATTCTGTAGTCGTGTGCAACGGTCGCCGTTCGACAATGCGTCTAGCAATGCGCCGCGATAATCTCTCTTCACCGTACTTAAAGAAAATATCTGCTAATTCTGCTTCATCCCAATTATTAATTACATCCGCAGCAGTTAGCGATCGCCCTCTATCCATTCGCATATCTAAATTTGCGGCTTGGCGAAAGCTAAAACCCCTTTCTGCTTGGTCTAAATGGTAAGAACTTACCCCCAAATCGGCTAAAATACCATCGAAAGTGTTGAGGGGAAATTCGTACTCAGCAAAATTGCGATGAATAAATTGTATGCGATCGCCAAACTCAGCTAATTCTTTCCTCGCTGCTGCTAAAGCATCCTCATCTTGGTCAATCGCCGTTACCCGCACATCCGCAGCAGCTTCTAAGATTAGGCGACTGTGACCACCACCGCCTACCGTCACATCAAGATAATGACCTCCCGGAGATACCGCTAGACCTGCAATCACTTCTTGCGGTAACACTGGTAGATGGGAAAATATCGGTTCTTCAATAGCTAGCTGACGATTCATGAGACTTAGGGCAAAAAACCACAGATGAACTTTAATTATGTATTCTTTTGTTTGTGTCTTTGTGTGTTCCTAGCTAAAAAATAGTTTTTAAACCACTAAGACACAAAAGAAAATATCATAAACTCAACACTCAACGTCAGCTTTGAATGTTGAGCTTTAAGCATCTGTAGTGCTATTTTTTACCTTTTTTTTGGTAAATCATTGAATTTGATATCCGTTTTAATTTTTTCTCCATACTTAAATTACTATTTAAAATAAAAATGAATACATTATCGGGCAATTCATTTTCCTTTAATAAGCTCTGAACAATTTTAGAGTTATCGGTTTCATAAATACGACTACCTTCCCAAAAACTAAATCCACGCTTCACAGCTAGAACATAAAGTGGTTTTTCAGGAAAATATTGCAGATTCTTTTTAACTAAATAAGCAGTTATTATCTGCGGGTGATGAGATAACTGCTGACGAAGCTTATTTACCTCTATCTCAGAGATATTATGAGGGTCAAATTTATCATTTATTTTCAAACTAGAGCGCTCTTTCTGTCCTTTTAAAATTAATTTATGATAATTTTCTGCACGTTCTTGATAAGACTTCGCCTCCTGGTTTTTACCTTGGTTTTTCAGAAAATAGCAAATTATCTGACAACCTCCTATAACTATACTTGAGTCTTGCTCTATTGCCTTCTCAATGTATTCTATTCCAGTCGCATCTTGTTTTTTTAATAAAATTTGACCTAGTAAATAATTAGCTGATGCATGGTAAGCATCACGATGAATAATTTCTTGTAATAGAGGTATAACAGCTTCTTCGCCCTCAAGTTCCAATGCCAAAAATGCTCGCTGACTAGCTTCTTCTAAAGTTAGCTGTTGTTTTTGCGATTTGTGATTTAAATTTTTTAATGTAGCTATCGATTTTTGAAACTCAGCATATTTTTGTCGCCAAGGTGTTGCTATCTTTTCTCGCCAATTTTGACTAAAATAATCAATAAAACTTTCCAATTTATCTCCTAAAAATTCTTGGGCAGCACTAATTTCAATTGGTGCAAAGATAGCTAATTCCTGCTGAGTATCGGCGATATATCCCAAGGCTTTTAATCTATCTGTCAGGCAAGGGTGAGTATCAGCATTGTTGGTTTTTTCCGTTAAAGCTTCACTTAAATAAGTACTTGTGATTTCCTGATGAAGTCTCTGGCTTAAAGCCTGCCTCATATCCATATAAGTCATTTTTGGTGGTTCAATCTCTGTCTGTATTTGTTTATAAATACTAGACCAAAAATATCTTTCTAAAAATCTAGATTTGACCTCCAAACTTATCAAAGCTTTAGCAGTATTTTGTTCTCCCGTTAAATCAACAGCACATCTATCTGCTTCATATTCATCCATTCGTGCCAATACAAAAGAATAGGCATTAAAAAATGGAATGTACCATATCAAAAACAGTTGAAAAATTAACAATGATAGATCGTGTCCACTTTGTTGGAGTCCCTTAAGAATGCGATACCAAGTTTCGCGTTGGCGATAAATCCAACCACTAAAGCGGCTGTGATTTCCTGATAAATGTCCCAGTTCATGGGCTAAGACGGCACGAAATTGTTCGGGCGGCAGTGCTAGCATCAGTGGTAGACCTACAATTAAGTAATTTTGCTGCCATCCCAGCAAACCTAAGCGTGGTATTTGGACAACCCCTGCATTAAAATCGTTGGTCAGCAGGATGTGGTGAAACCGTGGAGCTTTTAGCTTCGATGATATTTCGTTAATTAAACAATAGAGATTGGGTACATCCTTGGGTTGCAGTGGTAAACCTGTAGGTGGGGGAAAAGAAACCCAAAGCGATCGCACTAATACGAATGCTAACGTCAGGAAAAACAGAAGACCTGTCAAAGATAAGTTAGAAATTGACTGAGCATTAAGTATCCCAAAGATAATACTTACCAGTAGAGTCAACGTTACAGCTAGAACCAAAAATATATATGCGTAGCCCAAAGTAGCCAAAAAAGCAACGTGCAATTTATAAAGATGCGGTTGTTTGTTAGCGAAAACTTCTAACTTCTGAATTAGCCTATCAAAACGCTCTTGATTGAAAGCCATAAATATGTATCAGCCTCATAAAACTGTAATATAGCTGACACAATATCTCTATAGCTTACGTAGAAACTCAGAAGTCAATAGTCATTATTGAGAAAAAGCATCTTCTTTCACCCCGTCCCCTTATCCCAGCACCATGAGATAAAAAAATTCGATGCCTTAATTAAGTGCATATCGAGCTTCCATATAATAGTTGAAGAAGTGCAACAAAATTAAACATCAAATCAAATCTCTCCTCTCACAACCCTTACTTTGGCTTGACAAACAAGATAAATTGGGTCTAGTTGGCATCTGCGCGGTTGAATTCAATATTTTCACGAACGGAGAACACGAAATCTATGACCAGACTAGAAACCCGCACTGAACCTATGGTGCTAAACATGGGGCCACACCACCCCTCAATGCACGGGGTTCTGCGGCTAATCATGACTCTGGATGGCGAGGATGTTGTTGACTGTGAACCGGTCATCGGCTATTTGCACCGGGGAATGGAAAAAATTGCTGAGAACCGCACTAATGTAATGTACGTCCCCTACGTTAGTCGGTGGGACTACGCTGCGGGAATGTTCAACGAAGCCGTCACTGTTAACGCCCCAGAAAAGCTTGCAGGTGTCGCTGTCCCCAAACGTGCTAGCTACATCCGCGTCATCATGCTGGAGTTGAACCGCATTGCTAACCACTTGCTGTGGTTTGGCCCCTTCCTCGCTGACGTAGGCGCTCAAACTCCGTTCTTCTACCAGTTCCGGGAACGGGAGATGATTTATGATTTGTGGGAAGCTGCTACAGGTTATCGGATGGTAAATAACAACTACTTCCGCGTTGGTGGGGTAGCAGCCGATTTACCTTACGGTTGGGTAGATAAGTGTCTGGAATTTTGCGACTACCTATTACCCAAAGTTGATGAGTACGAACGCTTAGTAACAGATAACCCGATCTTCCGGCGACGTGTTGAGGGTCTTGGGACTATCACCCGTGAAGAAGCAATTAACTGGGGACTTTCTGGCCCAATGTTACGCGCATCTGGCGTGCAATGGGATTTGCGGAAAGTTGACCATTATGAATGCTACGACGATTTCGACTGGGATGTGCAGTGGGAAACCGCCGGTGATTGCTTTGCCCGTTATGTGGTGCGGATGCGGGAAATGCGCGAATCTGTGAAGATTATTCGCCAAGCAATTAAAGGACTTCCTGGCGGCCCTTACGAAAATCTGGAAGCAAAACGTTTAGCCGCAGGTAAAAAATCCGAGTGGGATGCATTTGATTACCAATTCATTGGTAAAAAAGTTTCCCCCACTTTTAAGATTCCCAAGGGTGAAATCTACGCTCGTGTAGAAAGTGGCAAAGGTGAATTGGGAATTTATTTGGTTGGCGATGATAATGTTTTCCCTGCACGTTGGAAGATTCGCGCAGCAGATTTCAACAACCTCCAAATTGTTCCACATTTACTGCGCGGAATGAAGGTTGCAGATATTGTGGTGATTCTCGGTAGTGTTGACGTAATCATGGGGTCTGTGGATAGGTAGAAAATATCTATCTAGATATTTTTTAGAGCAGTTGTATTACAGTGCAACTGCTCTATTTTTTAGTTAATCAAGCTAAATAAAAATGTTCGTAGTAAGGACTTTAGTGCTGGCTTTGGGGACTGAAGTTCCCACTAAAAACGTTTAAAAAACGCATGGCGGCAGAATTTCGCCAGCAGTTGACTATCGGTGCACCGACTAATCAGGATGAAGCGGGGTTGCGGCGGTTAAGTCATCAGCTAAAAACTCAGAAACTAATTATTAAACTGTTTCTCCGTCATTCTCTCCACGCCAAGTTATATCTTGTGCATCGCCATGACGCTAACACTCCTACAGTAGGATTCTTGGGTAGTAGTAATTTAACCCTTCCCGGACTGGCAAAACAAGGGGAGTTGAATGTTGATATTTTAGACCATGATGCTTGTAATAAACTGCAAAAATGGTTTAGCGATCGCTGGCAAGATTACGGTTGTGTAGATATTTCGCAAGAGTTAGCAGAAATTATCGATCAGAGTTGGGCTAGAGATGAGTTAGTCTCACCTTACTACATCTACCTGAAGATAGCTTACCACTTATCCCATGAAGCGATCGCCGGACTTTCTGAATTCCGCATCCCCCGCGAATTTAACAACTTATTTGATTTCCAAAAAGCCGCCGTCCAGCTAGCAGCACGTCATGTAACTAGGCGTGGTGGCGTATTAGTAGGCGATGTGGTTGGTTTGGGTAAAACTTTAGTTGGAACCGCCCTAGCTAAGATTTTACAAGAAGATTGTTTTTTAGAAACACTAATTATTTGCCCGAAAAACTTAGTACCAATGTGGCAAGAATATGTAAATAACTATCGGTTACTTGCCGAAGTTATGCCAATTAGTCAAGTACAAAATAAATTACCAAAACTCCGCCGCTATAGAGTTGTGTTAATTGATGAAAGTCATAATTTACGTAACCGTGAAGGCAAACGTTATCGAGCAATTACAGAATATATTGCTGCTAACGAAAGTAAATGTATTTTATTATCTGCTACTCCTTACAATAAAAGTTATCTTGACCTTTCCGCTCAACTTCGGCTATTTGTACCAGAAGACGAAGATTTGGGATTAAGACCAGAAGCTTTAATTAATGAACTGGGTGGTAGTTCTATAGGAGAATTAGAGTTTAATAGAAAGCATCAGTGTTTTGTGCGTTCTTTAGCTGCCTTTGAGAAAAGTGAACACCCTGATGACTGGCGAGAATTGATAAAGCGTTACATGGTACGACGCACTCGCTCGTTTATTAAAGATAATTATGCCCACACAGATGAAACAGGGCGGAAATATTTAGAATTTGCTGATGGGAGATGTTCTTATTTTCCCCAGCGTCTACCTCGTAGTCTTAAGTTTCGTCTAGAAGGTTCTAACACTGACTTTTATTCTCGCCTTTACTCTGAGTTAGTAGTAGAAGTAATTAATCAACTGAATTTACCTCGTTATGGTCTAGGAAATTACGTTATTGCTAAACATAAACAGCCGCCTACAGACACAGAGCAACGCTTTATTAATAGCTTATTCCGTGGCGATAGGAGGTTAATGGGTTTTTCTCGCACTAATTTATTTAAACGTTTAGAAAGTAGTGGTGTTGCCTTTATTCAATCAATTGAACGCCATATATTACGGAACTTCATTTATTTATATGCCCTAGAGCAGGGGCTTGATATTCCGATTGGAACTCAGGAAGCTGAGTTATTAGATACAAGTAATAATGATGAAGATGCCGATTCTGTGGTAGCAACTTTGTTTGATACAGAAACAGAAGAAGATGATTCTACTACTTCGCTGCAAGCAGAGAGAGAGGAAGAAGTAACTCCTTTCTCTAATAAAGATGATAAAGCATCTAAAACAGAAAAAGTTTTTTGTCAAAGGGCAGAATCAATTTATCAAGAAGATACAACTCGATATCAACGGCGATTTAAGTGGTTGCGTTCTACACTTTTTGATATTAAAAAACTGAAACGGGATTTATTAGAAGATGCCAAAGCACTGATTAATCTACTGCAACAGTGTAGCGAGTGGAATCCTCAAAAAGATGAAAAACTTGCTGCTTTAATCAAACTGCTAACAAAAACTCACCCAAAAGATAAAGTACTAATTTTCACCCAATTTGCTGATACAGTCCGTTATCTTACAGACAATTTACAGTCGAGTCATATTACTAATGTCGCTGGAGTGACAGGTCAATCTAAAGACCCGACAGTAATGACGGGAAGATTTAGCCCTGTGAGTAATGGAAAACGGGAGCAAATTTCATCATCAGATGAGTTGCGTGTTTTAATAGCTACCGATGTTTTAAGTGAAGGTCATAATTTGCAAGACTGTGCAATTATCGTCAATTGGGATTTACCTTGGGCGATTATTCGCTTAATTCAACGCGCCGGAAGGGTAGACCGTATTGGACAAAATGCTGATAAAATTCTCTGTTATTCTTTTTTACCAGCCGAGGGAGTAGAACGGATTATTAATTTGCGGGGACGACTCCGCAAACGACTGCAA
This sequence comes from Nostoc sp. NMS9, assembly GCF_017114995.1. GTDB lineage: Bacteria > Cyanobacteriota > Cyanobacteriia > Cyanobacteriales > Nostocaceae > Nostoc. The sequence goes on along the minus strand of NZ_JABXKL010000017.1, from coordinate 44,789 downwards.
GAAAATGCTGAAGTGGTGGGAACCGATGAAGCTTTTTTTGAAGATGATGATGCACGAGTAATTCTTGACCTCTAGAACGAGAAATCTGGAGTTTTAGATGGCGAAGAAGATACAGAAGTTGATTTGACATCAGAAGCATTTCAAATTTGGAAAAAAGCCACTGATGGTAATCCGGGCTTGAAAAAAACGATTGAAGAAATGCAAAATGTGGTTTATTCTACCCGCACCCATACTCCGCAACCTGTGCAACCGGAGGGGGTATTACGTTATATGAAAACCACCGAGGGAAATGATTCTTTGATTTATGTTGACCGTGATGGAAATAGCGTTACTCAATCACAATTAGCGGTGCTTCGGGTGGCGGCGTGTGAAGAATCTACCCCAGCGATACCGAGAGATAAACAGCATCATGAGTTAGTACAAAAGGGTGCTGAATTAATTGCTGAAGATGAGAATAATGCAGGCGGTCAATTAGGGCGACCATCAGGTGCAAGGTTTCGCAGTTATGAACGACTGAAAAGTTATGTTCAAGAAATGAAGGGAACCGCCGTCTTTGTTATATTTAAATATATAAGTTAGTTATTTTAGGAGTAATTTTTATGGTTACATTATCATCTAATCTTTCTTTAACAGAGTTTCTGCAATTACCAGAAACTCAACCAGCTAGTGAATATATTGATGCAAAAATCTACCAAAAACCAATGCCGCAGGGAAAACATAGCAGAATTCAAACTCGTTTATCAACTGAGATTAATCAGGTAAGTGAGCCTGAGCAAAAAGCTTTAGCATTAACTGAATTACGCTGCACATATGGAGGACGTTCTTTAGTTCCAGATATTGCTGTATTTGAGTGGTCACGGCTTGTTGTTGATCAAGATGGTGAAATTGCCAATCAGTTTGGAATTTATCCAGATTGGATAATTGAAATTCTATCACCTGACCAATTTCCTAACCGTGTAATTGATAAAATTATTTTTTGTATTAATCATGGGACAAAACTAGGTTGGTTTATTGACTCTAATGATAAATCGGTGATGGTATTTCAACCTAATAAATTACCGGAAGTTAAATATAATAATGATAATTTGACTGTTCTTTATGTATTAGCAGATTGGCAAATTACGCCAGCAGATATATTTAGTTGGTTAAAGGTTAAATAGTTAAAAGTGCAATTATAAACCACGTCTAGACAAGCAAGATTTACCTCCGTGAATTTCAATCCCTCAATTTAGCTAGTTCACCTCATCACCTTATTCCCCGAATGTAGCGTTTTTCGTATGGATGCAATAGACTCTGACCTCACTTCCATTCCTCTCTCCTCTTAGGCTACGGTAGAATTACCCCCCTTAATCCCCCCTTATTAAGGCTACGGTGTATACACATCTTGGTAATGAAGCCCAAACCCTGGATTTACCCCCCTTAATCCCCCCTTGCAAAGGGGGGAAATATCCGGTTCTCCCCCTTTGCAAGGGGGAGTTAGAGGGGGTGAAAAGGACTTGTGTGTACACTGTAGCCTTTCCAAGGGGAGGGTTAGGGTGGGGTAAAACCGTGATTTCTCAGCTATTTTAGACTTGTGTATACACCGTAGCCTTATTAAGGGGGGAAACAATAAATCTAGTTCCTTCCCCTTAGAAAGGGGAGGGTTAGGGTGGGGTAAAACCTTGGTTAATCAGGGGCTGTTCTTGTTAGGTCTGTATTGCACTCAACTGAGAAGCCCTATAGTAGGTTGGGTTAAGCGACACCAAAACCGAATAAAGCTTTGATAAGGTTGGGTTACCCTGCAAGAAGCAAGCTATGTTCCTCAAACCAGCCTACGCTTTACGTAAAACACTGAAATGAGAAAGCAAACTGGGGTTTGAGAAAGCAAAAGCTTATTTGACTTGCGTAAAACACCAAAATGAGAAAGCAAACTGGGGTTTGAGAAAGCAAAAGCTCATTTTGCTTGCGGAAAACACCGAAATGAGAAAGCAAACTGGGGTTTGAGAAAGTAAAAGCTCATTTTGCTTGCGGAAAACACCAAAATGAATAAGTCAAATCACCTTTTGAGTAAGTCAAAGGTCATTTTGAGAAAGTAAACGGACATTTTTATAAAACAATTAGAGATTTTGATAAAGTAATCAGAAAATATACCTGATAATTAAAAATTACGATTTTACAAATAAAGCTGCCGCTTAGATAAATCAATAACGTTTCAGTAATATCTCTCAAGCGCAAGAAAGATAAAGGATTTATAAAGTATGAAAAGCATGGTAAAAATTTAACTCTATAAAGAGAGTTTCTTAAAGTCTGCCAGCGCAGACTTAATTTTTAAAGCCACAGATTTATTTTCTGAATGGCAAATTTACCATGCTTGGTTTTTATTTTCCAAATATGGTAAATTATGTCGCTTAATTTTCAACGAACACGCGATTTACTCTCTAAGTTCAAATTTAGTGATTTGTTTATAGAGGAATTAGGTTGGTCTAAACCTTCTAGACAAAAACCTGTAACCTTAAAGATTGATAACAAGACATATCAATTACAGTCTTTAGCCGCAGATAATTATAAGAAAATTTTAGAAGAAAAGAATAAATCTGTTGACTTGTACAAAAAACACGCTTTTTTACCGAAAACATTACCCGATACAGATACACCTCAAGATACTCGATTGATACACCTCCGCAAAAATATTGAACAACTCAACAACAAATCGCAAGAAAAGTTAAATCTTTTGCTGTTGGATGAGTTTAGTAAGCGTTTGGGTATCAAGTATGAGGAGGTTCGTTAACTGGGAAATCACAGAAGCGGGTTTTGAAGGTTGAGGATATTGCAGCTTTGAAGCCGTTTCATTGGGGTTATCATTTTGACAAGGTTTTAGAACGCGGCGGTTTTGATGCAATTATCACTAATCCACCTTGGGAAACTTTTCAGCCTGATGCAAAAGAGTTTTGCTCTGAATACAGTGATGTTGTGTGTAAGAAAAAGATGGACATCAAAGATTTTGAGGTTGAACTAAAACGTTTACTAATAGACACAAAAATTCAAAAGGCATGGTCTAAGTATCAAAGTGATTATAACCATCAAAGAGAGTATTTTAGATTTGCTGAACAGTATAAAAATCAGGTTCCCATAATTAATGGCAAACGCCACGGAAAAGATATTAATTTTTACAAGCTGTTTCTAGAACAATGTTTTAATCTTTTACGTCATAGTGGTGAATGTAGCATCGTTATACCAAGTGGCATTTATACTGATTTAGGAGCTAATAAGCTTCGAGAAATGCTATTCAATAACACTCAAATCACTGGTTTATTCTGCCTTGAAAATCGCAAAACAATTTTTGAAGGTGTTGATAGCCGTTTTAAATTTGTTGTTCTTACTTTTGAGAAAGAAGGCAAAACAGAAAATTTTCCTGCTGCTTTTATGCGGCAAGATGTCCAAGAACTACAAGGGTTTCCTAAAAATGATGGTTTATCCATTAGTATTGACTTGGTGCGAAAGCTATCACCTGATTCTCTCTCAGTAATGGAGTTCAAGAATAAGATTGATTTTGACATTGCTGAAAAAATGACAAAATTTCCATTACTGGGAGAAAAATTTGAGGATAAATGGAACTTAGAACTACATCGTGAATTCAATATGACCGATGATGCTTTCCTTTTTCACAAAAATCCTAATCAAGGTAAATTACCATTATATGAAGGTAAGATAATTCATCAATTTACTCATACTTTTTCAGAGCCGCGTTATTGGGTAGAAGAAAATGAAGGGAGAAAAGCAGTATTAGGTAAAAAAATAGATGCTCAACAAAAACTAGGATATCAAAAATACAGATTTGCGTATCGTAGTATCGCTTCTAATACAAATGAAAGGTCTTTTATATGTACTATTATTCCCCCTTGTTTTACAGGGAATTCTCTAAATATTGCTGATAAAATTGACAATGTATCACAATTGCTTTGTGTTGGGTTACTAAACTCTTTTGTAATTGATTGGTTACTAAGACAAAAGGTAACAACAAATATTAATATGTTCTATGTCTACCAACTACTAGTCTGTCAAGAACTAATTGACGGATAAATTTCCTGTAGAGACGGCGATTTATCGCGTCTTTCTAACCGTCAAAATGAATTTGACAGACTACTACCAGTCCCACGTTTAACAAAAAACGATCGCAACTTCAACGATATTGTACAACGCGCCGCCAAACTCATCTGCACCACACCAGAATTTGACGAACTCGCGCAAGAAGTCGGTCTAGGTTCCCATCAACAAGGCATTACCGATGAAGCAGAACGCGCCAAACTCCGCGCAGAACTCGATGGAATGGTAGCACATCTTTACGGCTTAACCGAAGATGAATTTAGCTACATTCTCACTACCTTTCCGATTGTGAATGCAACAGTTAAAGAAGCAGCATTGTCAGCTTACCGTACCTTGGTTTTACCCCACCCTAACCCTCCCCGTATGTATTGGGGAGGGAACTAGATTTCTTGTTTCCCCCCTTGACAAGGGGGGATTAAGAGGGGGGTATTTCGACTTATGTGTACAACGTAGCACTTGAGGAGACAGGTTTGGAGAGAGGTCAAAGACTATTGCATACAAGAGAGCGTAGACGCATTAGCGGAGCGTCTCGTAAAGAAGCGGCTTGTCGTAAGACATCGCTATATTTATGCTATAAAAAAACTTAAAATACATATTATTTGTAACATACTGAAAATCTTAACTTTAAATTTATTATTTTGAATTTTCTCTGGTCTGGATTAAAAATTGTAATTTATTAATAATTTTTTCAAATTCACCGAAGATGTTGACTAGTATTAACTTCCGTTAAAATTGAAGTGCTGCTATAAATACAAAAATGTATTTAGATAAGGTGTAATAAATTACTATATAAATCCGGCAGCATTTACTTAGTCGTAATTTTAGAACTGTGCAAATTCATCCTCACTCCAAATTTAACCAAAACGGCGATCGCCGTGAACAGGGTTTGCAAAAATTGCTTGATCGCCTTGTCAGCTCAATAGAGCAAAATGAGTTAGTCCGGCAAACAACCAATCAACTCAGAGAATCGCTTCAGGTTGATCGAGTGGTGTTGTATTATTTTTACGGGCAGTGGGAAGGACAGGTGACTTTTGAATCTTTGAGTTCTAAAGAATTCTCGATACTTGGTTCCACCGGCCCAGATGATTGTTTTAACAACGAGTATGCTGCTTTATACTTAGCAGGACGGGTAAAGGCGATCGCTGATATTGAATTAGAGCCAATCGAGCCTTGTCACCGAGATTTTCTCCGCAATATGCAGGTTTGCGCCAACTTGGTTGTACCAATTGTCATACCTAGAGGATTATGGGGATTGTTAGTAGCACATCACTGTCAAGGGCCTCATTATTGGTCGCCATCAGATATAAAAATGATGAAAACAGGTGCACAAACTCTAGCAACAGATCGTAATATTTTAGAGAGTTAAGTCACAGTGTATTCAAATAGCATACAGTTAAGTAGCAGAAATCCTCGCTAGCACTGATTTTTCTAGATAAGGAGAAAAAACTGTGAAATTTTGTTACACGGTCATTTGGGTAGACGATGTAGTTAAGACCGTTGAGTTTTACGAAAAAGCCTTCGGTCTAGTTCGTCGCACTCTCGTGGATAAGGGACAATCTATCTGGGCGGAAATCGAAACCGGAAACACCACACTAGCTTTCTCCTCTAGTAGCGAAGCACAGAAGTTATTTCCTGGTGGCTGCCATCCCAACGACGCTACACAACCACCGGCATTAATCCAGATATCATTTATTACTCCTGATGTTGGCAGCGCTTACATGAGAGCGATCGGCGCTGGTGCAAAAACACTAGATGCACCTAAATCTCAGCCTGGGGGACAAACTATTGCTCGTGTCCGCGATCTCAATGGTGTGCTAGTGTCGTTGGTGAGTGGCTAGGTAGCAAATTGCCTTCAACACGATTAATTGGGCTGAAGATTGCGATCGCTAGAGTTAAAATCAACACCTAAAATACTATTTATAAAATAAATCTTCAGTAGCGTGTGTTACGACTTTAGCTTAATGCACCGTTTTCTATAGATAGCGGTGTATTAGGCACTTTAATTATATTTTTCGATAAAAAAATAGGACGAAATATAAAAGGTGTTTTGAAGGAGTCTGGCTTATTTGAAATTATCGAGAGTCAGGATAGCCAGAAAAACAGAATATTTATTTTATACAAAAGTAAAATTACGTAATAATAAATCGCTAAATTCACAAGCGAGAGCCGATTACTGGCAATTAATAATCGTTATATTATTGAACTTACTATTAGAATTAAAATTATTTTTATTTAATTTTGCGTGTAATAGAGTTGAGGCAGAAATACAAAACTATTTCTATCTCTTGCTCCATACTATAATTTATGACCCTATTTCAAATATGTATAATTTATTTACACAACGCAATCTTCCTAAACATAAAATATGGGTATAATTGCTGCATAAATCTCTTAACTAAGTCCGATAAGTTAACACAGGTTCCCATTAGAGATACCTGATTTGATATTTCCATTCTGGAATAGCCAATAGGCTTTACAATCAACAGGACTTTGATCATGACACAACAAATAATTCGTGAAGCACCTGCTCCTGATCCGTTAGAAGGTCAACAGACAAACGCATTCTTCTACGTCCCTGCACCTAATGAGCCTATTCTCAATGTCAACAATATTCAAGGCAACATTCTAGGTGGGTTCAATAAAGACTATCAAGCCCTCTTGTTCCTTGAAATTGAAAATCCAAATGCCTTTAAGCACTGGCTTAAGTCACAGATCAACTTCATTGCCACTGCCTCAGAAGTGATTGCCTTCAACCGCCTATTTAAGTCCGCCAGACAACGGCGAGGCCGCGAAGGTACTGTTAAAGCAACTTGGATCAATGTAGCTTTCTCCTTTGAAGGGCTAAAGAAACTAACCAATGATGCCGACTCATTTACGGATAAATCCTTTAAAGCTGGACTAGCAGCACGCGCAGCCGATCTGAACGACCCAGTGGATAACGATGGCAAGCCTATTGGCTGGGTTGTGGGTGGGCCGGATAATGGCAAAGTTGATGTGGTTTTCATTATTGCTAGCGACGAACGCGCAGACTTGTTAGCAGAAGTCTCGCGGATCTTAGAAAGCATTGTGGCATTTACAGATGGGAAAGGCAACGCTAAGAGCAGTGGAGCCAAAATTACCTTTTTAGAAGAAGGAGCCAACTTACCTGCACCCCTGACTGGACATGAGCATTTTGGCAACCTGGATGGAATATCACAACCTGGTATTCGTGGCCGGGTTGCTGATAATCCTAAAGACCTTCTGACTCCTCGGCAGAACCCAGAGAATAAAAACCAGGGTAAACCAGGACAGGATCTGCTGTGGCCAGGAGAGTTTGTTTTTGGCTATGAGGGTCAGAAGGATGATGCTAAAAAGTTGGAAGATAGCAAAGGTCAGGTTGTGTCAGCAGGACTACACTGGGCGAATGATGGCTCTTACCTTGTATTCCGGCGATTGCGTCAAGATGTGTATAAGTTCCACAAGTTCTTAAACGATATTGCTGCTGACCTAGACACCGATGCTCGAAAGGTGAGTGCAAAGCTGATTGGTCGCTGGCCTAGCGGTGCTCCCACTGTCCGCACGCCGGAAGAAGATGCCCCAAGTTTGGGTGATGATGACAATGCCAATAATGATTTTGAATTCAACGGTGATGATCCACCAAAGGATAATTTCTTCAAAAACGATGTAGTCCCGCCTTCCGATGATGCAACGGGTCTGCGCTGTCCGTTTATTGCCCATACCCGCAAGACTTATCCACGCAATGACAAAACACCAGGAGGGAGAGTCCCTAATTCTGACGAGATTGATATCGATCGCAGTGAAGTGACGACTCAAACACATCGCTTGCTCCGTCGCGGCATTCCTTATGGCCCGGTATCTCCTTCAACGCCAAACAATCCGCTACAAGACCCAAACTTTGTTGATCGCGGTCTCCACTTTTTGGCTTATCAGACTTCGATTGTAGAGCAGTTTGAATTTGTCACTCAGTTCTGGGCTAACGAGCCAAACTTTAGTGAACCGGCTGCTACCAATCACAAGGTTGGCGACAAACTACCCCTTGGTCACGATCCAATTATTGGTCAAAGTGATAATAACAAACCAGGTGGCGATCGCACCCGCAAGTTCTTTATCCACCTTGAGGATGACCAAAATCAACCTCAAACTAAGGAGTTGACTGCACCTGAAGACTGGGTAATCCCTACTGGTGGCGGCTACTTCTTTGCACCCTCGATTTCTGCTTTAAAGGAAGTCTTGACAAAATAAGGATTTTAGGTAATGAGGGACAGAACCATTTGGTGGCGATCGCACCGAACTGCAAACTTCCCAAGTTTTGTCTGTCAATAAATGCCAGCGCTTATGCCACAGTGGTCGATATCATGAGGTTTGTAGACCATTAGGGAAATAATGAATTATGAATTTTGTTTTGCATCATGCATAATTCATTTATTTTTCTCTATTCCCCAATCTCAAACCTCAAATTTATGGATTCAAATCCAGCATTGTGTGCTGCGATCGCCAATCACATTACCACTACTCCCCAGCAACGAATTACTTTCGCCCAATTCATGGATCTGGCACTATACCACCCTGAATACGGCTACTATTCCAGCGATGCACTCAAAATTGGCTTTAAAGGTGGTGATTTTTTCACTTCTCCCAACCTTTGCTCTGACTTTGGCGAGTTACTAGCAGAACAATTTTTGCAAATGTGGGAGATTCTAGGGAAACCTGTACCCTTTTCTCTGCTAGAAATGGGAGCAGGCCAAGGATTGCTAGCTTTGCATATCCTTAAATATCATCAGCTACACTACCCAGATTTTTTTACCGCGCTGGAGTACATCATTATTGAAAAGTCTCCAACTTTAAGACAAGAACAGCAGCAACGCTTGCAAGATTTCCCTGTGCGTTGGTGTAAATTTGAGGATATACCACCAAATGCGATCGCAGGTTGCTTTTTCTCTAATGAGTTAGTAGATGCGTTCCCCGTGCATCAATTCATCCTAGAAACGGGAGAACTCCGAGAAATTTATGTAACCACAGATCAGAATGACAAAGAAACCAATGCCCCATGCCCCATGACGGCAGTTGCTCCACTTGGGGAAACCCCAAGACCGCACTGCCTCCCCCATGACGGTAGTTGCTCCACTTGGGGAAACCCCAAGACCGCACTGCCTCCCCCATGCCCATCATTTGTGGAAGTCACAGGGGAACCTTCAACGCTCCAACTAGCTGAACATTTGGATTTACTGGGAATTGACTTGACCCAAAGTGCATATCCAGATGGCTATCGTAGTGAAATTAATTTAGCTGCTCTAGACTGGTTGAGTATAGTAGCAGACCGCTTGCAGCGCGGCTATGTGTTAACAATTGATTATGGCTACCCCGCCAGTCGTTACTATAATCCCAGGCGATCGCAGGGAACACTACAGTGTTATTACCATCATCGTTTCCATGACAACCCCTATATTAATATTGGGCGACAAGATATCACTGCCCATGTTGACTTTACAGCTTTAGAACGCTGGGGTGAGAAGTGTAACTTAAAGAATGTTGGTTTTATCCAGCAGGGATTATTTTTGATGGCATTAGGGTTAGGCGATCGTATTGCAGCCCTTTCCGATCAAAAGCAACCTCTCTCGCAGTTACTACAGCATCGGGATGCACTACACCAACTTCTAGATCCCACAGGACTCGGCGGCTTTGGAGTCTTAATTCAGAGCAAAGGTCTAGACAAGACAGAAATCTCTCAACCATTAAAAGGATTGACCCTGCCAGAGTAAGCGTAAAGAAAGAAAAGTTAAAACTCTATTTAAGAATGCAGTATCAGTCTTATTTAGACTAGCATAACAGTGATTACTGTAAAGTTAAACACACTACCAAAGTAATAATTATGTCCACTCATGACCTGTTAATGCTAGCAACACTACTTACCCCCGGTATTTTACTTTCAGTGATAATTATGTTGACTTTTGCTGCCGGTGGTTGATTGCCAGAGTTAGGGAGTAAGAAAACTGGGATTTAGGACTCTATCTTAAATTTCAAATAACTACTTCCCAACTAAATTTGAATCAAACAATGCGATGTTCACGATGGGCTATGACGCTCGATAACTCGCTCTAAGCGTTGGTGCAGCCTCTCTAAGAGTTGCTATGCCAAAAGCTTTACGCAACGCTTACGGTGACGCTGTATTAAAGGAACGTAAAAAATGAAGGTGGCATTTCTGGGAATTGGACTGATGGGACTACCAATGGCTCAAAGGTTATTAGCCGCAGATATACAGCTAGTTGTCTACAATCGTACCCCAGAAAAATTAGCACCACTACAAGCAGCTGGGGCTGAAATTGCTACACATCCCCGCCACGCCATTCGTGCTGCTGAGTGTGTAATTCTCATGCTGACTAATGCCCCAGCCATTTATAATGTGTTGCTTTCAGATACTGCTTGGCAAACTTTGAAAGGGCGCACAATCATCCAAATGGGAACAATTACGCCCACAGAAAGCCAGGAAATTAGAGATGCAGTTGTTGGGGGTGGTGGTGAGTATTTAGAAGCGCCCGTATTAGGGGGTATCCCAGAAGCAAAAGCTGGCAAATTGAGTGTTATGGTAGGGGCCGAGCCAGAACAATATGAACATCACTTGAACTTACTCCAAAATTTTGGGACAGAACCTTTACTTATCGGCCCTGTGGGATCTGCGGCGGCGCTTAAATTGGCACTAAATCAACTAATAGCTTCTCTAACAACTAGCTTTGCTCTGAGTCTAGCTTTTGTCCAGCGTCAAGGTGTAGATGTGGATGTGTTTATGCAAATCTTGCGTGACAGTCCCTTCTACGCACCTATCTTTGACAAAAAGCTACAACTGATGTTAGATGGCAATTATGCCGATCCCAATTTCCCTACAAAATACTTACTTAAAGATACGGAATTATTTATCTCGGAAGCAAAATCTCAAAGTTTGGATCTCAGCAGTATTAAAGGAGTGCGGCAAATCTTGCAAACAGCTGTAAAAATGTCATTTGCTGATGATGATTACTCATCACTATTTTCAGTCATTAAGGAATGGGGAGAAGCGATCGGGGAATAAAAAGAGTTTAAGCTTCATCTCACACCTGAAGAAAGCCCAACAAATACCTTGGTTATGTTGCAATACGGTTCAGTTGAAGGCTAAAAACTAAAACTGGCGCAGGTTGGGGAGCCACTGCGTTGGACGGGTTTCCCGGCTTAAAGCAAGTGGCGTTTGAGGAATGAAACCCAACATTATCAAGGCTTTGTTGAGTAACGCTTACGCTCAACCCAACCTACTATTCTTCTTAACCCAAGTGTATTGGATGATGTTGGGCTTCGCTAACACTCAAGACAGTAAGTGTAATTTTTCTTAACCTAAGCGCATCGCCCTATACGATCCTTGAAAAAGATACAGCAGATTGCAGTTTCTCTACGAGAGGCTACGCCAAGGTGAGGTACAGATGATTGTAAGGGCACAACATTGTTTATAGGTGTCAACTTAACGTGAAAGCCAGCCTATAACCAGCTTTTAGATATTGTCTCGTTCCCAGTTTCCGACTGGGAATGCCGTCAAGGAGGCTCCGCCTCCCTTGCTGGCAGCAGAGCCACCAGGAGCAGCATTTTCAGCCAGAGGTTGGAAACGAGGTTTTAAAAGAGTTTCAGCTTAAGTTGACACCAATGAACATTGTTGTGCCCCTACGTGTGTACCTCATTTACATGAAAAACGCTGTAAATTAAAGCTTTTTAAAATTAAAATATAGTCAAATTCCGAATATACTTTTGGAATTAAGACTTTTGCTTTAGTATTTACACGCAAATAAATAATTTAAAAGGTATTAAATGAGGCTTTTTACAATTGGTGACAGTATTTCTCAAGGCTTTATGTCTTTGGCAGCAGCCCGGACAGACCTTTGTTTTTCGACTTTGATTGCTAGGTCAATGGGGCAAGCAGTTGGTACTCAATATCTCTATCCTAAATGGTTATTGGGCGGACTACCAGCCAATATTGAGAAGATTCTACGACGTTTGGAGAAAAAATATGGCTCAGATATCAACGCCCTAGATTGGCTGACCATATTGCCAACTCTTGAGACTGTACTTGATGAAACTGAAGATTTCTTTGAACGGGGAGAAGGTAGTGCTGAACACCCTTATCCAGGAGGAATTGAATTCTTCCATAATGTAGCAATTCAGGGCTTTGATATTGCTGATTCTTGGATGATAACACCCAATGTTTGCAAGTATCAAATTAAACTTAGTAACGATAAAGGAGATGGCAAGCCTGGTTTCTTGACTCTGCCCAATGCTGCCTTCTATCGAACTGCACTTAAAGTTCTCAACCCGTCTTTAAATCCTCTTTTTGACGACTATAGCCAACTTGATTGGTTGAACCATCATGCAACTGCTTCTGGGGGAGTTGAGAATTTAATTCTCTGGTTAGGAGCAAACAATGCGCTTGGAACTGTGATCGGTTTAGAAATTAATCAAACTCCCAATGACCCAAATCAGACTCTTAACAACCCAAGCCAAGATCCCAAATCATTCCGTGAGGTAAGAGAACAATGGAACCTGTGGCATCCCAATGATTTCGAGGCTGAATATCGAGAATTGCTCAATCGGGTTGATGGAATCATGCAAAATAACACCAACCCTAATTGGAATGTCTTCATTGGGACAGTACCGCTTGTAACTATTGCGCCATTGGCAAAAGGCGTAGGTTCAACTACTGAAATTGATGTGCCGGGAGAGGATAAACCTTCAGTTTACTATAAATACTACACTTATTTCCCGTTTGAAGAGGATACGGTTAGAAAGACCGGAACCTTATACCTGACGCTACAAGATGCCCTCTACATAGATGACTGTATTCGCACATACAACAAAGTAATCAAAGAACTGGTCAAGAGTAGGAACAGTCAGTATCCGCAACCACGCTATCATATTGTCGATCTTGCCAATGCTTTACAACAAATCGCCTTCAAGCGAAATGCTGGACAAGTGCAGTATGAATTCCCAGAAGAATTCAAGTTTGCCTATCCCCAGGTTAATACAAAATACTACCACGCAGACACAACTGGACGACTACGACAAGGTGGACTATTTAGTTTAGATGGGATTCATCCATCTGCAATTGGTCAAGGGTTAATTGCTTATGAATTCCTCAAAAAGATGAAAGATATTGGAGTTGTTAATAACACTCAACTAGATTGGAAGTCGATCTTCTCCAGCGATCAACTTTATTCCCAACCTATTACTTTGATGCATGAGTTTTACGATAATAAAGAATTCGCTGAAACCATCATCAAGCTATTTGGCAGCAATCCGCTCGCCAGAAACCCAGTTAAGAATTGAAGGCTTGGTTAAGGTTAAGCTAAGGAGCTTAATCCTAGATTGTCTCTAGTCATAGCTTCGTGCTTATTTCAGTAAGAAAACTTAACGTCTGAAAGGATGTTTGAAAAGTATTTTTGTAACATCTAAGCCTCGAAAACCTAACCCTTCCTCGCCCCCATTCTCTTGTAGGAAATGGAGTTTGAAACCCTCTCAACCTTTCGGGGAGAGGCTGGGAGAGAGATTTTGAGTATATATACTTTACAACTTTTCAAACAACCTCTTACTGAGGATAAAGATTAGTAATACTGCTCACTATCGGCGATATTGAGATGCTTAGTGAGTAGCCACACTGTGGTCTATTGACTTGAAAATTGCTCTATATAGACAATCACTGACCATTAATAGTAGTTGATCGGGGAAATGGTAGAGATTCAGGCACAGACGAAGGCTGAGGTTCAGGTTGAGGATTGAGAAATTCCTGCCAAGTCTTAATTTGCTCTTGCGCTGCACTGTAAGCAGCACTACCGCGTGGAACTGATTTGGCAATGTCAATGCCTCTAGCAATATCAGACTGACCTTGAGTGCGTGCTATTTCTAACAATTGCTGACTCCATTGGTCAATAGCCTGATTCGCATCCATACGTAAGATGCTATTGTTTGAAACTCGATCCGCCAGTCGTATTGCCTCAACCAAGGCTTCTGGAGTGCCAGCTGCCCCCACTTCCTGGGCTTTTTTCCAGTTTTCTCTAGTGCGGATTTGCCCTTCCCAGTCATTGATCGCAGTTTGTGCTTCTTGTGAAAGCGCCCTTCCTGATGAGGCAATTTGTTGAGCTGTACTAATGGCGGCGGTGAGATTGCCACTCTGGGCCAGTTCTTGTGCTTGATCTAAGTAAGGTTGGTCTTGAATTCGCTCAATCTTTCCTACCCAAGTACGAATTTTTTTCCGTGCCTCTGGATATAATGCACGACCTCTACGAATTTCGCTGGCCTGGGCGATCGCAGCTTGCAAGGAGTTAATATCGTCGAATATTGCTATCTGTTCGGCACGGTCTAAGTAAGGTTGGTCTTCAATTGTCTCCACTTGGGAATTCCAGCGACCTATCTCTTGTCTAGCTTCTGCGCCTCTAGGGTTACTAGCAGGAATAAGCTGTACTTGGGCGATCGCTGCTGTTAAATTAGGGACTGTTCCCTGGCTAGCCAATATTCTCGCTTTTTCCAGATGGGCAACATCTTCAATTTCCAACTGCCAACGAGCAATTAGTTGCTGTGCTTCGTTATACACTGGTCTGGAAGGATCAATTTGTTGTGCTTGGGCGATCGCTGCCTCTAAACCAGAAACATTACCGATCCAAGCACTCCTTTTCGCGTCAGCTATGGCAATAAAGTCATCAGTTTCGCCTTGCAGTTTCGTACTTTCCGGTATTTGCCTAGCAATATTCAGCGCTTCATCCGCATCCTGCTTGTCTAGTTTCGCCTGTGCCAATTCCAGCATTTTGCGTCCAAATGCCGGAATCGCTTCCTGAGCTTTTTGGTAAATGTAACTTTCCTGCCCAATCGACTCGGCTAACTTGATCGCTTCTAATAAATTATCGACTACTTTGCTGTTTGCTAAACTTTCGGCTTTTCCTAACTTATCGCCATCTTCTCGTGCTGTGGCAATTAGACGATTCAATTGGTCGTATTTAGTACCCGCCCAGTATTGATTGTCTACACGCAGCATTTTAGCGGATAACATGAATGCTGATTGCCAGCGCCGTTCTTTTACTTCGGCGATCGCACCGTTGTATGTGGCTTCAGCCTTTGACCAAATCGACTGCCATTTGTCAACTTGTTCATTGACTAATTTATAAGCTGCTAGATCTTCGGGTATTTTCTGAGCAGTAGCGATCGCTTCCTCTAAATTCCCAGTTTGGAAACTTTGATCGGCTAGCTTCAAAATATCCCGCGACCATTCTTCGATAAAACGATCGATTTCTCCATGCAACGGGTGATTTTGTGGTAGTTGCTTCACCAGAGCGATCGCTTGTAATAGGTCGTTCACTGTTTGCTTAGAAGCCGCTAACTGAGCGCAATGTAACCGCACAGAAGCACTAGCTAGCGGCCAGAAAATCGATGGGCAATTAGGGGCAGCTGGCAACTTTAGCAGCATTGCCATTGCCAAGAATCCTACACTGCCGGGAATCAACATTAGTAGTACTAGCCACAATGTCCAGCTTTTCATCCAGCGTGGCCATTTTCCAGAAGTACTATTGAGTTGGGCAGTTTCTTCTGAATGACTATTTATAGGTAATCCTTTCGTATGGTTTTTTTTTCGCCGCTTCACTGACTTTGAGGTAGAACCAGTAGCTGGGACATCAAATGGCTGAGTTTCACCGAATTGTTCTGTTCGGGATAATCTTTTGCTTTGATCTGGCTCTCTTCCACTGGCTCTTGACCAACTGTCTGGAATATCCCGCTCTGTCATCTCTCACACCAAAATAATTGAATAGCGCTCTGTTTTAGGTTGATAATTCCATTGTTGACATAGTAACTTTCTCGTCATTAAAAAGCTACTTTTTTGATTATCTCTCTCCACAGAGTACCATTATCAATCTCAAAAATCAGTGCTATTTTATACTTTATCCTCAAACAGCAGATTCGGCTTGCAAATCGGAAATTAGTTGAGCTAACTGATCGCTACTTGCCTGGTACACGTTGCCACAAAAGTCGCAAGTTGCTTCAGCACCATTATCTTTAAGAATCATATCTTGCAGTTCAGCTTCTCCCAAAATCTTCAGTGCCCCCAAAACGCGATCGAAAGAGCAACCACAGTGGAAGCGCAACATTTGGCGTTCGGAAAAGATTTCCAACCCCATATCTCCCAATAAGTCATTAAAGATTTCAGGTAACGTCTTCCCAGCTTGCAACAATGGCGTAAATCCTGCTAGACCAGCAACCCGTGATTCCAACGTTTCTACTAAAGCTTCGTCTCTGGCGGCTTTGGGCAATATTTGTACCAGTAATCCTCCAGCAGCAGTTACTCCTCCTGCTCCCACGAACACACCTAAAACTAAAGCCGAAGGTGTTTGTTCCGAATTCACCAGATAATGAGCTACATCATCACCAATTTCCCCAGAAACTAGTTCTACCGTACTAGAGTAAGGATAACCATGACCGATATCTCGCACAACGTAGAGGTAGCCGCCACCCACAGCACCACCAACATCTAATTTACCTTTGGGGTTGGGAGGCAATTCTACAGATGAATTCCCAACATATCCGCGTACCGTACCATCTAAGCCTGCATCTACTAATATGCCACCCAAAGGCCCATCGCCCTTAACGCGGACATTCACCCTCGATCCAGTTCGCTTCATACTAGAAGCCATTAACAAGCCCGCCGCCATAGTTCGACCCAGTGCTGCCGTTGCCACATAAGAAAGCTTGTGGCGCCCCCGTGCTTCTTCTGTTAAACGTGTGGTGATCGCACCTACGGCACGAATTCCACCTTCGGCTGCTGTTGCACGAATTAACTGATCCGCCATGAATAACCTTACATTTCTTAACAAGTTCACTTTTTCTATTCTAAGTTCTCTGCTGCGAGAAAAGTCACCTAGTCATAATCAGTGATTGTATTTGCAATATTAGAAATAGCGATGTCTTATCTTTAGGTAATCCGAGAAAAATGCTGGGTAATTTTCAACAAAGCCAACTGCGGATTGAAATCGAAGCATCAACAGATGCAATTCGTGACAGTCTGCTGCATCCCGTGCAACTAAAAAAATGGTTTTTAGGGCAACGTTTTGCGCCAGGAATGCCAGAAGAACTGCTTCCCGGATTCCAGTTTACAACCTGGACTGGGCCAGTCCCGATTCATCATCAAGTAAACGTTGTCAAATCCAACTGCCTCCGCTTGGTACTGAGCGGAGGGATTGACGGGTTCCACGAATGGTACTGGGGAGAAGGTTGGGTACAATCTCGCTTGGAAGGAGTTTCAATTTTGCCCTTGAATTTGGGTCAAACGCTGAGTTTGTTAAGTTTGCGTCAGTTTTTGGCAACTCAAGAGCGGTAAAAGGATCGGGGATTGAGGATTGGGCATTGGTTATTCTTTGCGTCCTCAGTCCCCAGTTTATAAAGCAGAAATAATACCTACAAGAATTTTTACCGTTAATTGTCGGCTGTTAAGACTTGTTCAACTGTTAATTCTAACTCCGCAAAAGTTTGAAATTGAATGCATTGAGTACCAAAAAACTCTACTGGCTTGTATAATTCTTCAATCAATGTGAAAACAGTCACTTTGTTCGTTAATGGATCGACAATCCAATACTCTGGAATATTTAAAACGTTATACTCAACTCGCTTGGCTCGATAATTTACAATCTTTGTTGACTCACTGACGACTTCCACCACTAACAATGGGGGTGGTTCGTTGAGTTCAATAACTGCTTCTCGCTTTCTCAATTCTCGCCACTGAGGCAATGGAATCACAACTACATCTGGAATTCTCGATGTATCCCATCTGCCAGCCCGGGGGGAACGAACACCGATAACCATTTGTTTAAAAGTCCAATCCAAATTTAGCCGGAGAATTTCTGCTCGGAAACAAACATTGAGAAATCTGTTACCGCGCCATGTTGCCCACTCCCTAGACTCATGGGAATTAGTTCTCCATTAACCAATTCGTAGCGGATATCGGTACCATCATCATATTTCAGGTATTCCTCAAAGGTTAGTTTTGAGGTAGTTATAGTCATTGCTTCTCGTTGCGAATTTTTACTTTGGTTTGACGACTAACACCGAACAATTAGCCTCTTCTACAACTTGACTGCTAACAGAACCCTGAACAATTCGTTTCATCCCCATCAAGCCCCGACTGCCAATTACGATCAAGTCAGTTTTATAAATATTGGCAAGACGAATAATCTCTTCAGCGGGATCGCCAGTTACTAACTCTAACTCACTTCTGACTGATAATTTTTCCTGATATGATTGCAGCTGTTTTTCAATATGAAAATAAGAAAATGTTGGGGACTCTGACTGAGGACGATCAGCAGGTAGCTCCATCTCTGACTCCGGTGTGGGAAACACATGACAGAGAATAACCTTGGCATCTTTTGACAACGCCAAATTATCTAAAGTCTGAATTACTCGTTCTGTAACTTCCGAACCGTCTAGAGCTACCAAAATATTCTTTAGCACCGCTCTCGTCTCCTAAAGAGTAGACCCCTTACATAAGTATCTAGCAAAATTCGTCGGCAACGACACTAAACCAATTTTTTATTTGCCAATTAGTTTATATGTTTGAGGCTGTGCTATATGTCAGTTTCATCGTGGTGCATTGTAGCAACTGGTCTGGAGAAGCTTTTCACGAGTTTGTGGAACAGGAAAACCCTCTCCCAGAAACTACTGTCGGCAATGCCCGACTTGTGCACGTTTAAAGGTCAGATGAAGATCAGGATAGCAAATGGCGTGCGTTAGCGTAGCTTACCCTAGTTAAATCAGTAGACCTCTTGCAAAAGTCCCTAATATCCCACCCCCAACCCGTCCCCGATGCTTTGGCTCTTTGGGGTTCTTATTTTAGATTTATGCAAGAGGTCTAGTTAACAGTCAATAGTTATCAGTTAACATTTATTGCCTCGTTTGCCTC
The DNA here is from genome assembly GCF_017114995.1 of Nostoc sp. NMS9. Taxonomy (GTDB): domain Bacteria; phylum Cyanobacteriota; class Cyanobacteriia; order Cyanobacteriales; family Nostocaceae; genus Nostoc. The sequence goes on along the minus strand of NZ_JABXKL010000017.1, from coordinate 25,765 downwards.
GTTTCCAGCCTCTGGCTGGGAATGCCTACTAGGAGGCTCCGCCTCAAGACTTGCGGCAGAGCCGCAATGAAAGAGCATTTCCAACCAAAGGCTGGAAAGGAGGTTTTAAAAAAGTTTCAGCTTAAGTTGACACCAATGACAACTGTACTACCCTACGTTCGCGGAGCGTCCCGCAGGGATGGGATGTTTTTTTAACTGGAAGTCCCTTATAAGAAAAAATTAAGCATTCCAAATCACTCTTCTTGCTGAATTCGGCGCCGTACTGAATCAGCATGAGAAGGTAAGCCTTCTGCTGTTGCTAGAACATCAATAGCACCAGCCACATTTTGCAGTGCGGTTTGGGAGTATTGAATAATACTGGAGTGTTTGAGGAAAGTTTCAACCCCCAATGCCGAAGCATAGCGGGCAGCACCAGAAGTTGGCAAGGTATGGTTAGGACCTGCCAAATAGTCTCCTACAGCTTCTGGTGTTGAGTACCCCAAAAAGATTGCCCCAGCGTGGCGAATCTGTGGTAGGAGTGCCCAAGGGTCTTTGATTTCTAATTCCAGATGTTCAGGGGCAAATTCATTTGAGAGTTCTGCTGCTGCTTCGAGCGATTCCACAAGAATAATCAAGCCGTAGTGAGCGATCGCTTTTTCTGTATCTATTCGCCGTGGGTGATCCACTAGCTGTCTTTCCAAGGCTAATTGGACGTTTTTCGCCAAAGCAGCATCTGTGGTCAGCAAAATCGCTGCCGCCATTGGATCGTGTTCGGCTTGGGCTAGCAAGTCAGCAGCTACATGCACTGGATTTGCAGTTTCATCGGCAATTACCAGCACTTCGCTCGGTCCTGCCAAAGAATCAATACCAACGGTGCCGTAGACAAGTTTTTTCGCTAGGGTGACATAAATGTTACCAGGTCCAGTAATCACATTCACTTTCGGAATTGTTTCTGTACCATAGGCTAAAGCGGCGATCGCTTGTGCGCCCCCAATGCGATAAATTTCTTGCACCCCTGCTTCTTGGGCAGCTACCAAGACTGCTGGGTTAATAGCACCCCCTGGGCCTGGTGGTGTTACCATCACCACGTGGGGTACAGCAGCTACCTTTGCCGGAATTGCATTCATTAGCACTGTACTGGGATAGGCGGCACGACCACCAGGCACATACAAGCCGGCTCGGTCTACAGGGGTGTAGCGTTTGCCCAGTACTACTTCATCGTCACCAAAGTGTACCCAGCTTTTTGGTACTCGCTGACGGTGAAACGCTTCAATTTGGCGGCAAGCTAGCCGAACTGCACCCAATAACTCCTTTGATACCTGCTGATAGGCTGCATCCAGTTCCGAGCCTGTAACTCGGAGTTCTTCTGCTTTGAGGGTTTGTTTGTCAAATTCGGCCGTGTAATGCAATACAGCTTTGTCGCCTTGGCGCTTCACTGCTTGCAAAATTTCCCGCACCGTTGCTTCTTTGTGAAGTACCTGTTCGTCATGGGTGCGATCGCAGATCCGTTGTAGTTCTGCTCTAACGTCTGCCTGCTGAGTAATAATTCGCAGCATGGAGTAAGGACAATGCCAAAATTATAATATTGCCACCTGAGATTTAGTATTGCTCTTGACCCACTGGGGTGTGCAAGCTGACTCTAATTCTCTTCTCTAGCTTAACCTGGATTTTTTTGATACTCTCAAGGCTACCAGCGTATAGTTTGCTTGAGAAGGCAACTTAATTATTGCTCAATCCGACAAGCCTTGACTGGCTAGCGGCAGGAAGCAGGTGTGCCATTTCCCACTCCCCTTACACCCTTTCCCTCAATCCTTCGGGGGTGCAAATGGTATGTTTACACATCTAATCCCCTGAATTTACAGAGGTTCGGGTCTGAGTATAATTTTTACTTATTTCCCTAACTTTTACTAGTTAATGTGTGTACAGGTACGATATTATATCGGTTCTATACTTGACTTGAGAATCCCTGGAATTTAGCTCTTTACAGTTCCTGTCTCTAAATAATACATCTGGTTTACGGACAAATTATATTTATTGACAATCACATTGCTTAATCAGGTTGTGATGAGTTAGGGTGACAGTTATTTAGATGAATTTTATTTTAACGCATTTCCTCAATTGACGAAATACTGAATTAGCGAGTAGAGACTATGGAACTAATACTAATATTGATCTTCATTCATGCCCAGCCCAATACCTAATTCTATAATTTTTTTAGGAAATTATAACATTGGCAATTTGGATGCTATATTAGTAAGTCTAGTAGTGTGTGTACATAATTAATAATCGTATTTTTGGAATTGACTGTGGCGAATACAAAGTCTGCTCTCAAGCGTGCCCAAATCGCAGAACGTAACCGACTGCGTAATAAAGCTTACAAATCAGCAGTCAAGACGCTGATGAAGAAATACCTCAATGCTGTAGCTGCTTATACAGCTAATCCTACCCCAGAATTAAAACAAGAAGCGCAGGCTCGGTTATCCGAGGCTTACGGCAAAATTGATAAGGCGATCAAACGCGGTGTTCTTCACCCAAACAATGGGGCAAGGAAAAAGTCAAGATTGGCTCACAGACTAAAACCCCTCACACAAACAGCTGAGTAGTCATTGGTCATTTGTCCTTAGTCATTAGTAAGAAAACAAACGACAAATGATCAAGGACAAACAACATAGACGCGCCAGCGGTGAAGTAGCGCGGTCTTGGGAGTTTCCCCCATGAACGACTGCTGAACCCGAAGGGCTTCCCGCAGGGTAGGACAAAAGATGCAATTGATAGACACTCATGTACATCTTAACTTTGATAGTTTCCAGCCGGATTTAGCAACAGTGCGATCGCGGTGGCAAGAAGCAGGTGTAGTGCGTTTAGTGCATTCCTGTGTTCACCCGGAGGAGTTTTCCAGTATTCAATCTATAGCCCAAAAGTTTCCCGAAATTAGTTTTGCCGTAGGATTACATCCTTTAGATGCTGATAAATGGAATAGCGAGACAGCTGAGAAAATCAAAACTTTAGCGAGTTCTGACTCAAATGTGGTAGCAATTGGAGAAATGGGGCTGGATTTTTACAAAGCTGATAACTATGAGCAACAGTATATGGTGTTCGAGTCTCAGTTGGCGATCGCATCTGAACTAAACTTACCAGTGATTATCCACTGCCGTGATGCTGCCGTGGCAACCAGAGAAGTGTTGCAAAAATGGCGGCAACTCAAAGGAGAAAGAGTACGAGGTGTGATGCATTGCTGGGGAGGAACACCTGAAGAAACTCAATGGTTTCTCGATTTAGGCTTTTATATAAGCTTTAGCGGTACGGTAACGTTCAAAAATGCCAAAGCAATCCAATCCTCAGCTGCAATGGTAAGTAGCGATCGCCTACTGATTGAAACAGACTGCCCATTTCTCGCTCCCGTTCCGAAACGGGGCGAGAGGCGCAACGAGCCTGCCTACGTACTTTACGTCGCCGAGCAAGTAGCTAAACTGCGTCAGGAAACAGTAGAAGCGATCGCCCATCAAACCACCCAAAATGCCTGTGAATTATTCGGGTTGTCAATATCAAGTGTGTTCTAGTATCTTTTGTTAAGTTGTGTAAAAAAAATAAACCTATAGGGGGACAAAAATATGCTAATATTATTCCCTCAAAAACATTTTACTTGCGCCATAATGATAAAGGAAAGAACATAAAACTTCTCATCCTAATTTTCCATGCTGTTATGGCTTGGCCATCCTCAAAATCTCTACAAGCGGATGCTCTCCACACATGACTAACTGTGCCAACCTAAATTGAGCTAGACTTTTGCACAACATCGGTTTAGTTTGTATTGAACCTATTCAAAATCGTTAAACAAAAATTGCCTTGTGAGTACAATCCAGCAAAATGAAGTGATTCTGATTCAAAATCGACAAGGTGCGGATCATTCCCTCATTCTTAGGATATCTAAAATATCACTGAGAGTATCAACAGTGGGGTGGATTTAAAACACACTGTGTTGAGCCGCGTCAGCGAATTAACGCGCTTTTTGGAGGGGAAGTGAAAAAAGTAAATCAAATTCAGGAATATTTTAACTGGATATTCTATTTGAAATGGGCATTGGGGAGCCAGCCTGTTGGGCGGCTTTGCCGACTTTTGCCCCTACTCTTAAGCAAGCTACGCATAGCGTGTTTGACAGGAAAAGCGAATGACTCCATTGGGCATGAGATGCAGAGGGTAAACACTTTCAGCAACTTTTACCATACTCCCCGAATGCTCAGTACCCAGTACCCATTACTTAGTCCCTATTAAGGGCAATTTTCCTTGTGAAAATTGCTCATTCCAGCCAGATTTAATCGCTGCGTTTGCCCACAGATGTAAATCACAGTGTGTAAGAAAAAGTTCCCAAACAGCCAAGGGCACTGGCTAGGAGTGGGAAGCGTCAAACAGCAGTGTCCAAGGGAAAATTTAACCAGGTTGACAAAGGTAGAGGCATGACTAAAGAAACATATATGGAACCCGCCTTTCTGTTACCCGACTTGATTGAAATCCAGCGGTCAAGCTTTCGCTGGTTTTTAGAAGAAGGGCTGATAGAAGAACTTAACTCCTTTAGTCCTATTACAGATTATACGGGGAAATTAGAACTGCACTTTTTGGGTCATAACTACAAACTCAAGGAGCCAAAGTACAGCGTCGAAGAAGCCAAACGGCGGGATAGTACTTATGCTGTCCAAATGTATGTTCCCACACGTCTAATTAATAAAGAAACCGGGGAAATCAAAGAGCAAGAGGTATTCATTGGGGATTTGCCTTTGATGACCGATCGCGGCACGTTTATTATTAACGGAGCTGAGCGGGTAATTGTCAACCAAATAGTGCGATCGCCAGGGGTCTATTACAAATCAGAAATCGACAAAAACGGGCGACGTACTTATTCGGCTAGCTTAATTCCCAACCGGGGAGCATGGCTGAAATTTGAAACAGACCGTAACGATTTGGTATGGGTACGCATCGACAAAACCCGCAAACTCTCAGCGCAGGTACTCCTAAAAGCTTTAGGGTTATCAGACAACGAAATCTTTGACGCCTTACGCCACCCAGAATATTTCCAAAAAACCATCGAAAAAGAAGGGCAATTCTCTGAAGAAGAAGCCCTAATGGAGTTATATCGGAAACTGCGTCCTGGTGAACCACCCACAGTCTTAGGTGGACAACAACTCCTAGACTCCCGTTTCTTTGACCCGAAACGTTATGACCTTGGCCGCGTCGGACGTTACAAGCTCAACAAAAAATTGCGTCTTTCTGTCCCAGACACAATGCGCGTGTTGACTGCTGGCGATATCTTGGCAGCCGTGGATTACCTAATCAACCTAGAATATGACATTGGTAATATCGACGACATTGACCACTTAGGTAATCGGCGGGTAAGAAGCGTCGGGGAATTGCTGCAAAACCAAGTGCGGGTGGGCTTAAACCGCCTAGAAAGAATAATTCGGGAACGGATGACAGTATCTGATGCCGAAGTGCTGACTCCTGCTTCCTTGGTGAACCCCAAACCATTGGTAGCAGCAATTAAAGAATTCTTTGGTTCCAGCCAGTTAAGTCAGTTCATGGATCAAACCAATCCCCTAGCAGAACTGACCCACAAACGCCGTCTGAGTGCCCTTGGTCCTGGTGGTTTAACCCGCGAACGCGCTGGGTTTGCTGTGCGAGATATACATCCTAGTCACTATGGACGCATTTGCCCGATTGAGACACCAGAAGGCCCCAACGCCGGATTGATTGGCTCCTTGGCAACCCATGCGCGGGTTAACCTGTATGGCTTCTTAGAAACACCATTTAGACCTGTAGAAAATGGGCGAGTAAGATTTGATCTGCCTCCAGCCTACATGACAGCCGATGAAGAAGATGACCTGCGGGTTGCTCCTGGAGATATTCCTGTAGATGAAACAGGGCACATTATTGGACCACAAGTGCCAGTCCGCTATCGCCAAGAATTTTCCACCACAACACCAGAACAGGTTGACTACGTAGCAGTATCTCCCGTACAGATTGTGTCGGTAGCAACCAGCATGATTCCTTTCTTGGAGCATGATGACGCTAACCGAGCGCTGATGGGATCGAACATGCAACGGCAAGCAGTCCCCCTACTCAAGCCAGAACGTCCTCTGGTGGGTACAGGTTTGGAAGCGCAAGGAGCAAGAGACTCCGGGATGGTGGTTGTATCGCGTACTGATGGCGATGTCACTTATGTGGATGCTACAGAAATTCGCGTCCGTCCTAAACCTAATACCCCAGAAATTAAGTACACCCTTTCCAAGTACCAACGTTCCAACCAAGACACCTGTTTAAATCAGAAACCTCTCGTCCGCATTGGTGAACGGGTTGTTGCTGGTCAGGTATTGGCTGATGGCTCATCCACCGAAGGCGGAGAATTAGCACTAGGACAAAATATCGTCGTTGCCTATATGCCTTGGGAAGGCTACAACTACGAAGACGCGATTTTAATCTCTGAAAGACTGGTGCAGGATGATGTTTACACCTCAATTCACATTGAAAAATATGAAATTGAAGCCAGACAAACCAAACTGGGGCCAGAAGAAATCACCAGAGAAATTCCCAACGTCGGGGAAGATGCCTTGCGTCAGTTGGATGAACAGGGAATTATTCGGATTGGGGCGTGGGTAGAAGCTGGTGATATCTTGGTCGGAAAAGTCACACCAAAAGGTGAATCTGACCAACCGCCAGAAGAAAAACTGTTGCGGGCTATATTCGGTGAGAAAGCGCGGGATGTGCGGGATAATTCCCTGCGAGTGCCAAACGGTGAGAAAGGTCGCGTAGTTGATGTGCGCTTGTTTACTCGTGAACAAGGCGATGAACTACCACCGGGAGCCAATATGGTAGTCCGAGTGTATGTTGCCCAAAAACGCAAAATCCAAGTTGGGGACAAAATGGCAGGCCGCCACGGTAATAAAGGGATTATTTCTCGGATATTACCAGCAGAAGATATGCCTTATTTGCCCGATGGTTCACCAGTGGACATTGTACTTAACCCCTTGGGTGTACCCAGTCGGATGAACGTCGGACAAGTATTTGAATGTCTGTTGGGTTGGGCTGGTCAGACCTTGGGAGTACGATTTAAGATTACTCCCTTTGATGAAATGTACGGTGAAGAGTCATCTCGCCGAATCGTGCATGGCAAATTGCAAGAAGCACGGGACGAAACAGGGAAAGACTGGGTATATAACCCAGATAACCCAGGCAAAATCATGGTGTATGACGGTCGTACAGGTGAACCCTTTGACCGAGCAATTACTATCGGTGTGGCTTACATGCTGAAACTGGTGCATTTGGTGGATGATAAGATCCACGCCCGTTCTACAGGCCCATACTCCCTAGTGACTCAGCAACCCTTGGGTGGTAAAGCACAACAAGGTGGTCAGAGGTTTGGGGAAATGGAAGTGTGGGCATTGGAAGCCTTTGGTGCCGCTTACACCTTACAGGAATTGCTCACAGTTAAATCTGACGATATGCAAGGACGGAATGAAGCGTTAAATGCGATCGTTAAAGGTAAGGCAATTCCTCGCCCTGGAACGCCAGAATCCTTTAAAGTCCTAATGCGCGAGTTGCAATCATTGGGATTAGATATTGCCGTACACAAGGTAGAAACCCAAGCAGACGGAAGTTCCCTAGATGTGGAAGTCGATTTGATGGCAGACCAATCAGCCCGTCGCACACCTCCTCGACCTACATACGAATCTCTCTCCCGCGAATCGCTGGAAGATGACGAATAAATAGTGAGGAGTGAGGAGTGAGAAGTTAGGAGTTAACAATTCCTAACTCCTAACTCCTAACTTAAAACTAAATATACTCAAAACTCAAAACTCATAACTCAGCACTTAAGTATGAGACCTGCCCAAACTAATCAGTTTGACTACGTAAAAATCGGCTTGGCTTCCCCTGAACGCATTCGTCAGTGGGGCGAAAGAACATTGCCCAATGGTCAGGTAGTCGGTGAAGTTACCAAGCCAGAGACGATTAACTACCGAACTCTCAAGCCAGAGATGGACGGGCTTTTTTGTGAGCGGATCTTTGGTCCCGCAAAAGATTGGGAATGCCATTGTGGCAAGTATAAAAGAGTCCGTCATAGAGGTATTGTCTGTGAGCGCTGTGGGGTAGAAGTCACCGAGTCACGGGTGCGTCGCCACCGTATGGGCTATATCAAACTCGCCGCACCAGTAGCTCACGTCTGGTATCTCAAAGGCATTCCTAGCTATATTTCCATTCTGTTGGATATGCCTTTGCGGGATGTCGAGCAGATTGTTTATTTCAACTCTTATGTTGTCCTGAGTCCAGGTAATGCCGAAACTTTAACTTACAAACAGCTACTAAGTGAAGACCAGTGGTTGGAAATAGAAGACCAAATTTATAGCGAAGATTCTGTGCTGCAAGGCGTAGAGGTAGGTATTGGTGCTGAAGCACTGTTGCGCTTACTTGCCGATATTAATTTAGAACAAGAAGCGGAAAGCCTACGGGAAGAAATTGGCAACGCCAAGGGACAAAAGCGGGCCAAGCTAATTAAGCGACTGCGCGTGATTGACAACTTCATCGCTACTGGTTCCAAACCAGAGTGGATGGTAATGGCAGTTATTCCCGTAATTCCCCCTGACTTGCGCCCAATGGTGCAGCTAGATGGCGGACGGTTTGCCACCAGCGATTTAAATGATTTGTATCGGCGGGTAATTAACCGCAACAATCGTTTGGCACGCTTGCAAGAAATTTTGGCACCAGAGATTATTGTGCGGAACGAAAAGCGGATGCTGCAAGAAGCAGTGGATGCTTTGATTGACAATGGTCGGCGGGGACGCACTGTGGTAGGGGCAAATAACCGACCACTGAAATCTTTGTCCGACATTATTGAAGGTAAGCAAGGACGTTTCCGACAAAACTTGTTAGGTAAACGGGTTGACTACTCTGGACGTTCAGTAATTGTGGTCGGGCCAAAGCTGAAAATTCACCAGTGCGGTTTGCCTAGAGAAATGGCAATTGAGCTATTTCAACCATTTGTGATTAACCGCTTGATTCGTAGCGGTATGGTAAATAACATCAAAGCTGCAAAAAAGCTGATATCCCGCAATGATCCCAGTGTTTGGGATGTGCTGGAAGAGGTGATTGAAGGACACCCAGTGATGCTAAATCGGGCACCAACATTGCACCGCTTGGGGATTCAGTCTTTTGAACCAATTTTAGTAGAAGGTAGAGCGATTCAACTTCATCCTCTCGTGTGTCCAGCCTTTAATGCCGACTTTGACGGCGACCAAATGGCAGTACATGTCCCGCTGTCGTTAGAAAGTCAGGCTGAAGCGCGGTTGTTAATGTTGGCTTCTAACAATATTTTGTCACCAGCCACGGGTAAACCGATTATCACGCCCAGCCAAGACATGGTATTGGGAGCCTATTACTTAACAGCAGAAAATCCGGGTGCGACAAAAGGCGCAGGAAAGTACTTTTCTTCGCTAGAGGATGTAATTATGGCTTTCCAGCAAGAGCAAATTGACTTGCACGCCTATATCTACGTGCGGTTTGACGGTGAAATAGAATCAGACCAAGCGGATACGGAACCCGTGAAAGTGACGGAAAACGAGGATGGTACCCGCACATTACTCTATAAGTTCCGTCGAGTCAGACAAGACGCTAAAGGCAATGTACTATCTCAGTATATATACACAACTCCTGGTCGCGTTATTTACAATAATGCTATTCAGGAAGCACTAGCAAGTTAGGGAATAGGGCATGGGGCATAGCGCATGGAAAAAATTACCAATGCCCAATGCTCAATGCCCAATAACTCAGGACTAATGACTTAGGATTAATGACTAATGACTAACGAAAAAATGATTTTTCGCAATCGGGTGGTTGATAAAGGTCAGCTGAGAAATTTAATTTCTTGGGCCTTTACGCATTATGGTACGGCGCGAACCGCAGTAATGGCAGACAAACTAAAAGATTTGGGATTTCGCTACGCTACCAAAGCAGGAGTTTCCATCAGTGTAGATGACTTGATGGTGCCACCAACTAAGCGATTGCTCTTAGAAGCAGCCGAAGAAGAAATTCGGGCTACTGAAACCCGTTACCAACGAGGAGAAATTACGGAAGTAGAACGCTTCCAAAAGGTAATCGATACCTGGAACGGTACTAGTGAAGCTTTGAAAGATGAAGTAGTTGTTCACTTCAAGAAGACTAATCCCCTGAACTCCGTATATATGATGGCATTCTCCGGTGCACGGGGTAACATCTCACAAGTGCGGCAATTGGTGGGGATGCGGGGACTGATGGCAGATCCTCAAGGGGAAATTATCGATTTACCCATCAAAACTAACTTCCGTGAAGGACTGACAGTGACGGAATACATTATTTCGTCTTACGGTGCCAGAAAAGGATTGGTGGATACTGCCTTGCGGACGGCTGACTCTGGTTATCTCACCCGCCGATTGGTGGACGTATCCCAGGATGTAATTATTCGGGAATTTGACTGCGGCACCACTAGAGGTCTTAGCATTCGACCAATGACAGAAGGTGCTAAAACCTTGATTCCTCTAGCAACCCGCTTGATGGGAAGGGTAATTGGCGAAGATGTGGTGCATCCGGTGACAAAAGAAGTGATTGCAGCACGTAATACCCCAATTCCTGAGGAGTTGGCAAAGAAAATTGAAAAGTCTGGGGTGGGAGAAGTTGTGGTGCGATCGCCCCTAACTTGTGAAGCCGCACGTTCTGTCTGTCAACACTGCTACGGCTGGAGTTTAGCCCACGCCAAGATGGTGGACTTGGGCGAAGCTGTGGGGATTATTGCTGCTCAAAGTATCGGTGAACCTGGTACTCAGCTAACCATGCGGACATTCCACACGGGTGGGGTGTTTACTGGGGAAGTGGCGCAACAAGTTCGTTCTAAAATTGATGGGACTGTCAAACTTCCCCGTAAACTGAAAACCAGAACATATCGTACCCGCCACGGGGAAGATGCCCTCTATGTTGAGGCTAATGGCATCATGCTTTTGGAGCCAACAAAAGTAGGTGATGTTACTCCAGAGAACCAAGAGGTTCATCTTACCCAAGGTTCAACACTATATGTATTTGATGGAAATAAGGTAAAACAAGGTCAGTTGTTGGCAGAGGTTGCCCTTGGTGGACGCACAACTCGGACTAATACAGAAAAAGCAGTTAAAGATGTAGCCTCTGACTTAGCAGGGGAAGTGCAATTTGCCGAAGTTGTTCCAGAACAAAAAACTGACCGTCAGGGCAATACCACAACCACAGCCGCACGCGGTGGCTTGATTTGGATTTTGTCTGGGGAAGTTTACAACTTACCGCCCGGTGCAGAATTGGTGGTGAAAAATGGTGATGCGATCGCTTCTAATGGAGTTTTAGCAGAAACTAAGTTAGCCAGTTTGCACGGCGGTGTGGTGCGCTTGCCAGAAGCTACTCCAGGTAAGAGTACCAGGGAAATTGAGATTATCACCGCTTCTGTGGTCTTAGACCAGGCAACCGTGACAGTTCAAAGTTCCCAAGGTCGCAATAACTACTTAGTCTCCACGGGCAACAACCAGGTATTTAACCTTCGGGCTACACCAGGTACAAAAGTGCAAAATGGTCAAGTAGTAGCTGAGTTAATTGATGACCGCTATCGCACAACCACTGGTGGATTTCTGAAATTCGCGGGTGTCGAAGTCCAGAAAAAAGGTAAAGCCAAGCTGGGTTATGAAGTCGTGCAGGGCGGTACCTTATTGTGGATTCCTGAAGAAAGCCACGAAGTTAATAAAGATATCTCCTTACTGTTGGTGGAAGACGGTCAGTTTGTCGAAGCTGGCACCGAAGTCGTGAAAGATATCTTCTGCCAAAACAGTGGTGTGGTAGAAGTGACCCAGAAAAATGACATCCTGCGGGAAGTTGTGGTGAAGCCAGGGGAACTGCTGATGGTGGACGATCCCGAATCAGTTATCGGGCGAGATAACACCTTTATCCAACCAGGTGAGGAATTCCAAGGCAACGTCGCCACGGAATTGCGTTATATCCAGTATGTCGAGACACCAGAAGGGCCAGCCCTGTTGAGTCGTCCAGTAGTTGAGTTTGCCGTACCAGATAATCCAGATGTGCCATCAACGACATCGGTAAGTCAACAAACCGGGCGATCGATTCAATTAAGAGCGGTGCAGCGACTACCTTATAAAGATTCAGAACGCGTCAAATCTGTTGAAGGTGTGGAACTGCTGCGAACCCAGCTAGTGCTGGAAATTGAGCAAGAAGGGGAACAAGACCATAATGCTTCACCCCTGGCAGCAGATATTGAATTAGTAGAGGATACTGAAGACCCAGAAGTTCAACGTTTACAACTAGTAATTTTGGAATCTTTGGTAATTCGTCGAGACATTACCGCCGATGCCACCCAAGGTAGCACCCAGACGACACTTGAGGTACACGATGGGCTAACCATCGCCCCAGGTTCTGTAGTCGCACGTACCCAAATCTTGTGTAAAGAAGGGGGGGAAGTGCGGGGTGTCCAAAAAGGAACCGAAAACGTGCGTCGCTGTTTGGTGTTGCGTGACGTTGACAGGCTCACCATTAATACTAGTACTCAGCCCAAGGTAAAAGTGGGTGACTTGCTAGTAGAAGGTACAGAAGTTGCTCCCGGAGTTTTTGCCCCAGAATCAGGGCAAGTAGTGGATGTTAAAAGTGCTGCTGCTGCATCTGGTGGGGAATCAGCTCTGAGTACTAAAAACTTCGTTATTACTACCCGTATCGGTCGCCCTTATCGAGTCAGCCCTGGTGCTGTTTTGCAGATAGAAGACGGCGATTTGGTGCAACGGGGTGATAACTTGGTGTTGCTGGTGTTTGAACGCGCCAAAACCGGAGATATCATTCAAGGTTTGCCCCGGATTGAGGAACTACTTGAAGCTCGTAAACCGAAAGAAGCGTGCATCTTATGTCGGCGGGGCGGAGAAGTTAAGGTAGTTTACGGTGATGGTGATGAAGCGATCGCTATTAAGGTCGTAGAATCAAATGGCGTGGTGACAGATTATCCTCTGGGGCCAGGACAAAACTTGATTGTGCCAGATGGCTCAATGGTATTAGCGGGACAACCGTTAACTGATGGCCCATCTAATCCCCACGAAATTTTGGAAATCTTCTTTAGCCTGGGTTCCGAAGATGGAATCTATGCTTGTGCTAGCCTTGCTTTACAGAAGGTACAGACATTCTTGGTGAATGAAGTGCAAATGGTGTACCAGTCTCAAGGGATTGATATTTCCGATAAGCATATTGAAGTGATTGTTCGCCAGATGACCAACAAAGTCAGGATTGATGATGGTGGTGACACCACAATGCTTCCCGGCGAATTGGTGGAACTGCGCCAAGTTGAGCAGGTGAACGAAGCTATGGCAATTACAGGTGGTGCTAGGGCACAGTATACCCCAGTATTGTTGGGGATCACTAAAGCATCGTTGAACACCGACAGCTTTATTTCCGCCGCGTCCTTCCAAGAGACAACACGGGTACTCACCGAAGCGGCTATCGAAGGTAAATCTGACTGGCTGCGCGGATTAAAGGAAAACGTGATTATCGGGCGATTGATTCCGGCTGGTACTGGATACAATACCTATGAAGAACCAGGAGCGATCGATGATTATGCTGCTGAAATTACCAGTAGTGTGTTAGATGAAGTTGATGATCCCCTAGATATGGTCTTAGACGATCGCACAGCTCGCACCTATAATTTAGATTCTCCTACTCTCGGGGAATCTGGCTTTGGCAGCAGACGTGCGGAAAGGTCTATTCTAGATGAAGAAGATGAATTAATTGCTGACGAAGTAGTAGACGACGACGATTATGAGGAAGAAGAGGAAGACGACGAAGATGATTTCGACGACGAATAAAGACTTGAAATTTCGCGTCTAAAAAGTAAAAGGTAATATCAAGTCTGCTCAATTACCAATAACCAAAGTACCTCACCCGTGCTAGCGTGCCCCCTTGGCAAGGGGCACGCTAGCTTCAGTTTTACCCCTGGCGACGAGCAAGTCGTCATATTCAATTAAAATAACGTGCGCTTCCGTTGGAGACTCACGTTAAAATAAGTCATCGCAATTAGTGGACTGAAATTTTCTCTTTCACATATAGAGTCTAATCATTTACATCTTACATTCCGCACCCGAAAGTGTTACACATCAAAAAAATCAAGCTGAGTAGTACAAAGAAACTAAAATATCGTTAGTAACCTGAGTTCGGGTTAAGCAGATTGAGATAAGATCCAGTCCATTTGAAGGCTAGACTTCTTCGGTTGGTGAGAATAAGCAATTAATCCACACAGAACATTAACACAGAAATTAACAGGACTTCGATGCCTAGAATGTTCGATCTGAGAAATGTTCTTGAGTTGGTCGTTAATTGTCTCAATGATTGAACGCTTACGTGACAACAGTTTGTCATGAAGGGGCATCAACTTATTTTTCATATTGCGACGTGGTTTCGCAAAAAATTCAATTCCGAATTCAAAGAATAAAGTTTGTCAGCTAGCTGTTTCGAGACATAACCCCGATCTGCAAAGATTTTGCCAAACAAATCTTTGAGTAAATCAGGAATGGGTTTGCGGTCATCAATATTACCAGGGGTCAAAATCACATTTAGGATTTCACCGAGTTCGTTAACTACAATGTGCAACTTAAACCCAAAGAACCAATCGACGGAAGTCTTACCTCTAGCAGCAAAATCCTTAAACACCTTATTCCTTGAAATTCGACGATTATGGCAGACCTTCAAGCTGGTTGAGTCTGCAAAACCGATACCAGTACATTTGTCAAAACAATGCTTCAAGTATGCACATAGAGGGATGAGAACTGATGGCATCCATTCGACAAATCGTTGATAGCTTGGAAGTCCTGGAAATGCACACCTCCATTGTTTCTGTACATGTTCTAAATAAAAATGCTTGAAACTTCGGTAATGGTTTTGGTGAAATGCGTTCGCAATTGTCATGATTTCGCTTAAGCACAAGCTTTTTGCACGAACTCGCTTGATTCCTCCATGTTTTAATAGGGTTCTGTGCCATTGACCTTCAAATCTCTGACAGAAATCATCTACGTGACAGAATAATGCTTCTAAACTAAACATCGGGCAGGTGCTGGATTTTACGCTATTTTCAGCTTACTACCTGCCCCTTTCCTTATCCTGAACTCAGGTTAATTAATAAAGTCAGATTTAATCAGGGTTTCAAGGTTTGAATCTGTTGTCTTGTTTTGGAAAATAAGCCTCTGTGAACCAAAAGCTGATTCTTGAGGCGATCGCTTTTAGCTTATCTGGCTTCACGTTTAGCTAGTAATATACGTATATGTGTTGTTACTGATTCCCTTTCCGACGATTGACACAACTCGTTGGGCTGAATATAGAAATGAGCTAATTCTAGGCAAAGACCTATGATGGCTATGATTAGAGAAATTTTCTCAAAACGACTCATTACTTCATACCTCGATGATTTTGAGTAACTTAACTGAATTTTTTGTTAAGTAATTACTTTGTTTACACTCTGCCAAGTAATTTCATCTTTGCACTGTTTTCATAAACACCGATTGCACAAGTGTGAGTCTTTACTAAATTGCTTTTCATAAACACTTGTGAAGATGTTTTTAACTAGCATATAAATATGACTAGAGGGGAATTTGACAAAGGGTTTCAACAATTAACTCCAAGACGGCAAGAAGTCTTGAAGAGGTTTTTAGCTGGCGAAACAGATGAAGATATTGCCCTATCCTTGAGTATTACTGAAGAAACAGTAAGGCAACACATTTCAACCATTTGTAAAGCGTTTAACTTGAAAAATCAGTTCCCAGATGAACGCCGCTCAAAACGTAGTGATTTGATGGCTCTGTTTGCTCAATATATGCCTGAGTGGATTAGGAGTAATGCTTCTGCAAATACTACAAAACCAGAACTGACACTCCCAAAAACTGATGCAAGTACTATAAAACCAAAACTGACACTCCCAAAAACTGAGTCAGATCCAAATTTTGTTGGACGAGAAGAAGCGATCGCTGACCTGGACGAACTAGTAAGTGCAGGTAAAAAGGTAATTGTCATCCAAAGTCCTGGTGGTGTTGGTAAGACAACTTTGGCTAAGAAGTATCTCAAGAAAAAATTTGACTTTTTGATTGAATTTCCAATTGCTAAAGAAATCCAAGATATTGCTACCGTCGAGAGTTTGGTTGAAGAGCGACTGCGGCAGCTAGGCGAGGAGCCTGGACGTGAGTTTATGGTATCACTAGAGCGGCTGAAGCATAAGCTTAGAACTCAGGCAATGGGTGTATTAATTGATAATCTAGAACCTGCACTTGATAAGGCGGGCAGATTTATAGAACATCACCGCCATTATGTAGAATTGCTGCGAGTCTTGGCGGACTCTGAAGTTCAGTCAGTAACGCTCATTACCAGTCGCGAACCTTTGCATGAAAATGTAGAATTTTTTAACTATCCGCTACCAAGTTTAAGCGAACATGCATGGCGAGAGTATTTTAACAACCGTGGTATCAATACAAATACTGACGCTTTTGCTCAAATGCACAAAGCGTTTGGTGGAAATGCCTTAGTGATGAAAATTCTCTGCTATCCGATTCAGAGATACTTTAAAGGGAATTTAGCTACTTATTGGCAGCAAAATAAGAGTGTACTAGTCGAACCAGATGTAGAAAACCTAATCAAGGAGCAGTTCGACCGTCTCCAAAAAACTTATCCTGAAGCTTATAACCTTCTATGCCGCTTGGGATGCTATCGTTATCAAGTTGTTCCATCAGTATGTACTATTGGGCTTTTAGATTTATTGTGGGACGTACCTGAGTCACAACATTTGCGGGTAGTCAATGATTTGCGCGATCGCTCTTTAGTCGAGTTTCAGCAGCGTCCCTCGGTTAAATTCTGCAATAAAATTGAATACTGTAATGGTGAATACTGGCTGCACCCTTTTATCAGAGCAGAAGCAATTAGTCGGCTGAAGCTAAGTCAAGACTGGCGAAGAGCAAACTATCAGTCCGCTAAGTTTTTTACAAAAAGAGTAAAAATAGTTCAAGACACAAAAGAAGCATTAACTGCATTAGAAGCTCACTATCATTGGGTAACAATTGAAAACTTTGAAAAGGCCGCAGATGTCATCATAGAACAGAGAAATAATATGTGGGGAACTAATGAGTCTCTGGGGCGATCATTTTACAAACGAGGTCTTTTGCAACCGATGACTGATGCCATAATTAGTATATCAGGTAAGCTTCGATCAGATTATCGACTAGCCAAACTTATTCATACTTTAGGTGCTATAAGTTGGCTGTCCGGTGATATTCACCAAGCTATCACATATTGTGAACAATCCCAAAAAATAGCGCTTCAATCCTTAACTTCCGATTTAAATCAAATTGATGAAGAAACTCAAAAAAAACTCAAATTAATTGAAATCAACTCCTTATTAACTAAAGGTATTTGTCAAATAGGTCTTTGGGAATTAGAAGAAGCCGTCAATACTTTCGCTCAAATGAAAGAGCTTTGTCACGGATTAGATTATAACAAGTATGCGCCATCTGCCTTATTTTATCTTGCATTTTTAAACTACTGTTTAGGTCATTCTCAAGATGCGAGAGCTATAGCTGACCAACTATACAATAAACTACCAGAAAAGGATTTTCCTTCATGGATAAATGAAGGAAGACTCATTTACTTAGCTCTTACATACAAAAACTTAGGAGAAATTGAAAAATCCGACATCATTTACCGTAAAGTCATTTCATATTCTGAAGAAAATCAATTCGCTCAGGATAAAAGTAAAGCGCTAAGTGGTTTAGCAGAGCTATATAGAAAACAAGGAGATTTTAAAACAGCTCTTGATTATCATAAAGAAGCAGTAAATGGCCTAAAGCAAATTGGTGCTAAATATGATCTTGCTGAAACTTCTTATCAATTAGGATTGACTTATCAAAAGATGGGTGAAATCTATGAAAGTCAAGAAAGCTTTGATAAAGCAATTCAACTGTTTGATCAGATACAAGCACCTAAGCAAGTAGAAAAAGTACAAAAGGCAATGAATAATAGTTAAAAGTATTAAATACAGGTAAATTAAAATATAGGTTTTATCGTTACACTACTAAAGAAGACATCATTTTATACCACAAGTATAATACAAAAATTGGCAGTATGATAAAACTTACATTTTAAATAAATTGGTCAATAGGTTCTCTTGGTATTACTTTGCCTATGTCTTTGGGAATCTTTAATTACTTATGAAATTCCAAAAAATAAATTCTTCAGCCAGATTTAGTAAAGTTAGCGTTGAACACAAATGTGATCGCTTCCACTTGAATTAAAATAAAGCGATCGCAATTAGTTAAATCCGATATGCATTGCTATATATTTTGAGCAAATTTACCACATTAGCTGTTATTTTGAATTTCGTCTAACTTGGCACGCACTGCCTGGATATCCTGCCACATCAACCATTTCGGCGCACCTCTTTCCTTAGAAGGGTTACGCAGCAAGTAGGAAGGATGAAAAATTGGCATACATAAACGCCCTTCCCACTCTAGCCACTGTCCGCGAATTTTCGTAATTCCCCGCTTATCACCAGTGATCCCTTTGACAGCAGTCGCACCCGTTAACAGAATTATTTTGGGGTCAACTAAGCGAATTTGTTCTAGTAGGTAGGGTAGACAAGCTGCCACTTCTACAGGAGTGGGAACTCTATTCTCTGGTGGGCGACATTTATTGATATTGGCAATATATACATCACGATCAGTAGTCAGATTCACTGATGCCAAAATTTTCTCCAGCAATTGCCCCGATCTGCCTACAAATGGTAAACCCGTCTCATCTTCATTTTGACCTGGCGCTTCTCCCACGACCATAATTGGTGCTTTGAGATTGCCACGTCCGACAACAGCATGAGTGCGAGTGTCTCCCAATGCACAACGGTGGCAGCGATCACAATGCTGTGTCAACTCCGTTATGTCAGAATAAGTTCCGGGAGCGATCGGAATTTTCGCGTCTGTAGGAATCAGTTCTCGTTGGTTAAAAGTTGAGTCGTCGAAGAGGCTGAGTTGGGTTTCGCTGCTCATGAAAATCAGGATTTTGGCATCAGCGCTAGCTGTTATATCTGATTTAAATAGCCCTCTGGCTGGATATTTATCAGAACAATAAACTGTTGCTGAATACTTAATTATTTATACAAATCTTATTGTATCAGTTAATTTGAGACAAAATTCAGTCATGATAAAAGCAGTGCCGTCCTAAAATGCTGGGGGAAAGCATGTCACATACCCCACTTTTCGCCGATCGTACCCATGCAGGTGAGTTATTGGCGCGAGTAATTCATGATGTTTTGACTCAGCAAACTATTGATTCTGGAGTAAAGCCTGTACCAATTGTTTATGCTTTGCCAAGAGGGGGTGTACCAGTAGCAGCACCAATAGCACATCTTTTAGATTGTCCGTTGACAATTGTTGTGGCAAAAAAGATTAGCCATCCAGAAAACCCAGAATTAGCAATTGGTGCAGTGACTACTTCTGGAAATGTTCTTTGGGCCGATCAAAAGCTATTTCGCTCTAAACATGATGCGCGGTGGCGAGAAATAGCTTTAAATAAAGCAATAAACCTTGCTAAGTCTCTTGAGGCTCAATTAATTCCTGCTTGTCCGCAAGTGAATGCAGAGAATGCTACGCTCATCTTAGTTGATGATGGCATTGCTACAGGTATGACAATAGCGGTAGCAGCAACTGCCATGAGAGCGCTTTCTCCAGCAGCAGTTTGGTTATGTACTCCAGTAGCGCCACAAAAATTGCTACCTTGGTTAGAACAGTGGGGCGATCGCACAATAGTCTTGGAAACACCCGAACCCTTCTGGAGTGTGAGTAATTTTTACGCAGAATTTCCCCAAGTCGATACATTAGAAGTTCTCGTATATCTCCAACAACAAAAGACAATCGGGGAAATTGATCTGTGCGAGTAATTTTGAATTGTTATCCGGTCTTACTTTTTAACTATTTGAAGATGTTTCCTGCTGATATTGCATAGCTTTGGCATAATCACCCAAGGCGTAGCAAGCGACTTTCAGACTGGCAAGAGCTTGTTCTTCACTGCGACGATCTTTGGTATTTCTAGCTAACAACAAACGTTCTTCATAATATGTAATTGCTTTGTTATAGTCACCCAAAGCTTCACAAGTAACTCCTAAACTATTTAATGACTGTTCCTCACTACGCTTGTCTTGAATTTCTTTGGCTAATTGCAACCGATCTTCATAATACTTAATGGCTTTGGTATAATCACCTAAAGCATAACAAGCATTGCCCAGATTCTTTAGCACTTGAGAAGCACTGCGAACATTTTTTAAGGAGCGTGATAGTACTACACATTGTTCATAATAGGCGATCGCTTTTGGGTAATTGTTCAAAGCATACCAAGCATTACCCAAGTTCTTGAGTACCTGTTCCTCGCCCCAATTATCTTTGAGTTCCCGCACAATCTCTAAGCTTTGCTGCTGATACTCAATAGCCTGTGTAAAGTTGCCTAAAGCTTTATACACCAATCCCAGATTATTCAGTGCTGCCACTTGACTTCGTTTGTCTTGGAGTTGCTGCGTTATTTTCAAACATTTTTCTAGAAACTCAATAGCCTTTTTATGATCATTCAGGTGACGGTATGCATTGCCTAAATGGGAAAGAGATTGCATTTGCAATGCTAAATCTGAAGTGTTATTGAGCAAAGAAAGACACTGTTGGGAGTAAGAGATAGCACCTTTATAGTCTCCAGCGCTGTAAGTTACCAATCCTAAAAAAGAAAGTACCTGTGCCTGTTTTTCTAAATCGCCAACCGCCTGAAACAGCCCCAAGGATTGCTGTAAAGACTTCATAGCCGTTATTAATTCGCCAGCTTGCTGCTGTTGAATTCCTTGCCGTAGTAGCTTGGATGCTTCTGACAAGTGGTCATCACTTTCTTGTGGAGGTATTATTTCTGCTTGCGAACTAGAATTAAATTCATGGGTAATGGTATTACGCTTCACTGATTTTAGGTATGTTATGGGTAATTGCAAGAGAGCTGTATTTTTCGATCTGTTTATTCCATTCGCCTTTAGACATCAACTCCTTCCTGTGAAGTCTGCTGCTAAATTTAGTGTTCCCAAAACCAGGATGCATCTTTCAGCAGTCTCGTTTACCACAGCATAAGTTTAGAAGAGGTGAGAGTTTATATAGCGATCGCTATTGAATTTTAATCGAGATTTTTAGATTACCACTCATGAAGAATAATAACTCTATAGAAGTTTTAGAGCGTTTGCGATCGTCTTTATTTCTTATCTCTTCGTGTTCTCTACGTCTGGAGTAGTTCGATTAAAAAACTATTTCCTACAAGATTATTTAACACTTTTATTATTAATATATGCTCTGTATGTATTGTGCAGGATATCCCGCACCTCCATTAAAATTTTTCCTAGCATATTTTTACCACTGCCATCGGCTCCACAACCCCAATAAAAATCGATAGGCGAGTTCTCAACAATTTCTGCATTTCCTGTGGAAAGTAAGATATCTCTAATATCTGTATGAGTTTGAAATTTACATAGCACAGCTTGCCGCATGATGTCGTCTTTAACTTGTTCCCAATCTTGACGTAGGGGACGGTTTCTCTCACGCCCCATTCTTGCCGCATCTTTAGATGTTTTAACTAGGCGTATTTGTTATACATGAGGTGTACTTACAAACTTTTGTGCTTGAAAGTAGTGTTCGCTAGTTGACCAGTATAATCCATCTAATTCAAAACCGTGGGGTGAAAAGTTAGAGAAACAGCCATATTCTTCACGAGTGCTATAAAAGTAGATTGTCATAAATTTAATACAACTTGAATTCACCGAATTTTTAAGTTTTTTATAAAACAGATGATTTATTTTCTGTTGATTCAATAAACGCCTCAAACTGACCATTAGGAGTCCATAGAATAGCCCCATCTCGTCCCGTAAAGAACAGTTTAGTTTGGCTTTGATTCAGTTCAGATAAAGTTTTTGGATCAAAGTTGGCAGAAGAAGCGATCGCTACTTGTGGTTGCAGAGCAATAACTAAATCTTTCAATGACTCAGGCGCACACCAAAGCACTTGCGGGCGAGTCAAACTTCCATTTTTAACTAGTTGTTGTACCTCTTTAGATTTAACATTACCTACTAATAACCAATTCTGATCTAAAATTTGCAATTGTAAAATAGGTAATTGATCGTTAATTAATTGCACTACTATCGAACCAGCTTTCACAGCTTGACCAACTGCTAATGGTTGATAAATTCCTTGATGTTTTTGTAGTTCCTGTTGAATTGCCTGAGTTGTAATAGAATTATCTGTTTGGGGTAAATATTCATAAAAATTATTGATTGGTAAACGTTGCATTAATTCAAACCAAGCATTACTTTCATTGCCTTGGAAATCAGTTGCGATCGCCCAATTTATTTGATTTACACCCTGCTGTTGTAAAAACGGTAAAATTGTAAAACGTCCTGTACCTTCATCGCCACTATTAATTACAGTTACAGTCCCTCGATCTTGAACAACTACAATTGGTTCCGTACCAGATTCTAAGACAGTTATCCTAAACAATGTATTTTTATAATGCCAAAGTGGGATGAATACTAAACCAATCGCAATCATATTAGCAAACCACCACCGCCTTTGCCACCAAGGTACTAGCCAGACCAATATAATTAGTATATAAATTGCCAAAAGCTGCCAAGTAGATATGCTGCCCACCGCAACAGAATTTCCAGGCAAATTGCTAAAAAATTCCACTAGTTTAATTAACCAATCAGTAGGGTAATGTAACACCCCGGCTAGGAAGCTTCCTGCTTCAGTCCAAACTAAACCTACTAACGCACTGATAATTCCACCTATACTAATGATCGAAATTAATGGAGTACTAACTACATTCAGCAACAGACTATAAGATGGTACAACTCCAAAGACAAAAAGTTGCACAGGTAAAGTCCAAATAGTTGCAGCTAGGGGAACAGCAATCAAAGCAGCGATCGCAGGCGGTAGCCATGCTAGACAATTAACTAATGCGGGTACTGTTACAACTAATCCTAATGTTGCTAAAAAACTCAATTGAAAACCTAAATCCCAAATCCATAGAGGATTAAACACTAATAGGAGAGTTGCTGCCAATAGTAACGATCCAAACTGTTTTACCTTCCTTTTTAATAGCAGACCAACTAATGCCGCAAAACCCATAATTACGGCTCTGAGAACCGCAGGTTGAAACCCTGTTAAACTCAGAAAAATAATTAAAGCCAAAAAACCAAGGGTAAATTGCGTTCCTTTTCTTGCCCGCCTTGTTAACTGTAAAATCACACTCAAAATCAAAGAAGTTTGGAATCCAGAAGCTGCTAAAGCATGAGCTAATCCGGCTTGTACAAATAAGTCTCGGATATCGTAGGGTAAATCAACAGCCTTGCTACCTAAAACCATTGCACTGACAAGAGGTCCTTCAGGAATGCCCAACCAACGAACTTGCGATCGCACAATTCGCTCCCGAATTTGCCACCATCCCCATTTACGTTCCGGCTCCAAAACATTTATTTGTCGCCCAATTAGACCGGCAAACGTTCCTTCCTGCTTGAGAAACTTCTGAAAGTCGAAACCACCAGGATTGGAAGCCGCCTTCGGTTTGTATAAAATCCCAGTCACAGCAATTTGTTGACTAGGGTATAACCCAGTAGCCTGAAGTATAGGCACTGTCACATACAATTTGCCTGTAACCCCTTGTGGAACACCCGCTGAACCTTTATTATTTTTGACTTCATCTAGCTGAGTCGCTTCCAGCCAAAATTGTCCTCGCTGACTGCGAGTTAAGCGGGGATTACTCGCCACTTCGCCGCGTACAATCACAAGTTGTTCTTGATTACTGCTATTTCCAGGTGGGACAAACTGACTAATATCTTTTGCACCCGGTTGTGGCATTCGCCATTGAAAATATAGAGTTGCCAGTAATCCCACCAAGCCAGCAGCTAGCCATATTCGAGGATGGGGAGTAGTTTGCCAAATATTAGGCACTGCCTTATTTTTGCTTCCAGCATTTTCTGATTTCTGAGCAAATTGCTGTAGTGTGATGCGTTTTCTAAAAAGTATTGCTCCCACAATCCCCACAACCAAAATCCCCACACCACCCCAGGGAACTGCTGTAAGCAGCAACCCAAAAATGTAGCCAAGACAAATAATTACACCACTGGTTTGAATCATAAGATTTTTGTAAAAGCACCTAGCAATCTGAATTTACAGGTGATTTAAATATAGATAGGGCAGCAATAAAGAAAAATCGGCGTTGCTGAATTTGGTTATGAAATTCAAAAATAAAATATTCCAAACTCTTATTATCTGTGCTTGGAGCACCTCTGCGTGAGCTTTTTATCTCTCTAATTAGCAACAGCGAAAAGTTTTTATGCTTGTGGTGAGTATAATCCATCAAGTTTATATAAACAAAGCCCGCACAGGCGGGCCTTATCCTTCTTGTAGCTTTAATGTTCTAGATACAATATTTAACCGTATTTCTATCCTTTAACAAAAGCTACATCAAAAAAATATACCTAGGTTAAACCTCAGCGCCACAAGGATAAACAGAACACAAAATCGTAGTGAATTAAATTTGGACGACTCTGCGTACCTTTGCCTTTACTTTGCGTACCTCTGCCTTCAAACAGCTCTTATTTTACACAAAATTGTACTTAGTTCGTGTAGCCGCACCCTTTAGGATATTGGGCTTCCTGTTGAACTCACAGTATCTTTGAGCAACGGAAAACCCAACTTCTCCCTTTGCTCAACATATAAATGAGCTACCTTCCTAGCCAAATGCCGAATCCTGGCAATATAGCGAGTTCTCTCCGTCACCGAAATCACACCTCTAGCATCCAGCAGATTGAATGTGTGCGAACACTTCATTACATAATCTAAGCTAGGCAATACCAATCCTCGTTCCGTCAATTGGGTAGCTTCCTGCTCATACAAATTAAATAATGTCAGTAGCAACTCAGGATTTGACGCTTCAAAGTTGTATGTACATTGCTCAATCTCACTTTGCAGGAAAACATCGCCATAAGTAATGTTGTCTGTCCACTGGATCTTAGTAAATGCTTCTACTTGCTGGAGATACATTGTCAGCCGCTCTAACCCGTATGTAATTTCAATCGACACCGGACGGCAATCAATTCCTCCACACTGTTGGAAATAGGTAAATTGAGTAACTTCCATCCCATCTAACCATACTTCCCACCCAGTGCCCCAAGCTCCCACAGTTGCATCTTCCCAGTTATCCTCTACAAACCGAATATCGTGGTCTTGAGGACGAATACCTAAAGCTCTTAACGAATCAAGATAAATCTCCTGAATATTATCTGGTGATGGCTTAATCAGAACTTGGTACTGATAATAGTGTTGGAAGCGGTTGGGATTTTCGCCGTAGCGTCCATCAGTAGGACGACGACAAGGCTCAACGTAAGCAACAGCCCAAGGTTCCGGCCCCAATGCTCTTAAAAAAGTCTGGGGATTCTTAGTACCAGCCCCCTTTTCAATATCGTAGGGCTGGGCAATAAGACAACCGCGATCGCCCCAGAAATGATGCAATAAACTTATTACCGACTGAAAATTCACGCTTCTTCCATCCTTAGTCAACACAGTGCATAAACCATTGTTGCCTAGAACCCGGTACTGTGGGCAGTTTCAGGAGACACTAAAACCGTCCAAAATTATTTTGGAGAAAATAGTTGACACAAGGAGTTGGGTTC
>NZ_JABXKL010000058.1 GCF_017114995.1 Nostoc sp. NMS9 | reverse complement strand
CTTTCCTGCGTATTTTCTCCTAGTTTTGTTCAAAAATCAAATAGGAGTCCTATATCTTGTAACGATTGGGTTGGAACGCTATCCTGATAGACAACAAAATTTATCAACTTCAAAAATCCTCTTTTGCCCACAAGCATTAACTAAAGCCACTAAACGTAGACTAGTAATGCTTTCTTCAGAGACAATAGAAAAAACCCATATAATATCAACGCAGTTATGACAACCACACTTACCTCTGCTGTTAAACCAAGAGCCGAAGATAGTTTTGCCATTACCTTTGCACCATTATCTCTGGAAGAAATCTACGCCAAATCTGACGATCCAGCTAATGGTGCTGTGGTTGTGATGAGTGGTATGGTTCGCAATCAAACCGATGGTAAACCTGTGATTGCTCTAGAGTATCAAGCTTATGAACCGATGGCGTTGCGGATATTTTATCAAATTGCTGCTGATATTCGCTTATCTATGTCTGATGTGAATCGAGTCGCGATTTATCATCGTGTTGGACGTTTGCGAGTTGGGGAAATCAGCGTTTTAGTAGCTGTGGGTTCTCCTCATCGGAGTGAGGCGTTTGAAGCTTGCCAATATGCTATTGATACGCTCAAACACAATGCCCCTATATGGAAGAAAGAACATTGGGAAGATGGTTCTAGCACCTGGGTGAGTATTGGTGCGTGTGAAACATCAGGAGAAAATTGTTGATTTGACAAAGAATTCAGAAATCAGAATTCAGGAGTCAGATTGACAAAATCTTGATAAGCACAGGTAAAATGTTATGCTCTTTTTCCAAATGTGTTGAACTTATCGACACCACTCGCCAAAACCTTGAAAACCGCATCACTTCGTTGATTGGTGTCGATTGTTTCCACAGTAAGGGTTTCAGGCTACAAAATCGATTGTTTGTCGCTGTGCAAAAGTACTCTTAACGAACTCTGCAATTTCTATACGATTCCCACCGGGATCTCGAAGGAAAAACCGCACGCATCCTGGAAGTGGTCGTTGATCGGGAATAATTTCTATCCCATGCTCTTTTAGGTGTTCTTCAAAGGCGTTCAAGTTATCGACTTGGAAACAAAAATGCCGTCTAGATGCTTGGTTATTGGCGTTTTTCTCTCTACTAACGTGCAGTTCAATGTCTCCCAACTTGTACCACGCTCCTGAATCATTTTTGATGACATCAGGTCTGGCAATTTCAGTCAGTCCCAAAACTTCGCTGTAGAAAGATAGCATTACTTCCTCCACTTCAAAAGGATAGGTTACTTGAATATGATGAACTGCATTAAGCTTCATAAATTTTTCTCCTAATTTGAGTTAAATTTGGTAACGCTACAATCACCTTTTGCCGTAATACTGGCGTATTTCTAAAGTTTTTCTGTTCCAACTCACCAAACATCTATGCGACAAGTTTTCCCATACTGATGCGTTCTTCAATGAGATAGCCAAGTTTTCTATAAAACTCAACTACTTCTGCGTTGGAGACACGAACTTGGAGATTGATTTTGAGGCATCCCATCGCTATTAATACCTTCTCTGCGTGCTGCACTAGCTTGCTACCAATACCTTGCCGTTGATACTGAGGACTGACTGCAACTGTGTATAGCCAACCGCGATGCCCGTCATATCCTGCCATGATAGTGCCCACAATTACAGAGTTAATCTCAGTAACGAAAAATAACTCTGGCTGTACAGCAAGCTTCTGACTGATTACCAATTTTGGGCTGCTGTGCGACGGATTATTAGGAAACACCTCATCCCACAAAGCACTGACTAATTCAGCATCAGATTGTTGGTATGGTCTTATATTCATCTACATCTCTAAATCGAAAGACTTGCCTTTGCACATTGTTTGTGAAATACTACTCTTGAAACTACGATAAATCGATATATTTTAAGTAGTATTGCACAAAAATTACCATAAAATATCGCGTCCTGAAAGCAATTACAGGCTAATCCTAAGATGACAAACACAGAAATTCGCACTGCTCAAGTTAAAGTCCCTAACGGAGATTTGCAAATTGATGCTTACTTAGCTGAACCAGCACAAAAGGGAACCTTCCCAGCGGTGATCGTGATTCAGGAAATTTTTGGGGTTAATATTCACATTCGGGAAGTTGCTGAGAAATTTGCCAAAGAAGGGTATGTGGCGATCGCACCGACTTTATTTCAACGCACCGCCCCAGGTTACGAAGGTGGATACACCCCTGAAGATATCCAGCAAGGGAGAGGGTATAAGGAGCAGACTACAGCAGATGAAATATTGAGTGATATTAAGGCTGCGATCGCTTATTTAAGAACCTTACCAAATGTGCAAGGAGATGCGATCGGCTCTATTGGTTTCTGCTTTGGTGGTCATGTCGTTTATCTAGCTGCCACCTTACCAGATATTAAAGTTACAGCTTCCTTCTATGGTGGCGGTATTCCCAACTCAACTCCCGGCGGTGGAGAACCAACCATCACCCGCACTTCAGAGATTAAAGGCCCCATTTATGCCTTCTTTGGTCTTGATGATCAGGGAATCCCCTTAGAACATACAGAACAGATTGAGGCTGAATTGAAGAAAAATCAGATTACTCATGCTATCTTCCGTTATCCCGGTGCAGGACATGGCTTTTTCTGCAATCATCGCGCCAGCTACAATGCCGAAGCTGCTGCCGATGCTTGGAAAAATGTTCAAGAACTGTTCCAAAAGAACCTTCAGCTTCAAAAAGTCTAAATCTTTAAATTAGAAGCAATACAACACTAGAGGCGCACATCTGTGCGCCTCTACGACTGAACATAGGCAAATATTAGCCACCAAATAAGTCAAAAGCAAATAAAAAACAAAATATCACGTCCATGATTCCCACCTTCAAACAGCCACGAGTTAAGATTTTCCAACGTTTTTCACTATTCCTTTTACCTGGATTATTAACAATCTCAACAACCTTAATCAGTTGCTCAGTCCAAACCCCAAATTCAGAAAATCAAACCACTGGTTTGAAAACTAAAGTTGTCCGCATGGGATATCAAAGTTCTGGGGATATTGTCAGACTTAAAGGATTGATCGAAAAACGTCTCAAGCCTTTAGGTGTTTCCGTGGAATGGGCGCAATTTGCCGCCGGGCCACAACTGATGGAAGCGATGAATGTGGGTAGGGTTGATATTGGCTCTGTAGGCGAGACTCCCCCCATATTTGCCCAAGCAGCTGGTACATCTTTAGTTTATGTTGCTAGTAATAAACCCAGTACTGGTAAAGGAAGCGGAATTATCGTCCAAAATAATTCACCGATTCGGACTTTAGCTGATCTCAAAGGTAAAAAAGTAGTTTTTCAAAAGGGTTCTGCTTCCCATTACTTATTAATAAAAGCTTTGGAAGAGGCTGGTTTGAAATATAGTGATATTCAAGCTATTAGCCTCCCTCCTTCAGAAGCCCGTGATGCTTTTATTCAAGGCAAAATAGATGCTTGGGTAACTTGGGACCCTTATTTAGCCGTGGCCCAAAAAAAGGCCAATGCTCGTGTTTTGCGAGATGCTAGCGGCATTTCTACTCAGGGCGGATATTACATGGCTGCGCGAAAATTTACCACAGAAAATCCGAAATTAGTGCGATTAGTTCTTGAGGAGATAGATAACACAGGTCAATGGAGTGAGAAAAACCGATCGGAAGTTGTAAAACTGACTATTCCTCACCTCAAAATTGATGAAGATATTTTAACAACAATGGTTGGAAGGCGAACTTACGGGTTAAGACCAATCACACCTGAAATAATGGAAAAGCAACAGAAGATTGCAGATTTGTTTGCCAAAGAAAAAGTGATACCTAAGCCAATTAATATTAAAGAAGCGATGCTGACTAGCGAACAATATGCAGCCATCACACCGGAAACCATTAGCCAGAAATAGCGCCAGGAGATAGGAAAATGGAAGTTTTTTGGTATTTGCCGACACAGGGAGATGAGCGTTATTTAGGTACTACAATCGGCAGGCGACCAGCCACTTATCCCTATATGCAGCAAATCGCCCAAGCTGTTGATAAATTGGGCTATGGCGGGATGTTGATTGGTACTGGACAAAAACAAGATACTTGGATTGTAGCTACTTCGTTAATTTCAGTTACAGAACGCTTACGGTTTCTTGTAGCCTTTCGTCCGGCAATTATGTCGCCTTCTTTAGCAGTTAGAATGGCTGCTACTTTTGACCAGATTTCTAATGGTCGAATTATTCTGAATGTTGTCACTGGTGGCGACACAAAAGAACTTGCAAAAGATGGGATTTTCTTAGATCACGATCAGCGTTATGAACTCACAGATGAGTTTTTGACAATTTGGCGATCGCTCATGCAAGGTGAAGAAGTAAGCTATAGTGGTCGCCACTTGCAAGTTCAAGGCGCAAAACTCCAATTTCCTCCCATACAAAAGCCTTATCCCACCTTATATTTTGGTGGTTCTTCAGATGCTGCTCTCCAAGTTGCTGCCAAACACATTGATGTGTATTTAACTTGGGGTGAACCACCAGATCGAGTTGCTCAAAAGATTACAAAAGTACGCCGATTAGCAGCAGAACAAGGTAGAACAGTCCGCTTTGGGATTCGGATGCATGTCATAGTCCGCGAAACTACACAAAAAGCTTGGGATGCAGCTAATGAACTGATTCAGTATGTGGATGATGAAACCATAGCAGCTGCACATCGGCGGTTTGCTGATTCGGAATCAGAAGGACAACGCCGCATGGCCCAACTGCATAAAGGTAATCGCAAAAACTTAGAAATTAGCCCCAACTTATGGGCAGGTGTTGGCTTAGTGCGTGGAGGTGCTGGGACTGCCTTAGTTGGAGATCCAGACACAGTTGCAACGCGGATGCTGGAATATGCCGATTTAGGAATTGATACCTTCGTTTTTTCAGGTTATCCCCATCTAGAAGAAGCCTATAGAGTCGCAGAATTATTATTTCCCAGGTTGCCATTACAAACTCCAGCGATCGCATTACCGCAGCAGGTTGCAAGTACATTTAGTGAATTTGTTACCAAAACAGATTTACTCAAACCGCAACCTGTGTAAGCAATTCAAAATCCAAAAAACTAGCGTGTATTTAACTCATGACACCTTAGTACAACATTGCATAAATTCTGCAAAACTCTGCGTTCCTCTGCGCTTACTTTGCGTGCCTATGCGTTTAAAAACACTACGATTTTACGCGCATCCAATTCTTACCAAACAGAAAAAAGCATGAGTACGAAAAAACCTCAACTTAGACTAGGTGCATTCTTGTCCAGCACTGGCCATCATGTAGCATCATGGCGACACCCCGAAGCACAGGCTAATGCTGGTTTGAACTTTCAGCATCATAAAAGGCTGGCACAGACGGCAGAACGCGGCAAATTTGACATGATATTCTTTGCAGACGGTGTGGCTGTGCGCGACCGCAATCAAAGCGCCGACCTTTTGAGCCGGAATGGCAAACTCGTCCACTTTGAACCTCTCACCCTGTTGTCAGCTCTGTCTGTAGTAACGGAAAACATTGGTTTGACAGCGACAGTATCGACTACATACAACGAGCCTTATCACCTCGCCCGTAAGTTTGCATCACTGGATTATCTCAGCGGCGGTCGTGCCGGTTGGAATCTCGTGACTTCTGCTACTGAAGCTGAAGCGCTAAACTTCAATCGGGAAAAGCACATGGAGCATACCCTACGTTATCAGCGTGCCAAAGAGTTTGTGGATGTCGTCACCAAGCTTTGGGATAGTTGGGAGGACGATGCCTTCTTACATGACAAGGAATCGGGTATTTACTTCGATCCAAATAAACTGCATGTTCCCAACCACAAAGGCGAACATTTTTCAGTACGCGGCCCCCTAAATGTGGCGCGTCCCATCCAGGGTTATCCGGTGATCATTCAAGCTGGATCTTCCGAGGACGGTAAGGATCTTGCTGCACAAACGGCGGAGGTAATTTTCACTGCCCAGCAGACCTTGGCAGAAGCTCAGGCATTCTATGCAGATGTGAAGGGGAGACTGGCTCAATACGGGCGCTCACCTGACCATCTCAAAATCATGCCAGGTGTATTCCCAGTCATTGGCAAAACTGAGCAAGAAGCTAAGGACAAATTTGATCGAATTCAGGAGTTGATAGATCCGGTAGTCGGCTTAAATTTGCTTGGCTCAATGATCGGTGGATTTGACCTATCCGGCTATCCATTGGACGGATCGTTGCCGGAGCTACCAGAGACTAACGGGGGTAAAAGCCGTCAGCAACTTTTGACTGACCTAGCTAAGAGAGAGAATTTAACGATTCGACAACTGTATTTATGGATAGCTGGAGCGCGTGGGCATCGTCAGATTCTGGGCACACCAGAACAAATTGCCGATCAGCTAGAAGATTGGTTTGTCAATGGCGGGGCAGATGGCTTTAATATCATGCCGCCCTGGTTGCCCGGAGGATTGGATGAGTTTGTAGACTTGGTAATTCCTGAATTGCAACGTCGCGGTCTGTTCCGTACAGAGTATGAAGCACGAACTCTGCGCGAGAATCTCGGTTTACCTCGTCCAGTAAATCAGTTTAGCAAAGTTGCTACTCGTGAAGCGGCGATCGCCTAACTTTTTCTAAAGCAAGTTTAGCAGCAAAAAGGCTCAAGCATTCCTGCCTGAGCCATGACTAAATTCAATTTATAGACTAGCTTCAAGAGCTATATTTTTTGATCGGTAGTGGATAAGCTCAGTTAAAATTTCTGGCTATAGTAATGTAAGATGATTATCTGGATGATGTCTGGTTGAAATCTATAACCTCAACAAAATCTAAATTACTAAAGCTGGGAGTTGGGAAACTCCGGTGAAATTCCGGGACTGTGCCGCAGCTGTGATGGGATGACCCAAGTCAGAATGCCAACTCTCAGGATGTCCTCAAGACACACTCACCGTCTACTCCCTGCGTTGCACGGGGAAGGAGTTCTAAGTTTGGTTTCTGGATTTGCCACTTGTCCTGGCTTGTTTTATGCTACTCCCGCCGCAGATGGTATATTATCTCGCGTTAGAATACCAGGTGGAATTATTAGTAGTCAGCAGTGCCGTGCGATCGCAGATATAGCAGAACAGCACGGTGGCGGTTATATAGATGTGACTAATCGAGCCAACCTACAAGTTCGTGAAATCCGCACGGGGATAAATGTTGAGGTTCTGAAGTACCTACAAAATATGGGATTGGGTTCTGACAATACTGTTGTAGACCAAATCCGCAATATTATGACCAGTCCAACAGCTGGTATCGATCCCCAAGAATTAATCGACACTCGCCCTTTTGTCCAAGGTTGGGATGATTATATTGCTGCACATCCGGCGCTTTCGGGACTGTCGGCCAAATTTAGCGTTTGCTTTGATGGTGGTGGGATAATTCAGGTGTGCGATCGCTTGAATGATATCGCCTTTGCAGCTGTCTTACTTAACGATAATGTTTACTTCCGCCTCTATCTCAGTGTCGGCGAGAAGGGTCAACCGCCCAGTGATACGGGAATTTTGTTATCACCAGAGGACTGTTTGCCCGTCTTAGCAGCTTTGGCGGATGTCTATCTAGCTTATAGTCATACTACGAGTAAGCGGCGGCTACGTTTGAGAGAGTTATTGAACACTTTAGGTTGTGAAAATTATCTCCAAAAAGTTGAGCAGCGTCTACCTTTTTCTCTTTTGTACAGTGAAATAAGAAAAGACCTACTCCCTCAGCAAGGCAAGGGAGAGAAATATCAGCATATTGGCATCCATCCCCAACGTCAGCAAGGCTTATTTTACATTGGTGTCATCTTGCCTCTTGGCCGATTGGAGAGTAGACAGATGCGGGGTTTAGCAGATTTAGCAGCAAAATACGGTAGTGGAACTCTCAGGCTAACCCCTTGGCAAAATTTGCTCCTTACAGATATTCCTCGGCAATGGGTTGCTGATGTCCAAAGTGAAATTGCTTTATTAGAATTAGATTCCTCTGCAACCAACATCAAGGGTGGATTAGTTGCCTGTTCTGGAAAAAAAGGTTGCGCCGCTTCTGCCACTGACACTAAAAGTCATGCGTTGGCATTGGCAGAGTATCTTGAAACTCGCGTTACTCTCGATTACCCAGTTAATATCCACTTCACTGGCTGCGAAAAATCTTGTGCCCAGCATAGCAAAAGTGATATTACTCTCCTCGGCGTCAGCATTGAGGGTGAAAATAGAACTGTGGAAAGCTATCACGTTTATGTTGGTGACAGCAATCAGAAATTCGGACGTGAACTATATCAATATGTAACTTTTGCTGAACTACCTACATTAATAGAGCGGATGCTATATGTATATCAAATTCAACGCTTAAATTCTGATGAGTCCTTTGGAGAATTTGCTAATCGATTTGCACTGGAACAATTACAGCAATTATTTAATATAATCCCTCAATCAATTGCGAACAACAAGATTGCCACCTTTTCAGAAAAGTGGGCAATCTGAGCCTTTCGATTTTTATATGTCAATCCAAAATTTAAAATCTAAAATCCAAAATTGAATGCCCGACTATATCCGAGATGCCAACGAAATTTACCGTAATTCTTTTGCAATCATCCGGTCAGAAGCAAACCTAGATGTGCTCCCACCAGATGTAGCAAAAGTTGCTGTACGTCTCATTCATGCCTGTGGGATGACGGATATTGTCACAGACTTGGGATATTCACCAACAGCAGTGCAATCCGCAAGGGCAGCACTGGCAGCAGGAGCGCCAATTCTCTGCGATTGCCGAATGGTTGCCGATGGCGTTACCAGACGGAGGTTGTCTGCAAACAATCAAGTTATCTGTACCCTCAACGAACCAGAAGTGCCAGAACTTGCCCAGCGTATGGGTACTACAAGGTCGGCAGCAGCTTTAGAGTTATGGCGATCGCACCTAGAAGGAGCGGTAATTGCAATTGGCAATGCGCCCACAGCCCTATTCAGACTATTAGAAATGCTCGATGAGGGAGCGCCCAAACCTGCGATTATCTTGGGCTTTCCAGTGGGGTTTGTCGGTGCAGTGGAATCGAAAGCCGCACTGGCAGCAGATAGTAGAAATGTACCATTTTTAACCTTACACGGTCGGCGCGGTGGAAGTGCGATCGCGGCAGCAGCAGTTAACGCCCTGGCAACGGAGGAAGAATGAATATGCAACCAAAAGGTCGTCTTTATGGAATTGGTGTCGGCCCAGGCGATCCCGAACTATTGACTCTGAAAGCGCTGCGGCTATTACGTGCTGCTCCTGTGGTAGCTTATCAATCAGCCACAGATAAACAAAGTATCGCTAGAGCGATCGTGGCGCAGTATCTTCTTGGTAATCAAATCGAGGTACTATTTCACCTCCCCCGCGCTTTGGAACCAGAAAAGGCAAAGTCTATTTATGACAAGGAAATTGAACCAATCACCGACCATTTAGCAGCAGGTCGAGATGTCGTGGTGCTATGTGAGGGCGATCCATTTTTCTATGGCTCATTTATGTACCTGTTCACGCGGTTATGCGATCAATACGAAACAGAAGTTGTCCCCGGAGTTTCCTCGCTAATGGCTTGTCCGGTAGCTTTGGGTGTACCTTTCACCTACTACACCGATATTCTCACCGTCTTACCCGCCCCATTGCCAGCAGAAGAACTGACTACTCATCTGCTGATGACCGATGCAGCGGCGATTATGAAATTAGGTCGTCACTTTACCAAAGTACGAGATATCCTGCATAAATTAGGCTTAGCATCACGGGCAAGATATATTGAGCGGGCATCAACATCACAGCAACGCATTATCCCCCTAGATGAAGTTGATCCAGCCGAAGTACCCTATTTCTCGATGATTGTGATTCCTACCAAGAATCGACTATAAACCTACTTTTCTTTTTGGTAAAGGTATTGTTTAACCTATGATTTAGACTTTACCATAAAGAAATACTTCAAAAAAAGTTGATGCCTTCTAATAGCACCTTCACTCCTGATACGATCGCTGCTGGCTTTCATGCCCTGTCTGACCCCCTACGGATTAAGATATTAGAACTGCTGCGCTCTCAAGAACTATGCGTGTGTGACCTTTGTGACCACCTGGGAACCACTCAGTCTAAACTGTCTTTTCACCTCAAAACCCTGAAAGAAGCGGGTTTAGTTTGCGCTCGTCAAGAAGGGCGCTGGATTTACTACAGCCTCAATCTGCCACAGTTTGTTGCCTTAGAGCAGTATTTAGCAGAATTCCGTTGCTTTAGCCCAATATTGCCTATTCGTCCCCCCTGCGAGACTTGAAAATTCATCAATTTTTTTTGTAATGTTTTGTTTACTTATAGTTATATACGGATTATCAAATCAATTTTTTTTGAAATGATGGAGATATACTCTTTATAGAACTTACCGAATTTTAGATTTTCAATTTTGGATGTTGGATTGAATAATCTGAAATTCCTGCTCGAAGCTCCTGCATTCATATATGGGGTTAATTGTAATGAACAAAAAGACTTTAAACCCACATTCCGCACTTCATTTTGTAATATACATACTAGTATGAAACTTTTTTATAACCCTTAAATAAAAATACTTAATTTATTTAGTAATTAATATAGGCAGTATTGCAAATCTTGCTAACTGCTCGAAATTAGTAAGGTATTGACACTAAATGCAAAAGAAAAAAGGTGAGAGAATAAATGATAATTAGTTTTCATAAAATAAAATTGAGCAAAAAAGATGGATTACCAAAAAGAAGAGTTTGAGAGTAAAAACTTGGATCACTTGGGAATAGTAGCAGGAATAATTGATGATATAGGAATTGTTGAAAAAATCAATGAGATATTTTTAATTGATAGTAGAGAAAAAATCAATACAGGAGAAGTAGTCAAAGCAATCATTCTGAATGGGCTTGGTTTTGTCTCAAAACCATTATATTTGTTTTCTCAATTTTTTGAAGATAAAGCCATAGAACATTTATTAGGAGAAGGAATTAAACCAGAAGATTTAAACGATGATAAACTGGGAAGAGTTATGGATAAACTATATAGATATGGACTGAGTAAATTATTTTTAATAATTGCCTTAGAGTTAGTAAAAAAATATAAAATATCGACCAAATATTCTCACTTAGATTCAACTTCCTTGCATTTGCATGGAGAATATAATAATCGCCTAGATAATCAGGAAAAAGAATTAGAAATAATTTCATATAATCCGATTTTAATCACACAGGGATATTCTCGTGACCACAGACCAGATTTAAAGCAATGTCTCTTAGATTTAATAGTAAGTAGTGATGGAGATATTCCATTATTTTTTAGGGGAGGGTCAGGAAATGAATCAGATAAAGCTGTTTTTGGCAAAATTTTAGTAGAGTATTCTAAACAAATAGATTTTGAAAGCATCATGGTAGCTGATAGTGCTTTATATAGCGAGAAGAAATTGAAATTAATGGAGAACATAAAATGGATAAGTCGAGTACCATTATCGATTAAAAAAGCTAAAAATTTGGTAAAAGCATTCTTCAGTAAAGAACTAAATAAAACTGAAATAAAAGGATGTAGCTATCAATTAGAAAAAGTGACTTATGGGGGAATAGAACAAAGATGGTTATTAGTAGAAAGTGAAGACAGAAAAAAAGCAGACCTGAAAAAGTTAACACAGAAAATCAAGTCAGAATTCCTAAAAATTGGAAAACAAATAGCTAAGTTAGCTGCATATGAATTTGAACAGCCATCGTCAGCAATATGTAAAATTAAAGAACTTGAGTCCCAACTAAAATATCATAAAATCTCGGAAGTCAAAATTATTGAGAAGGAAATTAAAGATAAAAAAGTAATTTATAAAGTTGTAGGTGAACTGAGAGAAAATCAGCAATTAATTACGGAAAATCAAAATAGTCCATAATTTATTTTTCTTTATAGTTACTTGGGCGTCCAAATTATAATTTTATATTTTCTCTCAACGTAGTTTACTTATACTACTAATTGAAGTGCGGAATGTAGGCTAAAACAAATTGACTATTGAGCATCCAAAAAAAGATAACCTCCTGGCAGATTGAACCAGGAGATTTAAAAAAATTGATTCATCTTTACAAACGTTGTAGCAGGCTCAAACCGTGGCTATCAGTACCACAGGTATTGAAAAGAAAGTATTCATCAGCTAACTTTTGCACTTGTTCTGATTCTAATACGCTGGGTTTCCAGGGGTTAGGGTTATTGTAAGCGTAGAAAGTTTCCACACCATCGATGCCCTTTTGCGCCGCAGCTGGAATTAAATCGAAAAGCGATCGCTTGTAACGAGCTGGATGAGCCAGAACTGCCAATCCCCCAGCTTCATGAATAGCGGCAATCACGTTCCTTGCCTGATATTCTTGCCCTGTAGTCGGTCTTCTTTGCAGATAGGGTTTCATACTAGGGTGTTCTGTTGCAAAAGCGTAAGCCAAAATGTGAACTTCTATATTCAAAAGGTTGGCATTGATTTCCACGCCACTCCACAGGTGAGGAGTGGTTGCATGAGAATTATTCCACTTCCAATCTTCTAACCAAGCAAGTGCAGCCTGATAGCCGATAATGCCATGATGATCGGTGATGGCTAACCCTTTTAGCCCAATAGCGATCGCCTGCTCCATCAATCCACTCGGCTGCAATTTGCCATCCGAGAAGACAGTGTGCATGTGAAAGTTGAATAACTTTGGACAACTATGTGCATCAATGTTACGGAATACTTGCTTTAAAAGTTCTGCCGAAGTTGTAGTACGGGCCAAATTTACAACCATAACCCCCTCTGAAGAAAAATATATATTCTTAACACACCAAAATGCTACATCTCTGGATGAGAAAGAACCAACACTAAAAATTAGTCTCGGCTGCTACTTTCTCAGCTTTCTCAGCAAATTTTTCAATATGTTAAGACTACGTTAGCAAATCTTAATCTCAGTAGTCATGGGTGTTTTCGAGTACTTTATATTTAAGTAGTAATAAATATTGCATCCAAAATTCCATAACTACACCTGTAGTATCTGTGGTAAATGACTTAGATACTATAGGTTTAGTAGAGTAATTATCTATAATCAGCCGGAAATGCAACTATATATTGCGTATAAAAAACATTATTTATCTCAGTAATTACAACTTTTGTCTAATCAATAATGAATTCAGCGTAGGCGTAGCCCGCCGCAGGCATCGCCAAAGTCAGAAAATTCTGTGATTGAAAACAGATAAGGGACTGACAAATAAAAAAATATCCAACTATTTATTTTGGGGTGGGCGACACGAGCGCCCAGTAGCCAAAGGCGCTCATGTTGCCCACCCCACAAGATTGGATAATTTATTTCTTAGAAGTCCCTAATTATCTACAATAGTTCACAATAAAACTAGCGATCGGTTGCAAATCACTCTGACTTTTCACCGGATCTAGAAAGTCTCTCTCCTCAAAGGAGAGAGGCTTTGAAACCCCCATTCCCTCGTAGGGAAGGGGGGCTGGGGGGTTAGGTTTCCGAGGCTTTGATGTTACGAAAAATACTTTTCAAACACCCTCTTAAGTCCCCTGCTTCTATTACAGCAGATTGCGAGTTGGTGAGGTACAAAAATACCCCACCCTAACCCTCCCCGATGCATTGGGAGGGAACTAGATTTTCTGGTTTCCCCCCAATACATCGGGGGGATTAAGGGGGGTAATTCTACTTGTGTGTACACCGTAGGTATGTATTGGGGAGGGAACTAGATTTCTTTTTCCCCCAATAAACGGGGGGATTAACGAACTTTGGGGGTTTAAGTCCCCAGCAAGACAGACCCCGACCCAAAACGTAATTGCGAATGGGCGAAAAAGCGAATTGCGAATTGTTTTAAGGGGGGTAATTCACCATAGCCCCAAGCAAGCGAAGGGTGTACTTCATTTACTTGCAAAGTGCTGTAAGCAGCGCGAATTGAAGCCTCAGCTAAATCAAGAGAAGTTTTGTGGACCCAAACCGTCCCCACAACAGCACTCAACTCTTAGAGACGCTCTCGCGTTCGTCACAAAACTTAATTACGAATTACGAATTACGAATTATTTTAATGGGTGCGCCTAATTTAGTCTTGGGTGCTTCTCATTAGAACCTAGTTAAAAAGAGGCTTTGATACTTTTCAAAGATGTGTTTTAGCTAAAAGCCGAAGGCTCAAATGAGCAAAGAGCCTTCGGCGATTTATGAATCTACTAGCCTTTCGAGCCTAACTCTATTTGCAGGAGTTAATACTCTTTGTGAGTAGAGTTTAACGACTACCGCCGAGGACTAGGACTACTACTACTTACTACTACCAGCTAAGACGAAACCACCAGAACTAGAATTACCCTCATTGGCAGACGCGCCAAGAATCGATTGAGTCAAGGTGTTTGGACCAGTTGCATTAGCACTGCCTTCAGAAGTACCTAGGTTGCCAGTTGCTTTGAAGGTAG
The DNA here is from genome assembly GCF_017114995.1 of Nostoc sp. NMS9. GTDB lineage: Bacteria > Cyanobacteriota > Cyanobacteriia > Cyanobacteriales > Nostocaceae > Nostoc. Next base: position 131,206 of record NZ_JABXKL010000058.1, on the reverse strand, counting down.
ACGTAACAGTTTTCTTAACGAACAAGTTTTCAAAAAAAGTAAAGGTACCACCAATAACTTCTTCAGAGGTATTTTCCAAGTATTTTAGATCAGAAATAATCATTTGAGTTTCTCCTGGGAATTGTAATCTTTTTGGGTCTTTTTGTCGTAATCAACTTGTTTTGTTGCCTACATAATTACTATAGTTTATTTTTCCGAAAAGTCAATCTTTTTTGAATAATTTTTGATTTAAAAAACCAATATATCTTCGTTTATTTTTCATTGTATATACATTATTTAATAATTATCAAAAATCGCATAGCAAAATCAGGCAGATTTTAAAATTAGTCCTGCCCAAAAAGACTTTTAGCGATTTAAATTAATTTTAAATCACGTTAAATAGCACCATTTAAATGCGTTTATAAAATGCTAAAAAGAAAAACCTATTAAATTTGTAAGTAGAAAATACCAGTGTTGATGATATTTTTTAAATCTATAAATACCTCCACTGATTTGTCGTAATCGGTTTGAGAGATGGTAGTGGTGCAGCAGCAAATACAGCTGCTGCAATATTAGGACGACAATCTTTGCGGTACTGGAGTCCAAGATATCCTGACCACATCTCTCAAAACCTTATAAAACCTAGATTTATGTGTTTCGGACTGTGCCCAAATTATTAGCCACCAAAAAGTATCGAAACCTCTTCTGGGTAAAGATTACGAAATATGCGATCGCAAAGCTTATGATAATTGTGAGGATCGCAATGTTTTTACTAATAGTCCCACCAAACAGAAAAGTATCTTGGTAACAACGCTGATTTGAGAATGGAGCGATCGCAATCTGCTGTAAAAGGAATTCTTTTTAGATCAAAGCTTTCGTGAGTTGATCCCTGTGTAAATTCTCCCGAATCCCAATCACCAGCCCCCGGTATTTTATCCAGATGTTAATTGTGAGCAAAATTTCCTGACTGAAAATTAGTTTCCATGCTCTTGAATAAAACCTGACGCTTTTCGACAGCCTTGTGGTCAACAGCCTTGTCGTTAGTAACATTGTGTGACATAATTGTATCTACCTTGTATTAAGTCGTAAATTATGGGCAAACGGAAGCCATAGCAGTTGTGTGATCAATACCTGACAGTAAAAAGATCACAACTGCACTATATGATTAACCATAAAAGGTTAATCAGAGGTTTACACGAGGTGCATTTAAGGTCTCGGTAGTGTCCTGGAATTTCGCTGATTCTGGGATACTATCTTGAGCATAGCTATTTAATTGCCTAAAAAGCACTAACTTGATAAGCGTCTAACACGAAAAAATCAGGTGATTCAAGAATCTGATCTGATTATTCTCATGTCTATGACTTCTCTGCAAAAGGCTATGCAAAGGCACTTAAATTTGTTGAAAGGGTAATTTTTATTTTTCCCACTTCTTCAAATTTCACGCTCATAAGTCTTAACAAAACCTTTACCTGATCCAATGAAACAGGCATACTACCTGCGGGAGTAGCTTCAGTCTCAAGCCTTTAACCTCCAGGATTAAAAAGCTGGCTTCGAGCCATCTAAAGTAAAGAGACAAGAAAAACTAGAAAGTACATCTTTTTAAGATATTATTACCAATCAACTAAACTCTCACTGAAAAAATACAATAACTGCTTGTTTTTCTTGCAAGATACCAAAGTTAATCTTTTTCTTGCCGTGTCTAGCATCTTTAAGGTAACGTTCAAACAATTATGTAAGTTTTATTACACCTCCGAGAGCGTAATGATTGCGAGTGGTTAAGAGAAGACATCTCCAGAAATTAAATATGCATTACCCAGAACCCTTGTAGAGACGTAGCAGTGCTACGTCTCTACATTCTTTTTCAAAGATGTCTAGACTTTTGCCAGAGGCATATACAAACGCGATTTTATTCCTGAATTTACTGGGGTATACAGGGAACAGGGAACAGGGAACACGAAAGAAGAGAACAGATGTGTACTGAAGTGTTTTCACGCAATCAATGGGCATTCGATATCAATGTAATAAGCTTACACTGATCAACTGAAAATTTACATGAACAATTTATAGTTTTTTCATGTAAATTTTCTGAAATCTGATGATAATAAATAATTTTTACCCCAACCATATAGCTATTAGCTGTTTATTAGATGACTGAGTCCCAATCAGAGTTAGCATTTTGAGTGCTGGCTGGTTGAGACTGGCACTAAGAAAACCTCAAAAGCTCGTGTCGCCTCGTTCCCAGCCTGGAGGCTGGGAATGTATTCTCATAGGCTCTGCCTCTGGTCAAGCCACTGGAGGCGGAGCCTCCCAGAATGGGTTAAGAGCCTAGAGGCTCTTAACCCGTGAGGACAAGCATTGTATCTTAACTTAGTGCCATTCGGAAATGATCCTTTGTTTGGTGGTGCTGATACTTTAACTGGCGACCAAGGCGCAGATTTATTTGCCTTCCAGTTTGGAGAATCAACAGTATTAGCAAGCGATCGCATTACAGACTTGGAATTTTCCCCTTTAGAGTGTCGGGAAAAGGGTTATGTTTTTCGTGGTCTTTTCCAGATCAGGTGAAAAGTCAGGTGAATCATTATACCCCTCGTGCAATTCCAAAAGAATCTCCCTTCAAGGTGACTCCAAGGGGTTCTACCACCACTTCGCGGGTAAGGGACGCTTCAACCCTTCCTGCAATCACAGCCGAGAGTTGATGTTCTCTTGCAAGCAGGACAATTCTCTCTGCATCCTGCACTGACTCTGTATAGAATGCGAATCCTGCACCGTAATTGAACACCGAAAGCATCGTCTCAGCCCCGCCCTCAAGCTGACTCTCAACAAATGTAAATATCTCCGGCACTGGGAGCATCATTTCGATGACATACCGAAGCGGCTTCACCGACCGCATCAGCTTTTGCCAGCCATGACCAGTAATATTCTCCATCGCCGTGGGCCGAATTCCCTCACCAAGCACCGCCTGTACAAGGGGCGTGTAAAGATACGAAGCAGCATTCATCGCTTCCCAGAACTCCTGCCCACTAGGAAGTTTTGTTCTGTAACCATCAGGAAGCGACTCAGAAAGCTTTCGCAGTGGGGTAAAGCCGTTCTCATGGGGGCCCGAACTTTCGACGAGAACAATGGTATTTCCGGCATCCAGACGCGAGCTATCAATGGGAGCGACATCAGCTGGCATAACCCCAAAAACTGAGCCGGCGATGTCGAGCCGCCCTGGAATCATCTTGGTTTTTAGTTGAGGAGTTTCCCCTGAGAGATAGACACATCCCACTCGTTTGCAGCCCTCAACTACTCCATCAAGAAACCCATCAAGAAAAGCGGGGGTAAAGATTGTTTCAGGAGTACTCGACGGCAGATAAAGACCGAGAAGTATAGTCTGCATACCTGAAGTTGCGGCATCGTTCGTCAGACACGAGATGATCTTGATCCCAATATTCCACCAGAATCGTCTAAGTTCTTCTTCGGAAAGATCATCAGGGCGGGTATCGTCTGCGGTGCCCAGTCCTTCGGGCACAAGTGTCATAGAAAGCTCTCTAGCCCCCGCCTCCAGAAACGGAGCGAGGTTGAAACTGAAAGCGTTAGCGCTTGCTCCCAGACCTGACGCGGGCACGATGCCATAAGCGCTTGCAAAGCCAAGTGTGCGTTTTGCGGCATCGATGAAGCGTCGTTTTGCAGCATCGAGAGTATCGTAATCGACTTGATCGAGAGCTTGAGCCATCAGGTTGCGTTTTAAGTTAGGAGTTAGGAGTTAGGAGTTAAAAGTGAGGAAAACTCATAACTCAGAACTCCTAACTCCTCACTTTAAAATACCTCATCTTCAATACCGCGCCACCATTCCCCCAAATTCATCAAGTCTTGGTAAATATCTTCTAATTCTTTGGTGTAGACATCATTTGTCAGGGTAGCTCGACGCTCTTGCAATTTCTTGAGACGCAGTTGTACCAATACCCAAGGTTTAGAGATGCTATTTGTTGCTTCGATGTATTGTGCTAGTTCTTTGCTATCCATATATTTTATATTTTGATTTTCACTACTTTTATTTCGGCGATGCCCGTCCCACTACTGGAAAACAGAAAAGAGAGAAATTAAAAAGAACTTCTCCCTTTGCTGGTGGGCTTTCTGCCTCAACTTTTGTAAATTAACTTATTGCTTTTCCTTTACATAGTCTGGCACAAGCTACACAGACGCATTTAGCTTTGTCATTCTCAAAAGGTAGGAAGCAGCTTACTAAGAGGCATCGAACTCAGTTCAAAACTGGCAATTAATTAAGCTTTAGCCAAGTTTTCAGCAGCGAAGTCCCAGTTGACTACCTGGTCTAGGAAGTTCTTAATGTATGCAGGACGGGCATTTCTAAAATCGATGTAATAGGCGTGTTCCCAAACATCTAAGGTTAAGAGTGCTTTCTGACCATGAGCTAGAGGGTTCTCTGCATTCGGTGTCTTGATCACCTTCAGCGTACCGCCATCATCAATCAACCAAGCCCAACCACTGCCGAACTGAGTTGCAGCTGCGTTAGAGAACTCTTCCTTGAATTTATCGAAGCTGCCAAAAGCTTGATCGATTTTGGCTGCGAGTTCACCAGTAGGTGCGCCACCACCCGCGGGCTTCAAGGAGTTCCAGAAGAAGGTGTGGTTCCAAACTTGAGCAGCGTTATTAAAGATTCCCGTTTTAGAGGAGTCTTTGAAGGAAGTTTTAATCACCTCTTCCAAAGACTTATCAGCAAGTTCTGTACCCTCAGTGAGCTTATTTAGGTTATCTACATAAGCCTTGTGATGTTTGCCATAATGATACTCAAAAGTCTCAGCTTTTACGCCATAAGGCTCTAAAGCATTAAAGTCGTAGGGTAGTGGTTCTTGTACAAATGCCATTTGTGAAATCCTCTCTTTACCGGTTTCCAGTTGAAAGCTATTGCAGAAGCTTAGGAAATTAATAGCTTTTATTTTTAGTGGTTTTATGTCTTTAATCATGGAACATAAAACTTAACATCGTCATTCTACTACCAAAGTGAAGATAAAGTGAAGACGGAAACGAAAGTACTTCGGTGATAAGTCAAATCGCTAGCAATTCCTAACTATAAATAAAAATGACTAATATTTTATAGCAAAGGGCTAATAACTAACTAGCATTTAGCAATTAAAGCTTTCATACTTCTATCTTTAGTAGGATTAATTAGAATGTGAAAAATCAGTCAAAAGCGAGATGATTTAATATTAAATAAATGTAAGAAAAAAAATGTAAGAAAAAATTTAATATTTCAATAAATGTAAGATTTATTTACACTTTCCAAATGCTAGTTCTTAAAGAAGATAGCCAATAGTCAAATTATCTATTTTATTTTCAAATACAGTTTTGAGGATGGTAAGTGAATAATCATTCACCCACCACCCTTTGAAACTAAAAAACTAACAACAAATAGCAGTAATTAATACTGAGATAAACGCTGTTGGTAATAGTTAACGATTTGTGCCGTGACTTCAGACACTTCCAAACCATCAGTTTGAAGTTCGATCGCATCTGCTGCTTTCTGCAAAGGAGAAACTTTGCGTGTACTATCTTTCCAGTCACGTTCGGCGATGTCGTGTTCCAGCTGCTCTAAACTCACTTCCGGTTGACCTTGGGTGTTAAAGTCTTGCTGACGGCGACGGGCGCGTTCACTTACAGAAGCGGTTAAGAAGATTTTCACTTCGGCATCGGGAAATACGTGAGTACCAATATCCCGACCTTCAGCTACTAAACCACCTTTTTTACCCCAGTTTTGCTGTTGTTTAACTAGTGCTTGACGCACAGCGCTTTGTGCCGCGATCGCCGATACTTGAGATGTTACCTCAATGGTGCGAATCACCTGGGTAACATCAGCACCATCAATCCAAACCCGCACGGACGATTGTAAATCCTCGGTGGGAGTAAGTTCAATTTTACACTGATTAGCTAATTGGGCGATCGCACACTCATCGTCAATAGCAATTCCCTTTTGCAGTACTAACCAAGTGACAGCACGGTACATTGCTCCTGTATCTAAATACACTAGACTCAGGTTTGCTGCCACTTGCCGCGCTACTGTAGATTTTCCAGCACCAGCTGGACCATCAATGGCGATAATGGGTTGACGATCGCGCAATATGATATTGTCAATCAAACGTGTAGCACCAAGACGAGCTGCGATCGCCAACATTCCTTCCTCCTCAACTTTTTCTAAAGACATCAACGTAGTCGGTTCAACCAATTCAATATATTCCACTGAGACCGTGCTGACCATTGCCACTTCTTGCTGTACCACTGCTATCAACTTGTTGCTATTGCGATCGCCTGCAATGAATGCAGCTTCAGCTCGTCGCAAGCCCCGATACAACACCGCTGCTTGCTCTTTTGCCGTTGCAGTCAAATATTGATTGCGAGAACTGAAGGCAAGACCCGACGCTTCCCGTACTGTTGGACAAACAACAATCTCTACTGGCAAATTTAAGTCAGCTACTAAGCGTTTAATAATTGCTAGTTGCTGACCATCCTTTTCACCAAAGTAGGCACGGTCAGGCTGTACCAAATTGAAAAGTTTGGTAACAATCGTAGCGACACCCTGAAAGTGACCTTGCCGAGAACGACCACACAAGCCTGTTATCATAGCAGATGGGGGGATAACTTGTGTAACCTTTGATTCTTGTATACTCTTCTGAGGAACTGCCATTTCTTCCGGAGTCGGTGCAAAAATGGCATCTACCCCAGCTTGTTCGCAAAGTTGTTGGTCTTGCTCTAAAGTGCGGGGATAGCGTTGATAATCCTCATTGGGAGCAAATTGCAGGGGATTAACGAAAATACTCACAATCACCGTAGAATTTTCTTGCCGCGCCCGTTGGATTAAGCTTAAATGACCTTGATGCAAATTCCCCATAGTTGGCACCAGACCCACTGCCGTCTGATACCAGCCAGTCATCTCATCTAGTCTCAGATCCTCAGTAACCGCAATTAGCTTGTTTTCTGAGCATTTAGTTAAATAGCAGCGTAAAGCTGCGACTGTTGTCAGCAGGCGCACAAAAATACCCCTAGTTCTTATCGATCCCTCCCCCGTTAGTTTATATCCGAAATAGAGGGAAGAGATGATTGAACTAGGGGAATTAAGTGATACGGAACTGGGATTGGGAATTGGGCATTGGGCATTGGGCATTGAGCATTGGGAAAATCTCTACTCCCTATTGCTTATTGCCTATTGCCTAATGATTATTTCCCTAAAACTTCTATATGCACTGGTGCAACGCCACTGCCCATCATTCCCAAAATTCGAGCCGCGCCGGCAGACACGTCAATAATTCGACCCCGAATGAATGGACCTCGGTCATTAATCCGCAGCACTACAGAACGACCGTTGTGGGTGTTAGTTACACGCACTTGCGTACCAAAGGGTAAGCTGCGATGGGCGGCAGTCATTGCTTCGGGATTAAATCTCTGACCGCTAGCAGTACGATTACCAGAACCGTCATAGCCGTAATAAGAAGCCATGCCTCTCAAGGTGGCTCGCACTACTCCGACGGCAATTTGTTGGGGTAGCTTTGGTATTGATATTTGTTGACGTACTGGTAAATTCGCAATCTCTTTTAGGGGAGATGCATTGCCTAGTAGTCTCCGCAAGCGATTGGTTGCTTGCAATGCATCTTGCGCTAGATCGTTGGTAGTACCTGCTAATCGCGTACCTTCGTTGATTTCTACCAACTCTTCGCCATTAATTTTAATTACATAGCGATCGCCATCTTGTTGGACAGGGACACTTTTGTTTTGCGCTTGATTGGCAGTAGATTTTTCCCCTGCTTTCCAACTGACGGTAATCTTACTCCCATCCACATTTTCCCGATTCAACTGGTTGATCTTAGCTGCTATTACACCAGCTATCTGAACCGGGTCATTGTCAGCGGAGCTAATCTGGTTACTCGCATCTGTTAGGTTCCCAGTATTTAATGCATTTGATGAATTGCTAGCAATAAGGGCGTACGATTGTACGCCCCCAGTATTGTCAATTGCACCAACTTTTTTAGTCTCAAGATTCGTATTTGATACAGAACTCACAAAGGTGAGAACAGGTATATTTTTGATAAAAAGGGTTGCCGCCTTACGTCCTTTAATGTTGTGAAGATGAATTTCTGTAATCACAGCATCCAAGGTTTGTTTCCCTGCTGTTGATTGGTACTCTCCCACCTTAACGACATCAGGGGCGGGTGATTTTTGGGATGCTAGCGCATTTCCCTTGGTGGTTTGAGTGCAACCGACTGAGGGTACTCCCAAAACAGTCATAAACAGGGCAACAATAGTCCACAAATGTCTTTGATTCATGCGTCCGTTTTTGAAAGCGACTGTAGAACTTAAGTTTTATAACTTGCGGGATTTTTCACTAAATGAAAGTGATTTCCCTATTTGAAAAACTCGAACTCGTTCCGTTTTCACTTTGTTCTTTATAACTGCAACAGACTAACACGAACCTTTTGGCTTGGGGATCAGGGTTTTAGCGTAACTATCGGCCACTTTTTCAAATTCCCATTCCAATTTGAAGGTCGAAACCTTTCTCAAAAGCGGACTTTGGCTATGTAACGCTTTTTTCCGTAAGTCAAAAATTTCTTAAAAAAACTTTACGCTTATTTCACACTAAAGTAGCGATACCCTATTCACATCACTTCTAAAGGCTCGCAACTACCCGTGTATTCTAGATCACATACTTTTTGGCTATTTCCTATAAGAAGGTAATATAACTTTAATTAAATAGCAACGGCATAAATACTTAAAATCATTTATTTAATGAAATATTTAGATTTAACTATGAATAAGTCGTGATATGAGTTACGTGTTAAATAATTATGCAAATTAGTTTGAGTCTAATATCTTTTTTGAAAGTTTTTTCTACTTACATCAATCATTACTTTTATTCTCCACAACTAGACCGATATTAGTGATAAATATAACTTACTAGTACAGTATTGCTGAGTATAAAAAAAAGGACAATACTCAAGTTAATATTTTTCAGGATTAATCACTTAAAATTTAAGAAAACTTTGCGATCGCTTAGATAACAGATGTTGCGTGTACTAAAAATTACAGCTTATCTTGTTTACTTTCAGTAATTGCTCAAGTATGATTTTTGAGAGCAAGCTGTTTTTGACAAAATCTTTGTAACTGTAGGGATGTACAGCTGTACCTCTTCTATATATAGTAGGTATTTTGGGAAATGCCATCAGCCTAATGACAAATCAAGTGCATCAAGGAGATTTAGAAATAGAGCCATCGCCATTAAAAGCTTTTCTCCACGAGTTGCATTCCCAGTACAAGTCACTGCGGGAGGGTGCTGTAGCGAAATACATTCCCGAACTGGCAAAGGCAAACCCGGATTTGTTCAGCATTTGCATTGTGACAGTAGATGGTCAGGTTTACAAAGTTGGGGACTACGAGCAACTTTTTACTATTCAGTCAATTTCTAAGGTGTTTGCTTATGGACTTGCCTTAGAAGATCATGGACTGGATTATGTTTTAACTAGAGTTGGCGTGGAACCAACGGGAGATGCATTCAACGCGATTATTTTGGATGAGCAATCGAAGCGACCTTATAATCCAATGGTAAACGCTGGAGCGATCGCCACCACTAGCTTAATCAAAGGTTCCGGCCCCACCGAACGCCTCAATCGGATGCTAGATATGTTTCGCCGATATATTGGCCGTGACGTATTCGTTGACATTTCAGTTTTTACCTCAGAACGGAGTACAGGGCATCGCAACCGCGCAATGGCGCATTTGATGCTGAATTTTGGCATGATTGACCGAAACATTGAAGAGGCGCTGGATCTTTATTTTCAGCAGTGTGCTGTGATGGTGAATTGCCAAGACTTAGCGGTGATGGCGGCTACTCTGGCTAACAGAGGTATTAACCCCATCACCAAAGAACGGGCGGTAGATAAGCGTTACATTAAAGATATTCTGAGTGTTATGTATACCTGTGGGATGTACAACTTTGCAGGTGAGTGGGCTTATAAAATTGGGATTCCGGCGAAAAGCGGTATTTGTGGTGGGATTATTGCCGTTGTACCCAATAAGATGGGCATCGGAGTTTTTTCGCCGCTTCTGGATATGCGTGGTAATAGTGTGCGGGGGGTAAAGGTGTGTGAAGAACTTTCCCAACGGTTAGGTTTACATCTTTTTGATTGTTCAGGTCAAGAGTGAAGTGGGCATTAGGCATTGGGCATTGGGCATTGAAAAACTCTTCCCCAGTCCTCAGTCCGCAATCCCCAATTTAGCGATCGCCAGACTTTAAATTATCCCTCTTCGCGTATCCTTCCAACCGTATGCAACCTCAACCAGCTGCACTGTGCCAATCTCGATTTGCTTCTGGTACACCTGCTGACCACCAAGCCTTTGATAGAAATGGACTGCGGGATTATCAGCTAAAACCCACACTAACATTGAACTAATACCTGACTCGATCAACCTGGTGGCGATGCTGGAAACCAGGCGATATCCTAAACCTTGGCGCTGGTACTTCTCCAGAATATAGATAGCGTACAACTCACCTTGATAAAGGCGATCGCCTGTCCTCTCTTCACCTCCACTGGCAAAACCAACTATTTGTCCGATTTCATCCTCAGCAATATAGGTAAAATTATCCTGAGCTATATTGCTGAAAATTTTTACCCATTTTGTCTCTCGTTCTTCATAGGATAAATCTGCCAGGAACTTTGCTGGCAATAAGTTGTTGTAGGTTGTCCGCCAAGCGTCTACATGCACTCTAGCAATCGCAGGTGCATCGGTTAAGTTTGCTTCTCGGATCGCCATCAGCTATCTCCTGGCAAGAGTTCGATATTTCTTTCCAGCTAGTTTACAATTCTTCTGCTTGGGGAAGTGGGAAGATTTCACCAGCTAAGTAAGCTTGAAAGTGCTTTTGGAAGTACAACCAGGAAGTCATATCTTCTCCATCTATCAATGCTTTTGGGGCTTGTTTATATAGAGGAATACGGTTATTAATTTCGTCTTGTAGCACTGGGGGAAGTTCTGTTAAACCATTGACTTTGCTGCCAACAGCACTGTAGATAAGTTGACCGGGGCGATCGCCCATTTTCATCCAAGGAAGCCATTGACCAATCCGATCCCAACTCAGTTTGAGTTCAGAAACTGATTTAAGTGCTGGGTTGAATAAATCTGCGGTTGGCACAGTTAATTTAAACAATTCTGCTGCTTGATAAATTGGATTTGGGCTGTATTCGGCAAATTTGCGATCGTCTGCTAAGGGATTGGGGTAATAAGGAAATATATCAAAAACGAAGGTTGTGCTGTCACCATCTACTTGTGCGGGAAAATTTCCCTCAAACTTACCCTGCACTGGATTATTGGCAACGTGAAGCACCGGAACTGTCTCGTCTGTCCAAGGATTCTCCCATTTGGATAAAACCTCATCTGTTTTTGGGTTGAGGTAGTAAGTCAGTTCCCTAGAAGTAAAATCCCAGCTACCTTCTGTTGTGGGAATACATCGGCTAACGCTCAATCCCAGCATCTTAAACAGGAGTTGTCTTTTTTCACCGGGGATAAAGGCGTAAATTTTACCTTTCCAAATCAGGAAAGTCGATTCGGTAGGGTCGAGGGAAGAACGAGTTTTAACCCAGTGCTGGGCTTCAAGTTCTTGGATTTGGGCAACCATCTAAAGCATCCTTCGTATTTGGATAACAAAAGGATAAGCTAACCAGCATTCAAGTTGCATCTTTAGAAGTTAAAAGGTAGGGGAGAGGTATAAGAAATATATTTTGAACTCCATTAATGAGCCTTTGAACTCCATTAATGAGCCTTTGATACTCGTGAATGAGTCTTTGAACTCCATTAATGAGTCTTTGATACTTGTGAATGAGCCTTTGAACTCCATTAATGAGCCTTTGATACTTGTGAATGAGCCTTTGAACTCCATTAATGAGCCTTTGATACTTGTGAATGAGCCTTTGAACTCCATTAATGAGCCTTTGATACTTGTGAATGAGCCTTTGAACTCCATTAATGAGCCTTTGATACTTGTGAATGAGCCTTTGATACTCATGAAGAAGCATAAAAACTCTACTCTTTTGCTCAATCCCCAATACCCCATGCCTTTATCAATTAAACTGGTTCAGAAACTTGCTCATCTAGACGGCGAAACAAAAACACCCAAAGAGGTAGAGAACTATTAATCGCAATTAGTCGCACTAAATGACCAGTTGTGACAATTTCAACATTATGATTTAGTGCCAGGGAAACCAGGATCATTTCCGCTGATCCTCCTGGTGCTGTGACTAAAAGACAGGTTAACCAGTCCCAAGAGGTTAATTGCATCGCAAATATAGCAGCGATCGCTCCGGCTACGAGAGTCATCCCTACAGACATTAAGGCATAGGCGACAGTCCGCTTTCTAAAGTTAGGTTTATCTCCCCAATATTCACCAATAGTAATTCCCAGGAGCATTTGACCCAATAAGTTTATTAAAGGCGGCGGACTAAAGCTAATATCACCTACAAAAGGCAGCCAATGTAGCAAAGGATTAAACCCAATACCAATCAACAATGCACCAAAGAAATCGCCGGCGGGAATTTTAAATAATATAGCTGGATAAACTACTAATCCAGTAATTAGGAGTACTAACAAGAGTAATTCTAGTTGAGATGGATCGAGATTGAGCCAAGCAGCGTTGATTGGGAGTGTTTGCGGATAGTAATTACTAGCTGATGTCCTAGCGATGAAGGGAATTAGAACAACTACAGAGGTGACGCGAATCGCCTGAACTAAGGCAACCAAGCTAACATTTTTATTGTAATCGGCAGCGATCGCGGCCATAATTCCTACACCACCAGGAACCGTAGCCAGCATCGCTGTAAACAGGTTAGTTTTGCTGACGCGGGAGTAAATGTAACCGATACAGCTTCCACTTAGCAGCAGAAATAAGGTAAGAAAAATAAATATGGGAATACAAGAAGCAATACTAGCTAGATTAGCGTGGGCATTGGAAGCGCCGACAGTTAAGCCGACAAGTGCCATTCCCACTTTTCTAGCAGTGCGGTTAGGTTGGGGAGAATATTCATAAAAAATTCGACACCCTTGGAGAACCACTGTACCAGCCGCAATCCCGCCAAATATCCAGGCAATCCTGCCAATTTGCAACTTTGCGAGAAGTAAACCTAGAGGTAATGCCAGAAGCATTTCCAAGGCAAGGACAATTAGTTGCTTGCTAAATAGCTGTTGTTTGGTAACAACAAGATTTTCATGAGTGTGTTTTTCCAGACTGGGAGTACCACTTAGACTTTGGTTCATCGATACTAAGCTTTTTTTTAAGTCTAAGCCATAGGTGCAAAAGTGGATCTCCGGCGATGCGATCGCACACTACACATTACCAGAAACAAGCAAAATGTTACAGGTGTAGGGTTTAATTCTAATGGTGAGTTGATTTTAGATTTAGATTTAAGTCAGGTTTGACAGAGAAAAATTTCAAAGCATAAGAGTTTGAAGCATACATTATGGGCAAACTAACCTAGTGGTCAAATTATTATCACTAGGTAAAACCGAATCGGACAACACCATTATGTACGAATCTATCAATCTTGATCAATTAAGAGATCAATCTGTTAACTACCACTCTAAAACACCTTTCCAGCATCAAATTGAAGCATTTGAAGCCCTGAGTAAAACGTTTAAATTTGGTAGTGAAAAACCTGGTAGTGGAATTTTAGTACTTCCTACAGGTGCTGGCAAGACATTTACGGCTGTCAGATGGTTATCTGACCATGTAATTCCTAAAAATATTAAGATTCTTTGGTTAGCTCCTTCATTTTACCTATTGGATCAAGCATCTGATACCTTTTTTAAAGCTGCTAAGGATATTCCAGAGCCAAAGAAAACGTTAAATATTCGGTGCGTTTCTAGTAATCCTTCTCATGCAAAAGCCTCATCTATACAACTGACTGATGATATTGTCATTATGACAATACAAACAGCTATCAATAATTTACATACTGAAGGTAAAGACATATATGGTAAAAAGTTTGAGACAGCTTTCAGAAAATTTATTGATAGTTGTAGAAAAACAGGACTTTTTGTAGTAGTTGATGAAGCTCATCACTCACCAGCCTATGGTTGCAGAAACTTATTAATTGGTGAAAAAGATTCTGCTTTAGGACTTCGAGGGTTATTTCCAGGATTACATCTGTTAGGTTTAACAGCTACACCAACTTATAATGATAAGGCTAGAAGGGGTTGGCTTTGGAAAATTTTTGAAAATGAAATTATTTATGAAGCGAAAAAAGAAAGTTTAATATTACAAGGAGTTTTAGCTAGACCTAAATACATTGAAGTTGCAACTGGAAAAGAATTAGAAGTTGATGATAAATTATACGATCGGCTAGTTAAGCAACATCAAGACCTCCCAGAATCAATTATTGAAAAACTTGCAAATGATAAACAGAGAAACGATTTTATAGTACACACTTATGTATCAAATAAAGATGCTTATGGTAAAACCATTATTTTTGCTGACCGTTGGTTTCAATGCATCTATATCAAAGACAAGCTTATCGAAAAGGGTATAAAAGTAGACGCAATTTATTCACATATAGATGCCGATCCCGGCTCTGCTGAAGCACGAAACAAACGTACTCAAAGTGATAATCAAAGGATTTTGGATGAATTTAAGAATGGTAAGCTTGATGTTTTAATCAATGTACGAATGTTAACAGAAGGGGCTGACGTTCCTAGCGTTCAAACTGTATTTATTACTCGCCAAACAACAAGCTCTATCTTGATGACTCAAATGATTGGTAGAGCATTACGGGGTGAAAAAGTAGGAGGTAGCAGTGAGGCAAATATTGTTTTATTCTTCGATGAATGGAAACGTTTAATTGATTGGACTAACCCAAAAGATGGTGATACTGGAGGTTCAGAACCGTCTGTAAAAGGCTATCATCCATTTGAATATATTTCTATTCGTTTAGTTGAAGAATTATCGAAGTCAATTGAGAGTGGTGGAGAATACCCAATACCTGAATTCTCAAAAATATGTCCTATTGGTTGGTATAAAACTGAAATTGTATATGCTGATGCTGACAATAAACATGAATCCACGGAAGCATTTACTGAATTTATTATGGTATATGAACATACAAAATACAAATTTGAGGCTTTTATTAAATCCATTCCTTTCGCAAACTTACGAGATAAATGGTCTAAAGAATATGTTGATGATAAATTGATGCGGCCTCAAGTTGAAGAGTGGATAGATAAATATTTTGACCGCAAAGTTGATGACATAGGACAAAAGCTCCAGTCTGATTTAATTAAGATTGTACGGCACATCGCTCGAAATCCAGATCAATCTGCACCGTCATATCATTCATTTGAAGAAAGAGAACTTTACGACTTAGACAAACTTGCTTATAAATTAATTGATTTTTCATCTCGCTTAAAATACGAATATTTAGGCAAAGAGTTTTCTCAACCTGAAACATTGTGGAAAGTTTTTTACAAAAGCTTGATTCGATTTGAAACAGCCGTTGATGCAGCAATTAGAAACATTATTAATCCTAAGCCTGTAGGTAAAACTACTCAAATTGTGATTATTTCATCAGAAGAAGATGATAGAGAACCAACCGAAGCAAAAAAAGAAGAAGTTAAAAAACGAGACAAGTATGCTTGCTTATGTTGTGGAATCAATACCAAAGGTAAATTACAAATAGATCATATTAAACCGTTTTCTATGGGTGGTAAAACATCTATAGAAAACTTACAAACATTGTGTGTTACTTGCAATAGATGTAAAGGTCAGAATGAAATTGATTTTCGGTGTAATACAACAAAATTGAGGGATCAAAAAAATCTTGATTTATCATTTACATCAGAAAGTGAAAAGGCTATAAAGGCTCTAACAAGAGTGGTTAACTTCTTTTACCATTGCAAAGCAGTTTCCAAAATTGATTGGGAGGTATATACTTACACTTACAACATATATTTGTACCCTAGTAACAATCCTGAATGGTTGCTTCAACATAAAGCAGAACTTCTTAAGTTAATTAAAAATAAGCCTGGTTGTCATGCTGAACACATCAATGTTACTACGATGAAATAAAATTACTAATTTTAAATTAGTATTGACTAGACTAATCAAAAATCGGGACTGAGAAATACATCTCAGTCCCGATAAAAAAGCGGGCTAACCGCTATTTATATGGTTAACCCGTGCAGCTTTGGGAACGCGCACAGAAATTGTTATTGCAATACCAACTTCACATTGGCGTTTTGCAGACCGCGCTGTTTCACTTCAGCCAAAGTTTTGTTAACGGCATACTTTTGGTTGATTGAGTTGATCAACTCGGTTTGGTTGTGCTTCTTAGCAACGCCCCACAGGTCAGCGATTAGGTCAAAAGAACCATCGCCATTGCGAGACCAGCCGAGATCATATTCGCCTTCCAACACGGCAACGATGTCAGAACGGACACGCTGACCGTTATAACCACGGACATCAGCTTCAGTCTTTACGCTGATACCGAGGTCGCGCAAGGAAGCCTTGAGGATTTCGGCATCGGTGATTTTGGTACGCAGGGTGCTAAAGTGAGACATTTGGGTTTCCTCCAATGAGAAGATTGAGAAAAACGACAACGGTTTGTTTTGGGCGAAGCCGCGCTTAACAGGATGCGGCTTTTCTTATAACTGCTAGCATTTTCAGCTAGCCTTTCCCCCTGGGATGGCAGAGGAAAGCTTTTAAAACTCCATTCGCTGATATTCAGCTACGGAGGATGCTGCGGGGCGTGCGCGCTGTCTGGCCCAATCTCTCAGAGCCGTTACTTGTTCTTGCATCGTTCGAGACAGCGGCAATGTTGCCTTCAGTGCAGCAATAATATCTAGTTGGGTGAACTCCCGATCTTGGGCAAAAGCTTCATACATTGCCGCAACGATCGCTTGTTCAACTTCTGCCCCAGAAAAGCCATCAGACATCTTAGCTAGTTGCTCAAGATCAAAGCGAGAAATGTCTTCACGGCGTTTGGTCAGATGAATATTAAAAATATCTTGCCGTTCTTCTGGTGTTGGCAGATCGACAAAGAAAATTTCATCAAAGCGTCCTTTCCTCAAGAATTCGCCAGGTAAGCGTTCTACTCGGTTGGCAGTTGCCATCACGAACACTGGTGATTTTTTATCTTGCATCCATGTGAGGAAAGAGCCGAAAATTCTACTTGAAGTCCCCCCATCAGAATCAGATGAACCTCCACTACCAGCAAAGGATTTATCTAATTCATCAATAAACAAAATCGCCGGGGAAATAGACTCTGCTGTTTTCAGGGCGTTTCGCAGATTTGCCTCACTTCGTCCCACCATTGAGCCGTCGTAGACTCGCCCCATATCTAACCGTAACAGTGGTAAACCCCACAGCCGGGAAGTAGTTTTGGCAATCAATGACTTACCGCAACCCGGAACTCCTAAAATTAACATCCCCTTTGGTTGAGGCAAACCATACTCTCTCGCTCTTTCTGTGAAAGCGTTAGAGCGTTGCTTTAGCCATCTTTTTAACTCTTCTAAGCCACCTACAGCATCAATAGTTTCATCTTCTTCAATGTATTCTAAGATGCCATTGCGCCGAATTAGTTGCTTTTTCTCAGATAAAACGATGTCTACTTCATCTTCCGTCAAACGCTCTTTAGTTACCTGTGCCTTACGGTAGACTTTCTCAGCTTCATCTTTAGTTAGACCCAAAGCAGCTCTGAGAAGTTTTTCTCTGGCTTCTGTTGTCAGTCGCCGACCACGATTTTGCTCTATATGGTGAGTTAAGACTTTATTCAACTCAGCCATATCTGGCAATGTAAAGTCGAGAACGACAACTTCCTTTTCCAGTTCTATAGGTACTTGCTGCATCGGAGACATCAAAATGATGTTCTTTTGCATACCTTTGAAACTAGCGATCGCATCACGCAAAGATCGGTTAGTTGCAGGCGCATCTATAAAGGGATGTAAATCTTTAAGAATAAATATACTTGGTTCTTTCTGCCGGATGATCCACTCAATTGCCGCCTCTGGAGACACGGTATTATGTTGGGTGACATTTCGGGGTTGACCATATTCAACAATCCCGTGTGTTACTGTCCAAACAAATACTCGGCGCTGGGGCTTTAACAACTGGGCGATTGTGGAAATTGCTTGCTCGGCCCGCTCTTCCTCGGAGGTAACAAGGTAGATTAAAGGGTATTGAGCTTGAATTAGGATCTTGAGCTCTTCGTTCATACTTCGACCTACTTGAGACCTTATAGAGACAGTAGAGACATTGCTTCTGGTAAAGACAACCGAATCATGAATATCTATCTAGCAAGGAACTAATTCTTCCTTACCCTTGGAATTGGTTTGATCTTCATCCATCTCATCGAGAGAAAGATGCTCTTGACCAACTACTCCTGGTTGATTGCCTAAAGTAACCAGTTCCCCATCACGTAAGACTAGTGAGCTATCACAAGTTGGGCATGAATAAACTCTATGAGTCCGCCCATAAGTAGAATCTTCTAACTCATCAACTAATTCTTGATTAGATAGGTAAAAACCAAGGGCACGTTCGGCAAGTTCTGACATTGGCTCGGAATCAACTGCTGAACGAATCTTCAGTTTTCTGTGCAACTCTGGCGATAAATACAAAGTGACCTTTTGCTTAGTTTGCGTTTGCATATAACTCTTTAACGGTCTTACCCGGGTATGTATATCAAGTTATAGGTTCTTTTATTGGTTGTCAAGACAGTAAAACGTTTTAACGCTAATTTTGTTACATTTATTTACAAATTGGGAATAAAATGCTGTTTATTGATTGATTGATCGCTCAATACAAAGCTCTCAGAATTAATTCTTGATGGAAATTAGCGATCGCTAAACCAACGATTACCTGACTTGGCTTATTTTTTGATTATTTGAAGCGTAAGCGGATTAAAGTTGAATACCTTTCCGGTTGTAAACAACTGATATCCACATGAGATGCCAGCAAATGACACTAGCATCGAAAAAAGGGACACTGAGCCGATTACAACACCACTGGCGATGAACAGAGCAATTCCTATGCCAATCAGCACCCATCCCAGTTTCCGATTATCGCGCCCACCCCAATTTAGAGCTACTACACCTCCCATACACAGCAAAATTCCAGGTGTGCTGCGTAAGTAGACGCTCACATAAATACTTGTACTTAAAAATGTAACGCCTGCTAGGATTAGTCCTAAGCCAATAAGCTTAGTGGCAAGGATTACTTGTTCTTCTTCTTTACCGATGGTAGGCGCTGTAATTTTTGTGGGCGGGGAGTTTGGCATAGGATTTTTTGTGGCAGATGTAGAGTGCTGCTGCACCCTAAACATGAAAGTTATTTTGTCTCCCTGCCCTAACGAAACTCTGTCTCCTGGATGCAGTGGACAAAAAACTTGAGGTTGAAGTTTCACACCGTTAATGTATGTACCATTAGAACTGCCCAAATCGGTAATATGGTATTCATCCCCATTTATCCAAATTTGCGCGTGGATGCGAGATACCACATCTGATTCTGGTAAGCCAGAGATATCAATATCTGGTGGTTTTTGGTCGTTTGGCTTACCGATGCAAATTACAGAAAGATTTGGTGGAAATTGCAAAGATGTGTTGGTTTGGAAGTGAAAAAGCTCCAAAGTTAGCTCGGCTGTCTGAGATGCACTGTACATGAATTGTGTGATAAAGCACTTTCTCTGAGCTTCCTCTACCGGGAACTCAAAAGAGAATAGTAAATATCCTGAAAAAATATTGAATTTTTAATCAACGCTCTTTTGGTGCAGTTTATTCAGCAGTTTACGGATTTGGGAATAACTAGTAAATTGGCGAAGGTATTGATCTGAGTTTCTGGTATTTCTATAAAATCAGTGACTTTGGCAAAATGTGTGATGTAAATGGCTACTGCTAATAAAATCTGTAGTTTGGGGCGAAGAATTTATCGGTTTGCCGCCAGCGTTAGCGGAGTCATTGCCCTGTTAATAATGCTGTCGGGTTGTACTGCAAATGATTTTAACGCCAGAGCGATCGCCTGGAAAACTTATAGCAACTCCCGTTATGGCTTTGAATTTCCATATCCGAGTAACTGGACTTCATTAGCAGCATCAGAAAATGGTGATGGAATTGCGTTTATTTCACCACAGGATAACTCAGTGGAAATTCGCGGGTGGGCAAGTCATCAGCTACCAAACGATCAAGAGTCTGTGAAAAAGATAAAATCCAACTTTCAGACCGCTCAAGGAGTATCTGGGGTGCTGGTCGTAGAAGTTGAGCGAGGAATAAGTTCGATGACACTGACTCTAACTCAAAGTCAAGTGAAATACTATTTAAAGGGACGCAGCAAGAGCCAAGAATTTCAAAATTACTATCGTTTGTTTTATTACATTGCCCAGCAGTATCGGATTTCAAAGTTTTAATGGGGCATGGGGCATGGGGCGTTAGGAGTGCTGTTAGCGGTAGCGGGGCGTTTAGCCCGTGCTGAGTTAGGAGTTAAGAGTTAAGAGTTAGGAGTTTTGTTTACCCCCTTGTCCCCCTATCTCCCTCATCTCCCTCATCTCCCTCATCTGCCCCCAAAATCCATATCTCCCCCATAATAATGATTAAGAGGGTACAGAAACCTGATAGATTTAGCTATCAGCGAGTAAAAACTGGTGAAGATGAAAGTCCTGGTTATTGGTGGTGATGGATATTGCGGTTGGGCAACTGCTCTTTACCTTTCCAATCGAGGTTATGAAGTTGGAATTCTAGATAGTTTGGTGCGACGGCACTGGGATAATGAACTTGGTGTCGAAACTCTCACTCCGATCGCACTCATTCAACAACGTCTCCAGCGCTGGCAAGATTTGACGGGTAAATCTATCGACTTGTTCATCGGCGATATTACGAATTACGAATTTCTCCATAAAACATTACAGCAATTTCAGCCAAATGCCCTAGTGCATTTTGGCGAACAGCGTTCGGCCCCATTTTCCATGATTGACCGAGAACATGCAGTTGTTACCCAGGTCAATAATGTAGTTGGTACGTTGAACTTGCTGTACGCCATGCGGGAAGATTTCCCCGACTGTCATTTGGTGAAGCTGGGGACGATGGGCGAATACGGTACACCCAACATTGATATCGAAGAAGGGTATATCACCATTGAACACAATGGACGCAAGGATACCCTACCTTATCCCAAGCAGCCCGGTTCGATGTACCACTTAAGCAAAGTCCATGATAGTCATAACATCCACTTTGCTTGCCGGATTTGGGGATTGCGGGCAACTGATTTAAATCAGGGTGTAGTTTATGGCGTCTTAACCGAAGAGACGGGGATAGACGAACTATTGATTAATCGGCTGGATTACGATGGTGTGTTTGGTACTGCACTAAACCGCTTTTGTATTCAAGCAGCGATCGGACACCCCTTAACTGTTTATGGTAAAGGTGGACAAACTCGCGGATTTTTGGATATTCGGGATACAGTAAGATGTGTGGAATTAGCGATCGCTAACCCTGCCGAAGCTGGTGAATTCCGCGTATTTAACCAATTTACTGAACAATTTAGCGTCGGCGATTTGGCATTGATGGTGAAAAAAGCTGGTAATGCTATCGGATTGAACGTAGAAATCAATCATTTAGATAATCCCAGAGTTGAAAAAGAAGAACATTACTTCAATGCTAAAAATACAAAATTGCTTGATTTAGGTTTACAGCCGCACCTGCTCTCTGATTCTCTCCTCGATTCTCTGTTAAACTTTGCCATCAAGTATCAGACGCGAGTCGATCACAAACAAATTCTGCCTAAAGTCTCTTGGCACAGAAATTAGCGTAAACCCCAGTAAATCGTGGGTCTAAAATTGGTCGTTGTATTCTAGCACAATATGACGACCAAACAGTTATTATTTATCAGGTGTATCGTCCAGCTACTGCTAAATTTGCCGTTTACTACAGTGATTTTGATTTTGCAGAATTGATTACAGGACGTGAGACAGTTTACTCTGTGTTTAATAGCAAAATGCACTCTTAAGCTGAGATTATCTGCCTGGACTGAATAGTTTTTTATGAGAATTGCCCTATTTACCGAAACCTTTTTACCCAAGGTTGACGGCATTGTAACGCGCCTGCGCCACACTGTTGACCATCTCCAGCGCAGTGGTAATCAAGTGTTGGTGATTGCCCCTGATGGAGGCATCACAGAACACAAAGGCGCTAAAGTTTACGGCGTTACTGGCTTTCCTCTGCCATTGTATCCAGAATTAAAAATGGCACTTCCCCGCCCAGCCATTGGTTACGCTTTAGAAGAGTTTAAGCCAGATATTATTCATGTTGTGAATCCAGCCGTTTTAGGTTTATCTGGCATATTTTATAGCAAAATCCTCAAAATACCCTTAGTAGCGTCTTATCACACGCATTTACCCCAATATCTCCAGCATTACGGCTTAGGGATGCTGGAAGGTTTTCTTTGGGAACTACTCAAAGGCGTTCATAATCAAGCAGCTTTAAATCTGTGTACCTCCACAGCAATGATAGAGGAACTGACAGCACACGGTATTGAACGTGTAGATTTATGGCAACGTGGGGTGGATACAGAATTATTTCACCCCAATTTAGCTAGTGTAGAGATGCGATCGCGCCTATCAAAAAATCATCCAGAAAGTCCATTGCTACTTTACGTGGGACGGCTTTCCGCTGAAAAAGAAATTGAGCGTATCAAACCAATCTTAGAAGCAATTCCCCAAGCGCGGTTGGCATTGGTTGGAGATGGTCCCCACCGTCAAGCATTGCAAAAACACTTTGCTGGCACAAACACTTATTTTGTTGGCTATCTTATGGGGCAAGAGTTAGGTTCTGCCTTTGCGAGTGCTGATGCCTTTATTTTTCCTTCCCGTACAGAAACACTAGGCTTAGTACTACTAGAAGCAATGGCAGCTGGCTGTCCGGTGGTAGCAGCCCGTTCGGGGGGAATTCCCGATATTGTGACAGATGGGGTAAATGGATATCTTTTTGAGCCAACAGCAGATGTTCAAGGAGCGTTAGCTGCTACTGTTCGCCTCTTAGAACAAAAACAACAACGAGATATCATCCGTCAAAATGCCCGCCAGGAAGCAGAAAGTTGGGGTTGGACAGCTGCCACCAGGCAGCTACAAGATTACTATCAAAAGGTGATATTTTCTGAACTGTTGGCAAAATAAGAGGTAGAGAGTGGGGAGATGAGGGAGCAGGGGAGGCAAGGGAAGAAGAATTAATAACCATACCCTATGCCCAAAATCTAAAATCTAAAACCTAAAATTCCCATGACCGAAACAGACTCATGATACAAGCCCATTTATTTATGGGGATTATTAATTTTGAATGCGTGAATTTTTAATTCGGAGCGAAGCGACGTGACACTCCCCAACCCTGGCAGCGTCTTGGCTACATTAACTGAACTGACTCAAGTTAATCGTACTCACGCCCTACTGCGTCGTGTTAAAGACTTATCTGTTAATGAATTTGTTTGCTTACTCGATTTCATAACTGCCGAGTTCCAGCAATTTCTGAGAGCTATTGAACTCATCAATAATGAAGCTCTAGAAACTATGTTGGAGAAAGTATTAGAAGCTATCACACTCAAAATTGGTCAAATTCTCCAAGCAGAACATACAGCCATTTTTTTAGTTGATTATGACAAAGGTCAACTGTGGTCAAAAGTTCCTCAAGATAATACTCAAAAATTCTTAGAAATTCGTACTCCCATCACAGTGGGTATCCCTGGTCATGTTGCCAGTACAGGTCAATATCTCAACATATCTGAAACTTATACTCACCCCCTATTTAGCCCAGAACTTGAAAAACAAATGGGCTACAAAATCCGTAATATTTTATGTATGCCTGTTATCAGTAGCAAAAACCAGACTGTAGCGGTAGTGCAACTAGCTAATAAAACCGGGAATGTTCCGTTTAATCATGATGATGAAGAACGTTTTCGAGACTTTGCCGCTTCGATTGGTATTATCCTGGAAAGCTGCCAATCTTTTTATGTAGCGGCTCGTAATCAAAGAGGCGCAACGGCTTTATTGCGGGCAACTCAGACACTGGGGCAAAGTTTAGATTTAGAAGCAACTTTGCAGATAGTCATGGAACAAGCTCGAATTTTAATGCAAGCAGACCGCAGCACACTATTTTTATATCGTAAAGAGCTGAAAGAACTCTGGACGAAAGTTGCAGTGGCAGCAGATGGCACAAACTTGATAGAAATTCGCATTCCCGCTAACCGTGGCATTGCTGGATATGTTGCTTCCACTGGTGAAGCCTTAAATATTTCCGATGCTTATAAAGACCCCCGCTTTGACCCGACTACAGATAAAAAAACTGGTTATATAACTCGCAATATCCTGTGTTTACCAGTATTTAATTCTGCAAATGAATTGATTGGCGTTACACAATTAATTAATAAGCAACAAAGCAGTTTTACTGCTTCTGATGAAGAGTTTATGCGGGCTTTTAATAATCAGGCAGGAATTGCCTTAGAAAATGCTCGCCTGTTTGAAAATGTGTTGTTAGAAAAACAGTATCAAAAAGATATTTTACAAAGTCTGTCAGATGCTGTGATTTCTACAGATATGGCAGGACAGATTGTCACGATTAATGATGCAGCCCTAGAGTTTCTGGGTTGTCCGATAGGAGACGCTAATAGTAAGAACAACAAGCTTTTGTGGGAACAAAATTTGATTGGTCGCCTAGTTTGGGAAGTTGTGCCAATTGAAAATCTCCAAATGCGACTAGAAGATAGTCTAAAAACTGGAGCTAAACATTATGTGCCAGAGCAAAGTTTGATGCTGGGACTTTACCAAGTGCTGAGTGAAAATCAGGACGGGCTAAACGCTCCGCTACCGTTAACAGGACTTAGGAATCAGTACTCAATTTTAACACTGCGCGATCGCACTAACCCCGATATTTTTATTCCTTGGAATCAACCCCTCACTCCCCAATCTGAGTTTCTCACTTCTAATGAAGTACAAACATTAGAGCGCAATATCAATCTTACTGTTAATCCCCTGACTAACCCAGAAGGCGGTGTACGCGGTGGTTTGGTGGTCTTAGAAGACATTACTCAGGAAAAACGGATGAAAACTACCATGTCCCGTTACCTGACGCCCCATGTAGCTGAACAAGTTATGGCATTAGGGGAAGATGCTTTAATGGTAGGCGAACGGAAGGAAGTAACTATCTTGTTTTCTGACATCCGGGGCTACACAACACTTACAGAAAATCTCGGTGCAGCTGAGGTGGTATTGCTGCTCAATCAGTATTTTGAAACGATGGTAGAGGCAGTTTTTAACCACGAAGGCACTCTCGATAAATTTATTGGTGATGCCTTAATGGCGGTATTTGGTGCGCCGCTACCATTGACAGAAAATCATGCTTGGAGGGCTGTACAGTCAGCGTTAGATATGAGACGCCGCTTAGAGGAATTTAACCAACGGCGAATTATCCAGGCGCAGCCGCAAATTCGTATTGGCATTGGGATTAGTTCTGGGGATGTGGTTTCGGGTAATATTGGTTCCCGCAAACGGATGGATTATACCGTCATTGGAGATGGTGTAAATTTGAGTTCGCGCTTGGAAGCGGTAACAAAGGATTACGGTTGCGATATTCTTTTAAGTGAATTTACTTACCAATTGTGCAGCGATCACATTTGGGTACGCCAGTTAGATAAAATCCGAGTCAAAGGGAAACACCAGGCAGTTAATATCTATGAGTTAATTAGCGATCGCACTACTCCCTTAGATGCCAACACTCAAGAGTTTTTATTTCACTATCATACTGGACGCGATGCTTATTTATCCCGCAACTTCTCACAAGCGATCGCTTGTTTCGAGTCTGCCAAATCCATCCAACCCCAAGACCAAGCTGTTGATATCCACCTAGAGCGTGCGCGTAATTATCAACAAACGCCGCCTCCAGAGTCCTGGGATGGTGTCTGGACAATGCTTACTAAGTAGTCATCGGTCATTTGTCATTGGTCATTGGTAATTGGTCATTTATCAGTTCCCAATGCCCCATGCCCCATTCCCCATTCAACCTTGAGTCTCTCCCTGGTCATCTTGAAAGGGATCTTCGCCAATTCCTAGCTCTTTTTTTGAGCGTTTCAACTGTTTCCACAAATCCTTTATTTGTTCGTAAGCTGCACCTGGAGGCACTTTTCCACCCGTTTCTAAGTTGCAAATGTAACTTACCCGTTGAGCAAATTCCTGGAGATTTGCATTAAAAACCAAGTTTTCTGGCTTAACCTGACCGTAGTAGCGGCCGCGAGGGTAGAGAAAATCATCTTTGTTCACTATTTTTTTCTCCATTTATTCAATTCACCTTGTGTTTGGGTTTCTGAAGCTGAATTACTAGCTAACCTAATCTTTTTTTTGTCAGATTGGGGTAAATCAGATGATCCAATTCCTTTTCCAATTGTTGATGCAGGAATTGGTTGATTCAGATTTTGCGACTAGAGGATAAAGCTTGAAATACTTGTGTTGTAAATATTACAAAAATAATTTCCACTAAAGTAACTAGGAGAATATTTGATTTTCCTCCCTGTTGTCAATTTATCTCATCTTAATTTATGAAATTCAAATTGTAATTAGCTTCGGTCGAGACCTTGAGTTACAAATTATTATGACATACTAGTATGTCTTGGTAACTTATTATCTCAAAAATAATTATAATCCTGATAGTAAAACTACTTACGTGAGGATACTAGATATGAAAGTCCATCGTCCTCTGTTAAAAGTTAGAGATTTAGTTCTAAATATTTGGCAACTGGCTATTAAGAAGCGATCAAGAAGAGAAAATTGGTCTGGGTATTGGTTATTAATTATTTTACCCTGCTCTTGCTTCCTCTTAAATAATCACCAATGGCTAATAGTTAATAACTAAAGATAAAATGGTGAAGCCTCAAAGGACAACTTTTGTCCATCGCCTAAAACTTTACCTGCCACTATGTCTGTTAATTCTAAGTTATACGAAGGCAAAGCGAAAATTCTTTATACAACGGACGATCCAGAAGTCTTGTTGGCTGATTTTAAGGACGATGCCACAGCGTTTAACGCCCAAAAGCGTGGCAACATCGAAGGCAAAGGAAAAATTAATTGTAGCATTTCCAGCCAGCTTTTTAAACAGTTGGAGGCTTATGGTATAAAGACTCACTTCATTGACAGCCCTGCCCCGAATCAAATGCGGGTGAGGGCTGTAAAGATTTTACCCTTAGAAGTAGTGATCAGAAATATTGCTGCTGGCAGTCTGTGTCAGCAAACAGGATTACCAGTGGGTACAATTCTGAAACAGCCTTTGGTTGAATTTTATTACAAAAACGATCAATTAGGAGATCCTTTGTTGACACGCGATCGCTTGTACTTGCTAGAACTAGCGACTGCGGAACAAGTAGACGTAATTACACATCTAGCATTGAAAATCAATGAATTTCTCAATAACTTTTGGCAGCGGTGTGGCATTACCCTAGTAGACTTCAAACTAGAGTTTGGTTTGGACTCACAACAGCAGTTGCTCTTGGCAGATGAAATTAGCCCCGACACCTGCCGTTTGTGGGATACCGCAGAAAAGGACACAAATCAGCGGGTAATGGACAAAGATCGCTTTCGCCGAGACTTAGGAAATGTAGAGGATGCCTACCAGGAGGTTTTACAAAGAGTGCTAAAAGCAGTAGAAACTATAAGTTAACCAGGTAAAAACCAAAAGGTGAGAAGGAATTATATTTAACTTTTGCCTTTTGCCTTTTGCCTTGTAAAGTAAAAAAGCAAAAGAAAAAAATTATGTTTTGAGTTTTACCTTGGGCATAAGGGCATTATTGCCTTGTGATGGTGTGTGTGGTCGTGAAGAGGAATATAAGAAAAATGCGTTTATCTCCCGTATTGCTGGCAGCAGTAGCAATTGCAGCCCCTTTGGGTGGCTCATTGAGTGCGAATGCAGAAACCGCCAACAATTCCAAACAGACAACAGAAGTTTTGACACTAGAAAAAAATCAGCACTCAGAAAAGGACACTGGTCAGGTTAACTCTAGTAAAAGTCTAGAATCTCAACCTAAATCTATAGCAACTATAGAGGCAGAGCGTCTAGAATCCCGCGTCGTCGCAATTTACCCTGCCAACCCAGCAGCAAGCGCGACCCCAAAGGTAATTGTGCCAACCTCCACAACGACAACAACTGCACAAACCCTTGAAATCAATCCTAGCCCTACTCAACAGCCGTCTCCGGCTCCAGACATTCCACCGCCAGAAATTCAACAACCAACGCCTTCCCCAACTCCTGAGACCACTCCAGTTCCAGAAAATGTAAATCCACCCACAACGGAACCTTTATTACCCACAACTCCAGAACCATCAGCTACTCCAGATATTCCCCCCCCAGCTAGTCAACAAAGAACACCTGCGCCATTCCCAGGCGCTACTCCCAGTCCGCAGAATGTTAATCCACCGACAACTCCGGGCAATACTCCATTCCCAGGCGCTACTCCCAGTCCGCAGAATGTTAATCCACCGACAACTCCAGGCAATACTCCATTCCCAGGTGCTACTCCCAGTCCGCAGAATGTTAATCCACCGACAACTCCGGGCAATACTCAACCCAACGCAGCCCCAGAAGCCAATGACCCCCGCGTACTGGTATCGGAAGTAGTAGTTAGATCCCAGGCTGGCCAACTATCACCAGAACTGGAAAGCCAAGTTTACAGAGTAATTCGTACCCAACCAGGACAAACGACAACCCGCAGCCAACTGCAAGAAGATATTAACGCTATCTTTGGTACTGGCTTCTTCTCCAACGTCCAAGCAGCGCCAGAAGATACCCCCTTGGGAGTGCGGGTGAGCTTTGTTGTGCAGCCTAATCCCGTCCTCAGCAAAGTAGAAGTGCAAGCCAATCCTGGCACTGGTGTCCCTTCTGTACTACCAGCTAACACTGTGGATGAAGTATTTCGGGAGCAGTATGGCAAAATTCTCAATTTGCGTGACTTGCAAGAAGGCATCAAGCAGTTAAACAAGCGGTATCAAGACCAAGGTTACGTCCTAGCCAACGTGATTGGAGCGCCACAAGTCTCTGAAAGCGGAGTTGTTACCTTACAAGTCGCAGAAGGGGTAGTAGAAAACATTAGAGTCCGGTTCCGCAACAAAGATGGTCAGGAAACAGACGAGAAGGGACAACCAATTCGGGGACGGACACAGGATTACATCATTACACGAGAAGTGGAGTTGAAGCCAGGACAAGTATTCAATCGCAACACAGTGCAAAAAGACCTACAGCGCGTGTATGGACTGGGACTGTTTGAAGATGTGAATGTCTCCCTTGACCCTGGTACCGACCCCAGCAAGGTGGATGTAGTAGTGAATGTAGCTGAACGCAGCAGCGGTTCTATTGCTGCTGGGGCAGGGATTAGTTCTGCTAGCGGACTTTTTGGAACAGTTAGCTATCAACAGCAAAACCTGAACGGTAGGAACCAAAAACTGGGGACAGAAATACAGGTGGGAGAACGAGAACTGCTGTTTGACGTGCGGTATACCGACCCCTGGATCGCAGGAGATCCTTACCGGACTTCCTACACAACCAATATTTTCCGCCGCAGTTCTATTTCGTTGATTTTTGATGGTCAAGATGAAGACATTAGGACGTTTAATCCAGATAATCCCACCGATGTAGATTCTCAGGATCGCCCCCGGATTCTCCGTGTAGGCGGTGGTGTCACCTTTACCCGTCCTTTGTCTGCCAATCCTTATAAAACTTCTGTCTGGACTGCCTCAGCGGGTTTACAGTATCAACGAGTTTCCGCCCGTGATGCTGATGGCAATCTTAGAAAAACAGGAGCGGTATTTGATGATGATACTGGAAACCGCATCAGTGATGAAATTCCATTGACCCTCTCTAGCGGCGGTCAAGACGATTTACTACTGTTGCAAGTGGGGGCACAGCGCGATCTCCGTAATAACCCGCTGCAACCCACTAGTGGTTCTTATCTCCGCTTTGGAGTCGATCAGTCAGTCCCTGTGGGGCTAGGCAACATCTTCCTTACCAGATTCCGGGGTAGCTACAGCCAATATTTACCCATTAAGCTGATTAGCCTCAGCAAAGGGGCACAAACCTTAGCATTTAACCTGCAAGCAGGAACCATTCTCGGTGACTTGCCTCCCTACGAAGCTTTTACCCTTGGGGGTAGCAACTCCGTCCGGGGTTATGAAGAAGGAGCATTAGGTAGTGGACGCTCTTATGTGCAAGCATCAGTTGAGTATCGGTTTCCAGTTTTTTCAGTAGTCAGTGGCGCACTATTTTTTGATCTCGGCAGTGACCTGGGAACTAGTACTAGGGCCGCTGAAGTGTTGAACAAAAATGGCAGTGGCTATGGTTATGGTCTTGGCGTTCGCGTCCAGTCTCCACTGGGGCCAATTCGGATTGATTACGGTATCAACGATGATGGTGATAGCCGGATTAATTTCGGTATTGGCGAAAGATTTTAATTTGTCATTAGTCATTAGTTATTGGTCATTAGTGAATAACAAAGGACTAATGACAATTCTCTTTCTTAATGAGCTTGCTAATTTTTACATTTACCTCAATACTGTTCCGATAAAGGGATTAATGAGATTTTTCAGGGAATATCAGGGATTTTACCAAAATAGACAATGAACAATACTAAAGGAAATATATTGACTTTTCGGCTATGCGACAGCACACTCTAGCAGCCCAAATCACCCAAATAGGGGTGGGATTGCATAGCGGTGTGAATACCCAAGTGCGGATACTACCAGCTGAGGCGGGAAGTGGACGCTACTTTGTGCGGGTGGATTTACCGGATTTGCCGATAATTCCAGCCCAAGTTGCAGCAGTTAGTCACACTGTTCTCTCAACTCAGTTGGGTAAGGGTGAGGTGTATGTTCGCACGGTAGAGCATTTGTTGGCAGCACTTTCGAGTATGGGTGTGGATAATGCCCGGATTGAAATTGATGGCCCAGAAGTCCCACTTTTAGATGGTTCAGCAAGTGTGTGGACAGCTAATATTGCCCAAGTTGGCTTAGTCTCACAACTCGTTAACAACCAAGTTCCCTTGGCTATTACAGAACCCTTATGGGTCTATCAAGGGGATGCCTTTGTATGTGCCCTCCCAGCACCAGAAACCCGCTTTAGTTACGGTATTAATTTTGACTTACCTGCAATCGGTAATCAATGGTATAGTTGGTCACTGAGTGACGATCTAGGAAAAGCTTCTGCTAGCTTTGCTACGGAAATTGCTCCTGCTCGTACTTTTGGGTTACTGCATCAAATTGAACACTTACAAAAAACAGGGTTAATTAAAGGTGGTAGTTTGGATAATGCACTCGTTTGTGGCCCAGAAGGCTGGCTAAATCCACCATTGAGATTTGCAAATGAGCCAGTCCGTCATAAAATCTTGGATTTAGTAGGAGATTTGAGTCTACTAGGGACTTTTCCTCGTGCTCATTTTTTAGCGTATAAAGCCAGTCATAATTTACACATTCAACTGGCCCAAAGAATTTTAGATTTGGGACTTCGGCTTGTCTACGAGACGCTAGGCGATCGCTCAGTCGAAGGATTTTAGATTCTGGATTAGAGTCAAAGCCTAAAATCTAGGATTATTAAGGCTTTGGATATACGCCTGCCTACTCAACTTTTAGATAAAAAATCAACTACACGGCCAATGTCAATCCTCACTGAAGTGAATACCATCGATACGACTACACCTACATCTACCGAACCACAGGGTATAAATGAGATTACAATCAGTTCTGAGATTAAAACAACTTTCACATCTGAAGAAATTCAGAAATTGCTACCCCATCGCTACCCATTTTTACTTGTAGACAAAATAATTGACTACGTTCCAGGTAAAAAAGCTGTTGGGGTTAAAAATGTCACTATCAACGAACCCCATTTTCAAGGACATTTCCCTGAACGTCCACTGATGCCAGGGGTGCTAATTGTTGAAGCAATGGCACAAGTTGGAGGCATTGTCCTAACTCAAATGTCTTCGGTAGAAGGCGGACTCTTCGTCTTTGCTGGTATCGATAAAGTTCGCTTTCGTCGCCAGGTCGTGCCGGGGGATCAACTAGTTATGACGGTGGAACTGTTATGGGTAAAACAACGTCGTTTCGGTAAGATGCAAGGTCGTGCCGAAGTTGATGGTCAACTTGCTTGTGAAGGGGAATTAATGTTTTCTTTAGTTAGCTAAAAGTTTGCTTTCGTGGTATGGGTATAGCCGTGAAATGCCCCTACTGAATCCTGTTTCAGGATAACAGTTAAAAGAAATCCACAATAGCATCTGATAATTTCTTGATTTTCGCCGCCCTCTGTACGAGACGCACTCACAAACACACTTAACTTGCTTTGCCCGACACTTTCGTTCACTGAAATACTTCACGCTCAACAACGCCAGTCGCCTCAATGGGGTGGTAGTCGGTACAACTCTCTTAACCAGAGTAACGCGCTGCCTCAGAAACCCCGCCTGGCGCTGGATTATTAAGACAGTTCTGGAGATTCACCCTTGAAAACGCTAATTCATCCAACTGCTGTAATTCATCCGAAATCGGAACTCCACCATACAGTGCAAGTCGGTGCCTATGCTGTGATTGGAGCGCATGTCAAAGTGGGCCCTGAAACAATAATCGGCGCTCATGCAGTGCTAGAGGGACCTTGTGAAATTGGGGCGCAAAATCAGATTTTTACAGGTGCAGCCATCGGTATGGAACCCCAGGATCTGAAGTTTGTAGGAGAACCAACTTGGGTCAAAATTGGTGATAACAACTTGATTCGTGAGTACGTTACCATTAACCGCGCTACCGGTGCTGGTGAAGCGACGGTAATTGGTGACGGTAATCTTTTGATGGCTTATGTCCATGTGGCTCATAACTGTGTCATTGAAGACCAAGTAGTGATTGCTAACTCTGTGGCGTTGGCTGGTCATGTCCATATAGAGTCACGTGCTAGGCTCAGTGGAGTTTTAGGTGTCCATCAATTTGTGCATATTGGTAGACAAGCAATGGTGGGAGGTATGGCACGTATTGACCGGGATGTGGCCCCATATATGCTGGTGGAGGGAAATCCAGCGCGGGTGCGAACCCTCAATCTTGTTGGACTCAAACGGTCTGGTATGGACTCAGCAGATTTGCTTATGCTGAAAAAAGCCTTTCGCATTCTCTACCGTTCTGATTTGTCTTTTAAGGATGCTTTGGAACAGTTGGAATTGTTAGGGGATAGCGAAGAATTGCAGCATCTGCGACGCTTCCTTCTACTTTCTCAGATGCCTGGAAGACGTGGCTTGATTCCCAGTAAAGGGAAAAAAGGCGCAAGTGATGAATCGTGAGTTAGAAGTTAGGAGTTAGGAATTATGAGTTATGAGTTGATAAATTAAATTTTTTAACTCTTCACTCCTTATTCCTAATTTTTAACTGCTAACTCCTGTACAGACGCTATTAATCGCGTCTATAACAGCTAACTCCTAACTTTAATTATCAAATGCGGATATTTATCAGCACTGGTGAAGTATCTGGCGATTTACAAGGGTCGCTACTAATTTCAGCGCTGAAGCGTCAAGCTGTGGCGATTGGGTTGGAATTAGAGATTGTGGCGTTGGGTGGCGAAAAAATGGTAGAGGCTGGGGCAATTCTGCTGGGAAATACTAGTGGTATTGGCTCAATGGGTATTCAAGAAGGTCTGCCCTATGTTTTACCAACTCTCCAGGTGCAACGTCAGGCGATCGCTTTCCTAAAGCAAAATCCACCTGACTTGGTGGTGCTGATCGATTATATGACTCCCAATCTGGAAATTGGGACTTATATGAAACAGCATCTGCCAGATGTGCCAGTGGTCTATTATATTGCTCCCCAAGAGTGGGCTTGGTCAGTCAATTTGCGTAGGACTAATAGGATTGTTGGCTTTACAGATAAGCTGTTGGCAATCTTTCCACAAGAAGCCCGTTACTTTCGCGAACAAGGGGCAAAAGTTATTTGGGTAGGGCATCCTTTGGTTGACCGAATGCAGGACGCTCCTAGTAGGGAAGCAGCTCGTGCAACATTGGGGATTGCTCCAGAAGAAATTGCGATCGCACTCCTCCCCGCCTCTCGCCGCCAAGAACTAAAATATCTTTTACCAGTAATTTTTCAAGCTGCCCAAACTATTCAAGCTAAATTACCTGAAGTTTGTTTCTGGATTCCCCTATCGCTGGAAGTCTATAGACAGCCAATTGAAAAGGCTATTGAGCGTTACGGTTTGCGGGCGACAGTTATATCAGGTCAACAAATGGAAGTTTTTGCCGCAGCTGATTTAGCTATTAGCAAATCTGGTACTGTCAACCTAGAACTTGCTCTGTTAAATGTGCCACAAGTTGTAATTTACCGCCTCAGTCGTCTGACTGCGTGGATAGCTCGGAAAATCCTCAAAGGTTCAATAACCTTCGCATCACCACCTAATTTAGTAGTGATGAAGCCGATTGTGCCAGAATTTTTACAAGAGCAAGCCACAGCAGAAAATATTATCCAAGCAGCGATGGAACTGCTACTCAATCCCAGTCGCAGAGAGCAAACTTTGCTAGATTATGAAGAAATGCGGCAAAGTTTAGGAGAAGTTGGGGTTTGCGATCGCGCGGCTCAAGAAATTTTGCAAATGCGACCAAATATATTGAGGTGTCATGGCTTATGAGATGAAAAAACAAAGAGCGATCGCAGTTGATTTATTCGCTGGTGCGGGCGGTATGACTCTTGGCTTTGAGCAAGCTGGTTTTGATGTGCTGGCGTCTGTGGAAATCGACCCGATCCACTGTGCAACACATGAGTTTAACTTCCCTTATTGCTCAGTGTTATGTAAAAGTGTTGTGGATACAACCGGGGAAGAAATTAGGAATCGGTCTGAGATTGGCGATCGTGAAATTGATGTGGTAATTTGTGGCTCACCATGTCAAGGATTTTCCCTAATTGGTAAACGGGCTGTTAACGATCCCCGAAACTCTTTGGTGTTTCACTTTCATCGGCTGGTTTTTGAGCTAAAACCAAAATTCTTTGTGATGGAAAATGTCCGAGGGATTACAGTTGGCGAACATAAGCAAATCCTCCAAATCTTAATTAGTGAATTTAAAATATCTGGCTATAAAGTAGAAGAAAATTACCAAATTCTCAACGCTGCAAATTACGGAGTACCACAGTCCCGCGAGAGATTATTTCTGATAGGCGCAAGGGAGGATATAGAGTTACCGAAATATCCTCAGCCGATTACTAAACAAGCGTTACTAAATAATTTAAATTCTCAAAAAATATCTGACATTCCATTGAGTCCTACAGTATGGGATGCAATTGGAGATTTACCTGAAATAGAAAAATATCCAGAGTTACTAACAAGAGATTGGGTTGTTGCAGACTACGAAAAGCCTAGTAACTATGCTCTTGTACTTCGCGGTATCAAATGCTTAAATGATGATTATTCTTACAAACGAGAATATGATTTGCGAATACTTTCTTCAAGTTTAAGAACAAAACATTCTACGGAAACTATTCAACGTTTTCAGGAGACTCAACAAGGTGAGAGAGAAAAAATTAGTCGTTTTTATAAACTGCATCCTGCTGGTGTCTGTAATACTTTAAGAGCCGGAACAGACAAGTATAGGGGTTCTTTCACATCTCCGAGACCGATTCATCCATCTACGCCACGCTGTATCACCGTCAGAGAAGCGGCGAGATTGCATTCTTACCCCGATTGGTTTAGATTTCATGTAACTAAATGGCACGGATTTCGACAAGTCGGTAACTCTGTACCACCGCTACTAGCAAAGGCTGTGGCGACAGAAATTATTCGCAGTTTGAATATTTCGCCTTTTAAGCCGAGTTTGGGATACAAGTTGCCACAGGAGAAGCTACTACAATTTAATATGTCGCAAGCGGCACAATATTATCAGCGGGGCTAGTAAGAATACACTTTGTAATATGTGCAAGGTTGGGCTAAGTCCAAGCACGGAAGAATGTACTATCTTCCCAGATATTAGCAGCCGCCTGTGCGATCGCTGTCAATTCTTGCTCCTTCAGGGGTACAAAAGCCCGCACTATCTTGACATTATTCTCTAATTGTGCAACTGTCTCTGCTGCAATCACGCAACAATGAACTCCAGGCTGAGACAGTGTGTAACCTAAAGCTTCCTCTATACCAGTCAACCCACCTGATTTAAACAGCCGACCATAAGCCGGGACTTTCATCGCAATCACACCGACATTTTTTTCTCGAGCAACTGGCAAAACTACCGGAATAAATGGATGTGGGTGGTGTTTGTCGGCGGCATTCACAGGAATCAGTGTAGTGTGGAAAGGATAGCGACGCAACCCTTCGGCAATTACTTGAGGGTCGTGATGTCCGGTAATACCAGCAAAGCGCACCAATTTTTGTTGTATGGCTTCTTCTAAAGCTTTAATTGCACCAGATGGACTAAAGATAGTGTCGAGTTCTTCGGAAAAAGAAACGTGATGCAACTGCCACAAATCAAGATAATCTGTATTGAGACGTTTAAGCGATCGCTCCAATTCTCGCCATGCTCCATCCCGATCTCTTTTATCGGTCTTGCTTGCTAAAAACAGCTTTGAGCGATGGGGTGGTAGCACTTTGCCTAAATAATCTTCACTCGGCCCATAACTAGGTGCTGTATCAAAGTAGCGAATGCCAAGTTCCAGCGCTCTTTGAATAATTGCCGCAGCATCACCCTCTTTTCCTTCCCAGGATAGCGGCGTTTGTCCTGCTCCTCCTAACCCGAAGATAGGCAGTTTTACTTCCGTGCGTCCCAGTACACGTTCTGGCATGGTTGCTGGCGGTGTTGCAGTGTTGGTAGTATTTTGCTGTAAAGCATTTGTTGCCACAATACCTCCAGTTACAGCAATGCTGGTAATTAGGAAATTACGCCGCGTCTTTCCTTCTGTCATGATTGGTTTCGGGGGCGATATTACTTTTATTCTAATATCTTAGCTAGGGAGATTTAATTTAAGAAAGTAAAATTACTAATAGATCAGGAACACTCCGAAACCGCCGATCATTGGCTAAAAAAGTACGCTATTTAACGTTAAGGTAAAGTCGGTATAATACATGATTGAATTAATTGCTTACCTGTTGTTAGCCACCGTCCCCCGATAAATTTAGCTGCCCATAGACATTGATATCAAATGTAAATTGAATAGGGAGCTGGTTACTGGTATATCCTGTCGGTAAAGGTGCAAAGGGTGCAGATCGCTGTATAGCGTTGAGCGCCGCTTGATCGGTGACGCTGAATCCAGAGGTTTGTGCGAGCTGGAGATTGCTTAGTTGCCCGGAACGGTTAATAGTGAAGTTAAGCACTGTTCGCCGGGAAGATTGGCTCACTTCTGGTAGCCACTGCTGCTTGACTTGTTGCTGTAGTTGGTTTAAGTAAGAGGTGATATCTATATCTTGACTGCTGGCATCAATACCAGAAGGAGCTTGGTTATCTCGGTTGGAATTAGGTAAGGCTGCCAGATAATCACCGCTAAAATTCCGACTAGATACACTCTGAGTACCACCCAGCAAGCTTGCTGCATCTGTTTTCCGAGATGACTGAGCTCTATACGGTGTTCGCCCACTTAAGAGTGTTCTCGACTGGTCTAATTTCTTAGGATTGGGTATTGGTGATGTAATAGCAGGTGCAGGCGCTGTTTTTCGGGTTAGGGCTGGCGGTGGTGTGGTATTAGGGGCTACTGCCATTTTTTTAGGTTTGGGTGTTGTTGGTATAGTTGCTCTGGCGATCACAGTTGGCTGAACTTTGGGTGTTGTTGGTATAGTTGCTCTGGCGATCGCAGTTGGCTGAACTTTGGGTGTTGTTGGTATAGTTGCTCTGGCGATCACAGTTGGCTGAACTTTGGGTGTTGTTGGTATAGTTGCTCTGGCGATCGCAGTTGGCTGAACTTTGGGTGTTGTTGGTATAGTTGCTCTGGCGATCACAGTTGGCTGAACTTTGGGTGTTGTTGGTATAGTTGCTCTGGCGATCGCAGTTGGCTGAACTTTGGGTGTTGTTGGTATAGTTGCTCTGGCGATCACAGTTGGCTGAACTTTGGGTGTTGTTGGTATAGTTGCTCTTTTGATCGCAGTTGGCTGAACTTTGGGTGCTGGTGGTATAGTTGCTTTTGCGATCGCAGTTGGCTGAACTTTGGGTGCTGGTGGTATAGTTGCTTTTGCGATCGCAGTTGGCTCAACTTTGGGTTGTTGAAGAGATAGATTTGGTGATTCCGCTTTCTGCTGCTTTGGTTCTGGCTGGAATACCTCTGCTGAAGATAAGGTTGTTGAGTCAAAAGGACTCTTGCTAGAGGCTTTATGTGCATCTGAATTAACTGACTTCACAGCAGAAACAGGTCTTTTCGGTAAAGCTTTACCACCTGCAATTGAATTTTTAGTAGCCCGGAATGAGGTTTTTTGGGGTATGTGTGTTTCATTGGGATAAACTTCAACTACCTCAATTGGAATCTCTTGCTTAGGCCCAGGCATAAAAGCTGTGAACCAATATTTGCTCCCGATCAGTAAAATAGAGTGTAGAAGGATGGAACTAACTAGACCTGGGAGGATATCGAAGGGACGCACGCTCCGATAGCGCTGAAATTCGTGAGAAAAAGCCATGTTATTGTGCTTTTGCGTGATAGATAACAGCCTCAACAGTCTATTTACTGTCTTCTAACTTAGAGGATATCGCATCTGATTCAAGCAAAACAAACGAGATATTGGATAATATCTTCTTTCAACTCGATCAAGCCTAAATGGTCAACAGTGGCGACTTCAGGACATTCAGCAACAGACAAATCTTCTTTGTGAAGAATGGCAGTTAATGTTTTGGTCTTTATAGGGTTTTATTTTGATCCGGACAGTCGAGCGATGCCTGCGGCGGCAAGCTACGCACTGCTTTTTCTAGTTTAGCTTTGAGGTGGGATCGCTTTACTTATTACCAAGGGAATTTTTCTGAGCGTAGTTGAAATTTCTTTGATATTCACTGATTTTTTGTTGAGCTACTACATAATTTGGGCTAGAAGATGGCACGGCTTTCATAAGTGCGATCGCAGCTTCCCACTGACTCACAACTGTTTTCCACTCATCTGAAGATTTTGCTGATTGAGTCAGGTTCGCTGCATTAATTGCTTTACTTACTGCCTCTCGAAATGTATCAGTTTTAAGTAAAGCAGTCGGTGATTCTGAAGTCACTGGTGAGGGCGTAACTAATACAGATTTTGATGGTATTTGTGTTGAAATTTTAGAAGTTAGGGGGAATATTTCTAAAAATATTGAAGAAAAGTATATTCCTATAGAAATTGACAATATAAGAAAAACGAGTAG
The DNA here is from genome assembly GCF_017114995.1 of Nostoc sp. NMS9. Taxonomy (GTDB): domain Bacteria; phylum Cyanobacteriota; class Cyanobacteriia; order Cyanobacteriales; family Nostocaceae; genus Nostoc. Next base: position 91,903 of record NZ_JABXKL010000058.1, on the reverse strand, counting down.
CCACTTTTTATTTAAATTACGATACTTCCGTCTAGTCTCGACAATTGTAGTTTGTTCATTATTCGATAAAACATTTGATTTCATTTTGTGTAAACCCATTTGTCCACGCAATATATTGAGTTCTTTCTCTGTATTTGAACCAATATTTGATTTATCGGTATCTTTTTCTTTGTTGCCATAAGAAGCAGATATTATTCGGTGTCTTACCAAATATTCAATTTGATAAATCAATGCACCAGCAGAAATATAGAACAATCCAAATATTAATATTATACTGTTGATATTTTCTATTTGTGTATAGTATTCAATTTGTCTGTCGTAACTAGGATAAAACAATGGTAGAAGTATTATAGAAAAGAAAGTTGCTATCAGTGTAGAAATGGCAATTACAAGCCAAGCGTATAATCCTTCCCACCAACTCATTATTCCTGGTAATAATCCTTGTGTTCTACCTATTTCGGGTGCTTGAATTTCTGATAAAAAGCGACTAGTAAGTAAGTGTAAGCAGTGATGAGTCAAAGAAATTATCGGAATTGGAGATAAGATTAACAATATTGTAAATATAGAAAATAATTCCGGGCTGTGTACAAAATATGCAATGTTATAGCCTAACTTTCCAGTATTTTTGACTACAAATATAATAATTCTCAAAAATAAAGTCAAAATCAATGCTTTTAACCAAGAACTAGGATAAGGAAACCATAATGGCCAGTAAAACCTTTGTAGTTCTTGCTTAGTAACGTCTTGATTATTCGGCTGTTTCATAACCAATAAATGCAAAAAAATGATAAGTTTTCGCCTATTTTATGATTCCCCATCTACACCTATAAGCAACATTTTTAGAAAATTCATAGCCATATGTTTGAAATTTATCCAGATTTGTTGTATCTATTATAAAAAGACAGATTTGAGATTTTATCCACATGATTACATAAGGTAAATTAAATCCTAACGTTCCTTTGTAATCATAGAACTACCATTACTAACATTTACTTTTTGGATAAAAATGCCAGTGCAAGATGATAAAATATCAGTACTGATTTGATTGGCAATAAATTCAAAATCCTGGTTTGTTAATCCCTGTGCAGTATCACCACTTAAGTTAATACAAATAGTTAGATTTTGAGGATTATTGGCAGACTGTTCATTATCCACTGCTTCTACTTCAGCTTTTGCTATGCTCAAATCAAACTCTTGACTCCAAACTGGAAAATCTTTACCTGTTTGTTGTCCATAAACTTTCACTCTTTCAATAGATGCAGCCCCTAAAGCCGTTAACCCTTTGCGGATAAATGCAACTAAAATTTGCTGATTTGGTACTTCGGCAGATTCTAGCATGACCTCCAAGCAAGCATCGTGGAAAGTAACCTTTGCAGCGATCGCTTTGGGGTGTAGGTGGCGATTCATCAGAGATGCGATCGCTTCTGCATCCCCCTGCTTTGCAAGTTTTAGAATATTTGGCTGTGTCATAACCAGTAAAAGAGAAAATCTAGAAAAATAAACTTATATTCTCAGGATTCCCTCTTGACAGCCTTAAGTAACATTATGATGCAAGATATCAGCTAACTTGGGCTAAAATATTTAGTATAAAGATAGTCTTTCACAGACTTTCGCAAAAATATATTTTCCCTGTCTCAACATTAAAAACTCTTGTTTTTGTGGTTGCCAAATTAACAGGATTAATATTAATCAGTTTAATTTAAATTTTCAATATGAAGTTTTATCGAGATCATGCTTGGCCTTCGACGCTAGAAGAAGCCATAGTTATCCAAGAAACGCTGCAAAATCAAGTAATTACTGAAGATCAACTGCAAGAACCTATTCAGTACGTTGCTGGAGTGGATATGGGTTTTGAAGCTGATGGGACTATTAGCCGTGCCGCTGTCGCAGTACTGAGTTTTCCTGATTTGCAAGTAATCGAGACAAGCCTAGCACATCGTCCTACAACCTTTCCTTATGTTCCTGGGTTCCTCTCATTTCGGGAAATTCCAGCTGTTCTCGATGCCCTGGAAAAGATTAAAACAACACCAAATATTATCTTGTGTGATGGTCAGGGAATTGCTCATCCCCGCAGATTAGGTATAGCTAGCCATTTAGGGTTACTTATAGATATGCCTACAATTGGGGTAGCTAAGTCCAGGTTGGTAGGTAAGCATGAAGAATTGGCAGAAACTAAAGGTAGCAGACAACCACTGATATATAACGGTGAAACCATTGGGGCAGTTTTGCGATCGCGCACAGGAGTAAAACCTCTGTATATCTCCAGTGGTCATCGAATTAGTTTACCGACAGCGATTGACTATGTATTACGCTGTACTCCTAAATATCGGCTGCCAGAAACTACACGCATTGCTGATAAATTAGCATCGGCAAAATAAAGCTTGTTGAAGTTTTTTCTAAATACTTGCTTGCACCGACTCAATCGTGTTAGGAATCGCACAGAAAGAAGTTGAAGTAGCTAAATACGATTTACGAAGTTAGAACCATGAACGCACTAACTTTACAGTGGCACGATGCAGGTCAAGATAAAACTCAGAACATTTACGAACAACAGCCAAGTCAAAATTATGGCACTGTCCGCATCGGTCGTGACCCCCTCCAGTGCGATATTGTTCTGAGTCACCCTACTGTGTCTGGTCTGCACGTTGAAATATTTTTTCATCACCAGCAACAACGCTTTTATATCAGGAATTTGCGATCGCAAAATCCCCCCGTTATCGATGGACGGCAATTAGTCCAAGGTGAAATGCCTTTAACTGAGGGTACTAGCATCTCTTTGGGACAAATAAAACTCAACGTTACTAGCGTTTCCACAGCTAGCATTCCAGCAACAATTTTGCTACCACCCAATCCAGCAGTAAATCTCGAACATCACCATCACCCACCAACACCCCCCGCATCACCGCCAGGGGTTTATGGCTTAGAATGCCCCAAATGTCATAAAGTTTCCCCAGGAGAGAATCTACAAATTGGCTGTCATTGGTGTGGGACATCTTTAGCTGCGGCTGTGAGTGTGTTGGTAGCACGGGGTAGTTGAGAAGGAGGGCAGGGGGAGATGAGGGAGATGAGGGAGATGAGGGAGATGAGGGAGACAAGGGAGACAAGGGAACAAGCAGAATAACCATGCCCAATGCCCCATGTCCAATGACAAATGACCAATGACAAATGACAAATGTCCAATGACAAATGACAAATGACAAATGACTTACAAATCCAATTGAGTTGGGAAGAACCAGCGACGGGTGAACGGCGAGAACCACTATTGAATATGCCAATCGCTTTTGGTCGAGAATTCGCTCGCTTACCTGCTGAACTCAGGGGAGTACGCGTTTCTCGGATGCTGCTTAACAGTAATGAAGTTTCTCGCTACCATGCCCTAATTGACTGGGAACAAGACCATTTAGTAGTGATTGACCAAGGCAGTGTTAACGGTGTCTATGTCAATGGTCAACCACAAACGCGCAGTGTTCTGGTTAATGGCGATACATTGCAAATTGGCCCCTATTTGATCGCAGTGACATTTGGTGCTAACGCCTCTGCACCAGATACTAGCCCCCCTTCAACGATTCACTTCAACGCAAATAGCAATCGTCCAGACCCCAGCTTGCCTGTAATTCAGCCACTAACGCCCGTGGCAAATAATTTCCCGCCATTAGCATTTCAGGCGGAGAAAGTCGCTGTACAAGCACTTCATGCTACGGGATTACCAGTAGATGAATCTGATTATCTAGCGATCGGGGCGGGATTGGGTAGCTTTTTATGGGCTGATTTGCTGAGAATTAGTGGTGTGCGTGCTGACAAAATTGTGGCTTTGGGATTAGAGGCAAAACCTTATGCCCGTTACAAGCGCCTCTGTTTGAATTCGCAAATTCCCTTATATGAAAGATTGCGTTCTAATTCTGACTCCTGTCCTGATAATATTTGGGGTTGGCCTAGTTATGCCTTGCGAGAAGCTTGGGGTGACTTAGCCAAGGGAGAGATAAAATCAGCATTCAAGTATTTATGGCAAGTGTTTGCCGAACCAACATTTGCAGAAACTTATACTCCTCGTGCGGGTAATGTCTTTGATTCCATCGACCGGGAGACGAAGCGCATAGGCTGGAATCAAATTTATCGCTATGGGCGAGTTAGGGTAATTCGCAAAACTGATGACGGTAGATATTGCGTAGCCTATTCTCGCGGCCCAGGAAATTATGCTTTTTTAGTTAGTCGTTATTTACATTTAGCTACTGGGTATCCAGCTATTCAGTTTCTCCCAGATTTGCAAGCTTATAGGGAAAAATATCAAGACTTTAAATCTGTCGTCAATGCTTATGAAGCTCACGATCATGTTTATGAGCAACTAGAGCAACATGGTGGTACGGTATTGATTCGGGGGCGGGGAATTGTGGCCTCGCGGATTGTGCAGCGCATTTACGAAGCTAGAAAGCGAAATCGGAATATTGCAGTTTTGCATTTAATGCGATCGCCTAAGCCCCAAGGTAACAAATTTCAAAATGCCCAACGCTTAGTCAAAAATCATTACGAATTTCAACCCTTTAACTGGCCGAAAGCCTGTTGGGGCGGCGAACTCCGGGCAATGTTAGAAAAAGCTAGTCCTGATGAACGCAAGCGTTTACTAGCAGACTGGGGTGGAACTACCACCGCCGACCGCCGAGATTGGCAGCAAATTACTGCCCAAGGGATTAGCGAAGGCTGGTATCAAATTACCTTCGGTGAGGTGCTGGATGTGGAACGAGATGCCCAAAACCGCACTATTACCCGTATCCGAGAGCAAAGCTTTGGGGAAATGAAATTGCTAGCTGATTTTATTGTTGATGCTACCGGACTGGATGCCAAGGTAGATGCCAATCCCCTGTTAGCAGATTTGGTGAAACATTACAACCTCCCAGTGAATCACTTGGGGCGATTGACTGTAGCGAACAATTTTGAATTAGTAGAAATGCGTAGTGATAGAGGTCAAATGTATGCTGCTGGGGCGATTACTTTAGGTGGCCCTTATGCCGCAGTTGATAGTTTCTTGGGCTTGCAGTACGCCGCATTAGTCGCTGTTGATGGACTCGCCGCCGCTCGTGCGCCTGGAGTCCAAAGGTTGAATGTTGTAAGTTCCTTTGGGCAGTGGTTGAAGTGGGTGTTAAATCAGTCACCTTAGTATTAGGAGGCAGGAGGCAGGAGGCAGGAGGGATAGAGTATTTATCTGGCTGTTTTGAGTAGCAAATCCCAACTTCGAGGTTAAAAGGTGCAACTTCGAGGATAAAAGGCTCAACGTCGAGGTTAAAAGGCTCAACGTTGAGGTTAAAAGGTGCAACGTCGAGGATAAAAGGCTCAACGTCGAGGTTAAAAGGCTCAACATTCAAGTTCAGAGGCTCAACATTCAGGTTCAAAGGCTCAACATTCAGGTTCAAAGGCTCAACGTCGAGGTTCAAAGGCTCAACGTCGAGGTTCAAAGGCTCAACATTCGGGTTCAGAAGCTCAACGTTGGAGTTCAAAAGCTCAAAGTCTCAAGTGACGGGCGATACCTTCAGCCTGCGTGCGATTCAAATCGTAGGCTAAGACCATAAGTCAGTTAAAACTGACTCAAATTAACTAAAATTTAGTCCGTTTGAATGGACTTAGGCTATTAGCCTCGGAATTGATTCCGAGGCGGGATAGCAACGAAGTGAAGAATTTGCCTTTGCCAGTACCCCTACTTTGTTTTTTCGCTTGTCGGGCGTACTAAAGTTTTAACTAAATCCGTAATCGCCACAATCACAGAGGCAATTCCCCCAATCGACAATGAAGTTAAAATTGCCACCGCGAGGATGATTTCGGTAGGACTGTATCCATCTCGCATCCAAGTAGATGGATTCTCTACCGATGTTGGCGAGGCGGGGATTAATTGCGAAGTTTGGGTGGTTTGATTGGAGTTGACTGGAGTTGTTAAGACAGTTTTCACAGCTGAACCTCTTCTAAATGTTTCTATGCAAATAATATTTCTGCCAGAAGAAGAGGAGATTCCCTAGAAATGGAGACAAAGTAGAGAGAAAGTAGAAATTAAGTAGAATCGAGAAGAAATCTCACAAGCTGTCTATGCAATGGGCTGATTTTCTAGCCAATGAAGCTGCTACTCATAGCTTATCCCCAGAGCAAACGGCAGCTTTTGTAGAGCGTTTGAAGACTGAAAACTCAGGTAAGAGTGAGGCAAAACTTGCCAGCGAGTTGAACATCGGCGCTGCTGCTTTCAAAAAGCGGATGACTGAGGTTTATGACAAATTCGCCCAGAGTTATCCTGAGTTAGCTGCTTCTAAAAGCCGGGGAAGACTAGAAAAGTTACGGGCTTGCCTGACAAGGAAATATAATGGCGGGCAAGATGTTCGCCCCACAATTAAAGAAATTCATCAAAATATTCCCCCTGCTGTCCCATTTGAAAAATTTGTGGGACGTGAGGCGGAACTGCAAAACTTACACCAGCAATTACAAACATCTCGGCAAGTTGCCATTGTAGCTGTGGCGGGTATGGGTGGTGTCGGCAAAACTGAACTGGCTACCCAATACGCTAAACAGCACTTGCAGAAATATCAAGGTGGGGTTTGCTGGTTATCTGTACAGGGAATCGATGTCGGAATTCAGATTCTCAGATTTGCTGAAGTAAAATTTAAACTTATTGCACCAGACGATTGGGAATCAGCAGATAGGCTGAGATACTGCTGGCAAAATTGGCAACAAGGTGAAGTGCTACTGGTGTTTGATAATGTCACTGACTACAAAACACAGGTTCAGCCTTATCTACCCCCAGAATTACCCAAGTTTAAAGCACTGCTGACAACGCGCCTGGGATTTGATAGAACTTTGCCGCAATTACGCTTGGGTGTTCTCAAACCATTGGCGGCGATGAAATTATTAAAATTGCCAGTTGACAGAGAACGACTTAAAAGTGAACCTTGGGTTGCGAGAGAAATTTGTAAATTCTTGGGATATTTACCTTTGGCGTTAGAGTTAGTGGGGCGATATCTGGATACAATGCCAGATTTGTCATTGGAAAAACTGCTGAAGCGGCTAAAGAAAAAGCGATTGGAACACGAAGCAGTCGCCAAGGCGAACCCATTGATGCGTTATGAATACGGTGTAGCTGAAGCTATTGCATTGAGTTGGGAACAGTTGGATGAGAAAGCACAAGGCTTAGGATGTTGGCTGAGTTTGTATGCTTTGGCTGATATTCTTTTTTCTGTTGAGTGGATAAAAGATGACGATGAACAAGAATTCTGGGAGAAAGCTATAGCTGATTTGCGAAAACTGCATTTAATACAATGGCAAAGTAAAGGAATATATCGTCTACATCCACTGATTCGGCTATTTTTCCAAATGAAGTTGGATAAGTCAAGTAATGCAGATGAGGTTAAAACTGCTTTTGTAGCGCAGATGGTAGAGGTGGCAAAGCAAATTCCTCAACAGCCTAACCGTGAAGATATTCTCAACCTCACTCCACATATCCCCCACCTTGCAGAAGTTGCAACCCACTTATCCCAATATCTCAGCGACGAGGATTTAATCAGACCGTTCACACGCTTAGGCTGGTTTTATCAAGGTCAAGAGCTTTATCAGCAAGCAGAACCTTGGTTGCGGCAGGGTGTCAAAATTGCTGAAGATCGCCTGGGTTTGGAACATCTCGATGTTGCGACTAGCCTGAACAATCTAGCAGCACTTCATAAATCTACAGGACGCTACAGCAAAGCCGAACCTTTGTATAAGCAGGCTTTAGAACTGACAAAACGCCTGCTGGGAGACGACCATCCTATTGTCGCCACTAGCTTGAACAATCTGGCAGAACTCTACCGTTATACCGCACGCTACAGCGAAGCCGAACCTCTGTATCTGCAAGCTTTAGAACTAAGACAACGCCTGCTGGGAGACAACCATCTCGATCTCACCAATAGCTTGAACAATTTAGCATTACTTTACGGTTCTACAAAACGCTACAGCGAAGCCGAACTGTTGTTTCAGCAAGCTTTAAAACTAAAAAAACACCTACTGGGAGATAATCATCCCGATGTCGCTATTAACCTGAACAATCTAGCAGCACTGTATAAATCTACAGGACGCTACAGCGAAGCCGAACCTTTGTTTCAGCAAGCTTTGGCACTGAAAAAACGTTTACTGGGAGATAATCATCCCGATGTCGCCGCTAGCCTGGATAATCTAGCAACACTTTATCAGTCTACAGGACGCTACACTGAAGCCGAACCTCTGCATCTGCAAGCTTTGGTACTGAGAAAACGCTTACTGGGAGACAACCATCCTAATGTTGCCACTAGCTTGAACAATCTAGCAGGACTCTACTGTTATACAGGACGCTTCAGTGAAGGCAAACCTTTATTTGAGCAAGCTTTAGCAATTTGTGAAGGTACTTTAGGTGTAGGTCATCCCGATACAATAATGGTTCGGGGAAATTATGCAAGGTTTTTAAAAGAACCATATCACTAACGATCGCACCCTTTCTCCCAAAACCACACCAAATTGATGCCACACAATAGTTGTAGTTCAAATTTTAGTAGTGATCTTCCCCTCATAACCAAAGTACAGTAAAGAATAGAGGGTAGGCGTAGCCCGCACTTCGACAAAGCTCAGTGACCATCGTAGACATCGCTTTGCGGTTTCAAATTCCAAACGCCAAATTTGAGGATAAAATTATGCGAACAGTACCAATCCAATTACCAGAAACAGTATTTTCAGCACTTCGTAAAAATCCAGAAGAATTTATCCAAGAAATGCGAATTGCCGCAGCAGTTAAATGGTATGAATTAGGCGACATCTCACAAGCCAAAGCAGCATAAATTGCTGGGCTAACTCGTGCTGAATTTATTAATGCCTTATCACGCTATCAAGTAGATTTTATGCAATATACTACCCAAGAGTTAGCCCAGGAACTGGCAAATGTCGATTAATCGTGTAATTATTAATTCTTCACCTTTAATTGTTCTTTTGAAAAGTCAGCAAGCAAAATTAATTGAATTCAAGCTTTGGGTGACGCTGGTTTGTGGTTATCCGATAGTTTGGTCAATTTATTGAGACAAGAAGCAGGGGAATAGCGATCGCTATCAATTGTAACTTCAAACAGCGATACCTTCTCTGCGAGACGCTACCGCTACGCGTAGCTTGTTTCCCGAAGGGTACGGTAAGCTTCTCTTCGAGACGCTGCGCGAACGCTAACGCTCCCTCTTAATCTCTTTCTCCGTATCCTCTGCGCCTGGAGCAGTTTGATTCTCATGCCCCCTCATATCCAAAGTACAGCGAAAAATAGAGCGTAAACGTAGCCCGTCGTAGACATCGCATAGTCTATTTTGAGTACAAAACTCGAAACTTGAGGTTCAAAGGCTCAAGTGTCAGCCTCAAAGCCTCAACGTTGAGGTTCAAAGGCTCAATCGTCAGCCTCAAAAGTTCAACGTTGAGGTTTAAAGGCTCAACGTTGAGGTTCAAAGGCTCAACGTTGAGGTTCAAAGCCTCAATCGTCAGCTTCAAAGGCTCAACGTTGAGGTTCAAAGCCTCAAATGGCGATGCCTAATACCGTTTCACTTTAATAATGATACAAATACGTTGGTAGGGGCACAGCAATGCTGTGCCCCTACGAGAAATCTATATGTATCAGGGTTTGTGTGAAATGGTATAACGGCAAGCCACTGCTTTTAAATGTTTGTATACAAATTGTATTTTCACCCCGAAGAGAGTAGATTTCCAAATGCAGACAAAGTAGAATCAAAAATAAATTTTACAAGCTCTTTATGCAATGGGCTAATTTTCTAGCCGAAGAAGCTGTTACGAATGGCTTATCTCTAGAGCAAACGGCAGCTTTTGCAAAATATTTTAAGACAGAAAACTTAGGTAAAACTAAAGTTAAACTTGCCAGCGAATTAAACGTTGATATTGCTGCTTTCACAAAGTGGATGGGTGAGGTGTATGCCAAGTTTGCCCAGAATAATCCTGAGTTAGCGACTTTCAACAATCGAGACAAACTAGAAAAGTTACAAGCTTACCTAAGCACAAAATATAATAGCGAATTGGATGCCCTCAAACCATTGGCGGCGATGAAATTATTCAAATCGTTAGTGGTTCGGGAACGACTGCAACAAGAAGCTTGGGTTGCCAGAAGAATTTGTAAATTTTTAGGATATTTACCTTTAGCGTTAGAGTTAGTGGGACGATATTTGGATAAAATGCCAGATTTGTCTCTGGAAACACTGCTGAAGCGGCTAGAGAAGAAACGAGTGGAACATCAACCAGTAGTCAATGCTAACTCATTGATGTCTGATGAATACGGTATAGTTGAAGCTTTTGAATTGAGTTGGGAACAGTTGGATAAAAATGCCCAAAGCTTTGGCTGTTTGCTAAGTTTGTGTGCTTTAGCTGACATTCCCCTATCTGTTGAGACAATAGAAGATAACAAGAAACAAGAACTCAACGAGAAAGCCATAGCCGATTTACTGGAATTGCATTTGCTACAACAGAAAAGTAAAGGAATTTATCGTCTAAATCCACAGATTCGACAACTTTTACAAGTGAAGTTGGATAAATCAAGTGAGGCGGATGAAGCAAAAACTAAATTTGCAGCCATGATGTTAGAGGTAGCAAAGCTAATTCCGCAACAGCTTAACCCTGAAGACATTCTCAACCTCACTCCACATATCCCGCACATTACAGAAGTTGCAACCCACCTATCCGAATATCTAGGCGATGAAAATCTAATCACTCTGTTTACCAAATTAGCCTGGTTTTATCAAAGTCAAGGACTTTATCAGCAAGCAGAACCTTGGTTGCAACGGTGTGTAGAACTAACTCAAAATCGTCTTGGTTTAGAACATATCGATGTCGCCACTAGTCTGAACAATTTAGCAGTACTCTACGAAACTACAGGACGCTACAGGGAAGCCGAACCCTTGCTTGAGCAAGCTTTAGCACTGAGAAAACGCCTGCTAGGAGAAGAACATACCGATGTCGCCACTAGCCTGAGCTATTTAGCATTAATCTACGAATATACAGGGCGCTATAGCGAAGCCGAACCTTTGTATCAGCAAGCTTTAGAACTGTGGAAACGCCTAGTGGGAGAAGAACATCCCCATGTTGCCACGAGTATGAACAATTTAGCGGCATTGTACTGTTATACAAGACGCTACAGCGAAGCCGAACCCTTGCTCAAGCAAGCATTAAAACTGAGAAAGCGCCTGCTGGGAGATAACCATCCCGATGTTGCCACCAGCCTGAATAATTTAGCACAACTTTACGAATCTATAGGAAGTTACAAACAAGCCGAACCTTTGTATCAGCAAGCTTTAGAACTGAGTAAACGCCTGCTGGGAAATAACCATCCCGATGTCGCTATTAGCCTGAACAATTTAGCAGCACTCTACCGTTATACAAGACGCTACAGGAAAGCCAAGCCCTTATTTGAGAAAGCTTTGAAAATTTGTGAACGGACTTTAGGTATAAGTCATCCGACAACTATGACGGTTCGGGCAAATTATGCCAGCTTTTTAAGAGAAGCATATCACTAGCGATCGTTCTCTGTGTGCTCGAACGGTTTAAAATAATATCCCTCTTCAGTGAAGAAGAGGGGTGAGAGTCTACTTACATCCTAAAGATTTGCGAGTATCCACACCAGTTTTAGAATTCACACCACTTGCCTTAACACAAAGCTTTTTCACTTGTATCCCATCTAAAATTGCATTCGTAAAATCAGTACCTGTGACATCCACGCCATCAAAAGTAGAACGCAACATCATTGCATCAGTCAACACAGCATCACTAAAATCAGCATCCTTAAACTTTGTTAGATAGGCTATGCCTTCACTAAAATCAGCTCCATGCAGATTTACTCCCTCCAATACGCTACCGTTAAACACGCCACCACGTAAGTCAGCATTGCTAAAATTAGCATTCTCTAATTTGAGATTGGTAAACTCAGTACCAATTAAACTTTGACCAGAGTAATCCTTGCCCTTAAGTTCATCATTACCCACAGAACGGGTAATACTGGAAGAACTTGCAGCTTGCGCTGATAGGGGAAACAAAAAAAGAACCATAGCTAAGACAAAGCTAGCTAACAGTCGCCAATATTTCATAATCTCTTCTTAATAAATCTCAACACTTCCACCATTAACTATTAAACCTTACAGAAGGGGACAAGGGAGAAGAAGGAGTGGGGAGCAGGGGAGAAGTTGCAGTAAGTTTTTCCCTTCAGCCTCTGTGCACCTCTGCCTTGTGTGCCCTATGCCCTATGCCCTATGCCCTATGCCCTATGCCCTATGCCCTATGCCCTATAACCAATTCAATACATAAAGACTGTAAAACTAGAAAGCATCTCGTAGGATGATAGATGTTGAGGTGCGATCGCAATAATTACCTGTGGCTAATCAAGAAGACAACGCCCAATCTCTGGCGCGAACCCCTTTATATCAACTGGGTGTAGAACTCAAAGCACGCCTTACCAGCTTTGGCGGTTGGGAAATGCCTGTGCAATTTAGTGGAATTAGCCGCGAACACGAGGCTGTAAGAAATACAGCCGGAATGTTCGATATTTCCCACATGGGCAAATTTACCCTCCAAGGTAAAAACCTGATTTCCCAACTCCAGCCACTAGTACCTTCCGACTTAAGTCGTTTGCAAACTGGTCAAGCACAATACACCGTATTGTTAAATCCCCAAGCGGGAATTATTGACGACATCATTGTTTATTATCAAGGTGAAGACACGACTGGTACACAAAAGGCATTCATCATAGTTAATGCGGCAACCTCCAATAAAGATAAAGCATGGCTGTTACAACACCTTGACCTAGATAAATTGCAATTCCAAGACCTTTCACCAGATAAAGTCTTAATTGCCGTCCAAGGGCCAAAAGCGATTAAATATCTCCAGCCATTAGTGCAAGAAGACTTACAACCAATCAAAGCCTTTGGACATTTAGAAGCAACCTTACTAGGTAAACCTGCCTTTTTGGCCCGCACAGGTTACACCGGAGAAGATGGCTTTGAGGTGATGGTAGACCCAGATGTGGGAGTAGAATTGTGGCGAAGTCTCCATAAAAGTGGTGTTATCCCCTGTGGACTCGGTGCGAGAGACACTCTGCGGCTAGAAGCAGCGATGGCACTTTACGGACAAGATATCGATGACATCACCACACCCTTAGAGGCAGGTTTGGGGTGGCTAGTTCACTTAGATACCAAAGGTGATTTTATTGGTCGGGAAGTTTTGGCAGAGCAAAAAGCCACCGGAGTGCATCGCCGATTGGTAGGTTTGCAAACCCAAGGACGCAACATTGCCCGTCATGGCTATCAAGTGTTATCCACAGGTAAAGTGGTCGGAGAAGTTACTAGTGGCACCCTGTCACCTACACTTGGTTATCCTGTTGCATTAGGCTACGTTCCCACCCAGTTAGCAACTATCGGTCAGCGGCTAGAAGTCGAAATTCGCGGCAAAGCTTATCCAGCAGTTGTAGTTAAACGTCCCTTTTATCGGTCAAAAAATCGTGTTGCCAACTGATAAGCGCCGAGGTTTTTGAGGAATAATGTGTTGTGAGTTATTCAACTACACTAAGGTTCATTACCAGATATGACTTGGATGACTGTTAGGGAAATAATTTTTGTGATAAGGGAGAGGAAGTGATATGTCTTTTGAATATCCTCAAGATTTCAGATACCTGGATTCTCATGAATACGTGCGAATCGATGGTGAAATTGCCACCATTGGCATTACTGAGTTTGCCGTACATGAATTGGGTGATATCGTCTTTTTGGAACTGCCAGAAATTGGCGACGCTCTGACCAGGGGAGAAAACTTTGGCACAATTGAATCAGTGAAAGCTGTTGAAGAACTGAATTCACCAGTAACAGGAACTGTTATAGAACGCAACGAAGCCTTAATTAATTCTCCCGAAGAAGTGTCAGAAGACCCCTATGGGGAAGGGTGGTTTTTGAAAGTGCGTGTCAATGACCCTGGCGAAGTTGAGGATGCCTTGACAGCGGATGAGTATCGCGCCCAAGTAGAAGGGGAGTAGGAGTGCTGAGTACTGTTAGCGGAAGCGGGGCGTTTAGTCCGTGCTGAGTGCTGAGTGGGGGCGTGGAAGAGTAAGGGAGTAGGTGAGTGGAGGAGGTAATTAACAATTACTCTTATTCACCTATCCAATATCTTCCAAATCCCCAGTCCCCACCCCCCAGTTTAAGAGTATTTATTGCAAAATATGAAATAGTATTATCTGGAGAGTAATTTGTGGTATTAAACGCCCCTATTCTCAAGTCTAATGAGCAGCAAGTGCTGGACGAAAAAAGTCAAAAGTTAAGTAGTTTTGTGCCAAGACACATTGGCCCTAACTCCGATGATATCCAGCAAATGCTTAAGGTTTTGGGGTTTCCCAGCCTGGATTCCCTAATCGAGCAAACAGTTCCACAGGCAATTCGGCTGAAGCAACCGCTAAAGTTACCAGCAGCAGAAAGTGAGTATGCAGCACTGGCATCGTTAAAAAAAGTTGCTACCAAAAATCAGGTTTTCCGTTCATACATTGGTATGGGCTATTACGACAGTATTACTCCGCCTGTAATTGGGCGTAATATCCTAGAAAACCCCGGTTGGTATACTGCTTACACTCCTTATCAGCCAGAAATTGCCCAAGGGCGACTAGAAGCGCTGCTGAATTTTCAAACCCTGATTATTGACCTCACAGGTTTAGAAATTGCCAATGCTTCGTTACTTGATGAAGCCACAGCAGCCGCTGAAGCGATGAGCCTAAGCTATGGTGTCTCCAAAAATCAGGCAGATGCCTATTTTGTCTCTCGTGACTGCCATCCCCAAACCATTGATGTGTTGCAAACACGCGCTAAACCATTGGGGATTAAGATTATTGTTGGCGATCATCAAACATTTGATTTTGATCAACCAATTTTTGGGGCTGTTCTGCAATACCCTGCAAGTGATGGCACCATTTATGACTACCGCGCTTTTATAGAAAAAGCCCATGCTAAGGGTGCATTGGTGACGGTAGCAGCAGATCCTCTAAGTTTAACTTTACTGACCCCTCCTGGGGAATTTGGCGCTGATATTGCTGTCGGAAGCACTCAGCGGTTCGGTATTCCTTTGGGGTTTGGTGGGCCCCATGCAGCATACTTTGCTACGAAGGAAGAGTATAAACGGCTGGTTCCAGGGCGAATTGTAGGTGTATCAAAAGATGCCCAAAGTAAGCCTGCGTTACGTCTCGCCTTGCAAACCCGCGAACAGCACATCCGCCGCGAAAAAGCTACTAGTAATATTTGTACTGCACAGGTGCTGCTGGCGGTAATGGCAAGTATGTACGCCGTCTATCATGGGCCAGATGGACTTAAGACAATAGCTCAGAGGATACATTCCCTGACTTTGATTTTGGCAGAGTGGTTGCAGCGACTAGGTTACAGCATCAGTTCTAAACCTTTCTTTGATACGCTACAGGTGGAGTTAGGAACTAAACCTCTGCAAGAAATTCTACAAGCTGCTGAAGCTCGTCAAATTAATCTACGTATTTTTGATACATCTACTGTTGGTATTTCGCTGGCCGAGACTACCACATTGGATGATGTGCGAGATATATGCCAGATTTTTGCAGGGACAGATGAGCTACGGTTTGTTTTGAATGTGCAAGAGATGGAATGGATAATTCAGCAATCAGGTTTAAGCGGTGAACCATTTAGCCGTCAAAGCACTTATCTCACTCATCCAGTCTTTAACCGCTATCACTCAGAAACTGAGTTATTACGCTATCTGCACAAGTTAGAAAGCAAGGATTTGTCGCTAACGACATCGATGATTCCTTTGGGTTCTTGCACAATGAAGTTGAATGCAACTGCTGAGATGATTCCGGTAAGTTGGGAGGAATTTGGCAAGATTCATCCATTTGCCCCAGCGTCGCAAACACAAGGTTATCAAATCCTGTTTGAGCAACTTGAGGCATGGTTAGCTGAAATTACTGGTTTTGCGGGAATTTCTCTACAACCAAATGCTGGTTCTCAGGGCGAATATGCTGGACTTTTAGTAATTCGTCAATATCACGAAAATCGGGGTGAAGCACACCGTAACGTCTGTTTGATTCCCACTTCCGCACACGGGACAAACCCAGCGAGTGCGGTGATGTGTGGGATGAAGGTAGTGGCTGTTGCCTGTGACTCACAAGGTAATATTGACGTTGATGACCTGAAGAATAAAGCAGAAAAACACAGCAATGAATTAGCCGCCTTAATGGTGACATATCCCTCAACTCACGGTGTCTTTGAGGAGCCAATTCAGGAAATCTGCGCTGTTGTCCATAGTCACGGTGGACAAGTTTACATGGATGGGGCAAATATGAACGCCCAAGTGGGAATTTGCCGTCCTGGAGATATTGGTGCGGATGTCTGTCACTTGAATCTGCACAAAACCTTCTGTATTCCTCATGGTGGTGGTGGCCCTGGTATGGGGCCCATTGGCGTTGCATCTCATCTTGTGCCTTTTCTGCCCGGACATCCTGTTGTCACTATCGACAACTCAACTCAGCACTCTAATATTGGTGCTGTTGCTGCTGCGCCTTGGGGTAGTGCGAGTATCTTGGTGATTTCTTGGATGTACATCGCAATGATGGGTGCAGATGGTTTAACCCAAGCTACTAAGGTGGCGATTCTCAACGCTAACTACATTGCCAAGAAACTGGAATCGTATTATCCGGTTTTGTATCAGGGGAAAAATGGTCTAGTTGCCCATGAGTGTATTTTAGATTTGCGATCGCTCAAAAAATCAGCTGCGATCGAAATCGATGATGTCGCCAAGCGTCTCATGGATTATGGTTTCCATGCGCCCACTGTCTCCTGGCCTGTAGGAGGTACAATCATGGTGGAACCTACAGAAAGTGAATCTAAGCAAGAGTTGGATCGTTTCTGTGATGCGTTGATTTCTATTCGTCAAGAAATTGCCGAAATAGAAGTTGGCAAGGTGGATATCCAAGATAATCTTTTGAAGAACGCACCCCACACTGCCGAAAGTCTCATCACCGGAGAATGGCAGCATCCCTATTCTCGCGAACAAGCTGCCTACCCTGCGCTTTGGACTCGTGAGTATAAATTCTGGCCTGCTGTTGGTCGCATTGACTCAGCTTTTGGGGATAGGAATTTCGTTTGTTCTTGTCTGCCAATGGATGCTTATTAAACTGAAGTGAAGAGTTAGGAGTTAGGAATTAAACTCCTAACTCCTGCCTTCGATAAACACTGATGATTTACCTGTTTCTATCTGTGATTGTCTGGTTGTGATACCTGAGAATTAAACGATTAGGCTTGTTGTATTTCTGGACGACCATCTTCAACCACAAATGAAGCCCGCTTACTAAGCGTGCCATTCGGGGTTGTGACGTTTGATAAAACTAGATAATCTGTCTTACAGGTTGTGGGAGTCAGCGCACAGCGAACATACCCCCGTTGACCGTTGAAGAATTTAATGTGTGGGTTATCGGGTAAGTAAGCTTCAACATTTGGGCTGGTATCTGCCCCATCTCCACCAGAGGTTATTGAGGTACAGACAAATTCACTTCCAACCGTAGCAGATTTTGGGTTATTAAAGTCAGCCTTTAAATTCATTGCCCAGTTGGAATGGATATCGCCTGATAAGACTACTGGATTAGATGGTTTGCGCTGTTCTAAAAAACGCATAAGGCGATCGCGGGAAGCTACATAACCATCCCACTTATCCATACTGTAAGTTTCGCCTTCCCCTGGTTTTGTGTCTATCTGAGCAACTACAACTTGCTGCGCTAAAACGTTCCACTTAGCCTGTGAACTATTTAAACCATCATATAGCCAATTTTCCTGACGCTTGCCAGTAATCGTTGCATTCGGATCTTCTCCACAAGGACGTTCTTTAGTGCCATCACCACAGGGCTGATCGGTACGATATTGGCGGGTATCTAGGACATGGAAGGTCGCTAAGTTACCAAAGGAAAGCCGACGGAAAAGTTGCATATCGGGGCCAGTGGGTCGCGAGAGGGGACGCAGTGGCATGTGTTCGTAGTAAGCCTGATAGGCAGCAGCCCTTCGTTGAAGGAAGATTGCCCGATTTTGATCTGGTTCAGTATCGACTTCCGAGATGTCGTTGGCGTAGTTGTTTTCTACCTCGTGGTCATCCCAGGTGACAATCCAGGGAAAGGCTGCATGAGCTGCTTGCAGATTGGTATCGGTTTTATAGAGGGCGTGACGGTTACGGTAATCTTCCAGGGTTAGAATTTCGGCACTGTTGTGCTTTCTGGGGCGATTGTTTGATATTCCTCCTTCATAGATGTAGTCTCCAACATGCACTACCAAGCTGAGGTCATCCTGGGCAATATATTTGTAAGCAGTATAGTATCCCTGCTCATAGTGCTGACAGGAGACAAGGGCAAAGTTTAATTTATTTAAGTAGTCACCTGCTAAAGGAGCTGTACGAGTGCGACCAATGGGGCTAGCGTCTTGCCCGACAAGAAACCGATACCAGTACCAAGTATCAGATTGCAGGCCTTCTACCACAACTCGAACTGAATGAGCTAGTTGTGGAGTTGCAAGTACCGTACCTCTGGAGACAATACGCCTCATATCAGGATCGGTTGCTACTTCCCAGCGAATTGGCACATTAGCAGGTGGCATTCCACCTCCATTTAAGGGTTCAGGAGCGAGACGAGTCCAAATCACTACGCTGGTAGGATAGGGATCGCCCGATGCTACACCCAAAGAGAAAGGATAATTGGAAAATCTGCTTGTGGCGATCACTCTTTGAGGAGAAAATTGGTTAGCGATCGCCAAACCAGACAATGCTCCTGCCCCAATAATTAAGTTGCGTCGTTTCATTCGACTGTGCAGGAACTGCTCAAAATTCCGGTAATTTACCATTCTCTACTCCTGGCTAACAGGTAAGTTAAAGTACAGCAACAGCTAACACAAAGAAGGCAGGGTAATCTTAGGAAAACTTCGTAACTAATTCCCTTAGCAAAATCAGATTTTAATTTCCAATTTTTTCTTCTGCTATCAATGTGTTAGATATTGTTTTCCTACAGAAAAGCCTACTAATAAGAGATTAATCCTGGGCAAAGAAAGCGTTAATATCAACTTAACCAAGGTTAGACTTTAACCTTTTTCATTGATGCCACCTTTCTCTTTATCGCCCAGCCAACGCTACAAGTAAAAATAACACCAACTAAAGGTGTAGGTTCAGGTACTTGTCTATAAGAAACTGTACCTGATATAAGTTCAGCATCTGGAGAAGTTTTAGAGTAAATTGTAAAATCCTCACCAATAATTTCATAACTTCTAGAACTGGAAAGATTAGCTTTATCGTTGAACTGATAATCTAACGCAAAAAAATTTTTTCCTGTTAAAGATGTGCTTGAAAAGATAAGAGGAAAATCTGGGTAGTTGGCATCATCTTTTTGCGTGTAAACGGTAGAGTCACCATCAAATTTAAAAGAAAGTGACTTAATGGCAGCTTCGGGATTATAGTCATTACTGAAAGTTGAGTCATCAAAGCTAAAAAAGCCATTTCCTTTAGTTACTGGGCTATCAACTGTGAAAGCGTAATTCAGAATTGCAGCAGATGCAGATTTTGCATCTACGGTAGCAAAACCTAAAGTAAGAGTAGCAGCAGCAATCAATAATTTTGAAACCAATTTCATCTCTGTTTTCCTCACCATAAACTTTTCTAAGCAATGCACTACAAGCTATAAAAATAACTTGTTCCTAACTTCCTTATTTTCCAAATGGATATTCATAACTGGTTAGAACAGTAATGAAATCAATGATTTGTTTCTTTTTATTGACAAAGAGACAAATCTCCAATTATTTTGAGACACTCGATTTTAGAATTACAAGTTTAAGCAGACTTTAATCAAAGGTAAAAATAAAATTTAATTTAAGTTTGCCAATGAAAAAGTTAGCCGATAACCGCAGGGCAAACGCATCTAAATATTGCTCGGCCTGAATAAGAGTGGAATTCAGCAAGACTGCAATCAGATATGACTTTCAGGAAATTAAATGTTCACTTTTATCGCAATGACAATCATTATGAGAGAGAGGAAAAGTTAGAGGAAACCATCGCTTGGCTGTCAAAGAAGGGAGCAACGCGATTTTGTAAGATCGGGGTTAAATTATCAATTACATCACTAAATTCTCAATAATACAGGTTTTTTTGTTGCGATCGCTACGTGTACCGGAGGTAATCGCATCCCAAAATAGCCTATTTGCGTTTTTAGTTTTAACACTTAGCCTTAACTGAATTGTATTGCCTCTAATTCTTCTCTTACAGATAAAGACTGATACCCTAATGCAAAAGCTTTGGAACTATCCAAAGAAACATCTGCCGGTCTAGGTGCTGCCATTTTCACATCTTGTTGTCGGCAGGATTTGAGTCCGATGGCCGGAAGTTGAAATACTTCTACTAATATCTGTCCAAAATCATAACGTGAAATCCGTTCTTTGCCACCTAAGTGAATGATGCCATTAACTTTTTCTAATGCTAATAAAAGTCCTTCGGCAGCGGTTGTTCCACTTACTGGTGTGCGAAATTCATCTATAAATAAACTTAATTCTTTTTCGGCTTGTAAAGTTTGAATAAATGGCTGAATAAAGCTTTTAGCTGTGGGTGTTGCTGCACCAAACATCAACGGCATTCGACACACTGCGGTCATCGGATATCTTTCTAGCATATCTGCTTCTGCGATCGCTTTTTGCTCACCGTAAAGATTGACAGGACACACGGCATCTGTTTCTCGATATGGAGCATTTAAACCATCAAAAACTAAGTCGGTTGAAGTAAAAGCACAAGGAATAGAATTATCCGCGCAAAGTCCGGCAATATTGCAAGATGCTATAACATTAATTGCGTGCGATTCTTTGGGGTTAGTTTGACAAAAATTTGGTTGCGAATGTGCAGCAGTATGAATAACTGCTGCTGGTTTGATATCATTAAAGATACGTTTCAATTCCTGAAAATTTGTTAAGTTCGCTTTTAAAATTTTTATGCCAGGAATCTCTAAAGGATGGGATAAATAAGTGCCATAAATATCCCATTCTTGTTTTGCAAGCTGGCAAAGATGCCATCCTAAAAAACCACTTGCTCCGGTGATTAACAATTTTTTCATGTCTAATCGAAAACCGCTCAAGAAAAAATCCTTTCTACAGCAGGCTTATATTTTACACTGAGTGGTGGTGGTAAAATCCTATTGCAGTAATTCCTGAAACTGCTTTTCACTACGCACTTTGCTAAAGTCTGGGTCAGTTTTTGCTAATTTCTTGTATTTATCAGGAACAAGCTTGATTGCTTTGTCTAGGTTCTCAATTGCTAATTCCAGATTGCTTTGTAAAGCATAAGAGCAAGCTTTGTTGTAATATGCTTGGTGCAAATCTTGCTTGATGGCGATCGCTCTATTATATGATGCGATCGCATCTTGGTAGCGGTGCAGCTTTGTCAGAGCTATGCCTCGGTTAATTAAGGCTTCATATTTGTCGGGTTTGATGGCGATCGCTCTATTATAAGATGCAAGAGCGTCTTGGTAGCGTTGCAACGATGTTAGGGCTATGCCACGATTATACCAAGCTTCATATTTGTCGGGTTTGATGGCGATCGCTCTATCATAAGATGCAAGAGCATCTTGGTAGCGTTGCAACGATGTTAAGGCTATGCCACGGTTAATCCAAGCTTCAGGACTCTCAACTTTGATTGCGATCGCTTTATCATAAGCTTTTATGGCATCTTCATAATTTTGTCTATCTAATAAATTATTACCTTGATGAAAGAAATCTTCTGCTTTTTGCGTAGCCTTCGCTTCTATGAAAAGTTGGGTTACATTGCTTTCTTGGACAACCTGTGTAGTATTTTCTGCCGATGAGTTTGCCCCACCACTACAGCCAAATGCCAAGAAAGCTATCAAGCCAGATGCAACGAAGCAGTGCCGAAAAACCATGCTGTACCTACAAAAATTATTAGATGATGTTACAATTTGTTAGTTTTTTGAGTATTATCAAAATACACTAGTTTTTACCCATTAATTTACTTATATTTCTTTTCACAAAGAGTCTTGTTGACGATGCATAAAACTTTATTAAAATCAAGTGCGTATAATACTATCATATTAAATACACAGAAAGCAATTGCTTAGAACCTACTTTACTTAAAAAACAATTATTTGTGTTGCTATATATATTGCGTAGCTGTTACCCGTCGTAAACATCGCACTTGTGTAATAATTCACCCTGATGAAAAACTTCTTCAATCTGCCGATGCTGACGGTATAAATCAGCCAGGATCACGGGAGTGAGGACAGAAATAATATCAGAATCGCTAGTTTTTCCAACCTTTAGCTCTATTAATTAGTTTTATTTTTTCTTCAAAATAAAACTGAAAGTCAACTCTATATTATTGATAAATAGTAGAAATAATTTATATTAAATATATAGCAATTTATAACTTTGATATTACTGAAAAGCTTACTTAGTAATAGGAAGCATTATTCATAGAAATTGCTAGTGAATTGCTAATACCATGAGATAATTACTGGCATTAAATTTGTATATTTTGTATTCATCATTTTCTAGTAAGGATATAAAACTATGTCTGTTTTCTCCCCTGATGGTCGGACAAAAGTTAGCAACACGACAACTTTTCCGTTTAGTGCTATAGGAAAGATGAGAATACATTGGAAAGGCCCAGATGGGGTTATTGATACTGCTGATGATATTATCGTCAATGGTTCTGGTGCCATGATTGATTCCTACCACTTTTTAACAGCAGGACACTGTGTGTATGACACGAGATATGGGGGTTGGGCAGATAAAATTGAGGTGATGCTTGGTTCTAAAGGAAATATCATTGCTGGTACAAATCGGGCTGACTATGAATACTATAGTGAAGCCAAATCTGTTCATACACGTTCTTTTGAAGGATGGATTCAAGGAGATCAGACTAAAAGCGAAACTTTTCAATACGATATAGGATTGGTTACTCTTGACCGCAATATTGGAAACTTCACTAGCTGGTTTAACTATGGATATGACGATAATCTCAGCAGTGGAACTTTAATGAATGTCACGGGATACCCTTCTGATAAGTTTGATTCCAACAGCGATGGAAAATGGGACAACTATGATATGTGGACTCAGAGTGGAAAAATCACAAGTACAACTGACTCGATCTTGCGTAGTAATGAGCTAGATATTGTAAATGGAAATAGTGGAGGTCCTCTCTGGTTTAATAATTCCAACACAAATGAACCAACTATTTATGGAGTAGCTTCAAATGAGACAACCACCAACAAAACTCCGCTTTACAACGAGTTCGCCCGAATTACAAGCACTCGATATAACGAGATTCAAAACTGGATCAACGAAGACACTACTGACCGCAAACCCACTGACAAAGCTGATTTAGTAGATTCTGACGTGTGGTTTAACACAACTCTTGGAAGTTTTAGTAATAACACTATTAAAAATGGGGAAAATTTCAGCATCACAGTCTATCCTCGCAACAATGGTACAGCCGCAACAGGCACTTTCTCGGTTTCTTTTTACGCTTCTACTGATACCAATGTCACTAATAGTATTGGTTCTCATTATTTAATTGGTAATACAACTATTTCTTCGATTAACCCATTCAATTCGGGAACAGCGACTTGGAACGGTGCATTTCCTGATATTCCAATTGGAAATTACTACGTTATTTCATTTCTAGATCCAACTAATTCAATCCAAGAGTTTGATGAGAGTCTAACCAGCAACCAAAAGGTATTTAGAACTTTACTCACTGTTGCCAATAGTACGCCCACTTCGACATCTCTGACCGTTTCATCAACCGTTAGCTCCCCTTTATCAGCTAATGAAGAAAATCTCACTTTAACAGGTACAGATAATATTAATGGGACTGATAACTCCCTTAATAATGTTATTACTGGTAATAGTGGTAATAACGAGTTAAATGGTGGAAATGGCAATGACATGCTTATAGGAGGAAGTGGTAACGATACTTTAGTTGGAGGTTTAGGTAACGATACCCTAACGGGAGGCACTGGATCTGATATTTTTACTATTAATACCCCTTCTGATATTGATAATATTACAGATTTTTCGTCCTTAGATGACACAATTTATGTTTCTAAAATAGGGTTTGGAGGTGGACTTAGTGAGGGTATACTTCAAGCCACGCAATTTTTTATCGGTTCAGTAGCACAAGATAGCAGCGATCGCTTTATCTATAACAATAATACAGGGGGTTTCTTCTTTGATGCTGATGGTACAGGCTCATCCGGTCAAATCCAAGTTGCTCAACTAGCAATAGGTCTAGCCATGACTAATACAGATATTTTTGTGATTGCCTAAATAATCCAGGATTTATACCAGTTCTCTGTGAAACCGCACATTATTTTGACCCCTTGCCACCTCCCCACAAGTTAGGGAAGGTGGCGGGGGTTTCTTTCAAAGACGCAATGAATCGCGTCTCTACAAATGGTCTATTTGTCGCATTATTTTTTCAAATTGGTATAATCCCTTAAAAGCTATGTTTTTAAGGGGTTTGGATGATACTTATGCGTAAGTCCTAACTTTATCTGTGCAAGGCTTAATTAATGCCAAACACTGACTCGACAGTTGACTTAATCGAATCCCGCGCATCTTTCAAAGTCTGGCTAATGGGATGTTTCGCCTGCAAAAATGCCCGCGCACAATTGCGTCCCGGCATTCCCGAAATTGAACCACCTGGATGAGTCCCTGCACCAGTCAAAAATAGATTATCAATTGGTGTTTTGTAATTGGCTATTTCTGGCAAGGGACGGAAAAATATCATCTGATCTAGGGTCATATCAACATGGTAATAATTACCTTTGTACGCACCTAATCTTTCTCCTAGTTCGGCTGGACTTTCTACGCGACGGGCGATAGTTGCATTCTTGACATTGGGTGCATAGTCTGCCAATTTATCAATCACCTTATCTGCAACTTTGTTTTTCAATTCATCTGTCCAACCAGTACCTTTCAAACCAGTACCTTCTGCACCAGCAATTTGATAAGGGGCAAAAAACTCAATCCATACAGTGTGCTTACCTGGTGGTGCTAATGTGGGGTCTAAATAGCTAGGCATCACCAAATACATTGATGGGTCAGCATCAGGAATCTCTCCCAAGGTACATTTACTATGAGCCTGTTCTACATGTGTTACGGAATCTGCAATCAAGATAGATCCAACAAGATATTCGTCTTTGTGGGCGTGGTGTGGAAAGTGCAGTGGTTCGTCTAAAGCCAAATCTATCTTGAGGATGGTTTCGTTATTGTTAACGATGCGGCGTTCTAATCTTTCCCATAAATCTGGATCGGCTCCATCAACTTCGCTTTTATCAGTCATTTGCAAAAATAACCGCTTGGCATCAATATTAGAAATAACCCCGTGTTTTGCGCGATATTCTTTACCACCAGCAACCCGCACACCCACAGCTTTTCCATCATCAATTAAAACTTTTTCAACATGCTGATCTGCGAGAATAACGCCACCTTTACTTGTGACTAAATTCACCAAAGCTTGCACAAGTGCGCCAGTTCCGCCGCGAGGTCTGGCCATTCCAGGATTGTGACGCATTGCCATCATGATTGCACCAATGGCAAGGGTTTTTTGCGATGGTGGTGCCCCAAGTTCTGCTGCTAGTCTGGCTAGTGGTGCTTTTACAAATTCCTCATCAAACCACTCGTTAAGTAAATCCTCAGCGCTGTTCAACATTGTACGAATAAAGTCCAGCGTTTTGTTAGGGGAACCAATAACTGAAACTAAATCTTTCAGTTTGGTGATGTCGTAGTTACCAAGGATGTCTATAACTGACTTTGGTGGTGCATTAAACATGGGAATCATTGCACCTAGCGCTCGCTGCCAAAAATCTACAAATTCTGCGTATTTTTTGGCATCACGTTCACTGTAACGAGCAATTTCTGCACAGGTCTTTTCCACTGACTTATGTGCTAAGAAATACTTGCCATCAGGATGAGGACAGAAAACAACCGGATCGCACTCCAAATAATGCAAGCCGTATTTTTCTAGTTCTAATTCTTCAACAACTGGCCCCAAGTGAATAAATTCATGGTCAATAGCACACAAGTTAAATTTAAATCCTGGAGCTTCTTGGGGTAGACATTCTTCAGTTGTTGCTGCACCACCGATAACAGAACGCTTTTCTAGTAACAGAACGCTATAACCAGCTTTTAACAAATACGCTGCACAAACTAGCCCATTATGTCCAGCACCGATTAGGACAACATCATACTCTTGCATAGTTGGAATTTAGAAATAAGTAGCTTTCAAAAGCCTATAAAACTTTTCAAAAATTTACATCACTCTTGAGTTACAAAAATTATCTTTAACTACTGTCAATACTACTAAAGAGATAGTTCGGTTATTGATGAGGGTATTTGCTTTACATTAGCTTCTACCATAAGTGTTAAACTACCGATTTCTACTTTTATATCTTTAATAGAAAACTCTATATCCTCCCATTTAAAAGATGGTATATTCATCAGTTCTTTGGCTTTGTGCATTAATGCTGTAATTAATTCTATTGAAATACCCTCTCCCTCAGTGCAGTTAAAACTCTCCACCATCGCAGGTTGTGAATGAGTCCGTGGGCGAATCAGCGCAGTGTAAGCGAAAGGACGAGTATTTCCCATTTCCTTTAACAACACTCTTCCTCTACATTCTATTTTGCCTTCACCAGGTAAAAATACCTGAATTTTTTGCGGCTCAAAACTTACAATTTCACCATCTACATTTAACTCCAAGTTTTGCATCTGGGTGCGAATCAAGTCTGAGGTCAAGGCGCGGTTAATATCTACTTCAGTAACTACAATGTGACCTATAGCATTTACTGACTCATTGAATTTTATTTGACCAAAAAGAGCAGTTAACGGATTGATGTCAATGCTATCTGTTTGTAGTTTAATTTCTTGCACGCGGATGTCTTTTTGTATAACTAATCCTTCACCTGCAAAGGAAACTCCATCCGCCTGTCCCTGAAGTATTTTTAATAAATCAGTTTGTACATTTATGTCTATTTTTTCTACTTCATCTAACCCTTGAGATACCATCATTTCAGCGCCCTGAGATAGAACTTTTTCTTCCAGATTATGTTCGTCTTGCATGGATTAGTATCTCCTAAATATCCTCTTACTACTTACTGTAAAGGCTAGATACTAAAGAGCGAATCTACATTCCGGTATATAGTCGGAGAATTGAGTAATCAAGTAAAGGATATTATTTCTCTTTTAACTTTTGCCTTTTTGGTAACAACCATTTTTACACCGCCGCTAGGGACAATGGTAATGCCACGACGGACTGGATGCACTGGACGTTTATCAGTAAGGGTTAGTTGAAAATGCGATAAGATTATGGCTGTTACTAATTTTAATTCATACATAGAAAATGCTCCACCAATGCAACCACGATAACCTCCACCAAAGGGTAAATATTCGTAAGGTGAAAATTTTTGGTTGAGAAATCTTTCTGGACGAAACTTTTCTGGTTCTGGGTAAGTCTCGGTTCGGCGATGTGCTAAATAAATGCAGGGAACTAAAACTGTTTCTGATGTAAATTCATGCCCCATAATTTCTACTCTATCTTTTACCATTCGCGGTGTGCAAATTAAAGCAATAGGATGAATTCGCAGTGTTTCTTGACAGACGGCGGTGAGGTAAGGTAATTGTGTAATTTTTTCAGGATTTGTGAGATTGTCCACGGTATTTAGTTCTTGCATTAGCCGATGTTTAACCTCTGGGTGAGAGTGAATTAAATAAAATATCCAGGCTAATACACCAGATGTAGTTTCGTAACCCAATAGCAATAATGAAACTAGTTGATCGCGTAATTCCTCATCTGTCATCTGTTGCCCATTTATGTCATGCGCTGACATTAGCAGAGTGAGAATATCTGTACGCGCAGCATCTTTTTGGCAACGTCTTTCAGAAAT
This sequence comes from Nostoc sp. NMS9, assembly GCF_017114995.1. GTDB lineage: Bacteria > Cyanobacteriota > Cyanobacteriia > Cyanobacteriales > Nostocaceae > Nostoc. Next base: position 63,939 of record NZ_JABXKL010000058.1, on the reverse strand, counting down.
TTCTGCATAGATGAGTTTGTCAATTTGCTCTCGTTTTTTTAAGAAAATTCCCCAAGGACTCCATGCGCCTAAATCTTTTTGCAGCAAAGGAAAGAAAAACAAGCTGGAATACCAAGGTTTAGTTACATCTTCTAATAAAGAACTCAATTGTTCTTTTAATTGTTGGTAACGCACACCCTGAGTAATCCCAAATACCACTTTTAAGATAATTTCTAAAGTGATATTTGACATTAATTTGTGTATACAAATATCTGTACCTGATGTCCAAGTTTGTGTAAGCTCTTCAGTAATTTGGCAAATTGTTTGTCCATAAGACTTTAAATTCTCGCCATGAAATGCTGGGAGTAATAGCTGCCGTTGTTGTTGGTGCGATCGCGCTTCTTGAAATACAATAGAATTCTCTCCAAACAAGGGTTTAAATACATGGGTTGCTTTCTTAAAATCTAATTGGTGTGCAGGTATAGCAAAACAATCGCTAATTGCTTGGGGATGGCTAAAAAATACTATTGGTGGCGACTTTAAACCCATTACCCGCATTGTGAAAATGCCACCATACTTTGCAGCATAATTTTCTAAAGTTTTTGTGGGTTGAGCAATTAATTGCAGAGTTTGCAGTAACGCTGGTGTGCTTAGACTATTAAGTGTTTTCACTGTTTATTCTATACCTTTATAATTTAATAAGCTGCAAATAATCCAATACGCTTGAGGTCAACCTTGATTCTCCTTAACTTCCTTTTTAAACAGGGAATTATCGCAAGCCTTTTTAATAGTTTGGCGGGATATTTGGGATTTAATGTACCACTAAGTTAACCATTCTGGCAAATCATTATTATTAAGTTTACGAGGATAATAATATTTTTTCTGATTTTTAGAGGTATTTATAGAAAAAACTTACTTAAGTATATTGGAATACACCACCTAAAATTACGTCTTTTGGTGATATTAAAATTTATTATATTGGTGTATATTATCAGCCTTGAAATCCATTTTTTTACACTTGTAGTATATTAAAATCCCCCATAAACCTCCTTAAAAGAGGACTATGGGGGATTATTTAAAAGCATTGAAAATCTATCTAAATATATAGATAGAAGTTGTAAGTTTGCTGAACGCAACCATCAAACCCCCAGCATCAAACAGTGGTTGTCTGTAGAATGGGAGACTTCACCTGACGTTGACTCGTGACAACCATCTCAATCGGACGATCTGGACCTGTCACCAAACCACGGCGTTTAGGTCGCACTTCACCTTTATTAACTAGTTCTAATTCCTTACTAGAAAGAATTTGAGCAAGTGCTAGCTTCATTTCCAACTGGGCAAATGCTAGCCCAATACAGCGCCTAGCACCACCGCCAAACGGCAAATATTCATAGGCAGAAAATTGCCGTTCTAAAAAGCGTTCTGGCTTAAACTGCTTAGGTTCTGGATAAATATCTTCCCGTTGATGGGTTAGATAAATAGAACCAACTAGGACTGTACCGGGTTCTAGTTCGTAACCGCCCAGCGATATCGGTGTTCTTACTTTTCTGGGAAAAGTTAGCATACCTACTGGATAAATCCGCAATGTCTCGCAACAAACAGCGTTGAGATAAGGTAATTTAAAAACGGTGCTGGGGTCTGGATTATTGCCCAAACTATCTAATTCTTGCAGTAGCTTTTGGCGCACTGATGGTATTTTGTGAATCCAGTAGAATGCCCATGCTAAGGCTGTCGCTGTAGTTTCGTGACCAGCGACTAACAGAGTCATCAATTCATCGCGCAATTCTTGATCGGTCATGGGTTGACCTGCTTCATCTCTAGCAGCCATGAGTAAGCTAAGAATATCCGTGCGTGATGAATCTGCTTGTTCTCGACGTTCCCGAATTTCCTCATACAGGAGTTCGTCAGCTTCTTGCTGAAGGCGCATCTGGTTTCCCCAGAAGTTAATCGGGCCAAAATCTCTTTGCAAAGCTGGAAAATAAAGCAAAGCCACACTTAACCGAGAACTGGCCTTTTCTAAAAGATCGCCCAAAAAATTCTGTAGTTTTTCGGCGCGAGGCCCTTCATGTAGCCCAAATACAGCTTGCATAATCACCCGCAGGGTAATAGCTTGAGCAGCAGACCGAATATTAAAGGGTTTACCTATCTGGTATTGGCTGATAACTTGCTTGGTGACATCGCTAATCACCTGACTATAGTTTCGCATTCTTTCGCCGTGAAACGGAGGCATTAACAACTGGCGTTGACGCTGGTGTTCTGCGCCGCTGATGGTAATCACAGAATGCTTACCCAGTAAAGGTTCAAACAGCTGATTCACATCACCAGGCGCTTCTAATTCCTTGGTATCAGTTGTCAAAATTTGCTGTTGCGCTTGGGGGTTGCTGACAATCACCAAAGGAGGAAGATTTTTGTCCAATCTGAGAGTAAAAATCTCGCCATAGCTTTTGGCACAAGCTTCCATAAATAACATCGGATTAACAATCCAGCGCAGCGCCTGTACAACTGCTGGAGTTTGCGGCCCATTTGGGAATTTCATAAATTTTTTCCTACTGAATATTTTTTTGCTACTTCAATTAACTGAAATTTTAGTTGCGTGACCATTTAAAGTACTTATCCTAACGTTGTAAAAAAGCAATAAACTGTTACAACCTCGAAGATGTAAAATTTTTGTTAAATTCAACGAGCATCTACAGTTTCACCTCATCGTCAAAAGGTACTCAGCATGACTGCAATCTCTCCAAAGGCATCTTCAGCGCTTCCCAATTTTTCTGAAGGAATTCAATATTTTGGTGAAGCACTACCAGATTTTGAAACTTATGGTGCAACATCTGCTATTGAGTCGGGCAAAATAGCGATCGCATCTCCTACAGACAAAGCAGCTGTATATCAAACTTTACTGGCTGCTGATGCCTTACGCTACCTGACTTTGCAAGTTACTGGTAGTAAAGCTTCTGGCCATCCCGGCGGATTTGCCAGCCAAGCAGAAGCTTACGCATCTCTTGTCATGCTGGGATACAAGAACATTATTACCGAAGTCGGACACCACGCCCCCGGATTTTATAGTGCCATGTTCTTGGATCGTTCGCTAGAGGACATGGGAATTTTTACGGTTCAACAATTGCGCGATCGCTTTCGAGAAAAGCACGGACTTTTAGGACACCTTTCCGGTTATATTCCCGGTATTCTCGCACCTGCGGGGCCTTTGGGGCAAGGGCAACACTTTGCAATGGCGGCTGCACTATTGCACAAAGATAAGTTATTCCCCTTTACAGTTGGGGATGGTGGATTGGGTGAGCCTTATATTGTAAGTGCGATCGCCCACTTCCATACTGCTTATCCTGCTGTCACCAATTTCTTGCCGATATTAGTGTGGAACGGTTACAGCCAAGAACATCACAGCATGGTTTCCCTAAAAACCAACGAACAGATGCAAGCATATTGGCAAGGAAACGGTTTTGATGAAGTGGTGTTAGTGGATGCCAAATATTTCGACGATCAAAACCAGCCAGGGGATTACGTTGATAGTACTGCCTTTTCCTTCGAGAAGCGCCTAGCATTTACGCAAGCAGTACTTTCGGGTGTAGATCAAGCAGCGCGATCGGCCCTTGGTGGTAAACTTACCGTCTTCATTATTAAACAACTCAAAGGTGCAGGAGTCCACGCGCGGGGTGCAAAATCTCACAACCTCTATCCTAAAGACACGCTAGATGCACCTCATATTATTAGTGCATTGCAAACCCGTGCTTTGTCTGCGGAAGCTTGGCAATTAGTCAGAACAAATGCAGAACGTGCCGGTGGTGGGCCAGCAGCAAAAACTGTGGTGACAGAATTTGAATTACCATTGCCAGAATTAGGCGAATTACCTTTAGAAGAATATGCAGTCGGTGGCGAACCAAAAGTTTCTACAACCGCGATGGGACGATTGGTAGGAATAGTTGGAAATAAAGATCGGAATTTTCTTGTCACCAACGCCGATGGTAATGAAGCATCTGGAATTGCTAACATCAACCAAGCATTAAAGATTATCCACCCCACAACCGACGACTTATATTATCAAGCACCAAATGGACAAGTTTATGAACCATTGAGTGAAGATGCTTGTGCCGGTTTAGCTGCGGGTTTGGCGTTAATGGGTGCAAGAACTTTGTGGTGTTCCTACGAATCTTTTGCCATTAACGGATTACCAATTTGGCAAACTGTGACTCAAGCAATGGCAGAATTGCGCCGTCCCACACCCTCGACTATTACTTTATTCACAGCTGGCGCATTAGAGCAAGGGCGGAATGGTTGGACTCACCAACGTCCAGAAATTGAAGCTTACTTTGCTTCGTTGATGAGAAATGGTAATGTTTTCCCATTATTTCCCCCTGATGCTAATAGTATTCAAGCTTGTTATGACTGGGCGTTGAAAACCAAGAATAAGGGAATTGTGATTACAGCAAGTAAAACGCCGTTACCAATTCGCACCACTTTAGAACAAACTCGTCAAGGGTTGCGCGATGGTGCAGTGCTATTGCATGAAGTTGCTGGTGATAAACAAGTTGTATTTGCTGTGATTGGCGATTTAACATTAATGCCAGTATTTGAAGCTGCTGCTTTCTTGGAAACTGAAGGTATTGGTGTGAAAATAGTTACTGTCATCAATCCTCGGCAATTGTACCGTAGCCATGATACTGCTTGGGATACTTGTTCCCAAGCCAAAGGCGGTTTCTTAGATGATGCCAAATTTGCCGAATTATTTGATGGCGATGCGCTAATTGCTGTGACAGGTGGTGCTGCGGGGATGCTGGAACCAATTTTGTTACGGAGTACAGTGAAGCGCGACACCTTTGCGTGGAAACGTGGCGAAACTACAGCGAGTGCTGGTGAGTTGATGGCGTTTAATGGATTGACAGCTGAGGCGTTAACGAAACGTGCGATCGCATTAGTGCATTAAATGATGTTGCATAAATGCGGGATGATTTTATTGAATATTCCTTTGCGTTTCATCCCTAGATTCAGCAACGCCCATTAAATAAAGCTGGAATTGTTTCTACTTTTATCGCATTTATACGTATAGAAACGCTGAAAATTGCGTCGGAATGCGTATATTTGCGTTTTTTTATTGAAGAGAACTTAGCAGGCAGGAAAAATGGGAGTAGATTTGCTGAAATTCTTTGACAAAAGCTGGTTTTGGAGTCACAAAAGCTGGTTTTGGAGTCGCAAAAGCTAGTTTTGGAGTCGCGAAAGTTAGTTTACAAGTCGCAAAAGTTAGTTTACAAGTCGCAAAAGTTAGTTTACAAGTCAGAAACTTAGTTTACGAGTCGCAAAAGTTAGTTTACGAGTCAGAAACTTAGTTTACAAGTCGCAAAACTTGATTTTTGTAGCTAGGACGAAGGGTGATATTTTTATCTGGAAGCGTGGGGAATGTGGAGACTTGAGGAAAAGTGCGATTGGGTTAGTGCATTAAGGCTAGATATAATCTATTATGATACCCCCATCTCAGTGTTTTACTGGATGGGGGTTTGCTAATATGGGGTTTTGATAATTAGCCAAAATACACAAGTGATTAATCCACCAAATTTTCAGCCACCAGAAGAAGGTCATTATATTGATTACAATGGAATGCGATACTTCATCGGTGAAGTTATTGGTCAAGGACACTATGGAAAAGTATATCAATGTGAAGATGAGTGGGGCAACGAACTTGTAGCTAAAGTCCTTGTTCCTCGAAATCAAACATACGAACAAGTTCGAGAACAGTGGTTAGAAGAACTAAACAAGCTAGTGTTACTTCGTCATCCAAAGATTACCTTTGTATATGCTGCTTTTGAATATCGTAATACTTTTTACCTTATTATAGAACGCTGTAATTTTACACTCAATGACCTTCTTCAATTCCCAAATTTAAAACTAGAACTTTGGTTACCACATGTTGCACGAGAAGTCTTACAAGGAATTAATTTTATACATAATGCAGGCTATGTTCACAAAGATATCCATCATGGAAATGTTTTTTTGTCATTGTTACAGGATAAGATGAATCCAAATAATGATCCAGTTTTTATGTTTAAAATTGGTGATTTAGGAATAACTAGATTAGAGAAAGATATCAACGTATTTAACACAATACTTGCAGAATGGATGTTACCGCCAGAATATCTGGCTCCAGGAAAATATGGAGTAATTGGAAGACAGGTAGATATATACCATACAGGGTTATTACTATTAAGTTTACTTCTTGGGGAAATTCCACAATTTACTTATAAAGAAATCTTGGATGGAAAGCCCCACCAAATAGCAGAGAGTCTTTCTTCGCCGTATAGTACAGCAATAGCAAGCTCATTGCGTAGACGTCTTGAATTCCGAACCCAATCAGCCCTCCATTTTTGGCGTGAAATATCAGAGGCAACCAAATTACAGTAGTAAATAATAATTTGTAAAAGTAAGCAATTTTCTGCATTGAAACCTCCGTAGGTAGGTTTTGTTCTTGTAGCCGCAACTTCAGTTGTCCAACATTCAAAAAGACAAGTTGAGGAAGTGTGATCACACTGTTCACATTAATTCATCAGCCGCGATCGCGCAATTTCTCTCTTACCAATGGGACGTACTTGTATACTGTGGAGTGAAACAATTGCCATTTTTGAGCGTTATATTTATTCTAGGTGCTATATACAAGATTAATTTATTATGAAATTCCAAGTAGTTTTTACTTTTGATTCAGAATATGAAGGCTATGTTGCTTAGGTTCCTGAACTTCCAGGCTGTGTGAGTCAAGGCAAAACACTAGATGAGGCAATTAAAAATATTAAAGATGCCATTACGGGATATCTCCACGTCCAAGCTAAACATGGCAAACCTTATATTGTTAAGGAATCGCAAGTGTTTATCGGAGAAGTTGTAGTATAAATGGGACAGACTTTATTCAAAACTTACCCGTTGTACTTTTAACCTATCCTGCTCTGAGAAAGTATGGTGAATTAAAGGCAGAACTCCGTAGAATAGGACAAACTATTGCTGAATTTGATTTACTAATTGCTAGTGTTGCAGTTGCAGAAAATTACACTTTAGTAACAAACAATACTCGTCACTACAGCCGCATTTCTAATTTACAGTTGGAAAACTGGATTTCACCTTAAAAAATATTAAGTATTTTACACTTTTGACTTAACTGCTTGCTGTGATGCTTGTAAAGTCTGAGGCAAACTCCAGTCGGGACGCAAGCTAGCGGCGTTGCGTAAATAGATATGATGAATTGAGGCGGAGGATGGCAGATAGGCGTGGATTAAGAAGCGAATGCAGCGCTGTAAGCTGCCTTCGACATGCATTTGCTGCACATCCAACATAGCCACATTATCCCAACCAGGACGCGCTCTTGCGATCGCAGCTGGAAAAACTGCATCCAAATCGCGTGTCACTGAAAAAGTCACACTAATGATGTCCGTTGGCTGGAATTGATTCCGGTTTTCCAGTTCATCAAGTAGTTCTGTAACCACCTCTTGGATTGTCTCAACAGTATTTTCTGAAGCGGTTGTTGCTCCGCGAATAGCCCGCATTTGCCAGTCCACGCCAAAATCCTCCTTAAAACACAAAAGTGAGGAGTTAGGAGTTGAGAATGAGAAGTTAAGATTTTTAACTCATAACTCCTGTACAGACGCGATTAATAGCGTCTCTCCTAACTCCTAACTCATATCAGGGTCGATATAACCACAGAGGTAAACCACTAGTAGACATTTCAAATTCGAGCCAATCAATACCAGCCGCAATTCCTGATGAAAATTGACGACTCCCCGGTATAAAGCGACTCAATAAGGGTTTACGTTCTTCTAGGGTATAGCAGAGAGTTTTTTCTGGATCGAGACCAACCAGTTCTGCTGTCCAGCGACGGGCATCTTCTTCTGTGCCCAGGCGGTCTACAACACCCAAAGCTAGGGCTTGCTGTCCAGTAAAAATCCGGCCATCGGCGAAACTTTTCACAGCTTCTACCGTTAAAGAACGGCCATCAGCTACCGTTTGGACAAACTGCTGATAACTTGTGTCAATCAACTCTTGCAAGATGTTTTCTTCTGGTTGAGTCAGTTGCCGGTCAAAAGCCAAAATGTCTTTGTAAGGGCCAGACTTAATTACCTGGAAGGAAACACCAATTTTATCTAGCAAGCGTTCCAAGTTATTCCCACGCAGAATCACACCAATACTACCCGTAATCGTACCTGGGTTGGCGACGATGTGTTCGGCTCCCATGCCGATGTAGACTCCTCCAGAAGCCGAAATATTGCCAAAGCTAGCGACGATTTTGATTTTTTCGCGCAAACGCTTCAGGGCACTGTAGATTTCTTGAGAATCTCCGACTGTACCGCCAGGACTATCGATACGTAGCAATAATGCCGGAAACTTTTTTTCTTCTACAGTTTTCAGGGCTTCTAGGACGCGTTTGCGAGTAGCACCAGCGATCGCACCAGTAATTTCAATCCGCGCAATTTGTTTTCTAAACTTGGGCTTAAACGGCCAAACCATGAGCTGTCAACATACCTCGTAATAAATTCAATATAAGATCCCCAACGGTCAGACGACCTGCTTTCCTCTGTTAAGAAACATGAGTAGGCGTTGTGCTCGTCAGAATTTTAAGGAAATTTTTATATTTTTCAGTGAGTTTTATTTGATATTCTCGATTAATGCTAATTAAATCCTCAAAGATTGCAGCTAGCACAAAATGCCAAACTCTAGTTTAGCGTTAACGTGATGATTTAGAAAGGCTATTTTAGCTATTTTGCCAAATTAAAAGTTCCCAATGCCTTGTTATTCTGACTTTTTGAATGTTTGAAAACTGGTTTTACTACGGTCGCACACCTTTACTAGTTGTCAGTAATGAATAACTAATAACTAATGAATATATAAATATTTAATAAATTACTTCGATACTTAATTTAATTAATAAAAATTGATTCAGCAACACTCATCTCTATTTAAGTTAAGACCAGTAGTACTTTCACTCTTGGAAATATCACTTTTTCCTGTCTTTTACAGCCTAATAATCTGCTGATGAAGCTCTTTTCACTACTTAAGAATCTATCCGTAAAATTTGATATCGGTAATAGACAAATATATCAAACAGTGCCCCAACGAAACTACAGGTCAAGCTAATTACAAATAATCCGCGTAGGGGAGTTCCACTGCCGAAGGTGGCAAGAAAATGCATAATCTGAGTTGCGATCGCCTCAGTTAACTCTTGTAAGCCAGGGAAGTGACCAATGAGGGATAGAAAGAGGAATCCGCCGCCAATGAAAAACATGGGAACGACAAAACTAAAAATGATTGTGAGTATTAGGGAGCGGAGAAAGTTAGTGAAAATAGTCATTTAAGACAAACTCCGTGAGTAGAGATGACAAAAGCTGAATAGCGGTTTGTCATTTTCTACAATACGAGCGATCGCTCCAGAGCAGCCAATCTGTCAAAAATCTTAAGTTTTCATTAAAATAAACCGCTAGCAGTTACAGCCCATGCTGGGGATAAAAAAAGCAACTTAAATCTACAAAAACCTTGCAGAATGGAGGTTATAGCCAAGGGTACTACTTAGGGGTTGCTTTGTAGCACGTTTAATAACAGCTTCATTTTCTGAGAATATCTTTAATTTAAGTTAATATTCAGTCTTCTTGGGGAAGTGGGGAGAAGAGGGCAGAGGGGCAGGGGAGCAGGGGAGCAGGGGAGCAGGGGAGCAGAGGATAATAATCAATGCCCAATGCCCAATGCCCAATTCCCCATTCCCCATTCCCATGACTTCCGCTATTCTTAAGGCAGTTACCGAGTTAGCTACAGAACATTGAACCAGACTACATCCAAATCCAGTTTAGGGGAATGGAGTCAGCGGCTGCTGGCGGCGATTTTTCTGGGTGGGCAAGTACTAGTTCACCTATTGAGAGGCAAAATCCATCGGCGCAACACTTTAGAACAAATGGCAGCAGTTGGGCCAGATTCCTTATTTATTGCCCTATTGACGGCTATTTTCGTTGGCGCAGTGTTTACCATTCAGGTGGCGCGGGAATTTATCAACTTTGGCGCCGGAAACATTATCGGCGGAGTCCTTTCTGTAGCGTTGACACGAGAACTCACTCCTGTGTTAACAGCAGTGATTTTGGCCGGACGAGTCGGTTCTGCTTTTGCAGCAGAAATCGGTACCATGCGAGTCTCAGAACAAATCGACGCCATGTTGATGTTGAGAACCGATCCAATTGATTACCTGGTTATCCCCCGCGTCCTTGCTTGCTGTTTCATGCTACCAATTTTAACTCTTCTGTCTTTGGTGACAGGGATGTTCGGAGGATTTATCATTGCGACCAATATCTACAACCTGTCTGATACGGTATTTCTAGACTCAGCCCGTAACTTTCTTGGTCTGTGGGATATTTTTAGCGCGATGATTAAAGCATGTTGTTTTGGCATTTTAATCGCTGTAATTGGTTGCAGTTGGGGGTTGACGACAACAGGAGGTGCCAAAGGTGTAGGACAGTCAACTACAACTGCTGTTGTGACTGCCTTGCTGATTATATTTGTTAGCAACTTCTTTCTTTCTTGGTTAATGTTTCAGGGCACTGGCAGTGCATTCATAGGGCTATAGAAGTTGAGAAGTGAGGAGTTAAGAGTTAGGAGTTATGAGTTAAAACTCCTCACTCCTAACTCTTAACTTCTAACTCCTGACTCCTAAAATAGGAGAGATGCCTACTAAACAAAGCAGGATTTAAGACTGTGACCAGTTCATTTACTTCTAACTCCACATCAACTGTGGAACTCAAGCCTAGTTACAATATACCCATAGTGTTGGTGATTGCCGCGATTCCACTACTGTTGGTACAACCGTGGGTAGGCTCCGTTTTCACGCTGTTTGGTTTGTTTCTCATGTTTCAGGCGTTAACGCTGCGTTTGCAATTTACCGCTACCGACTTAGATATTTACAGAGGCGAAAAATTAATTCGACGCTTTCCCTACCAAGAATGGCAAAACTGGCGGATCTTTTGGAATAGAGTCCCCATTTTGTTTTACTTTAAAGAAATTAAAAGTATTCACTTTTTGCCGATTTTATTTGACCCCAATACCTTGAAAACTTGCTTAGAACAACGTTGTCCGCGTATTTAGTGCTGAGTGCCATCTGTGCTGAGTCGTTTTGATATAGACTCAGAACTCAGCACTCATGCTCAGGACTTTTATGGCAGGTCAATTGTAATATTTCTGAAAGCTATTTATTCGCGTCATAGGAATTACACTATTGTTTATGAACCCAGAGGCATCTCAAACCCCAGAACCAATTGATGAGTGGTTGGCAAAAAAACCAGAAGAGAACAATGCAGTTGAACATCCAGTAAATCCATCAGTTGAGTCAGTGGTAGACACAAAAGCCATTAGCTCATCAGGGGACTACACAAATTTTGAGCCACTCATTTCCAATGCAGAAGTGGTAGATTCTACAGTAGAGCTAACAGAAAATTCAGATGGCGAGTTTGTCGCGCAGTTAGAAGCGGAAAATGTCGCTCTGGGGTCTGAAATAGGATCGGGAAATTATTCATTATATGCAGAAGCAGAGCAGCGAGTAGCAGAGTTGCAGAGTGCTGAAGCAGCTCTTAAGTCAGAAATAGCCAAGCTGCAAACTTCTTACGAAAACCTTCAGACACAGGTGAGTGAAACTCAAACCTCATTGGGGCGACTCGTGCAAGAGTCGCTGGTGCAGTTAGAACAACGCAAACAAACCCTGCAAATTTCTGTAGAACAACTAGAACGCCGTCAAGAACGTATCCGCAACGAGATGCGAACCACTTTTGCTGGTGCATCCCAAGACTTGGCAATTCGGGTGCAGGGTTTTAAAGACTATCTCACGGGTAGCCTACAGGATTTGGCCTCTGCCGCTGAACAGTTGCAACTAACACCAAGTGTGGTAGAACGAGAAAAACCAGCTGTAAAAGAGGCTAAACCAGCTGAACCCCAACCTGGAATACCCCAATTTGCCCAACAGCAGTTTCAAGATACTACAAAGCAAATTCGCCGCCTAATTGACCAATACCGCAATAAACCAGATTACTACGGTTCACCGTGGCAACTACGCCGTACCTTTGAACCAATCCACGCTGAACGAATCTCCAACTGGTTTTTTACCCAAGGAGGAAGGGGTGGTTTGCGGACAATGGGTAGCCGCTTACAGAATATTCTGATTGCCTCAGCTGCAATTTCGATATTACACAAGCTATATGGCGATCGCGTCCGTACTTTAGTCTTAGCTAATACACCGGAGCGATTAGGTGAATGGCGGCGCGGCTTGCAAGATTGTCTGGGAATAGGTCGCCCAGATTTCGGCCCAGACCGGGGTGTGGTATTATTTGAGGCATCTGATGCTCTCGCTCAAAAAGCAGACCGATTAACGAAAGCCAATCAATTGCCTTTAATTATCATTGACGATTCAGAAGAACAAATCAGTTTGTCACTGTTGCAATTTCCCCTGTGGTTAGCCTTTGCTCCTGACCCCAAAATAGTGAGAAACTATGATGACGACTTTTAAATGAGTCATTGGTCATTGGTCATTGGTCAAGAGGTATTACTCTTGACTTTTTTAAATTTTGAATTTTGAATTTTATTATGGCTATTTGGTTAACTCTGTGCGCGGCAATTGTAGTTATAGCTTACTTGCTGGGTTCTTTTCCCACTGGCTACATTGCTGTGAAGCAGTTAAAAAGTATTGATATTCGGGCAGTTGGTTCAGGTTCTACTGGCGCAACTAATGTACTAAGAACCTTGGGCAAAGGGCCAGGAGCATTGGTTTTAGTACTTGATTCTTTAAAGGGTGTATTAGCGATCGCTCTAGTTTATTTGTTGTTCAACTTTGAACCAATTCAAAATTATATCCCTCCAACGGTAGATGCACAACTGTGGCAACCGTGGGTAGTAACAATATCTGGGTTAGCTGCCATTCTGGGACATAGTAAATCAATTTTTTTGGGCTTTACTGGTGGTAAATCTGTTGCTATCAGCTTGGGGATTTTGTTGGCAATGAGTTGGCAGGTAGGTTTAGCAACAGCGGGTGTGTTTGCCGTCGTTGTGGCGATATCACGGATTGTTTCTTTAAGTTCAATTGTAGGTGCGATCGCAGTTTCCATTTTCATGGTATTTTTGCATCAACCCCTACCCTATATTCTGTTTGGGATTGCTGGTGGGTTGTATGTAATTTTGCGCCATCGCACTAATATTGAACGACTGTTTGCGGGAACGGAGCCGAAAATTGGCGAACCTGTAGCGACAGAACCCGAACAAACTGCATGATAGGTAAGCGATAGCCAAACTCAAAACTCTTCTCTCAGAAGGGTAGAGCTTCTTCCAGAATTACTGTATTGGTATTTTAGGCTTACGAACGAACGTTGCCTTTAATTAAACGGTGGAAAAGGCGGCAAGGCCACAAAAAAGCTCCACAAATACTGACTGAGGCGATGGCGGCCACAACTCGCCAACTTGAACTAGACTCAGTATCAGACTCTGAAGGATGAGCTTGTGTGTTTTTAGCTAATTCTGGCATTGAATGAGATAGCTGACTGGCTGTACTCACCCCTTCAATCGCTGCTCCAATTAGATAAGCTACTAGGGCAATTACTAGCCAGTTATTCATAATATTCCACTGTTTGAACTCTGAGCGTATGCTTGGCCGCGAGCAATAATTTTATTTTTCGGACTAATGATTGCCGCCTTGCCCTAAAGATAATCGACCTTCAGCCGTATCACGAATTAGGGGCAGTTTAGATTTTATATAAGTATTGAGGGTGCTATCTGCCTGGGCATCAAGCCCCTGATTCGCTTTTAACTGCTGGAGAAGCAATTGTACTAAAGCAGCATCGTCAAACTGTAGCAGGGTGTTGACCTGGGTAGACTCGATTACAGCCCAAAGCTGTTGCATCATTTTCGCTGTCACCATGAGTCTGTAACCTCTTAAGCTTTTCTTTATATTTACACGATTTTGGAATTTGTGGTTAGTTTTTGTCTGAAGATTTATAAAGATGTAGGCTAAAAATGCCTGAGTCAGTTAAATCTGTTAAGTTATAGCGTTTTTCAATTGATTGAACTACTACACAACTGCCCACACGCTATCTTAACCGTGCTATGTAAAGAAATAAAACTGCCCAAAGGCTTAAATCCTCCTTAACCGTTTTTTAGAAGGAGGAAATTATAGCAAAGCTTTTGATCAGCCACAACGCAGACATACGTAGGCATCAACGCTTTTTGTCGAGGGTAAACTTCTGTGGCTATCAGGTAATTTTGCTAGAACTTTATTGTAAAACTTTTGCACAAGCTCCTTCCTGACCAGAAGGATCGGGAAAAACTGCTAAAGTGTGATATTCAGGGTTATCTGTTTTATATATCACTTTAAAAGTATACAACTTGTTTTTACCTTGCGCTTCGGTAACAACTGTTAAAAGTGTATTGCTAGTGGGAGGAAGTCCAGGAATGTCCAGTTTTTGAATTCGTCTAAGTTGAATTACATTTGCTGCGGAGTTTTTACAATCTCCTGAACTACTATTAGCTTCTTGACCAAACTGCATACATACTGGCCCATCAAAATCCATACTTACCTGTGACGGGTCATTTAACCAAACTTTTTTAATTATTTCTCCAGCCGGAATAAAACTTAAGTTTGTTCCTTGTTGATACCAAACGTCAACCGTAGGTACTACTCCCCCTAAACCTTGTGCTTGGCAGGAAAAGATGGAACGCAGAACGGCGTTATTAGCGACAGCGCGACCTACCAACAAGAACATAGCAACCGAGAAAATTAAGGAAGCTATAGGTAGGAAATAAGAATGTTTTGGGTTATTTCCTGACAAATTAATATTCTTTTTCATGGTTGCAAATATCTAAAATTGGTATAAATCCTACCCCTTAAAACTGAGTTGGTTGATTAACATATATTTCAATATTTGTGCCTGCTGGTAAAAACCAAACACCACCTTGCTGTGACATTTGGGCCATCGCCTGTTGATTACGAGTCATAATTTGGGGTGCTAGAGAGGTGAAACCACCTTCTGCAACCCCAGCTAAAAGGTCCCGTCTGTTCTCAGTGATAGTAGTATAACCAATGGGGTATTTGGTACCGCTGGTGCCGCTGGTGCCACTGGTCTGGTTGGGGTCGGTCTCGATAGGATTGCCGGTAGAGTCGAGGCTGCTGATACCGCCATATAAAGGCACAACTTTGGTATCAGGGCGATTTACTAACTCTGCCGCTTTACCAAGACCTCCCAAAACGAATAATCCTAGATCCATTGATGCTATGGAGGAACTTTGACCGGGAAATTTATTTGCGATTAAAGGTTTGCCTTGAGTACCGCGAAGAATAATTGCATTGTTGGGTAAGCTTCGTTCTATAGGGTTGCCATTATTTTGCGAGATAACTTTGACTACGTTCATCTGCAAAAGACCTTGTTCAGAAAGCGAACCAATTTCAGCTAGGAATTCGGTGTTTGCAGCTAGAGCGATCGTACCATCAGTAGATTTTAGTGCTTCTTTCAATCGGATCACAAATACGTTTTTCGCTTCATCTGCATCACCACCACCGCCTGACTTATTACTAGTTTCTCCAAATATTGCTGTCGCCAACACTGCTTTGGCACTACTCCCAACTGCTACAGATTTCTGTCCCTGCGGTTGGGCTTGACTGACCGCAGAATTTTCCGGTTGTGGGGTTTGCTCAGGATCGGGGTTTGGTGTCTCTTGCTGCTGCGGCTGTGTAGTCTTTGCAGGTTCCAAAGTAGCTATATTACTAGTAGGTTGATTGCTCGGATTTACTTGACCGTAGCTACCTAACTTTGCTAACCTTGCCCACTCTTCAAATGGGCTTGGTGGAGGTGGTGGAGTTACATTAACGATCGGTTGAGTGGGGTTCACAACTGGTGGCTGGGGTGATAGCGAAGGTTGAGAAGCAGGTACTCTAATGACGCGCTCAACTGTCACTGTCCGAGGCACGTAAGCTGTTGGTGGAGGTGTTGGGATCACTTTCTGTCTAACTGAGGGTTGTTGTAAGGCTACTGTCGGCGTTGATTTGGCAATTCTCAGCTGTTGTTGGGCAGCTTTCACCATCTGTGCTTGTTCTGTCAGAGCTAATTTCGTTTTGAGAGTATCTATTTGGCCTTCCATCTGTTGAGATATGGATTCATCAGTGGGCTGCTCTTGCACTGGTGGAGAAACAATATTTTTTGGCTTTTGATTGCTGGTACTCATCAATTGAGACAAAAACACACCACCTACCAAAACGATCGCTAAGGTAGCAGCCCCTACCAAGCCTAACTTTGCAAAGGGATTAGATGAGAGTGCTTGCTTAGTCTGAGCTTCTTGTGGAAGAGATAGCGACTCTGGGGGCGTTGCAGAGTCTTCCGATCCTTCGGTGTCACTAGAAGAAGATTCTTCTTCAAAGCCGACTAACTTTGACATCCGCGATTCCCAATCTACAGATTCTACTTCTGGTTGGCGATCGTCGGTAGTTAGAGTAAATCCATTTTGGGGAGGCGTTTGGGCAGGAATTGAGTATCGGGTCATGGTAGAGCCTTGTTTGGATTTCCAGAACAATTATTATCTTTAATTTCACACATATTATAAATTTCTAATCTGGCTTCCCCAAGGCGGTAAGCTGCGAACTGCGACGGTACATTTGGTAGTGAAGTTGCAGGTTCATCTATTGCTCTAACTAAAATTTGTTTATTAAAGGAAACTGATTTCCCTAATTTATCATAACTGTTAAAAATTAATTGATTGGCAAGTATCTCTACTTTCCACTTTCCATTACTTATTTCTTGAGGTTGAGAAACTTTTTGGATTACTAAGACATTCTCCGCTCCTCTATTAACATTTTCAAATTGGCTATCTGGATTTAAATTAGTAATTTCTGACTTAAGTTTTTCTTTAAAATCATCAGCTACCAGTTGGGAGGTAATTTCCCAGACTTGTGTTGGTGGCTGTTGTTGTGACCAGGTAAGCATTAAACTCATAGTTTCACCTACAAAGCGCCGAATAGTCTCTGGTTGTCGCTCTAAATTTGGTTGTGGGTCTACCGTTATAGCATGACCATCAACAAGTTGCACTAAACTTTGAGGTGTGAGTTGTCGGCCTAACTGTTGTAACATAGACCCGTGAAATATTAGTAACAGCAAGGTAAATAGATGTAAACCAAACGTTCCTACTGCCAACAACGGTAAGGGACTATTTTTCTTATTTTCTGGTTTGAGTAATTGCATTAATAATTGATTGTATAAATTGAACTATCTTCACGTAAAAAATCGATTATCTGATAAAACTATCAGATGTTTGTCCAGGTCCGCATTGTTTTGATTGGTTTTTATTCGGGTTGTAGTTATCTAGCAAACATAAATTACGAATTTCATAAATTTCTAGTCTATCAGCGCGGACACTATAAATTGCTTTTTGCAAGTCGGTGCTATTGTCGGCTTGGGGATTAGCGAAATAATCTGCTGCGCGTACAAGAAAATCTTTATTAAAAGGAGTTATAAGTTTTGCACCACCAACTCGATTTTTTTGAACTAAGTCAGCTACCATACCCACTTGCCACTTCCCTGGTGCAATTTGTTTTGGCGGATAAACTCTCTTAATTACTAGTTGTGAAGTCATCACTTGATTGGAATTTTCAGAGAAAACTTCTGGCGGTGTCATTTCTGCAACTGTGCTTAAGAAACCTTTGCGAAAGTCTTCTGATAAGGCAAAACTAGCTACCCAACTGCTGGTAGTAATTTTTTGGCTACTCCCTTGAGGTGTGTTAATAAGTATTCCTAAATCTGGTTTGGGGCTTGCGACTTCTTCAATAGTTTGTGGTGGTAAGGTTCCAGACCAGCTAAACATTGATATCATCGTTTTGCTGATAAATTGGCGAATTGCTTCTGGTTCTCTTGCTAAATCATCAATATTAGCTACTGGTTTACCATTGATTAATTGTACAAAGTTGGGAGGTTTTCTCAGACTGAGTTGGCGAATATTTAGCCCTTGTAATAAGAATAAAAATAAAACTAATATATGTAAACTGAAGGTTGCGATCGCAAAAAATGTCAAAACACTTGCCGTTCTTTGTCTTTTTTCTAGTAAACGCACCATTCTCTCACCTCCTCGTGCAAAAACTTCAGCTATTATATATGATGTTTTGCATATACTTACTATTTACAACACTTACAACAATTTTATATTTTCTATATCCTTTCCTTTACTAAAGAAGCCGTACTGCTGATAGCGCTGAAGACTGCAAAACCGCCAGCAGCAGCCACAAGTAAAGATAAAATTGGTGCTAAAATACCCAGAAAAATTATGAACCACATTAAATCTGGATCTACATTAGCATTTTGACCTGGGCCATTGACAATCACTGCGGCAGTCAGCACAGCAATAATATTGAAGGAAATTTTGGCGATTCCAATAGATAAAAATCCAGTCAGCCATGCAAAAATTGGTTTACCAGCTACAGGTAGTAAAGATCCACCTACAGCAATTGGCCCTAAAACTGCTATTAACAACATAGTAGCTTCTATCAAATTCTGAAAGGCATATTGTAAGGAGACTAAAAAGTTTTTAATGCTTGTTTGGACTGTAGAACCTAACAGAGAATTAAAAGAGCTTTCTGATACAATGCTAGTGCCATATCTAATATTATCTACCTTAGTTTGTAGTCTATTTATCCAGTTTTTATTTCCATAAGTATCTCTATATTTCTGCCAGAGAACGTTGACTTTTTCAGCAGCTCTCACAAAACATTGACTTTGTTGTTCGCCAGTAAGAGATTGACAAGGACGTAGTAAAGAACCAGCTACTTCTTCAGCAACACTCATATTCAGTGCTTGCTGATATATTTTATCTGCATCTGCTGATACCACTACTTGCTGATTCACAGTGTTTAGAAAATTGCGCACTCCCAGCGTCAGATTAGACAGTATACTTCCATTGCCTGAATTACTTAAGAGTACTACCACAATAAAAGGCCAAATTAAAGCTGATATGGGACGGGTATATTCGTAGGATATTAAGTCTTTGAGGAATTGTATCATAAAAAATAACAGGGTTCCTACAGCAAAAAAAATACCCAGATTTGTCAGCGCTCCATACAAGTTATTGCTGGTGTTATTTTGTAATAAATCCAGCCATTGTTTGTCCCAACCTTGGGCAATGCTTTGGGAAGTTGCGGCACCATTATCGAGAATCTGATCAATGCCTACTTGGGCAAAAATTAGTTTAATAGCAAGTTGCATTTTGAGTTTATGGGCTGTTTTTTAGATTTCGTAGGGTGTGTTACGTTCCTAACGCACCATCCCGGATGCTTTCGGTGCGTTACGCTGTCGCTAACGCACCCTACCAAACTGTTTTTTAGACTTCCTGTTGGTTTGTAAGAAGTTTAAGGATTTAAAAAATTGTATGGAAATTTAGAGAATGTTTTAAAAGTGGCTTATTGTAATTTTAAGCACTTGTTGATCCCCCCTAACCCCCCTTAAAAAGAGGGGAACCGGAATCAAAGTCCCCCAATTTATCGGAGGATTTAGGGGGATCTGAAACGTTTTGCTACTGACCAGAGGACTTTTAAAACATCCTCTTAGAGTTTTTTTATTTTAAAATCCTACTCCCCAACTTTTTCTCTGTCGGCGTTGCTGAATTAGGGGATGATTTGGCACAATTTATCGCGAATTTTCATTTCCAATGGTTTTAACCGCAAATTCATGCCGCATTTATCCAACGCCTCTCTGCCAAACAAATCTAGTTGAGAAGTCGCTCGTAAAAGTCGCGCTGCTTCTGTAGATGTTTCTACTCTGCGAGCGCGATTTGCCTCTTCTGCCTGCTGAGAAATGTTTGCCAAATTTAAGTTGGAATATTGCAAAACCTGATTATTTTGTAATGTCTGACCAAATGTTTCAGCTACAATTTTTATTTGTTCCTGTTGAATTTTCATCATTTGCACTTGACTAATACCTAGCAATTCTGCTAATCCAGAAATAGCATTTGCTGCTGGATCGGGTGTTTTATTTAGATTAATGCTGCTTTTAATTTGTTTAAGAAGTGTATCATTGGTACTCTCTGTTTCTTGAGCAAATCCCTCAATATCTTCCAGAGATTTCTCTGTATTTTCTAACTTCATTTTTGTCCTAGTTTGTCCATTTTTACCGAGAACACCTACCGCAACTCCACGGGTAATTATCCGATTAAGTTCATTACTAAGTAAATTTCCCCGTACTGCTGCATTATTCTCAAAGCGACTTGATTTAGCATCTGAATTATAAGAGTAGGTAATTGAATCATCACGAATTTTTTGTCCCGCAGCAACGGGGTTAGGTATCTTCAAATCTCCCTTGGCACTCTCAATAGCAATTTGACTCTGACCTTGTTCTAAAGGGTTTAAGGTATTCTTCAAATTATTATGTTGAAAGTAATCTTGCAAATCTGTGGAATATGCTTGAAAGTCAGTCCAAACCTGACCTAATCCAGCCGTGTTAACTTGTGCGATCGCTGGTAGTATTGCCAGGGATGATAGCAAGGTAAAAGTAAAAATGGTAGTTTTTCGCATACATCTGTGCCTGAAAAAGGTAGACTACATTATTATATAGTGAGGTAAAAATTTAGCTTTTGAACCGTGCCAATTTTTGATTTTGGATAATAAAATTAGTTTTTCGGTTCAACCCTCGACGCTATTCTAAAATCTAAAATTCCTAAGCTACAACCCAAGAATGGGTGCAGTAAATCTAAAAGACGTTGGTAACTTGCTAATACTACACTATCAGAAATCTAAAATCCAAATTTGTTTGATTCACCATTAACTATTTACATAATTCAATTAACTACTACGTAGAGTAGCCACTAATTGACGCGCAAACGCAGAAATTGCTTCATATTTATCGCTGTGAAGTTGCATCATTTGGCTACGTGCAGTTTGTTCATAAGGGTTATTAGCAACTGCTGCCAATTGTTCGTAACCTGGATAGTAACGACAAAATGTATAAATACCGTTATCATCTAATAGCCATTGGCTATAAACGCCTTCTTTGCGGGGAAAAAAGCTTTCTGAAGCATTACGAGAAATAACTTGACGGGGATATTTCAAGATGTCTGCAAAACTATCTACTGCAACTGGCTGAATACGTCCAATCAATCGTGTTGTCAGGTTTTGCAATATTTTTGATGCAGCTTTAGATTTAGCAATGGTGTCAGGATCTTGTCCTGATAAGATGACTCTAATACCGGCTTTAGCGCCGTTCGCACAAATTCTACCAACTAAGTCGGAAATTTGCTCGAACTCAAATAAAATTGGTGCTTCGTCGATAAAGAATATAGAAGCGGGACTACTTAATGCGCGTCGGAGTGCTGCTGAATAGGCACTCAAGGATAGTACGGCTGCATCTTCACTATCTGATAGGTTTCTGAGAGCAAAAACTAAAAGTTGTGCATCAGTAGGAAAGCTGGATGGTGCAGAAATGGCTTGTCCGACGCGACTAGAAAGCCAAAAGCGTAAGCGCAATTGAATTTGACTGAGAGCATCTTCTACTCTGCCAGTTAAAGAACTTAGCTGCAAGTGTTCTGGCGAGCAGAAAAAGAGAAAATCTTTTAAAGTAGGGGTTTTCTGCCAAGCAAGAGTGCCAAATCCTCCCTCCATCGCCTGGCGATATCGCTCTTTGATGCCCTCATCTCTAAAGAAGGCTTCTAAAGCCAGGTTGAGCAGCGATCGCACAGTTTGCGATAAAATTTGACTTTCAGTCGACGATCCTAAAACCATTGTCATTAACGCTGATTCGAGGAAGGCGGTATAATCGTTAAAGCGATCGCGCTGTTGTTCTGCTTCTAGCGATCGTAAATCTGGCTGTTCAAATAAGTTATTCGATTGTTTGGAAATATCAAAATAGGCTCCATTACCCTCCATAAACTCTGTGTAGTCAGTGAAAGTAGATGTCCCATCAGGTTTAGGGAAATCTAACGCTACAACCGGAATCCCATGCGCTAAAGCCTGAGTTAAAATCCCTGATACCAACACCGATTTACCAGCACGAGTTGTAGCAAACAAAGCTAAATTTTTGTGCTGATTAAATAAATCTAAATGTATGGGTGTTCCGCCTTCTTCAGCAATCAACTCAAAGCCTTGTTTGTCACCTTTTTTACTTAAAACTAGAGGCATTAATCCCGGAACTTCACTGGTTAAATATAGCTGGCGACGGTTGAAGGGCGTTGCTAATAAACCCTCCCAAACTATTGGTAGAGTTTGCAGCCAAATTTTCCAGGCATATTCAGTTTCCCTAATTACTCTGGCTGGACGTTGAAAACAGTTTTCAATATATCTTGTCGCCTCATCTAATTTTTCTAAAGTTGGACGATGTACTAAAATAGCGACACTCGTATAAATCGGAACTGCACCTTCAAATAACTGCTCTTGTGCTGCTACCGACTTCTTCAACTTTAATTGAGCGTTGACATCAATAGTTTTACTTTTTTCTTGAGCCATAATCGTTGTCATGTTTGACTGCTTCAGCACTCGTTGCAGGGTAGTTTTTACCAATGCTGGATTTGCAGCAGTCAACTCACAAAAAATTTCTGTATCTACTACTGTTTCTCTGGCCAACAGTTCCCATAAATAGCGCAGTTGAGCTGATTTACTAGTCCAACCGCCAGGTTTTTCCAGAAATGACAGTGCGCCAATATAACGATTGTTAACATTAACCCAGCGGCGATCGGCACAAGGTACACTAGATTCCATCAGCAAAGTTGTGCCGTGGATATTGTCTAGAAGTAATTTAGTACTTGCTAAATCTGAATTAACTTGTTCGTGTAATCCTTCTTCATCTAAAGTCATTAACTGGGGAATATCTATTGCCTGCGTATCATTAAACCTTTTCCAGATTTCCCCCCATAGTTCATCAGCAGTCAAAGGTTTGACATCCAATCCCATTTTGTTAGATAAGATTTGTTCCCAGCGGAGAAAACCCTGATTGTAAGCATTTGTAATCAAGGTTTCAATACGTTGATTTTCTACTTCTAAAAGATCGCCTTTAAATTTCAACCACCAGGATTCTGCTTTTACTAAAAGTTTTTCTATCCAATCATCTGCGTGTTGCGAGTTAGATTCAATGGTGTAAGTTACATAAATCCGCAAAAATTTAGGTTTACGAATCCCAGAAATAGTCAGTTCTTTAATTCTGGCTCTCTCCGCCATCAACAAATATTTGATGTCTCGCGATGATGTATTTCTGATTAATGTTGCTAACTCTTTCTGGCGCTCTTTGTCTGAACTAAAAGAACCCAAGTGTAGCGTCATCCTTTCACCGCTAGGAATGTCTTTTAATCCGGCTTCAATGTTATTAAAAAGTGTATCAATTTGTTCAGGTCTTAAGGTAGTATGAATTCCCTTACAATCAAAACCAAAAACAAAGCAGAACCGATCTTTTTGAGTACCTTTTGTCAACAGGTAAGCGCCAATATCACGTCCATTCATTGCAACACGCAGCATTGTCGCCAAGTGTAAGGCATCTTCAAATGGTGTTAATCTACTTTCATTTCCGGCGATGCCGACGCTTTGTTTTCCGATTTTTTGCTTCATGGTTAACTTCCAGTAAGCTTTGATAACGAGCAAAGCCTCTTGTCCAAGCGGGAACGCCAATAAATTTACTTAAAAAACTCCAACTCCTACCACCAGTTAAAATCCACCAAGTTCCTATTCCCCAACCAGTCATTAGTACTGTCCACAACCATTTTTGAAACTCTTCTTCAAAAAGACCTCCAAAAATTCCATTGATAATAAAGTAGGAGGCTAAGGCTATTACCGTCCAAGGAAGAATTTGATCGGCAGGGATTGGTCCTAATGAAGGTTGACTTCCCAGAACCTGATTGACTGGACGAAATTCTTGTTCCCGCTCTTGAGACATTTGAAATATCTAAATTATTTACTACTATCGCCAATTACAAAGCGTGTGAGTACATCAGCAATGGTAACAGCAACAACCACTAATAGGGGAGTTCTGGCAATGCTTTGCCAATCTTCATCTTTACGCACTGCATTAATCACACCAACTAGGGAGATTGCAATATAAAGTAAGTAAAT
This sequence comes from Nostoc sp. NMS9, assembly GCF_017114995.1. Classification (GTDB taxonomy): domain Bacteria; phylum Cyanobacteriota; class Cyanobacteriia; order Cyanobacteriales; family Nostocaceae; genus Nostoc. Next base: position 39,905 of record NZ_JABXKL010000058.1, on the reverse strand, counting down.
TGCCCTTAACACATTAAATATCAAGCTTACTGGTGTGTCGGCAGCACCAGCATTGTTTGCTGTTAAGGTTTTTTTGAAAAACTTTTCAGCTTCCCCAAAAAACTGTGCTTGTGCGGGGGCTGCAAACCAGTCTAACCAATATAAACTCAGAACGATCGCTGCTGCTAAAATTTGTAATAGTATTAGCGATCGCCTTGGTAAATTCACTTGCTGCCCAATTTGCTGGGTGATGACTGCAATTAAACTACCAACTAGTAAACAAAAGAGCAAGATAGGACTTTTGAGGCTGATAACGCTAACCAATACAGCACAAGCAATCAAAAAAGGTACAGATTCAAGCAGAATACTCAGACAGGATTTAAATGCCCGTCTTAACTTGTGAGATTCTTTCGCCGCACTACCAGTTAAAGCTTTGAAAAAGTTTCTCTTGTGAGAACTTTGTCTAAACATTTGCTAATTTTCCTATGGTGTACTATAATTCATCCTTGGTATCGAATTTTACAACTGCTACAATTCAACATGCTTTAACATCATTACATTATTAATCAAATTATAAACCTGTAGTAAAGTTATATATTCTACATCAGTATTTTGAAGTTAAGTTAACATGATATTAAGATTTATCTAAAAATAAATTTCTCTGATTTGAGAAGTGGTATTGCAAATATCGAGATTGAACTGGTAGATTCCTCTCGACTTTGAGAATTTTCTCAATCTTCTCATACAGATAGCCAGGGTAAACCAACTTCAAAGCCTTGACTTTCTCTACCTCACAGGTATCTGAGCGAACTGCTATAAAATTTCAGACTTGTATGTACACCATAGGCTTGCTCTTAGGGCAGACCAAGGATAGTTTTCGCTCTTTAGGGTTCTTCGGAGCGAACATGATATGAAACAGTATTGAGTCACCGAAATTCAAATACCTGTCTTGAAAAGTTTAGATCGATTGTAGAAAAATGGTAGACGTTCAAATGTACGTTTTACCATTTTCTACACGCCGGTTAGATTTGGAACTAGATTACAAACTTAAATACAGTTCCTAGATTAGAACTACCGCCAAAAGAGGCAGTACCGTAAAAGGCACCATTTGAGAGCTGAATTAGCGTGGACTCTGGTGTTGCCCCATTAGTACCATCAAAACTAATTAAGCCGGTGATGGTTGCTCCAGTCAGCTGATAGATAACTCCTTTGTTATTTGCTCCACCAGCAGAAGCTGTGCCATAGAAGTTACCATTGCTTGCTTTTATGAGTGCAGCCGTTGGGTTGGCCCCATTGGTGCCATTAAAACTAGCAACTAAAACGGGTGTACCACCACCGACCGGAACCTTGAATATAGCTCCTTTATTGTTGGCTCCACCCAGTTTAGCGGTGCCATAGAGGAACCCATCAAATTCAATTAATCCAGACTGTGGATTTGCCCCATTGGCGCCACTAAAGCTATATGAAGTCAGTATTCCTGCGGGAGTTAACTTGAATACAACTCCTTTAGCACTTGCTCCACCAGCAGAGGCACTGCCGTAGTAGTTTCCATCGTTAGCCAGTTGCAATCTTGCTAATGGAGTTGCTCCATTAGTACCGCTGAAGCTTCTGATGGTGGTGAGTGCCCCGGTGGTAGGCGAAACCTTGAATATAGTTCCTTTATTATTGTCCCCACCTGTAGAGCTTGTCCCCCACAAATTGCCATCAGTACCTGTAATCAGTCGACCTGCTGGGTTAGCCCCATTAGTGCCTGTGAAATTTGCAAGAGTTGTCAGGGTTGTAAAAGCTGTTTTCGCCAACTTAAACACACTGCCGAGGTCACTTGTACCACCTGTAAAGGTTGCCCCATATAAATTGCCATCCGCTGCTTGGAATAATCTAGCGACTGGATTAGTCCCTTTGTTGATTCCAGAGGTTCCGGTAAAGTTTATCAGTGTGGTCAGAGTAGTGAAAGCAGTAGGAGTTAACTTGAATGCAGTTCCTTTGCCAGAAGTGCCACCAGCAGAAGTAGTTCCATAAAGATTGCCATCAGTACCGTTGCCTTTAAGTACACCAGCTCTTGGTGTAGCTCCGTTGGTGCCGTTGAAATTTACAACAGTAGTCAATGTAGCAGCAAAGGCTTGTTGGAAGGGTAGTACTAATGAAGAAGCCAAAACAGTCAAAGAAGTAAAAATCAATACCTTATTTTTGGTCTGGTGTTGTTTGTACAGATTAATCTTGTTCATGTGAATACCTCAAAAAAGTTTAATGGAGACGGAATCCTAGCTAGTTCTAACGGATTTTGTGATGGCTGCTACTCATGACTAATACCAATTTGAAAAATGATTGCTACACATCTAGGTTTGAAAACCAAAGATGTAAAAGTGTTTTTCGGCTTTTCTGCGTTTAAGCAAGCTACGCCCAGCGTCTCCTTTGACTCAAAGGAAGAAGCAAATGGCGTTTGAAGGACGAAATCAAAGATTCCAACATCTTGTATGTGTTGGTTTTTACTCCTTAACCTACAAGATGTTGCTACGCATTAACCTAATATGTTGAGCGCATTTTTATCTAAGACTGGTATAATTTGTTAGCTTAAACACTAGTACAAAAATGCCTGGTTGGTATAGCCCTATTTGAAAAGGACTCAGAAAGCCTGTTTTTACCTACACCACAAAAACCGTACTAGCAGTGAGTCAATAACGTGAATGGCACAATTAATGATTTCGTTAGGTAGCATAAACCACTATTTATTTGTTTTGATGTCGTGAAAAACACAAAAAACAGTGAAAAATCCACGATTTTGACAGAATATAGTCACAAACTCTCGATTCAAAAATATTCAGATAGTGTGTTTTTTGTCAAGTAATTAGTAAACTTGATTAAAACCTCTAAAAAAAGCTCAATAAGCAAAACCATATATTAAGTGAAAGGTGTTGATTTTTCTCTACTAAAGGAATAAAATTGCCATAGAAACCACCTTTCAAACACCTCTAAATTACCAAAATATATTTAAGCTTTTTAATCATTCTATAATCTAATTATAACTTAAGCTTAACCTTAACATTATATTATATTGTTGATTTCATTGGCAAAATTTAACTAGCTATTAACCATAGCAGTCCTAAAAGATTTGTGAAATTCTGACTTTCTTTACTTCGCACTTAGCGGTAGTTTGTGGCAAACTGCTGCATATCTACATTAAAGAAAGTAATTTTTATAATTCAGATGAACTTGCCATGCCAAATAAGTAAGTAGGTAAAATTAAACATGGCTTTTTAAAAGGGAATGAGAGACTAAAAATGGTAATTTAGGCATGATTCATAGTAGCTATTAACCATTTCCTTCTACTAAAGCCGCTGAATATTTATTTATACAAACTTACATTGAATGTAGTGTTTTTAACTAGCAAATAATTATTTTTGAGGGTAAATTAGCAACAATTTAACACCCTCTATATATTTAAAATTTTGCCTTTAATTTGCTCTATATTCTGAAGAATTTTGTGCAAACATTTGTTTAATAAATACCTTTTTTATGCAAGTTTACTGTGCTTATAAAAGGTTATTTTTAATCGCTAGTTTGACACTTGATTTTGATTTGATAGGGTATTGAACCGGAAATTAATTTGAAGGAGTTTGATATGGCTTTTTATCGCGATCGTCAATTGACCCATTTGACAAGTTCAATTTCTGTATTTGCCATCACAATTGGTTTAGTAGTAGGTCAATCTGCTACTCAGAAATCTCTAGCTCAGACCTCCACCACTCCTGCCCCATCTGGAGTAACCTCCATAAATGGTGCAGGTGGAGGCAGTATAAATACTTTGTTTGTGGGTACAGGAACTACCTCTCCTTATGCCCCACAAGGCTCATGGTTTAACACTTACGGTGTTGGAAATCCTACAACCCTCAATCCTCCAGGTCCAGTCAATCCGCTCGTTACATTCAGATATGCTGCGATTAATAGTAGTGTAGGGGTAACAGCTTTTTTCACTCAAACCCCACCACCCGCGACTGGGGCAACTATCAATCCCCCAGTCTCTTTTGCAGATACTGATGACCCCATAACAGGAACAGAAAAACTTAGTACAGGTTCCAATACTGGTACCCCCATCCAAGTGCCTGTGATCACCTACGGAGTTGCGTTAGCTTACAACCCCACTGGTCTAAATGTAACAGGTGGAATTAAACTTTCACGAGCTACTTACCTTGGTATTTTTAACGGCACCATCACAAATTGGAATGATGCCAAAATTAAAGCAGATAATGGCGGCAGAGTAATTTCAGCAGTAAGTAAACCCATCGTTGTAGTACGTCGTAGTGACAATAGTGCTAACACTTTTACTTTAAGCAGTAATCTCAAGGCAGCATTTGGTGCTACATGGAACAGAGGAGTTGGTGAAATAAGTATTGCTCAAGCAGGTGGTATATCAAATCCACTACCAGCCAATACAGTTGTTTGGCCAGCCAATTTCCAATTTGCCTCAGGAAGTAAAGGTGTAGCCACCAAGATCAAAACTACTGCTGGTGCAATTGGTTATGTGGATAATTCTACGCGGTTAGCTAATAGTCTGCAAGCTGCTGTCTTACAGAACAAGGCAGGTACTTACAACCCCATCTCACCAACTTCAATTAGAAATGCTTTTGTTGGTGCGACTGACCAAGATGCAAGTCCTCGGAGGATTAAACTCGTAGTCACTGATCCAACAGCTGCAAATGCTTACCCCCTTGTTAGCGCATCTTACCTGCTATTTTATGACAAATACGCAAACGTTAAGGTAGCAAATGGGATTAAAGGATTCATCGGCTGGGCTTTAGGAACCACCGCCGCAGACAATATAGCTACAGCTCGTGGCTATGCTCCTCTTCCAGCTGCGATTAAAACTCTGTCTAAAGGTGTTGTCAATACTTACGTGAATGATGCTTTGAATCCATAATTGCGTGAATACCGTTTTTGGTTTTAACCGCCTTTGGCTCCTTTAGATTTATAAATATCTTAGACAGGATATGAAGATGATGCCTCAGGATTATATTTACAATCCTGGGGATTTATTTAGGCGATTATTTATGTCAATAACTCGTAAAGATGCTCTTAATTTTTAGAAAATATAAGGCAATAAATAAATATGTATAAATATCAGAGAGTTTGCGATCGCTTTTAGGCACAGGTGAAGCGATCGCAGGGTTTGGCGTCAACTATGTTATGATTTTATTTGTTGAGAAATATTTTCGGTCATGTGACTGACTATATAGACTCCTCTTTGAATCTAAATCTCTACACCCTTTGATTCTAAAGGTGTTTGATGTCATAAGTATTTTAAAAATTGAAATTTTAGTTAGCCGAAATGTATTGTAATACCTCGCGTGACACTGATACACCTAACTGTCAAAGAAAATGTGCTAAGAAGAACGGACAAGTCTAGTGTGTCACACACGCAGACAACATACGGATACTACTGGAACTTATGCCCACGGATATAATTACTCGTCCTGAGTCCCTCACAGAAGATTGCTTTTTTACTTACGCCCTTGGGACTAATTTGCACGATCCTAATTCAACAGCTAAATATTTACGCCGAATCAGAAAAGAAGATAAACCATATATCGACATAGCTGTTTCTCCCAGACCTGGCTATCGGTTTGAGGTTTGTCTTATCCCTGTTGAAGGGTTCGCTCAAGAAAGAATATTGACAAAAGACGGGTTCGCCAAAGCTTTAGCGATTATTTGTGCTGTATCTAATAAAGCTAGGAAACGATTCCCTTCAGGAAATGGACAAGAAATAGTCCGGTGTCAATTTAGTAACTTAGCTGATGCAGTTGCTGTAGCGAATAGACTGTCTGCATTACCCTCTGATATGTATGAAACTCTCGTCAAGCTACCAAATGCTTTGTAATATATATTGCATCCGCTGAAATATTTATTATTAAAACTGACATCGGGACATTTTAATGGTAAGTAGCTAAATGGACTTGAGACAAAAATTCAATGGGTCATATTTTGTCTGTTGAGAAAAGACTTGTCATACAAGACTTTTAACCTTAATGTACAATTTTGACGTTTTTGTACGCTAACCTGTAGTTTGAAGTGAGTTTTTTTTATGCCTATAAGTCCTTTGCGTGAAGAACCTCGTAACCAGCGAGCGCCTGTAATTCGTACAAGTAATGAGTTTATTCTCTTGGAATGGCTGAAGTCAACTGGTCGTTTAATCGAACGCGAACATCAAGAATCTGAGTATCTAACTGAAGTAGAAGAAATTTCCGAAATGATAGACCTTGACGATATCCCTTACGATCATGACGATGATGATGGTGAGATGGATTTGGAAGCCTAGTACCGCAAGGCGGAAGTCAAAAGTCAAAAGTCAAAAGAATTGTATTCCAAGCTCTTGCGCCATTTTAAATGGTATGTTTATTTCCGCCCTGTTGTACTAGTAGCGTAATTTGTAATTACTATATCGCAAGCGTTCGATTGATTTGGAATGGGTGTTTCATTTACGCCGAAAGGCTAAAATTCCTGACTTATCTAAAAAGTCGGGAATTTTAGTATTAAAATGCGAGTGTGTTTAATTCTTGGACTTGAGTAAGAGATAAAATAATTGTCCATTGCTGACTGTAACACCAGCGCGATCGCCTGCGATTTTCCCAGTACCTAAAAAATAATCTACTCTACCTGCACCTTTAATTGCACCTCCGGTATCTTGGTCAAGAACATAGCGGCTAATAATGCGCTCCTGCATTTTTCCGGTAGGATTAACAAAGGGAATGGAAGCGCGAATCAATGCTAAAGCACCAGGAGGCATAAGAGATTTATCTGTAGCAATAGAACGCTCTGCTGTTAGTGGTACGTTGATAGAACCTTGGGCTGGCTCACCGTGATTTTCCTGAAAAAAAACAAAGCTGCGATCGCGCGGAATATAAATATTTAATTCTTGGGGATGCTTTTGGAAATAGTCAAGAATAATTGGCATAGTTATACCTTGTAGCGGTAATTTGCCATCATTCACTAATTCTCGCCCAATACTTTTGTAGTTATAAGCGGTATTACCCCCATAGCCGATTGTTGTTTGAGTACCATCGGGAAGCTGAAGTCTCGCCGAACCTTCAATTTGAGCTAGATATGGTTCGAGGCGATCGCGAAACCAAAACAACTCTAATCCTCGCAATTTCCCTTTTGCACTTTGCAAACCATCTACTCCTTCTAACTCCTCGCGTGTCGGATGAGGTTTAGTCCAAGAGTTGAAATCAGGAGGTAAGCGATAAACAGGATAGCGATATTCTGTTGTGGGGAGGCGACTAGCTGCGTAAAGTGGCTCATAATAGGCGGTGAATAAAACGGAACCTTTGTTATCTTTACCGACTGACTGGTAAAGAACAAATTCCCGCTCAATGGCTTGATGTAATTCTGTTGCAGAATTGGTTTTTAGGAGGAGTTCCCGAAATCTTTTCAAGCTTTTGAAAACGCGATCGCGCGTAATCCCAGCTACCGGATAGTTTTGATAAGCAGTCGCAGCATTAGCTGTTTGCAGATATTGGAGACTGCGAGCGATCGCACTTATCAGTGCCTTTTTCTCTGGTATTTTTCCATAGATTACTTCATCCAAACAAGAGGGATCACTTTGACAACAAGTAATTGGTAGTCTTGGGATTAATGGTAATTTTTGTTTTTGTGGAAACGCATCTTGATTTTCAGCAGTCAAGGACACTGGGATATCCCACTTTTTCACCTGACATTCTGGCGAAATGAGTTCTTGATGCGTGAAAGATTGCATCCGCACCAATAAAATCAACAAAACTACAGGTAAACTGATGACGATAATTTTGTTAAACTTTCCTAACCCAGCAAATCTCTTTTTCATTAAAATTCAAAATTTTTAAGATTCTCCCACCTCGCTCAAATTCCAACATCAAAAACCAAAAATAATTTAATTGTTTCACAACACCAAAATTTTACCCAATGCCCAATCCCCAATGCCCTATTCCCTATTCATTCATATTACGGTAAGTCGCAACAGCAGAAGGCGATATCCGGTTCAAATATCGGAATATCCAATACTTAAAGATAGTATCTAAAATCACCGGAAATGTAGCGATAAATAAGAAGATAAAATCTCTATTTGCCGGTAATCCCCAATGGCGTGATACTCCTTCTAGGAGTACTTCCCAGCCATGAGGAGAGTGGAATCCTACAAAGATATCAGTAAATAAAATAATGATAAATGCCTTCGCACTATCACTAAGTCCATAGACAATATTATCAAAGAAATCTTTAAGCACAGCAATAGAAGACTTACTGACTAGCAAAAGCCAGATAAAAGCAACCACAGAGAACATATCTGCAAAAACATTTTTGATAGCACCAGAGCTTTCGTGACGAAATTCTTCAGCAAGCTCTTTCGCCTTATTTTTCATTTCAGTCTCCATCTGCTCAGGTAACAGTGGAGGGGCTTTAACAATGAGATTTTCAAACTTGAGCTTTTCTTCAAATCTTTGTAATTCTACAAGGGCTTCCTCTTCCATTTCGGAATTGAGAAATATCTGTATTTCTTGAGTGCTTCTAAATCTCTCAATAATTGGGCCAACTACGAAAGCTTTTGCTATTTGATGCGTTAAAAGTGGTATGATAATTAATAGTAAAAGAAACCTGATAGATATTATTGTTCTTTTTTGAGTTTGACGAAAACTCTGAATTACTTCTTGTTCCGAATTAGGGTCTAATTCAGCTTGCAGACGACTGATAGTACTTAAAATAGAGCGAGGTAAAACACCCGTTGTATCGGTTTTACTCTTGGATTTTGGTTTATTATTTAAGTCTTGATTTGATATTTTGGGTGGTAATGTTGGAGTTTTGACGAGCAGCGATTTGTCGTCAGATATCACAGAGTTAACTGGTAGACTTGGAGGTTTTACTACTAAAGCGTTAGAAGTTGTTTGATTGGAACTTGTTGTGTATTTAGATATAACTTGATCGATAAAGTTTAGCTTTTCTAAAACTAAAGAAGGACTCAGATACTCTATACCTGCTTTTTGAGCAGCTTTTTGATTCTCTTCATTTAGAAACCAACGGCTTCCTCTAAACTCCGTCAGCCGCATCCTGGCAATTTTTAATAGCTTGTTGAGGTCTGACTCAAAATAATCCATCACACTGTTACTGTACATGGCCGAGTCAATGTCTATTTTATTACCATTGAAATGCTTATCTTCTATTTCCTGAATCTTTAATGCTGCATTGTAAGCTTCATCTAAAGAACGTTCAGGAGTCTGTAAGTACCATCGATAAGCAGCAAGTAAGAAAGAATAGATTTTTTGACTAAAAACAGAGTTTTTCATTGCAGACAATCATTCAGCATTGTTTGATGACTATTAACCTTAAGTTAACGCACGAGGTATACTAACAAATCTACAAGGAGAAAGTTTGTGGTTTCTCATTCGGTTTGGATTGTTGGCACTAGCCGCAGTGGTAAGACGGCTCGCTTGGTAGAGCAATTTTGTAATTGGGTAAAATCAGAAAAACAATATACTGAATCATTTTATACAAAAAAAACCGGACGTAAAAAAACTAGTCATGTATCTGAATTTTTATATCTTAAACAAACAGAGCCGGGAGTTTTAGTCTTAGCTGCCAATGATGATAATCGTAGAGAGTTAGGAGATATAATTGTTACCTCTACGTTGGGTAAATATCCGGTTCGTGCCAAGACGCCACTAGGTTTTTTTCAAGATGAAGTTATTTTATTTTGGCCGTTGCTAATTAACTCGTTGAAACTGAAGGCACAGTTTCCGGTAAGATTGCGACCAGAAACGGAGCAAGAGTTAGCAACCAAACTTTGGCGTCCCCAATTAGACGAAGAAATTTTACGTATTGCGGGAGTGAATGAATCTCGTTTGGTGCGTCGCATCTTGGACTTATTACAATTAGCAGCTTACAGTGGTGTACCTTGCGAAGATATTGCTCAGATTTTGTCCAAGGGTATGGGGGAAAATACCACAACTTTAGAGCCGGAATTTTTGGCATCTTTGCTGCTAGATTGGCGTAACTGGTGTTTAGAGAGGGGATTACTTACTTATGGGATTATTACCGAACTTTATAGTCAGCACTTATTAAGCGATCGCAATTACCAGCAGCACCTAACTAAACGCTATCAGGCTGTACTGGCGGATGATGTCGATGACTATCCTAGCGTAGCGCGTCTTTTGTTTGAGTTGCTATTAGATCGAGGTGCAGTTGGCGCGTTTAGCTACAATCCTGATGGTGCAGTGCGATTGGGATTGGGGGCAGATCCCAACTACCTAGAAGGGTTAGCAGAGCGTTGTCGGGTAGAAATTTTGAATGGGCCGCCTCCAGAGTCTCTGAGCGAGCAACTGACTAAACAGATGGTGGAATTAGTCACAGAACCGATGATACTGTTGAGTTTACCAAAAACAGTGCATTCAATTCAAACCACCTCCCGCGCCCAATTATTGCGGCAAACAGCAGAGGTAATTGCTAATGCCATCCAATCGCAGCAAGTGCAACCAGAAGAAGTAGCGATTATTGCACCAGGTTTAGATGCGATCGCTCGTTATACTCTAGTAGAAATCCTCGTCAAGCAAAATATCCCAGTAGAATCGCTCAATGACCAACGTCCCCTAATTAGTTCGCCCGTGATTCGCGCCTTACTCACCATGCTGGCACTAGTTTATCCCGGCTTGGGCCGCCTCGTAGATCGCGATGCCGTGGCAGAAATGCTAGTCGTGTTGAGCAGAAAACAACAACCACCAGAAAACTCCTCACTCCTAACTCCTAACTCCTCACTCAGCACTCACAACTCAGCACTCAGCACTCATATTGATCCGGTACGTGCTGGTTTGATTGCAGATTACTGCTTTGTACCCCATCCCGATCGCCCCAATTTGCTACCAGTGTCAGCCTTCGAGCGCTGGGATCGAATCGGCTATGCAGCGACTACAGCCTATAGTGAGATATTACAGTGGTTAGAACAGCAGCGATCGCAACAAGAATTGCGGTTAATTCCCAGTCCCATTTCCCTTTTAGACAGAGCAATTGTGCGTTTTTTGTGGAATGGTAGTAATCTTCCCTACGAACAACTAGCAGCATTGCGGGAATTATTAGAAACCGCCCAACACTACTGGGAAATTGACACCAGACTACGACAAATTACCCCAGTTGAGACAACGCCTCACACAACTATTATTGAATTCATTCAACTATTGCGACGTGGTACGATTACCGCCAACCCTTACCCTGTGCGTCCCATTGGTGGAGCCAGAAAGGCCGTCACCTTAGCAACTATATTTCAATATCGATCTAGTAGGCGATCGCACCAGTGGCATTTTTGGCTGGATGCTGGTTCGCCTCTATGGGCAAAAGGTGGTGCAGCGACTTTGTTCGGTGCGCCGTTTTTCCTGCGAGATAGATTAGGCGAACCTTGGACAGCAGAAGATGAAAAATTGGCAGAAGAACGACGACTGCAAAGGATCTTGACAGATTTACTTTCTCGTGTATCCGAGAGAGTTTATTTGTGTCACAGCGATTTAGCAGTGAATGGACAAGAGCAATTAGGACCGCTGTTACCTTTAGTGAATGCCTGTGTGACGGTTATTTCTGAGGCTAATGTTAATTGAGTGTATTTATACACAATCAAATTTTGGGAAACTTGGTAGCCTCATCTCTTTTTCTCTCAAGTTGTTCTCCGTGGTGATGCCATACCTATTGTTATTTAGTAAGCTATGGTAATATGAAAAGTCTTGGGCGATTAGCACAGGGGTAGCGCACATCCTTCACACGGATGGGGTCACTGGTTCAAATCCAGTATCGCCCACTTATATACAGCAGGACTTTCAGCTAATTAGAATGCTGTGTACTTTCTTAGTCATATTCAAATCTCTAATTACAAATATCTTTCTACACGCTGTTTACGCTTGTAGTGTGTTGGTATTTTATCATCATATCTTATGCCCTCTGCCTCATACCTAATACAATTCTTGGAGAGGCTGCGCCAACGGCTGCGTTCGTTCAGTACAAGTGCCCTATGACCAACTACTTTCGCTCCAATGTTGATGCAATGGCTAGCTATGTTCCCGGTGAGCAGCCTCAACGCGGTACACAGATTATTAAACTTAACAGCAATGAGAACCCCTATCCTCCTTCTCTTGCGGCATTAGCTGTGCTACAGAATATTGATGGTGAGTGGTTGCGGCGCTATCCAGAACCTTTCGGAGGGGAGTTTCGGCAAGCTGCAAGTAAAGTTTTAGGAATTCCTAGTGATTGGATAATTGTCGGAAATGGCAGTGACGAATTGTTGAGTGTAGTAATTCGAGCCTGTGCAGAACCTGGGAAGAAGGTAGTTTATCCGATGCCTACTTACGTGCTATATCGCACATTAACAGAAATGCAAGCGGCGGAAATTATTGAGATTCCCTACAGCAAAGACTACAGTTTACCTTTGGAAGAATTAGTTGCTGCCAATGGAACTGTGACATTTATTGCGTCACCCAATAGTCCATCGGGGCATGTGGTGGCAACAAATGATTTGCGAAAATTAGCCAGCCAGTTATCTGGAGTTTTAGTGATTGATGAAGCATACATAGATTTTACTGAAGAGAATGCATTGACTTTGGTTAAGGAATACGAAAATGTCATTGTGCTTCGGACACTATCTAAGGGGTACTCATTAGCAGGATTACGATTGGGCTTTGGGGTGGCGAATCCCAAACTCTTGCAAGGATTGTTTAAGGTTAAAGATAGCTATAACATTGATGCGATCGCTTGTGCAATTGGTACGGCTGCCATCACTGACCAAACTTATAAAAATGCTTGTGTAGCAAAGATTAAAGCATCACGGGCTAAGTTAGCAACAGACTTGAAACAATTAGGTTTTCATATTTGGGATTCCCAAGCTAACTTTTTGCTGGCACAACCCAAAAAAGGAAACGCAGAATATCTCTATCAAAAACTGAAGGAACAGGGAATTTTAATTCGCTATTTCAAGCAGCCTGGACTAGATGATAAATTACGCATCACTGTTGGGACAGATGAGCAAAATCAGACTTTAGTAGAGGCACTAAGTAGGTGGGTGTAAATATTTGTCGTTGGGATAAGGCAGGAGGCAGGAGTCAGAATTTTCTGATTGAAAAAGCGGATAGCGCAGCGTCTCGTTGAGAACCTCTTGATTCTGAATTCTGCATTCTTCTTCAATCACATTAACTTACAAGAAACAGAAGGGAGTTTGAAAGCCCCGGAGGAACAGGCGCACAGCGCCGTATTCCGTGCTTCTCCCAAGGGGAGACGCTGCGCGAACAGACCGGGGATGAAAAACGACTCGGCAGGTTTTAACCTGCCTGTAATATATCCTTGATTTCAGGCAGAGTGTCAAGCAATTCTTCAACAACCTGAGTAATAGTTTTATCTTTAGTGGCTGCATATAAGCGCAGTTTGTTCATTCTGCGTTCTGTAATCCTAATATGTAATTCTTTTTTTGCCATAAACGAGACACGATAGTGACACATTCATGTTAGCATATAGGACAGGAGGAAAAACAAATGTATGGATGTCAGCAAAATTTAATTAATGCTAATGATGAGTTAAAAGCAGTACTTGAGTTCATTTGCTCAGAATCTCACCAGCTGACTAATTGCGGTATTTATTACGCACGTCAGCTATATTTAAAAACCAAAAAACTTATTGGTAAATATGACCTTGAGAAGGAGTACAAGTCTAACAAACACTATCAAGTACTTCATTCTCAAGCGGCGCAACAAATATTAAGGTCTGTTGCTGAGTCCTTTAAATCTTTCAAGGAACTAGACAAGAAGTACAACAAAGGCGAATTGCACTTTAAGCCAAAGTTGCCCAAGTATCGCAAAGGCGCTGGTTATGCTTTGGTTACATATCCTAAACAAGCATTAAAACTTGTAGGAGACAGTATCAAAATCCCTTTAGGTAACACTGTTAAGCGTTGGTTTAAATTGGATAGTTTCACCGTAACTAGGCCGTCTAACTTAAAGTTTGAAGACGTTAAGGAACTGCGAATACTGCCTAGAAATCAGTGTTTCTATATCGAGTTTGTCTATAAATTTGAGCCAACACCAGACTTAAAACTAAATCCTCAGTCTGCTTTAGCAATAGACCCAGGTATCAACAACTGGTTAAGCTGTGTCTCCAGTATTGGAACTAGCTTTATTGTTGATGGGCGCAAAGTTAAATCACTTAATCAGTGGTACAACAAACGTGTTAGCACATTAAAAGAAGGTAAAGCGCAAGGATACTGGGATGAACAGTTAGCATATATAACAGAGAAACGGAATCGCCAGATGCGAGATGGAATTAATAAAGCCGCAAGACTGGTTGTTGACCATTGCGTTAAGCATCAAATTGGTACAGTTGTTTTTGGGTGGAATCAAGGGCAACGACAAGAAGCAAAGCTTGGTAAGACAACTCAATCTTTTGTGCAGATACCAACTGCCAAGCTCAAAGAAAGAATCAAGCAATTGTGTGAAGAATATCGCATCAATTTTGTTGAAACTGAAGAATCATATACCAGTAAAACTAGTTTTTTAGACGGCGATTTTCTGCCTACATTCGGCGCAAAACCCGAAGGGTGGACACCAAGTGGGAAACGAATCAAGCGTGGGATGTATCGGACAGCCAAAGGACAGCTAATCAACGCCGATTTAAATGGTGCAGCGAATATACTTCGCAAAGTAGAGACACAACTAGGCTTAAGTCTAGTCAAGGTCTGTAGGCAAGTTTTGACCCTTGCTACCAGATATCGCATCTGGGAAACCAAAACTAAAAAGCTACGGGGAGTGGCTTCAGCCCTCCCCGTAGCAACAGTTTAGAATCCCCGCGCATTTATGCCGGGGAGAGGTCAAAACACTTGAAAACTAAAGCTAAGACTTGCCCAATTATTCACATCCAAGCTATGTGAATCGGCTGCTGTGCCGTTCATCTCTGTTTTGAAGGCACTAGCGTTATGTAAGTCTTGTAGCAAGGCTTGTACAACATCTAAGGAATTCAACAATGGGCCAATTGGTCCTTGTTCGGCTGTGGAATACTTGGCAGTGTTCAAGACGGCGAGAGTTCCGTTAAAGGGGGCAGTACTAAAAATCACTTGGTGTTCGCACTCAGAAGCTGGCCCTGAAATCACCCATTCGGAAACAGTATTAGTTTGGGGTAGGGTGAGGGTTTCACCTGGAGCGATGACGACTTCTTTAAGCAGAGGCTTGGTGTCCGCAGTGTTTGGTTCTTGGGGGGTTTCCCAAGAATATAAGGCGATCGCTGTATGATTATTGTTTAATCCCAGCAAGATTAAATATACTGGGCGATCGCTCTGGTTTTCTACCCGATATTGCATTCGACTACCGATAGGGACAATCGGTGTGGGGAGTGATTTTTGAATCGAAGTTTCAGTTTTGAAATTTCGTACTGTTTTGCGCTGCATGATAACGCGAGGCGATATGTTGTTAATCATTTCTAAGGTTATCTTGAGAGCCAAGCGGGAAGAACCTTGATTTTCTGTAAGTCGCCATAACTTGGCTGCTAATAAGGTTGATAATTTTGGCGCTAACTTTTGCACTGTTAATTTTACTGCTTCTCCTGCTTCCCCCGTGGCATTAGAAATTAGTTCGCCACTAAGAGAAAATAAACCATAACGACTAGGTGTTTGCTGTAGTTTGGCAAATAAATAATCAGCTGGTTTTTCCCCTGCGACTACGGTGGAGATATGGGGAAATGCAGCAAAGGCACTTGTAGCGTCTACCCGCTCAATTCTTTCCAATCCAGTATCCAAAGCAATTATTAAATGGATATTTCGGGGTAAAACCCGGACTGCTTCTTGGACAAGTTGCCCGATTTGTAGGGGATTTGCACCTTCAATTTGGGAAATTTGCGCTTTTGCTGTTAACCCAGTCCGCGATCGCAATACTAATTCTTCTGTTGTTGTTGCTAAGGTGAATCGAGAATTAACTCCGTAGTATAGCAGCACTTGTGGCGGTAATCCTGCTAACCACAGATGGACTGTTTTGCCGTCTTCTTCAATCGCCCTCACCGCGCCTTCTGCACCAATAATACCGTCTGGCGGTAAAGACGTTAGATGTTGATTTTTTTGACTACTTAATAACGCTGGTTGCTGTTTACTACCCAATTTGGATAGAGAATTTTCCATATCCGAGAGGGCGACTTGAATTCTGGTAGTTGGGGTGAATTCCCACAAATACTGCGTCAAGGCGTAGGTAAATAACCCAGCACTAAAACCAGAAAAGAGTTCTTCCCTCGCCGACTGCTTGGGATTTGAGGTAGCTGCTAAGACAATCGGCGTGCTAGGTAACTTCTGAGTTTTAAGTTGTTGAAGAAAGTCGAGTTCTTCTGCTGCTAGCTTTGCCTCTACTGATTCTGGAAGGGCACGACTTTTTAATCCTAATACTGGAGTTGGCGCATAATAGCTAGTATCTAATACTGCTGTGACTCGCTCTGTAGGGAGCGATCGCAATAATAGCAGTAGAGTTTCTTCTAATATATAGTTGACTATTTTCTCTTCTTGTAAAATCAGACTGGCATTAGCTGGCACCAGAGCATTTTGCATTGTTTCTGGTGATGTCTCTAATTTGACACGACTGCCATAACCGCTAAAGTGAAAGACGACCACATCACTGGGTTTAGCTTGCTTACCCAGATGATCCAAAAAAGCCGCCTCAATGAATTCTCTACTAGCTTGTTCCTCAGTTAAGGTTAGGATATCTGACCCTTGGAAGCCAAAGCGATGAATTAAAAGTTCTCTTTGTAGTTCCACATCCGTTAGACAACCACTGAGGGCTGGAGTTTTTGGGTATTGGTTAATACCTATCAACAATGCCAACTTACGCGGACTGGGTTGTGCCAAAGCCTGATAATAGCGATTTCCCAAAGACAACCACTCAGCTTCAGTTATCCCCAATACCGCGAGTATTGAGCCAATTCTCTGTAAAAACGTGCGCCGTTTCATAATTAGCTATCAGCCCTCAGCTATCAGTTAGCAGCTTACAGGGCTGAACTCTGTATTGTAAAGTTACAAAAATGTGGGGAGCAGGGGAGCAGGGGAGCAGGGAAGAATAATTTATAACCAATGCCCAATGCTCAATGCCCAATTCCCTAAACCGGCACTTCTATCCGCATTGCCCGCGCCAACTCAGCTGCTACCTCTGGACGGGAAAATTCTGGTGGAGGTAATTCACCTTGCCGCAGCATTTCCCTGACTTTTGTCCCTGATAAGTGAATGCGTTCTTCTGGCCTGCTGGGACTGGTTTTAGATGTTGCCATCTGCTTAGTGCGCGTGCAGTAGAAAGCGTGTTCAAATTTCATCGGCACAATGCCTAATTCACTTGGCGCAAATTCATCAAAGATATATTGAGCGTCGTAAGTGCCGTAATAGTCACCGACACCAGCATGATCTCGTCCGACGATAAAGTGAGTACAGCCGTAGTTTTTGCGGACTAAAGCATGGAATATAGCCTCACGAGGGCCAGCATAACGCATTGCGGCGGGATTAATTGCCAAAGTTACCCGGTCTAAGGGGTAGTAATGTTCTAGCAAAATTTCATAGCAGCGCATCCGCACGTCAGCAGCAATATCGTCCTCTTTTGTCGCCCCGACTAATGGGTGCAAAAATAGACCATCAACGATTTCTAAGGCGCACTTTTGAATATATTCATGGGCGCGGTGGATGGGGTTGCGAGTTTGAAAGCCGACGATGGTTTTCCAACCCTTGTCTTGAAATAGTTGCCGTGAGGCAGCTGGATCGATTTGGTAACTGGGAAACTGGGGATGAGGTTCGCGTTGCAACAACCAAATATCACCCGCCAGATTTACAGTACCTTGGTTATAGAGTACTTGCACGCCAGGATGATTGACATCATTAGTACGGTAGACTTTTATTGCTTCGCGGATTTTGTCGTAGTGATATTTTTGCGTGAGTTGCAAAACTCCGATAAATTCGCCTATCGAGTTATCCAGACGGATTAAGCCGCCTTCTGGCAATGGAGAAGCTACTTCTTCGCTTACCGATAGTGTAATCGGGATTGACCACACAAGACCGTTAGCTAATCGCATTTCTGTCACAGTGCGATCGTAGTCTTCCTGGTTCATAAAACCCGTCAGCGGACTAAAAGCCCCGATCGCAATCATTTCTACATCGGAAACGGCGCGATCGTCAAGTTGCACTCGCGGCAAAAAGTCAGCTTTTGAGAGAAACTCTGCTCTTTGTTCTGGTGTGGCGATACGGTTAACCAACTGTCCACCGTGGGGGGCTATGGCATCTGGATTGTGACTCAACGTAATCCCCTCTTTGCTTTTACTGTTATTGTTTCAGATTATGTACTAACTTATCAAATGCTGGTACGTAGAAAAAAAGAGTTTAGGGAATGGAGGAAAATTTTGCAACTAGCCTGTAAGCGATCTGGTTAGGTTACGCTAAAGCTAATCCAGCCTCAAGTTTCAGAATAGTTCCTTTATAAGGAAAATGCTTATGACTGCTGTATCCCCTGTTGTTAAACCTGTTAGCCAAATGCGGCTAGAACCTGGTAGTACAGTGTCTATTCAAGATATAAGTTGGGAGGAATTTGAGTCTATTTTGCAAGAACTGGGGGAAAAGCGATCGCTACGAGTTGCTTACAGCAAGTCTACGTTAGAAATTATGGTTCCTCTACCCGAACACGAAAAATCAAAGGACTTAATTTCGGATCTTGTAAAAATCTTGCTGAAGCTCGCAAGGAAAAGTTATGAACCCTTCGGTTCAACCACCTTCAAGCGGGAAAATATAGCGGGGGTAGAACCAGATGCTTGTTTCTACATCCAGAATTACCAAAGAATGATCGGTCGTCGTAAACTGGAACCAAACGATCTGCCTCCTGATTTGGCAATTGAAACAGATGTGACATCAAAAACAACTCTTGATGCTTACGAAGCGATCGCTGTTCCAGAACTATGGATTTACGATAGGAAAAAGCCGAGAATTTATTTACTCAGAGATGGACATTACATCGAATCTGATAACAGTCCT
The DNA here is from genome assembly GCF_017114995.1 of Nostoc sp. NMS9. Taxonomy (GTDB): domain Bacteria; phylum Cyanobacteriota; class Cyanobacteriia; order Cyanobacteriales; family Nostocaceae; genus Nostoc. The sequence goes on along the minus strand of NZ_JABXKL010000058.1, from coordinate 20,917 downwards.
AACTTTCCAAATATCCCTCTAACTCAAATTATTGCCGCTACAGTTGAACGAGCTTGGCAAGTAGGAACCGTACAAGCTTTGAAAGAGTTTGAAGGGGCATTAAGCGGCTGAACGTTTGGAAGCGATGCTTTTAGAAAGTCTCAATTCTGGAAATTCAACTGAGATGACTCCTGCCGATTTGGAAGATATATGCCAAGCTGTGTGCGAAAGAATCGCCAAGCATAAAAGGTCAAACCAAGGTTAATCAGTAATGATTTTAGTCACTCTGGAACTGCAAATATTCCAACAGTAGTAAGCGCAAGTAATCTAACGTTCTAATGTAACTCTTTATCTGTTCATAATTGCCATTACTGCCAAAATAAAAATTCGCAATCTGAGGTACATTTAAAACTCGCAGAGCTTGTAATTGCTCAATTGCCTGGTCTTTGTTTACAATGTGACCTGTGGATTGAATTTGATTTGCATAACCTCTAATATTTACTGTTAAAAGTTCAAGTTCTTCTAAAAGTGAAAACTCTTCATCTTCTGATGAGAACTGAATAGCAATTTCTTGTCGTTCAGTGCGAGTACTTTGATATGCGTTAATCAACTGTGTTAACAATTGAACAATATTTCTCTTGGTCAATTCTTGCTCATTTAACTTATTCAATGAATGCTTGTTGTAGGGTAAATGGAAAAATAAATACTTCAACCTTCAGTAAAAACTCTTGAAAGTACAAGCATGAATAAATTTGGGGAAAATACCCGCGATCCGACTGAATACGGTTTCAATATAATGTCGAGTAGATATAACGTTATTAGAAATGAGAACTAAAGTTAGAGAGCGATGGCAGCAGCAGGAACTTAACCTAATTAAAAAAATTCAATGTCATCCGACTCTGGTACCGGATCAGAGTTTTGAGTAGTATCTGTATCTGGAAAACCCCACGAACTTAAGACCAGCAGACCAACCCCATCGTTCTTTACTTGCTGCAAAGCATTGGGGAGCGCGTGTAAGATTTCAGCTACATCTGCGTCAGCATCACGGTCGAAGTCTGAGCCAGGGGGACCACCGTAGTCTAAAGTAGACTTGGCTTTAGTAGAATAGCTTTGCCAGTCAACATCTAGCGTGTGCGAGACTAATTCTAAAACACTAGCTACCTCTTGCGGATGGAGCAGCATATTTCCCAAATAACCGGGCAGTTGAGCAAACCGATTGTGATCTATGCCCGTTATCAGCACGACAGTGGGCAAGACTCGTGATTGTAAAGCTAATTCAACTAGGCGCTCATCGGACTCCCAGTCAGGTTTCTCTATCAGAATTTTGAATGCTAGCTCGTGAAACGGGGGATGAAAAAGCCGCTTACCTAGTTCCTCACCAGCCAGCACACCCGCGACAACTGCTTCAGCATATTTTGGCGTAACAGGCGATGCCACAGGGCGCAAAATAAACGGTTGAACTTCAGGCAGACTGCCTACTCCCACCGCTGCTCTATCAAACTCAGACTTAATCTCAGTCCAATCAGACTCTTCAACCTTGAAAAACCACCAAACACCGTAAACCCCCATAAAATTCTTGTATGAGCAATGCTATGTATAACAAACAGTAAGACCTGAAAAGGATCAGTTATTAGCTCTTTTTTTAGCATTATTATCCAATTTAAACACAAAAATACCCCTCCAAAATTCAGGGCAGCTTTTGCCTATCTGAAGTTCACAGGAGGAGCAGTTTTGGCTTCTACCAAAAGCGGAGTTGGGTTCAACTAAACTGTTCAATAATTCCGCCACCTAACACTTTTTCCCCGTCGTACCACACCGCCGCTTGTCCGGGGGTAATGCTGATTTGGGGTTCATCAAACACCAAACGCACACGGGAGTTTTCCAACGGAATCACCGTCACTGGTGTAGCCGTTGAACGATAGCGAATTTGCACTTGGGCATGAATTGGGGTGGATGGTTCAGCAATAGAAACCCAATTTACCCGATTTACAGTGCATTCTGGTTGAGTTACCTTGGTGCGATCGCCTACTACTACTTTATTATTTTCCGCATCTAATTCAATCACATACAACGGTTCGGCAGCAGCAATCCCCAAGCCTTTGCGTTGCCCAATGGTGTAGTGATGGACACCATCATGCTGTCCCAAAACTTTGCCTGTAATATCGACAATATCGCCTGTTTTAGGAGCTAAATATTTATCCAAAAATGCCCGCATGGAACCGTTACTTTCCACTAAGCATAAGTCTTGACTTTCTGGTTTGTCAGCAGTTTTCAGTCCGTATTCAGTTGCAATCCGGCGCGTGTCAGTTTTTTCTAGTTCGCCCAAAGGAAATATCGTTGCTGCAAGTAAATCTTGAGACAAATCATAGAGGAAGTATGACTGGTCTTTGTTGCGGTCAATAGCCCTTAATAACTGGTAACGTCGAGTTGCTTCATCATAGCTAATTCGGGCATAATGACCAGTAGCAATGCGATCGCATCCCAATTCTTCACGAGCATACTGCACCATTGGCCCAAACTTCACTGTTTTATTGCACTGAGAGCAAGGCAAAGGCGTAATTCCAGCACTGTAACCAGTTACTAGGTAATCGACAATATGCGTCTGAAACAGATCCCGAATATCGACAATCTGATGGGGAACGCCCAATTGTTCACAGATATCAGCCGCGTCGATCATACCTTCAGAGCAACATTGACCTTTGCCTTTCATTAGCCAAAGAGTCAAACCAATCACTTCATAGCCCTGATGGTGCAGGATAGCTGCGGCCGTGGAACTGTCAACGCCACCAGAAAGACCAACGACGACTTTTTTCATACAAAGCACGACACGATAGCTGCGTGGTTGTCCAATTGTAGCACACACTCTTAAAAGCCTTGCTACTAAAGCGCTTCAGTTTTAAAGTCACTGAATTAGCATCGGCGTAGCCAATCCTAGACATCGCTATTCACTCTTTCATCTAAGATTAATTACAGATGTATTTTTTGCCACGCAGATGAGGTAACTTTACGTTAACGCTATATAGTTGCTACAACGGTGAACTAATAAGTTCCTGATGGAAATTACCTAAAAATACTGTGACTACTTTCTAACTATTATGTCGAGAGGAATATCAAGTCAATTTATCCCATTTCAAATGCTGCGCCAAAGTTCTCAGGGTTGGAAGCCCACGATCAGACTTCTCTTTTTGTTAGTGGGAGGATGCTTAGTACTGATTCCCGACTCTACCCCAGCACAAGCACAAATCTTCAACAGCAAAGTGCTATTGGCTCAAGAAACTGGTGAGATTTTACCGCCACCGCCAATTCCCTTTGGTCAACAGCCATCACCGCAGTTACAACCAAGTCAAGCAGAGGACTTCAATCAACCGGAAGTTAACTTTCAGCCCTCCCAACCATTACAGAACAATCAATTTGAGCAGAACTTTCAGCCCCCTGAACCATTACAGAACAATCAATTTGAGCAAAATTTTCAGCCCTCTCAACCTTCACAGTTTAGTCAATATAACCAGAACTTTGAGCGCTATTTAGTTTATGTTGATGGTAGTGATTTCCAGACACTACAAGCAATACGTCAGATTGAACCCAGTGCTTACATTCGCCAGTTTCAAGGTCGGAATGTAATTCAGTCAGGAGTTTTTAACAGAGTAGCCAACGCCCAACAACGGGTGAATGAGCTACAGTCACGAGGCATATATAACGCCCGAATTATCAGCTTTGGTAACGGACAGGAAATAAATACAGACAACGGCAACTATAAAGACGATCGCAATAATATAAATGCTAATAGGCGGGCCTCTAGATATTATGTCGCCATTCCCACCACTTCCGAACAATTACCTGCGATCGCAGCACAAGTTAGGCAGAATTTAGGCGGATTGACACAAGATTTAGGACGATCTGGCGGAGTCCTCGAAAGGACGCAACCACGAGGCCCACACGTAGCAGTAGGGCCTTTCGCCAATCGATTCCAAGCTGAGGAATGGAACAGGTATATGCGAAAGCTCGGATACGGTAATGCCAGAGTTTACTACGGAAAGTGAATAAGTAGGGAGTTAGGAGTGAGATAGGAAGTACACCAACGGCAAGCGCTCCAATGTAAGTATCATAGAATTTTAGGCAAATCAGTTGTAAATCATGCTACAGCTATAAGCCAAAATTTTTATAGAGACTCACACAAGTACAGTCAAAATGGATATAAAGAATGGCTTCGTTGGCGCTGTTGGCAATACCCCTTTAATTCGCTTAAACAGTTTTAGCGAAGAAACAGGGTGTGAAATCCTTGCGAAAGCAGAATTTCTCAATCCTGGGGGTTCTGTCAAAGACCGCGCCGCACTTTACATTATCGAAGATGCGGAAAAGAAAGGTCTGCTTAAACCTGGTGGCACGGTTGTAGAAGGAACCGCTGGTAATACTGGCATTGGACTAGCACATATTTGCAACGCCAAAGGCTACAAATGTCTAATTATTATTCCTGATACCCAGTCACAAGAAAAGATAGACGCACTGACAGCACTAGGAGCAGAAGTTCGTCCCATCCCTGCTGTACCCTACAAAGACCCGAACAACTACGTCAAGCTATCTGGCAGAGTAGCTGCTGAGTTGGAAAATGCCATTTGGGCAAATCAGTTTGATAATTTAGCCAACCGCCTCGCCCACTACGAAACCACAGGGCCGGAAATTTGGACGCAGACAGATGGTAAAATAGATGGATGGACAGCTGCAACTGGTACTGGTGGTACTTATGCTGGTGTAGCATTGTACTTAAAAGAACAAAATCCAGAAATTAAATGTGTTGTAGCCGATCCGCTGGGTAGTGGACTTTATAGCTATGTCAAAACTGGCGAAATCAAGATAGAAGGAAATTCCATCACTGAAGGTATCGGTAACGGTCGTGTCACAGCCAATATGGAAGGCGCACCTGCTGATGATGCCATCCAAATCGATGATCAAGAAGCTTTGCGAGTAGTTTACCAACTGCTGAGGAAAGATGGGTTGTTAATGGGCGGCTCAACAGGTATTAATGTTGGGGCAGCTGTTGCCTTAGCGAAGCAATTGGGGCCAGGACATACTATTGTCACCATCTTGTGTGATAGTGGTTCCCGGTATCAGTCGCGGATATTCAACCCTGAATGGCTAGCCTCAAAAGGACTTTCTATAGATTAGTTATGGGGCATTGGGCATTGGGCATTGAGAAGAGACAAGGTAGAGGGGAAGATAAGGGAGAGACTTTTTGAATAATTCCCCCTTGTCCCCCTTGTCTCCTCGTCTCACCTGCTTCCCTGTCTCCTCTCTGTGTCCTTTGGCCTCTGTGGTAGCCTGCGGCAAGCCGCTTTGCGTCTACGTTAAAAAATGTCAAACATCACTAAACCATCCAACTTCCCCACAATAGATCAAGACTCTTCTCCTAGATGTGTGCGGGTTTGTCAAAATCGTACTTGTAAAAAGCAAGGTGCAGTAAAGGTTTTAGCAGCTTTTACAGCTTTGCCAATCCCTGGTGTAACTGTAACGGCTAGCAGCTGTTTAGGACAATGTGGCAATGGCCCAATGGTGCTGATATTGCCCGATATGGTCTGGTATAGCGGCGTTCAACCTGATGAAGTATCTCTACTGATAGAAAATCATTTGCTAGGTGGTCAAAGAGTCAAACAGATGCTCTATTATCGGTTTCATCCCCAGAAATAAAGCTAAATTTTCAATATCAAGGTCTGCAATCTTGTTGAGTGAAGTGAGGCTTCCAATGAATATCCAACAGCTGCGTCAATCTTTAAAACAAAAGTGGCTTACTTACTACAAGCAAAATATTTCCTGGCTGGTCAAAATGCGAATTTGGGCCACTTACGATGGTCTGCGCCGTCCTTTGTCCGGTTTTATTTTGGCAACACTGTCTGTTTTGGAACCCCAGTTTGATGAAATACTTTCTTTTATGCTGGATCTGAATAACGATCCAGATAAAATAGTCGCTGCTCTAGGTCTTAACTTCAATCCTGATGAAGAGTTAGATTTAATCAAATTAAACCACCATTATATAGCTACCAGCCAAGCTGAAAACGAGCCGCTAGATGAGAAGTATTCTGAGGATAAACATCTTAACAAGATTGCGCCTAATTCTCTTGCCAAAACTCTAGACTCCAACTTGCCACGCCCTGAGAAACTTGTGCCATCATTTACAGCTACCACTGAGGTAGTTTGTACGCGCAAACCGGAGTTGGTAGTTGCATTTGCTACTAAAATTGCTCCAGATACTCCGGCAAAAATGCCAGCCTCCGGTTTTGTAAGCGAATATCAACCACTACAATCGCCCCTTGAACGCCTCCCTTCAGGAACCTCGCTGACAATGACTGCTGAGGCTAACACCAAAGCCAAAACTATGCCCTCTGCGGCGTTAGCTACTGAGGTTAAAAGGAACGTGCCATCTAACCGAATCCCTGTAGGCGCATTGCTGGCAATTACCACTGAGATTAACAGTAATGGCAAACCAGTGCGATCGCTAGCAATTACTACTGAGGTTAAAAGCAACGGCAAACAACCGAATATTCAACCACAAGAGGTTAAGAGCAAAGTAAATTTACCAACTACAAATGCCCGTAGTATAGCTTCTTGGGTAGATGAATTTTGTTACGGTGCTAGGGATAAAGAGAAAGATATTTTGATTTGAGTTGCTTACGGGTACTCGTGAGAAACAAACGGAATTTCTACTATTTCACCCTCAGTTTCTCCCACTTTGACTTTTAAGCCTACACCACCAGCTTTGGTGCGAATGTAACCTAGTCCAAAGTAACCATCAGCGGTTTCTGTGTAACTAGTAAGTTTGCCGACCTTTCCATCTGCAACTGCGATCGCACTTCCAACTTCCACAGGGGCACTGAGGCGAATACCTAACAGGTGTTGTTTTACACCTTTATATGTATTTAACCGAGCAATAGTTTCTTGCCCAATATAGCAACCTTTAGTAAAAGAAATTGTTTGCCACAAGCCAACTTCTAGAGGATTGTAATCATCTGTAAGTTCTGCATCTGTGGCGGGGCGACCTTGTAAGATTCGCAAGGCATCCCAGGCGCGATCGCTCATCTCTACCGCCCCAGTTTCTAACAATTTGTTCCACACCGTTTCTTTGTCAGTATAGGGGAAAGTGAAGGTGTATCCGGGCGCAGCTAACCCGCTACCCACAGCAATCCGCACGCCCTCAGCCGGAGCGATCGTGTATACTTGGTGACTACCATAAGGTTGGCCGATGAGTTCGCCAATACCCAACTTTTCTAAAACAGCGTCGCTTCCTGGGCCAATCAGGCTGAAGGTGTTGGTGTATTGGGTAATATCAGATAATTCCACCTTATCTGCATAGAAAATATATTTATCCAGCCATTCCATCAAAAACTGGCGACGGTTAGGTGAAACCAGCAAAATTACCGCATCTTCTCTAACGTAAGCAGTTACTAAATCAATTGTTCTGGCTGTGGAAGTGACAAAAACCGTATCACAACCTTGTCCTGGCTTGAGTATTTGGAAATTGTTAGTACTTTGGTTGTGTAAGAAATTGAGGCGATCGTCGCCAGCTACTTTGATGCGTCCCCAGGCGGTGCGATCGCATATTGCAACCCCAACTCTGGCGGCTTTGATAGCTGCTGCGTCTTGATCGTCAAGTGTAGATGTTGGCATGGTGATCAGAAGTTGCCCTGTTTCAATGTTGTCGCACTGGAAATCTTAGCAAATAAGCGTTTGCAGCTTCAATAGCGTAGAGGTAAAAAGGGCGAGGCGATTGCTTAAATTACGGAAAGTACCTGTAAACATCTTTCCTGTGCAACACCCTCACAAAAATTACTACGCTCTCTGATACTATAATTCCAACTCTGTAGTCTCCAATTCTGATGCGATAATAGTTGCCATCAGCTTGGAGTTTTTTAATATTACTTATATTTGCTAGATTTTCGGCATTTTCTACGTCTTCAATAACCGCCTTAATCTTTTTAAGTAAAGCTTCGTCCCGAATATTATTTAAATCTTTCTCAAAGCTTTTTCTGAACTCTATATTCATCCTTTACTGTCTAAAATTTTGAAAATAGCTTCGCGGCTGGCAGTTTCAGTATTTTCACCTTCTTTAATAGCCCTTTCTAAGGCTACATCTTCCATAATTTCTGCAAATAAATCATAAAATACTTCTTTTTGTTCTTGAAGTACCTCAACAATTGCTGTTTTCAACAGTTCTTTATTAGCCTTAGCCTTAACACCTTGTAAAGCATCTAAAAGACGTGCTGCATTCTCAGGTGATTTAAACAAGTATGCTGTCTCCATGATGCTATTAAGTTCCGCAGTAGGAATTACAGATACACTTTCTGCACCTTCACGATTAATAACTACAGGTTCACGACTGTTAATTACCTCTTCGTAAATTTTGTCAAAATTATTGCAAGCTTCGGTGTAGTTTGTTTGGTTAGACATTTTTTGTTCCTCAATTTATCTGTTACTTTCTTTTGGCGAAAAGTTGACTAAAGAGTTACTTCAGCTTGAATTTATTGAATGATGGTTAAAATTTCCTCTTTCGATTCGATGTGCCTTGCTAGAACTTGAGCAGTTTATTCTAGTAGCTACTCAGATCATAACTTGGCTAAATCTTGCCGCAAACCCTGCCCAATATATAACTTGAGCAAGGCTTCAGGTGACATATCTTGACTTGCTGCTACTTTTTCGAGCGATCGCAATGTATCTGTTGGTATCTTTATTAATACTGTCTCTGTCACACGGGATCTTAAGTGTAGTTCTAGTTCTTCTTCAGCTTTGTTCATATAGCTTTCTTTCAATTTGAATAATAGGATGATTAGTAGATTGGGATGGAGTGCAATCGCCTTTATTATGACAGTGCAATCACTGAGGCAAGTATTTTCATTAGTAATTTAAGCTGTACGTGCTTTAGCTAAACTTTCCCTCACATAATTAATTATGTCCTCTGAACAGTTCCAAGCAGCACACGACAGCATATACAACACTGGCACACGTCTTTTACAGTACCTTCAGGAAATTCGCCAAGGTCGCCTCAGTGAAGGAGATGATACCAAACTATTCAAGCATCTTTAAATAATTGGAAGCCAGTATAAACTATTAGGTAGGTGGTTAAGACAGGCTTAAAAAGCTCATTAACCCACGCACGCAGCTGGGTTTCGTTTGTATAGCCCCAGAATTATATTCTGAGGGCATTTTATTTGTTACCCTTCTGGCAATTTAGCAAACGCCTGCTCAACTAACTCCTTTGACTTAGCATCCAAACGCAGCCAATCCACTTCACCGAATTCATCGATTAAACTAGTATCAATATCAGCAGCTTCCTTCTCTGGGCTGTATTCAAGAAAACACACCTGATAACACAGTTCCCACAAATCGATACTCGCTTCTTGCTGTTGACGCTGCAAACGTAGATGATATCCTGGATGGGGCATCGGCAGACGAGCCAGAGTTCCTCTGATTTCATCTGCTTCTTGGGGCGTTGCAGTTTCCATTGCTTGCAACAGTTCAGTCACCAATGCTTTGATTTCATCAGTGGTGCTAGGCGGCCAAATCAGGACATCATGGTAAGTTCCCGTCCAGGAAGATTCATCAAGCTGCTTGCGGATATTGTCGATAACGCGAATGAAAGCAGGTTGCATGAGGATTTCAGCCTGCTGCCATGCAACTGGATTTGTTATTTTAGGTGGCATTGGTAATAAACAGGGGCACTAAAAGAAAAATAAACAGTCTGCGTTTATTAAAAAGCTGCGTTTTTAATCTAAATCTTTTCTCAAGATAGCGGATTTCATTGAAGAAAATTTGGAGATATTTATTACCAGCTGGAAAATTAGGTAATAACTCTGGGGAGGGAATATGATAGGCAAGCTACTAGACCATCGTTACCAAGTAATTCGAGTCCTTGCGATGGGAGGATTTGGTCAAACCTACATTGCCCAAGATACTAGGCGGCCAGGCAATCCCATCTGCGTTGTCAAGCACCTTAAACCCGGAACTGACCCCAGAGTTTTTGATACTGCTAAACGTCTGTTCAACAGCGAAGCCGAAACCTTAGAAAAACTGGGCAACCATGACCAAATACCCAGGCTGCTAGCGTACTTTGACGAAAACCAAGAATTCTATCTAGTACAAGAATATATTGAAGGACATACCCTAGGTGAGGAACTTATACCTGGTAAGCGTTGGAATGAAAGACAAGTAATTCAACTGTTGCAAGAAGTTCTAGAGATTCTCGAATTTGTCCATCGCCAAGGCGTGATTCACCGCGACATCAAACCGGATAATATCATCCGTCGCCTCTCAGATAATAAATTAGTTTTAGTTGATTTTGGAGCAGTGAAGCAACTGCGTACACAACTGGTAACAGTGGGCGGACAAGCCTCTGCCACAGTAGTTATTGGCACTCCTGGCTATATGCCCACAGAACAAGGGCAAGGTAAACCTCGTCCCAACAGCGATATCTATTCCCTTGGTATTATTGCCATTCAAGCATTAACAGGATTACAGCCAACAGAATTGCAAGAAGACCCGGAAACAGGGGAAATTATCTGGCGGCATTCAGTAACAGTGAATCATGGACTGGCGGCAGTGTTGTCCAAGATGGTGCGTTATCACTTCAAAGACCGCTACCAAAACGCCACGCAAGCACTGCAAGCATGTAAAGACGCGATTAGTCCAGTACCTGCACTTTCCATACCTCAAGAAGCAGCCAAAAATTCCAGTTACCAAGCAGCCAAATCCCAGCCTCAAGTATCTCGGCTGAAAACTATTGCAGTTGCACCAGCAAATCCTGTCCCTGCTAAACCTGCCCGTAAAGACTCTGGTAAATCCGACCCCTGGCCGATATTAATTGGCATATTACTGGCGGGTGGTGCGGCTGCCTTGGTAGCAAATGTATATCCAAATGTGAAAAATTTAGCTTCAAATCTTACAGGTCAGGATACCGCCTTAGCAAATAAGTGCTCGGCTGTTGTCGTCGGAAATTCTAATATCCGTTCTGAACCTAGTTCGATAAATTCTGGTAATATTGTGCAAACAGTTGGTGATAATACCAGTTTCGAGGTGACTGGCAAACGGACAAAAGCAGGTTGGATAGAAGTTAAACTTAAATCTGGTCGTTTGGCTTGGGCACACCCAACCGTGATAACCAATAATCAAGAATGGGGTTCTTGCCTGCGCGAAAAGGGTATTGCAACTAGGATTGTAGATGATAGTAGCTTGATTGCGACTCGAACAATTCCCAAGCCAAAACCAAAATCTAAGGATATAGTAAGTCCATTACCAGAAAAGCCGAAGGGGTCAACTGACGATACTGTTAAATCAGAACGATCGCAACCTAATGATAACAGTGCCAATATTGTAGAACAAGCAAAAAAGAAGTATGATTCAGGAGATATAATTGGAGCGATCGCACTTTTAAGATCAATTCCGGCAAATGCTGCTTCTGGTATCCAAGAAACAGGCAAAATGATTGCCCAGTGGCAGGAAGATTGGGCGAAGGCGGAGGCGTTATCTAATGAGATCAACAAAGCAATAGATGATGGTAAATGGGATAAAGTTTTAGATTATAGAAACCATCCAGAAAAGTTGCCTAATACTCAATATTGGCGAAATAGAATAGAACCATTATTTAAACAAGCAGCCGAAAATCTAGCAAAACAGGCACTAACTGAGCTAAAAAATCAAGGTAATCAGAAGAGTACCCAACAGAAACTTCCCGATACTAAGCAACCTGCCACAAAAGAGAGTCCTAATGCTACTGAAACTCCTGAAAGCGGTTTGTAAAATCAAAGTTTGCTAATTATAATGTTTCAGTAGCTATTGGTAATAGGTAATAGATAATCTTATTACCTTTATCTATCAATCTTGAACTAATTTGTCTTTTATTGATATATATTTTCAGCGATTTTAAGGGCTTGTGCTAATAATTGCTCGCTTTTATCTTTTTGTTTTAATTGTGCGTACCCAATAGCGATCGCAGTTATTACCCTAACTTTATCATCACGGCTTTTGATAGTTTTAGCAACTTCAAGTGCTTGGGATAATACCTGCTCTGCTTTAGCAGATGGTTCTGATTGAGTAGCTTGCTCAACAATTTTAGGTAAAGCCTTAGCTTTGATAGATTCAGATTTTAGCAAAAACCTTGTTTTGATAGAGTCAGGCTCTGACGAAAGCAAGGCTTTGTTATAGTCAGAATCAAGATTATTTTTAAGTACTTGAAAAGCTTGCTTGTATTGACTCTTTTTTGCATACTCAACAGCAACTACACCTAACGCATCGCTTTTATTGTCAAAAAACTTTATTTCCTGAATCGCTTGAAAGGCTTGCTCATAAAGCCCTGCTGCTGTACACTTCTTAGCAATTTCAATAAAAACATCTGGTAATTTCTCGCCAATAATTAAACCATCATGAGTGATATAACCGTCTTTCAATGCTTCATCATCAGGGTAACCCTTTATAGATTTGGCAATCTCAATAGCTTGGTTGCATTGCCCCAGTTTTGCATAACTAATAGCAATATCAGGTAAATAAGGATTTTTTATTCCACCATCTTTTTCCTTTTTAATACTTTGAAGGGCTTGGGCTAACAACTGCTCTGCCTTAGCCTGTTGTCCAACTTGTGCATACTTAACAGCCACTTTCGCGGTATCGGTTGGAATTTGTGCATTTTGTGATACTTGCGCTAGCAGTTGCAATGTCTTTGCTTTTTGTCCAATTTGTGCATATTTGAGTGCAATTTCAGCCATCTCATCACTGGTTTTAGCTTTTTGAAGTGCTTGTACTAATATCTGTTCTGCTTGAGCCTTTTGCCCGGTTTGTGCGTACTTAAGTGCAACTTCAGACATTGCTGTAGATTGAGAAGCAATGCTAATATATTGAGATAAAAAGCTAATGTCTTCAAATAAATAACCACCTGTTGATATTAATTTGGCAATTTGAAGAGCTTTTTCGTATTGCCCCACTTCCACCATGCGAGTAGTAATACGCTTCAACATAGCGTCTTTGTATCTTGGCTCGTATACTTTAAGAGATTTTACTACTTGAAGTACTTTGTCGTATTCTCCCATTTCTACGTAAGTAATTCCCAACTGCTCTAATAATTTGAGTCTAATGTAAAAAGACTCACTTGTTTTGATAGACTCATTTATTTTGGCAGTCTGAATAGCTGGGGCTAATAACTTCGAGGCTTTATCCTGTTGTCCTAATTTTGCATATCCGACAGCAATTTTAGCTAAAAGTTCTGCTTGGACTGGCTGCTTACCATTATTTTTCTCGTAAATAGCAACCTTATCCACAGCTTGACAAGCTACACCAAATATGATTAATGATACTGCGTGAGCGCAGGTCGTCGTACTTCTACGGAGAAGCAAGCTACGCGTAGCGTCTCGCAGAGAAGACATCACCAGTTTTTTGAGTTTCATCCGCTTTTTGAGCTTGATTAATCACTCATGTACAAAAAAAGCATCTAGGCAGTATTTTAACAGTGTTACTCTGTATATCTTTTACCTAGATGCTTTGTCCGATATTTTTTGTTGTTACTGCATTTCGTCGTATTCTGGGGCTTCAACTCGTCTTGCTTCCATCCGCGAAGCAGGCAGAAACTCAGCCCGACGCACTGGAACCAAGGGCGGCGTATTTCCTTGGTAAGGGTGAATAACTTGTACAGTACGGGCTGGACGCTGCCGTGGTGAGAACAAAGCCAAGACCCCAGCGACAACAACACCACCACCAATAGTGAGAGTTGCGCCTCCCACAGCCCAAAGCACGGGTGAAGACCACCAAGTATTTTGCGGCTGGAATGTTGCTGCTGTTTTTGGTTGGTTATTCTGCTGGGCTAATTGCCACTGCTGCTGAGTATTGAAATTTTGGACTTGGCCCTGGAGTTGTTGATTTTGCAACTTTAGCTGTTCATTGTCGTTTTTTAAACGCTCCAGTTGCATCTGCGTGTTCAGTTTCTCCATCTCTAGGCGCTGGTCAGTATTAGTACCAGTCGGTGGCTGAACCTGATTGGGATACATTGGTTGCCCATAAGGCCCGTAAGGATACATTTGTGGCTGTATTCCTTGGGGCGCGACTACACCTGGGATTTGTGGAGCAACAGCAAAGTTAGGTTGTAGAGGGGTATTTGTTCCTTTGAGCAACACGAGAGCCGCCAGCCCAGCTACGGCCACTCCGCCGATAAATGCCATACTCTCACTCATCGCCTTTGCTCCTCGATTGCGACGTAACTATAATCATTTTTGACTGACTCACTCTCACACTCATAAATTATGCCTACTTGATTTCACATAATACTCAAACTATAAGCGACTCTATCAGCTAGTTTTTTTACACAATCATATCTGATGTTAATATTCAAGACCATAATGGTCAAATTGTCTATCAAATAAGGATATAAACTACACTGTTATCTTTTTTAATCTACTTTCTGGGTCTAATCAAGAGGAGTATTTGTGCTGGTGTTGGTGGTCTTGATGGCTGCCTTGAGACTTTGGCAAAATTGGGCGATCGCCGATAGTCCCTGCTCTGGTGTTCCTTGGGCTAACCGTTTGACAACAGCACTACCCACGATCGCACCATCTGCGCCCCATTCCATTACCTGACGGGCTTGTGCAGCTTCGGAGATGCCAAAGCCGACTGCGATGGGTTTATCAGTAACACTACGAATTTGTTTGAGTAAATCGGACACGCGGATTTCCAGTTGCGATCGCACTCCTGTAACCCCAGTGACGCTGACTAAATAAATAAATCCTTGGGAAGAACGAGCGATGGCTTCGATCCGTTCAGCAGAACTGGTGGGAGCGATCAACAAGATTACGTCAATTCCCATCTCACTAGCTGCTTGGAGCAATCCTGCGGCTTCCTCTAAGGGCAAGTCAGGTATTACCAATCCTGCAACCCTAGCAGCAGCAATCTGCCTAAGAAATTTTTCAATTCCCCGGTGCAAAATTGAGTTGTAATAGATCAACAGAACAATGGGCGATCGCAATTTGGGAGTAATCCCTTGCAGCATTTCTAGCACCTGCTCCAATTTCGTACCCCTTTGCAAGGCGCGGGTAGCAGCAGCTTGAATGACTGGTCCATCAGCCAAAGGATCGGAGTATGGTATACCCACTTCTATAATGTCGGCTCCATTACGATCTAGAACCTGCAAGGCTTTTGCTGTTGTTTCTAAATCTGGATCGCCAGCAGTGATAAACGGAATCAGAGCGCACTCACCATTGTGCCCAAGGGTTTTAAAGCAATCAGAAATTGCAGTCATTTTAGTCATCAAGTGTCAATAGTCAGTGGTCATTGGTCAGTGGTCATTGGTCAGTGGTCATTGGTCAGTGGTCATTAGCTTTAGGCAAGTTACAAAGGACAAATGAGACAACTGACCAATGATAACTTTACACCTGAGATTGCTCTTCTTGTTCTATTTCGGCTTGAATTCGTGCTAGTTCTTCGGGAGTAAGCTCGTCTAGCCGCTTTTGCAGAAAGTCTTGCTCATACTGTTCCCGCTGTTGGTGGTAGGTCATTTTTTGTCCCACCGCACGGAAAAAATAGGTGGCTAACCAGCCAACTAACCCACTGACTAGTAAGACTTGGCTCCATATACCAGCTTTCTGATTATCCAAACCGACTAGCTGCAATCCCAAATATGCCAAGCCGCCGGCAATAAAAACACCCAAGCCAATTCCAATAGCGTCAATCCGTCGCATGAGAGTTATGACCTACCAATCTCGTTAAACTTGAACTTGTCGCCGTTGGGGTCGGAAATTTGCAAACGGCGATAGAACCAATAGACCCGGAAAGAAGAAAAACACCAAAAAGTACATAAAGACACGCTCAATGGAGCTAGCTACATACCAACGCTGCTTCAGGTACAGCAAAACAGCAATGGGGATTACCAGAAGGTAAGCTCCAGCCAAAATCAGATATAGCAGGGCGACAATCATAACTTTCAAGTCTTAAGCATCTGTTTTCCATCATAGGCTGAAGAGACAGACTCAGAGAAGTATAGTCATAATGCTTTTAACATAACTGTGCCAGAATTCCTCGAAACCACTAACAGGGAGGCGAAAGCGCAGTTTTGGCGGGCTGGAGTACTTTTACTGTGGGCAATTCAACGGATTTCATGGCAAAAGCTAATATCATGCTATTATGTGAATCCACTAGCAAACAAATGCTCTAGTCAGACAAGATCGAAAACTCATCCAGATTAATTACCAAAGAACAAACAAGACTTCCAACTTTGGCAAGCGATCGCATAATCTGGAAAAAATATTTTCAATCTAGTTGGACAAAAGACACAATTGATGGTGGAATAGATAAGGAGGTATTTGCTACCTCTAGAAAATAACTAGTTACACTAGTTGCCAAACACCTTTGGGGGTGTGGCGGAATGGTAGACGCTACGGACTTAAATAATTGAGCCTTGAAGGAGAAATCCCTCAAGTGGAAGCTCTCAAACTCAGGGAAACCTAAATCTGGTGACAGACATGGCAATCCTGAGCCAAGCCGAAGAAAGTCCTGAGTCATGAGTGCTGAGTGCTGAGTAAATTTAAAACTCTTAACTCCTAACTCTTAACTCATCAACTGTTCGGAAGGTGCAGAGACCCGACGGGAGCTACCCTAACGTTAAGTCGAGGGTAAAGGGAGAGTCCAATTCTCAAAATCCGAGCTGGCTATTGTATTGTCATCAGGTAGCAGTGAAAACTGCGGGAGAATGAAAATCCGTTGACCGTAAAAGGTCGTGTGGGTTCAAGTCCCTCCACCCCCACTAAAAATTTAAAATACCGAAAGGCTTCGATAGAAGGTATGGGCGGATTGTATCTAATCTATAGATAAATTCGCCCATATCCATATATGTATGGTCTTTTCTGGTTATAAATAAGTAATTTCACTGAACTATTTGATGAAGAATTAAACAATTTGTCTTTAATACTTTATTTATAGTCCTAGTTAATCAAATTTATGTAAAAAGATGACTGAATTTCTGAAGAATAGATTGATGCTCCTGTTCACCAAGGTTAAGCTGGTAATAATATGAACAGGAAGCCTTTTTGTCCTGATAACTGAAATGACCGCTAATCGTTTATCAATTAGTCAGGAAAATCCCCATTGTGTTACGTCTAACTCTAGACAATTAGATGTGCAAACTGCCCAAGAGGAGGTTTATAGCTTCTTTGTGGAAATTGTCAAGAAACTGCCACCAGAGGATATTTTACGAGAATTCAAAGGTTTATTTATAGACGGTCTTGATTCCGAATATTCCGATTATATACCCGGAATATATAGTATTTTTTTAGATGATAATGAACAGGAATTCTATAATACACTTAAGCGGTGTTGCTACATCATAGTTAATAATTGGAAAACTAACCGAAAAGACAAATATATCCAAGACTTAGTTAATTTATTTGTTAGTGAAAATCTGAAAATCAAGGACAATAATCCTCCACTAGTAAAAACTTGTAAAATCTGGTTAGAGAATTTTGCCAATAGCAAAGATTACAAGGATCTGAAATTATTTGCTACTAAATATGAAGAATCATCTAAAGGTTATTGGGCTAATCGCTATACTTCCTATTTATTGATCTATCAATCTGTTAATAATAAGAACTCTAAAGAGCAACAAGAGGCTGCTAGAAGGCTTTCTAAACAGATGAAAGACAAATTTAAGTTTGAACTAGCAATGTATATTGCTCGTTCTCAATCTCCCATCTCAAGCACAACACGCTATAAAAATCCTAGTATTTTGGGAGACCAAGCTCTGCGCTTAATAAAAGCAATTGTCTTAAAAAGAGGCGTATTTAGTCATGATAATATTGCCCATATATTTATTAAACAAACAGAAAAGCAAACTCTGAAAGAATTTAAAATAAACCTAGAAAAATATCTATTTTTTTCTGTAGACAATCAAGAATCAGTCGAAACTTGGCGGCAGCAGTTTGCACATAGTTTATCCTTATGGAAGAGGGATTATAATCAAGAAATTATCACTAAAGAATTTTTCTTGAGAACCTGTAATCGAGTGATTGATTACTTTACAACAGAAAATGCTAAAGAACCTTCACAATTATTTATCTTATTAATTAACCAAGGTCATGCTCTAACCTTGGTAATTATATTATTAAAGATTATTTTGATTTGTAGAAATTCCCGGACACATTTAGAAACTCGGATTGCTCATTTAATTCGTTTTTACGAAAACTATTCTGAAGAGGAATGCAAAGAAGTCATAAATTTTATCGAGATTTTTAATATCACGTTTGCCATTTATGCAGAAAATGTAGAATATAACTTGATTAAGATGGAAGAAGAACAACAAAGCTGTAATCAGCAATTAAATCTGGATAGTTATCGTGTGTTTTCACAGATGAAAGTAGATAGACAAAAATGAGTTTCACCTGATTCAGGATTTTGCAAAGCGTTCATCTAAGCAAGCTAGGGCAGCACCCACAGTTTCAGCTAGAATACTAATGAGGCGATATAGAGCGATCGCACTAAATACTAAGGCAGATGGAAAGTGGTGTCGTAAAAGTTCATACGCAGTCGCTTCAAACACACCTAACCCACCAGGCGCACCCGGTATAACAAATCCCAACAACCAAGCGCAACTAAAAGCCCCTAATAACAAAGGAATTTGATTCACATTCAACGAACCCAAGGCAAATATAGTTAATATAAACCCAGTGGCGCGTAGTCCCATAAAGCCCACTTCTCCTAACAAAGGACGTAAAGGGTAGCTTTTAAGACTGAAGGGAACAGTTGATTGAGTGGTAGCAGCAGACTTTTTTGCTTTTAATTTATACAAAAAACGAATAACTGGGTTCAAAAACCAGGGATGAATCGCACCAAGGACTACAGCTAAACTCAGAATTTGTAGTATTTGTATAACAAGGGTAGTATTCGCTGCTGCAAATTGGCTACTGCATAAGACAATGATGATTAAAGCAGCCGCTAGCATGAGTAGCGGTTCCAGCAAAACGCTCAAAGTGGCTGCACCAGTAGGAATATTGGCATTTTTGGCGGCGACAACTCGCCCGTAGTGATGCCAGATATTACCTGGTAAATACTTAGCTATGTTCGTTTTTAGGTAAACTTGGATGAATTGGGGAGATGATACAGGTTGATTTAACTCTTGAAGAATCCAAGTCCAAATCCAGCCTGCCCAAGTATGAGCTAGTAAAGTTACCCCTGTAGCGATCGCCATAATTGCCCATCCTACCCCATCAATGCGGATAGCAGTCACCTCAATCCAATTATCCTTCAGAGCTTTTCCTAAAAAAAACAGCGTTCCCCCCAAAATTATCCAGCGTAAAAATTGCTTCATGAATTTAGTCATTTAACGGTGAGAGCAACAAAGGCTAAATACCTCAAATATGATGGGACATTAGCTATATATCCAAAGCTTTGGAAGTCTCAAACAGGTTGATGTAGCTCTTTTGACGACAACCATATTATTTTAGTTTATATCTCCCTAGAGTTAGATAAAATTATTCCTTTTGCGCTAATTAAAATGTGACTTGCGCTAGAGGTAAAACTTATTTAATTATATATAGTATTAATTAAAGTTATTATTCTTTCTGAATGCTTGGGATACAAAATTAATTCCAAATGCTATTTTGGTTGAAGTTTAACTAGTCCACAAAAATGCAAGGAGTGAAACTATGAAAAAAGCAATGACTTGGCTGAAAAACATTCGTCCCTTGAAAGTTTTAACTGTTTTTTTAGCAGGAATATTCTTATTTCTGACACAAGCTTGTGGTGCTCCAGGAATAGCAACACAACCACCACAGCGTGGTTCTCAAGCACCTAATATAGAGCGATACGATTCTACAAAGGATTATCCTCTGAATTCTCCTGCTGGTGGTATCAATAACTTTAGTGATGTAGATCCTAGAGCCAAAGATGAAAAAGCAGCTAATGACAGAGCTGAGGCGCTAGTAAAAAATGCTCAAAGAAATATTGACCAGAAAGGAGCTGACAGCCCAGGGCAATATGGTGAAAATTTCAAACAAGGTACACCACTTGGCGAAAGAGTGAAGAACTTGGGTGAAGATATCGGCAGTTCAGCTGAAGAAGTTCGGAAAGGTGTTGTTAAGGGAACTCAGCGAGGAATTGAAAATCTTAAGGGAAATACCCAGAATGCTGCCGACGACGTGACAAAAAATGTTCAGCGTGGAGCTGAGGATGCTGGAAAAAATGTTCAGCGCACAGCTGACGATGCAGGTAATGCAGTGAAGAGGGCAGTTGATTGAAATTAGTCATTTAATTTCTTGTAAAAATTTGAAAGCGCCCACAGACTTCTAGTCTGGGGCTACCTAAACAAAGCCTGCGTAGACAGGCTTTTTTTGGGTTTGAGATGGGGTTTAATTCCCTTAAACTCTATTAATAGATATCTCTAGAAATTAAATATGCGTTATCCAGAACCCTTGTAGAGATGTAGCACTGCTACGTCTCTACATTCTTTTCACTCATCATATCTCTATATAGCGGTTCTCGTTTACGTGAGGTACACCCGTAGGGGCACGGCACCATTGGTGTCAACTTAACATGAAAGCCAGCCTAGAACCAGCTTGTAGAGATTGTCTGTTATCTCGTTCCCCTGCTCCGACTGGGAATGCCCGTCGCTGAGGCTCCGCCTCAAGACTTGCGGCAGAGCCGCAATTGAAGAGCATTTCCAGCAAGAGGCTGGAAACGAGATTTGAAAAGGGTTTTAGCTTAAGTTGACACCAATGGGCAGTGCCGTGCCCCTACACTCGTAATGTGGGAACCGCTATAAGTCTTTGAACTCCATTAATGAGTCTTTGAACTCCATTAATGAGTCTTTTAGCTCCGTTAATGAGTCTTTTAGCTCCGTTAATGAGTCTTTTAGCTCCGTTAATGAGTCTTTGAACTCCATTAATGAGTCTTTGAACTCCATTAATGAGTCTTTGAACTCCATTAATGAGTCTTT
>NZ_JABXKL010000065.1 GCF_017114995.1 Nostoc sp. NMS9 | reverse complement strand
TGTTTATTAAACTGGACTTAATTTATTACTTTAGCATAACAAGTAATGAAGAACCTTAATTTCAAGAAGTCTACTACCAAAATACGGGAACGTAAGAATTTGCACAGACTTGATATGTTACCTAGATTTGTTAAGTTAATATTACAAGAAGGTAAAAAGTATTAATTTATTTTTATACCAGCACTTATCTGATTTTTATTACTTATTATAAACTTTAATTGATTAATTTCAATAAACTCATAATTCTCTGTTATAAATATAGAGTAGATGCTAGCTATCATATCTGCCAAATCTACTTTAGATAATATCAGTAATTGCAAATTGAAAAATGATTTAGGAACAGTTTTAACAATTAAACATAATCTTCTATCATTTACGTGCCATACACCAGTAAATTTATTTATTACCCGTGATAAATTCGCTGGTTTTAGATAAAAGAAACGTTTGAATTCTAGTTTGCTCATAAGTCATATTATCTTTAAATTCAATAGAAATTTTTTCCCAATTTGTATTAAAACGCCATTTTCCAAAAAGTAAAATTTCTATTTCTGTATCTGACAAATTCATATTATTCATTTGCTTTCTCCCTATTATTAAATAATGTGCGATTGACTCATGGTAAAGTTTCATGACAAGTTTTAGCACGAGTAAAAAATAAATGCATCTGCCATACTAGCCAAGATCCAACTCGCCAAGCTGCCATTGACAGGGGGGTTGTAGATGAATGGGGGGATATGTCTAATATATTTTGGTCATAATGTAACCATTTAACTGGTAGATGTCCCATCGGTGTCATCGGGGATAATTTAAAAGTTAGTTGGTCGTAATTTAACCAATTTCCCTCTTTTCGCCAACCCAGGCGATCGCCAAGTCTTTTTTCTGTTTCATAATCTATTTGACCGCCTATTTCGTTCCAAATACTTTGCTGAACACTAAAGCCAAAGTAACCATGACTGTATTGTTGCCAAAGTTGATCAATTTTATGAAAAGCTTGACATGAAAAGTTAAGAATATCTTCTTTATAAACTTCATTCCAATCATTTTTACCCATGACTTGTAGTATTAATTTAGCTGTTTCAATATCAGCTTCTTGCCACTTATACTGTGTAAGAAGATTTTGCAATTTACTGTAATCAATATTCCAATTATTTTTAAATTTTGTTGCAAACTTAATATCATTATTAGGTTGTTCCGCCAATTCTGTTTTTTCGATAAAATCCTGAGAATAAGAAGAAACAATATCTGTTTCTTCTATCCCTAGCACTTTCTTTTGAGCAACCAGTTGAGTAGACATATAATTAGATATTAGGTAAATCGCTTGATTTAAAGTTATCTCATCTTTACTTAAATCAAAGTCATGAACCTGTAAATCTAATAATTTTGACTGAAAAAAAGCATCTTGCAGTCTATCTTTTTTATCATAACTTGCCACTAATAAATTGAGGATGTCATGAGACATATTACTAGTATCTTGTATCGTTAATAAATTACCTTGAGAATTTAGAGTACTACTTGCTAAATTTTGAATTTCTCCTACAATTGCGTAAAAATCTGCATCTACTTTTACTACATCATCTATTAAAGATTGAAACGGACTAAAGTAATCTTGTAGAGACTTTTCTAGATTAATTGCTGTTTCAGCTATTTTTGCGATTTCTTGACGAATTTTTGTAGCTCTGACTTGGTATTCATAAATTTCTTGATACACCTCTATATCTTTAAGTATTTTCTGAATAGCTTGCTTTTGATTTTTGGTATCTTCTGCTAAATTTTTAATTCCTTCACTGAGTAGTTTTACTTTTTCTAATATTAAAAAGTTAGTATTACTTAACAACAAAATAGATTTTAAATTTTCTTCTTCTTCCCATTTTAACTTGTCAATTATTTGAGAATCTTTATTATTCTTTATCTCTAGCTTACTTCTTTCTTGATTTACTTTTCTAATTTCATAATATTTTTGGTTAAACAGATTTTTCCAGTCATCTATAAATTTTAATAAAAAATTTTGATAACTATTTTTATAATTTTCCAAAAAATCCAGAAGTTGAGTATAATCTGTAATTAATAATTTAACCTTTGCTAAGGTTTCTCCTTGACTAATTTCTTTTTTCCATTTGATTATTCCCCAAAAATAAGAATAATATTTAGTACCTTCTTTAATTAAGCTTTGGCATTTTCTAATTTTTCTTTGAAGTTTTTTTAGTTTGGGATTTTTTAAGGTAGGAAATTTGTAATATTTTTCATAAATCGTAATAGATTTATAAGTAACTAATTGTTTTTGCTTTCTAGTTAGCATCACTTATTTTGAAATATACAAATAGTTACTAAACTCTTATTCATTTCAACGCCTGAAGATTTTTGTAATTACATTAGGTCAAACTATTCTTTTTAAAGCAGACAAAATTACTTTACCGTAGCTGTTTTGCATAATTTCCATACCAGCATTTTATCTCGTGATTCTACAAGCTGTATTCCGATTTTTTCTAGGACTCGCTTTGAACTTATATTATCGCGATCGCATCCAGCAGTCACGCTTTGCACATTAGGTTGAGATAACACCCAATCTACCACAGCTTTCGTAGCTTCAGACGCGTATCCCTGTTGTCGATATGATGGCGCTATGTAATAGCCAATTTCAAGGGAACCGCGATGTAAACCCGTGCTATTTAAGATGACTTTAAGCATATAGGCTTAATCTATTACCCATTTCAATACCTCCGGGTTTTTGTTATAGCGGTAGGTTACACCATCCTTAGTAGTCACAGACTTTTCTTGACTAGCTTTGGTTCTGATAGTAGTAAGAGAATAATCTGTTAATGTCTGAAGCTCTTTATGAGAAAGTCCTATAATTGTGGCTATTGCTGCTGATTCTAGTTTTATTTTGAGTTCATTTTTCGGGTAAATATCTATCGTAATTTGCTCCTTTTGTGATGGATTAACAGCAATTCCTTTTTGCAATTGATAATCTGGCATAGAAACAAGTTGCCAATTAGATCCTTGTGAAAGTTCTAACACCCATTGATGATAATTAAATAAGCTTTCTCTATGTCCAACACTGATAAAAGTTGTTTTCGTTGATTGTAACTGTTGATATAAATTACCTTCGTTATTTAAATCTAAAGCACTCGTTGCTTCATCTAAGATAGTGAAACTAGGATGTGTAATTAATAGCCGCGCAAAAGCGAGGCGTTGTTGTTCTCCTAAAGACAATATATTTTCCCAAGGAACTTCTGTATCAAAGCCGTCTACACGGCTAAGTAAGTGTTGCAGGTTAACTTGTTGCAAAATGTGTTCAAGTTCGCGATCGCTCATTTTCCTCTCTGTGTGAGGATAGAGCAATTGTTCGCGCAAAGTCCCTAAAATGATATAAGGTCGTTGCGGTAAGAATAATACTTCTTTTAGGGGAGGACGCACTAGACGACCAGTTCCCGCATTCCATAAACCAGCGATCGCTCTCAATAAAGAACTTTTACCCCTACCACTAGGGCCAACAATCAATAACCCTTCGCCTGGCCCAACAGCAACTGACAAATTTTCAACAATCACCTGTTCATAATTTGGCGTTTGTAAAGTGACATTCTCAAAAGCTAAACGTTCTTCTTCTAGAATTTGAATAGTACTGACGTTCTCTGGTTGTTTACTAGCAGCCTGTAGCGCATCTGAAAACTCTGCTAAACGCTTTACATAGCCAGAAAATCGCCCTGAAATCCTAAACTCGGCTATTAGTTCTCCTAAAGCATTAGAAAACATAAAGCAAGCAAAACTAGCTTGGTTAATTTGTCCATAATCAATTTGATCTTGAAGAAATAAAGGTGTAAGAATGAACATCGAGAATACGCTAATGGCAGACTGATATGCTCTACCAAAAGCGTCTTGTCCTCTCTCTAAACTCAGCCTGCGTTCAGCAGTTTTTAAAACATTATTAAATCGGCGCTGAATTATATTTAATTCTTCATCTTCTCCCTGAAAAAAAGCGATTGATTCAGCGTGATTACGAACATGAGTTAAGCAATAGGCAAAATCTGCTTTAAATGCAAGTTCTTCTTGGTTAACTTTATTTATTCTTTGATTCAAGTAAACAGCTATTAAATTACCTACAATTGTATAAATAACTAAATAAATTGCGATTTGTGAAGAAACTGTCCAGAGAATTATCAAAGAACTTCCCATTTCTAAAGATTTTTCTAGTAAAGAAGATGAGAATCTCAAGCCAATACTAGTAATGGGTTCTATTTCTTGAGATAAGCGTTGATCTGGATTATCTATATCAGATTTAAAATTTATTTTATAATAAGCTTGATTGCTTAAATATTTTTCTAAAACATGATTATTTAGCCATTTGTACCAGTCAAGAATTATTTTTTTTCTGACATATCTCAAAAGAGTTACTAATAATACCATCCCTACGATAATGAGACTGGAAAGCCATAAAGTACTATTATATTTATCAAGGTCTCTCTGTTCAATAACAATATCAATTACATAGCGATTCCAGTAACTATTTGCAGCATTTGCACTGACAATTACGACTATTAATAATACTAAGAGAATGAGCATTCCCCATGAGCGAATCACATCTGAAAATGCTCTTCCTTCTGCTTTTGTTGGATACCAATAAGGTTGAGCAACTACTTTCACATCCTGCCAAAATTGAATCAAGGCTGAAAAAGGATTTGTTGTGTTTTGCTCACGCACAGATGGAGTTTGCATATTCTAAAAATGTAGCCGTTACTAATTACACTAGGAATTTTGAAATGGCCTTTGAGAATTAAGTTAGACTCAGAGGTCATTTTTCCTTTTAGAGAATGTCTGAAAACTTTTATGGTGTTGTATTTGAGATTTGTAGATCCCCCTAAATTCCCCTTTTTAAGGAGGAATTTAATTAAATTTCCCCCCTTTTTAAGGGGAGCCAGCGCTGTGAGTGGGTTTCCCGACTTGTACCCCTACGGGGAAGCAAGCTACGCTGTCAGTGTTAAGGCAGGGTAGCGACTGGCGTGGGGCTAGGGGGGATCAAATCGAATGCACTAGGTCAATGGTTCTTCATCAACAATTTCGACTGTTCTCGGAAAAGGGCCTTGGTCAGGCTCAGTAACGACTACTGGGCTAATATGATGTTTCAGTTTGAGTTTTAACTCATCTGAAATGGGCAATTCTTGAATTTCTTTGAGAAGAAATCTGACAGATTCAGTTTTGCTACGTTCTGTATAGATGAGCTTGAGAACGTTTTCAATTCCAAATCCCGCTATATATTCCCCTAAAATACCTACCAGCCCAAGCAAGCCTAAACCTCCTAAGAGGCCTAAAGGCCCGCCCAGCGATGAAAGCATAGTGACAACGGCGGCGACACTACCCCCTGATGCAGCCGTTGCTATCACGAAAAGTATGCCAGGAAGGCCTAAACCGGAAATTTTTTTGACGAGTTCATCCATTGTACTTACCTACAATCCTTATAAAGTGAAAACATGACTAAGAGAGTCATTACTAATTTCTTTTGTGAAGAAATTAAAAATCTTACATCTTGCACCAACTAACTGGTGCAAGATATAAAAAATCTGATTTATCCCAACAAAAGACTACACAATTCATCGATTTGTTGACTTTTTTGAGATATTAATCGATGGGCTATAGCTTGTAGCTGACGAGTATTTTGGAGTTTGGTATTATCTATTTCTTCTAGTTCACTATCTAACAATGTTTGAAAACGATAATAAAAACTTTTAGCTTCTTTATCACTAGGTTCAAACAACTGTTCTAATTCTCCAGCTACCACTTCACTACCACCGTCAAACACAATATTTAAAAGTGGTCTTCCCCATTGCAAAAGTCCCCAATTTTTGACTTCTTTATAAGGGTAGACACTCGTCAGCGAACCTGTACCTAAAGAAACTACTAAAATATCTTCTGTATTGAGGACTTTTTGTGCTTTTTGTTTACTACTAATTTGTGCTTCTAAAATAGCTAAATGGGCTGGGTTATTAGCAAATACTCCACCATCGATTAAAGTATAGGCGATGCCGCTATTGTGGGGGTTTACAATCCGATGAGGAGCAAAATAAGTCGGAGTGGCACTAGTTGCCAATGCTGCATCTAGAAGCGAAAAACCCCCACATAACTTCTGAAAATTCTTAGATTCTATTTGCTGTTTTTCTAGTTTGTTTGTAAAAAATATCGGAATTCGCTGCTCGATATCGTAACTCGTTACAAAAACTTCTTTAAGATTATTTTCTAGAGGCGCGTTACCAAAATATTGCCTGAAAATTTCTTCTCTGCTTTCGGAAGGATATTTTGGCTGGAGAAATATATCCTCTAATGGGCCAAGTAGTCTTTCAAACAACGGCTCATAAAATATTTCTACCCCATACTCAAGAAATAACTGTAGGAGATCCTCCGCAGTGTATTCAGCTACTGGCAAGTTATCAGATACATCGGAACTTAATCGGGGTTTAGTTAGTCCAAGTGCTAAAATTCCGCCGCTGGAAGTGCCAGTAATTAAATCAAACAAACTGAATATAGGTTTTTGTGTCCGCCTTTCAATTTCTGCTAGGAGTAATGCAGGAATAATGCCCCGAATACCGCCTCCATCAATGGAAAGTATTTTATATTTGGGACGGGCTTTTGTATTCATAGTTTCTGGCGATTCCTCCTGAATTAATATTTGTGCTTGTTGGATATTGACGGGATCTTCAGTTTGGTCTGTTTTGGTTTCCTCGTCATGGGCCCCGAGAGCGATCGCGGTTGGAATAATCTCGGATTCTTCGCTGTTTATTTCTGTCTGTTGAATTTCCTTTGGTTGGTTTTCGTCGTTGCTTACTAACGATACCGTTGCTGCTAATAAATTTGTAGTTAGTGGTGAGATATTTTCTTCAGGAATAACTGCTATCTCAGTTTGGATGTCTTCTTGAATATTTTCTTGATTGGATGATTCTGCTGCAAATGGAACTGGATTTGATGATTGTGTTGCGAATGGAATTTCTGCTAAAGTCCAAATAGGATTACCACGAAAATTTCCTTGATAAGACTTTCCAGTTTGGTTTTTGACAGTTGTACCTTGCCCTTCGTCTAATTTCCAGTAAGCCACTAATCCTGATTCATCTCCGACTATTAGCCCACAACGATGAGTCTGAATTTGTGCTTGAGTACAGGGATAATTCCAAACACTAATGTTTGCTAATTGTCCTTTGAAGTATACCTGTTTATGTAACGTTGCTCCCAGAGTTATAGAACTTGTTGCTTTGTTTAAAGATGAACCTCTAAGAGAATCGTTGTATTCATGAGCGTCAAGATATACGGCTAGTTGACCATTATTAAAAGCAATAGCAAAAAAGTGCCATTGTCCTATAGTTAGTTCTCCTTGCCCGAATGTTTTGATACCCTTGCTAACACTTTCATCAATGTAGACATCCAGGCTTCCTGTTTCACTGATGCCGAATTCAAAATTATCGCTGTATCTCTCTGAAGAACGGGCAAAAAATACATTGCGCGTCCCGTAACTAGTGGCTTTATTTGTTAGTTCATGTGGATTTACCCATCCTGAAACCGTAAAAGCTGAACTCCCTTGAGCGAAAACGCCGCCAATATCGTTTCTGCCAAAATCTATATAATCATTTACCCCATCAAATGTTAAAACTGTTTGTGTATTTACTAGGTTTATCACAAGGATTTAATCTCCAAATATCAATAATCCGTAATTTAAAATAAGGAATTTAATATCAACAAAGTTAATAGGAAAATCTCATTAACAACTTTCAAAGTGGTAGGGGATGTAGACGCGGTAGCAGCTACTTTTCTCTACAGGACGCTACTGCAAACGTGTTTTTCAACTGAGTACCTATAGGATAGAAGACAAGAAAAATACACAAAGCTCAATCCCCTAATTTTTATTAGTCAGTAATACTTCTGCGATCGCCTGCGAAATGGGGTAGTGTGGTGAATATATTTCCATCCAAAAAAATTCCCCGACTGGGTTAACTTCGAGGAATACATGCCGACCATCGGGGGTGACAATAATATCAATTGCTCCATAGTTTAAGCCAAAATAAGCCATCAGTTTGAGCAGTTTTTTCTCAATATCTTCTGGCAAGTCGTAGGGTTGCCAATTTTTGACTAAGGCTCTCCCCTCTTTGCGCCAGTCGTAAGTAGATCCTGACAAGCTTTGGGAATCTACTGCGGCAGTAAATACGCGGTGTCCGACAATAGTTGTCCGCAACTCCAGCGCCTTGGGCACATTTTCTTGAAAGGTCATCGGACAAAAACGCAGTCCTTCCATATTCTCCAGATCATCATTTGTAACTGGAGTGGTAAACACAACGTTTTCTCGCCCCTGCTGACCATAAATAGCAAAGGAAGAAAGCATCTTGGTAACTATACCTTGCTTACATTCTTGAGCAAATTGCTTGACTGCTTCTGGATTGTTTGAAGTCAGAGTACGTGGAGTTACAAGACCAACTTCTCGTGCAACTTGCAATTGTAGTTGCTTATTATTAGCCCGATCTACATTGGACATTTGATCAAAGTGAAATCCCTGAAGGCTGGCAATCATACCCCTGACAGTGGCGCGACATTCGTTAATTGACGCATCTCTGTATTGCTTGTCCATTGAGTCAGGGATTTTTTGCCCGTAGCGCATCCGCCGATACCAAACTGAGGACACCTCACTCAAATCTAGCTTCTGTTCGCCATCAGTAATAATTACCCGTTCAGTATCGCCGGAGTAAATATCTAGTTTGACTTCGGTGGGATATCTGTCTGTGTCAAACCGAAATGCTTTTTCTCCTCTATCCTCAATTTCTTTGATGACTAGAGGAATGCTTTCGTTGTCTTTACTAAACGTGACTATTAATACGGTCATAAAAAGTATGAAGTGTGAAGTATGTAGACACCCTTTGGGTGGCTTGCCGCAGGCTAGTATTAAATTTCTTAATCATTCATTCTTTCTTTGAAGTAGGGCATCTGCGATCGCACTTGCAATGGGTAATTCTAAATCCTTTTCCAGCATTCCCCACTCCCCTACAGGGTTGATTTCCAAAAAGACGTATTCGCCTGATGGTGTGACGATGAAATCTAACGCTCCAAACAACAGCCCAAATTTCCCCATAAAGGCTTTGAGACGATGAATTACTTCATCAGGAAGTTGGTGATGTTGCCATGCGCCAACCTCAACACCAGGTTTACGCCAATCAACTTTGGCTGCTGCATACATATCTGCATTTAGCGCCCCCACAAATACATTACCATTCACATACACTACCCGTAATTCCTGTTGCTTTGGAATTTGCTCTTGAAAAACCATTGGGCAATAGCGCAGTGACTCGGCATCTTGTAAGTCTTCTTCCTTGACGATGCTGGTGTACAGAAAAAACGAGGAGTTAGCTTCCATACTGCGGGAAAGAACAGTTAAGAGCTTGCTCACCATTTTGCCCTTGACTTGCTGAAAAAACTCTCGTGCTGCTTGGGCTTTGTTGGTGACAAGAGTCTGGGGAATAACAAAACCTACTTCAGACGCAATCCGTAGTTGACGCAGCTTGTTACTTGCATAATCTATCCGCTCTAAATTATCTACCCATGTAGCTCCCTTGAGGCTGTCCCAAAAACCATCTAAAGTTGCTTGTGATTCTCTAACGCAAGCTTCTCGGAACTTTGGCGCTAATTCTTGACTCAGTTGTGGTTCCCAAATGCGGCGTAACCAAACAGCTTGCACCTGCTCTGTGCTGATAGAGTGGTTGTTACATTCTATAGTGTGGTAGCTTTTAGACTTATCAAAATGTGCTGTTAATTGCACTTCTAGAGGAAATTTATCAGTATCTAGACGAAATGGTTGCACCCCTTTTTTTGATAAGGCTTTTGCCACTCTATCTATTGTGAAGAAATCACCACTGTGGGTGATTAATAAAACAACATCATGAGACAGATGCATAAAATATATTTTCTTTGATAATTTTTAGGAGGTAGCTATTAATGAATAGCAAAAGAATTGCTTTCTATAACCTAAATTTTTGAAGAATTTAGGGGTCTAAAAAAAGCAATCACCTCCATGTTATGGATAAGGTAATATGAAAGCGATCGCGTCGTTAAGAGTAGTTTTTAGTTATTTGATAATTGCTACTCCCTTAAATTCGGATGAAGCCAATTACAAGGTATCTTCCCGATCAGAAAGGTACTTTCAGATGCAGAAAACTAAATTATTTGTCTTCCAAATCTGAAGGAAACTTGTAAGTCCAAGGAACATCTGTTCCTTCAGTAGCTTGCTCTTCCAAGAAACGCGCAAAGAATGGTACCGCTCCGGCATCCACTGTTTTGACTGTGTTTGTAGGCATAGAGTTTTCCTTAAAGGAAATTATTTTTGCAACTAAAGATATATCATTAATTAAATATATGTTCAAGGTCAGTTAAGACAGTTAAGAAGTAATTATTCTAAGAAAGTTAAGAAAGTTAAGAAAGTTAAGCGAATAAATAAGAAAAAATTATTTAATAATTATCAATATTAAGTAATCACTCCCGGTTCGCCCATTTTTTCAGAAGTTAGATAAAAGTGAGCAAAAGCGTAAA
>NZ_JABXKL010000038.1 GCF_017114995.1 Nostoc sp. NMS9 | reverse complement strand
TCCGCGCTTCCTAAATATTCTCGAATGGCTGGTACTTTATTTTTTCGCAAGTCCCTTATTATGGTCGCTGCTCTCAGAAGAGGGCAGTTTTTTTATGCAGTTATTCCCTAGTAATCCCTTGGAAGGTTACTAGGGAACCAAGATTTCAAAGTTTCGATAAATCCAGATAAAGTAAACGTTTCATCTTGCCAGTAACACTCACGTAAACAGCTAATTAACCATGCTTGAGAATCGCGAATTTCTGGATGTCCGCCACGCTTAACAAAGTGCTTTAAAGCGTTGCGGACATCTTCAATATCAAACTCAAATAGATGTCTGGTTGTTCGTTTATTAGGGTCAAAGTATATTTCGTACTCAGCACACGTTGTAAGTATCTCGTGTTGTCTTGATAACTCTATAAATTCGTCTGTAGTTGGAGTAAGACTATTGCTGCTGCTGTTAAGCCCGTCTTCAGTGGAGATGTCATTTGAGGGTTGTGAATTGTAACTAGAGTTATGGTTATATAATTTTTTTGATCGCACCTTCTTAGGTGGATTTAACCATGCAATAGGTCTAACAAGTAACTTGGTTATCTTCCAAGAATATTGTTTAATTACTTGCAAGACACGGCATGATACTAGTATGTCAAATATCTTTTTGAGGTAATTGTGAGCATAGGGTTTACCTCTAACTTTTGCCACCCAAGCATTAAATTCTGATAAATCTGGCTCGATCTCACTGGCTATTTCGCCTTGCCTTATTAGCCACTGCCAGAGAGTTTTTGCGGCGGGTGGAATATGGTGTTGGTAACAGTATGCGTCGTGTGCTTCCGTCCACGAAAGATTGTTTTTAAAACTATTTTCTGCCATAATACTATTAGTTATTTTTCAAGGAGCCACCTAGACCGCTAATCTTTTGGTGGCTTTTTGGTTTTTTTGGTTACACCCGCTTCTGAATTACTTTTGTTGCTACAACTTTTAGCCGATTGAACAGTTCGGGGTTCTCTTGGAATAGCTGTGGCATTTGATTCAATACAAATGCTGTTAGCGTCCAGACCTGAGCGGGATTTAAGTCTGGGTTTGTTGTGCGGATAAATTCTATTAATCCCTCTAACTCAAGCAGGGCGAGGAGTTTGGCTGATTCTAGTTTTGAGGTTTTTTGTTTAGTCATTAGTCATTAGTTACCGCGATCGCACAAATCCCCCTCATCCCCCCCACACCGCGATCGCAGTTAGTTATCTCCGATCGCGCTCTAGGTCATAAATAACTTTCTCTAAATACCAGTTATCTGACTGACCTGGGTTTTTTCGCCGCTGCTGTGCCAAAAGTCTTTTGGCGGATGCCACGTCACCTTTGAGCAAGGTTAGTAGATCAGTTTGTAGGTATCTGTTTCTGGGGTCATTGCGGTATGAGTTGGATACTCTACCCCGTGGTTGACTGGTGAGCTTGGATGTAAAGGCTTGCCACTCGCAACGAACATACTTAAACAGTGCTATTAAAGCGACTATGCAGTAATAGATAATGCAAAGGTTGAGTAGAAGGTTAATTAGAATGTACACAGGAACTGAAAGGTAGATGTTCAATTCCACGATGCGGGCAATGTCCTGGTAGAGACATCGGGAAATCCCGCATTTGTAAACTTCGCACCCCCTTCACAAAACAAAACCGCCCTAGCCACAGTGGGCAGGACGGTTTTATTTAACTTCTATTACGTCATCTCCGCTCTCTTCGTGAGTTACCAGGTAATAAATGTCGCTTTTTATCTGGTTTGTCTCTTCCTTAAATTCATTTTCAGCTTCTTCACTTTCTCCCAGCCGCGCCTTTAACCGAGCTTGGTGAGCATGAACGTATTCTAAGTGCCGCTTCTCTAAGGCTTCCAGGCGCTCTATGATTTTCCCAGCAGTCGTGTCCCTGATTGGGACGAGCTTCCAATCTGGATTTCCCCTGTCGCTATCTTCTCTATTAGCGCTGATCTCGATAGTCCCATTGCTTTGGCTTTTTTTTGCAACTCCTCCCATGCGCTCTGACTTAGTTTGAGTCCCACTGTCGTTACGTCTTCCGCCGATTTTTTCGTTCTTCCCATTTACACAATCCATAGATTTCCCTCCATTTTACATGAGCAGAATAATTAAGCATGAGCAAAATGCTTGACAATAATTCTGCTCATGCTTAATATACATTATGTATTCTGCATTAGCAAAATACTTTTTTAAGCTCCCCCCTCACCCTTGCCATTGAGCCTGTGAGGGCATATTCAGGAGCAAGCACCCGCACCATTGCATTAGCCCCGGCGCGGAAACACCCTCTCCATCACCGAGAACTGAGCGCGGTAACGAGTTTGCCGCGCGGTGATACTTTGATGTCTGCACACAAACTTATGGAAACCAGATGACAACCACAGTTTTAGAACTGATTGAAAACCTAAAGCACTACCCCGGTGCAACAGAGGTAACTATCAAAAACGTTGACGATGTTGAGTTTGCGATTACTGATTTCAAATCTGTAGATGACGGCGTGACCATCATCATCGGCGAGAAGGAATACGAGGATGAGGAGGACGAGGAGGAAACCTAATTATTGAAAAGGCGATCGCCTACCGTCCCTGATCCGGAGTGGCGATCACCGACACAACAAATGGATTTTATCAGTAAGGAGATTGTACCAATGTCCAAGTCAATAGGGTATTTCACCAGCTACACCGTAAACGACGGCTCCTTGCTCGAATCCCTCCAGTCGGAGTACGGCACGACTTTTGAGCAGATGACCAAACGCGAAAAGCTGTTTTTAATTTCGGCTCTGGCAATTCAGTTGTGCGACGAAGCCCCTGGACGCTGCCGCGAAGAGATATATGTAGTCGGTCATCAAGCTAATAGCTCCTTACCTGTGGCTGACAGAGAGGGATTAATCGAAGCGCTGATTAATCAAGTCCGTTGGGGGCAAAGCCTTTCAGTCATCACAGAGGTATCGCCTATGAAATAATCGTTTTTGCTTGGAGATCCGATTTTATTAAGTAACCGCACCAGTAAAAGTTGGTAGCAATTCTTGCTGGTCTTTTTTTGCACAATTAAAAATTTTGAATTATGAATTACCGCGACCAATTAAGACCGTGGGCAATTTTTAAGCGTCTCCCCACTGGTGAAAATGTTTGCCTTGTGCGACTTCGCACTCGCTCTGATGCTGATGCAATGGCTAGTATTTTTCGCCAAGGTGGAGGAGTGTTTGAGGTAGTTTTCGACCTACCCCAACACCAGGGAGTTACCCAAGGATAGCTCAAATCAATTGCGATCGCTGGAAGCGATCGCAATTGATTAATTGATCCAAACAAGTAAAAAATATCACACAATCATGAACAAAAGCATAGAGTTTATTACTTATTACGATTTAGACAAAGAAAACAAACATGGTTTCTCTTCTAAAGATATTCCAGCCAATGAACGAACTTTAATGGTTAAAGAGCAAATTATTCCTGGTGCATTTGGCTATTCAGATATGTATATACGGCACATGAAGCTGAGATATAAAAATCATGATTATCCCATAATTAGCATGACTGATTACGAACTTGATGCAGCTAAAAAATTAGAAATTCTTGCTGGTGCTGTGAAGTTCTTAGGAGAATCAGAAGTTTAATGTTTGGTTTTAATGGTGAAACTAAAGGGTTGAAAATTATTCTGGAAGGAATTGCTTGCAATCATAATTCAGGAAAATTAACCCATAAACAGGTAAGAGCTTATGCAAGGTGTATGCTTGCAATTTTTAAAGCCCTGAGTATAGATACAGAACTAGAAGCAGAAATCAAAATTTTACTCTTCTCACTTTCTGCAAATGGCATTCCTCATTACGATCGCTCATTCATAGCTTCGAGGATATTAGAATTACTCGAACGAAATGACAAGTTAAAAATTGAAGAAACAAACAACCATTTTTAAAATGACTAAAACTTCAAATATTCCAGAACCAGATCCAGCCTGGGATTACTACCTTACCTACCACAAACTACTCAAAGCTAAAGCTCAATTGAATCAATTGATTGACGATATCGGAGAACTTGAATTAGCAACGGCTGGATCAAATGAGTCTATTAATGAAGATTTATTTGACTTGGTACAGCTTCTAGACGATACCCGACTCCCAGTTGAATTACCTATTTGCAACGAGGAATAACCGCCTGATGAATCGTAATTGATTAATTGCGATCGCGCTAACCACAGCGTGGGCTAGCTGACACACTAGCCGAAACGGTGGCCTCGTAGCCACCGTTGCGGGTTGTGTCCAAAGCATCCGCAAGTTAATTAGAGAAAGTGCGGCGTTCATGACGAATTGCGCTGCCCAAGTGCGGCGTTCTGTAATTCATGCGCGACACAACTCTAGTTAATTCCCCGAATGCGTTTACTCCTGAATCGCGCCCCTAAGCGTGTGGGGCGTTAGGGTGATTCGTGCGCTATTAAGTTCGGGATATCCAAAGGATGCCAGTCCTTGAAATCCACCATTAGCAACGCAGAACCATGAAAACAGAATCAACAATTTTGGGTATTGATGTTAGTAAATCAAGCGTAACTTGCCATATTTTAACACAATATCCCAAGGGTGGATTACAAGCATATTGGAATAAAACCAGAAATAAAGCATCAAGTTTATATCCGGCTTTTTACTCCAATCCTGATGCTAAAAAAAAGCAAAAATCAGCGTTTGACTTTGCCAATTATCTATCAGTTGTCAAGCCAGATTACGCAATCTTAGAACCAACCGGAAACCACTATTCAAGACTGTGGGCGTCCATCCTCAATAAGTTAAAAATCAAAATCCTCTGGGTTGGTCACGTCGAACTCAGACGTTATCGGGGTGGTAAAAACCTCCCGAATAAAAGTGACCCTGCTGATGCTTTAGCAATGGCCGCTTACGGACACGATCCAGATCACCGGCTGGAAACTGGGGAATTAAACATGAGATACTTTCTCATGCACCGCCCCGAACCCATCGATGAACTCCGCGACCTCTGTCAGCAACTCGAACACCTCAACCGCGTTCAATCGCCAATTGTGAATTATGCTAGGCAGCTTCTCGCTTGGCAGTTTCCAGAAATGGCTCACACCAAGAGTGCATCTACCAAACCAGGATTACTACCACCACTTTGGGGATGGTTAGCTAAAAGGCTCGAAATTTCGCCCGCTGCCAAAACCCGAATTGAAAATCGCTATAAAATTTCCATTGCCCAAGACTATGAAATTGAGTTTGACCCAATCTTAGAGTTACACGCTGGCTGGATGTGCGATATCTCACTTTTTGAGCAGCACTTGGAAGCAAGAATCACTGAAATGCTTTCTCTGAATGAATTCAAGCTTTACATGAGCGTGTTTGACAAATTCGGTTTTGGGTTGCGAGTGCGATCGCGGCTGCTGACTCGAATTTACCCCTTTGAGTCGTTCCTCGGTGTCAATGGCAGGCCCGTTATTGAGTACGAAGTCCGCGAAGTCAAGAAAACGGAGCGCGATCGCAAAGACGGACAAACCACAGTCCGACGTTTAGCCGGCGATACCAAACGAATTAAACGCAACCGCAGCCGCGACACTTTCAAAATGCGTTTGGGTATGGGTACTGTCTTAGAACAGTCGGGGGATAAGCTTGTAGAAAAGGCTAGCGGTTCATCCCTATGCCGGATCAGCCTGTGGCAGTACGTCCTAACCGGCGTCGAAACCGGAAGGCTACCAGAAAACGAACTGACCAGGGAGTTGATTAACTACCGTGACTCTCTCAAAGCTAATGTCAGCGAACAAGGTGAGAAGCTGCTAGGTGGTAAGCACATCCAAGGTAAACTAATGAGTAAAGTAGTAAATCTACTGTTCCAAGAATTGTGTAAAATAATTCCCCTAATATGACTCGCTACTACAAGTTAGAGGGACACACACCTGTTAGTGTTGATTTTGAGGAATGGGCAGTCTGGCGCAATACAGCTAACACACAAGTTATCGTTTCTGTTGTTCATGATTGCATCAGTGTTTCAACTGTATTTCTTGGAATAAATATCGGGACTGCCGAACAACCCAAAATTTTTGAGTCATTGGTAACTGGAGGGAGTTGCGATCGTGAAAAACGTTTCTACTCGACTTGGGAAGAAGCGATATCCGGTCACTATGACCTAATCGTCAAGTCCATTGCTACCACACCGCCAAGTGACTTGTCTCTAAGTTAACTCTGACTTGTCTCTAAGTTAACTCTGACTTTATGTCATGGTTATGTGACTACCATTCCCCATTCCCCATTCCCCATTCCCCATTCCCCATAAAAGTTTCAGTTACCCTGAATTACAAATTGGTATTATTATCTCAACAATTTACTCTCTATGAAGTTGGAGAGCAAATAAAAACAATTTGAGTATTGGGAATTTGGAGGGGGTTGCAGAGTGGCTGATGATGAACGCATAGTCAATACACAACAGATTTATCCAAAGGATTTTTCCTGGGGATTATGGCCTGTTGTGCCACTCTACCCCTATGGTAGGCGGCAAACAATTCGTCAAGAAGTCCTTAAGGACACAATCTGGAATTTTGACCAGATTCAGGGCATTTTCTACGTTGTTATACCGATTCGCATGACTGTTGTGAAGTTGGAAACTGGGGGTCTTCTCGTCTATGCACCTGTTGCACCAACCCCAGAGTGCATCAGACTTGTGAATGAGTTGGTAGCAGAATATGGCGACATTAAGTACATCATCTTGCCAACTATCTCTGGTATAGAACACAAAGTTTTCGTTGGCCCCTTCGCCAGATACTTTCCGACTGCACAGGTGTTTGTGGCTCCCCATCAGTGGAGTTTCCCGTTAAATCTCCCCCTTAGCTGGCTTGGCTTACCCCCAAAACGAACTCAAGTACTTCCAGAAGATAGCAGCAAAACACCCTTTACTGACGAGTTTGATTATGCAATACTAGGCCCCATCGGACTTGGCCCTGGTAGGTTTGCAGAAGTTGCTTTTTTCCACAAGCGATCGCATACTCTTTTAGTCACAGATTCTGTGCTTTCGATCCCAGAAGATCCACCTGCGATCGTTCTCTTAGATCCATATCCTTTATTATTCCACGCCAAGGATTATGCTTCTGATATTGTTGTCGATAGTCAAGTAAATCGCCGTAAGGGTTGGCAACGCATCTGTCTGTTTGCTTTGTACTTCCAACCAAGGGCATTAGATATACGCCGATGGAGTCAGGTGTTACAAGATTCCTTAAAAGCCCCAGAACGCTCAAGGAAAGCTTATTTTGGATTGTATCCTTTTAAATGGCAGTCAGATTGGCAGCGATCGTTTGATGCCCTGCGAGGTGATGGGCGTTTGTTTGTCGCACCAATTTTACAGACGCTGATTCTCAATCGCGCACCGAAGGAAACCATTAACTGGGCTGATAAAGTTGCAAGTTGGGACTTCGAGTGGATTATTCCCTGCCACTTTGATTCACCGATTAAAGCTAAACCGCATCAGTTTCGCCAAGCTTTCTCTTTTTTGGAAAAGCAGCCTGTTGTAAGTGGGGGTTTGTTGAATAGTAGCAGCTATCCTTTACCAGAAGAGGATTTTAAAACACTTAGAGTAATCGATGCAGGTTTAAATAAGTTTGGCATTGTGCCAGCAGCAAAGGAGAAGGTGTAGGAAAACGGCTTATCCCAAAGCCATAGACTCACTTAAAGCAGACGAAACTTATTCCCTCTCTGACAATTTTATGAAGCGGTCTACTGAGATCGCTATAATTTTCATGCCTTAAAAAAAGTCCAATAATGTTGAGCAGAAAAAATTGTTGCAGACTCGTAGTAGTATCAACATGAGTCTTGATATCAATTTTTATACAAGGTCAAAAAATTGGAGTCGGATCAATGTCTATATTTACCGTCACGAGTACTAAGAACAGTGGTGCAGGTTCACTGCGGCAGGCAGTTCTAGATGCCAATACCCTGACAGGAAAAGACATCATCAATTTTGGTGGACTGTTTACTGATGGGCTAGCTCATACCATCAGTCTGACTGGTAGTGGTTTGAGTATTACAGATGACCTTACAATTGAAGGCAGATGTCCGAGCTTACTAACTATTAAGGATGATAGTGCTGACCGTGTTTTTGACATTGGCAAAGGTGTAACATCTGCAATCAATGGGCTGACTATTACCAATAGCTACAAAAATGCCGGAGGAGGTGGTGCTATCTCCAATGAAGGCGTCCTTACCTTGAACAATAGCATCATCACTGGCAATACAGCAAAAGGCAACCCAGCAGACATCTACAATGGATACCTCCTTGGTGAGGGCGGCGGTATTTACAACACTGGCAGCCTGACAGTGAACAACAGCACCATCACCGGCAACACAGCAGACTCTTATGGCGGCGGCATCCAAAGCAGTGGCAGCCTGAACGTGAACCACAGCACCATCACTGACAACACAGCAAAGTATGGCGGCGGCGGCATATACATCAGCTATAACAATGCCACTATAACAACAGCAACCGTGAACAACAGCACCATCGCTGGCAACACAGCAGAGGATGACGCTGGCGGGGGCATTTACAACGCTGGCAGCCTGACGGTAAACCACAGCACCATCACTGAAAACACTACAAATAACCGTGGTGGCGGCATTTACAACGGTAGCAGCCTGACCGCGAACAACAGCACCATCACTGACAACACAGCAAAGTATGGTGGCGGCGGCATCTATGGCGATGGCACTATAACAACAGTGAACAACAGCATCATCAGTGGCAACACAGCAGAGGATGGCGGCGGCATCTACGTCAGTACTCTATCAGTGAATAACAGCAGCATTAGTGACAACTCGGCAAGTTCTAACGGTGGCGGCATTTATATTAACGGTTACAGCCCACTCCTTGACACAACCGTAAGTAATAGCATCATTAGTGGTAACTCGGCACTTAAAGGCAGCGGCGGTGGGATCTATGATGGCATTAACGGCGGTGGGAGCTATGATACCACCGGCGCTATCACAAATTTCTCCGGCTTAACCCCTAGCCCTATAACTCTAATTAATAGCATCATTAGTGGCAATTCGGCAGAGGCAGATGGCGGCGGTATTTATAATTATACCGAACAGTATGGTCCTAATTCCACCTCCAGCACTATAAACGTGAGTAACAGCATCATTAGTGGCAATGCAGCAGGGGCAGACGGCGGCGGGATCTATAATTTTGGTATTATAACCGTGACTAATAGCAGCATTAGTGGCAACACGGCAATCGAAGGCGGCGGCGGTATCTATAACGGAGGCTTTACCTATCCTGGCTACAAATCGCCTGATAGTGTAGCTTATGGCAACCTGACGGCGATCGCTAGCACTATCAATGACAATTCTGCATCCACTGGAGGCGGCATCTACAATAATGGCACTCTATCGCTGAGTTACAGCACTATCAGTGATAACGATGCCAAAGACTACGGTGGGGGCATCTACAATTCTAGCTTTAACGAGTTCGGCATCTCTTACCCTAGCTTTAACGAGTCCAGCAGGTACAATACATTAGGTATTGTTACTGTGAGTTATAGCAGTATTCGTGACAATACGGCAGGAACAGCCGGCGGTGGCATCTACAATGATGCTGACCAAGACTTTGGCAAGATAGTGGAATTTACTAAAGGCACTGATTTGACAGCTACTATTACATACGATGGCTTAGGCATCGTTAAGGTGAGTTATAGCAATATAACTGGCAATCAGGCACACTTTGGTGGTGGCATCTACAATAATGCCACCTTAACTGTGGGCAACAGCATTATCAGGCACAATAAAGCTTTCGGGATCGAACTCAGTTCTGGTGGAGAAGAGTTTGGCAAGGGTGGCGGCATTTACAACTCTAACTCTAAATCTGAGAGCGCCACAGTCAACTACAGCATCATCGCTTGTAACTTTGACACCCAACAAGAGGATTCAAATAAGCCTATTAAGCCTGATGATGTGGTAGGTAAATTCATCACCAAAGGCGATCGTAACTGGATTGGCAAGCACAGTGGTATTAGCTGAAGCATACGGGTTACGAGGCTACGATGCAGTTCAGCTAGGGGCTGGTCGTGCGGTAAATGCCCTCTGCATAGCTAACAGTTTGCCATTCTGAATTGAATGCAGCCGCAGCAAGTGAAGGTCTACTTGTTGGAAACCCCAACAACTACCCCTAATGTTTGATTCCCTTAAACCGTTCTTGCGCCGCTTTAAATGCTTCTTGCATCACCAGTTGAATTTTCTCTTGATCGGGTTTCTTACCTCCCATTAAATCACCAAAGTAAACGCAGGCTGCTTCCCCTAGTGCCCAGGTATAAGCGGCTGCCCAAGAGGCTGCGATCGCACTACCAATACCTGGTATAAATTTAATTAACTCCCGGGCAATTGCCTGTGCTAAAAAACCACCTGCGATCGCACTGACAACGCCTCCCGCCTGAGATGGCGTAACTGTTTGCCCATATAATTTACCCAACAGACCCACCATTGATACTTGCAAGGCAGTGAGTACAGGCATTGTAGTAAATGGCAGAGGTACAGCGGCGAGGGTGGCAGACATAATCGCAAATGGCAAAATGTAACGGCGGGCAGCATCTCGGTAAAGGTTGCCAAGTTGCTTCCCAGATTCTTCTCGATCTAATAGCTGATAAATCGCCTGGGCTTCTGCTTGTGGGAGTAGTTCTGCCAAGGAATCTCGCAGTGCTTCTAAGCCATAAAATACCGGAGTGTAGCCATCTTCTTCTAAGGTAAAGTCAATGAGTACAGAGCGATCTGCTATTTTTGCAAAAGCTTGTTGCATGGCGGCAAATGCACGATTGACTTCCTGATAATCTGGCGGATAAATGGGATGATCGACGGTATCGCCAGGATAAACTTCGTGCAAGCAAGTAACTACCAACAGACAGGGAATGTCTGGATACTTCTGGCGCAACTGTTGAGCAATTTGTCGTAGCGTGTCAGTTGCAAAATCATTGATTTTAACCGTCAAAAGCAGGATTCTGGCGGAACGAGTTTCCTGTTGTAAATCGCCAACTAACTCCTGAATAATTGCTTGAGTATCTTTTTTGACATCACCTAGCCCTACCGTATCAGTAAAAATCAGTAAGGGCAGGTCATTGGAAGGATAGGCATAGCGTTGGGTGTGTTGCGTGTGAGGACGAAAACCCTGACCGACAATTTCGGCAGAAACTCCCGTCAATCCTCGGACAATGGAACTTTTTCCGGCTTGGGGTTTACCAATTAAGAGGGCTTCTGTGGTTGGCAGTTCAGCTCGGATTTTCTCTAAAATCTCTGCAACCTGAGTATCACTCACACTAAACCATTCAACAACCGTCTGTGCCAATTGTTCTACGGGTAGAAGTTGCGTCAAACGTATTGTTGCTTTGTTCCAGACACCACCAATGCGATTTGTCCAGGAATTATCGACCGACTTGGTAGTTGCTCCATCGGTCGGTTTACTCAATTGCTGAGAATCAGTTGACGGTGAGTCAGAATCACGTTGCTCAGTCATTCCTAGGAAAACGGTAGATGGAATTCAAACGACATTCTGTCTATATTTATCTTACTGTCAAACTCGGTTTTTCTAAAGTCAATCTACTCATCGGCAAAGTATTTGTTTAGAAAGCTAAACAAATACTTTGCGGTGTGCAAACCCCATAAATAAAGTGAGTTCGACGGTTAATAAAGCCTGAAAAAGATGACAGGTAGGGGAGAAAGCGGCAGTGAGGGAGATATTGCAGGTGTCGGGGGGTTAAAATCATGATTTTGAGGCTGTGGTTATCTGCTACTGCCGATACTCGCCTATAACTACGGCACTAGAGCCAATGCCAGAAATTCACGTTTCTCAAGAGTTACAAGAAGTGTAACTGAAGTTCTATTTGCCAGCGATCGCTCATACATAAGAGAATTCTAAGCATGACGAACCCATGTCGATGCTAAAGGTTAATTGTTTTGCATTTCAGGAGAAAATTCTTTTCAGGCTGAGGTGTACCATTACGATTCAATTTTTTCAACTCTACAACAGAAGAAGTTGCTTTCAGAATCTTATATCTATCAACAATAAAATCACTCCCCGGTTCGGCAAGATTTTGAGTTACACCAGTAATTGCAGTTTTTAATGTTAAAACACCATTATTCACAGTGTAATAAGATTCATTAGCTGGTTGAAAAGTCCAAAAAGAACCCCTATAAAAAATAAAGTTGCCAAATCCCCCTTGCTTGTCAAAAAGCATTCTTCTTGACGAACATGCAGCATTTTTTTGGGATGTTGTGGGAATTTTCCCATTTTCAGAACTGTAAAAAGTCCATTGACCATTTTCACGAGGTGGAAATATACTCTGGGCAAATGTTGGAGTTGCTACAGATGGTAAGAGAAGTATAGTAGCTAGCAAAGCTTTAGTGACTGTAAATCCTCTACCTTGAAATATGGAATTCCATAGCCATATCAACTCATCACAACACGTATCAAACAATTCCACCTGTTGCTCATTAGGTGCAACTTTTATCTTTGTAGTTTTCATGACAATAAACAGCTATTTAATAGTTAGTAAACAGTTATACAATTAGTTGGGCGCTTGGTTGCTTTGGCGCAGCCCGCCGCAGGCATCGCTCGTTTAGGGGGTTATTTAGAACATCGGTATAAAACCCCTGATTTAGCTCTTAAGTTGAAAAGGTGTAGCTTATTAACTTGCAAACTGCTGTATATGTGTTTAGAGAATTGTGTCACAACGAGAATTTAACAGGATTTTCCAAAGTAACAGTAAAAACTTTTGGATGCTTTCTTTTTTTAGATACACAGGGGTTGGATTATGTTTTATATAACATATTGTTAATTCCCTGTTTTCTATGTCGTTAAGCAATTACATAATTATCGAAATAACCCATTACACATAAAAATCATGTATAACATCCCTGACGTGGCGACAAAATAGCTTGAAAAGATAATGAAATAGAGTGTTTAGCTATTTCTAGTAAAAACAGACAGGTCTACTTATGTAAATAAAACCTAACTATGGATAAAAACGGTACATAAGCATGAATGTACTTGGTTTAGTCTTGGTTGTAATCGTTTATGCAGCAAATGTTGCAGATTCAACTGCTACACCTTTGGTATTAGCTCTAAGCCAGTATTACAGTACCTGATTTAGATAAGGTTTGGGCGGATCAAAGGTATTGAGGCAACAAGTACAGAATGCAGTGTGAGTCTGCCTTATGAAATTAGAAGTTGTTGAACGTCGCTGCGAGAATTTTGAAGTCTTATCTAGACATTGGTATCCCCGCAAACTCTTGCTTGGCGTAGGATTACAAAGGTGTTTGAGCAAGAACTACGAACGATTACCAGAGATAAGTGAAACCGTCGTTCACATTGTCATAATTCCACTTATGCTTCAAAGACCGACTGCTTAACAATTTATTTATAGATACCCTGTATACAAAAAATGTTTCATCAAATTTTTGAAAGGATAATTACATCAAATGAAACTTTTT
The DNA here is from genome assembly GCF_017114995.1 of Nostoc sp. NMS9. Classification (GTDB taxonomy): domain Bacteria; phylum Cyanobacteriota; class Cyanobacteriia; order Cyanobacteriales; family Nostocaceae; genus Nostoc. Next base: position 53,638 of record NZ_JABXKL010000038.1, on the reverse strand, counting down.
CAAATTACAGTGAAGACTGCAATTATTCCCCTCTTAGCAGCTAGCACCAGTATGGGTATTAGTTTTAATAATCAAACATCACTAGCCCAATCATCAATATTAATTGCTCAGGTTGCTAAAACCCGCAAAATTGTAATCAAAGATTTAGGTTACTCGTTTGATGTGCCAAATGGGATGCGTGTGATTAGAGATGGAAATATCTTAGAAGTTCTAACACAGAAGAATTACGAACAACGTCAACGTGGTCAAAAGAACTGTACTTATCAGGACTCAACTCTAGCTGGCTGTTCTGATTTTTCTATCAACATAGAAGGAAATGGCCGTGAAAAGTTGGCACAAGCACATAAAGAACTAATTACTCCTTGTCGTCAATGTGGTGCTGGTACTGGTTTAGACGTTTTTAAAGGGGAAATAACAGTGAATGCAAGGACATACCGGAAATACGAATTGGCAGACGAACACCAAGCATACAATATTTACTTATACCTAACAAATAAGAATCATTTAGTAACTGTTGTTCTGGACAAAGCACCTTATGCAGGTAATAGAGATGCGTTGGTGACTGCAATGGGTTCCTTCAAATAATAAATTATGCTTTATGCTTTTTCCGAAGCATGAAAAACCTAAATCACATCGCTATTAATTATCCCTCGTTGGCTCCCTAAATATTTAAGCTTGTTACAGTCTTCCTGACCTTTTAATCCCCCATTTAATTCAGCAAAGGAAAGTTAGCCTCACATGAACTCGATTAAATCTACTGATAATCTTTCCCTCAATCAAACGCTAGCACTTGCAGTAGAAAGGGTGCAGCAATATCTCAAAGAATTTGCCACCAGTCAGGAGTTCACAGAAAAGATACGCTTGGCGTTTGGAGAAAGTTTTGAGGCGGAAATTGCCTTCAGCTTGGCGCAGACTTGGCAAAATGAGGATTTTAGCGTCATCCCAACCATTGAATTCCTCTCTCGTGAACAGTTGCATGGGGCAAATGGGGCGTATGCAGCGGCGACGGGAAAGATTTATCTCTCAAAGGAATTTGTTTGGCAGCATCAGAATGATTTGACTGCAATAGCCAATCTTGTGCTAGAGGAGGTTGGACATAGGATTGATGGGCTGTTGAATAGAGTAGATAGTGTCGGAGATGAAGGAGCAATTTTTGCAGCGTTAGTACAGGGTTACAGTCTGGATACTGAGAGATTACGGGCTTTAAAAACAGAGGACGACCACGCGACGATTACAGTAAATGGAGAAGTAATTGCAGTTGAGCAAGAAACAGAAACTTTAAGCTTCAGTCGTGCTAATTTCCAAGTTGGCGAAGATGGTAAAGCGTTTGTTCCAGTTACTATTACTCGCAGCGGGGGAGGTGATGGTAATGCTTCCGTTACCTTGTCTTTAGCTAATGGAACTGCTACTGCTTCCCAAGATTATACTGCACAAACTTTCACGATCAACTTTAACTCTGGAGAAACGACTAAAACTGTAGACATTCCGATTATTAATGATACTGTTACAGAACCTAGCGAAACGATTAATCTGAGCCTGAGTAATCCGATCGGTGATGTCGTTTTTGGGACTCAAAAAACCGCCACACTGACTATTATTGATGACAATAGAGTCTGGCCTGGATATGCAGATGTGGTTTTAGACTACTTTGATAGTGGAACTGGCCCAATTCCAGGCCCTTATGGATTTCTTGCTGATGAAAACATCACTCCAATTAATCTTGATGCAGCTTTAGGTGATGAACCCAGTTCAGGAGTTAATGCTGTAACTTTACCTACTGACTCTTTTATTACTCTAGGCTTTATTGATGAAACAGTTGTTGATGGCCCGGGAAATGATATCTTTGTTAGGGAAGATGGAGCAGCAGGCGATCGCGCAAATATTTATGTAAGTTCTAATTTAACCGATTTTACCTTATTGGGCGTTGCTCAAGATAATGTCACCACTGCTTTTGACTTAAGCAGTATTAACTATACTCAACCAGTACGAGCGATAAAAATTGTTGGGTTAAACCTTGCAGGTACAGTCCCCGGTTTTGATTTAGTAAATGTCCAAGTCTTAAATCAAGGTTCTGCGGCTGGACAAATTTCTTTTGAATCAGCCAATTTTAGTATTAATGAAAACGGGAATCCAGTTACTGAAGTAAAAGTCATTCGTACCGATGGCAGCTTTGGCGAAGTCAGTGCAACTCTTAACCTAAGTGATGGCACAGCAACTGCACCTTCTGACTATAATAATGCACTAATTACTGTCACCTTTGCTAATGGGGAAACCAGCAAAATTGTTACTATTCCTATTGTCAATGACAAGACATTTGAGGCTGACAAAACAATTAATTTAACTCTGACTAACCCTACCAATGAAGCAAGCCTGGGAACACAGAAAACTGCTACACTCACAATTATTAATGATGATGCTGGTGACTCAGGAACATTAGCTTTTAGCGCCCCTGAATTTAGTGTCCGGGAAGATGGAACACCTATTGCTGCTGTAACAGTTAATCGCACCAATGGAAGTGATGGAGCTGTGAGTGCCACCATTAACTTGAAAGATGGCACAGCTAAAGCACCAAGCGACTATAACAATTCTCCTATTGCTGTTAATTTTGCTAATGGCGAAACCAGTAAAATCGTCACTATTGCCATTGTTAATGACATCAACTCAGAACTAGATAAAACCGTCCAGTTGACCCTAACTAACCCAACTGGAGGGGCAAACATTGGACAGCAGAACACCACCACACTGAATATCATTGATAATGATGGTCTTTCAATCTCAGGATTTCCCCAAGGGGCTACTGGCAGTAATCAAGGGCAAGCAACCATCATTATTGCGGGTCAGAAATTTTTACCAACTGATAAAATTAGCTTGGTTTCATCTACTGGAACTACAAAAACTGCTAGTAAAGTTTATTGGGTGAATGATCGAGAAGCCTGGGCAACTTTTGACTTGCAGGGATTAAGCACTGGAAGATACGATGTTACAGCCACCAACGGCGTAAATACTGCTACTGCTAACGCTGCTTTTACCGTCACTGATGGGCCTGTAGGGAATGTTCAGGTTAAGTTGAGTTATCCCTCGCGGGGTGTAGCGACACTCACCTATACCAATGTGGGACAAACGGATGTCATTGCTCCTCTGTTCAGAATATCGCCAACCAATGCTCAGGTAACATACCCTGAAGAAAATACTGTTAGTGCTAGCCTGCGTCAATTGCTGAATTTAAGTTTGGGAACGAGTACCAATGGCCCAGCCGGAATTTTAGCTCCTGGTGAACAAGGGCAATTTTCCTTTAACTATACTCCTAGTGGTAATGGCTTAGTTTCCTTTGCAGTTGAACAAGTTAAGCCTGATGAAGTCATTAATTGGGCAAGCATTAAAGCCGAATCTCGCGCAGATTATAGTTTTATTGATGCTGCTGGTTGGGATGCGCTGTGGAGTAATTTAACAGATACTTTAGGGCAAACCGCCGGACAGTTCCAAACTGTAATGGCGGAAAATGCTAATTATTTAAGTCAATTGGAACAACAAACCAGTGATTTAACTCGGTTATTTGCCTTTGAATGGAGACAAGCAGCTAATACCCTCACCAATGTAGATTTACTCAGCACAAGCGATGTAGTAGATGCTGCATCGGGGCTGTCTTTAACCTTTAATCGCACCTTCTATCAATCTATTGCTGAACGCTACAATTTAGGCAGTTTAGGACGGGGTTGGGCTAGTCAGTGGGATTTACGCGCTACTACGGATAGTAAAGGAGATGTTATTATTCGTAGCGTCGGGGATTTACAGCGTGTTTTTGAGAAACAAACTAATGGCACTTATACCGAAGACGGCGGCGCAACTTTAACGATTACTAATGGTGAGTATCGCTTAAAAGAAGCCGATGGCATAGTTTCCCTGTTCGGAAGTGATAGCAAACTCAGTTATGTTGAAGATCCCAACGGTAATCGGATTACGCTGGAATATACCAATAATCTTCTCACTAAATTGGTTCACACCAATGGCGACAGTTTAACTCTCGCTTATAATGCCCAAGGGCGGATTAGTCAGATTACCGACTCCACAGGACAAGTCAGCAGTTACAGTTATGATGCTTCTGGGGAAAATCTGCTATCTGTCACCACTCCCCAAGGAAAAACGACTTATACCTACGATACGGGTAATGTCGCCGCGAAAAAATATTCTCTGTTGTCGGTAACTTCAGATTTAGGTTATCAACGCAGTTTTGAATATGATGACCAAGGTCGTTTGATTAAAGAGTTTAGCAACGGGGAAACCCAAACTCTGACCTACAGTTACGATACTACGGGCGGTGTAACAATTACTGATAACACCGGAGCATCCCAAAGTATCTTACTGGATGACCGGGGTAATGGTGGACAAATTCGCGGCGTTAATAACCAAAATCTGCTATTTAGTTATGATGCCAATGGGAATTTAATTGATGCAACTCTGCCGAATGGTGGTCAAACAGCTTACAGTTACGATAAATCAGGGAATTTAACCAACCAGACAAATTTACTCAGTCAAGACGTTAAATTTACCTACGATGCCAACTTTAATCAGTTAACGGGTTTTACAGACCCCAAAGGTAATGGAGTTGGTTATAGCTATGATGCCAATAGCAATCTGACCAAGATTACTTATGCTGACGGCAGTAATCAACAGTTTAGCGTGGATGCATTGGGGAATATCACCAGTTATGTCAACCGTCGCGGTAACACCATCCAATATACCTACGACAAAGACGGACAGCTAACTCAGAAAAAATTTGCGGATGGTTCTAGCATTACCTATGGCTATGACACTACGGGAAATCTCACCAGCGTCACCGATGCAACGGGAAAGATTACCTTAGAGTATGATGCTGCCAATCAACTGACTCTAATTAGTTATCCGACTGGTCGTTCTCTTCAATATACCTACAATGCAGATGGTCAGCGTACCAAATTGGTATCTCAAGATGATTATACAGTTAACTATGGTTATGATGCTGTTGGACGCTTAACAAGCTTAACTGATGCCACAGGAGAAAGCATTATCAGCTATGAGTATGATAATGCAGGTCGTTTGACTAAAGAAACCAACGGCAACGGCACTTATACCACCTACGAATATGACCAACAGAGTCAGTTAACTCGTTTAATCAACTACAAAGCGAACAATACAGTTAACTCCCGTTTTGAGTACGCTTACGATAATTTAGGTCGGCGTACCAGCATGACCACCCTAAACGGGACTTTTGAATATGGTTATGATGCCACGGGTCAATTGACTTCTGTGGTTACGCCAGATAATCGCACCATCCGCTACCAATATGATGCCGCAGGAAATCGCATTGCGGTGACGGATAACGAGACAGGGACGAATTATACCAGCAATAACCTCAATCAATATACCAATGCAGGTAATGCAGTTTATACCTACGATACTGATGGGAATTTGATTAGTAAAACCGAAGGGGGACAGACTTCAACCTATACTTATGATGTAGAAAATCGCCTGGTTAAAGTAGTTACTCCCGATGGAACTTGGGATTATCAATATGATGGGTTAGGAAACCGCGTTGCTACTGTCTTGAATGGTAAACGGACGGAATATTTACTTGATCCGACTGGCTTAGGGGATGTTGTCGGGGAATATAACGGCAGTGGTTTAGTTGCCAATTATACTCACGGCATTGGGTTAGTTAATCGGGTAAATGGCAGTAATATTAATTACTATGATGCGGATGCGATCGGGTCAACAGTAGGGTTAACAGGGACAGATGGCAGTTATGTTAACCGCTACAGTTATTTACCTTTTGGGGAAAATTTAACTAAAGTTGAAGGCGTTGCTAACCCCTTTGAGTATGTCGGGCAATGGGGGGTAATGGATGAGGGAAATGGACTCGACTTCATGCGGGCAAGGTTTTATGACAGTAATTTAGGAAGGTTTACAGCAATTGATCCGATTGGGTTGAATGGTGGGGATACAAATTTTTATGGTTATGTTTTCAATAGTCCCATAACTTTTATAGATCCAAGTGGCTTTGCTCTGATCCCTTCATTACCTATAAAAGTAGTCAGCCTTATAGGAGCAGTTGCTGCTGGAGTCGCTCTAACTGCTGCTACACCAGCAGTTGTAACAGCAGCAACTGCTGCTGCTGTTGCGGCAGGCATCAGCGTAGCGGTGTCAGAAGTCATTAACGAGCTATTTCCGAATGTTAATCCAAGTGAGCTATTTCCTAATCCCAATAATCCCTCCGAAGCCCAATCTCAACCCTTCAACCCCTTCGACCCTTTAAATCCCAATACTCCCTTTGGTCCCAATAATCCCAACCCTGTCACCCCAATCCCATTACCACCTCAACCTCCATTAGAACCAGACCTTGACGATGACAATGACGGAATTCCTGATGCCACACCTACACCAGGTAAAGGCGGTACATGGAATGATCCCCACCTACAAACCCTCGACGGGATTAATTACGACTTCCAATCTGTAGGAGAATTTACTCTCGTTAAATCCATCACCGACGACTTTGAAATCCAAACCAGACAACAACCTTGGTTTAGTAGTACCAGTGTCTCTACCAACACCGCAGCTGCGATCAAAATTGACGGTCAACGCATTGCCTTTTACGCCAACCAAGCCCAACCTCTCGTCATCAATGGTACTGCTACTAACCTTGGTGATGGCGAACTCTACGCAATAGGAAAAAACCTAATTACACGAGAAGGCGATCGCTACAGTATTATTACCGCTAATAACGACTTAATCCAAATCAGCGATCGCGGTAGCTTCCTCAACATTAACCTTGGTCTTGCTGATAACCGTCAAGGTAAAGTCGTTGGACTCTTGGGCAACTTTAACGATAACCGCAATGATGACTTTGCCCTCCGTAACAAGACAGCAATTGGCGGTTCTATCTCCAATCAACAACTCTACGGCGACTATGCCAATAGTTGGCGCATTACTCAAGCAACTTCCCTTTTTGACTACGCCCCAAAACAGGATACCAATACCTTTACCGACCTCACTTTTCCCCGAAACATTGTCACAGCAGCCACCTTAACCCCTGAACAACGCGCCACAGCCGAACAAATCGCCAGAGATGCGGGGATTACTGACCCGGATGTATTAGAAGATGTCATCCTTGATATTTTTATCACCAATGGCGACCCGCAATTTGTCCAAGGAGCGATTACCCAACAGCGACTAGAAACCATTAGCGCACCCAACACCCTAATTAACCCTGACGGTTTTGGAACTCAAAACTGGTTAACAGCAGGTGCAGTCATTGCCAATACCATCCGCTTTAGCAACAACGCTGACCAAGGAACCACTCCCATTGCCCAAGTTAGCATCACTCAACAACTCGACTCAGACCTCGACCTCAATACCTTCACCCTCGATGACTTTGGGTTTGGGGAGATTACAGTTGATGTTCCCATTGGTGTACAAAATTACAGTCAACGTCTTGAGCTCCGTAGTACCAGAGATGTCTTTGTCGATGTCAATGCTGAACTAGACATAGCCACAGGTGTCGTCACTTGGACATTCACCGCCATTGACCCCAGCACTGGCAACGCCATCAACAGTGCAAATCAGGGCTTCTTACCTCCCAATGACCAAAACGGGGTAGGAAGTGGTTTTGTGGGCTACAGCGTCCAAGCAAAAGCTAATTCCACCAATAGCAGTCGTGTTGATGCCCAAGCCAACATCGCCTTTAACAGCCAAACACCCATCCAAACCACCGCAGTCTTTAACACCTTAGATAGCGACATCCCCATAAGTAAAGTCAACGCTTTACCTGTCAACAGTAGCTCTAACTTCACTGTCTCTTGGACAGGTAGCGACACGGGTAGTGGCCTAGCCTCCTATGATATCTTCGTCTCCACCGATGGTGGTGAATTTGTTCCTTGGCAAGTTAATACTACAGCCACTTCTGCTATTTATAACGGTGAAAGAGGACGTAATTATACTTTCTATAGCGTTGCTACCGATAACCTTGGTCAAAGAGAAGTTGTTCCCACTCAGCCAGATACGGTAACAACTACAACTACTTTGGCTGTCAATAATGCGCCAACAGTTCAGCAGGCAATTATAGATCAAATCGCAACCGAAGACACAAACTTTACCTTTACCATCCCAGACAATACCTTTAGTGATGTAGACGCGGGTGATATCCTTACCTACTCGGCAACTCTAGAAAATGGTAATCCATTACCTAGCTGGTTAAGCTTTGATCCTGTCACTCGCACCTTTAAGGGTGGAGCTACTAACAGTGAAGTTGGTAGTGTAAATATCACAGTCAGCGCTATAGATACATCAGATGCAACAGTGACTGACGATTTTACCTTAGCAGTTAATAATACCAACGATGCGCCAACATTAGATAATGCGATCGCTGACCAAATAGCTAAAGAAGACACAGCCTTCAGCTTTACTTTTGATGCCAACACCTTCAATGATATCGATTTAGGTGATGGTCTTAGTTACTCAGCAACTCTAAAAGACGGCAGTAATTTACCAAGCTGGCTGAAATTTAATCCTGTTACTCGCACCTTCAGTGGTACACCAGCTAACGCGAATGTTGGGAATCTTACAATTGAAGTACGAGCTACTGATAATGATGGTGTAAGTGCCACTGACACATTTTTACTAGCTGTAGAATCCAATAACGGCTCATCTACCTTCAAGCTTTCAAAAATTGCTGATGATATCTTTAACATCTCTAATAGCAGTGATAAATCAAAACTTCAAGTCACTCTCACAACACAAAGTTCTAATCTTGTCAATGAACTAGGAGTGTTTACCGTTGACGATGCTCAAGGTAGAATCCAAGGTATTGCTCCAGGCGCAGCAGGTTACGCCGAAGCAGCTTTAGATCGAGCTAAGGTAATTTTCTCTGCTATTACCAATCTCGCCAATGGTTTTAATAGCAACGCTTTGACACATCTACTGGAATTTAATTCCGGTGATAACCTGAGATTTTATCTGGTGAAGAATAGCTCAACTGATGCTGTACGGGCTGGAGTCACCCCAACCACAGACATACTATTTTCTGATCCATTAAGACAAAAAATTACAGACTTGGGCATTGACGAGTTTTCTCTGGCTTGGAAGGATGGATCTGGTAATAGCAATGCTGATTTCCAGGATCTAGTGGTAAAGGTTAAGCCCACAAATGATTTATTACCTCTAGGCACAAATTTGCAAGGAAAGCCTCAGAGCGAAGTCATCGATTTACGGGGTGTTACAAGTCAAGTAAAAGCTGACTTTACGGTGAATCGAGAAGCAGCTTTTAATAATTTCATCGGCTTCTATCTTGTGGCTGATGAGAATGGTGGCATTGACACTAACTCAGATGGCAAAGCAGATATTCTCGCTGGACAAGCTGGTTATACTGAAGCAGCATTTCGTGGGCGTGTTGCAGGCATTGACCTGACAGTTAACAACCAAGGTACGGCAACTTACACTGGAACTTTCCAACCTGGTTCCATCTTCGCACCATTTATTATTGCCAATGCTGGACTTGATGGTTTACTTGATAGCAATTCAAATAACGATCCGGCAGTTTACTTCCCATTCTTGAGAGCTAACACTGACAAAGTAGATCATATTCGCTTATTAGGAAATAACATCTTTGGCTTTGAGGATTTACCAGGCGGTGGTGACAACGATTTCAACGATGTTGTTGTAGGAGTTAATTTGAGTATCGTTTAGTTTATATTAAACATCGCCTCAATAACGGCACACCGTGAGGCGATCGCCCTCGTTGCAGATGGAAGTGCGATCGCGTTCTGGAATAGCGGTGGCTGACACTTTTAGACGAACCGTCGCTGTAGAAGAAGGTAGCAACGGCAAATTCTTGCATCGGCTGACAATGCGATTGTTTTGGCTGACAATGCGATTGGTCTTTCAAGACGCGATAAATCGCGTCTCTACAATCTGGGTTTTGTTGTTCATTCTGAACTGTATGTATTGTCGCAAAATTTGCCCTCATCCCCCAACCCCTTCTCCCAATATTGAGAGAAGTAGAGTCAATCTCAAAGTCCCTCTCCCAAGCTTGGGAGAGGGATTTAGGGTGAGGGCTTTTGATTCATGCAAAAAGTCTATTACTTCAAAAACGGATCTAGTATCAACTTGGTTCAATCAAATCAGCGATCGCTTTCACCAATGCATCTGGATCTACTGGTTTGGAAATATGCATTTGAAATCCTGCGGCTAATGCTTGCTGCTGATTCATTTCCCCTGCATAAGCCGTCAGAGCGATCGCTGGTACGTTTCCTCCTTGTTGGGGCGATCGCGATCGCACTTCACGCATCAGCATATAACCGTCTGTTTTTGGCATTCCAATATCGCTAATTAAAACATCTGGTATTGACTCAGACAGTACTTGTAGTGCTTCCTGTGCTGATGATACGGCGGTTACTTGCACACCGTAGTCTTGCAAAATAAAGGTAATTAAGTCCCGAATATCTAGTTCATCGTCCACTACCAAAACTTGAGTGTTCGCAAGTAGCGAGGATTCAGGGTCAGAATATGAAGACTGATTCTCTTCACCCCGAACCTGTTCGCTTCTGAGCAAAAGCGGTAACTCGACAGTGAAGGTTGCACCCAATCCTTCTCCAAGACTTTCGGCTTGAACATTTCCCCCATGCATTTCTACAACCCTACGCACGATCGCTAGTCCTAAACCTAGTCCACCAAATGTTCGTGTAGTTGTGCCATCAGCTTGGCGAAAGTAATCGAACACATAAGGCAAAAAGTCTAGGCTAATTCCCTTACCTGTATCACTGACCTGAATTTGAGCCTGATTACCAGCTTCCATGAGTCGAATTTCTACCCGTCCTCCTGTTGGTGTAAATTTTACCGCATTAGAAAGCAAGTTCCACACAACTTGTTGCAGCCGATTTGGGTCGCCCATTACTTGTCCCAAATTGGGATCAAATACGGTCTGAATTTGAATCGACTTGGCTTGTGCTGCTAGTTTTACTGTTTCTAGTGCTGCTTCAACTACCATTACCAAGCTAACTGGACAGATATTCAAGTTTAATTTTCCTTGAAGGATGCGCGACACATCCAACAAATCTTCAATTAGCTGGGTTTGTAACTTAGCGTTGCGTTCAATGGTTTCTAAGGCGTGGTGAGTAGTTTTTTCATCAAACTTGCGAGTCCGCAGCATTTTCGACCATCCCAGAACGGAGTTGAGTGGGGTTCGTAGTTCATGGGAGAGAACCGCCAGAAATTCATCTTTAACTTTGTTGGCGATTTCTGCTTGTTGTCGTGCTGTCCTTTCGCAGTCGAGTAGGCGATCGCATTCTTTTTCAGCTAATTTGCGATCGGTTATGTCCAGTACAAAAGCAACACCATGTTCTTGGGAGTCATTTAGCAGGGCCATCCCCAAAACAATTGGTACTCGCTTGCCGTTGCGGTGGATGTATTCTTTCTCGTAAATTTTAGAAACTCCAGCGGTTTGCACCTCCAAAAGGGCGCGATCATCTAAATGCTGATACTCAACAGGAGTAAGTTCTCTCCAATTAATTCTACCTAAAGTAGCAAACTCATCACGAGTGTAGCCAGCTAGTTGCAGAAAGGCATCATTGGCATCAAGGATGAAACCATCCACAGTCCAAAAAGCAACCCCAATCAGATTAGATTCAAACAAACGCCGAAATCGCGCTTCACTTTCACGTAAAATTTTTTCTGCCCGTTTGTGTTCAGTAATATCACGAGCAACAGTGATTACGCCTTCAATAGTTTGGTTTAAATTCCGTAATGGTGTGAGGATGTATTCATAATAATGCAACCCATCGGCGCTAACATATTTACACTCATCTTTTATCGGCTGCCCAGTTTTCATCACAGCAAGTAGTTGATTATCTACTTGCGTTATTAGGTCTGCGGGTAAATCCATTTCTGACAAACTTTTGCCGACAATATCTTGGGGCTTTAAACCTAGTAAAGTTGCTCCATCACGGCTGACATACTGATAACAACCTTGGCGATTAAATATATAAATGTGATCGACTGAGGCGGTAAGGATAGCATTTAAAATATTTGCCTGTTCATGGACTTGTGTTGTGAGTTCACGAGTACTTTCTTTTGCCTGCTTACACACAGTAGTTTCCATACAAACGCCGATCATTCGCACCGCTTGCCCTTGAGCGTTATAGATAAATTTTCCGTTGGCAGAAATCCAATGTGTACTTTGGTCTGAGCGAACTATACGAAATTCATCATTGTAGTCAGTCTTTTGTGCCAAAGCGTGAGTGATCGCTTGCATTACAGATTGGCTATCTTCAGGATGAACGCACTTTTGAAACGTCTCATAAGGACTATCAAAACTACTTGGAAATAGACCAAAAAGCAGTTCATAATTTTCTGACCAGATGACTTGATTGGTAACAATATTCCAATCCCACAAGCCCATCTCGGATACATCTAGAACTAGCCTTAGCCGTTCTTCACTCTCTCTAAAAACTACTTCTAACTGCTGTCGCTCTGCAATTTCTTGTTGAAGTTGCTGTAAAATTACTGCTACATCTGTTGGCAGATTGAGATGTACAGATGTTTCCTTAACTTTAATATGGGAATTTTGTAATTTTACTGGCAGCTTTCTTTTTAGTTCTGTTAATTGTTCCTCAAGCGCTGTTTGCCTTTGTTGATAAAATATCTCTGATTGCTCTAACTCAGCTACACGCTGCCGCAAAACCGCTAATTCATTAGTGAGTTGAAAGTTATTTTTATCAACATTTCGCATATTCTACACCACTAATATTGAACAATATGGACTTGAAGAGTAGGTATACCTAGTTCGATCTATGTATTTCTCAGCTGTTAAATGTAATCTATCAAAAGGTACATAAAAAATATTGCATTCATCATTTACTTACTTATTGATTTATGAAGCAAAAATAATAGTTTATAGATTTCAGCCAAAAGGTATATATGAGTTTGAATGACTGTAGGGTAAGCACTGGCAAAAATCTCAAAATTGAGCTTTTCGACATTAGTCAGTCAATAGTGCCCAACCTACAAAAATAAATAAGTAGAGAACTAAATAAAGTTTATCTCTTCAATCTGATGAAAGCTGCACCAATTAATAATCCCACAACCTGCCCTAAGAACACAACACCCGATTGATTTACGCCAACAGGAGGAATATTTAAATTACCAATACCATAAAATAGTTGTTGTAAAAACCACCAAAATATATAGAAAAAGGCTGGTAGCTGGATGGGGATATACAAGATTATTAGTGGCAAAATAGTGTCAATTTTAGCTTTAGGAAACTTCATAATGTATGCTCCTAAAATAGCTGCGATCGCACCATTTGCCCCAATCAATGGAACTGTCAAACTCGGTTCAACCAGAATTTGTATTACACCTGTCATCACGCCAGCAGCCAGATAAAATCCTAGATAGCGTCTGTGTCCCAGAAGATTTTCTACAGTTTTCCCAAAAACCCACAAAAATAGTAGATTTCCTAATATTTGACTAAAACTGCCGTGCATAAATATGCCAGAAAATAGAGTAAATACCCGCCAAATGACAACTATCCAAGCAGCAGAGTTGAAAAATAGAGCATTGGTAACTGCTCCACTAATCTGTGCTGGAATCATACCCCAAGTATTGACAAAATAGCCTAATTGACCGCTAAACTCTAGTTGAAGTTCCCATAAAAATACAGCCAGGTTAATGCCAATCAACCAGTAATTAATAATTGGCTTACTTCGACAACGAATATTATCACTAATAGGAATCATATTAATTCGTAATTCGTAATGACGCTCGATGACTCGCTACCGCTACGCTAACGTAATTCGTAATTAAGGACACACAAAATATTCTTATCTGCTCCTCTGCTCCTCTGCTCCCTCACTCCCCCTTAACCTGTGGCAAGATTGAAATCAGATCGCATCGCACTTAACTAGGCAAACGAGATGCTAGGAAACACACTTGTAGGAAGATACCAAATTATTAGTAACTTGGGAGGTGGGGGATTTGGTGAAACTTTTGTGGCTTGTGATACCCAATTACCTGGTTCACCTCTATGTGTTGTTAAGAAACTCAAACCCCAGGCAAGCGATCCGGTAACTTTGGAAACAGCTAGGCGTTTATTTGATACGGAAGCACAAGTTTTGTATAAATTAGGAACTCACGATCGCATTCCCCAACTTTTAGCTTACTTTGAGGAAAATGCCGAATTCTATCTTGTACAGGAATTGATCGAAGGTCATGACTTGAGCCAAGAATTAACATCAGGTAAAATCCTCAGTCAAGAAGAAGTTATTTCACTTTTACAAGAACTTTTGACAATCTTAGAATTTGTCCATCAACAGAATGTAATTCATCGTGATGTCAATCCCCACAATATCCTCAGACGCCAACCAGATGGCAAATTAATTTTAATTGATTTTGGTGCAGTCAAACAAATTGCTACTCAAGTTATTACTCCTCAAGGTCAAACTCTCGCAACAGTAGCTATCGGTACGCCTGGATATATTCCTGGCGAACAAGCTCATGGTACGCCAAAATTAAGCAGTGATATCTATGCTGCGGGAATAATTGCTATTCAAGCTCTCACTGGATTATCACCAGAGGAAATAGTAAAGGATGCTGATACTAATGAAATTATCTGGCATGATAAAGCCACGGTAACACCAGAATTTGCTCAATTCTTAGATAAAATGGTGTGCTACGACTTTCGACAACGCTATCCTTCGGCAACGGTGGCATTACAAGCGCTGAAGGAGGTAACACGACCACCTGTTCAAACAATAGCGTTAACTCCTCTTTCCCCACCAAAAAATATCAACAAACCTGAACCAAAAAAAGGTATATTGGGTAAAATTTTGCTAACAATATTTTTCCTTGCTGTTGGCGGAGTAGCATCAATATTTATTTGGAATAATATTAATTCAAATAATGCCATAGAATTATCTAAACAAGGAAATACGTTTTTTGATTTGCAACGCTATCAAGACGCGCTAGAAGTATATGAAAAAGCTGTTAATCTCAGACCAGATTATGCTCAAGGTTGGAATGGTCAAGGCAAAACGCTAAATAAATTAAGAAAATACAAAGAAGCATTAGTGGCGTATGACAAAGCAATTCAAATTCAGCCAGATTATTTAGATGCTTGGATTGGACGTGGTACTGTATTGGGAAATTTACAGCGATATCAAGAAGCGATCGCCTCTTTTGACAAAGCCTTAGAATTAAATAATGACAACTCAGAAGTCTGGAATGCTAAGGGTGAAGCCTTCAGTAATTTAAACCAATATGACCAGGCGATTAAGTCTTATGAAAAGGCGATTGAACTCAAACCAGATAATTATGAAGCTTGGTATAAAAAAGGATTAGCTTTGCAGAATTCTAGGCAATATGAAGAAGCGATCGCAGCCTATCAAAAAGTCGTTGATTTAAAACCAGACTACGAGCAAGCCTGGTATAATCTAGGAAATGCACTAGTCAATTTAAAACGCTATCAAGATGCATTTACAGCTTATGATAAATCAGTGCAATATCAGCCAGATTATTACCAAGCTTGGTTATCTAGAGGTAATATACTGCTGAATTTACGACGTTATCCAGAAGCGATTGAATCTTTTAATCAAGTAATTAAGTACAGTCCCAGAAACTATCAAGCCTGGTATAATTTGGGATGGTCGCTGCATCAAAACCAACGCTATGAAGAAGCAATAAAATCTTATAATAAAGCGGCAACGATTAAGCAAAATGACTATCAACTCTGGTATAATTTAGGAAATTCACAATACATATTGCAGAAATACGAAGATGCGATCGCGTCTTATAATAAGGCAGTTCGTTATAAACCAGACCATTCCGAAAGCTGGTTTAGTAGAGGCAATGCTCTATTAAATTTGAAACGGTATCAGGATGCGATCGTTTCTTACGATCAAGCAATAAAATACAAGCCTAATTACCAACAAGCAATAGACGGCCGCAATCAAGCCCAAATTCAATTGCAAGGCGAAAAAGCAAAACCTGTAATCGTACCAATTCTTCCATTTCCTAATTCCACCAATCCACCGCAGACGACACCCTAAACAACCTATCAAATTCACAGGTTAGGATTGAATCATCTCCGCTAAATTGCCATAATAAAAGAACCTTAAAGAGCTTATAGCTAAAGCTACAGGCTTCCCTCTCTTAATAGGCTCTGGTGTACACACAAGTAATTCCCTAAAAATTAGTTCCCTCCCCGATGCTTTGGCTATGGTGTACACACATCTTGGTAATGAAACCCAAACCCTGGACTTACCCCCCTTAATCCCCCCAAGACATCGCAGGGCTGTTTCATTCGATCTCTTAGAGATTTTGTCAAGAGTATGAGTCAGAAATTTGCTTGAGTGGGAAAAACAAAAACTACCACCTCAATCGGTAAATTTAAGTGTGATCGCCATTTTCTTGCACAATCAGATTTTTTAGTCACCTGATTTTTTTGCTTGAAACGCTTGTAAATCAGTGCCTTTTAGGGAATGAAACAGCCCTCCCCTTGGCAAGGGGGGAAATTCCGGTTCTCCCCCAAGGCATCGGGGGAGTTAGAGGGGATTAGGGGCAGGGAGACAAAGCGTAGCTTTGGCGGGGTGGGGTGATTCGGGTTTAATAAATAATCAAGCCGACATGATATCAAACAGCCCTGCCCATCATTCCCCACTCAATAGGGATTTGAATCAATCCGTCCCCTTTTGACACTCCTGAGATAGTACCCAGAAGTTGGTCTGTTTCTTAAGTTGAAGGTGTCGCCACTACGAACTTTCCAAATTTTGTAATTGGAAAAGGTCAAAGGCTTTCGAGGTTCGCATACTTCCGGCAGATGATTGCCAAGTACAAAGTATACCGCACCCCTACCCATAACTTTCACCAAACCATTTTTATCCACAAGAACCGATGTACTTTCACTAACCGCTATACCTAAAACACTGCTAGATACACCATCCTTAATTTGACGGGCAATGAAAGTCATAATTCGACCCATTCTTTCCCGTCTGTCAAAATGTGTATCTACGATAGTTCCCTTCAAATTACTCCAATTGAAAAAGTTGTAAGTAAAAGTAATGTCTCGGTAGGGATCTTCGAGTGCGTCTCTAGTTTCAATGCCTTTTTCGGAAGAAGCGCAAGCATCATAGACACAATCACTTTGGATCATTGCACCCGCACTAGTGCCACCAATACCACCTCCCTTAAGGTAAACTGACTTAACGGCAGCCTCAAGCTTGGTATCTTTCCAGTTGCGGATGTATCGACATTGATCCCCGCCAGCAAAGAAAACTACATCAGCATTTCGGATTTTTTCATAAATCTCAGCTTTGTTTGCCTCTTGTCTATCCCTAACCAGAAGAGTTTCCACAAAATTTACACCCTTCATGGCATAAATTAGCCGATTGTAATCGTGATTACCATTAGTGCGGAGAACTACAACATTAACTTTAGTACCGGAGTTACTACCTCCTCTAACTTGGTTAATCATCCACTGGATAGCACCATCGACATCGGGGCCTCCCCCACCCAAACTCAGGACTGGGCCCGCTAAGGAGGGACGGACATCAAAGGAGGGAGAGGTGGAGGGGCGAACATCAACAGTATCACCCAGGAAGAAGCGTTTCCAGCTTGCAATAAAACGGGTTATTAGGAAGGTTCCCATCTTCAACAACTTGATTCCTGTACTTTTCAAGCGCCTTGCTATGCTTGGGAATGCCTTTGTCATACTAAACTTCTAGAGCAAACTGCAATTATTGCTAGGCTGTGACGCATTTTAATTGCTTATTTATTCGTGAAGTTTGTCCTTTGTCATTAGTCATTTATCAGTTGTTGTGAATAACCAATTGACTTAGGACAGTCTTAACGAAAAATGTGCAATTTAGACGCGCACTAGCTTAACTGTGGCACTAGATAGGGTAGAATTTCCAGCGTACAGGGCTTGTACTGTTTGTTAACGCAAAATAAGGCAGAGTGATTATTAATTCTCTGCGCTACTGTGCGAAAATCTCTACATTGCTTGTAGCGTTTAATTCTAGCCAGATGAAATTTAAAATAGATTAGGTATTGTTTGTCACTGTCCAGATGCTTCCGTAGTTGCTGGGAATAGTTACCCAATATGTTGATTAAGGATTTATGCAAGTTCAAATAAAATTTTAGATCCCCGACTTCTTCAAGAAATCGGGAATCTTTTATATTACCACAGTATTTGCGATCGCTCTTGTACAACTTGCTGATATACTTGCTCGGTTTGCTTGGCTAGTTTCGGCCAGCTAAAGCGTCGCTCTAAATCCTCATAAGCGTTATCCACCAGCCATTGGCGATAACCTGGATTTTTCAACACTTCCAAAATTCCCCAAGCTAAAGAATCGGGATTGTTCACCCAAGTTACAATACCTGTTTTGGTATGTTGCACCACTTCTGGAAAACCACCAGTATCAGAAACTACTACAGGTACACGTGAGGCAAAGCTTTCTAAAGCGACAATTCCAAAGGGTTCGTAAAGACTTGGAAAAACGGCACAGTCAGCGACAGTTTGAAATTTATCTAAGTATTCATCGGAGAGAAAACCGGTAAAATAGCAATGATGCCAAATTCCTAAATCCCAGGCTTGGCGCTTGAGATGGTCAGTATTACCGCCACCAACGATTACAAATTTCACGTTACCTCCCATTTGGGAAAGAATTTTGGGTGCAGCATTGAGCAATATAGGTACACCTTTTTCATAGGTCATGCGACCGAGGTAGTAAACGATTTTCTCTTCGTCTGCGGCAAATTGGCGGCGAAAATCCAGAGCATGAAAATCTATGTGATGTTGTTTCTTTTCGGCTCGGATGCCGTTATAAATGACATCGATTTTGTTCCAAGGACTGTAGAGCGCTCGTTCTACTTCTTGGCGCATATAGTCGCTACAAACAATAATCCGCCAAGCGTTGTAAGCTAGCAAGGTTTCTTTGCCATTTATATAACCTTGGATAGCTGTATGAATACCGTTATAGCGTCCGTATTCAGTAGCGTGAATTGTGCCAATTAGTGGTATTTTAAAATTATGCTTAAGAGCGATCGCAGCATCTCCGACTAACCAATCATGGGCATGAATTAAATCAAAGGGCCCTTCTTCTAAAATCAACTTACCACCGTGATCTCCCATACTCAGGTTGAGATTGACTACCCAGTGGAAAAAGTCGTTACTATATGCCAC
The DNA here is from genome assembly GCF_017114995.1 of Nostoc sp. NMS9. Lineage (GTDB taxonomy): Bacteria > Cyanobacteriota > Cyanobacteriia > Cyanobacteriales > Nostocaceae > Nostoc. The sequence continues at coordinate 34,437 of NZ_JABXKL010000038.1, read as the reverse complement.
TGGCACTCGATGTATCTTTACTCCCTCAACAACCTCATACATCGACGCGTGACCAAACTCAGCTGTAATCAGGTGAATTTCATGTCCTAGCTTTACCAGTTCCGGGTACAACTCCGCCACATGTCGCGCAATTCCCCCAATAATCCTTGGTGGAAACTCCCAACTCAGTACCAGTATCTTCATCTACTAGACTCCCTGACACTTTATAAATATCTAACAAACTACATTTACCTAAAAATACAAGTCTGACCAATGCAGTGAGTACTTTTACTAAAATTTTTAGATTTTTTAACAGTATACTTCTTGCATGAATCAAAAGCCCTCACCCTAAATCCCTCTCCCAAGCTTGGGAGAGGGACTTTGAATTTAGCTCCCCTTCTCCCAATTTTGGGAAAAGGGGTTGGGGGATGAGGGCGAATTTTGCATTTGTGCAAGAGGTCTAGTGATTTTGTTAAAGCTTATCAACTGTAGGCTAAGGATAGGATAGTAAGGCAGGGGGCAGGAGAAACCTACGCCCAAATACATAACTTAGGGTATGGACGCTTTTTATTACGGAAGAGTAGGTCTTAATACAAATCTTCTTTTTAAACTGCGGCTCTAGATTCAGAACTAAAGTTTTCATTCATACTTCTTTCCTCCTGCCTCCTGCCTTCTCTTAATTGAGCACCCGTTTCGCAACTCAGGTGTCAAGAAGGGATAACAACGCAAACGGCATGAACTCGATCGCGCCCTTGCTGTTTGGCTATATAAAGTGCTTTGTCCGCTGCATTAATCAAGTCTGGTGGCGAAATTTCGGAATTTGGCACAGTGCTGACAACGCCTAGACTAACGGTAACATGATCGCATACGCGAGATTGAGCATGGGGAATGGCTAAGTCGTGCACTGCTTGTCGAATAGTTTGAGCTATATAGATTGCTCCTTGAATCTCTATATTAGGCAGAATGATAGCAAATTCTTCTCCACCGTAACGAGCGACTAAATCGGCTGGACGCTTAATAAGATTTTTGAGGGCACTTGCTAATTGCCGCAAACAATCATCCCCTCCTAAATGACCATAAGTATCATTGTAGAGTTTAAAAAAATCGACATCGAACAAAATTAAAGACAGTGACAGTTGCTCGCGTTTGAGTCGCTGCCACTCAGCTTCAAGATACTCATCAAATCGACGGCGATTGGCTATTTGAGTCAAGCCATCTAGGGTAGCCAATCTTTGTAATTCTTCATTGGCAGCTTGCACTTGTTGGTAAAGTACTGATTGATGAATAGCGATCGCTACTTGACTAGCCAACTGCTGCAACAAATTCACTTCAAATGCTTGCCAATAACGAGGTGCGGCACACTGGTGAGCAATAAGTAAACCCCACAGATGCTTTTCATTCAAAATCGGCACTATTATAGCCGCCTTAACTTGATAGAGTTGTAATAACTTAAAAACATCGGCTGAAAAATCAGATTCCTGAATATTATGGAAGACTTTAGGTAATCCCTGGTAATAGTCGCTAAAATCTTGTTTGAGCGAAAATGGGTGCATTGTCAGTTCTAATCTCTGAGGATAGTCATCACCCACTGATTCCGCCGCAAAATTTCCACTTCCGTCAGATTCTAACTGGTAGATAGCTACGGAATCTGAACCTAAACACTGTCGAATACTATTTACTGTTGTATTTAGAACCTCCTCCAAATTTAGTGATTGCCGAATCTGTTGAGTCACTTCAGTAATTAACCGTTCTCCCTCAGCCTGTTGTCGCAGCATCACTTCGGCTTGTTTGCGAGTGCTAATGTCTTCAACCGAGCCAAGAATCTGCGTTGGAGTACCGTTAACATCTCTGGCAAATACCACTTCTCGTGTATTCAGCCAACACCATTCTCCATTTTTGTGTCGGAATCGGTATTCAGTGGAAAGTACTTCATTGTCGTTCAGGTTGACGAAGCGAGTTGATAAGTTATAGCAGAGATGTCGGTCGTCTGGATGAAAGCAATTCATGAACCACTGCGGATCTGCGTTACAAAATTCCTCTGGAGAGTAGCCTAAAATAGCAACACTTTTTTCATTAAGATAAATGCTTGTTCCTTTTAAGAGGTCAAACAGATACAAAATATGCGGTACGGTATTAGCAACCTTTTGTAGAAAGTCTTGACTTGAGCGTAATGCTTCTTCAGCTTTGTGGCGTTCGCGCAGTGCGGCTTGATATTCAGTAATATCTCGTCCCTCCGAGATGAGTAAGGTAATACGCCCGGTTTCATCAAGTATGGGACGCAGTGAGAAATCAATTGCGATCGCTTGACCATCTCGACCTAAAATCTCAACTTCATAGCGAATAGATTCACCATTAGCAGCAGCGGCGATCGCAGTTTTTAATTGCTCTTGAGTATTTAGAGAAATTGTCCAGCACTTTGCTTCCCAAAATGGCTTGCCAATTACTTCTTCTCGATTAATTCCAGCAAAGTCTAGTGCTGTTTGGTTGGCTTCTAATACAATTCCATTCGGCTGAAGCAATCCCATAAACTGAATTGTTTGATTGAAGATCGCCCGGAATTTTTGTTCATTTTCACTTAAAGCTTGTTCTACGAGTTTGTGGTCAGTTATATCTCGTCCAACAGATTGAAGTTCTACAAGCATCCCCTGCTCATTAAATATCCCTCGAACAATCCACTGCGTCCACCGCACCCCTTCGCAAGCTATGGCTCGATTTTCAATGGTAATAACGGGATTTTCTAAGCTGATGGAATTTACCAGACTAAAAACACGTTCCCGATCTTCTTCAAACACAACAGGTTCGTAGTGCTGGGCGATAATTTCTTCTCGCTTCAGTCCAAAAAATCGACAGAAAGCTTCATTAACAAAGGTAACAGTACCATCAGGTAAGCCTCTAGCAATCAATTCTGTTTGGTCTTCGAGGATGGTACGATAAAGTTCTTCGCTCTCTTGTACCTGTTTTCGTAAGCAAAGCTCATCATAGACATCGCTAATATCAAATACTAAACCTTGAAGTAGCTGAGTTTGTTCATCGGCACAGAAAACGAGATTGGCTTGGTTTCGTACCCAAATTATTCTGCCATCGCGCCTAATCATCCGATACTCAATCCTCAAAGGCTCTCCGGTAGCGATTGTAGTGTTTACAGCTTGCCAAAGGCGATCGTGATCGTTTGGATGAGTGTAATCTAACCAACTATTAAACAAACCAAAATTCCAATCTTCGGGAGCAATGCCCAATAATTGTTGCAGTTGTGGACTAATATAAGCAACTTTTGTAGTGTTATTAATCGGTGAGACATAAACAACGCCCGGAATTTGTTCTACCAGAGTGCGATACTTTTGCTCTACCTCAGAAAGTTGTTCTTCTGCATGCTTGCGACTCATGATGTTTTGAATTTCTACAATAAATTATCATTTTTTCTGTTAGAAATCCGGCATTAGAGACACACTTAAGGATGGTTGAGCCAACAGCAAGTCAGTGTGGCTTTCTGGAAGCTAAACCTGCCAGCAGCATACTGAAACTCTTGCACTTAAGGCTGCTGTTTATAGCCTTTGTAATTAAAATTAACGGATGTTGAAGAAGAATACAGAATACAGAATTCAGAATTCAGAACAAGAAAACTGTGGTGGGGGACTAAAAGGATCGCATTCAACGAAGAGGTAGGGGGAAGGGGAAAGACTTATTGCAAGTTCTCTCCTTGTTCTCTTGCCTCTTTCTCAAATGCTTGTAGACTTGCTATCGCTGCGCTATCCACCACTCGGACTCCAATTCATTCTGAATTCTGACTCCTGAATTCTATTAGCTTTGATCCAAGCGCAGTACTGCCATAAAGGCTTCTTGGGGTACATCTACAGTACCTACAGATTTCATCCGCTTTTTACCTTTTGCTTGCTTCTGCAAAAGTTTTTTCTTCCGACTGATGTCACCACCGTAGCATTTGGCTAGCACATCTTTCCGCAAAGCGGGGATATGTTCGCTGGCAATAACTTTACTGCCAATAGATGCCTGAATTGGCACTTTGAATTGATGGCGGGGAATTAGTTCCTTGAGTTTTTCTGCCATTGCCCGCCCGACGTTGTAAGCTTTATCTCGATGCACAATCATCGCCAAGGAATCCACAGGATCGCCGTTAATCATGATATCCAGCTTCACCAAAGGATTTTCACGGTAGCCAATGATGTGATATTCCATACTGGCGTAACCGCGCGATCGCGATTTCATCTGATCGAAAAAGTCAGTTACAACTTCCGCCAAGGGTAGCTCATAAGTAAGTGTGGTTCGTCCTTGGGCGAGATATTTCATATCCTTAAAGATGCCACGGCGATTTTGTGACAACTCCATCAAGCTGCCAACATAAGTTTCCGGGGTAATCATCTCTACTTGGACGTAGGGTTCTTCAATTTTTTCGCGATCGTTGGGAGAAGGTAAACGGCTAGGATTATCAATGTACAATTCCTCACCTTTGAGGGTAATCACCTTATAAACCACCGAGGGGGCTGTAATGATTAAATCTAGGTTATACTCTCGCTCTAGACGTTCTTGGACAATTTCCATGTGCAGCAAACCCAAGAACCCGCAACGGAAGCCAAACCCCATTGCGCTCGAAGTTTCGGGTTCGTAATGTAGCGCTGCGTCGTTGAGTTCCAGCTTTTCCAAAGCTTCCCGCAAATCTTCAAATTGATCGGCATCAATGGGGAACATCCCACAAAAAACCATTGGGTTCGCTTCTGCGTAACCTGGTAAGGGTGACTCCGCTTTCGCTTTACTGAGGGTAATTGTGTCTCCTACCCGTGCATCAGCTACAGCTCTAATTGCCGCTCCCAAATAGCCTACTTCCCCAGCGTGCAATTCTTCAACTTGCTTTTGAGTCGGAGAAAGGACACCTAGCTCATCAATTTCAAATTCTTTACCGGATGCCATTAGATGGATGCGATCGCCTTTTTTCACGGTGCCATCCATCACCCGGAAATACACAATTACTCCTCGGTAGCTGTCGTAATAGCTATCAAAAATTAACGCTCGTAAGCGTTCATTTATCGTATTCGGCGGTGGCGGTATCCGCTCGACAACTGCTTCTAAAATCTCATCAATACCAATTCCTTCTTTAGCAGAAGCCAGAATCGCCCCACTGCAATCTAGACCGATAATTTCTTCAATTTCGCTAATTACCCGTTCTGGTTCAGCCCCCGGCAAATCGATTTTATTCAAAACCGGAATAATTTCCAGGTTACTCTCTAACGCTAAATATACATTCGCCAAAGTTTGCGCTTCCACACCTTGGGAAGCATCTACTACCAATAGCGCTCCTTCGCAAGCAACAAGAGAGCGGGAGACTTCATAAGAGAAATCCACGTGTCCCGGAGTGTCGATCAAGTTCAGCACATACTGCTGACCATCCTTAGCTGTGTAGTTCATTCGGGCAGCTTGCAGCTTAATCGTAATGCCGCGCTCCCGTTCCAAATCCATATTGTCGAGAAACTGTTCCTTCATCTGTCGGTCTTCAACAGTGCCAGTAGCTTGTAGCAAGCGATCGGCGAGGGTTGATTTCCCGTGGTCGATGTGAGCAATAATACAAAAATTGCGAATGCGAACTGCGGGAACGTCAGTCATATACTATCTTTGCCTTAGCAGCAACCAAAGTTAAAAGGGCAATTTACTTAATGTATTTTAATGCTTTCTTAGCCAAGACGCTGCTTGCTTTTTAGTGCTGAGTTAGGAGTTAGGAGTTATAACAATTATTTCCCCATGCCCCATGCCCCATGCCCAATGCCCAATGCCCCTCTTCACCCCATCTTTAACTTTCGATCTAAATAGGTGGACATTTAAGAATATTATGAAAGTCTATTTGTCGCTGCTAGTATTCAACAGCTAGGAGCGTACAATAAATGTAAATAAGTACATGTAGGGATCGTGTAGGGATCGTGGGCAATTGCGACCAGTAATTGCCCATGAGGGCTGATTTATCAGCAAAACTTCTAGAGCCAGTTGTCTAGTCAGTTATATGAAAAATGCGATTTAAAACTTAAAGCTGTTACTTTGGTGCTATTTCAGGGAAGTATTTAACTGTGCCCTTGAAAATTTTTCAGCGAATTAGCCCAAATAATGAATATAACTACTTTACAAAGCTTTAGACAAAACCAATTCAAAGAATTCAGAGTATATAAACCTATGAATATGAAAGAGAAAACTACCGAAGCGGAAAACACACAAGCCGATAAGGTAGAAATTGCTGTCCGCCTGGACTCCGAGTTACTAGAGCAAATTCAGCATCTCACCAATGACCCAAGTAAAGTAATTGAGGTGGCAATTCGCCAGTGGTTACGAGGCGAAATCCTCAGAGATGACGAACTGACGCGCACGCCTGTGCGTACCCCTGTTCCTCCTCGCGGTGAATGGAACGATTGACGCCATTATTTAACTGTCAATGCAAGTTAAAAAAAGTAAAGTTTGCCAATCTGGTTTTCAGAACACCAAAAAATACCCCATCAAACACAAAAAAGCTGTAAAAATTTATGTATAAATTTTAGCGGCTTTAGTAAAATTACGGTCGGATACCCTTTGTCTATCCAACTCAATTAATGACTATTACTGCCAATTCCCAATTGTCGAATGTATTTTCCCAAAATCTGGAATCTGTTACCAGTAAGACTGATGGCTCATTACCAACTCTAGGAGCCGAGTTAGTTTATACGCAAGATGGGGCAGGGCGCTATCTGACCTTTTGTTGGCAGTACAGCGAACTCCTGGGGTTAAATACTGAAAAAATAGTTGACGATCTGAACCAGACTCAAACCTTTGCCCCGGTGGATAAGGTTACTTATTTGGAACGATTGCACCGAATTTTGACAAGTCTGGTGCCAGAAAGGTTTCAATGTTGGTTTAGCTATCAGAAGGAATTATTTGAGTTGGACTTAGTGATTAGTCCGATTATGCCAAGTTTGGGAACTACTGCTACTACCGTTTTAGTGATGGGACGCTTAGTACAAGCGACACTCAACAAAAAACAAGCACGCGTGGCATCAAAAACGCCCACACAAATAGAGTTGGCCTTACGATCGCAGCAACATCAAAAATTGGTAAATCGGATTACCAGAAATATTCGCCGGACATTGGATTTAGATATTATTTGGCAGCAAACAGTTGATAGTTTGGGGAAAGCACTGCGGCTAGAACGCTGCATTATTTGTCCTTATCAGCCCTCAAGCTCAAAAGTGCAGGTGAAGGCTGAGTATCGTCAGCCAGAACTCAAATCAATGCTTGGCTTAGATATAGATATAGCTTCTGAGCCTGCCTTTGCTCAAGCCTTGGCAACCCTAGAACCAGTTATGATGGAAGTGACTGGATACAAAGAGTCTGGGCGGCAGAAAACTTTGGTAGTTGCGACTTGCTATCAAGACCAAGCTAATGGATTGGTTGCCTTGAATTGGCAGGATGAATGCTATACATTAACAGAATCGGAATTAGAACTGGCAAAAGAAGCAGCAGATCAATTGGGAACTGCGATCGCTCATGCTACTTTATATGAAGAATTAGAAATAGCGCGTCAAAAAGCCGAAGAAGCTTCCCGCCTCAAAAGTGAGTTTCTGGCTAATGTATCCCATGAAATTCGTACCCCCCTCAACGGTATGATTGGCTTTTTGAAGCTGATTTTAGAAGGGATGGCAGATGATCCAGAAGAACAAAATCAGTTTTTGGCAGAAGCTCACCACTTATCGATACATCTGCTGAATATCATCAACGATATTTTGGACATTGCCAAAATCGAAGCTGGTAAAATGGAGCTAGCTTACGCTCCAGTCAAGCTAGATGAGCTATTCAGTCATGTAGAAGGTTTCATGCGTCCCCAAGCAGAAATGAGAAACCTCAGCTTTCGGATGCAAATGCCTGCTACCTCCGATGAAATCATTGTCCAAAGCAACTACCAACGGTTGCTACAAGTGATGCTCAATTTGGTAGGTAATGCCATCAAATTTACCCATGAGGGTGGCGTTACCGTCAGCGCCGATTTAGTGCTCAAAAAGGCGAACTTTCAAGATCAGCAATTTCCTGGCATGGTGAGAGTACGTGTGGCAGACACTGGTATTGGTGTTTCCTTAGACAAACAAGATAAACTGTTTCAATTATTCTCTCAGGTGGATGGTTCTCGCACTCGCCAGTACGGCGGCACAGGTTTGGGACTGGCAATATCCCAAAAGCTAGTGGAGGCAATGGGCGGTGAGGTACATTTTTATAGTTTGGGCGAAGGACTTGGCTCAACAGTCACATTCACCGTGCCACTATATCAACAACCAGTTATGGTTTCATCTAATGATAGCGACTCAACGAGTAGTGCTGAATGTTAAGTGCTGAATGTTGAGTGCTGAGTTTGGATACTTGGGAATACTGGGTTTTGAGTTTTAAACTTTAAAGTTTTTCAGTAATTATTATTTAATAACCATATTGGGCATGGGACAAAACAGTTGCGAGTGCTGAGTAAGGAATATTACTCAGCATTCTTGAGGTGTATTGGGAAAAAACCTTCCTTGTCCTCACCTCCTTACGTTCTCTTCAGTACTTTAAAGGCTAAAGTAGAGTAGGAGGGCTTGCACGAGAAATTGTTCAGCTAATCTAATATCAAGTTGCTAAAACCAGCAGTGGTTTAGTCAAAAGTCATAAAAAACTGACACCTGACAATCTAGCGGCAATTAGATTTAGGATCGATTTAACAAAGCTGGAAAATAAAACTTTGGATAATGGTTAATGAGTAAGGGTGCATTGGTTACAGGGATCGTTATTATTCAATGCCCCATGCCCCATTCCCCATGCCCATCCCTAACTTAGCAGGTCTAAACTATGGAACTTACAATTGACAACGTTGAAACAGTCTTAGATGAAATGCGCCCTTATCTCATGTCTGATGGCGGCAACGTGGAACTCGTAGAACTCGATGGGCCTGTTGTCAAACTGCGGCTGCAAGGTGCTTGTGGTTCTTGTCCCAGTTCTGCAATGACCCTGAGAATGGGTATTGAGCGCCGCCTTAAGGAAATGATTCCCGAAATTGCAGAAATTGAGCAAGTGGTGTAAAAGTTAGGAGTTAGGAGTTAGGAGTTATGAGTTTTCAATTAACTCCTAACTCCTCATTCTTAACTCCTAACTATTTCTATGTCTCATCCTCTCTACATTGCTTTTATCTGGCATCAACATCAGCCGCTGTACAAATCTCCTGGCAGCGGCGTTTCGCTATCTCCCAGTCAGCAGTACCGTCTACCTTGGGTACGTTTGCATGGAACTAAAGATTATTTGGATTTGGTATTGCTCTTAGAGCGATATCCTAAGTTACACCAAACGGTGAATTTAGTACCTTCGTTGATATTGCAACTCGAAGATTATATTGCTGGCACTGCTTTTGACCCTTACCTCACAGCCAGCTTAACACCGGATGAGCAACTTACCCAGCAACAGCGTGAATTTATTATCCAACACTTTTTTGATGCCAATCACCATACCCTGATCGATCCTCATCCCCGCTATGCCGAGTTGTACCAGCAAAGGCAGGAAAAAGGGCAAGCTTGGTGTTTAGCAAATTGGGAATTGCCAGACTACGGCGATTTGCTAGCTTGGCATAATTTGGCTTGGATCGATCCGTTGTTTTGGGATGACCCGGAAATTGCTGCTTGGTTAAAAAAGGGTCGGAATTTTACTTTAAGCGATCGCCAGCGCATTTATTCCAAACAGCGAGAAATTCTCAGCCGGATTATCCCCCAACATCGAAAAATGCAGGAGGCGGGGCAGCTAGAAGTTACCACCACGCCTTATACCCACCCAATTTTACCCTTGCTAGCTGATACTAATTCTGGTCGGGTAGCTGTGCCCAATATGACACTACCAAAGCAACGCTTTCAGTGGGCAGAAGATATTCCTCGTCACTTGCGGAAAGCTTGGAACTTTTATAAAGAGCGCTTTGGACAGGTTCCTTGTGGTTTGTGGCCTTCGGAACAGTCAGTAAGTCCGGCGGTACTTCCGCACATCATTAACCAAGGTTTTAAGTGGATATGCTCAGATGAAGCCGTCTTAGGGTGGACGCTGAAACACTTTTTTCATCGGGATGGGGCGGGGAATGTGGAGCAACCAGAACTGTTGTATCGACCCTATCGCCTGCAAACTGCCGAGGGTGACTTGTCAATTGTGTTTCGTGACCACAGATTATCAGATTTGATTGGCTTTACTTATAGTGCAATGCCTGCAAAAAAGGCAGCAGCAGATTTAGTGGGACATTTGCAAGCGATCGCTAAAATGCAAAGAGATAGTCATAGTGAACAACCTTGGCTAGTTACCATCGCCTTAGATGGGGAAAATTGCTGGGAATTTTATCCCCAAGATGGCAAACCCTTCTTAGAAGCTTTATATCAAAGTTTGAGCGATGAACCCCACCTGAAACTCGTTACTGTCTCCGAATTTCTGGAAGAATTTCCAGCTACAGCCACCATCCCCGGAGGACAACTTCATAGCGGTTCTTGGGTAGATGGCAGTTTCACCACTTGGATTGGCGATCCCGCCAAAAATCGTGCTTGGGATTATTTGACAGAAGCAAGAATTATGCTTGCAAATCATCCCGAAGCGACGGAAGAAAACAACCCCGAAGCGTGGGAAGCATTGTATGCCGCAGAGGGTTCCGACTGGTTCTGGTGGTTTGGTGCAGGACACTCCTCAAATCAGGATGCCATTTTTGACCGGTTGTTTCGAGAACATTTGTTTGGTATTTACAAGGCATTAAATGAACCTGTACCGCCCTATCTCAAGCAACCAGTGGAAATCCATGCAGCACAGGCAAACCATGCCCCACAAGGATTTATTCACCCCGTCATCGATGGTAAAGGTGACGAACAAGATTGGGACAAAGCTGGACGCATAGAAATCGGCGGGGCGCGCGGGACGATGCACAATAGCAGCGTTATCCAGCGACTTTGGTATGGGGTTGATCACCTGAATTTCTATTTACGGCTGGACTTTAAAAGTGGCGCTGCACCAGGACGGGATTTGCCAACAGAATTGAATTTGCTGTGGTTCTATCCAGAAAAAACAATGGTGAATAGTCCAGTTCCCTTGGCAGATGTACCAGATGCAGCCCCACTGAATTACCTTTTCCACCATCTTTTAGAAGTTAACTTGCTGACGCAATCGATTCAGTTTCGGGAAGCTGGAGACAATTATCAATGGCATCCCCGTTTCAGTCGCGCTCAAGTAGCTTTAAATAATTGTTTAGAGTTAGCAGTACCGTGGGCAGACTTGCAAGTTCCGCCAGATTATCCTCTGCGCCTAATTTTGGTGCTTGCAGATGAAGGGCGTTTTTCCAACTACTTGCCAGAAAATGCTTTGATTCCCATTGAGGTGCCTTAACACTCAATATTCTTGGTGTTATACCCTTTTACTAAATACCCACTAGGGGTGTACATCTGTATACCCCTACAGATGATTCATTATGTTGCAAAGATTTTTGAAAATCATATTTAATTTTTCTAGTCCTAAATACATTTAGCTATATTCAAACTATATATTTAGACTTAGGTTTGAGAACGGAGAGGGAGGGATTCGAACCCTCGTTAAGTTTCCCTAAACAGACTTTCCAGGTCTGCGCCTTAAACCGCTCGGCCACCTCTCCAGGTGCCACAAGTTACGATCATACTATAGAATCCCAGAAAATGCAAAGATAAAGAAAGATATTCTAGATTGAATCCCCAGATGATATACCAAACAGGCAGCAAGCTTGAAAAGCAGCAAGTGTATGTAGCATCGCTCAGGGATAAAATAAAATCCCTTACATCAAGCTGATATACTGCATCATCTATTAACTGAAATATTGGAAGGTGTAGCGATATAAACAGGGTATCTATATTCAGAGTATGTAGATGAGCCGTCACTGTTGATTGAATTACCTAAACCCTGATAAACGGTGTATGAGCTACCGCCGCCCATATCTATAGTTACTTGTCCGCCTGTTCCACCACTACTTTCAGCGAAATTAATAATGTCAATATCGGGATAATTTTTGTGGACAATACTTAAAACTTCATCTACAGAACATGGGACGTATATAGATAGGTCTAAAACTGTTAAGAATTGGGTCGTAATAAAATTCCAACAGCTTCCTTGTATAAACAATGGAGAACGAAATACTGCCACATGGTGATAGCTCTAATTCAGGCATGGGATGAAGTCGATCGGGTGTACCCAAACCTGTGACAAATCACGGTTGGGGCGGATAAGCTCAAACCAGTGGATGTTCTCACAGAATAACGACAACTGCGATCGCATTTTTCAAAGGAGACAGAAAATGGCTTTTATCTTTGGGTAGGTAATGAAGTTTTAACCAAATACGATAAATTACCAAAGGGTTGCAAGAGTTTTTATGAATTTCTAGGTGATGGTGATACGAACAATACCAGCAATAATCGCATCATTCATTTAATCAGGTAAAAATGAATTCAACTATCTTAGCAGGTCAATTCGACGCAGCATAGTTAAACACGCAGCACAAGAGGGATGGGATATAGAGCATCATAGAACTCCCCAGTATCCCTACGATACTATTGGCGAGATGTACGACGCACTGATCGCTGGTATCTACCATGTAGGCCAACATAATTTTTCCTGGAATCCCACAAATCAGCAAACCATCTGGAATAAAGACGTTAACAAAGTTGATGAGAAATTTAAACAGCAAATCAATAATTTTGACGATGTACAAAACGCTGTCAAGACAATTAGCCTACAGGGCGAGGGTACAACAATTAGCAAAGATAGATACGCTGTACCCAAAAATTACCGCCTAGAGGGTGAGCCAGATGATGCTAATAGTTTCAATGAGTATTCCCACTACGAACGACTCTTAGATATTAAGCAACAAGGTTTGCCAATAGTCTATACGACTAACAATGACCAGCAGAATCAAATAGCACAAGCAGATGCTTTGGGAGAGCTTCATAACAACTTTGTCAAGCTGCTCGACGAATTAAGTAATATTTGGACAGGCGGTGATAGTAGTGCTTTTTGGGATATTATGACTGATAAAAATCATGGTCTAATTGTAAAAGCTCAAAACTGTTGGAAAGCTGGTGTGATTCCGAAATGGTGTTGAGAGGTTGTTTGAAAAAGGTCTTTCTATGTCATATTGAACGCAGCGCAGCGAAGTGAAATATCTCAGTATGCGACCGAAACCTCAGATTCTACTCTACGAGAAGCCCTTCGGGTGACGCTCCTGCGTCGCTAACGCTGCGCTAACGGGGGGTCGCAATCGACGGGAACCGCCAAGACTGCGACCCCCTCACCGCTCCGCGTCTACGCTCCACTTTGTTCCGCACCCTGCAGGAATCCGCAGAAGCGTCTACAGAATGACAAATTAACAGTAAACCAAAAAGTTTTCTCAAAAGCTCTATCCACTAGGGATACAGGAGATATCACCAATAAATGAGTACAGAGAAGCAAGTATTAGGCAATACTCATTACATAAGAAATAGTTATCATATTTTATAGAACTTCAAAATATTAAATGATCAAAGTATAGTGTATTTTGGTGACATCAATTGTTACTGATGGAGACTTATGTGATGTCCCAAGACAGAACCGTCCTCGTTTTCGGTGCGACAGGACAGCAGGGCGGCTCCGTGGCAGATGCCTTGCGATCAAATGGTTGGCGGGTCAAGGCGCTGGTTCGTGATACAAATACCCCCAAGACCGAGGCGCTTGTAGCCCAAGGGATTGAGCTAGTTCGCGGCGAACTAGCAGACAGGCAGTCTCTCCAGACTGCAATGGCAGATGCCTACGGCGTTTTCAGCGTTCAACCAAGCTCTGGACAAGGGGCAGCCTATAATGTGACCGATGAAGATGAGATCCGATACGGGAAGGCGGTAGCAGACATAGCAGTAGCGAACGGCGTTCATCATCTCGTTTATAGTTCCGTAAACGCCGCAGGGCCAACCCTAACTGGAATGGGGCATTTTGATACAAAGATTGAGATCGAGGAGTATATTCGTGGTCTGGATATCTTAAGCACCGTCATCCGACCGAGCGCGTTCATGGAAATCTTGACGCTACCTGGCATGGGTCTCGATAAAGGCGCGTTCACGTTCTTTATGAGACCCGATCAACCGATGCAATTCATTGCAGTTGAGGACATTGGAAAGATAGTCGCCGGAATTTTCGCCGTTCCTGCGAAGTTCGGATCACAGAGCATCGAGATTGCTGGCGATACGGTGACGGGGGCTGAACTGGCTGAAAAATTCAGCCGAACAGCAGAGCGTCCCATCACCTATCATCGCTTTCCGGACAGCCTGCTTGAACAGGATGCTTTCCTCGGCGGTCTAGCTAGGCTTATCGATCAGGGGCGACTAGCCGGCAATGCAGACATCGCATCGCTTCGAGAAGAATTCCCTGGGCTGCTCACGATGGACGAGTGGCTCGCGGGTGCTGGAAAGCCCGCCCTTCTTGCTGCAATTCAAGCTGACGGAGGTGAAGTCGCACTTCGGTGATGGGCGATACAATTGATTGTGGGGCGAAATGAGCAGTGATTCCGAAAGTTACGCGCTTGGACTTGATGAGCTACTTTCAATACTGCGTAGCTTGCCGCCGTAGGCATCACTAGGAATAAAACTGTACCAATTGAAGTGTTTGAAATTTAGAAGCTTCAAAGCCTTGTTATGCCGTATTATATTGCTGCATCAAATAGCCTATAGGTTATTTGGTACTTTGAGAATTGCCAAAAATATTGATGAACAGAATGCTTATTGAGTAAGCCTTTCAGTCAAGGGCGTAACTATCTGTACGATTGCTCATTTACCCCCGATACCAAAAGTCTCTGATGCAATTGAGCAACCCAACAATTCCGTTGTACACCGACCGTATCAAGTTACACGTTTGGGCTAATACGTGTAATAGGCGAAATCTACCTTGTACCTAACTGCAAATACCCTAAGCCAAGTAAGCATTAGGGTATTTGCAGTTGCGAGAATTTTTCAATGTTAGCCTTTTTATCTCAAGCCCTACAGCGCAAATATCAAGTAGTTGAAAGCATTTATATTCCAACAGGTTAGTACTGACAATTTCTCGACCAACTAATCATAAGCAATCATAATCTATGCTGTGTCTGCTGGTTAGAGAATTGTATATCAAAAAGTATCAAAAAATACAAGTATTTTAGCGATCGCTTTTTGGAGAAAAACTTTTTGGTTTACTGATTAAACCTTCTCGGACTTTTCAAACATTCTCTGAGTATTGCATGAATATCTTGAATGAATTGTAGTTAAGTAAATTGGCTGGGGCAAAGGATAACCCAACATTAAATCTAAGCTTTGTTGGTTTCTACTTTCAACCAATCTACGTTATACCACCTCTCTAAATCTTGACTACAGATAATTCTCCCCCTACTAATTAGATAAGTATCGCAATTGACTAATTAATTTAAAACTATTAGTCAAACAATGTTTTTTTAGTAATCAGATAAATTCCCACAATCACCTTTATTTCTCCCATAACTAACTTTGACTGGGTTAGTATTAACTACCAATTCAACTTGTCCTTGTTGATTAATCATCCATCCAGTAGCTTCTAGTAGTGGTGGTTGCGCTTTTATATCTGGTACTTTTCTATTACTGATTTGCCCTGAAAATTTATTTGGGAAATCTGCAACAACTCGCATATCCTGCAAAACTATCTGACCACGCAACATTTGGCGGGGGTCTTCTGGTAAACCTCCCCGTCCGCTAATCACAAAATTCGCCTCCTCATTGCTAGGACAACCAGCCACAATTTGATTTGCAGGATCGGTAGGCACAGAAGGCAATTGAGTTAATCCTCTAGAGGGGTCAACATCTGGAGTGTTGATATTAATCGTGCCGTTGATGCCTAATTGAGAACTAGCAGTGATGTCACTATTTGGGGTGAGTTCGTCACTAAAGAGTAAGCCAAAAATACCTTGGCTAGTAATGTTGATATTACCGCCATTTCCAGCAAAAGCATTGGCGGTAATATCGCTGTTTTCTTGGGGGACAGCAACAATAAATCCACTGTTAATATCCATATTGCCACCATTACCACTGCCACTGTTTTCGGTTCCTGCACGAGTGGAAATTTGACTGTTATTTCGTAAAAGTAAGTTATTAGCTACCTTGAGGTTGATGTTACCTCCTTGTCCAGAAACGCTGGTAGCAATAATGGAATCTTGATCAAGAAAAATTGAACGGGCATCAATATTGGGGAAATCTTCTGTCGTTTAGCCTATGTTGAAACCGACTTTTTCAAGCTAGAACTGCCCAGTCAACAACCTAATTTTCCTGTACCTGATGTGCTAATTCATGTGACAGCCACCCGACCTGCTAAACTCTGGGCGATTCACGCTTGGCAGCAAGTTATCCAGTGGTGTGCGGCACAAGGACTGAGTGTCGGTTTAGTGGGCAGTGCGCCGAAGATACAGAAAACGCTCTACAATGCAGGTTCTATAGAAGACGAGTTGTTACAAACTACTGCTTTGATTGATCTCAGAGGTCAGACATCTCTGTTAGAATTGGCAGGCGCATTTCTTCAAACAAAAGCTTTCATCTCAGTGGATGCAGGGCCATTGCATATTGCAGCTGCGGTGGGATGCCATACAATTGCTCTGTTTGGTAATGATGTTGACGGCGATGGAGCCAGTCCAATGCACTTGTGGAAACCAAGACAACCTCACGTACATTTAGCGCTTTCAACCTTCAAATGTACCTTGTGTCAGGAGCATGGTTTTAGCAATAAGTCCTGTCTCGTGCCAGATCACCCCTGTATGAGCCATTTGTCTTCTCAGCAAGTTATCGATTATCTCCGGAGCCTGCTAAAGAAAGTTGCGTAAAGGTAGTAAACTGCTGCTGAAAGCACTTGCTTGCCGATTTCTGAGCAACGTTGGCGCAAGTGGGTGCAGCTTCTCACAAAAGCGAAAAATGGAGAAGTTCTCGATCCACAAACAGCGTTACTGCAACTTTCTATTACTGCACCTCGCCCAACCTTACATTGCTGACGAGGGACAGTAACACAGGCTACAACCTCTTATAATCGCTCATCTCTAAGAGGGTATCTTTTTTCCGGCATCATAGCCCTTCACCTCTCCTTTCTCAGTAGTTTTAACTGTTTGTGAGTCGATAATTCCTGCCGATGGCTCTATATCTCTTCCCCTCTTAGATAATTCTTTAAAGTTTCTACCTTTAACGCCAGTGCTTCTGTGATGCAGAAATTGGACTCAACAAAGCCAAAACGCTGGCGCTGCGCTATTCCCTGACTTGGAAGATGAAAGTTACAGCGATCGCTCAACCTTTCCAACCTAAATGGATTGTCCCCACTTACAATACCCTAATTGTTGTCACTGCTTGGGTGCGATCGCTTGCACAAAGCTTGTTCAAAACCCCACGCACATATACTTTTACACTTCCCAAGCTGAGATAGAGTTTCTGGGCAATGTCGTTATTGCTATAGCCTTGGACAATTAACTCCAAGACTTGCATTTCCCGATTTGTCAGTGGATCTGCTTCCAGAATGCTTGCTTGCTCTGGGTCAATTGCAGAGATCGTCACCGTCTGAGTAGCATTCGGTTTTACCGCAGCAGCCGCTCCTTGACGAGTATGCTTGAGAACAATACGAGCGATCGCTGGATCAATCCACGACTGACCTTCATGGGTGATATGCAGCGCTTCCAACAACAACTCGAACTTAATTGTTTTCACACAATACAGCAGTTCCCGCTATTGTGAGGTACGTTCTCAGTCCTGAAAGGGTACAAGAGATAGCGGGAAGGCGAGAAACTGTACTTCATAACAGCAGGAAGCGCTGTAAAAGCTTTTACAGGTCTACAAGACCCCCGTCGTCGTGCCGGACAACGACATACTCTTCCATTGCCTCTAGAATTCGCCCTACCCCCCTGACTCAAATTTTTGCGCTTGCTTGCAATTTTACACTCAATACAAATTTATTTTCCCACTTTGAGTGCCTAAATATGCATCAATACATACATTTATTCTCATTTATTGAGGCTTATTGACATTTAATTAAATGGACGTGTGTTGCTATAAGCTCAACCTGTATAGTTTCCCGACTTTTTCTTACATCCAACTCAGGTCTGATAAGGGACTTCCAAGGAATCAATTATCCCAAATCTCGAACTACCTAGTTGACAATGTACCATCTGGACGGTACTATAAACTTAGTAAACCGTCTAGACGGTTTACTAAGTAGTAGAGACTTGAATCCAATCTCTATCAATCTTGGATTGAGAATGTAATGTTATGTTCACAATTGTAAATCCCTTTCCTAATCAAACTGCGATCGCTTACCTTAGCACGCTGCTGTCTCAAAATCCGCAGGTTCGACGTGCTTCGGATTTGCTGGATGAAACTTTATACTGTATGATTGCATCCCACGATTTTGTTTTCAGAGCAAGTATGCGAGAACCCAATAAATCTAGTCCTGGCATTGCTGCCCCACAGATGAAGCAATGAGACAAGATATTGACAATCTCGTTGTCAGATAAACTGTGTTCACCGGACAATTTATCTAGTTCCATCACTCAAGCTCTATGACTGCTACCAAAAAAACAAAATCTACGTCTGTCACCCGTAATGCATTGCTAGAAGCAGCGGGGCGAGTGATGGTAGCACATGGTTCAAAGGCATTGACTTTGGAGGCAGTTGCCCGCGAAGCAGGTGTCAGTAAAGGTGGATTACTTTACCACTTTCCCAACAAAGAAGCCTTGATTGCTGGGATGTTGCAACAGCTAATTGATGAAAAGGCAGTATTACTCTCGCATGAATTGGAGCAAGATGATGCACCGAATACACCAGGACATTGGCTCAGAGCCTATATCCGGTCACATGGAAAGTTTGATCCTCACTTTAGTGCAATTCAATTCAGTTTGCTAGCAGCGATCGCTGAAAATCCACAATTACTTAAGCCAGCTCAAGAAAACTCTGCTGATTGGCAACGGCAAATCGAAGCAAGTGGACTCGATCCAGCAATGGCAACTGTGATTCGTCTAGCACTTGATGGTCTAGTCTTCGCCCACGTCTTTGGTTTAGGAGTCCCGGAGGAGTCTTTGCAAAAGCAGGTCATTGAAACTCTGCTAAAACTGGCGCAAGAGTAATTCGTAATCTAAGACAGTCTTAAAAAAGCTTGAGGAAGGGCGCTTTTCTAATTTGGTGTTTGCGTCTAGAGATTTTTGTCATAGCTGTGTTGATTACATCTGGAGTCAGCGCGTAGACGCTTCGTCTTGTCGCAGACATCGCTCTCCCCCTGACTCCGTAATTCCACAACAGATTTCTCACAGTCGATGATGTGCCAGATGGTAACAGCATCCGACTCAGTTCAACCTGCAATTTTTTACACAAGGAGATTTATGATGACTAGCAATTTACAATTCCTACCGACCGATTCACAATTCCTGCTCAATCCTTTTCCCTGGCTGGCTAAAATGCGTCGGGAAGCGCCTGTTTTTTACGATACAGAACAGCAACTGTTGAAGATTTGAGTGCAGATCCGGACGCTCTTGCATCTTGGCAATATCTGCAAACCCATGCACCATTACGCCCGAGCGAAGGCGCAACTATTTTCCGCTTTTGGATGGCGCGGGACACCTATCAAGCCGTTTCCCCCACCCAAAGTCTAATTTTCATTAATTTTGTGCAGTATTTTCAGAAAACACCGGGGTTAGCATATACCTTTCTACCTTGTGCCCAAGCAGATAGTTGGACAGCAATGTTGAACTACTTCGACTTAATACGACTTTCTCAAACTGATTTTACAGTTGGGGGAAGACACTATGGTGTTTATAGAAATTAGCTAATCAGTGAAAATTACGAGTGCGGAGTGCGAAATGATTTCAAAGACTCAAATTCAGCCAAAAAAGTTTTTCAGCCTGTGACAAGCTAATTTCAAAGTAGCCTATTATGCACAAAGCAGTTATTAAAGAAATACAGAGCGTGTAAACCACCCCATAAAAAGGCGATCGCTACAGCTCTTAGGATAGTCAGGAAATTATGATTTTCCTGGGTAATCAAACTAGTAAGTCTCTACAGGTTCAGCTTTGCGATCGCGATTAGTATCTAAGTGATTAATCTCCTGAAAAGCCGGAATCTCTCCCATGTCTAGAACATAATCAATCCCCACACCATCCGGCGCTACCTGCACTCCTGCGTAGTGATTGATGGTAAAATTGCCTAAAGGATGGGCATCCGCCTCCGGCATCCAAAATAAACATATTGCGATGATTGCAGTATTCCAAGCCAAGTAATGTAGCAGCTTTTTCATAAAGAACTCCCTATAGCGTTAGGAGTGGGAGAGGTTATTTTGAGAGAGACACAGGGCATTAGGTTTGCCAAGACTTAATCGAAAAAGACTCATGATACAGAGCAAGTAAATTTCTTTATGGGTATTGTTAATTTTGAATTTTGAATTTTGAATTTTGAATTAGGAGCCAAGCGACTTGACAAGCTTCATTAGCATACTTGTGATGAAATTGAGGGTTGAGGCTAACAGCTTGAGTTAATCGCTTTATTGCTTCCTCACGCTTACCTAAGCGAAACGCAATCATCCCAGCATGAAATTGCAGCAAAGCATCTTCTGTTCCGAAGCTAGTTGCCCGTTGTGCTGCCTTTTGCGCTTCTTGCCATTCCCCATTAGCCGCAGCTGCCCAAGCCAAAGTATCTTCTGCATATACATAGTGTCGCACTGCTACTTCACTACGGGCAATCTCTACCGCCTCTGTTTTACTACTTGTTCACTCTGGAAAGTGACAGGAGAGGGATATATCAAGATACTAAGCAAAGATATGCCAAAGTCTTTTCTATATATCGGTTTGAGGTTATTTTCTAGGTATTTTTTGTCTGAATCCCATTAAGAGCTAACAAAAGTCAATAATTATAACTTGGGATGGCTAGACTTGCGTAAATGGCGTAATCAACGCAACTTTATTTTAAAGTATTTTTTCGGTGAAGATAATTATGACCTCTTGTGATTTAGAGGAACAAATGCGATTTTATATTAAAGATACAAAAACTCTATTACTGCTTTAAGTAAATACACCAGTTAACAAGTTAATTAGGTACACCTGTTCAACTTAAAAGCTACATATAAAAAAATACTTTCGATATTACATGAATAATATTTATATGCTTCCTAACAATTTAGTTGTAGAGTCTCCTATAGTCGTTGAGTCAATTATATTAGGGACTTTAGAACAAGCTCTGGTTTTGGTGCAAGAAAGATTGCAAGCTTTTGCTGATGACCCAGACTTTGCTCAAAAGATGGCGCTAGCTTTTGGGGAAGAATCTGATCCTGGCTCTTTAAAAATAGCGTGGTTGGCAGGGGATTTTAGTATTTTCCCAAAGATAGAGATTCGCCATACAGCAGACATCAATGGTGCGAATGGAGCTTACGGGGCATATACTAACCGGATTTATCTGTCTTGGGAGTTCTTGCAGGCGAATCAGGCAAATACAGAAAGTTTTGTTGGGTTGTTATTAGAGGAAATTGGACATCAAGTTGATAGTATCTTGAATGATAGTGATAGTGCTGGGGATGAAGGGGCGATTTTCTCAGCTTTAGTGCAGAGAAAAAGTTTTTCTGATGAAGTATTGGTGCAGTTAAAGACGGAAGATGATTCAGCAGTTATTAATATTGATGGGCAAGCGATCGCAGTTGAACAGCAGAATTTCACTGGTGATAATGGAAATAACACAATAACAGGAACCTCTGGCGACGACACAATTAATGCAGGATTAGGAAACGATAACGTAAATGGCGGCGCAGGCAATGACCTGCTAATTGTCGATTACTCCAGCAACACCTACACTGGTTCAAATTCTGGCATTGGTAGTTCGGTATCCAGCAATGGTGCAGGTGGATTCAACGGTTATTATCAAGCTGACAATGGCTCTAGTTACGACACTGTTTCATTCTCCAACATTGAACGGTTTCAAATTACCGGAACAGCAGCTAACGATCAGATTCGCACAGGCGATGGCAATGACACGATTATTGGCGGTGCCGGTAATGACACCATTGATGCTGGTGGTGGAAATGATACCATTACGGGTGGTGCTGGTAATGATGTCATCACGGGTGGGATAGGCATCAATCTGATTGATGGGGGAGAAGGAATCGATACCCTGGTTGATGGCAACTTCAGTTCTGTAACCAGTGCCTTAAACATTGACGACACTAATATCGGCAAAATCATCACCCTCTCAGACGGCACAAGTGTATCAAACATTGAACTGTTTACCAACCTAACTACTGGCAGTGGTAATGATGTCATCAACTACACCCAACGCAACAACAATACAATTAATACAGGTGATGGCGATGACACAATTAATGCAGGGTTAGGAAACGACAATGTAAATGGCGGCGCAGGCAATGACCTATTAATCGTCAATTATTCCAGCAACACCTACACTGGTTCAAATTCTGGCATTGGTAGTTCGGTATCCAGCAATGGTGCAGGTGGATTCAACGGTTATTATCAAGCTGACAATGGCTCTAGTTACGACACTGTTTCATTCTCCAACATTGAACGGTTTCAAATTACCGGAACAGCAGCTAACGATCAGATTCGCACAGGCGATGGCAATGACACGATTATTGGCGGTGCCGGTAATGACACCATTGATGCTGGTGGTGGGAATGATCGCCTGGTCGGGGTTGCTCAAAACGCCGTTAATCCCGGATTAGGAGAAATTGACACCCTCCAAGGTGGTGCAGGTGGAGACATTTACATCATTGGTAATGCAGCTACTACCTTCTATGATGATGGCAATATTACTACCGCAGGTACAACAGATTACGCCCGAATTGTTGGCTTTAACGCTAGTGAAGATATCATCCAACTAACAGGCCCAAAAAGTAACTACATCCTGGGCACATCTCCAATCAGTGGCATCACGGGCACGGCAATTTACATTAACAAACCTGCTAGCGAACCCGATGAATTGATCGCCATTATTGAAGGAGTCACAGGATTAAACCTTAATTCCAACGTTTTCATCGAAGCGCAAAACGAATCTGGACTACTTTCCTTCAGTCAGACTACCTTTAGCACTCCCGAAAGTAGCAATGCCAGTATTACGATTACCCGTGAACAGGGAACTGTTGGTGCGGTTAGTGTTACTTTAGCTCTGACTAACGGTACAGCCGCAGCCCCCAGTGATTATGACAACAGTACTATTACCGTTAACTTTGCCGATGGCGAAACTAGCAAAACCATTACTATCCCCATTGTTAACGACACCACCTATGAATCCAATGAAACTGTCAATCTAATCCTGATTAACCCCACCAATGGCGCAGCCCTTGGAACTCAGAAGACAGCTAGTTTAACCATTATCGATAACGATGCTCGTCCCGGCGCGATCGCCTTTAGCGCAGCTAACTATAGTGTTAACGAAGATGGGACACTTGTTACAGCCGTAACCCTAACCCGTACTGGAGGTAGTGATGGGGCAGTCAGTGTTATTTTGACTCCCAGCAACGGCACGGCAACAGCACCTGATGACTTTAGTAGTAACCCAATTACCGTTAACTTTGCTAACGGGGAAACTAGTAAAACAGTCGCAATTCCTGTCATTAACGACACCGTTAATGAACCCAATGAAACGATTAATTTAATCCTCACCAATGTGATGGGTGGCGCAACCATTGGCGCACAAAATACCGCCATCTTAACGATTATTGATAACGATCCTTTACCTGGAACTTTAGCATTCAGTAATGCTAATTACACAGTTAATGAAGATGGAACGCCTGTTGCTGCTGTTACTATCACTCGTACTGGAGGAAGTGATGGTAATGTTAGCGCAGTTATTAACTTAACCAATGGTACGGCCACATCAGGAAGTGATTATGTTGCCACATCTATTACCGTTAATTTTGCCAATGGAGAAACCACTAAAAGTATCGCTATTCCCATCATTAATGATTTGCAAGTCGAACCAACTGAGACTCTTAATTTAACTCTCACTAACGCCACTGGTGGGGCAATTATTGATAATTCACAAAATACTGCAATTGTCAATATATTAGATGACGATGTTCAGTTGAATTTCACTACTGCTAACTATACTGTCAAAGAAGACGGAACTGCCGTTACAGAAATCATTGTCACTCGTACTGGACGGGCAACAGGAGTGGTTGGCGCTACTCTCTCCTTTATTGATGGTACTGCAACAGGATGTGGATGCGGGCCAACTTCGACTAGTAATGACTTCTACAATGGTTCAATCTCGTTCACTTTAGGTGAGAACGAGATGAGCAAAATCATCCCAGTTGAACTGGCAAGCTTGGGTGGCAGCAATGCGATTCGCATCCGCAATGACAACAAAATTGAAGGCAATGAAACCTTTACCATTAATCTAAACAATCCTAGCGGTGGTGCGACAGTCGGTAATCAAGGTAGTGCTATCGTTACCATTCTGGATGATGATGTAGAACTATCCTTTAGTGCACCTAATTTTACAGTGCAGGAAAACGGTACTGCGATCGCTGCTGTTACTATCACTCGTGTAGGCAGTACGACTGGAACTGTAAGTGCCACAATCAATCTTGCCGATGGTACAGCAACCGCACCTGCTGATTATGGCAATGCTCCCATTACCGTTTCATTTGGTGATGGTGAAGTCAGCAAGACAGTTGCAATTCCGATTGTTAACGATACCAGTTTTGAAGGGGATGAAACGATCAACCTCACCCTAAGTAATCCCACTGGAGAAGCCAGAATTGGGGCAAGGAATACCGCAACTCTTACCATTCTCGATGATGATGCCACTACACCAGGTGTTCTAACCTTCAGTTCAGCCAATTTTAGCGTTAACGAAGATGGTACACCGATCGCTGCTGTCAGAGTGATTCGCACAGGCGGGAAAGATGGAGCTATCAGTGCCACAATTTCGCTGAGTAACGGCACAGCAACGGCTCCAGGTGACTATGATAATACGGCGATCGCAGTTGATTTCGCTGCCGGAGAAACCAGCAAGGTTGTGACAATTCCGATTGTGAATGACACGCTGGTTGAGGGAAATGAGACAATCAACCTCACCCTGAGCAATCCTACTGGTGGAGCAACGCTAGGAGCGCAGAATACGGCTGTTCTGAGTATTGCCGATAATGATTTGAATGCTGCACTCACAGTATCTATTAACAAAAATGCGATCGCAGAAACAGCAGGAACAGGAGCTGCGATCGGCACGATCACTCGTAATATTGTCTCAACAGAAGATTTAGTTGTAACTCTATCATCCAGCGATCCTAGTGAGGCAAGGGTTCCCACCACAGTAATTATAGCTGCGAATCAAGCATCAGCTACCTTTGCAATTGATACCGTTGATGATGGCATTATCGATGGTAATCAAACAGTTACTATCAGTGCTTCAGCTTCAAATTTTACCAGTGGTTCCAGTGCGATCGAGGTGATCGATCAACAAGTCAGTAGCGATCTCCCGGATCTGGTTGTGACTCGTACTGTTCCTCCTACTACTATTCTCAGTGGTCAGCAAATTAGCTTTACCTATCGAGTCGAAAATCAGGGTATTGCTTCAGCAACAGGAACTTGGGTTGATCGAGTGTATCTTTCCACCGACAACCAAATTGGTAATGATATTCAGTTAGGTGAGTATCAATTCAACGGTACGCTGCCAGTGGGATTGTTCTATGAGCGAAGTGTACCGCTCACCATGCCTACTGCTGGAAACTACTGGCTGATTACAACCACCGATGCCGCCAACGCCATTAATGAGGGAACAGGCATTGGTGCAAGCAATAACACGACGATTACACCCATCAAGATCGCTGCTGCTTATCGTGCTACCGTTTCGGCGGATATTGAAACTGGTATTGCTGGAAGTCCAGTTGTGTTAAGGGGACAAGCCCTCAGCAATACAGACAACTCACCTGTGCCATTTGAATTTGTGAAAGTCGGTGTTCAGGTTAACGGCACATTGCGAGAACTGGATGCATTTAGCGATCGTAATGGTAATTTCATCACTACTTTTAAACCTTTGCCGGGTGAAGGCGGACAGTATCAGGTCAATGCCTATTTCCCCAATAATCCTGGAGAAGATACAGCACCCGAAGACCAGTTTACGCTGCTGGGAATGCGCCTGAATTCTAATCAGGTTTCTTACAAAACACTCGTTAATTCACCTGTAACCGATCAGCTTGAGTTAAAAAACCTGACCAATATTCCCCTAACAGGTCTTAAAGCCACCGTTGAAGGTGCGCCAACCAACTGGAATATTCAGGTTAATGTAGCTCAGACCCTCACAGGTTCTGGCACTGTCCCCCTTAGCTACACGATTACGGCTCCCGACGAATCTGTTCTACAAGATAATTTCCAAATCCGTCTCACCAGTGCAGAAGGAGTCACGACTACATTACCTGTAAATGTCAACATAGAACGAATTGTGCCACGCCTAGTTGCGAATGTCACAGAACTTCGTAGTGGCATGTTGCGTGGTGGACAAACGGCAGTTGAATTTACCGTCAAGAATGAGGGAGGTGCAGCTAGTGGTGATATTCAAGCTTTACTTCCCGATGCCCCTTGGTTATCGTTAGCATCTCGTCCTGTCATTCCTTCTCTTGCACCTGGTGAATCTACGACTGTCACTCTTCTCCTTACCCCCGATGCTCAACTACCACTTAATTTGTATAACGGCAGCCTAGTATTAGATGCACCTGGAAACGATGCCGATCTATCTCTTCCCTTCAGTTTTCGGGCAGTTTCTGAGTCAATAGGTGGACTCAAGGTCAATGTAGTAGATGAGCTATTCTTCTTTGCAGACGGATCTCCCAAGCTGGCTAATGCAACGGTTAATGTACTTGATGCCTTTACAGGTGAACAGATTGCTACTGGTAAAACAGATGCGACAGGAACAGTGCTACTTCCAAATATTGCAGAGGGGAGCTATGTTCTAGAGGTTCAAGCCAAAGATCACAGCACTTACCGTAATACGGTTCAGATTCAGCCTGGACAAACGAATGAAGTTGAATCATTTATCTCTCGGCAGACGGTTAAGTATACCTGGAAGGTAGAGCAGGTAGAACTTGAGGATCGGGTTAAAATTTCGATCGAAAGTGTCTTTGAAACCAATGTTCCTATCCCAACAGTCACGCTCGATCCTCCGTCAATTGATTTTGGTGATTTAACTCAAGTGGGTCAGGTGATGCAGATTAACCTGACTGCCACCAATCACGGTTTAATTGCCGCCAATGATTTTGATCTTAGCTTTGGTAGCCATCCTTTCTACAAAATTGAGCCTTTAGTTGACAAAATCGACATTTTACCTGCTAAAAGCTCATTGACTATTCCTGTACGCATTACTCGGATTGCTGATTTTGATACTTTGGCAGGTGAAACTATTGCATCTCAGTCTCTCACAACGGTATCTACTACTCCCTCCGTTCCCTGTAGTATTAGTGCAGGTTATAGCTATGACTACAATTGTGGTGGGCAGACTATTAGTAAAGCTGTTCCTTTACCAATAATTAATGTTCAAGGTAACTGCACTAGTAGCAGTGGTGGCGGTGGTGGCGGTGGCGGTGGCGGTGGTTATTATTATCCAGACCTGGGTTTTGATGGCAATTTTGGTACTGGGAGAGAGCCAGGATTTCTAAAGATATTTGAGGGTATCTCTATTGCATCTCCCACAGATTGTGATCCATGCGAACAAAAAATCTTGCAAACGGCTTCAGGGTGTTTGCTTGATCTTGTACCTTATTCAGAAGTGTATAAGTACATTAAGGACATTAACAGCGTTCTCGCCAAATTCTATGCGTATCAACAGGATCAGAGTAATAATAACCTTAAAGAGGTAGCTGCTCAAGATGCTAAGAATGCGCTCTCCTTATTCAAACAACTTTCCTTGTTGTCAAGCGTCTCTGACGCTCTAGACTGTGGAAACAATATCGTAAAAACCATCAATGATTGTTTGGATGGTGGTGGCGGTGGTGGTGGTGGTGGCGGTGGCGGTGGTGGCGGTGGACCTGCTCCTGTCGCTACTGCTAGTCTTCAATTAGCCTCTATCTTAGATGTCCCAGTCGAGCAAGTTCTCCTCACCAGTCAAAATGCCAGCCAATCAAGCGCTGTAGGGCAGCTAGATCCGAAACCACTTCAAACGCAAGTAGATCGCTTGAAACAGGTCATTGATGCTTATGCATTTTTGTTCGGTGATAGCGTTTGGCTCCGAAGTGATGATCAAACCTTAGATAACTGGTTAGATCAATTCCTTGCGAGAATCGAAGAAGGATCTGATGGGAATGGCAAAATTTCTGCTTTAGAAAGAGAACAATTACTTAGTATTCCTCTGCCAGCTAATATAACTGGTGATGATTTTAATAAATTCATTGATCGCTGGAACCGTAGCTTAGACTATTGGAATGCTGGAATCTTTAATACGGCGGATGTACCGTCTGGACAAAGTACAGATTTCATTGCATTTGATCTCTGGCAAAACAAACTTAATGCTGCCAATGAAGCAATTCTTCGTAGCGAGGCAGAAGGATATATCGATATTCGTCAAGGTATCAAGAAAGCAACCGATGACATCAAGCAAACTTTAGAAGGCAATGATGATGGTGTCTGTGCTAAAGTTCGTATTCAAATTAATCAAGATGCAGTGATGACTCGCTCTGCTTTCCTCGGTACTTTAGAAATCGAGAATGGCAATGATGATGTTGACTTACAAAATATTTCCGTTAACCTGAAGGTTTTTGATAGCAATGGAAATGATGTCACCGATCGCTTTGGAATTCGTTCTCCAGAATTGTCAGGATTAAATGCAATTGATGGTACAGGCATTTTAGGATCAGATGCATCTGGAAGTGCAAAATTCACAATCATTCCCACCACAAACGCAGCTCCAGACAAACCAACGGTCTACACAATTAAGGGCACATTCAGCTACACAGAAAGTGGCAAACTTGTCACCCTGCCCCTTACCTCAACTCCAGTCACCGTCTACCCACAAGCCGAATTGCACCTAGATTATTTCCAACAACGGGATGTGATTGGAGATGATCCGTTCACTGATAATGTGGTGGAAACTTCTGTTCCCTTCTCTCTTGGTGTCCTTGTTCGCAATGAAGGCAAAGGAGATGCAAAGAATCTGAAAATCACCTCCAGTCAACCCAAGATCATCGAAAACGAGAAGGGCTTGCTGGTGAATTTCCAGATTATAGGAACGCAAGTTGGTGGCGAATCTATTACACCCTCTCTGACTGTCAACTTTGGCAATATTGGCGCAGGCGAAACAGCAGTTGCAGATTGGTTACTGAAATCCGATGTTCAAGGAAAGTTTGTCGAGTACAAAGCCTCCTTTGAACACGTCAATGATTTAGGCATTCCCGAACTCTCGCTTGTCAAAAGTGTTCAAATTCACGAGTTAATCCGCAAGGTTGAGTCACAGTACGATCGCGATCAACTCCCTGATTTTCTGGTCAACGAGGTCTTCGATCCCAATAACCTCCCTGATACCCTTTACCTCAGTAATGGTGCGATCGCCCCAGTTTCTGCTATCAACAACGCCACTGTATCAGGTACAGCCACTCCTGGCGGACTTCAGGTAGAACTCAATACCACAATGCCCAATGGATGGGGCTACCTGCGAATTTTCGATCCCGCAGACGGTCAATTCCAACTCCAGCGAGTTTTGCGCTCGGATGGTACAGAGATTAGTTTAGAGAATGTCTGGCAGAGCGATCGCACCTTCCCCGAAAAAGGTCGCCCAATCCTGGAAAACGTCCTGCATTTGCTGGACTATAACAGCACAGGTTCCTACACCCTCTTTTACGGCAGTGTAGACACAACCGCTCCGCAAGTCTCAGATGTCATTGATGTCACCCCTGACCCTCGCACAACATCCGTTTCTACAGTTGATGTCGTATTCTCTGAACCAATTAAATCTTCCACCTTCGACTATCGAGATATCGTCCTCACCCGAGATGGCAGCACTAACCTAATTACCAGTGCTGTTAACATCTTAAAGCTATCCGATACAACCTATCGCATCAGCGGTTTAACAGATTTAACCGCCACCAATGGCAACTATGAACTTACCGTTAGTGCCAATGGAATTGAAGATTTGGCAGGAAATGTGGGAGTCGGAACACAATCTGACAGTTGGGTTATTTCTGCAATTCAACCCTTTGGAAGTATCAAGGGTACAGTCTGGAATGATGTCAATGGTGATGGTATCAAAGGAAATGGCGAACCTACCCTCCCAGGTTGGACAGTTTACCTAGACACCAACAATAACAACCTCCTAGATGCAGGTGAAACCTCAACCCTCAGCGACTCTCAAGGTAATTACACCTTTAATGATCTCCGCCCCAGTACTTACACAGTCGCCCAAGTCGTCCAAGACGGCTGGAAACAAACCTACCCCGTTATAAACATTACAACCGCCGCATCCACTGCGGAAATCTTTACTCCCAGCGACCCCCTCAGCATCACCAGCAACATCCAAGCCACTGCTGCAACTAACTTAATTAACCTGGATGACTTCCAAGCAGATACCCGCTTTGCCAACATCAAAGGTCAAGGTTACACCACCGTCATCATCGACACCGGCATCGACTTAGATCATTCCTTCTTCGGTGCAGATAACAATCATGATGGCATAAGCGATCGCATCATCTACCAACACGACTTCGCCGACAACGACAACGACGCAAGCGACAAAAACGGACACGGTTCTCACATTGCAAGTATCGCCGCCAGCATCGCCCCCAACGCCAACATCATCGCCCTAAAAGTTTTCAAAGACAACGGTTCAGGTTACTTCTCCGATTTAGAAGCCGCCCTGCAATGGGTGAATCAAAACGCAAACACATATAATATTGCATCTGTCAACCTTTCTGTTGGAGATAGCCAAAACTGGAGTACAGCCAACCCACACTATGGCATTGGCGATGAATTAGCAGCGATCGCTTCCCAAAATATCATCATTGCCGCCGCCGCAGGTAACAACTTCTACCAATTCAACAGCAACCCTGGACTAGCCTATCCTGCCGCCGACCCCAATACCATCTCTGTGGGTGCAGTTTGGGCAGATAGCTTCGGTGGCAACAAAACCTTTAGTAGTGGGGCAATTGACTATACAACTGATAGCGATCGCATCGCCAGTTTCTCCCAACGTCACCCTTCACTCCTCGATGTTTTTGCTCCTGGTATCTTAATTACAGGTGCTAATGCTACAGGTGGTACACAGTCAATGGGCGGTACTAGCCAAGCAGCTCCCTTTATCTCCGGGATTGCAGTACTAGCACAACAAATTGCCCAAGAAAAACTCGGACGAGAACTAACTCTAGGCGAATTCCGCACTCTCTTAGACAATACCAGCGACCTCATCAATGACGGCGATGACGAGAACGATAATGTTACCAACACTGGCTTAAATTATCCCCGCGTTAACCTGTTGGCATTAGCAGAAGGAATCTTGAATTTAACCGAGACACCAACTGGTAACAACTCTTCTATCCCTAGAGACAACAATAGTAATAACCCCTCTACTCCTACTACTAACACCCAAGTCTTCACCCATACCGTTACTATCACTGCTGGACAAGTTGCCACAGACATTGACTTTGGGAATCAAAAACTCAATCAAGCACCAGTAGTTGCTAACCCAGTTGTTGACCAAACCGCTACTGAAGATACAGCCTTTAGCTTCACAATCCCCCCAAATACCTTTAGTGATGTTGATACAGACGAGATCCTCACTTACTCCACCACTTTAGATAACGGTGCGGCTTTACCCAATTGGCTCAACTTTAATGCGACAACCCGCACATTCAGCGGCAGTCCCACTAACGCCGAGGTAGGCGCACTTAACATTAAAGTGACAGCCACTGATAAATCTGGAGCAACTGCAACTGATATCTTCGCTATTACAATAGCCAATACTAATGATGCACCGATATTGAGTCAGGCGATCGCTGACCAAAACGCCACAGAAGACACTGCCTTCAGCTTCACAATTCCCGCTTCTACCTTCGGTGATGTAGATGCAGGCGACATTCTAACTTACACCGCAACTTTAGAAAACGGTGCGGCTTTGCCAACTTGGCTGACATTCAATGCCACAACTCGTACCTTTATCGGTACACCAACTAACAGCGAAGTTGGTAATCTGATCATCAAAGTTAGTGCTACCGATCAATCAGGCGTAACTGCAAGCGATACCTTTATTCTCACCATTATTGACACTCCAGATCCTGGTGTCCTCTCCTTTAGCAACGCCACCTACAGCGTTCACGAAGACGAAACCGCCATCATCACAGTTACCCGCACAGATGGTAGTGATGGCTCTATCAGTGCTACCATCACCCTGAACAATGGTACAGCTATAGCCCCTACTGACTACAGCAATAATCCTCTAACCATCGCCTTTGCTGCCGGACAAACTAGCCAGACATTTAATATTCCCATTGTCAACGACAGTTTAATTGAAGGAAATGAAACCCTCAGCCTCACTTTAACTAACCCCACAGGTAATGCCAGCATCGGCGCTCAAAGCACCGCAGTCATTAGCATTGTTGACAATGATACCAGTAACAGTATCAATACTATCGGTGGTATTGGCAACGACACCATTAATGGCACTAATGGCAACGATATTCTTGATGGTGGTGCAGGTAGCGATCGCCTAAGTGGTGGTGCTGGAGATGATATCTACATTGTCGATAGCATTCGAGACGTGGTTGTAGAAGCGTCTGGACAAGGCACAGATACCGTTAAGTCCTCTGTAAATTATACCCTCACAGCAAATATCGAAGACTTAATCTTGATTAGCACTGGCAGTATTAGCGGTACGGGCAACGAATTAGATAATGTCATCACTGGTAACAGTGGCAACAATCTACTCAAAGGATTAGGAGGTAAAGATACCCTTGTAGGTAATGCCGGAGATGATATCCTCGTTGGCGGTGCAGGCAATGATCTATTAACTGGAGGTCAAGGAGCAGATAGCTTCCTATTTGGTAGTGGTGCTGCTTTTACTGAGAGTGCTTTTGGCGTCGATACGATCACCGACTTCAGTAAAGGGACGGATAAAATCGCCCTCAGTAAAGCTTCCTTCACGGTTTTAAACAGTGCGATTAATAGCAACTTGTTTGCTAGTGAATTCACAACTATCAACACGGCTGCTGTTAATGAAGCATCTATTGCTGGAGCTAGCAGCGCCAAGATCATTTACAACTCCTTAACAGGAAACCTGTTGTACAACCAAAACAGCTTATCTGCTGGTTTAGGTACTGGCGGAGTTTTTGCTAACGTCGCAGTCACATCGTTGTCTTCCCTAGAAGCTAATGATTTCTTAGTCCAATCTTGAGCATAAATTTATACTGTTTCGCCCTTATTAGATTATAAATGTAATAAGGGCGAATTGTTACATTATATTAGAAAGTTTCACTCACGTCTGTATAAATATTTTATTCGTAATTGATTTTTTCAAAATGGTACTACCAGTTTAATCAATCAGTTATTTGATCAAAATTATTTACTCTCAATAAAAAGAAAAATTTATGTTGAAGTTGTCAAGCTTTACTCTCGCCTTTGCTGCCAGTTTAATCATGGCTAACACTGAAACAGTTCGTGCCACAGTATTAAACGGTGGCTTTGAAACAGGCAGCTTCAGTGACTGGATAACGACAGGTCAAGCAACCGTTGAAGATTCATCTTTTGGCGTAACTCCCACTGACGGAAATTACCAATCTATTTTAGAAACAGTTAACGCTAGCAAGGGTGTTAGCGGTTCTGAGTTAGAAACTTTCTTAGGATTATCACCAGGAAGCTTAGGGGCAGTAGAAGGAACTGCTATCAAGCAGACTATTAACATTAATTATGAGGATATTTTGACCTTTGACTGGAATTTTCTCACCGATCAAGAGCCAGACCCCGATTATAATGATTTTGCTTTTTTTACTCTTAGTAATACTACAAATCAGCTAGCAGATACTAATTCTGTTTTTACCATATTTCCCTCTTTTTCACATTTGAGCAAAGAAACTGGATATCAACCTTATTCTTACAAATTCCAGATAGCAGGAACATACACTTTGGGATTCGGGGTAGTTGATGTTGGCGATGACACAGTTAATTCCGCTTTATTAGTAGATAATATCCAACTGACTAAGACAGTAACTTCAGTTCCTGAACCTAGTACTATTATTGCTAATTTTATTACCTTGCTATTTGGATTTACTCGCAAACGTCAAATCAAAAATTAAAGTAATGCTGTGGCTTTGTCCAAAAACTATCACTAACTTTTAACTGCTTAAATTATCTTCTTGGGGAAAATACTAGCTTCTTCTTTATCACTGGAGTTTAGACTAAAAGCGATATGAGAGAACGCAAATCAAAAGGAATGGCCCAGAATATTAAAGCCCTGGAAGACAAATATTTTAATGGTGGCAAGATTACCTATG
>NZ_JABXKL010000043.1 GCF_017114995.1 Nostoc sp. NMS9 | reverse complement strand
ATAAGCTGTTAAGTACTTAATTTACACATTGAGACCGCAGGGGAGCAGAGGAGCAGGGGAGCAGGGGAGAGGGTTTGAAGTTCTTACCCACAATTTAAATTGTGCAACTTGTATGCACAACAGCTTAGTTCGTTGTTGTTTAGCCATCTTTTATAACTGATTCCAATTGTTGAGACAGCGAATGTGTGTCTCTGAATGTTGAGGCAGGCAAGTAGACTGTAAATTGAGTACCTCTGCCTACTTGACTGTAAACATTGACAAAACCACCGTGATTCTTAATAATACCCAACGCTGTAGAAAGTCCTAAACCTTTACCTTTGCCTACCTCTTTGGTAGTGAAAAATGGTTCAAAAATCCTTTGCTGGACTTCTGATGACATCCCCATACCAGTATCCGTCACCACGATCGCAATATAAGAACCCACTTTCGCATCAATATTTATCTGAGCAGAATTTTCGCCAATCACCAGATTTTCTGCCGCAATCCTAAGAATACCGCCATTGGGCATAGCGTCGCGGGCGTTGATTACTAAGTTTATCAATACCTGATGTAGTTGAGTTATGTCTCCACGAACGTACCAAAGATTTTTAGGGATATCTATCTGGCAAATAATCGAATTAGGGAATGTTTGAGCGATAATTTGCTCAATCTCTGCCATCAAAGGCTGAATTTGCACAATTGTCCGTTTGCTTTCAATACCCCGTGCAAAAGATAACACTTGTTTAAGCAAATTAGCGCCGCGTTTGACATTATTTTCTAAAGTTTGCAGTATTTGCTGACTCTGTGAATCGGGCAATTTCTTCTGCAACAGTTGAACTGACATTAAAATTGGCGATAGTATGTTGTTGAGGTCGTGAGCGATACCGCCAGCTAGAGTCCCGATACTCTCCAAACGTTGCGATCGCAGAAGTTGAGCTTCTAGTTGTTTCTGCTGCGTAATCTCAGTGTTCACACTCAAAATGGATTTGGGTTGTCCATTATCATTTCGGATCAGTGTCCACCGACTTTCAACGATAATTACTTTGCCTTCCCTTGTCAGTTGATGCAATTCACCCCGCCACTCACCCGTATTCATCACCCTTAAGTAAGCATCTTCTAGCTGTGGTGAAATCTCTTTATATAAAAGTTGTAAAACATTCTTACCCACAACTTCCTCAGCCTTCCAGCCGTATAGACTCTGGGCACCTTTATTCCAAAATAAGATTTGGTTGTGGATATTTCGTACCAGAATCGCATCAGTTGATACATCTAACAGTGCCGCTTGTTCGCTAATTTTCTGTTCTGCCTGTTTTTGCTGGGTTATATCTCGTGTCAGTGCCAAATGGATGAACGTGTCATCAGATTCGTTACATAGTGGTACGGCATGAGTTTCTATGTAGCGGCGAGTGCCTTTAAATCCCACGATTTCAAACTCCAAAGTCCCCTTATTACCTTGACAGACATTTTTATGCAAGTCGGCAAAGGCGGCTTTATACTCTGGCACAATTACGGCATCAACTGGTTTACCAATCAAGATATCAGCACTTTCCACTTCCATCATTGCCAGCCCTTCTGCATTAATTTCTAAAAGGGTGCCATCTCTGGCAATTAGCTGGATGCATTCTGGTTCTGCATCTATCATGGCTCGTAAACGATTTTCGCTTTGGCGTAGGGCCAGTTCTGTCTGCTGAAGTTGCCTGATATAACGCCACAACAAATCATACAGCAACGCCACCAGCACCAAATCCACAATTGCAGCGATAAAAAATGTCACTATCGCCTTTTGGGAATTTGCTTGTGACTGCTGCATTCCTTGCTGTAATAAATTTTTCTCTGCCTTCAAAAAGTCGTTAATCAGTTGTTGAATCTCTTTGCCGATTTGCTTGTCATTATTAAATAATATTTGCTGCCGAACTGCTTCTAATCCCTGGTTTTTTCTGAGGTAAATTTCTTGTTGCAGAATGTTGAGCCTGTTAGTAATTTTCGGCTCCATAAAAGCAATCCACTGCTGCTTTTGACGGTTCTTTGCAGTTAAATTTTTGAGAATCTGAATATTGCTATTTGTTTGTTGATCAGCTGCAAGATAAGTTTGTAAATCATCTGTATCTGTTGTAATTAAATAACTCCGTTGTGCAGTTTCAGTATCTTTGAGTGTAGATTGGATACTTTCAATTTGGGTAATAACTTTATAAGAGTCTGTTAGCCATTGCTGGTTATGAATCAGCTTCACAGTGTTGCTATATGAAACTACAGCATTAGTAAATACAACTGCCAATGCTAGGACGAATATTGCTTTCAGCTTTTGGACTCGATACCATTTTTTGCTCATGCGATCGCCCCTTCTGCACCAGATGCCCTCCATCAGTTAAGATTAAAGATTAGAAACAAATACTGAGAATATTTTAAGGATTTTGATAACACGGGTAGCAAAATACAATCTGTTATAGTTGTAAATATCTGGATTTTTAGGGATGATGATTTATACATGATACTCACAAATAAATCCGCTAATTTTTAATATAAATTCATTTTTAGCTGTAGGGGCGCACGTCTTTACGCTCTTACTACAATTAGCTTGACATGATTCAAGCAATATGTTAATAATAATAGTTTGTGGAAACTTTACTTCTTAATATAAGCTCTTGGCTAACGTCATTGTCATAGGTGCCCAATGGGGCGATGAAGGAAAAGGTAAAATAACTGACTTACTCAGCCGTTCCGCAGATGTTGTGGTGCGTTACCAAGGGGGTGTCAATGCTGGACACACGATTGTAGTTAAAGGTCAGACCTTTAAACTGCACTTGATTCCCTCTGGGATTTTGTATCCAAATACCGATTGCATTATCGGCTGTGGAACAGTCATCGATCCACAGATTTTGATCGCAGAACTCGACCAACTAAAAGAGTTAAATATTTCCACTGACCACCTGCTGATATCTGAGACAGCCCACGTAACGATGCCTTATCATCGGTTGATTGACCAGGCATCTGAAGAACGACGGGGAAGCCATAAGATCGGCACAACAGGTCGGGGCATTGGGCCGACTTATGCTGACAAATCTGAACGTACAGGCATTCGGGTTTTAGACTTGATGCACCCTGATGGGCTGCGTGAGCAGCTAGAGTGGACGATTAATTATAAAAACGTCATTTTAGAAAAGCTTTACAACTTGCCACCTCTAGATGCACAAGAGGTGATTGAACAGTATTTGGGATATGCAGAACGCTTGCGCCCTTATGTTATTGATACATCGTTAAAAATATCCGATGCGATTCAGCGACGGCGGAATATTTTGTTTGAAGGCGCACAAGGTACGCTCCTTGACTTAGATCATGGAACTTATCCCTATGTCACCTCCTCTAACCCGGTAGCGGGGGGGGCTTGCGTTGGTGCAGGGGTAGGGCCGACAATGATTGACCGGGTAATTGGAGTGTCGAAAGCCTACACAACGCGGGTGGGAGAGGGGCCATTTCCCACGGAATTGGATGGCGAGTTGGGAGAATTGTTGTGCGATCGCGGTGCTGAATTTGGCACAACCACCGGACGCAAGCGGCGCTGCGGCTGGTTTGATGCCGTCATCGGTCGCTATGCCGTGCGGATTAACGGCATGGATTGTATGGCGCTCACCAAACTGGATGTCCTCGATGAATTAGAGTCAATCCAAGTTTGTGTCGCCTATGACATAGATGGCGATCGCAGCGAACACTTCCCCACCAGTTCTCGTCAATTTGCGAGATGTCGCCCCATCTACAAAACCTTACCAGGGTGGAAAGTGTCAACAACCCACTGCCGCACCCTAGAAGACTTGCCACAAGCAGCATTGGATTATCTCAAATTCTTAGCCGAATTGATGGAAGTTCCGATTGCGATCGTCTCACTAGGAGCCAGCCGCGATCAAACCATAATCGTAGAAGACCCCATCCACGGGCCCAAACGCGCTTTATTGCACCCCGACGGCACACCTGCTACCTTGCTAAGTGCTTAGTTAAAAGTGAGGAGTTAAGAGTTAAGAGTTAAAAATGAAGAGTGAAAAGTGAGTAATTAACTCCTAACTCCTAACTCCTAACTTCTAACTCCTAACTCCTAACTCCTAACTCCTAACTCTAATTAACAACTAACAACTTCTATGGCTATTACAGTCGAATCTCAAAAACGTCCAGAAGGCAGCAAGCCAAGAGCTTTGCGCCGTGCTGGATTGATACCTGCCAATTTGTATGGTCATAAGGGTACAGAATCCATTTCTTTGACCATTGATGCCAAAACTGTTGAGCGTTTGCTCAAAAGAGCTTCCGTCAACAACACCTTGATTGAGTTGAATATTGCTGATGCACCTTGGCGCGGTAAAACCTTGCTGCGGGAACTTCAGATCCATCCAGCCAAAGGTACGCCTTATCACCTTAGCTTTTTCGCGGTTGCTGGCCACGGCGACACCACTGTAGAAGTACGTCTGCGTTTTGTGGGAACTGCTGTTGGTGTTAAACAAGAAGGTGGCGTGTTAGACACCGTAGTCACTGAATTGCAAGTTAGTTGTGCGCCAGAAAATATCCCAGATGTAATTGAAATCGATGTCTCTAATCTGCAAATTGGAGACAGCTTGAGTATTAGTGATATACCCTTTCCTGAAGGTGTAACACCTCTAGCTGAATCAGAGCGACTTGTTGTCAGCGTTTTGCCACCACAAATTAGCGCTGAAGATGCTGGGACAGAAACTGAAACTGAGGCAGTTTCTTAAGCTAGGTAAACTGTGTAATAATTTTTGATGACACCAGGGGGGAACTCCTGGTTTTTTTGTATTTGAACCGCAGAGGCGCAGAGACCGCAGAGGACAGAGATGACAGAAGCGACTCTTCCAGTCTTAATTCAGCAAATGTTGCAGCCGGGATTTTATCCCCATCCGGTAACAGAACCTATTCAACTAATTCAAACCCACATTTCTTATGTGCTGCTGACTGGAGATTACGCCTATAAACTAAAAAAACCGATGAATTTTGGTTTTTTAGACTTTTCCACCTTAGAGAAGCGGCAACATTTTTCTCAGGAAGAGTTGCGGTTGAATCAACGGGGAGCAGGTGAACTGTATTTAGAAGTGTTACCTATAACTTTGGTAGGGGAACAATACCATTTAGGAGGAACTGACGAGGCTGTAGAATATGTGCTGAAGATGCGCCAGTTTCCTCAAGAGGCGCTATTAAGTACACTTTTTGAACAGGGTAAGTTAAATGAGACACGCCTAGATGAGTTGGGACGGGTGGTGGCTCAATATCATGCCGAAGCACAGACGAATGATTACATTCGCACTTTTGGTGAAGTGCCAAATGTTCGGGCCGCCTTTCATGAGAATTATCAGCAAACTGAAAAGTATATTGGTGGCCCCCAGACTCAGGCGCAATTTACAGAAACAAAGCAATATACAGATAACTTTTTTGCCGAACGTCCAGAATTATTTGCTAGCAGAATTCACAACGATTATATTCGTGAATGTCACGGAGACTTACACCTGAGAAATATTGCCCTGTGGCACGATAAAATCTTGTTGTTCGATTGCATTGAGTTTAATGAGCCGTTTCGCTTTGTCGATGTGATGTACGATGTAGCGTTCACGGTGATGGATTTGGAAGCGCGGCAGCGTAAAGACTTGGGTAATGCATTTTTGAACGCCTATATAGAGGAAACTGGAGACTGGGAAGGCTTACAGGTGTTGCCCTTGTATTTAAGTCGCCAGGCTTATGTCCGGGCAAAGGTGACATCATTTTTACTAGATGATCCGAGTGTACCTACGACAGTGAAGGAAGAAGCGACAAAAACCGCTGCTGACTATTACAAACAGGCTTGGGAATACACTAAACCAAACCTGGGACAACTAATTTTGATGTCGGGGTTGTCGGGTTCTGGTAAAAGTACCACAGCAAGGTCTTTAGCTCGTCAACAAGGAGCGATTCACCTGCGTTCGGATGCAGTGCGGAAGCATTTAGGGGGAATTCGTTTGTGGGAAAAGGGTGGCGATGATTTGTATACACCGGAGATGACCGAGAAAACTTACACACGACTGTTGGAATTGGGGATTATCCTGGCTAAACAAGGTTTTTCGGTAATTTTAGATGCTAAGTATGATAAACAACAATTACGGCAAGAAGCGATCGCACAAGCTACAAAGCATCAACTTCCTATTCAGATTATCCAATGCACAGCACCGCTGGAAGTTCTAAAAGAGCGTTTGAACAATCGCACTGGTGATATTGCTGATGCCACTGCCGATTTATTAGCCTCACAAATCAAACAAGCTGAACCTTTCACTGAAAAGGAACAACCTTATGTAAAGATTTGGGATACAACTCAGCCACAACAGGCACAATTAAAATAATTCGTAATGACACTCACGGATTCGCTAACGCTGCGCTAACGTAATTCGTAATTGAATCGAAAATTAGGAATTACGAATTAGTAATTGGTTAATAAGTTTTTTATTTTATGGCAGACAAAAAGAACGACTTTTTCAGTATTTCTCCCAGCTTCTTTTCTCAACTATTATTTGGGGCATTTTTAACATTTATATTAATAATGACTGGCTCCGCACCAGCCCTGAGTATCTTCTTAGGAATCATGGGCGGTTTCATCTTAAGCTGGATCACAAATTTAACCGATAATAGCGCCCAGGCTCCAGCTATCGCCTCATCTGATGGTGTCGATACAGGATTGAAATACTGGTTATTTTTCATGCTGGGTTTTGTATATTTAGGCTATCCAGCACCCATGAGTATCTTGCTAGGTGGATTAGGCGCTTTAGCTGGAGGCTGGATTACTGCTTGGTGGGGAAGTAAGGAAGAAACTAGAACTCAGTTGCAAGTTGAAGAGTCAGAAGAGGTTGAAGTTGAACCAACGAATGAAAGGATCAACAAACGGCAAATCAGAAGAACCGGTCGCCGTTACCGTCGCGCTCCTGGAAGTAGTTTCAATTTCAAGTTTTGGGAAAGGTAATAATTTGGGAATTGGGAATTGGGAATTGGGCATTGGGCATTGGGCATTGGGAATTGGGCATTGGTCAATAATCAATAGTTTTTCTTCCTCACTTCCTCATCTCCTATTTCCCATGCCCTAATAATATGTTTTTATATCTATCCAAATTCCTGCCACTATTTTTTTATCCACTAGGATTAGCGTGTGTAAGCTTGGTAGTAGCATTAGTGACTTTGTGGAAACGACCGAGGACTGCTGCGATCGCAATTGCTTTTTCCCTAACTTTATTGCTATTTTGTAGCAATGCTTGGATCGCTAAATCATTAGTGCGATCGCTAGAATGGCAAAATCTTCTACCCGCCGAAATACCTAATGCAGAAGCGATTGTGGTTTTGGGTGGCGCAACAAAATCAGCTTTTCCTCCCAGACCTACCGTCGATTTAAGTGAAGCAGGCGATGCCTACGGCGGGCTACGCCTACGCGTCATCTACGCTGCACAGCTCTATCGCCAGAAAAAAGCGCCTATAATCATTCTGAGCGGGGGACGCATTGATTGGCGTGGAAGTGGTTCGCCAGAATCGGCAGATATGGCCACAATACTCACATCCATTGGTATTCCATCTGAGGCGATTATCCAAGAACCTGACTCTCTCAATACTTATCAAAATGCTGTAAATGTCCGCAAAATCTTGTTATCTCGTGGAATAAATCAAGTATTATTAGTTACTTCGGCAATGCATATGCCGCGATCGCTTCAGATTTTCCAGCGTCAAGGAATCAATGCTATTCCTGCACCTACAGACTTTCTAGTTAGTGAGGGTGAGTTGCAATAACTCGGTAGTACTCCCAAAGCCGCTATACTAAATTTATTACCTGATACTGACAACTTACACCAATTTACCACCGCTTTAAAAGAGTATATTGGTTCTTTAGTTTATCGCTTACGCGGTTGGCTTTAATCAAGTTATGAGTTATGAGTTATGAAGTGCGGTAATTGCCTGAATTTGAAACTTTTAATGACAAATGACCAATGACAAATGACAAACTAAATCAACTTTATGTCAAAAAATTTACCTTATATTATTCCAGTTGCTCAACCCCAAGTTGAGGAAGCTTTTGCTTCTTACCAAACAACCCATCAGTTTTACCAGGAAGTTCGGTCACGGTCAGAGTTTCAACGTTATTGTGATTGGTATTATACAACAGCAGAACAAAACCGCCAAGACCTTAAAAGAATGCGCGGCGAACTGAATATTTTTCAGTGGTTTCGCCGCCGATAAGCGATTTAGATGACTTCTAACTCATTTTCACGCAAGTGGGCTTTAAACTTTTTACTAAACTGGACTACAATCGGCAGATTAGCGCTTACTGGTCTGTCTCGCCATTGGGTGGCAATAGCTACTACATCGCCTTCTGTGCCTTTGATGTCAAAGGGCTGATTCCGATGTTCAGGATGATGATACACCACTACCGAATCTTTAACGCGGATGCGATCGCCAACTTTCATAACAACATTTACACCTAGCATTTTCTTTTCCACAAGTATCTGCTACAAAATATATGATTAAACCGCTTAGAATTTGATTTAATCAGCTATTTCTTGACGCTTCATCGGGTGCAACGGCTTAACCCTCTGCGTCCAGGCACGTCTTAGCAATCCGTGCGTACTTTTTTAAGTTTTTTGCTGCGTTAATAAGTATCGCCCATAGCTTTCCTCTTTAACCCAAAAGCAAGGAAATGAAAGAAAATCAGGCGATATCGGATGTGCTTAGTACTTTTACAAGATATCTAACCCTTTTATCTTGACTCTAGGATGTTCCCCAGGTCAACTCTCTTAGGAATTTTCGTGCATGGCAGATGCGTTGTGATTGCGATCGCTCCTTTTACAAGCGGGTTCAATACGGTTCGGTTAACGTGTTTATTCCTCGAAGATCCCCCCAACCCCCCTTTTTAAGGCTTGCTCACAACCCTCTTTTACCCCCTTTTTAAGGGGGTCGCCGTAGGCGGGGGGATCTTAACCAAACCGTATTGAACGCTATAGAGTCTAACCAAAATTTGCTTGCTTGCTTAAGAAATCCCGGAAGCTGGAATGATAAAGACTGTAGCGGATTTCTCCATCAATTTGAGGCACTGCGTTGGGCGGGTTTCCCGACTTGTTCGCTCTTAGCGTTCCCGAAGGGTAGCAAGTGCCGTCCTGGAGTGTTAAAAACTCACGCCAATTTTCCAGAACTTCTTCAACATCATATTCATCAGTATCAATTGTACTAGCAATGCTTTCTGCTGATACTACTGATGAAACTTGCACTAATACATTCAGCACAGATGATTTAAATTCCCTCTCTTGGTTTGGGGAGTTAGGGGGAATCATCTTGTGGAAATGCTGCTGATAATACGCCTCTAAATCAGGGGTAA
Source organism: Nostoc sp. NMS9 (assembly GCF_017114995.1). Classification (GTDB taxonomy): domain Bacteria; phylum Cyanobacteriota; class Cyanobacteriia; order Cyanobacteriales; family Nostocaceae; genus Nostoc. Next base: position 1,314 of record NZ_JABXKL010000043.1, on the reverse strand, counting down.
GTCGGTCAACCTCCTTAGAGATAGCAGGTAATATCTGACTAAGGTACATGAAATTGTTTTCGCTTTTGGCTATTAGCTGTGCTGTGAGTTCTTCGTCACTGTTGACATATCGTCGGATATATGCTTCGATATCCTCGTGGTTTTGTTGTGGGTATTCTGCTAAATCGAAAATTTGGGAAGGTGCTTCTATCAACAAACCGGATTGTTTTCGCACATAAGGACGGCGGGTAAGAAGGAAATACACCCCACGCGGGAGATATCTGGGAAGATAAAAGAGATTTGAGCCTGGGGTTTGGTCAGTGCGGTTAACAGCATCCAAGGCATCAATAGCAATGATAAACTTTTGTTGAGGTTCTAGCTTGTCGCTGACTTGCTGAAGCAGGGAAGGTAGAGACGTTTCTTGAGATGTCGGGGCAATTTGCGTGCAGATAGTAGCAATAAATTCCTCACCGCGATTTTTGCCTGGAAGTTGGGCGTTGTAATAGAGAACGTGGGGATTTTCTGTGACGTAGTTGGCGAGGATGGCACTTTTGCCGCTACCAGGTGCGCCAATTATGGTAAAGTAACCCCGGTCATGACGCTGGAGAAAGTTGGATATAGCAGTGAAGACGAATCCACGACCAACAAAGTTTTGGCTTTTTTCGAGAATGACTTGTTGAAATTCTGTTGGGTAGGAGGGAGAATTGATTGGCGTTGGGGGTCGAGGTGAAGTGTTCATATTTTATTCGACATTCTCCAACCGCAAAAAATGCACTCTTCCTGAACCATCACCTGCCACAATTGTCACCCCATCTGCTGCAACAGCGCAGCAAAAAAATGGATTTTCTCCTGTAAAAGTGGCAATTTCTTTCCCAGTTTCCAGATTCCAAAGTTTGAGTGTGTAGTCAGATGAAGCAGAAATCACTTTCTTGCCATCGGGGGTGAGGGCTACTGCTCTTACCCAGTGGCTATGACCTTTGAAAGTCCGCTCATCCTCCCCAGTTTCCAGATTCCAAAGTTTGAGTGTGTTGTCATCTGAAGCAGAAATCACTTTCTTGCCATCGGGGGTGAGGGCTACTGCTGTTACCCTGTGGCGATGACCTTTGAAAGTCCGCTCATCCTCCCCAGTTTCCAGATTCCAAAGTTTGAGTGTGTTGTCAGATGAAGCAGAAATCACTTTCTTGCCATTGGGGGTGAGGGCTACTGCTCCTACCAAGTGGCGATGACCTTTGAAAGTCCGCTCATCCTCCCCAGTTTCCAGATTCCAAAGTATGAGTGTGTTGTCAGATGAAGCAGAAATCACTTTCTTGCCATCGGGGGTGAGGGCTACTGCTC
>NZ_JABXKL010000076.1 GCF_017114995.1 Nostoc sp. NMS9 | reverse complement strand
CAATCGAGTTTGTCTTGAACCTAGTGTCCTAATTACCTTGGCGATTGCTATATCTCCTAAATCTTAAGCAAAGATCCGAGTATTTGATTTAATATCAAATCTTAACTTTAATTTTTATGCGATCGCACCCTTAAGCAAGTTAATAAAAAAACCCGCTGATTGGGGTAGGATTCCAGCGGGGTTAAATAATACAGTTTTTTCAGAGAAACCAACACTAAACTTAATTACAGAGTTACTAGAAACTTTTACGACTAATAGTAACTATTTATAAATGTTTATGAACTATTTTTTTAGCATGACGTCTGTGATGTTTAGTATGATGAACTTTAACAGATTTTACGCTAGTATGATGGATAGTTTTAGCTTGAGCTTGAGATGCAAAAGCGGTTACAGGTGCAGCAAAAATTAGAGCCAAAAGTAAAGCTTTAGCGAACTTATTCACTTGAAAATCCTCATCAGGTAATCAACAATTTAACTATCCAATAGACGTATGTCATAAGTTTGTAATTGATATGAATCTTTCATGTCTATTTTTACATCCGTCAAATATAGGACTTACGTCAATACTGTTCGGGTAAGGCAAGAGACGCGATGAATCGCCGTCTCTACAATGATGATTTATCATATCTTTAGCGATCTATAATTTTCCTCAAAAAACCTTAACCGAATCGTATTGGATCTGACGTGAACTTATCCCACTATTCTAAAAATCTCTACTTTTTGTCGTACAATGTGCTTGAAAACCTTAATTTTTCGTTTTCATTTCTCAATAAGTTTAAGTTTTGTAGTACAAACATTATTAGTAGTATAGGTTAGTGGAATACTTAGCTAAAAAATACTTGCTGGCATTTCAATTTTAAATGTAACAATTTGGATATCATCCAAATAACTGTAATTTGGCTATGATACCTGGGTTAGTTTTGATTAGGAAATGCTGAGAGCCATCAATTCTTCTGCTACGTCAAAGTTAGCTGTGACATTTTGCACGTCATCCAAGCTTTCTAGAGTATCAATTAACTTAAAAAGCGATCGCGCCTGATCGGGATCGGTAACTTCTACACTATTACTAGGAATCCAGCGCAATTCGGCATCAGTTATCTTAAAGCCTTGATTTTTGAGTGTCTGACTAAGGGTTTCTAAATTTGCAATATCAGTAAATACCTCAGCCATCTCATCTTCAGTCATCTCATAAGACTGGGCACCGCCTTCGAGGGATGCTTCTAAAAGCTGTTCTTCGTCAAGTACACCTTGCACTACACAAACGCCTTTTTGTTCAAACATCCAGCTAACGCAACCTGTTTCACCAAGATTGCCACCATTTTTACTAAAAGCTACACGCAAGTCAGCAGCAGTGCGATTGCGATTATCTGTGAGGGCTTCGATTAAAATCGCTACACCACAAGGGCCATAACCTTCGTAGCGAATCGCTTCAAAGGTGGCATTATCGCCGCCAAAAGTGCCTGCACCTTTAGCGATCGCTCGTTCAATATTATCATTGGGAATACTCGCTGCCTTTGCCTTGTCAATTGCCGTGCGAAGTTGAAAATTCAGCGCCGGATCTGGTACGCCGCTTCTAGCGGCAACGATAATCGCCCTGGATAACTGAGTAAAGGTTTTTCCCTTTTTTGCATCTACTACCGCTTTTTGGCGCTTAATATTTGCCCATTTACTATGTCCTGCCATAATTTGAGATTATCATAACTCTATTCAAGATTAGGATATATTTAGTACAGCATGGTGTAAATAAACATACCATTTCAAATGGCGCGAGAGCTTGGAATATAATTATGCGTGACTTTTGACTTTTGACTTTTGACTTCCGCCTTGCGGTACTAGCTTTTGTCTGAATGCAAAGGTGCATTTGGTAAAAGTTCGCCAAGATAATCACTCAAAGCAACCCAGCAGCACTGAAATTTGATTTTCAAGTGAGATGAGGAATGGTGTAGTTCAATTACTTCGCATCCCGTTTAGATCACAAAAGGTTCAAGTTCCGTATTATGCCACTCTTGTTCAAGCCGTTCAGTAATCAACGGTCTGATGATAAACTTGGGCGGGATACCATCCAGAACATCAATCCGCACACATGAATAAGGTAGTCGGTTCTGGAAATTGTAGTTATGACGACCCACAAATAGCATTGAATCCGCGACTTTCCGAGTGGGTTTACCTGCAATCTCAGCAAAAGTTTCCATCAATTCAGTCCCTTCTCGCCGTTGATAGCGGGGACGATGACCGCTACCACCAGAGATAATGCAGTTAATCTGCGAGTCTGCAAATCCGGTATCAGTTGTGCAAAGATGCTCTAAACAGTGAGCGTGACCATTTAAAATCAAATCGACTATGGGACGTTCTTTAATTAGAGAACCAAGGGTTTCTGCTACTTGTTCAAACACCCAGCGCAAACGGTGGCGAACCGCCAAGGTTTGTGCCTGATTCCACTTGGTAGCTTCTGTGACGTAGGGGGGATGGTGGAAAAAGATTACACGTCCACGCACTTCGGAGGTGTTCCAAGATTCAATTAGTCTGTTTCGCAACCATTCAAGTTGTTCAAAGTCGATCGCAGGCATTTGATGAGATGCTAGTTGTTTTTCAATGTCAATTTTGATTTCGTTTATTTGGTCTAATTTGGCACTAAGGTCATCAAGTTGTTCCGCTTCGGTGGGTTTATCTGGGTTGAGTCCATCGTATATTTTCAAAATCTGCAATTCTTCTCGATCTATTTCCTGGCGACGCTTTTGTAATTCCCGGCGGTAAATTTCTCCTTCTTGAGTTGCAGGTAAAGGTGATGGTGTATTAAAAGTATTAGAATCCAGTGCAAAAAAGTCAATCCCGCCGTAACGAAAGGTGTAATAGCGATTGGGTAAACGGGTAAACTGTCCAGGTTCATAACGCAAACAGCGCCCTGTGTCGGTCTTTGCAGTGTAGTGCCGATCTAAATGACGTTCTAACTCTTGTGGAGACATTGCCTGAGTGTAGTCCATAAATGCACGTGCATAAGCATTACCTTGATACGAGCCATGCCAGCCAATCTCGATATCTTTATAGCGGAATAGGCGACGTAGTGAGGATGTTGTGCCAGTAAATAAACGGTACATCAACGGGACATCGTAGTAATCATGATTACCAAGTACTGGCAAGAACGGTAGATTAAACACCATGCGGTCATAAGGAATGCCTTTCGGGTTGTCACCACCGACAAGAAATTCCCGGTAAGGCTCAATAAAGTTTGTTGAATAATATTCTTGGGAACCCACCACATAGATTACATCGCCAGTGTGTAACACAAAGCTGCAATCATCGCGGTGAGTCAGCATCAGTTCGGCAACTTTTCGTTGGGGGTGGTGTCGAGAATGAGATTTAGTGCCGGAATCACCGATAACCATAAAGGAAAATTCTGGATTATCCTGCCTGCGATCGTCAATAACTATACTGGTTTGGTCAATTCCCCGTTGCACAAAACTTGGATGCATCCACCGCACCCGTTCCTTCATCTTTTGAATTTTCACAGGAATCGGTGGATCGGAAATCAATTTCATGGCTGATAACTCTTGAATGCCTAACGCACACGCCGATTGTAACGAAATAATAAGTATTGGTGAGTGGGGGAGATGAGGGAGAAATCAATTCAAAATTCAAAATTCAAAATTTAAAATGAAAGAACTTCTGCCTCCTGCCTCCTGCCTGCTGCCTCCTCTTTCCCAATCCCCAATGCCCAATTCCCAAAACCTTACGGCAAATTTTCTCGCAGTAATGCTCGAAAGCCTGCTTGTTGAAAATGCTCATCGGCGGTGAGTGCTTCAGTGATTCCGCTATATTGCATAACAATAAAAGATACGCAATTGACAAATCCCCATTCTTTCTCTGTTCGTTCGCGATATAGCTGGAAAGCACGTTCGTAGAGTTCTTGGGAAAGGGGGACAATTTCTACTTTGGAGTCTACTACTAGAGAATTTAATAATATGATTGCCGCCTGACGATAAGGTTGTTGGGATAAGGCATTGCCAATTTCCAACATCACCGCCTGTGTCGTCACCAAACGAGTTTCTGCTGCTTGTAACATTTTAGCCAAGTGTAAGGCTCGGTCATGCAAGCGATCGCTCGGTGCAGATAAGGCAATGGCAAATGATGTATCAAGAAAGACTTCAGAATGCATGAAAAGTTTATTTACTGTATAAATATTTATCTATATTGGCAGACCAGTCAGGTGGCCCTTCGAGGTTGAGCGATCGCGCCGTTTGCAAAAATGATACTGTTTCATGTTCGCTTGGCGGTAAAATTTCAATACTGATTCGCACGCGGGTATTAATTGGCAGTGCGATCGGTTCAGCCGGATAGAACACTTTGCCATTAAACACAGCTGTGATTTTTTCTACCATTTTCCTTAAAAAGTTCTTCTAGTCTATCCTAAGCTGGTTGTGGTGATACGGGTAGGGTAGACGACCCGATAAGTAGTGAAGATACGTATACTTCTTTTACAAATTATCTCGATTTTTCAAAATTGCCTAAACTACCAACTGAATTACACCCCACTGTCCATTTGTCAACCAAGAAGAGTCAGATTTTGCTACTTTCTCAATAACTTCTGGTTTTAAACCAACTGCTACTTCTGACTTTAGGGTGCGTAGAGCTACCATTGGCATAGGTAGGTAGCAGACTATATCTGCAATGTCGGTGGTAAGTTCCCAGTGGCGATCGCCTAATAATCGGCGATAATTGGCATCTCCTTTGACTATAACCAAACTCGCATTGGCTAACTCATTTTTGAGGGAGTTGGGTATTTCCCAAAAAGCTAAAGGCGATGTCCAAAAGTAATCTTCAGATAGTACTAAACGCCCTGATGTAATATTGTCTTGCAGTCTTTGGGTAAAGGATGTAACTTGTTGATTTCCACTAGCGGCTAAAAAACTTGTTGTGTAATGTACATCCTTAATCATGGCATCAGATACAAAAGTCGGATGTGGCTTTAAGTGTAGGTAAACCTGATTAGCCAGTCCGCTACTTAACAAAAAATCAACTAAACATAAATCACAAACAAGTTCAAAACCAGCATTATCTACAACAAAATCAATCCGTCCCCCTTGAGAGTTGATTAACAATTCCGTGACTTGGGAGGCATCATTTACTAGGATGTGAGCTAGTTGGGTTTGAATATCAAAACGACTGCGATCGCTCTCGGATGTTGACCATAAACTCAAGTCAACTCGATTTCCCCACAAAGCAAAATATAACAATGCTATTAAAGCTGTTTGATTTGATTCTCCCTTCAGTTGTGAATTATCTAACCAATTCTTAGCCTGACCACACAGTAGAATAATCGAATCTAAAGATGCTTCTAAACTTTGAGATTTTTGTAACTCAAATGGATCGACACCTTGCCAGACACCAGGGCGAAAATAATTAGTAATTTCTAGAATTAACCGAAAAAAATAAGTTTCGGCAAAAAACCAAGGAACATCTAGCCAACGCTGACCTTTGTAGAATTCTAAATATGTATTCCAGGCTAAAAAATCTACAGCAGTCTTATTTAAAAGAGGTTGCACATATCCTGCTGGCAACTCTGTAGCCAGATTTTCTAAGCTGGTATTAATTTCAGCCGAGAAATTATTTTCAGCGATAACTCGACGAGCGATCGCAGGCATTCGTTGAGTAACTGTAAACTCAGTAAAAGAACCGACTTCTGACCCCAAAAGAGACAGTGGTATGGGCAATTTGGGGATGTAGGATATATTCGCCACCAACTTCTCTTATCCTCATATTTTTAGTTATTCTAACCCCGTGTGCGACTTAATTTCAAACCTAATCAACTCAAAAGCAGGATAAACCAACCGATGCTACAAATAAAAAATTTAAGAAAGTCAGAAAATCTATTCAAGAAGGTGGAATAATATTTATCCATTTTCAAATACTTTTCAGAATAAGCTTTCACTTACCCCTGTTTTATTACTCGCACGAGGTAATAATCTAGAATACATACGGAACAAGGGTTTTAGCAAAACTTCATTCCAAGCATCCTGTTAGAAAATAAAGCCTCAAATTCCTACTTCGTCTAATGCTTCGATGCGCGCTAGTGGTGTCGGGATGGCCACCGTTGACTCTTTTGATCTTGCTCACCGTGGCTTAGTTTATCACCTCAGATATCGTCGCTGCGTTTAACTAACTACTAATTCGTGATTTTTGGACGTTTCACCATACCAATTAGTAGAATGCTAAATAGACAATGCTGTAGAAGCACAGTATGGATGTGCTTCTACAGCGTGATTTAAATAGATTTGGGAGATGCAGAGATTGATTTCAGCACTCCAGACGACTTAGTTCTGCTGTAAATCCGTTACGAACTTGACAACCCTAAATTGTCTATTGTGAATCATTAGTATCGCCAAATGATCTCATCTGTAACTCGACTGCATTGACGTAACTTCGATCATTCAAAACTTCCGCTGGTAACTTATTAGCCCTGATAGCAGCTTGAACCACATCTTTCGCAGTCAAGTATCCGGTTTGGTATTTGAATAACAAAGTGCCCCCACTGGGAATACCCTGCTCTTTTAAATAACCTTGATAAGCTAGAAAGGCAATATTGAAGGGTTGCAGATATTTAGTATCTGTAGGATTTTTACGTAAAGTATTATATCTGACATCTGTGTTTCTTTGTCCACCACTATTGTTAGTATTAGCTGTTTGAGCGCCAGCAATTCCAGGGATAAAAGCAATAGAAGTAATGATAAGTGCAGAATTTAGCAAGGTTGTGAATTTCATAATTTTATCCTCAGTAGAGATAAATTAGTATTTTTTAGTAATAGAGTTTTCTTTTTTGTCAATCTCAACCTCTTGCTATTAGTCCATCATCTTTGTTGATTTATTACTCACATATTTGAGTAAAATAGTTTTTTCAAACCTTGATAAAACAAGATTTAAAGAGAATTAATACAGGTTGATAATGAAGTATTGTGGAAACAAATTTATTATGAACTGTCACCAAGCTGTAATTGATAAAATGATCTAAGCTACACCTTAAAAGCACAGAACCAACTTAAATCATTCAAAATTACCAAAACCCATCATGTTATAGGCAATAAAAGCAGTATCAAAGGATTTGAGGTGATTGGCATTCGTGGAATAGCTAGGGAAAGTGTCAAAGTTGACAGCTGTGTTTATTGATGGGCTATTGTGATTCTTGGATGGATGAAAGCAAGTGATTTTAGGCATAGAATTAATCCAAGCAATAATATGTGCAGAAGTTAGCGAGTTTGTGAATTTCATAGAGTTATCCTCAACTAGAACAAAGGGCAATCAGTATTCTCTAGTAATAGAGTTCACTGTTTTATTAATCTCAATCTTTTATCGGATGTTTACCGGATGGTTTGATTTATTAATTACCCGAACTGATAAGTTAAATTCACCCCAATTGGAAGAATGGGGAATTAGGAGAAAGTTTAGTAATAACTTCAAAGAGGCAAAGATATGCTAAATAAAATCCTTAGCTGACAAGTATTTATAGAAGATGCATTAGCGTAGCTCATCGCAGGCATCGCCTATTCACATATCTAGAGATTTTTTGCTTAAGGCTATGAACCGAAATCCAACTTGTTTGGCTAATTAACTTTCCATACCAATATGTTAGAAAATCTTTATGATGGAAGCAAATGCTTTTAATTTTCAAATTGATAAATAAAAGTGATTGCAATTAATATTTAGAGGGAAATCTTCCAACTCATTGCCTCTTCGTGACTTATGGACTATTTTGGCAGCGTCACGGGTTCCATAAATTCACTACAAATAAGCTGATAGTGTCAAAATGTTATATGTATAGTTTATTTACAAAGTCATTTATGCCGAAAGCAATTTGGAATGGAGCTGTTTTAGCCGAGAGTGATAATACTGTAGTTGTGGAAGGCAACCATTATTTCCCTGTTGACACCATTAACAAGCAGTACTTTACTGAAAGCAACACTCACACTACTTGTCCTTGGAAAGGTGTCGCCAGTTACTACAGTATCGACGTTGATGGGCAAATCAATAAAGATGCCGCTTGGTATTATCCCAGCGCTAAGGAAAAAGCTAAGAATATTGAAGGTCATGTCGCCTTCTGGAAGGGTGTAAAGGTTGAGGCTTAATAAAGGTTCCTGGAAGTATTTTAGTTTCAGGGACATTAATATTACGTCCGGCTAATTGCCCATAAAATAATTAGCCCGCACAAGCGGGCTAATTATTTAAACTATTTTATTTACGAATTTATTTCAATATGTGATTATACCTTTGCCTTGCAAAATGCTGCTTGCTTTCTCTTCGCCAGCCAAACCAGGCTACCAGCAAGTATAGTACCAGCAATCGCACTTGGTTCGGGTACTGGTTTTGATATAATAAAACCATTAGGGGCTGAGATAGTTATGTTACCTCCTAGTCTTGAATTATTGCTATCATCAGTGATCGTGCTTGGTTTGCGTACTGGTTTCAATATAAGAAGGTCAGGGATTGTAAGAGTTATGTTACCTCCTGCTCCTGAATGATTGCTACCAGCAGCGATCGCGCTTGGTTGGGGTACTGCTTTCGATATAAAAGCACCGGGTCTCACTGTAAGAGTATTGGTTGTAATAGTTAGGGTGCCTGCTGCTCCTGAATTCTTGCTACCACTGCTAATTTGCCCAGAATTGCCGTTGACGGTGCTGGTGGGAATCGTTACCTGACTACCCGGATTACTCACGAAAATGCTATCGGCAGCTGTTACAGTTAAATTGCCTCCTGCTCCTGAATTCTTGCTACCACCCTTAATATAGAGCCTACCAGTAGAGATAGTTAAATTGCCGCTAGAGGCAGTTAAATTGCTACCGATGGTGATGCTATCAAGAGCCGTTACATTACTATCATCGATTCCTGTTAGTCCACCATTGATCTCCAAATACTGGCTGTTGATAGTGCTATTGATAAGTGTTAGGTTACTATCTATATTCACATTGCGGCCGCTGATGGTGCTATTCGTAAACGTTACGTTACTAGAATTGTAAGCGTTGATATCACCAGCGATCGCTAGCCCAGAAAGTTCAACATTCGCGGCGTTAATGTCAAACACGGGGAAGTAATTATTGCTATTGATGGTAAGTAAGTTAGCACCTGGGCCATTAATAGTGAGATTTTTAGCGATCGCAAGTGCCCCACTGGTCAGGGTAATTGTACTGGGATTACTACCCAATAGGAACTCTACTACGTCATTGCTAGTTGCAGTGTTGATAGCGTCTCGCAATGAGCCAAAGCCACTGTCATCAAGATTGTTAACCGTCAAAGTAGCAGCTTGGGCTGATTCCACTTGCATTATCACCCAACCCAGAGCAACAGCTGTGGAAATAGCTTGAGCAACAGCCTTTTTTCTATTGTTTTTTGTCACTTAAAACTCCTCGATTTAGAGCAAGCAAGTATATTGAATGATGTTCAAGTTTATAACGTCTAACAAAATAAAATATAAGTATAATCTAGGGGTGCTGGTGTTGATTGATTAAACAAACGCTTGATCATCCAAATTTATGCCATCCCAGACTGAAGAATTTACTATTGGTGTCGAAGAAGAATATCAAATTATCAATCCCACGACGCGAGAACTAAGTTCGCGTGTGGAGCATATTCTTCCAAAAGCCCAGAAAGCAATTGGTTCAGAGGTGCAGCCAGAAGCCCAGCAATCGCAGATAGAAATTGGTACGCCCATCTGTAGAACACTTGCAGATGTACGCTCTGAGCTTGTTCGTTTGCGCTACGAAGTGATTGCGGCGGCTGCTAAGGACGGTAAGCAAATTGCTGCTGCTGGGACGCACCCGTTCTCACATTGGGATGAACAGCAGATCACGCCCAAAGAACGTTATCAAGATTTGATGCGAGATTATCAACAACTCACCCGTGAACTAGTCATCTTTGGCTGTCATGTGCATGTGGGAATTAGCGATCGCTCTACTGCCATCCAGGTGATGAACCGGACTCGTGTATGGCTTTCCCCACTCTTGGCACTGGCAGCATCTTCACCTTTTTGGTTAGGTACGGATACAGGCTATGCAAGCTATCGTACCGAAATTTGGAGTCGATGGCCTATATCTGGAGTACCACTGATTTTCGAGTCTTTAACTGATTACGAAGCGCTTGTACAAGTTTTAGTAGAGACAAAAAGTGTCGCGGAGGCGACGAAGATTTATTGGGATGTACGTTTGTCTGAGCGCTTTCCAACAATTGAGTTTCGAGTCACGGATGTCTGCCAGACAGTAGACGAAGCAGTAATGGTAGCAGGGCTTGTACGTGCTTTGGTGCGAACTTGCTACGAAGAAGTCATAACTGATAAACCGTTTCACCCAGTGCGTCACGAACTTATACGTGCTGCTCACTGGCGTGCCGCACGTTATGGATTAGATGAGGATTTAATTGACATTAGCGCTATAAAAGCTGTTCCGGCATGGGAGATGGTTGAGAGCTTTCTCAGTTTCGTGCGTCCATCGCTTGAGGAGTACGGAGAATGGGATGAAGTTTCGTCTCTTGTACATAGAACGATGGAGTTTGGGAATGGTGCAACACGACAACGCGAAATTTACAAACAAACGGGGCGTTTTTCAGATGTCGTCGATTTAATCGTCCAAGAAACAGCAAAAGGGATAGCTTCAGTATAAAGCTTTGGATATTGCAGTCCTAGCCAAAACAAGTTGTGTTGGAAAAGAACGGACAAGGCAGCCTTCCTGATTTAAGCTTTGTTTGTTGAGCGACAACGAAATCCAACCGATGATTCAGCTAATGTTCAAGCAATCCATCAATTACTCCCGCAACAATGCCCGAAAACCAGCTTGCACAAAATGCAAATCAGCAGTTATCGCATCAATCAAACTTTTTTCCCACATCACTGTAAAAGAAATGCAGTCTGTCAAACCCCAACTTTTATCAGGACGTTCGTTATAAAGTTGTAACGCACGGGTAAGCAATGATGTATCCACCGTTACTATCTGTAAATTAGCTGTCTTGTAACACTGCTGGATAAATTGCACCGCACCTGGACGATTCACAGCACTTAAAGCATTAGACATCTCCGAAAACAGTCAAAACTGCTTTGTGACTAGCTTACAAGGCGCATT
>NZ_JABXKL010000036.1 GCF_017114995.1 Nostoc sp. NMS9 | reverse complement strand
CGATCGCAGCTTCTCTGACAAAGCCGGTTGGATGACGCAAACTCACTAATATCTCAGAACTGGTCAGTCGGATGCGTGTAACTTGAGCATAATGAAAACAGCAAGCTAGACACCAGTCAGAAAGAAAATTACCTAACATCAGCAATCTGTGGAGGCGATCGCCAACTACCATGTTCTCATATTCTACGATCTTGGCTTCGACAAGATATTGTAATTTTTCTGCCTGTGGTCGGTTATCTAAAATATTCAGCAATAAAGACTTTGAAGACAAAGTTACGGTATGCTCTAAGATTTCTAACCCCCTGGCTAAGTTTACCACTGAGAGCGATCGCAGATTGAAGGATGCCGCCTGCATCTTTTCTGGCGAGTAAAGCAGTTTCAGTAATAGTAGCAGCCGCTCTTTGACATCCAATTCCAATTCTAGAAGGGCGCGTTGCAGTAATTCAGAGACAATCACAATCCTCTGATTGGATTGATGATTTTCTTTTTGGTCTAGTGTTTGGAAGTCAATGTATGCGGCGTAAATTTCACCTAAAAATTTTAATTCCTGCTTAATTAAATTTTCCACCCGACTTTCATAAAATCGATCTACTAAACCTTTAATTCCTGGTTGTTTGTGTATTTTTAGTAAGCTGCGGAGAATATGATCCCTAGTAGTACCCCAGGATGTTTCCAAGTTTTCCCATAAAGTCTCCAATGCTTGCTGGGTACCGACTTGAGCAATGGTACGCCAAGCATACATCCGCACTACTTCTGGTTTGTAAATATTGGTAGCCAACCGCAACAGCATTTCTAAAGCTTCATTTTCTAGTCGCACTAGGGCTGCCATAGCTGTGCTGCGGGTTGATTTGTAATAAAGTGCTGCAATCAGTGCTGAATAGTACTCTTCTAAATGGGTTGCTGCAATCATTTCTAATACGGCACAGCGCACCCGTAACGACTCATCTTGTAATAAATTCGGGATATGAATCCGCAACGCCTGCAAATAAACTGCTTCTCTCAGCGCTCTAACTCCATTCACCCGTTCCCGTTCTTGCTTATGAGTCAGCATCCGGCGCATGGTTTGAGTAGCTGCTACCTTTTGCATAGGCGTTCCCTGGCGTAAGACTAAAGCGGCGGCGGTAGCGCGAATGAGTGAGTTTTGCCGGGGGTGTAAATATCCTTCTAAGAGGCTTAAATTGGGATTTGGTTCAGCCAGCCAAACGTAGCGCAGCGCTAAGGCAAAAACTTCGGGGTTAGTTTCTTGGGATTCTTCTAACAAAGGACGGATGGCGGCTAGATAAACCGGATTTACACCTCCCATCAGCATCACTTCTAAACTTTGGCGCTGCAAATCTGGGGTTAACTTCACTAGTAGCGGTGCTAAAACTTCCGCAGCTCCTTGGGAATCAATTTGGGCTAAAAGTTCAATACAAGAGCGTTTATCAGCCTCACTGCCTTTTTCTGCTAAAGCTTTGACTACACCCTGTTTGAAAAATCGTAAGCCGACATTGGTTGCACTCAAGTGACCCCGCGCCACACTCAAGACTAACAGTTCCACATAGCGCGATCGCAATTCCCAAACTACTGTTAAACAAGTGCCAGTTATCAGCATTGTTTCTGCTACCAACACCCATTTTTGTAGTGGTTCGGGTACAAACCGCCCACAAAACAAGATAGTTGCAAAAATTAGCGCTCCTGTCAAACCTGTAGCGATCGCTTCGGCAGTTCCGCCGGATAAAGTCTGCATCCGGCTGCGAATTGCCTCTGGAATCGGTTGATACAGAATGGGGCCGCTACTCATCACAAAGGTGTAGCGCAAAAGTTCATCGCAGAATTTGACAATTATCAAACCCCAGAAAAAGCTTTGCGATTGCATGGCTGGAATTAAATGCAGCAATACCAGCACTCCTGGGAGTGAAAAGCCGATGGTGATTGGTAAAAGCGTAGCAGTGAAAAATACCCCCATTCGTTCGATGAGTCGGCTGGAAAAAAACCACTGCAACAACAACTCACACAGTCCCAACATTCCACCAAAAAGACCCAAAAAGCTCGCAAGTTCTCGGTCGCCCAAATTGGATTGGAGTTCGCGTAAATACTGAAAATCTATTAACAAGCCAATGACTTGCAACAGACCCACAAAAGCAAACAACTGCCAAACGTATCGCTTCAGTGGACTTTTAATGAAACGCTCTCGTGAAGCTTGTTGTTCAGGAACTAGTCTTTGTGGGGTTTCAGGAAAAGCTGCTCGATAGTGATGAGTTAAATAGAATAGAATCCCCGATCCTAATAAAATCACCATACAGGCGATGAAGATGATCTTATTCAGTGTGGTGTATTGCACTAGCCAAGGCAAACTAAAGCCACTGATCACATCTGCTACCAAAAGCCCACTACTCACTAGTGGGTAAGTCCGTTTAATCTCCCGAATATTAAATATTTGGTTGGCGACGATGGAAGTGTTGAGGTCATTGACCACATAAAGTGCATCTACCCACAGCCGCAATAGAAATGCCGAAATAACTGCCAGGTAGGAAAAATGCGATCCCCAACGTAATACAACTAATAAAACTAATGGCATCAACATGCAAGGTGCGATCGCCACAATTACCCGACGTAAGGGAAAAATCTTTTGCAGCCAAGAGTATAAAAAGACCAGTCCGGCACTCATTGCCGCACTAGCAATATACATCCACGGCAGTAGATGAGTCCCATATTCATCCAAAAACAGCGCCACCGTACTGTCTTCTGCCCATCGCAATCCTACACATACAATTGTGTAAAAAAGAAACATTATCTGGGTTCGTTCGCTCTCCTCTGGTCGGAGATTCACCCACTGTAATAGTCGTGGTAAAGCAACTTTATTTGCAGCCAACCAGTGATTTTTCAGTTCCATGCAGTTTTATTTTCTGGTAGTATCACCGCGCATTGGGCATTGGCATTGGGCATTGGGCATTGGCATTGGGCATTGGGCATTGGGCATTAGTTATTTCTCCTCTGCTCCCCTGCCCCTCTGCCTACTCATCCCCTGGAAATAGCAAAAGTCCTGAGCAACTGAGTATTATGTTTCCCACTCAGCGTTCAGGACTATCGATTTTAGATAAATTTAAACGCTTTCAGTAGGAGTGCACAGCTAACTGTGTGCCCAAAGCGCATATTAGACTTCTTGCATAAATCAAAAAAAGAACCCCACTCCGCCTTTGACTTACGTCAAATTCTCCCCTCCCCGCGTGCAGGGCTACGGTATACACACAAATCCTCCTGACCCCCCTAAATCCCCCTTATCAAGGGGGGAAACAGGAAATTTAGTTCCCTCCCTTTTCTAAGGGGAGGGTTAGGGTGGGGTAAAACCGTGATTTCTCAGCTGTTTCAGACTTATGTGTACACCGTAGCCCTGCGGGGAGAGGTTGGGGGTGGGGTGTTAGGAGACTTTTCCAAGAGGTCTATTGCATCCAAATGAAAGATGAAAAAATCCCCTGACTTCTAGCCAGGGGATTTTCAAACTTGGTCTATTAAACAGTTAGAGAATTATTTTTTGGGCGAGATGAGCATCATCATGTTTCGTCCTTCTTTTTTAGGCGCTTGTTGAAGCTCACCAAAAGGCTCCAAATCCGTTGCCATTCGCTTGAGCAAATCTTCTGCTAGGTCGCTGTGTTGAATTTCTCGACCCCGGAACATCACAGTCGCTTTGACTTTATCGCCATCTTTCAAAAAGCGCTCTGCTTGCTTAACACGCACGTTGTAGTCGTGTTCTTCTATTTTGTAGCGCATCTTAACTTCTTTGACATCAGCCGTGTGCTGCTTTTTCCGGGCTTCCCGCGCCTTTTTTTCTTGTTCAAACTTGTATTTCCCGTAGTCCATAATCCGACAAACCGGCGGGTCAGCTTTATCGCTGATTAGCACCAAATCTAGCTCTTTTTCTTCTGCTAGTTGTAGTGCTTCCTGTGGGGGCATAATTCCCAATTGGGCACCGTCAGTGTCAATGACCCGAATTTTCGGGAAGCGAATTCGTTCGTTAATTTGGGGCAGATCGCGAGTTCTTTTCTTCTCAATCACAGCCATTATGATTTGTGGGAGATCTTAAATGAAGGATTTGGTGTGGTCTAAATTGGTATGCCTCAGAGGCAAAATACAGAAGTAACTCAGGACTGAAAACATAGTCTCCAGTTCTAGGGTAACTAATCTATAAAATAGTTGCCTCGTTGTATTTGTCATTTTACTCAGTCTGAGAGAATTTCTCTGCAATAGTTAATCTAAATTACACAACCTAGACTCATATTAAATATTATTACAATTATTTAGCAAGACTTTTTGCGATGGCGTAACCGCCCACCGTAGGTGATCGCATTGAGCAACATCATCAGGACTAGCCCTTGAGCGTTTTGTCAAAGAGAGTCCAGTATCGGTGATGGTTCGTGGGCTTTTAGAGAGAGCATTATGTCCCCAAACCCAAATATTTGATGAACTATTTTTGTACTTTATTCACTTTTTACAAAACCTATAGCTGATAAGAAGCCGTTAAAGCCACCGCCAAAGCATCCGCAGCATCATCCGGCTTAGGAATTTCATCTAAATCCAACTCCCGCGCCACCGCTTCTTGCACTTCTGACTTATCAGCATTGCCATAGCCTGTTAAAGCTTGTTTAATTTGAGCCGGAGTAAACTCTACATAAGGAAGACGACGCTGACCCAACACTAAAATGACTATACCCCGCGCCTGTGCAACCAGGATTGTACTTGACATCCGATAGAAGAATAGTTTCTCGATCGCTACTAAATCTGGCTGAAATTCCTCCATCAGGGTGTGTAAATCATCAAACAAGGTACATAGGCGTTGTCCCATTTCTATATCTGCTGACGTTTTAATGACTCCAAAATCCAGCATATTTACTGTAGTCTCTTGCACCTTGTTGAGATTTTGTGTGCAGCTAATTGCCCCAAATCCTAAAATTGCCAGTCCTGGATCTAATCCTAAAATTCGTTTTTCCATTAAATTCACTTTTACCAAGCCAGGGTATTGTTTAACTAGAAATACTGGCAATCTTCACGACTTGCTCTTAGTCTAATAGGATTGATAAATATAATAGTTTCACGCCTGGTGTTTTAAACCAAGCGGTGTAAATTTTCTGTTAATTATTGTTTGTAGCACTGCTCCAAATCAGGTATGTCAATTGGTTTTCTCAGACAAGCCCTCAACGCCCTGCAAAAGCAGTCGCGCTCTCGTACTTCTTATCGGGTCAACCAGTGGTTCAAATGGTTATCCCCTGGACTATCGGTAAAACGTTGGTTATTGATTAGTGTTGGGGGTGTACTGCTGGCAAGTTTGGGGTTAGCCATTTGGATTAAGCTGACCCCAATTTTTTGGATGATTGAGTTGGTTAGAGGTTTCTTGGGAGTCATCACCAACCTCTTACCGAACTATATCAGTGGGCCTTTGGTGCTGCTTGGCGGCTTACTGTTAGTGCTTTGGGGGCAAACTCGCACCGTAGGTTCAATTACTAAGGTACTAAGAGCAGAAGGTGGAGAGGAACTCATTGATGTTTTACTGGCCCATCGTCGATTGTACCGAGGCCCAAAAATAGTGGTAATTGGTGGTGGTACAGGACTTTCTACGTTGTTAAGGGGACTGAAAACTTACAGCGCTAATATTACTGCAATTGTTACTGTCGCCGATGATGGTGGATCTTCTGGGCGTTTGCGTCAAGAATTTGGAGTGCTACCACCAGGGGATATTCGCAATTGTTTGGCTGCACTAGCAGATGAAGAAAAGTTATTAACAGAATTGTTCCAATACCGTTTTCGGGCTGGAGATGGCTTAACTGGTCACAGTTTTGGCAATTTGTTTTTAACGGCAATGAGTGATATTACTGGAGATTTAGAACAAGCAGTTGCAGCCAGTTCTAAAGTTCTAGCAGTGCGAGGACAAGTACTACCAGCAACTCTCAGTGATGTTCGCCTCTGGGCAGAATTAGCCGATGGTCGTCGGATTGAGGGGGAGTCTAGTATTCCCAAAGCTGGCGGTAAAATTGTCAAAATTGGCTGCATTCCGGCTAATCCTCCGGCGGTACCAGCAGCTATTAAGGCAATTAAAGAAGCTGATTACATCATTATTGGTCCAGGTAGCCTTTATACAAGCTTAATTCCTAATTTATTAGTACCAGAAATTGCCGATGCGATCGCTCAAACAGATGCCCCCCGTATTTATATCTGCAATATCATGACTCAACCAGGAGAAACTGAAGGCTACACTGTTGCCGATCACATCAGAGCAATTGATGCTGCTTGTGGACAAAGACGACTATTCGATGCTGTATTAATACACAAAAAATCCCCTTCGGAGCAATCACTTATCCGCTACGCCCAACAAAACTCCCATCCCGTTTTCCTCGATAGAGAAGCCGTAACTCAACTAGGACGACGCATTGTTCCAGCTAATGTTTTGTATGAAGATGAAACAGGTTTTGTACGTCACAATCCGCAGAAATTAGCACAAGTGTTATTGCGGTGGTACGGTAGAGGTCAGTCCCTTCGGGGAATTCAAAATTCAAAATTCAAAATTCAAAATTAAGGAAGATGAAAATTTGTCATTATGTCATTTTTTTAGACTAATCAGTAATGCCCAATACCTCAATCATGAAAATTTTTCTTGCAGATACAGAAGCGACGCTGCGCTTAGGTATTACTCTTGGTGAATCTCTGATACCTGGCAGTGTAATTTTACTAGAAGGTGATTTAGGCGCTGGTAAAACTACTTTAGTTCAAGGCATTGGTAAAGGTTTAGGAATTGCTGAACCCATTGTCAGTCCCACTTTCACGCTGATTAATGAGTACACGGAAGGGCGCTTTCCCCTTTACCATCTGGATTTATATCGCTTAGAACCGCAAGAAGTTGCCACCCTAAATTTAGAAAGTTACTGGGAAGGTGTTGAAGTCATACCAGGAATAGTAGCAGTTGAATGGGCGGAACGATTGCCCTACAAGCCAGATAGTTATCTGAGCGTGAGTTTGACTTATGGACATGAAGGCACTCGTCAAGTCGAACTCACACCATTCAATTGTGCCATTAGCAAAGTCATTGCCGCAATTTAAGCTCATCTCCCGATTAAAGTACGAGGAATTTCACTTTTTTGACCGCAACACTCAAAAATTCCTGTAAATAATCGAGAGAGAACTTTACACTCGTCCTATCTGCCACTACCACGTTCGCCACTGTCAGTTACTAACATTGTTATCTCAACCAAAACAAAAATATTTAATCAGCTTTTCTTCAATAGAAAACTGGTGGTCAGCAAAGCTGACACCCGTCTCTATAAATTTAGGAAAGTTGGCAACATACTGGCTTTCTTTAAAAGGGAGACTATTTTTTCCTTCACTCCCTTGAATCCAGGCGGGTTTATATTATCCGAATAGTATTGAACCTAAAGTGGTTCTTGACTAAACGGGATATAGGCATCTACTAGTTTTATTGCTGTAATAAGCAGTTAAAAACTGATTTAGATGGTTGGTATACGAATCAAGCAAGTGTAAATAAACTGTTGTTGGGTTCAATGAGAGTTTTGAGAGAACTGAGTCAGCTTCGATTGAACCCGATTAGTTCCCTACTGTGGTTCAAAAAAGGAATCTAGATTATTTAGCAGCGAATGCTAGTAGAAAAGTTAAGCAATCATCAGTTTCTGTATAATTTTAACTTTTCTCACACTTAGTATTCCCAAGTTAAGTTCATAATCTATACAAAAAAATAAAGTATTTTATAAATTTACAAAATTAGTTTTAATAATTTTAACTAGCATAAATTCTTATACTCACATCTGTAATTAGCACCAATCTCAAGAAAATTTTAACTAAAATATCTCGTATTTATACATATTTTATCTAGAAATACAAGATGTATTAAGTAAGTTGGCATGAAAAAACCAAACCCTGTATCTTTACATGGTTTGGTCTGTGGAGTGAACTCTTTGTTACACCTATTACTTCCTAGTTGAGCAAAAATGCTTAATTTACGATTAAACGTCGTAGATAGAGTCTTTTGTCGAACAAGTACAGACTCTTAGCTAGTCGAAGTTGCTTTCGTTACAAATCTTCATCAAAATTCTATTCCGATATATCGGAATATATCGCGATATATCGTATATTAGAGAAAGTTGATTTGAGATTCACTTATGTTTAGACATTTTCGGTCACGTTTTGGCGCACCTGCATGGGCAGGAGTTAGCGAAGAGGATTCATTACTTGTCAGGTCCTGGTTTCAACATGGCAAGCATCATGGTAGACATCATGACAAACGCTTTGATAATGAAATGTTTGGTCGTGGTTGGGGAGATGAATACCGGACTCGTCGGGGTGACATCAAGTTCATTCTGCTGGAATTGTTATCTGAGCATCCTAGTCATGGTTACGACCTGATTAAAGAGATGGAAACTCGTTATGGTGGTTTCCGTCGCCTCAGTCCTGGCTCAGTGTATCCAACACTCCAATTGTTGGAAGAAGGTGGTTATCTCAAGAGCGCACAGGAAGGAGGCAAGCGGATTTATACGATTACGGATGAGGGTAAGCAATTATTGGCAGAACGTGCCCAACAAGAACCTTCAGACACTCCTTGGGATACCTTCAAAAGTTTTGTTACAGGTAAGCCCCAAGAGTTTATTGAGTTGCGGAATGCCGCTACAGAGTTAGCTGCTGCGGTGGTGCAGGTTGCTCGTAGTGGCAATATGGAGCGGATAAATCGGGTGCGGGAGCTTTTAGAGCAAGTTAAACGGGATATTTATGCGATTCTGGCTGAAAAATAAGTAGAGGATCGTAGTAAGGACTTTAGTCCTTATTTTCTAAGCAGCAAACTGCTTACTACAAACCCTCTTGTACTTTGCTTACGCTGTTGATCGCATTAGCGTTCGCTGTCCAACATCTGCATTTGATGTTCATCATAACGAGTGCCTGCGATCGCAGATGCGGGAATTGCTGCTTCAATGCGGGTTAAGTCCTCTGGGGATAGGTTCACATCCAGAGCCGCCAACGATTCGGAAAGTTGCGTGCGCTTGCGTGCGCCGATGACCGGCACAATATTTTTGCCTTTTGCAAGTACCCAGGCAATAGCCAACTGTGAAGCAAGAACTCCTTTCTCGGCAGCAATTTGGTTTAGACCTGTAGAACCAAGCTGGCGAGGTTGAATTTTATTTTGGGTAGTCATATAGCGCTTCTGTGTTGTTATTACTGCGAGGTTAGGTTGAAAATTCTCCGCATTTTTGCGTAACTATACGCTGGCTGTGGGGCGCACGATAATCTCATTCACATCAACGTCATCCGGTTGCTCGATTGCAAAGGCGATCGCTCTGGCGATCGCTTCAGCCGGAAGGGCAATCTTGCGGAATTCCTGCATACCTTTGCCAGCTTCGGCGTCAGTAATGCTATCGGCCAGTTCTGACTCCGTTACACCCGGCGAAATAACTGTAACGCGAATGTCAGTATTTTCCTGACGCAGCCCCTCCGAAATTGCCAACACCGCGAACTTAGTGGCTGAGTAAACGGCGCAGGTTGGCCACACCGCGTGTCCGCCGATGGAGGACAGGTTGACGAACTGGCCAAATCCCTGGCGTTTCATCAGTGGTAGCCCAGCAGCGATGCCATTGAGTACGCCACGGATGTTCACGTCAATCATCCAGTCCCATTCATCAACCTTCAGCGCTTCTAACTTCGAGAGCGGCATAACGCCTGCATTGTTGACGATGACATCAATGCGGCCAAATTTGCTCTGAGCAAATTCTATAAAGGCTTGGAAATCGGCGCGATGAGTAACATCGAGGGTCTGATACTCCGCCGAGCCTCCCTCAGCGCGGATTGTAGCCACGAGGGTTTCTAGCCGCTCCGTGCGTCGTGCGCCCAGGATGACCTGGATGCCCTTACGAGCGAGTAGACGTGCTGTCGCCTCACCGATACCGCTGCTTGCGCCCGTAATTAGTACGACTTTCTGTTGGTTGGTGGTCATAAAACTGTATCTCCAAGTTGTTGTACTCTCTAGCACACTCTTAATCTAAGAGAGTCAAAGCTTGATGCGGTAATCTGAACCTGCGGAATTCTTGCCTAATCCTGCATTTTCCTTCATTGTTTATCATAAAAAGATAAGCTGACCTAAGCGGCTGAGTAGATTGCAGCTGCCCTGAGTGTTACTTTCATAAAGGATTTCAAACGACATTATGCAACAGACTGTTAGAAAGCAGCAGTCCGAGCTAGCCGCTCTGATTGCCCAGAACAGTAATGGAGATGGTGTCCATCCCACAGCGATCAAGCGGTTGTTCTTGTTTTGCTCCTCACAACCAACTGCGCCTCTTCATGCCCTGCATGAGCCTTCCCTGTGTATAGTCGCTCAGGGCAAGAAACAGGTAATGTTGGCAGACAATCTGTATGTTTATGGTCAAGACCAATATTTGGTGGTATCCATCGATCTGCCTATCGTTGGTCAAGTGATTGAAGCAACGCCAACCGTTCCGTATCTGTGCCTTCGGCTCGATTTAGATCCGGGAGAACTCAGCACACTGATGATGGAGGCAAAACTAGACGCTCCCGCTAAGCAACCACTAAAACCGGGCTTGTCTATTAATCCTGTTAGCCCCCAACTGCTTGATGCCGCAATAAGACTTGTACGGTTGTTGGAAACACCTCAAGATATTGTTATCCTCGCACCTTTGATTGTCCGAGAAATTCTCTACCGTTTGTTATCAGGCGAACACAGTGCTAGATTGCGACAGATTGCTTTAGTCGATAAACAACTCCAAGCAATTAGCAGAGCGATCAACTGGCTTAAATGGAACTACGAAAAACCATTTCGGATCGATACGATCGCTCGTGAAGCGTGCATGAGTCCCTCGTCCCTTCATCATCACTTCAAGTCAGTCACCACCATGAGTCCTTTGCAATATCAAAAACAACTTAGGCTTCAACAAGCCCGTCGCCTGATGCTGGGGCAAGGTATGGATGCTGCAACAGCTAGTCATTACGTGGGTTATGAAAGCCCCTCACAGTTCAGCCGTGAATACAGTCGGTTGTTTGGCGCACCACCGTTGCGTGATATGGCTCGGTTAAAAAGTGGAGTTTTTGGGGATGGGGGATGAGGAGCAGGGGAGCAGGGGGGCAGGGGGCAGGGGGGCAGAGGGGCA
>NZ_JABXKL010000007.1 GCF_017114995.1 Nostoc sp. NMS9 | reverse complement strand
TGGGGGATGAGGAGCAGGGGAGCAGGGGGGCAGGGGGCAGGGGGGCAGAGGGGCACCACCGTTGCGTGATATGGCTCGGTTAAAAAGTGGAGTTTTTGGGGATGGGGGATGAGGAGCAGGGGAGCAGGGGGGCAGGGGGCAGGGGGGCAGAGGGGCAGGGGAGCAGGGGGGCAGGGGGCAGGGGGGCAGGGGAGCAGAGGGGGACAAGGGGGACAGGGGAATTATTGAACAAGTCTCCCCCCTCTTCCCTGTCTACCTTGTCTCTTCTCCATTCCCAATGCCCAATGCCCTCAAAAATTAGAAGCGATCGCACTTAAATCTGGCTCAATGAGTGAGTTTAGGAATGTCCACAACTGCAAATCAGTAAAGTCTGGAATTGCCATAAATGCACCGACTGACTGCAAAATTTGCGGATCGTGGGTGGAGGCGATGCCAATGGTGCGGATATCTGCACCCACTGCTGAACGAATACCAGAGGGAGAGTCTTCTAAAGCGATCGCTTCTTTTGCTGTAATCCCCAATTTATTCAGGGCAACTTGGTAGGGCACAGGATCGGGTTTACCTGCAATACAATCATCCGCTAAAACAACTGTATGGAAAGCTTCTTTTATCCCCAAAACCTTTAGCATAAATTCTGCATTTAATCTAGGGGCATTAGTTACTAATGCACGTTTTAATTGATGTGCATCTGTCCATGCTAGTAGTTCAGAAAATCCACTTAGCGGTTTGAGATGTGGGGCGAGTTTGCGGAAAAGGGCCTCTTTTTCGTCTGCAAATTTTTGCCCTTCTGCTGCTGATAATTGTGGCAGAATGTCTTTAACAATTTCTGGATTTAGCCTTCCACTAATTCGGGATTTATAAAATGTTTCGTCTATTTCTATGCTGTAATTTAACAGCATTTCCTGCCAAGCTCGGTAGTGTATAGGGTCAGTGTTGACAATAGTGCCGTCTAGGTCAAATAGAATTGCAGCCAGCATGATTTTTGGGTAGAATGTAAATAATTGTTAACTTAATTTAAATAGTTTACATTGTTTTTTGTCTTTAGTGATTATTCCTTCGTTAATACGGAGATTGGGGATTGGAGAAAAAAATTTCAAGAGTCAGAAATTAATCTGCTAAATCCTAAAATCTATACTGGATAGGGCATATAAGGGCAAACTGCCGTATAATTGATAACCTTCTTCGTAAGCAAATGGTAGCCGCCACAAACTTTTTTCGCGTTGATGATTTACTAGTGCAGATTTACAACTCTGAAGTCGAAATGGCCGAGGATGTTGCCGAAATCGTGCAAAAGTATTTACAGCAAATTCTCAAGCAACAGGATACAGCTGCTGTATTGTTAGCCACAGGTAACTCCCAACTCAAATTTATTGATGCTTTGATTGCATTGGGTGGTGTAGATTGGTCACGGATTATTCTGTTCCATCTAGATGAATATTTGGGAATTACTGCTGACCATTCTGCTAGTTTTCGGCGTTATATGCGAGAACGTGTAGAGAAGCAGGTTAATCCTAAGAAATTTCACTATATAGAAGGTGATACATTACAACCAATAGCAGAGTGCGATCGCTACACTAAATTATTGCAAGCACAACCGATTGACTTGTGCTGTCTTGGTGTTGGCGAAAATGGACATTTAGCTTTTAACGATCCAGCTGTAGCAAATTTTCAAGATCCTTACAGCGTGAAACTGGTAAAACTGGATACTGTGAACCGTCAGCAACAAGTAAGTACAAATCACTTTCCGAATTTAGAAAATGTCCCACAGTATGCTTTTACTGTCACGATCCCAACAATTTGTTCAGCTAAAAAAATTATCTGTCTTGCTCCAGAAAAACGTAAAGCGAATGTGGTAAAAGAGATGCTGCAAAGTTATATCAGTATAGACTGTCCGGCTTCTATTCTCCGTCAACAACCCCAAGCGACGTTGTTTTTAGATGTTAATTCTGCTAGCGTACTAGAATCAACTTAAACTTATCTACACCTCAATCTTCTAAGCTAATTATTACAGCGATTGCTGTAATTGCATGAGGTAGTTCCAGTATACAGTAACGCTATAACTACCAAGCGATCGTCTATATAAAAACTCGGAAATCTTGATACACTTTGTTTTAAAAAACTGATGTTTATACAACTCATAAACATCTCGAAATAATTAAGTAAAAAATTCCTAAATACGCCAGTCATCAGAATATAGCTTTATATTAAGCGACTGGCGAATCTAGTAATATTTAAAAGAAGGGTATAAATAACTTAATAGATACCCTCAGCATCCTAAAAAGTTCAAAAGTGCTAAATTCCAGCACCTGATTTTGCTTCAGCACCCATTGGCGAAACATAATCACGGAAAACAGTAATCTGCTGTTCAAACTCTAATCCTTGAATTTTGCCAAACAACGCTTTAGCTTCGGAAGGAAGTTGATAATCATCAGGTACAGGAATGATAGTACCATTATCCATCCCTTGAGATAATCGATACCAAAACAGGAGTTTTGTCGTATCACCCAAAGAGCCATACTCACGAGAAATTTGGGTATCCACTTTATTAATCAAATCACGCTGAACTTGTAATTGTTGTTCGTGAGATAATTCCTTAACTTGATTAAATAAGCCTTCGGCTATTTCTGGAGAAGCAGTACTTGCTCCAGGAGCGGCAGGAGTAATTGAACCCCCAATTTCCTTATAGATAAACCAAAACAAAGCAAGTTGTTGATCTACATTTAAATTTTGCCAAGCTTGAACGTGTTCGCGAATAGTGGGATCGTTAGTTTGTGTGTATGTCATGATTAACTTCAATCGCAATTACTTATTTATTCTTAAACAATGTTATCAAATGTACATTTGGAGTTTTACCCTACTGAAGACAGATGTCTTAAAATCATAAAGAAGATCGTTCAAAGCCAAAATAATACCTGACAAGTGCCAAATGAAAGAGTTAGTAATTAGAAGTCTGTTGCCAAATTGAAAGATTATTAAAAGGTATTTCCCTGGATAGATGTTAGCTTGATTGTAATAGTGGATAAAATCTATTTTGGTAGATTGCGATCGCTCTTCAGAATAGTGAAATACTTTTCAAACAACCTCTTAGATTGCTTCATATCACTAATTATTAATCTGCTTTCTTTATTACTGTCTTAGCTATTTCCTCATTGTTTCATGTTTTTGAACAGTTATTTAACAGTTACTTACCCGTTCTAGAAATACTCTTAAATTGGTAAAAAAATATACATAGATTATTTATGATAGTTAGATAAGTAGGTATAAACAAAGAATAACTATATTGATTGTCATTTTTTCTCTCTTACAGAAAGACGCTAACGCTTCTGCATCAAGTATCTTCTGAATAGTTGATTTTATTTCTACCAATTTACTCAGTGTTACTGAAAAATATTTTTTATCTGGTATTAATCTAAATTTTGCAGTGCAGACGCATCCAACAAGGTGGAGACGATGTAACGCGCGGTAGGGGCATACAGTTAGCTGTACGCCCCTACTAAAAACCTATATTTAATGCAACTGACGAAACGCTACAATCTATCATCAGCAAGGGTGAGGCCTTACCTAAATATTAGAAGAGTTCGTTGGTTAGACACTAGCCTTCCTAATATTACTCATCTATTCTATTGGCGAAAAGTTATTATTACTTACAGCCAAGTAAAAATTGTAACGCTCCAGTTTGGAACTTAGTTAAGGATTTTTTTGCCTGTTTGTGCTGCACTGTCCCCTACATCATTAGCAGTTTTCTCAGCACCTTCTACGTAGCCAGATCCAAATTGTTTAAAGGCTTCTGCTGACTCTTTTCCAATCTTTTGAAGTCGTTTACCAGGAGAACCTTCCGTTTCACGAGCTTCTTTATTCCACTCCCCGATTGTTCTTGGTCTTTGAGAATCATCTTGCTGTATCTGTTCGCGAACTCTTTCCTTTAAGCCTGTGTTATTTTGCCCAGGAGCAACATTCGTCGTCAGCACTAGAAAACCAACTATGACGACAGCCAAAAAACCTTTTATTTGAAGTCCTTTAAGCAGGGAACTGATCTGACTAATAGTCCTAGAAATCAAATTTATCATGCCAATTAGCTTGTTTTTTGGAGTACAAATAAAGACTAACTATAAAAAAATAATTATCCTTCTAACAAAAGGCATATCTCAGTTATGAAAAATCTGGGATGAGACTATACCAATCATCCGCAAGCAAATCAACTACATCAAACCATTTATAGAAGTCAAAAAGAATGTAAATATGTAGCAATGCTACGTCTCTACAAGGGTTCTGGATAACGCATATTTAATTTCACCAGACATGTATTAACTGCAATATTTAGGAAACCACGATTTTTTTCATATATTGCTTGATTTTGACATCACCTAATCGGTAGAAATTGCTGTACTAGCTTTTGCTTCTAAACAAAATTACAGCAAATCACTCAAAGTTGGTTTGTGCTTGGCTAGAGCAAAAGGTCGATAATTAGGCAAAAAAGCTGATTTTGTGTTGTAATAGCGCTTTGAAGACCATTGAGAACAATTGACGATGTGAGAAAACGGTTGAGATTAGCATAAATTTCTAAAATTCATCCGAAAAAAGCATTTAAATGCTCAATAGCAGCTTTCTTATAAGTCTTACTTTTTATTTATAAATCATGCTTGAGATTCCTTCGGCTGCCAAATGTAGCTCTAAATACATTTTTAATGCTACATTTGGTTTTTAATACAGATAGAAGTAAAAAAAACATGTATCTTTGGTTGTAGAAATTCTCAACCTTAAAAGATAGATGCTTAATGGATAATTTCTAAATAGTTACTAATAACAATCAATAGTCACACGACTTTTAGGCTAGTAGACTGTGGCGGAAGTTTGCCTACCTTTAACAAGTTGCTTGAACAATTTGTCTAATTAATTGAGATGGTAGCTGGATTTCTGCTGTGCTGTACTAGAGGCATTGCTTATCTGACTGAGTAGATTTATACCGTAATTCCTAGATATTTGAAGGGTTTACAGACGAAAAACTACTCGACATTTTTCCTTAACACGAGAACTGCTTCAGGTGGAAAGCCAAAGGATGAAATACTGGATAACGAAATTAGCAGTCTGTATAGTAATACTGTATAGCTTGTTGCTATCAAATGATTATGCAGGAGCAAACCAACTTTCAAATAGTTCTAATATTGATGTACAGCAATTAAATGCACTGCCAGTAGTTGAAAACGTAGCAATTGCTGACAAGAATCTTGCTGAGATTAAAAAGAAAGATTTTTGCCGATTTAATGGGATTGTTAATCGGATAGATAAACTAGAGGGACTCTTCACACTTTATTGCAGCGAGGATTCGAGAAAAGTTTTCTTAGAACTGAAGCCAGAGCAGCTAAATAAAGATTACCTAGCTATAGTGACATTGGAATCAGGCGTTGGGGAAAGTGGGATTTATAGTGGATTACCTCTCTCTGATTTTATCTTTTACTTCCGACGAGTCAATAATAGATTGCATTTTGTTGTCCGTAATGTAAAATTCCGTACAGACAGTATACCAGAACAGCGATCGCTTGCTCGTTCATTTAGCGATTCAGTTCTTTATTCACTCGAAATAGCCACTATCGATCCAAAAAATCAAAATATTCTAATCAACCTGAATGAACTGCTAATGCAGGATTTTCCGGGATTAACTCCTCTATTAAAATACTCTTTACAGGCTGATTACCGCTTAGATGCACGCAAGTCATATTTTGGTGATGTTAACAGCTTCCCAGAAAACGTAGAGATTGATTCGATTTACGGTTTTTCATCACTAGAAGGCTCAAATTTAATCACTGTGCCCGATAGCAGGGCACTCACTCTGAAAGTACACTATAGTTTTTCTCAGCTGAGAGAAAACAATGGTTATATTCCCAGACTTGCCGATGATAGAGTTGGATATTTTACTACTGCTTTCCAAGATTTCTCTAACAATAATGCTCACGAATCATTTGTACGTTACATTAATCGCTGGCATCTAGAACCATCCGATCCTAACGCCCCCTTATCTCCACCCAAAAAACCAATTGTGTATTGGATTGAAAATGCTGTGCCACTAGAATACCGCGATGCGATTCGTGAAGGTGTCTTGATGTGGAACAAAGCATTTGAAAAAGCCGGATTTAAAAATGCTATTGAAGTACAGCAAATGCCAGATGATGCTAATTGGAAACCAGCAGATGTACATTACAACACCATTCGCTGGTTCAATTCTTTAGATGCAGGTTTTGCCAAAGGCCCGATGCGAGTCAACCCATTCACTGGAGAAATATTAGATGCAGATATCATTGTAGATGCCAATATGGTGCGTTTAGTTCAGCAAGAATATCATGCATTGATGGAGGCAAATTCATGTCCAGAAAAGATGAAAGGACGTGAAGACGCGGGGAAATACCTGGATAGATTCTTTGCGTCATCTTCCTCTGCTCTCTTTTTCTCCTCTGAGTCCTGCTATGGTATGGAGTCTTCAAATCAAGCAGCTATGGGAGCGCTGGTGTTGTCAATGTTGCCAAACACTACATCTAGTAGTGAAACGATGAAGGAGTATGTGCATGAATATTTACGTTCTCTCATCGCTCACGAAGTCGGGCACACTCTGGGTTTGCGCCACAATTTTTATGGCAGCACCATGTTAGCACCTCAAGAATTAAATAATACTGAAATCACTCACACCAAAGGTTTAGTAGGTTCGGTGATGGACTATGTACCTGTGAACATAGCACCACAGGGAGTACAGCAAGGTGATTATTTCCCAGGAGTTGTTGGGCCTTATGACGAATGGGCAATTGAGTATGGTTATAAAAGATTTCCATCAACAGCGCTTGAGCTAACTATTCCAGAGTCAGAAAAAAGTTTTTTAGACCAGATTGCACTAGCATCGCCTCAACCAGAATTATCTTACGCAAGCGATGAAGATATCTGGGATATCAATCCTTTGGCGAATGTCTGGGATATGAGTAGTGATGTACTACTTTATTCGCAGTGGCAAATGGATAATGCTCGTTTTATGTGGCAGCGTCTTGATAAGGGTTATCTATCGAAAGGCGAAAGCTATAGTAACCTGCGCCTTAAATTTAATAGAGTACTTAAATATTATTTTCGTAACGCTACTTTGCTTTCTAAATACATTGGTGGACAATCATTTCGGCGTCTCCATACCAGTAATGATGCTTGGTCATTTGTACCAGTTTCACTTTTAAAACAACGTCAAGCATTGACAAAGTTGCAACAGTATGTTTTTGCAGATGATGCTTTCAGCTTTTCACCACAATTACTCAATCAACTGGCACCGTCGCGTTGGGGAGACTGGGGTAGTTCTGCACCTAATAATCGTCTTGATTATCCAATTCACGATCGCATTTTAAGTTTTCAAAGTGCGATATTGCGATCGCTATTAGACAGCGATCGCCTGAATCGGTTACAAGATATAGAATTAAAAACTCTGCCTGGAGAAGCGCTTTCCATGCCAGAACTGTTCAACACACTGCAAACAGGCATCTGGACAGAAGTTTTCACCCCAGGAGAACCAAAGCCAATTTCTAGCATCCGCCGTTCATTGCAACGGGAACATCTGAATATTTTGTTACAGATGATGTTAGGTACTACTAATACACCTGAAGATGGTCGGACATTGGCTTGGTATGAATTGCGCCAACTGCAAAAAGCCATTGATGCCAGACTCAAACAACTTGGTGAACAGGGGATTGGCGGGGTTCCTTCCCTGGAAACCACTGCGTTAGCGCCAGCGATAGCGTACCCCTACGGGGAAGCAAGCTACGCGCAGCGTCTGGTAGAGAGGAACGAGCGTCACCCGGACGGAGAAAGCCTTGATATTTACACCTTAGCTCACTTAGAAGCTTCTGGCGATCGCATCACTAAAGCATTAAACGCACAGTTACTTTCTAAATAGAGATGGACATTGGGCAAAGAGGCAGAGGAGCAAAGGGGCAGAGGGGAAAGACTTACTGCTACTTCTCCTCTGCTCCCCTGCCCCCCTGCTCCCCTGCTCCCCTGCTCCCCACTTCCCCAAGATACCGCTGCAATAGACCAATGAAAACTTCTGGTATTTCCAAATGAGGTAATATACCGGCATCTGCGATCGCATAAAAATCTCGAATTGCTCTTGGATTTAGATTTGCCAAGCGTTGTCCTAATTTGATGTCGGTAAATTGTGCTTTTTCTCCCCAAAAAATGACAGTGGGAACTGTTAGTTGTTGAATATATAAACTCAGATCAAAGTAAAGATCGCCCCGCAAAAATGCCAAAGCAGCAAACTTGGCATTAGGTTGTTGTGCCGAGGTTAAATAAGCCTCCACCATTTCTTGAGATACTCGTTGTGACTTAGCAAAGAGAAAACTTTGTAAAAAATTTCGGACTGCAATTTCATTTTCAGCACCAAGCATGTAAATAAAATTGTCCAACAGAGGCGCATTGATTACCGAAAGCGGAAGTCTGCGTCCAGCACCCTGCCCAAAATCATCAAATCCAGAAGGGGAAACCAAAAACAGTGCTTTGAATAAATTGGGTTGAACAATAGCTAGGCGAATAGCAAAAGCAGCTGTGAGAGATGAGGCTACCACTGTTACCGGTTGGCGACAAGTTTGGATGACAAACTCTGCGATCGTGCTGAGATAATCCCTAATTTTATAATCCCGCACTGGATGAGCCGATTCTCCCCAGCCGATTAAATCGGGGGCTAAAATGCGGTAATTAGAAGCAAAAGCCGGATAAACTTTAGACCATTCATAGGCAGACGCTCCACCACCAAAGTTATGGAGAAATAGTAGTGGGGGTAAATCTTCAGTGTCAGCAATCGTCCAAGGTGCATTCGTTTGGGTATAGTAAACCATTGCCCCCAAGAATGTATGGATGACTTTATGCCCAAAGCCAGGAGGTTGAAACTGAAGCATAAAATTAAAAAGTTTAGTTGAGTAAAAATACCTCTAGCCCTGGCGAATAGAATTCGCGCGCCAGTTGCTCATGGGGGAAACCCCCTTAGCGCTAGCCTCTCCCTTTGGGAGAAGACCGCACTGGCTTGGCTATACAGACAAAACCCACCTTTCCTACGGAACGCTACGCGAACGTGGGTTTCAAATTCTTAGAGTCCGCGCAGACGGACGAGAGTTTGTGTAGCTGCGATTTCTAATCGACAGGTATATTTGCTAATTGATAATTGATAATTCATAATTCATCCTTGCTTTTTCTCGGCATCTCCTGTAATTTGAACAAGTTGATGGAGGTTATCACCACTAATATGATATGCTCCGCCAAAACCAACTACAAAACGACCTTCACTTGGAGTTAGCCGGAAAATCCGAAAGTCAGATAAGCCGCGCAAAACCTCGACAATCTCACCAAACTGCTCTTGAAATTGCTCAACAATTTGATTCCATTTATCAGTTTCACGCTCTATCAAAGTTGCCGTACAATCAAAACTCAAACGACGACGGGCAAAAATTAGATTACTTTTAGCTTCATCCTCAATAAACAAGACACTAACATGAGGATTGGCATAGAGATTTTTGGTATGAATCGAAAGACCACTGACATAAATGTAAATATTCTTGGAATCATCCATTACAAAGGGAGCATAACTAGCATTGGGTATTGCCTGTGCGCTCACAGTGCTAATGATTACACTCTCAAATGCTTCAGGAAACTTTTCATACTCAGCTTGAATGTTTTCAAGTTGACTCATAAGTAGATTACCGCTTGATTAGGAACACCTAATAAAGTATCTTAACGTGATTGACCAATGTCTAGGATGGGCTACAACTACACATGGAATGCCCAAAAAATAAAAGCGATCGCTCCCTTTAACTAAAGAGCGATCGCTAATTTTTGGATTACAGAATACCGCTTAAGCAGCAACAGGTTCCAACAATTTAATGTCAGAGAAGATAAATTCCTGAGTAGAAAATTGTCCTGCTGTCTCGGTGCGAATCTCCCGACGATTTAGGATGAAATAGTCACCAACTTTTTCATACTCATCAATAAATTCGCTTCTACCGCCTTTTTGTTCCCCAGTTTTGGGGTCATGGTACACAGAGTCATAGCTGTGGGACAAGTAGCCTTCCCCGGTATCGTGACTGCTGAAGGTGTCAATAGTAACAAAAGTACCATGGATTAGACGGTGAACATGGCAGACTTCATTATTGCGGACTTTGTATTTATCGCCCTCAGCCTTACCACCCATTAAAAGCTCAACCGCACCAGTTTCGTCAGTTTTACCATAGCTAAACGTATTGGCGCTGTGGGTATCTTCAAAGCTGCGGCGGACGCGGTGAATTGCTATCTCCCAGGCTTGACCATGAATTGCTTTCTGGGCTGACTCATCATCTACATCCAAAACTTCGGCTTTGAGATTGGCACTGATGATAACTTTGCCTGTAAACACTTTATCATCATGCTTATAGGTAATATTTGCGGTATAACCGGGAAAATTCTTGTCCCAAGTATAGCGGTTTTCATAAGCAGCCCGGAAAAGTTCCTGAGCAGAGAGTTGTGTAACTGTCATGTGCTTCTCCTAGTCGCTACTGTAATTAGCGTTTTAGTTTCCTTGGTATTAGCATAGAAGTAATTGTTGAGGCTTGGATAGTCCCCAACTGGGTACACTTATGGCTAATTCTCTACACGCTGTATTTCATGCGATCGCTAATGTCCAAAATGAGCAAGAGTTAAGACTCGCTCTCACGGATCAAATTAGCGAGCATTTTGGCGTGCAAAATTGGGGTATTTATCTCCTAGATGAGCAGCCAACCACTGAGATTAATGTTCCAGGCATTCCGGCAGTATGCTTAGAGAGCAATCCAGTGGGGCGCTATGTAGTTGAGCGTCATGCTCCCGCCCATGAACAGTTATTATTATCGCCAGGAGACTGGAAGCATTTTTGTTCGCGTTCTGACCACGAACACGTGATGACCGGGCCAATTGTTTGCGATGGTCGTCTGGTAGGAACCCTTAACTTGGCACGTGACAAGGGAAATCCTGCCTTTAATGGCAACGATTTAGCTGACTTGAGCGCTTTATGCATTCATTTGTCAGCAAAAATGGCAACCCTACGGACAAAACCCAAAATATCCAATTCCCTGTTAGTTAGTCCTTTAACAGCGCGTGAGTTAGAAATTGCCGAGTTAGTGGCACAAGGGTTAACGAATGCGGAAATTGGAGAAAAACTTTGGATTACGCAAAATTCCGTCAAACAAGCTTTGAAGCGGATGTTTCGGAAGTTGAAGGTTTCGGCACGTGCAGAAATGGTGGCAAAGCTACAAGATATACAAGTTTCTTGAAGGGGGCAGGAGGCAGGGTTTTTGGGCTTTCTGCGTAGATTCGGGAATTAGAACTATTAGCCGGATATGATATAGCGGTTCCCATTCAGATGCGGTACGTAATTATATCGCGGGGTGTAGGGGCACGGCACTGCCCCTAGGTGTTAACTTAAGCTAAAACTCCTTTTCAAACCTCGTTTCCAGCCTCTGGCTGGAAATGCTTGTCATTGCGGCTCTGCCGCGAGTAAGAAGAGGCTCCGCCTCCCGTTAGGCATTCCCAGTCAGAGCAGGGGAACGAGACACGAGACAACGAGACAATATCTAAAAGCTTGCTCTAGGCTGGCTTTCACGTTAAGTTGACACTAATGGGCACTGCCGTGCCCCTACAGGTGTACCTCACTAGACCAGGAAACGCTATATGAAAACTTTAATTCTGGGTATAAAACCCAGTTTTCAAAGAAGAATTGTATTGAGTAGAGTGTAGCGAGATACAATTCTTCTTACTTTAATCTCATGCTTTTAAAGGTAGGTTACTCCTGACTTCTGCCTCCTGCCCCCTGCCCCCTGCCTACTGCCTTCTGTTATAAAGACTCTAACTGATGGTAATCTAAGATTGTAGAACCAAATCCAATAAAAACTTTTGTTTTTGACAGTTTTCTTTTTTGGACAATAGTAATATAAGTCGTAAATAAAGTCTTTGACAATTAAGACTTGGTTATGATTTAAGTAAGTTCTAGAGAACTTAGTTAGTTTTTTCACAGGAGAAGTAGGGTGCTTAACAACCTTCATCAGTTATTATCTCCCCGGAAGTGGGGAATTTCCCTCGCGGGCTTAGGCTTACTTCTCGGTTTGGGCTTTATAGCCAAGCAGACTCAAGTAGTATCATTTACAGATTCTCGATTCTCATCGGCTCAGATTCACAAAACCTCCGAAAACTCTCTTTTGTCGCAGCTTAGAAAAGTTCGAGATCAAAGAAGTCAACTTAATGCGGCTTCTGGAGGCGGAAACACAGTACCTATAATCACAGCGTTGGTTCCAGGCGATCGGGGAACTACAAAAAACGCAGGAGTTTTACCAAAAGCAGGTTTTCCTGTAAAAGATGGGATTTACCTCTATGGTCAATCCCCAAAACCAAACCAGCTTGGTCAAGGTTATATCATATTTCAAAAGCAGCAGGACAAGGTAAAGGGTGCGTTGTATATGCCCCAATCAGAGTTAAATTGTTTTCAGGGTACAATCAACCCATCAGGAGAGTTGGCGATGACGGTTAATAGTTCGTCAAATGAAGCCAGTTCTGAACAATCGAATCAGGTAGCTACAAGCAATAGACTGCCCAAGGTTGCTGAGGATGAGTCAAGTTCTTATGCTTACTCCCTGGCTCTGCAAGACTTTTATCGGTTAAATTCTATCGCTGCTAGCGATCGCCGCACGTTACAAATGTGTAAGTAATCTCCAATGTCTTGATTATGTTCTTTTGGACTAGACACACTCAAGCAGCTTTTTAGAATGAAATCGCCCTGAGTGTGTTATTAAGCAATCCTCAGTAGTTTTCTAGGTTTCCGCCACCCGTTAAAATCGCTGACCTGTAGTAACTTCAAATCTAAGTTCTCCTTGGTCGCTAATTCCTAAGTCACCTCGAATCAGCCCAAAGGATGACTTGACGCGCAATCCTAAGCCGTAACCAAAGCCACTTCCGGGTTTATCTCGTAGCACTCCTGGTTCTCCTAGCACGGTTTCGCTAGACCCGAAATCTGAGGCGAAGTCAGTAAAAAGAACTCCTCCGATTGAGTAAAAAATTGGGAAACGATATTCCACAGAAGCTAAACCATAACTCCGACCACTGGCAACTTTTCCATAACCGTAACCTCTGACAGAATCTAGTCCACCAATGTTAAAAGCATCAGCTGGTGGAAAGTCTCCAATAGTCGTACCAATTTGTAAATTAATCGCCAACATTTCTGGATTGTCAGTTGGTCTACCATTACCGATCCAACTAACTGGTAAATACTGAATATAATCTCCCTGTAGGCGGTTGCTAGAAATATTACCCAGTCCAATCGGAATTGCTTGTTCTGTACTGAGAGTGAGAATCGATCCTTGAGTCGGATTTTCTCGGCGATCGCGTTGATCTCTGGATACAGAAAATAATACTGTAAATAAGTCATCAATGCCAGTACCGCTGACAGATAAAGGATTCCCTAAACTATCGACCCGTGCAACGTTATATTCGCGATCGCGTAGGCTAATTCTGGTATAGTTCAAACTTATAGCTGCATCCCACTCATCAAAAGATCGTAAAACTCCCACAGAACCGCCAAATCTTCCCTCGCGTACTTTGTCACCGCTAGACAATCTGATATCTTCGTTGAAGGTTCCTGAGATATTACGATTACGAAAAGCTCTGATGCTGTAGCCTAAGCGGTTTGGTTCTTCAGGACGATAACGACTAGTAAACTGACCATTAAATTGGACATCTTTACCGCTGATTTGCACAGTTGTATCTAATTTATCGTTAAAACCGCTGATATTTGCATCTTTATAACCCAACCGACCGAATAATCCAACATCTTCGTTACTACCGCCTCCTAAGATTAAAGAAGGGAAGTTACGCTCTTTGATTTCATAGATCAGATTAACGCTCTTAGCATCTTCTTGTCGATAAACATTGACTTCATTAAATGACTCTAATCTCCTCAATCGTTGCAAGTCTGCTTCTAGTAAATCTTCACGGAATACCTGACCAGGTTTGAGTTTCAGTAGACCAATGATAAACTCTTTTTGAGTACGTCCTTTGATCGGCTGACCTTTGTCATCGAGCAATTGATCTTTGTTATTAACAAAACGAATCTGGATATCTTTGACAATTCTCTGAGAAAACTCGACAGACTGGCTATCTAGTGGAGTTAATCCAATATAATCACCATATTTTGCATACTCTCCCTCTATCTGTAATGTAGGTTTTGTTGTCACAATACTAGTGCTATCTTCAGTAGAAGATTGCGAGTCTGCAACGGCCTCTAGATTTTCTCCAGCTATTAAGATGACTGCGATCGCAACTACAGCTATTTGAATATACATAAATAAAGCTTTGTCATTACCCACATTTTGGCAACAGTTAAATATTTGACAAGTAATCAAGCGGACATGATATCAAAGCTTTCTTTCTTCAGTAACTAATGTCAAACTAACCCATTCGCCTTTCTCGTTGTAGCTGCGAATCATCCGTCGGCGCAGGTTTGGCTGGATTAACCAACCCGCTTCTATAAAAAATGGTTGGCGTAACTGCACTTTGACAGGTGATGTTGCAGAAGCGCCATCTGGTAAAAATAATACTTGCACCTGCTTTTCTGGGTCTTGGTCAAAGAGAACAATGGGGCCTTTGATGGTAGCAGTTGAGGTAATTGTGCGATCGCTAAAAGAGGTACTTTGAATTAATCGCCCAGTATCATCAAGTTGTAATTTTAAGGTTGTAGAGTAAGTATCAGGCGAGCGCAAATCTGGATATATTGTCACTGCTTGACCTTGCCATTCTCCCAACAAATCATTTATCTGCAAGGGTGGACGTTCTGCTGCTGGGGTTACAGCCAGATGTTCTCGAATTAAGATTAATTCCTTTAGCTGACCAGTATTATCAAACAGTTGCACCAGACGCAAGCGGCGATTTTCATGAACAAAAGCGAGTTCTCCACCAAATTCAGAAAATGGCCCTAGCTGAATTAAACCTTCAGAAAATGAACCATTTTCAAAAAACAGCAGACCCCCTCCCACAGAATTAAATTCTCTGATTATATCTTGTCCCGAACGGCTCAGAGTTAGGCGCACTTTCTGGCTATTGTTCAAATGTTCTAGGGAAAGACGACTAGGAGTATCATTCAAAAGTGTTCCTTGGGGAGAAAAATTCGTAAATGAACCTTCCCAAACACCGAGATTCTGCAAAAAACATTCCCATTGTGATTTCATAGTGATTTTGTCATTTGTCATTTGTCATTGGTCATTGGTTATTGGTTATTGGTCATTGGTCATTTGTCATTTGATTAGCCCTGTTAAGTTGATATGTAGGTTTAATTTCATATTCGTTCAAGCAAAACTTCAGTTATTCTTTTAAAATTTTGAAAATTTCGAGTTCAGAAGTCGAAGTTCTGGGTTCAGAGGTCGAAGTTCTGAGTTCAGAGGTCAAAGTTCTGAGTTCAGAAGTTGAAATTCTGAGTTCAGAAGTTGAAATTCTGAGTTCAGAAGTCGAAGTTCCGAGTTCAGAGGTCGAAGTTCTGAGTTCAGAAGTCGAAGTTCTGAGTTCAAAGGTCGAAGTTCCGAGTTCAGAGGTCGAAGTTCCGAGTTCAGAGGTCAAAGTTCTGAGTTCAGAGGACAAATGACCAATGACAAAGGACTAATGACCAATGACTATCCTTTAGCAAAACGTCGGACAGCAAATAAGCTCCCCATTAATCCTACACCTGCACCGAAACTCAAAAGGATCAGGGGCAATAATAAAATTTCTGCTGGAGTGAGTTGCACTCTGTTGGTGATGACTTGGATAAACTCAGGTTGATTGACTAGCAACTTACCGAGAAACTGTTGAATCACAGAAATGAAACTCCAAGCGATCGCACCACCAACCAAACCAAAAGCAATTCCTTGTAAAATAAATGGGAGGTAAATCCAAACAGAAGTTGCTCCCACTAGTTGCATAATTTCAATTTCCTGGCGACGCGCCATGACAATCAGCCTAATTGTGGTAGTAGTCACTGCGATCGCTGTTAAAGTCAGAATAATCGTAATTGTTAAAGTAATCCAGTTCAGGC
Organism: Nostoc sp. NMS9; assembly: GCF_017114995.1. Lineage (GTDB taxonomy): Bacteria > Cyanobacteriota > Cyanobacteriia > Cyanobacteriales > Nostocaceae > Nostoc. Next base: position 53,269 of record NZ_JABXKL010000007.1, on the reverse strand, counting down.
CTCGGTGCAACTGGGCAATGCGTTTGACTGCTTCATCGACATACTGCACCGTCTCAACTCCTCGTAATTTAGCCAACTGCGTTGCTAAGGTTGGCACAACTTGAGAATTACGTGCTTTTACCTTCATCTCATCAACCAGAGGATTCTCACCTAGCTGCTGAGTAGCACCCTCAATATCAGAAATTCTCATTTCCTTAACTAACCTAGTCCAAGCTTCTTCTTTGGTAATGGTTTTTATCGCCGCCACCTCTGGCATTTTTGCGATTAGTGGCTCAATGCTTTCCATCCGTGTATCCGGTTCGAGATAAACTGAGACTTCTAGCTGGCTACCAAACTGATAGAGAAGTTTTTCAACTTGCCAAGAGGTTTGCAGACTCAAGCCGAATAAAAACAGTAACACCGTCACAGTACTGACAGCAGCCCAATTCATCCAACCTCCCCGCAATAAACCGAGGAAAGTTTCTTTCAGCAGATAGTCCAGTTTCGTGAAAGATTTAAACACACATCACCTCAAAATTTGAACTTAACGCCAAAGCACTAAGTTCAGCTTTTGCGTCTTTGCGTCAATAACACCACTATTTATAGTCAATGGTGCAAAGTTTGCCAATATATCAGCTTTTATCTATTGCTACTTCCTTCTTCTGTCCTCCTGCTGCCTCGACTATTTACTTGATCTTCATACCATTTGCCACAGATATACTCACTATTGCTTTTAACAGTTATTGATAATAATTGGCTAGCTGTTCTGGTCTCTCAGCAATTTTACTGTTCTTTAAACTTGACCTCAAAAAAGTGGGGAAATAGTTTGGTATTTATACGATGTTTTTCTCTGAATATCGTAGTAATTTGATAGGGAGAAACAGATTGATGGAAGGAAAGTTGAACCATGAACTTCTTAAATAAAGCCAATTTGGACAATAGCTTATTAAAACAAATCCGCGATCAGCTTGAGTCCGTAGAAATACATAATTATAATCTAGCTAGACTATTGTGCAAAATAATTCCTTCAAATTGCCCTTTTGAAAGAACTGTTAAACTTTTCGGTCGGACTCTGCTTCGCATTCCACCTTTGTGTAAATTGAACCCTCTTTACGAACAGATAGTTACTCTTCGTTTTAAGTGTTTATTATATTTAGTCAATGAATGTGGTGAGGATGCTAGAAAATATTGCTAAACATAGGTTTCCATCAATAAAAAATTGATTGGAGAAATCTTTTTACTAAGAAAAGTTGTATAGGAATCCTAGTTGCAATCAGATGTGAATCAGAAATAGGCTGGTAAACGACTGACAATCGATTTCACATTTAAAAGTACTGTTTAATGATGTCAGCCTCGATAAAATTATCGCTCCTAGTATGGTGCAACGTGACTTCACAATAATTATTTTGGAGATTGGTACTACGTCTAAGGGGATATTTAAAAAGTATTATTGCTAACAATACAACCTCGGAGACCTAACCCCTAGCAAACCTTACTGACGAGAAAATAAGGGTTTCACAGCCTCTCACTCTTGGCATCAGTCTGCCGTTAAGCAAGCAAAAAGAGGAATGGCAGATGGGTTTTTGGTATACTCTAGGACTTTTTAAACATCCTCTAACTGAGATTGATAGAATGAAAATAGTAGGAATTTGCACCATCTAGCCATCGAGACTCATGCCCTCTGAAATTGCTGTCGAGAAAAAAAAGTTAAAAAATCCACCTTTGGAGCTTCATTATTTAGGTGATCGCGTGCTGCGTCAAGCTGCAAAGCGAGTTGCGAAAGTCGATGACCAACTCCGCCAAATGGTGCGCGAAATGCTGCAAACTATGTACAGCAAAGATGGCATTGGTTTGGCTGCACCCCAAGTAGGAATTCACAAACAACTAATTGTCATCGATTTGGAACCAGAAAACGCAGCTAATCAGCCTTTGGTGTTGATTAACCCCACCATTAAACAAGTCAGCCGCGACATCTCTGTTGCCCAAGAAGGATGCTTGAGTATTCCCAACGTATATTTAGACGTGAAGCGCCCCGAAGTCGTGGAAATCGCCTATAAAGACGAGTACGGTCGTCCCCGGACATTAAAAGCTAATGACCTCCTGGGACGCTGCATTCAGCACGAGATGGATCACCTTAACGGCGTGGTATTTGTAGACCGTGTAGAAAACTCCTTGACTTTAGCCCAGGAGCTATCTAAGAATGGCTTCTCGTATCAAGCGGTGAAACCAATAGCATAGGGGGGCAATAGTGTATTTAACTCCAAAAAGCAGTTTATTTCTGGGTGGTTCTTGTGTAAGTGCGATTGCCGCCGTCGGTTCGATTTTTGAACTCGGTTACGGACAACCAGATTTTGGTGTCACAGCCACGGCAATTATCCTGGTATTGAGCATTCCACTCACAGGATTATTTTTCTTTGCCGCAGTTAAGGACGCAAGGGCTAACATGAAATAAGCATCAGGTACATAAAAAAGGTAAAAGGATGAAGGAAAAAGGCAAAATTCATTCTTTTACCTTTTATTTATCGAAACAGAATTCAGGATTCAGGAGTCAAAATTCAGTTGGGTATTCTGTACGACTGATAGATAATAGCGCAGGGGTAGTAACTGGAGTTTAGACTAGTCAGGAGTGCGAAACTCCAAACCTAGAAGGCGATTGATGTACATCAAATATAAGCGTACCCACCCAAAACTTGAGTAAGGTTTTCATAGTACGCTTGAACTAAAAATGCCCCAGGGTACTCAAGGATGCGGCTCCGCCAGCCGCAGGCATCGCGTTTTGTAGGCTCAAGTATCCTTGAGTACGTTGTCGGCTATAAACCTCCTGTGGTCAGGAGGCGATTGCGCAAAGCGCAGTGCCGAAGGCAATCGCCAGAAAAAAATTGACGAGCGCGATGTTCTTGTAATCAAGTACAGAGAGATAAAAATGATGACTGAATCTCAATAAAAGATAAATTTTTTTGAACCTAAGGTTAGCACCTAGTAAAATCAAATATAAAAGTATATAAATACACCGTAAATAACTTGATTTCTTAGTTTTTTTGGGCGATTTCTACATAATACTTGAGCATTGCTGAGTCACTTTTGACATCGTTATACTCAGAGTTCTGGGTATAACGATGTCACTAAATTATGAAGATTGCCTTGCCCTGCTTGAGGAAATTCGCTGGGCTGGAAAGCCAAAATGCCCATACTGTGAATCAACTAATTCTCGAATATTGAAGAATGAACACAGATACCAATGTAACGAGTGCTTCACTTCATATAGCGTTACAGTGGGGACTCTGTTCCACAAAACTCATGTAGAATTACATAAGTGGTTTTTAGCGATTCGCCTTGTGCTGAATACACCAGGAGGTATTAGTGTGCGCCAGCTTGCCAAAGAAATTGGGGTTAATAAGAACACAGCCTGCTATATGATAGCGCGTATCCGTAATGCAATACCTGAAGAACGGGAACTATTACTTAGGATTTTAGAGATGGATACGTATTAAAACAGAATCTTAACTTTGGCTTGTAATTTGTAACTGTTCACTACCCCTTACTTTTCAACAATAAATTGACATTTTGGTGTTTTTTGAAGGATGAATCAATAACTACTGTAGTTTAGCTTTAGTAAAGCTCGACTTACGATTATTAATTAAATAATATTTATTTTTCTAACAAATAATAGGTTTGGATACAATATTTATTGAGGAATAATAGCAATGAATAGGATATTTCGTTCTGTTAAAACACAAGCATGGCTAGAGGCTATTATTACAGCATTTGTGCTTTTTTTAATAGTCGATTGGACAGTTCGGAATGCTGATCCTAAAATTAAGCCATTTATTCCAGTAGCTACAATTATTGCCTTGGGAACAGAAATTCTTAGAATTGTTGATTTTACTACTAAAGACCTTAAAGAAGAAAATGAAAAATTGAAAAATGAAAAAAACGATTTAGACAAAAGAATTGACTCGTTGGTGAGCGGTTCAAAACATATCAAAGATTTTCTAGAACAAGTAGGCAAGAATGATCCTAAAATTCAAAATTCATCATATTATACAGAAATTATCGAGAGAATAAATAATTATTTGGATGATGCTAAAAAACTAGATCAACATATATTAGCAAATCAGGAAGCAAATAGATGGTTAGGTAAAAAGTCTAAACAAAAGGAACTAGCAAAAGCCGCTGCTAATAATGTTCCTGAAACATTATTACGAAGACCGAGTACAGCTAATAAATCAGAAAAACATCTGAGAGATATTTTTGAGAAAGACATATGCAATTGTCTATATTTTGTCAGTATTAATATTGATAAGCAGATAGATTTAAGAAAAACAAATATAAAAAAGTCAGAATTAGTCACTTTTCCAGAAGTAACTCAGGCATACGTGAGTGCTATTGAATACATCAAAAAGATGGATCTACCAAACCGGGTTTCAAAAAATGAGCTATCTAAGGATGCTGCTAAAGAAGTAGAAAAGTACCTCGGATTTTTGATTCATAAATTATCTTAGATATATTCTAACCGTGTGTCAAAAATTTCCACAACCACTTAATATCTATAACTTTAGAAGCTCCCTTAGCAGAAGACTTTGCTCTAAAATCTTCCTCTACTTGCTTGATCGCGGTTTTTTCATAATCGCCTATTTTTTTTAATGCTTCAGCAAAATCGAATGCTGCTCTATTGATGTAATCGATAATTCCTGATAAATCCTCTCCAGATTCTTGTTCTATTTTCTTAAGAGCTTTGACAATTTCATTAGATGTAGTCACACCTTTTTCTATACTTTGAGTAAGTTGTTGCAAAAGAGAATCTGAATCAGATGGCATATTATTCTATTAAGTTTGAATTAAAAATCTTAAGTATGGTACTAATTTATCTTTAGATAGTCACGACCATTGAATAGGACAGCTAAAATTTAAGCGTTGAGACTGCCGATTCTAAATCCTCATCCAACACTTCTAAATATTTTTGCAGCGCCGACAAGGTTCTGTAACCAGAAATTTTATCTTCTTCACCTTCAGTGGAGTGTCGGGGGCAGGCTGCCCGCATTGGTGTCAACTTAACGCTAAACCCGCTTGGTGACAACGTTTTGCCCTCACCCCCAGCCCCTCTCCCCAAGGGAGAGGGGAGCTAGACATTCAATTCCCCTTCTCCCTTGGGAGAAGGAGTTAGGGGATGAGGGCGTGAGGGATTTGCAAAACGCCTGTCCGATATAGTTTTCGGCTTAAGTTGACACTAATGGGCTGCCTGGCTCCCCTCCTGAATTCTGACTCCTGAATTCTTCTTCAATTTTGCTCTCCATTTTCCACTGCCCCTAAAGCTTTGAGCGTCACTAACTGCGCTGCGGTTAATCCTGTAACCCCAGTGATATTCATTTTTTCGTAGGGTCGTGGCGATCGCAGTATTCTTAGGCAATCACCCGTCGATACATCCCAAAGCTTGATTGTCTCATCTTGGCTACCACAAATCAGGGTTTGACCATCGGGACTAAAGGCAACTGACTTTACCCAATTAGCTCCCTGCAAAGTTTTCAGGCACTTGCCATTAGAGACATCCCATAATTTTATCGTTTGGTCTTCACTGGCACTAGCTAAAGTCTGGCCATCGGGACTAAAGGCAACTGACCAGACTCGATTAGTATGTTCTTGCAAGGTTGTGAAGCACTTGCCCATGAAAACATCCCATAGCTTCACTGTTTGGTCATCACTGCCACTAGCTAAAGTCTGACCATCTGGGCTGAAAGTAACTGACCTGATCCGATTGCTATGTCCCTCCAAAATTTGGAGACATTTTCCTGTATAAATATCCCATAACCTGACTCTTTGGTTTTCACTGCCACTAGCTAAAGTTTGACCATCGGGACTAAAGGCAACCGATCTTACCCAACTGGTATGCCCTTTCAAGGTTTGGAGACATTTACCATCAGTAACATCCCATAATTTCACCGTTTGGTCGTCACTGCCACTAGCTAAAATTTGACCATTAGGACTAAAAGCAACTGACCTAATTCGATTGGTATGTTCCTGCAATTTTTTGAGGCATTGTCCCGTCTGAACATCCCATAATTTAATTGTTTGCTTTTCACTGCCGCTAGCTAAAATTTGACCATCAGGACTAAAGGCAATTGACCGTACCCAACTGTTATGCCCTTCCAAAATTTTGAGAAACTTATCGTTACGGACATCCCATAATTTCACTGTTTGCTTTTCACTGCCGCTAGCTAAAATTTGACCATCGGGACTGAAGGCAACTGACCGGACTCGATTGCTATGCCCCTGCAAGGTTGTCAAAGACTTACCATCCTGGACATTCCATAACTTCACTGTTTGGTTTTCACTACCACTAGCTAAAGTTTGACCATCGGGACTGAAAGCAACTGACTTTACCCGATTGGTATGCCCCTGGAAGGTTTTCAGACATTTACCATCACGAACATCCCATAATTTCACGGTTTGGTCGTCACCACCGCTAGCTAAAGTTTGACCATCGGGACTAAAGGCAACTGACCAAACCCGATTGGTATGTCCCTGCAAGGTTTTCAGACATTTACCATCACGAACATCCCATAGTTTTACGGTTTGGTCGTCACTGCCAGTAGCTAAAATTTCACCATCGGGACTAAAAGCAACTGATCTTACCCAACTGCTATGCCCCTGCAAGATTTTCAGGCATTTACCATCACGAACATCCCATAATTTCACTGTTTGCTTTTCATTGCAACTAGCTAAAATTTGACCATCGGGACTGAAGGCAACTGACATAATTCGATTGGTATTTTCCTGCAAAGTTATCAGACATTTGCCGATGTGGACATTCCATAACTTTACTGTTTGGTCTTCACTGCCACTAGCTAAAGTTTGACCATCGGGACTAAAGGCAACTGACCTGACCCAATTGCTATGTCCGTGCAAGGTTTTCAGGCATTTACCATCATCAACATCCCATAATTTTACTGTTTGGTCATCACTGCCACTAGCCAAAGTTTGACCATCGGGACTGAAGGCAACTGATTTTACCCAACTGCTATGTCCGGTACAGGTAAAAAGTAGCTTTCCATCTTCAACTTGCCACAAGTAAGTCTTGCCATCAGCATCACCCGTAGCCAAAAGTTTTCCATTCGGGCTAAATGCGACTGACGAAATACTAACTAATGTTTCTGAAAAAACGCATTTAGCTAAATCAGCATTGGCAAAATTTACCCGATGCAGATTCACACTTTGCAAATATGCTTGCCAAATAGTCAGATTAGAAAAGTCATAGCCGCTAAAATCAGTTTGTAGTTGACAAAGAATATTTAACAGATTTCCACCCGCATATCCTGCTGTTTGGGGAATCTGTCGCAGGGACAATAAAATTTGATATAGATGATGTTCAATATTTTTAGCATATCTAAAAATAGTTGATAATCTATCTATTATTGGTTTAATAATCAGGGTAATCTGAGTGTTTCTAATATAATCTTTGGCCGTAGCTTCCATTAAAGCATGGCTCATAAATAGTGTAATATTACGAGTGGTAATTTCGTGACAAACTTGTTCAATCAGTTGGTCAGTCATGTATTCCATCACCACAGACTGGAGGGTGAAAAGTGCTGTTCTTTGTTCAATTAGCGATCGCCTCCGTAGAGATTGTAGCGCTTCCATCACTTCCCTTTTGGTCAAGGGACGCACAATATCATTGAGCAATTCCTCTAGAGAAACTAACTCGCGCTTGATCGCTAGCCAATAAATTATTTCTTTTTCAATCTCTGACAAGCGCTCAAATTGCTGGTCTAGTAAATTCCGGGTGTCACCAAAAATTATCTCTCCTTCAGCCAGAAAAGCAGCAATATCACCATCAAATAACTCCCGAATTGGCTCAGAAACTAGCTTTAATGCTAAAGGATTACCTGAATACTTCTCAACTAGCTTGGCCCATTCCTGTGGTGAGCCAAATAACCCTTTATCTTGGAGAATTTCTTGCCCTTCTGTTTTTTCTAAGCCAAGTAACGATAATGTTCTGACTGGTGATGCTTCTCCCTCTAGAGGAGCAAATTCTTTTGGTTTTTCACGAGATGTCAGCACCAAACAGCTTTGATGCGGTTCTTCCCCTACCCGACTAAGTAGTTGACCATAATCTTCATATTCTTGTCTATATTGTCCGGCGCGATCGCCTTCTTGTAAAATTGTCTCTGTATTATCAAATATCACAAGACAACGATGCTCTCGTAAATAATTAATCAGCAGGGTTACTTTACCATCTATGCTTTCTGGCAAATTTGTTTCCCTCTCATCAGATAAGAACCCGATTAGGCTCGCCAACATCTCTGCGACGGGTGGCGCATTGCGGAAACTTCGCCAAATCAAATACTCAAAATTCTCTTGAACTTCCTTTGCCAGTTTCACAGATAAAGCAGTTTTGCCGATTCCGCCCATTCCCAATATTGCCACTAGTTGGCAGTTATCCTTAATGAGCCACTGCGTTAGCTGAGACAATTCTGCTATGCGTCCCCGAAAAAAGCAGACACCAGGCGCTTCACCCCAATCTTGACGGTTTTGGGTAATATTCAGTAAAGATGTTTGATGCTCAGATTCTATAAATTGTCGTAACTTAGTGAGCTTCCCTGGGCCACTACCAGTAACATTAAATTTCTTGTAAACTTCGCTTAATCTTTTGCGTACTGCCTCGGCGCTGATTGCCAATTTTTTAGCGATCGCATTTGGCGATTGTCCTTCAACAGCATATAAAAACACTTCGATCTCGCTGTTAGACAAGCACCGTTTTTCAGCTAAACCCAAAAGAACGTTTTCGGGAATGACACTCATACTCACACAAAGATACATTACAAACCAATGTTATCTCACATAGTGAGATAACATTACTGCTAATACAGCATCTTCTCAATATTTCGGGGTAAACATTTGCTGCTCTGGAAATGCTTTCTTGGGCTTTGTCGTTTTTTCTCTGACGGGGTGGGCGATCGCGCGGATGAGTTTTAGTGTACCTCACTTAGATATATTGAGTCTACTTTCTTTGTGCAACTGGCTGCACGCGCAAACCCTCTGTCTCATCAACCGTAGGAGTGGCAATGAGCGATTCATTTCCTGTCAGACCTGATGTAATTTCTACTTCAGTACCATAATCTCGCCCAACGGCAACTTTTTGATAATGGACTGTGTGGTCTTTGGTTACAGTTGCTACCTGCGTACCTCCGGCGTTAACGACCAAGGCACTATCTGGCACAACAAAGGGAGGATTGGTGCGATTAATGGCAAATCTGACATTGGCATACATCCCAGGTCGCAGCGTCGCGTCCGAATTGTGTACTTCTAATTGTGTCAGTAAAGTGCGAGTAGTTGGGTCTATAGCATTGCTAGTACGCACTACTTTACCCGTAAACACTCGTTGGGGTAACTCTCTGACTGTAATTTGTGCTGTTTGTCCAGTTTGAAGTGACTGTGATAAACTCTGTGGAACACTCACATTTACCTTTAGATTGTCATAAGCAGCAATAGTATAAAGGCTGCTATTGCTAGTGTTGGTGTTGCTGGTACTGGTACTGGTGTTGCCATTACCTGCTGAAATTAAAACACCTGTATTGACATTACGTGCAGTAATCACTCCTGCAAAAGGAGCTGTGACTTTTTTATAAGACTGCAAAACAGTATTACGTTGGAAGTTTGCTTGACTTGCGTAGGCATTAGCTTGTGCTGCTTTGATGTTGGCAGAATCAGAATTAATAGTGTTTTGTGCTGCCTCAACGCTGGCAAGATTAGCTTGATATGTAGCATATTTTGTATCTGCATCTTGTTGAGGTACTGCACCTTGCTTGACAAGAACTTGCCAGCGCTGCCAGCTCTGACGTGCGATCAATAGATTAGCGCGGGCTTGCTTCAAATCAGAAATACTTTTAGCTAAATTAGCACGAGTTTGAGATACATTGGCTTGTGCTTGCACTACCTCTGCCTTCGCTTGCAGAACTTGCTGGTCGGTGTCTGGTGAATCAATTTCTGCCAACAACTGACCGGCTTGGACGCGATCGCCAATATCTGCGTACCACCGCCGTAAATACCCAGTACTGCGAGCGTAGATGGTCGTTTGATTCAGGGCTACAACACTGCCAGGTAGTTCCAATTTGGTAGCACCAGTAGCGCGATGAGGAGTGATCACGTTGACAGAGGGTAGGGTGCTTGCTTCCTTGACTGCTGCTTGTAATTCTGACTTTTGGCTTAATCGGGGTAGAATGCCTATGGCCAGTAAGCTACCAAAAAAAACAGCACCAATTACAGCCCAACCAATTGCACCGATGCCGCGCCTGTGTTTTTTAGAAGTCGTTTGTTGTTCAGAATCAGGAGATGGACGATGCTGAGAATCCATAGGTAAACTGTCCTGTATTATCTAAGAAAGCAAAAATTTAGCAGCTAGAGTCATTACCATCATTGGTTTTGATAAGAAAGCAGAAGGGCAGAGGGGCAGAGGACAAAAAGCTCTGTTCGGTACAAGCCTCGCATATTATGGGCGACATCTTCCTTTGAAGTAGAGGAGGTTCACAGTGCGCTACAACTTTTCTCCTCTGCCTCTGTTTAACAATTTTGTTCTTTGTAACCTGCCCGAATGGCAGAGTTTGAATTGCTCATGACTTGCCTTGAGATGATGACAACGAGTATTCTGTCTGCGAATCTGAGAAATTTAAATCGTCATCATCCTGATCGATAGGACGAGGTTGTTGACGCCGCATAATGCTGTATACGACAGGTACAAAAATGAGAGTCGCGACTGTTGCAGCTGACAAGCCGCCAATTACAGCGCGACCCAAAGGTGCATTCTGCTCACCACCTTCACCAAGACCAAGAGACATTGGCACCATGCCGATGAGCATGGCTAAGGCAGTCATCAACACAGGACGCAACCGCGTGTGACCTGCCGCTTGCGCTGCTTTATAGGCATTTTGCCCTTCCTGACGCTGGTCATTAGCAAAAGTGATCATTAGAATACTGTTTGATGTCGCTACACCGATACTCATAATTGCACCCATTAACGAAGGAACGCTGAAAGTGGTGCGGGTGACAAACAGCATCCAGACAATACCAGCTAAAGCACTTGGCAGTGCCATCATAATAATCAGGGGATCGAGCCAAGATTGGAAGTTCACCACCATTAAGCAGTAAACCAGTACAATTGCAAACACAAGTCCTAAACCAAGTCCCAAAAAGGAAGAATTCATCGTTTGCACTTGCCCACGGACATTAATCTGACTTCCCTTAGGCAATTTTTTCTGATATTCAGCGATGATTCGATTTACATCATTGGCAACTCCCCCAAGGTCACGGCCAGAGGAGTTAGCGTAGATATCGAAAACTGGCTGAATGTTGTAATGATTCACAACTTGCATCACTGTGTCGCGTTTGACACTAGCCAAATTACCTAAAAGTTGGGGTGCAGTTTGACCGTTGCCGACTGGTGTATTTTTTAGGCTGTCAATAGAGTCAAGTTTGTACTGGGGAACTTGTACAGCAAGGGTGTAACTCACGCCTTTTTTGGGATCGAGCCATTGGTTGATTGCAGCTTGACCACTTGAACTTAAGGAAGTGAGGACGCTATTGGCAACATCACGCTGGGTCATACCCAGTTGTTGAGCCTCGGTGCGATCTACATCAAGACGTAATTTGGGAGCATCGACAACTTGGTGAAGATGTACATCTACAGCCCCAGGAATGCGCGTCATCCGGGCGGCGATTTGTTGGGCAATTTCAAAGTTGCCCTTTGAGTTTTTCAGAGGACCAGATATTTGCACGTCAACAGCAGCAGGCAAACCGAAATTGAGAATTTGAGTCACAATATCAGCCGGCTGAAAAAAGAAGGTGTAGTTGGGAAATGTCGCTTTCAATTTCTGGCGGAGTTCCTTGATGTAAGAAAAAGTTGTACCAGATTCTTTTAGGGACACAAGAATATCAGCATCAGCCTGTCCAATTGTGGCACCGTTGTAGCCATAAGTAAGGTTAATGCCACTGGTGGGTAAGCCGATGTTATCCAGAATCAGAGAGAGATTCTCCTTCGGTACAGTCTGGCGGATAACGCCTTCAACTTGGCTGACAATTTTTTCTGTCTCTTCCAAACGAGTACCTGGTAAGGCTCGAACATGGAGGCTAAACTGACCACCATCGACTTCAGGGAAAAAGTCTTGACCGACGAACGGCAACAAAACTCCTGCACTGACGATAAAAGCCCCAAATAGCACAAAAACTATGCGGCGGTGATTTAATGCTGAGGTCAGGACATTGTAGTACCAACTGCGAAGCTTCTCAAATTGTCGGTTAAACTTTTCGTGTAGCCGCCATATCCAATCTTTCTTCACAGATTTGGCAGTTGTCGTTGTTCCTTCTGACTTTTGGTGGTGGTTGTCGTGACCATTATTGTTTTGGACTGGCGAATCTAGATGATGGTTGTCGCGATTATCATGGATTTCGACTAGTGAAGAATGGCTGTGGTGATTGTCGCGACCATTATTGTTTTGGACTGGCGAATTTAGATGATGGTTGTCGCGACCATTATTGTTTTGAACTGGCGAATCTAGATGATGGTTGTCGCTATGACCATTATGATCCTCGCTTTCTCTATGCCAGTCTACTTCATGTGGTAAAAGATAGCTTGCCATTGTCGGTACTACAGTCCGAGATAGCACATAGGAAGCAAGCATCCCAAATACTACTGCCATTGCTAGGGGGACAAATAGGTACTTTGCCACTCCACTGAGAAATACGACCGGCACAAAGACAATACAAATACATAATGTTGCTACAAGTGCTGGAGTGGCAATTTGCTGCGCCCCATCTAAGATTGCTCGCTTGATGGGTTTACCTTGTCCGAGATTTCGGTGGATATTTTCAATTTCTACGGTGGCATCATCTACAAGAATACCAACAGCTAAGGATAAACCACCTAAAGTCATGATGTTGAAAGTTTGTCCCAAACGACTCATCACAATAATTGAAACTAGCATCGACAGAGGAATCGATACGGCTACAATTACCGTACTGCGCCAACTTCCCAGGAAAATCAAAATCATTAGTGCGGTGAGACAGGCTGCAATCAATCCTTCTTTGAGAACGCCTTGAATCGAAGCTTTCACAAATATAGATTGATCAAACAAAAACGCTAAATTCAGTTCTGGGGGCAAGGTGGATTGGATGCGAGGCAAAGTTTTTTTAACCCGCTCGATCACATCAATCGTTGAAGCATTGCCACTCTTCAGGATACTAAGTAAGCTCGATCGTCTGCCATTCTGACGTACAATGTTTGATTGCACACCAAAGCCATCTCTTACCTGCGCGACATCATGAATGGAAATGACAGTACCATTAACTTGCTTAATCGGTAAGTTGTTGAGTGCTGCCACCACATCTGGACTATTGTTGATTTGTACGGCGAAGTCGCGAGCGCCTATTTTCATATCGCCTGCGGGCAAAACCAAGTTTTGGGCACTGACAGCATTAGTCACGTCTTGGGCAGAAATGCCATTAGCCAACATCGCTTGGGGATCGATATCAACCATAATTTGCCGAGGTTTACCACCATAGGGCAGAGGTACACTCGCTCCTTGCACTGTTGCCAATTGGGTGCGGACGAAGTTGGTAGCATAGTCGAAAAGTGCTTCTTCCGGTAAGGTTTTGCTACTGACACTCATCTGGATAATCGGCACCGAAGAAGCGTTGTATTGAATGATGAATGGCGGTGTGATCCCCGGTGGTAAAGGGCGGAGAATTGTTTGGCTAACAGAGGTAATTTGAGCGACTGCTGAGGCGATATTGGCGTTGGGTTGGAAGAAAACCTTGACGACACTCACACCACTCAAAGATTGAGACTCAATGTGTTCGATGTCACCAACGGTTGTTGTCATAGCGCGTTCGCTAATGGTGACGATTCGCTGTGCCATTTCCTCTGATGTGGTACCAGTGTAAGTCCAAACTACGCTGACAACCGGAATGTTAATTGCGGGAAAAATGTCAACTGGTGTACCAAATATCGTGACTGCACCCAGGATCGCAATCATCAAAGCGGCGATCGCGAATGTATACGGAAGACGTAAAGCAATTTTGACGATCCACATAGTTAGTTAGGATACTTCAAAAGTTTTTGGTGTTAAAGCTGTTTTACTGAGGTTGGCGTTTGAGCTAATTGAAGTTGTTCTATTTGGAGTTGCTCAACTAGCCACTCAATCTCCGATTTGATGACTTCAAATGCCCGCCTTTGCACTTTCGCTTGATATAAATCATCAGTAATTTCAACTGCTTTTTTCTCTGCAAGGCGTAACTGACATGACATTAATCGATGTTCAATTAACTGCATTCGTTCTTCGGGTAATAAATGACTAAAGAAAAAAAATTTGATTAAAAATCGCGATCGCATATTCACCCAGCTTTCATGAGGAAATGCCAGCATCTCTTGATACCAAGTGGTTTTACCGAGAGGTGTAATCTCATATACCTTTCCACACTGTCCACCTTCTTCTACTTGTTCTGCACATAGGATCACTTCACCTTGTTCTTCCATGCGCTTCAAAAGAGGATAAATCGCGCCATAGTTGACACAAATACTGCAACTCATAAACATCTCTAGTTGCTGCTTGAGCCGATAACCATTTAATGGCTCTCGCTGTAATAAACCTAATACTGCCAACTTCAGCATTTTGATATATCAATCTGATATGTTGATTAACAATATCAAATTGAGCCTTTTTAGCCAAGTACTTAAGGTTCAATTGTCAGAATTCTCTGTCATGCCGTAAAGGCCAAGCCGCATAAGTTACCTGTGAGCTAGTTACGGGCAAGTGAGACGCCCACCTCACAATAGGTAGTTGAGTATTTTCTTATTTGAAAGTCCTTTAGTGCCAAAAGTGAGGATTCATTTGGAGACTTCAGCCGGATTTGTAGTATCTTATGCGGTTTAAATAATTTTCTCTATAGTTTACCTTGACCTAATAATTAAGTAACTAAGTTACTTGACCTAGAAACTTAGTTACTCTATAGTTAGTATAAACCACGGTAACTTAGTAAAGTTAAGGGTGAATTAAAAGGAACTTAGTGAGTAAGACATAAAGGCAAAGACTGGAATTGTAAATTCTGAAACAGGCAATTTGTATACAAGTTACCTGTAGGAATTTCGAGGGTTCAATGTGCGTAGTACGCCTTCTATGCGATTACGCGCGTTGAGCGCCTAATTTTTGATATCGAGATTGCCCTGGTAATTCATCAAAGAGCTTAATTTTTCATCAGCCGCAAATATCAAAACCACCTTTGTTGGTATTCCCACTCCACTCAGGAGTAGGACTTTTGTCTACTTGACTTGGTAGGAGCAAAACTGTGGAGATTCGCTGTTTCCTTAGTGTGGTCAGGGGAGCGCGAACTGCTGCCTAGATTCAACTTTCAAAACAGGAAGAAAACTATGAAACCCAGTCTCAAAGATAACGATAATCTGTTTTTCAGGTGGTTTTGTATCGGACTCAAATATTTTCTGCTAGCGCTGCTGGGGCTGGGAATAGCCTTTGTTGTGTCTCACACTTTTGGGGCAAATGCGATAGTTGGGATGCTTTTATCCGCAAGTCTACCGTCATGGATTGCGAAGATAGCGATTTTCCTAGTCTGTCTATTTGCGATCGCCATGATGTTCGAGTCTTGGGGTTAAGACTCATACTGAGCATAAATAGCCTTTAGCTGACCTTCACTCAGCTAAAGGCTTCGTAATCTTTTCACTTGGAGATCATATCATGCCTAACAACAACGGCTCTGGGGTAGAAACACTTTCGCCACTTTTAATCATCTTAGTGGCAGGGTCAATTTCTTTGGCGATCGTTAACAAAGCTAATCACCCAGCATATTTTGACATAGTTAAAATAGCTATAGCCTACAGCTTTGGCTCAATCAAGTTCCAAGGAAAAAGTAAACATTCCGATCGCCAGGATGAGGTAGATCGAGACGAGTTGAAATAGCAGATGTAAAGGCAGTAAAAAATACCTGTTTTTTACAGATAGTCTGCCAAAGGTGAGTTGCAGATTATAATTTACTTCTAAAATAGAAGAATGCTGTCAACTCCCACTCAACTATTGCGACTGTCTCAAGGACAACTTAACTTACTAGAAGCTTGTCCGCGTAAATTTCAACATACCTATCTCGAAAAACTCAATTCCCCCTCAAATCCAGAACAAGAAGAACGGCTAACTTTGGGTAGTCGTTTTCACTTGCTAATGCAACAGCGAGAAATGGGTTTGCCAATTGATAGTTTCCTGGAAGCAGATGCTCAACTGCAAAGCTGGATGCTGGGTTTTGCTGATGCAGCGCCAGAAATCTTAATGACTGCATCTGATAATCAAACTTTCCGTGAAAGCGAACACTACCGCACTTTGCAAGTTCAAAACTATTTGCTGACAGTTGTCTATGATTTATTGATTGCAGATAACCAACAAGCGCAAATTCTCGACTGGAAAACTTATCCTAAACCACCCAATAAACGCAAGTTAGAATCCAACTGGCAAACACGGCTTTATCTATATGTATTGGCAGAAACTAGCGACTATTTGCCAGAAAAGATTTCCATGACTTATTGGTTTGTTCAATCTGAAGGCAAACCGCAAAATATTAAATTTAATTACAGTACTGTTCAACATACACAAACAGCAAAGAAACTTAATCAACTGTTAAGTCAGTTAACTAATTGGCTGGAAAATTACCAAAATAACCAGCAGTTTCCCCAAGTGGTGGAGGGTAGCAAAACCTGTGATTATTGTCAGTTTGCCAAACGGTGCGATCGCATCCAATCTACTGAAGAAGCAGTGAAAGACTCATTGCCAAATTTTGACAGCATTCAAGAAGTCTCACTCAACCCTATACATTAGAGGATGTCTGTCAAATCCAATCGAGGTATAAAGAAGTTATAACTTTTAAATTTATGTAAAATTATGTCAACTTTTGATGAAACAGAAGCAATTTATGTACGCGAATTAGGAATTGATGACATTGCTCCCGTTTACCACTTGGGAGAAGGGTTATTTACCAGCGATTTATATCCTTATTTATACCGTACCTGGGATGAATGGGAGGTAATTGGACTTTACAACACCGATCCAGAATACTGTCTTGTGGCTGAAACAGATGGGGAATTAGCAGGATTCATTTTGGGAACCATCATCACCAAAGCATCCTGGACTTATGGATATATTTTATGGCTGGGAGTTAGTCCGAAATATCAGCGTCGGGGAGTTGCAGACAAGTTGGTTGATAAAGTCGTCGCTCGGATGATTGAAGATGGGGCGCGGTTTATGCTGGTAGATACTGACCCCACCAATACTTCAGCATTAAAGTTTTTTAACCGCAAAGGTTTTGGTAATATCCGCCAGCATATTTTTTTGTCGATGAATTTAAGCAAGCATGAATATTATGGCAGATTGATTGATTACGAACACCAAAAAGCTGAAAGAGCAGGTTATAGGCGATCGCGTCCAGCAATTCGTGCTCGTAAACCTGATAGTGTAGCTAATGAAGTCGTCCTCAATCCTCTAGTGAATGAATCTCAAATAACTGAGGATCAATCTCCAATCTAACAAAAGTTAGGAGTAGCCCTTTCAAGGTGGGTAAAATTTTTGGACAATAATTCTTCTTTTTTCCGTGTTCTCCGGGCTTCTGTGGTTCAATAAATTAATTTTAAACCGTAGACGCATAGAAAACGTAGAGAAAAAAGCATGATAACGATTGTTAATTTGAATTTAGAGCAAAGCAACGTGACTTATGTGTATAGAATTTGGGCGGGAAATCTGCGGCAATCTTGACATTGCAGAATCGCGGGAGTGGTTAGTGACTAACGGTATTGGTGGTTACGCCTCTGGGACTGTGGCTGGTTTATTGACCCGGCGCTATCACGGACTATTGGTAGCAGCATTGAAACCACCTTTGGGTCGTACTTTAATGCTGACAAAACTAGATGAAACTGTATTGTATGGCGATCGCGCAGTTCCTTTGCAGGAGGCTCGCTCTTTTTCTCTAGACACCAATCGTTGGGCAGATGGGATTGTCAGTCCCGACGGTTATCAGCATATTGAACGTTTTTCTCTGGAAGGTACAATTCCTCTATGGCGTTTTGCTGTTGCCGATGCCTTATTAGAAAAACGGGTGTGGATGCAACAAGGCGCGAACACAACTTATGTCCAATATACTTTGCGTCGTGCCACTCAACCGCTAAAGTTGACGCTCAAAGCAATAGTCAACTACCGCGATTATCACAGCGACACTCAAAACAATGGTTGGCAGATGTCTGTTGAGGAGGTGGAACAGGGGATTTGTGTAACTGCTTATCCGGGTGCTGTACCACTATATGTACTGAGCGATAGGGGTAGTACATTTGTTGTCCACAATTGGTATCATGGCTTTGACTTGGCAGTTGAACGCTATCGGGGATTGAAAGATAAAGAAGACCACCTCCACGCCGCCACTTTTGAAGTTACACTGAATCTTGGCGAAGCGATCGCCTTTGTAGCTAGCACGGAAAAACAACCAAATCTCAACGGTGAAGCTGCACTAAAGTTACGTCGCGCTCAAGAGCAGAAGTTAACTGGATTTTGGAAAACTAATCGACCCCTCAAGACTAAAGAATCACCTAGCTGGATCAACCATCTAGTACTAGCTGCTGACCAGTTTATTGTTGATCGCTCATTGCCAGAAGACCCCCACGGCAAAACCATCATCGCTGGTTATCACTGGTTTAGCGACTGGGGACGCGACACCATGATTAGTCTACCTGGTTTGACAATTTCCACTGGTCGCCCAGAGCTAGCACGCTCGATTCTTCGCACCTTTGCCAGATATGTAGACCAGGGAATGTTACCTAATCGCTTTCCCGATGCGGGTGAGCAACCAGAATATAATACAGTCGATGCCACTCTCTGGTACTTTGAAGCAGTCCGCGCCTACTACAGCGCTACAGACGATGATACTTTGCTTGGTGAACTCTTTCCCATACTTGCAGACATCATTAATTGGCATTGTCGCGGTACACGCTACAACATCCATCTCGATGCCGCCGATGGCTTACTTTATGCAGGCGTTGCTGGTGTACAACTGACCTGGATGGATGCCAAAGTTGACGATTGGGTAGTTACGCCCCGAATTGGCAAACCGATTGAAGTTAACGCCCTCTGGTATAATGCTTTACGGACAATGGCAAAGTTTGCCCGTCAGCTTGGTAAACCACACCAAGAGTATGAAGCAATGGCAGACCGGGCAAAGTATAGATTTTCTCGCTTCTGGAATAACGAGACAGGTTATTGCTATGACGTTTTAGACAGTCCTGATGGTGATGATGCGTTATTGCGTCCTAACCAAATATTTACTGTGTCATTACCAGAAAGTCCGCTCACATCTACCCAGCAAAGGGGTGTGGTGGAAGCTTGTGGGCGAATGCTGCTGACTTCTCATGGGTTGCGATCGCTAGCCCCCGATCATTCCCAATACCAGGGTAAATACGGTGGCAATCAGTATCAACGTGATGGGGCTTACCACCAGGGGACAGTTTGGGGTTGGTTGTTGGGGCCGTTTGTCTTAGCACACCTGCGCGTCTACAAAAATCCTGAGCAGGCTCGTCAATTTTTGGAACCAATGGCTAATCACCTCAACGCGCACGGTGTTGGTAGTCTCAGCGAAATTTTTGATGGTGATGCCCCGATGACTCCACGGGGATGTATTGCCCAAGCGTGGACAGTGGCCGAGGTTTTGCGTGCTTGGTTAGCGACAACGAGTTGATATGGAGAATTTCCTGCTTATCCGACCTGTGGTCTGTCTGCAAAGTCGATTTTGTCAAGAATTTTTAAGAAATTAACATCCTTCAGAAAAGGAAAGACGTAATGCTGAAGTAATCCTCAAAAGTTGATAGACACGCCCTAGTGTTAGGAGAAAATTATGCCGTCAGGAATGATGATCGAAGGCAAGTGGACAACCGATGGGAATAAATCAGATCCCAGTGGTAAGTTCAATGAGACGCCAACAACGTTTCGCGATCGCATAACTGCCGATGGTTCTAGTGGGTTTAAGGCAGAAGCAGGACGCTATCACCTCTATGTTTCCTTGGCGTGTCCGTGGGCGCATCGCACCTTAATTATCCGAGAAATCAAAGGTTTGAATGATGTAATCTCAGTCTCTATCGTCGATCCGATTATGAGCGACAAGGGATGGATGTTTACTGAAGCACCGGGAGCTATTCCTGACTGGGTGAATCATACTGAATATTTGCAAGAGATTTATCTGAAAGCCGATCCCAAATACACAGGACGAGTTACTGTTCCGGTGTTGTGGGATAAGCAAACTCAAACAATCATCAATAACGAATCTCGCGAAATCATGCGGATGTTTGATGTAGAGTTTGGGGAATTGGCAACACAAAAAATAGACTTATGCCCACGCGATCTACAGCATAAGATTGATAAAACGATCGATGCAATCTATCTGCCAATCAATGCTGGTGTATATCGCGCTGGTTTTGCTACTTCGCAAGCAGCTTATGAAGATGCGGTAACAGAACTTTTCGAGAGTTTAGATCGATGGGAAACCATTCTGAACGAGCAGCGATATTTATGTGGCAATCAACTCACCGAAGCCGATATTTGTATGTTTACAACTCTGTATCGCTTCGACTCAGTGTATTACGGTCACTTTAAGTGCAATTTACGGCGAATTATCGACTATCCAAATCTCTGGAATTATCTACTAGACCTATATCAGCGTCCTGAGTTCAAAGCGAGTTGTAATCTAGACTATACCAAGCGCGGCTATTACATGAGTATGACTGATATTAATCCAAATCGAATTGTGGCGAAGGGGCCGATTATTGATTTTGACCAACAGCACGATCGCCAGCGCTTCACTAAGGCGTCTCGTAGAGAAGTTATCGCCCCCTATTCATAGAAAGGAAATTGCACAATCTAACTGGAGTAACACCATGAGCCTTGTATCAGGTATCCACCATGTTGCAGTGGTGACAGCAGATATCGACCGCTTTATCGACTTCTATACTGATGTATTCGAGATGCCAGTAATCTTTCAAGAGACGACCCCAGCTTTTCGTCACGCACTTCTGCTGGCTGGATCGCAGAGCGTGCTTCACGCAGCAGAGATGCCTAATAATGTCCATAGTTCTGGATTGCCGGATATGTTTAGACGAGGACACATCGACCACTTAGCTTTGAATACCCCAACAGAATCAGCATTTCAGATTATCCGCCGCAAACTCATAGATCGAGGTGTGAGTGATGGCGCGATTGCCGACCTTGGCCCAGTACTTAACTTGTCATTTTCCGATCCTGATGGTATGCATATCGAAGTTTGCCTCATCGTCGATGCTTCACTTCAGGGTTTTCACCAACCGCGACCATATCTAGAGACTATCAACCAATAGGTTGAAGTTACCGTTAGCCCCCTTCGCTTTTTGTGGTTAATTAATAGTGTCGCTCTCGTCTGCTTATTTTCAACTTGCGATCGCATTCAGAGAAAATAATCATGATTTATCATATTTTGATCGCAGCCAATTGTTTTGCCCAATATAAAGAGTGTCCCTATGACTGAAATCGAATGTCTATGTCAAAGATGGTATTAATGACTATATCGTTCAAGGTAAAAAAGAGGCAGTCAATCTAAATAAAGTGGGCACAAAAGCATCTGCTGATTATTTGTTAACAGTTGGTGCATTTTCTGACAAATAATTCTGGTAAACGCTCTGTTTATGGTGGAATGCAAAAGTTTCAAAACGATCCATACTGGCAAAATTTGATTTCATCCTATGAGTATTTTCATGGTGATAACGGAGCCGGAATTGGCGCTAGTTATCAAACTGGCTGGACAGGTTTAGTTGCCAAATTAATCCAGCAATTTTGTGAATATGAAGCACAGCATCAAGAACCAGAAATAGAGAAGGATAAAAACGCGATCGCTTTAACATAACAACATCCAAATCTGATTCTCTCTCGCCATAATGGAAAAGGCTTGTTGTTACCACCCCGCCTCGGAATCAATTTCGAGGATTAAAAATTTTAAGGTAATTCTCAGCAGAAATTAATTTAATTACTAGTAAATGCCTTTAGATTATTATTAGACAATAATTCGCGGATTTGAGAGGGCGATGAAATAAAAATATTTAGTAATCTTTTGGGAATGGCTGCACTTTTTACTGTAGGTATGCAACAGAGGTAAGTTCAAATCAGCTATAACTAAAGATGTAGCGGTTAACAGTAACTTTACATTTAGCAATCTGATTTTATTTTTCAAGCTTTATTAAACACTTAAAACGCAACCGGAACAGTGAAGCAAATCATAAAAGTTAGGATAAATATAGATCCATTTTCCTTACAGTCACGCCTCACTGTTGGTATTGCAACATTTTCAGCTTTAGTATTAGGTAGCTTCGCTACATGGACTAGTTGGAAAATGCAGCAAATTTTAGTTGATAGTCATAAATATAATATAGAACAAATTGCCAAGCGCTTGCCGCAAGATGTGCAAATTTATAGTGAAATGATGCAACCTGAAACTGGGTTGCAAAAAGCTATTAATAATTTGGCAAATACCAACATATTATTATGGCTAAAAAGTCCTGATAATAAAATTATAGCAAAATCTACCACTTTGGATTTATTATCTGATACTACGGTAGCTGAATTAATGACCTTGACTAAGATGCCGATTAAACCACAAGTTTACAAAGTGAACCAAAGCTACTTTGTTCTATGTGGTAGTACTGTGCAAGTGCAGGGTAAGTTACTGGGTGAGTTATTTGTAGTCAAGGATATTACCCGCGAACAGAGAATGTTTGTAGTAATGGTGCAGAGTTTAGGTATTACTAGTGTTTTAGCAATTCTTGTTTTAACTGCTGCGATCGCATTTTATATAAAGCGTTCTCTGCAACCTCTACGCCAGCTAAATCAAATGGCTTCTGTAATTTCTGCTGAAGATTTAGGACAAGCGCAGCTATATCTTGATAATGCACCCAGTGAAGTTAAAGAATTAGCTCAAACTTTAACCATGCTGTTATCGCGCCTTTCCCAATCATGGGAGCAAGAACGAGAATTTGTAAGCAATGTTTCTCACGAATTACGCACACCTTTAACGATTGTACATGGTTATTTGCAAAGCGTCTTACGAAGGCAGAATAACTTAACCCAAACTCAACAAGAAGCTTTAGAAACTGCGGCATCAGAAGCTGAACGCACTATTCGTCTGCTTCAAGATTTACTTGATTTAGCACGTGCAGATAGCGGTTATTTATACTTTCAAATGAAATCTTATGTGCTGAATGACTTGGTTGAAGAAGTTGTCATGATGGCAAAAAAATATAGCGATCGCCCAATTACAATCGAGTCAGAAATTTATCCAATTGAGATCAAAGCAGATTATAGCCGCTTTAAACAAGTGTTATTAAATTTAATTGATAATGCCATTAAATATTCTGATGCTGACACACCCATAATTTTTAAGTTATATCGGCTTCCAGATCGGGCTAGTATTCAAGTTTGTGACAAAGGTTATGGCATTCCTTTGCAACAGCAAGCGCGGATATTTGAGAGATTTTATCGTGTAGATGAATCTCGCTCTCATACTACTGGGGGTTGTGGTTTGGGTTTATCGATTGTTAAGACACTTGTAGAAGGTATGGGGGGTAGTGTCAGTGTGGAATCAAAGTTAGGAGAAGGGAGTATGTTTACAATCAGTTTACCTACATATAGTAGCTCTATCTGATTTGATTGCAGACATAGTAAAGATAACAGAGAAATTTGGTGTTGCTGAATTCCAGGATGAAAATGATTTTGCGTGATTTAAAAACCTTTGTAGATACTTTGCAATGCAACATTTCTACACCAATATTCATACATCTAATCAGCAATGCCAGAAATTTAAGCATCGGGTAATCTATTTGGAAGTCCCCCCGTTTCCTGTGAGAATAAAAGCAGCCCTCGTTTAACTGGCAAAGTAGGTTTGGGTTTATCGATTGTGAAACACCTAACCGAAGGTATGGAAGGCAAAATTGCCATCCTTTCAAAGCCAGGTTATGGTAGCACTTTTATTCTCACATTACCTGCTTTAGGAGCAAAAACATGACAGCACATATCCTTTTAGTGGAAGATGAAGTCAAACTGGCGCGATTTGTCGAATTAGAACTTAATAGCGAAGGATACCGGGTAAGTGTCGCCCATGATGGCATCGCAGGCTTGACTATGGCGCGAGACTCCTCACCAGATTTAGCGATTCTGGATTGGATGCTTCCAGGGTTGACGGGTTTAGAAATTTGTCGGCGTTTGCGAACAACAGGTAGTACAGTACCAGTGATTTTGTTGACAGCAAAAGATGAAGTGAGCGATCGCGTCGCTGGATTAGATGCAGGAGCCGATGATTATGTAGTTAAGCCCTTCAGCATTGAAGAACTATTAGCTAGAATTCGCGCTCATCTCCGGCGCACGCAAGAAACAGACGAGGATTTGTTGCAATTTGAAGATTTAAGCTTAAATAGACGGACTCGTGAAGTATTTCGGGAAAAACGAAGCATTCAGTTAACAGCAAAAGAATTTGACTTATTAGAATATCTCCTTTCACATCCCCGTCAAGTATTTACTAGAGATCAAATTTTAGAGAAAGTTTGGGGTTACGATTTCATGGGTGATTCTAATATTATTGAGGTTTATATTCGTTATTTGCGACTCAAGTTAGAAGAAAATAATGAAAGACGTTTGATTCATACAGTCCGTGGTGTAGGCTATGCACTACGGGAGTAATCGTAATGACGTGGTGATTTCGAGAAAAAGCAACATATTGAAGATCCAAGAAAATTATGAAGAAAAAATGGGCTGTTAAACGACTGACAGTAAATCTCACAACCGAGGAAATGAAGAAACTTGAACAATACTGTACTCTCACAGGAAGACCAGCAACAGATGTAATTCGAGAATTGCTCCGAAGTCTTGAGGTTGACAATGCTGAAAACTCTGAGATGGGAACAGCAGACTCAACAATGACTGTTGGCAGTTGGTCAAAATCACACTAACTATCGACTCGAATATAGCGTTTCCTAATCAGAATGAGGTACAACTTAGCCTCACCCTCAACCTCTTGATAAAAAAAGGGGTTAGGGGTGAGGTTTTAATATGTACTTCATGCATCTGGGAACTTCTATATCCCGCCAAATTAACACCTTTACGCCTTTTGCCTTTTCTATGTCTTAACAAGCATCGATTATGGGCATCATAATCCCAGTCCGAATACATCACCTAGCAGCCAGAAAACTATTTGGCAGCCAGTTTTTCATTTATAAATGTAGTATCAACCGATGGCAAATAGTTTTAGACCTTATCTCTTTGTTTCTCGATATAGTTTGTACACTGTGTTTCTTTTGGGATGCCTACAGATTCAATTGGGATTAATCTGTAGCGTAGGTATTTGGATATTATCAGCAGCTAAATTACAAGCAGCCCAAGCACATCAGACCTGGAAATCACCTTTAAAATTGACTGAGCAAGTCACCACAGTTAATCCTGAGTCAGCAGAGCAATACTCAAAACCACTCCCCTATCGGTTAGAGCCAACACCTATTTTGCTGGCGGCACCCGAAAACTTCAATCCTGATTTGCGATTACCGCCATCGCTACCCGAACCACCGCAGCAGAATTCTAGCTCACCACCGCTACCCGAACCACCACAGCAGAATTCTAGTCCACCAACAACTTCCACCAAAGCAAAAACACCGGATGCAGTTTTGGAAAGTATTGATACGGACTATCACTATGAGACAGACAACTTTGGCCAAACTAATTTTTTCCTTGAGCCAACAGTTCAGTTTCGATTGAGAAATGGCAATAAAGTATTTTTCAAGACAGGTTTTAACTTGTTTGAGCAACGGGGTGTTGAATCAGTAACCAATTTTCCCTTGCAAGTTGGATGGCAAGGAAAAATTGGACAAGTGACTCTACAAACAGCAGCTGGAGTCGATGTGTTCAATCGGTTACCCACAGCTCTCAATCTCAATGCTAAGGTGGAGGCTCCCATTTCGCCGCCGCGAGTTTCGTCATCAGGTCGATTGCTATCGGTAGTAGTACTATCAGGTAATTTAGAACAAGGGCCTTATAAATCCAATGCTCGAACTTTAGACAATCAAATTACTGCTTGGCGATTTGGCCCTGATTTGTACTGGCAGATTGACCGTGACACCAGCTTGTTTTCCTCATTGCGTTTGGGTAGTTACAACGATGGTAATTCCGATGTGCAGTCTTTTAGTAGGTTAGAGCGCAAGTTCGGACAATTTTCTTTGGCAGCTAACTTATTCACTTGGAGTTATGATCGCGATTTAGAACGCACAAGCGGTTATTTTTCTCCACCAGATTTCCTAGTTTACAACGGTGAGGTAGCTTGGGAGGGAGATATTACTAATTTCTTACGCTGTCGCCTCGCTGCCAATTTAGGACGACAGCGACTTAAAGGAGAATTTGACAACGCCAATACCTATCAAACGCGCTGTACGGTAAAACTGTCGCCCAATATAGAAGCAGACTTGGGCTATAGCTTTAGTAATGTCCGAAATCAAGAAACCGGGGGAAGTACCTACAGTGGTAATTCCTTGACAGGACAGTTGCGAGTCAAATTTTAACAAAAAAGAATTCAGGAGTCAGAATTCAGAATGAATATAGAATCAAGCGCGCTATATATTTTTGATTTTTTGATTTTCTTAAAATTATAAACTTTGACTATCAAAGTGTTATTAATTTTGACTCCTAACTCCTAACTCCTGGATTCTGAATTCTGAATTCTGAATTCTGTTTTTTAAAATCCAAAATGGTATAAGGCTGAAGAATGAAAGCACCATTACCTGATAACGAAATACAGCGAATCGAATCTCTTTTGGAGTATAAGATTCTCGATACTCCTTCGGAAGCAGCTTTTGACGATCTTACCCGTTTAGCCTCATATATTTGTGGAACTCCCATTGCCTTAATCAGCTTAATTGATACTAATCGTCAGTGGTTCAAGTCAAAAGTTGGTTTGGATGCCCTAGAAACACCCCGCGATTTGGCATTCTGCGCCCATGCTATTCTGCAACCTGAAGTTTTTGTTGTGCCTGATGCCACAGAAGATGAAAGGTTTGCGACAAACCCGTTTGTTACCTCTGACCCAAATGTTCGGTTTTATGCTGGTGTACCGCTGACGAACCCTGAAGGATATGCACTAGGAACACTTTGTGTAATTGACCATGTAGCAAGAAACCTCTCTCCAGAACAACTTGAAGCATTACGAATTCTCGGTCGCCAGGTAATTAAACAACTAGAAATGCGCCGCACTTTAGCAAGTTTAGTATTAGCGAGTGATACACGCAAACAGGCGCAGAAGACACGCAAACAATTTTTTCAAAGAATAGCCGGAGGGTTTGGATTAGCATCAGCAATTTTAATTTTGATTGGCGTGATTTCCTATCAAAACACACGTATATTGATTGATACGAATAAGCAAGTACAAAAAACCCAAGAGAAAATCAATAAACTAGAAGAATTACTGTCTGAGATGAAAGATGCTGAAACTGGACAACGCGGTTACATCCTCACTGGACAAGAAAGTTATCTAGAACCCTATGAAGCAGTAGTTGGAAACATCGATCGCAAAATTGTAGAACTGAAGGATTTAATCGCAGATCAACCTAACCAACAAAAACAGTTCGTAACCCTTGAACCTCTGATAGCTGCAAAACTTGCCATACTCAAGCAGACTATATACCTGCGTCAAAATCAGGGATTCGAGGCGGCGTTGCAGGTAATCCAGACAAATCAAGGAAAACATCTCATGGATGATATTCGCAAGATCGTCCATGAGATAGAGAATGAGGATAGAGGGTTGCTTCAACAGCAGTCACAAGCTGCAAAGACCAGTGCTAACTACACGGTTTTGACACTGGCGATCGCTATAAGCCTAAGTTTTTTGATTCTGGCTATAGTCTACTACTTTATTTATCGTGAGGGAAAAGAGCGGAAATTAACAGAGGAAACACTGAATCAAGAACGCAACTTTATCTCAGCAGTCCTTGATACAACCAGCGCTTTGGTAATAGTTCTTGACCCGAAAGGGCAAATCGTTCGCTTCAATCAAGCTTGTGAACAAATTACTGGTTACTCATTTGATGAGGTGAAAGGAAGGCTTTTCTGGAACCTGTTTCTACTTCCTGAAGAAATCGGGCCGATTAAAGCCGTTTTTGAGCAGTTGCGATCTGGTGAAGCGCCCAAAGAATACGAAAACTATTGGGTAACTAAGGATGGCAGGCGGCGGCTGATTTCTTGGACTAACACTACCTTGCAAGATTATGAGGGTCACGTTGAATACATTGTTGCTACAGGTATTGACATCAGCGATGTCTTTGAGGAACTTCGCTTACGCCAACGAACTGAACAGCATCTGAAAGCAGAGTATGTTACAACCCGTGTCTTGGCAGAGTCAACCACAATCAATGAAGGCATGCCCCAAATCTTGCAAGGAATCTGCGAAAGTTTGGGATGGGATTTAAGTGAATTTTGGATGCTAGATCGGCAAGCAAATCTACTGTCTTTGCTAAATTCATGGTATAAAATCTCCTTCGAGATGCAAGAATTTGACATCCTCAGTCGGCAGACCACGTTTGCATCAGGAATTGGGCTGCCTGGTCGTGTCTGGGCTAGTCTTGAACCTGTTTGGATCGCTGATGTCGTTAAAGATCGGAGTTTTATCCGCTCTGAAATGGCTGCCGAAGCAGAACTGCACGGAGCTTTCGGTTTTCCGATCCGTAGTGGTAAAAAAATCATCGGTGTTATTACCTGCTTTAGCCATGAAATCCAACAAGCTGACCCAGATTTGGCAAAAGTCATGAATTCTATTGGTGAGCAAGTAGGGCAGTTTATTGAGCGCAAGCAGGCAGAAGAACAACTCCAACGCCAAAACTTGCGATCGCAACTATTTACTGAAATCACCCTCAAAATTCGTCAGTCTTTGCAAATCAAAGAAATTCTCCAAATCACTGTAACCGAGGTGCAAAAAATTCTCCATAGCGACCGAGTTTTGATTTATCAGCCAAAGGCTGATGGCTCTGGAGCCACCGTGGTTGAGGCAGTAATTTCTGGCTGGCTGACAATTAAAGAGAAAGAGCTAGTCGATACTTACTTTCAAGCCGAATACATCCAGCAGTACTATCTACAGCAGTACCGTCAAAAACCGAATCTGGGGCTTGCTGACTTAGATATAGCTGAAGTCCAAAAAAACCATCTTGAATTACTGCAACAATTTGGAGTCCAGTGTAATTTAGTCATACCCATTCTTGTCAAAGAAGAACTCTGCGGTTTACTAATTGTCCATCAGTGTGGCAGTTCTCGCCAATGGTCTAGCTTTGAAACTCACCTTTTACGGCAAATAGCTGACCAAGTAGGTATTGCTTTAGCCCAAGCCCAAATGTTAGATGCAGAAACTCAACAGCGACGAGAACTCGAAATTGCTCGTCACCAAGCTGAATTAGCTTCTCAAACCAAAAGTGCCTTTTTGGCCAACATGAGCCATGAAATTCGGACTCCCATGAATGCTGTCTTGGGAATGACAAGCTTAATGTTAGAAACTCCCCTAAACTC
Source organism: Nostoc sp. NMS9 (assembly GCF_017114995.1). Classification (GTDB taxonomy): domain Bacteria; phylum Cyanobacteriota; class Cyanobacteriia; order Cyanobacteriales; family Nostocaceae; genus Nostoc. The sequence goes on along the minus strand of NZ_JABXKL010000007.1, from coordinate 23,672 downwards.
CGAGCAGCGGGATTTTATGGAAACAATTCGCATTAGTGGTGATGCTCTCTTAAGCCTGATTAACGAAATTTTGGATCTGTCCAAACTTGAGGCTGGGGAAATGGCACTAGAAACTCTAGATTTTGACTTATCTACCTGTGTAGAAGAGGTGTTGGAATTATTGGCTCCCTCAGCCCATCATAAGGGATTAGAAATTGCAGGATTAATCTATAGCAACGTCCCCACCCAGCTCCAAGGCGATGCTGGCCGCTTGCGACAAATTCTTATGAACCTGATTAGCAATGCGATCAAGTTCACCAGCAATGGAGAGGTAGTATTACGAGCAGAATTGCGTACGCTTTCCCTGACTACAGCCACCATCTATTTTGCCATCATAGATAGTGGTCTTGGCATTACCCCTGAAGATCAATCCAAACTCTTTAAGCCATTTACTCAAGTAGATGCTTCCACCACCCGTAAATATGGCGGCACAGGTTTGGGATTAGCCATCTGCAAGCAACTGGTAAGCTTGATGGGAGGAGAAATGGGCGTAGAAAGTCGCTTAGGGAAAGGATCTAAGTTTTGGTTTGAAGTAACTCTCGCCAAGCAACTTGACCCTATTTCCTTAGAAGGCGAACGCGAACTTTTGCTGAATCGGCGCTTGTTAGTGGTGGATGATAATGCTACTAATCGCAAAATCATCTACCATCAAGCTACCCGTTGGGGGATGCTGGTGGATCAAGCTGCTTCGGCTACTACTGCTCTCAAAGCTATTCACGAAGCCGCCAAGCAAAAAAATTTTTATGACATAGCTGTGATTGATATGCAGATGCCAGAAATAGATGGCATGACTTTAGGAGAACAAATTAAAGCAAATTCAGCGATCGCTGGGCTACCTTTAATTATGCTTACCTCTACTAATCAACGCGATGAAATCCAGCGATCGCTAAAAATAGGATTTGCGGCTTATTTAGTCAAACCTGTTAAGCCGTCCCGACTCCTTGATACCATCATGACTATTTTAGGAACGCAGCCAGAAGAGGAGTCAGAAGTCAGAATTCAGGAGTTAGAATGGGCTACGCCCCCCTTCTCTACGAGACGCTGCGCGAACGCTAACAGAAGTCAGGATTTAAAACTGAAAAATTCTGAAAACAACCGCAACTATTATTCTCCTGACTCCCCCAAACTTAGAATTCTCTTAGCTGAAGATAATTTGGTGAATCAGAAAGTTGCTTTGAAGCAACTCCAAAGCCTGGGTTATAGTGCTGATGTTGCTGGTAATGGGAAAGAAGTTTTGCAGCTATTAGAAAAAATTCCCTACGATTTAATTCTGATGGATTGCCAAATGCCAGTTCTCGACGGTTTAGAAACCACAAAAGAAATTCATCGTTGGCAAGAAAGCTACTTTGCCAGTGGTTATCGTCCTGTGGTAATTGCAATGACAGCTAATGCGATGAAAGAAGACCAACAAATGTGTCTAGATGCCGGAATGGATGACTATTTGAGCAAGCCAGTAATAAAAGAAAAATTGGCGAGAGCGCTAGAGCGTTGGGGAAATCTGATATTCGAGGCAAAAGAAACAGCTGCCACAGAGCAGACAGTTTGTCCAACAGATGTCGGTGCAGTTAACCTCCCAATTGATTGGGAACGCTTGCATGAACTTTCAGAAAATAACCCAGAATTTGAATTGGAACTACTGCAAATATTTGTTGAGGATATTCAACCTCGTCTAGAGTTAATTAAAATAGCGATCGCAGATCATGACTTTGAGCAAATAGCGCTCCAAGGGCATCAAATTAAAGGTGCTAGTGCCAATATGGGAGTTACAACCATGCATCTGGCAGCAGAAAAACTAGAACAACTAGCTTACAACCAAGAGCGTCGAGGTACAACTAATTTAATCGTAGAGTTAGAAGACTTTGTTAAACGCATCCAAGAATTTTTGAACTGTAAAGATAGTAACGCCAAAAACTTAAAAAATAATAATATTTATTAATAAATTAACGGAGCAGTTTTTTCTGAGTAAGTTATGAAAAACACTTATTTTCCATTTCTCACTACTCATTTCCTATTTTACAGATAGAAATTGTGAACGATTGGGAATAATAACAAAGTATATTCGGTGAGTTAGCTGTATCATAAGCTAAGAATTTTTAGCCTAAATGTCAGTTAAATGCATCACCTATTATTCCCAATTGATTCCCGAAAAGTGAGGTTTTATTAATGAGTCAGATGAGTAGAGACGATGTACGAGAAAGACTTGGCAATATCGATCAGATCCGCGATATTATTCTTGGAACACAGCTAAGAGAGTACGAAAATCGATTTAGCAAGCTGGAGTCAGATATATCTCTCCTGCAACAACAGACGCGATTGCATGTCGAGCAACTCAAGTCCAACTTTTCGGCTGAACTAAAAGCGGGGTTTGAGTCGCTGGATAAAAAGCTGAAGTCACTTAACCTAGCAACTCAAGAAGAAACTCTTGACTTACGGCAACAGGTTGATAGACTTAATAAAAAATTCTCTAGCAGCGTTCAGTCGCTTGATGAAACCTTAGATAGCCAAACTACTTCGATTCGAGATGAAATATTTCAAACTAAAGTCCAATTACAAGATGATGTTACGGCATTACGGGATCTGATTTTAGAAGAAATAGATCGACGCTTCTCGCAGTTGACAGACACGAAAGTTTCTAAAGACGATATGGCTGAAACTTTGTTTGCCTTGGGAATGCGTCTGAAAGAAACTGAATTTATTCCTAAATTGCGAGAAGCAGCCAATGAACGCAGCGACGAATATACTGCTGTACCGCTTCTAGAAACTACAAAGTTATCAAAAGTAAGTGTTAACTCACTCTAACAGTACAGCAGAATTACATTCATAATAAAGTAAAGAGAGATGAAGGAGATAATGACTCCAAACTCCAAACTAATAACCCCTAACTTAGCACGGGCGAAACGCCCCGCTACTGCTAATACCAATTTTTTATGAAGCTGCATAGAATTCGATCCCCCCTAGCCCCCTTATTAAGGGGGGGAACCGGAAAAACATCTATCAAAGTCCCCCTTTTTAAGGGGGATTTAGGGGGATCGAGATATGTGCAACTTCACATTAAATTGGTATAACAGCACGGGCGAAACACCCCGCTACCTCTAACAGCACTCTAAAAAGGATAACTCAGGTGGAAAATTCGGTTTCTCAATCTGTTGAGTTGAAGTCAGAAACAGTTGTGCAGCTTGACAATTTGCTGCATTTGCTTGTCGAACTCAAAATTATCGAATCCCCTGAGCAATCTCCTTTATTACCATCAGAAACTGATAATAGTAATGAGTATATTCCAGAAGAAATTGAATTACTGCAACTTCCTCCAGTGACATTAGAAGTATGTGAAGCTTATTTAGAATCGAATTTTAATTTTCCTCAAGATATATCTAATTACTCACAAACTACTCAAGAAGAATTAGAAGAATCTATTGAAATATTTACAGAATTTGAGGAAAAATTAGATAACTCAGAGGATGCATTGCAAAAATTACGGGAGATATTGGTCGGATATGAGCTAGCAGAAATAAACAATATTACAGATAAGTTGGAACAAAAATTAACAAAAATAGAGCATCAAATTTATGACCCTAAAGAGCTAATAAATCTACTACTACCGTGGATTTCTGAGCTTTTGAGGCTGAAGATTACAGAATCGAGAGAGGAAATTGTCGAGATAATTGCTCCTATTATCGATGAGACTATCCGCAGTCGCACTGAACAGGATAAAGTTAGCATGAGTAGAGCGATCGCACCTGTAATTCCTCTAGCTATTTCTCAACAGATTATTATAGCTCCAGAAGAAGTTTCAGATGCGATCGCTCCGGCAATGGGACGAGCCATAAAAAAGCAAATTGAAATTGAGCAGAATATTGTGGTGGATGCACTCTACCCAATTATTGGTAGTACCATAGCCAAATATATGGCAGAGACAATCCGTGCCATTAACCGACAAGTTGAAGAAACCCTCAGCGTTGAAGGTATCAAACGTAAAATTCGTGCCAAGCTACAGGGAGTTTCAGAAGCAGAATTAATTCTTAAAGAAGCTCTACCATTTACCATTCAAGCCATTTTCTTAATTCATAAAGCATCTGGTTTAGTTATCTCAGATATTCAGCACTCTGATGTAGAACAGCTAGAGGCTGAAATGGTAGCAGGAATGCTGACAGCAATTCGTAGCTTTGCTAATGATTGCATCAATCAATCTGGAAGCATAACAGAATTAGATGCAATTGAATACGGGACATCCAAAATAATTTTAGAAGTTGCAGGATACTGTTATTTAGCGATTGTTGTGCGCGGAGAGCCGAGCAAAAACTTTATTGGGAAAATGCGGCAAGCTTTCAGCACAATCGTTAAAAAGTATGGTGATTTAATTGAAAAATTTGACGGCGATCCAGATTTAATTCCCCTTGAAGGTCATACAATTCTAGAAAACCTGAAAGATACAGATATTCAGGATAAAAATAAAACAAAAATATCACCGTTACTGATATTAGGTTTAACAGTTATCAGCACCCTTTTCATTCCTTGGGGTATTTGGCAATACCGTAGTGGAGTTATACATTCTATAGAAAATCAAACTTTGTTAGCTCTAACTTCTGTTCCAGAACTAGCAGTATATCGGCTCACTGTAAAAGTAGAACACAACAAATTAAAATTAACAGGACGATTACCTAATCAACTTCTTCGCCAGAAAGCCGAGCAAACTGTCAAAATTACCTCTCCTAATTGGTTAATTGACAATCAAATTTTATTAGTAGAAGTACCAGCAGACCCCGTATTAGCTGCTGCTGAAGTCAAACGAGTCACAGCAGTTTTAAATCAGACTGACGATATAGCAATTTCCGCTCAATACATCGCTGGTAAAGTAGCTGTTGAAGGAACTGTCAACCGAATTGCAGATGCTCAAATTATTGCTAATGCATTTGAACAAATTCCAGGCGTAAAATCTGTGTCTAGTGCGGTGCGAGTAGAACGCCCACAGATTGAAGTTCGATTTTACTTTCAACCCGACTCAGCGAGTTTAATGAAAGCAGATACAGCGCATAAAATTCAACAGGTTAAGTTTTTCCTTAATCAGCACCCAAATAAGCATTTAAAAATCATTAGTTATAGTGACCGTACTAGCACGAACAAATCTCAAAAATTGGCGCTGGCGCGAGCAAAGGCTGTACAACAAGCACTGATTAAATTAGGTATCGAGCCATCTCGCCTACAGGTCATTGGTAGGACAAATTTACCACCAGGAATTGATGAAACTCAACCCTTGTGGTTAAGCCGCTGTGTTGCTCTAGAATCGATAAACAAGCAATTTTAAGTTTATAGTAGCTATGATTTTGATAAAATATTCTCTATTTTTCTTCAACTATGTCTACAATCTCTAAAAAAATATGCTTATTTGGTGATTTTGGTGTTGGTAAAACTAGTCTGATTCGCCAATTTGTAGAGTGTCAGTTTAGTGATGAATACCTTTCAACCGTAGGAGTAAAAATCTCTCGTAAATTGGTTTGTGTTTCCGAAAAAGACCTACTCTTGGAACAAAACTTACAGTTAATAATTTGGGATATTGAAGGCAGTAATAAGTTTAAGGCAGTTGCTAAAAATTATTTTCAAGGTTCTAAAGGTGCTGTGATAGTCGGTGATGTGACACAACCAGAAACGCTCCATCATATCCATGAGCATATTCAAACTTTTTTAGCTGTTAATCCTAACAGCTATATTGTTGTTGCACTGAACAAATCAGATATGATTGCAGCCGAATATTTAGAAAAAATCTGTCAAATGTATCAATTCACCAATCAACCTAATATATTAGATACTTATGTAACTTCAGCTAAAACTGGCAATAATGTTGACAAAATCTTTCAAGCTTTAGCCACTCGTTTAATTTAATTAAGATGAATTCATTTTTGACAAATTTATTATCTGTATGTGGTATTGAATATTTGATAATTGATGAAAACTTCAAGATTCTAGAAATGTCTTTGGGATTAAATCATTTTGCCGATATTCCTCATGAAGTGAAGCTCGGTCAGGATGTTCGGATTGTGTTTCCAGAATTAGAGGGACTGGAAGATATTTTTGATGCAATTCTCCAGGGAGAACAAGATAATTTTGAATTAAAAGGAATTAGGCGATCGCCAGATACGGCTTCTCCTTTATATATTGATATTCGTATTACTAATAATTTCCAAGAACACCATTTTAGCAATCGACTAACCATTGTTGTCGAAGATGCCACAGAACGGATGGTGCTTGAGCAATCTTTATTTCAAGGTGCAAATGAAGCAAATCTTTTATTACGTAACTTAAAGGCTTCTAAACAATATATTGACCAAATTGTGACATCAATGGCGGATGCCTTGTTAGTGACAACACTATCAGGCGAGATAAAAAAAATGAATTATGCCGCACAAATTTTATTGCAATATAACGAAATAGAGCTTATCGGTCAACCGATCGCAAAAGTGATTAGAGAAGTCAATAAGTATCCATTGACAATTGATGATATTGATATATCCCACAGTCAAGACATAAATTTTTTAGTAAAAGAAGTAGAAACCGTTTGTTATACCAAAAGTGGTAAAACAATTCCCGTAGCTTTTTCATCCTCAATTGTAAAGACAGAAATTGAACATTTTCAAGGTTATGTTTACATTTTGCGAGACATGACTGAACGAAAGCAGGCAGAACTTGCTAAACAGGAATTCTTAGCGATGATTAGCCATGAAGTTCGGACTCCGATCGCATCGGTAATTGGTATGGCCAGTTTGCTCCAATATACTGAATTGACTGCTGAACAGGAAGACTTTGTTGAAACCATTTATACCAGTGGAAATTCTTTACTCAAAATTATTAACGATTTCCTTGACTTCTCCAAAATACAATCGGGCAACTTAGAACTCGAAGAGGAGCCTTTTGCTTTGCGAAATTGCATTAATGAGGCTTTTTATATGCTTGCACCTACAGCTAGAGAAAAAGGTTTAAAACTCATATTTTTAGATAGTCCTCAACTTCCTACTACGATTGTGGGAGATATCACCAGACTGCGCCAAGTCTTGATTAATTTAATCAGTAATGCGATTAAATTTACCGAAACTGGAAGCATAGAAGTTTCAGTTATAACTCACAATAATAGCGATATTAATCATTCTTCTGCTGCAAATACTGACGAAATTCAGTTTAGTATTAAAGATACAGGTATCGGAATTCCACGCGATCGCCTGGAGCGTTTATTTAAAGCTTTCAGTCAAGTTAACTCCTCCATTACTCGACAGTATGGCGGTACTGGCTTAGGTCTTGCCATCTGCAAGCAACTGTGCGAGTTAATGGGTGGCAGAATTTGGGTTGAAAGTGAACTTAATGCAGGTAGCACATTTTACTTTACGATTGCCGCTTCTGTTATTCCAGAAGAGTCAGAAGGAGCCAGTGTGGTCTTCTCCCAACAGGAGATACCAAAAGCGATCGAGTCTCCCCAAGTGGAGCAACTGGCGTTCAGAAGTCAGGAGTTATTAAGCGTCCCCGCGTCTTCTTCCACGTCTCCTGACCTACATAAATTAAGAATTCTTTTAACTGAAGATAATCTGGTGAATCAGAAAATAGCCTTGAAGCAACTCAAAAGCCTGGGCTACAGTGCTGATGTCGCTAATAATGGGAAAGAAGCGTTGCAGCTATTAGAAAAAATTCCCTATGATTTAATTCTGATGGATTGCCAAATGCCGATTCTCGACGGTTTGGAAACCACAAAACAAATTCATCGTTGGCAAGAAAGCAGCTTTGCTAGTGGTCGTCGTCCTGTGGTAATTGCGATGACAGCTAATGCAATGAAACAAGACAAACAAATGTGTCTAGATGCTGGAATGGACGACTATTTGAGCAAGCCAGTAATGAAAGAAAATTTGGCAGCAACGTTAGAGCATTGGGGAAGTGTGATATTCAAGGCAAAAGAAACAGCTGCTATAGAGCAGAAAGTTTCTACAACAGATATAGATTCAGTTGACCTCCCAATTGATTGGGAACGCTTGCATCAACTTTCAGAAAATAACCCAGAATTTGAATTGGAACTACTGCAAATATTTGTTGAAGATATTCAACCTCGTCTAGAGGTCATTAAAATAGCGATCACAGCTCACGACTTTGAGCAAATAGCGCTCCAAGGCCATCAAATTAAAGGTTCTAGTGCCAATATGGGAGTTACAACCATGCATCTAGCAGCAGAAAAACTAGAACAATTAGCGATAAACCAAGAGCGTCAAGGTACCACTCACTTAATCTTAGAGTTAGAAGAGTTTATTAAACGCATCCAAGAGTTTTTAATTATGAGTTAGTAGTCATTATCTTTCTACTCCAATCATTTGTAATATTTACTAATAAATAAGCAGTAACGATTATCTAATGTCGGCTCATAACTCAATTTGTCGGCAATGGCCGACATAATTTTTAAACCCCGCCCGCGCTCTTGATCGTTATCCTCAAATTCAGAGGTTTGGCGCAATTGCTGTTCTAAGTTAAATGGTTCACCTTGAGACCAGATGCGAATTTCTATATATTCATCTAACCGCACAGCTTCCATCTCAATCGGAGTTTCAATAGGTAAATTTTTGTGAGCATGTTCAACAATGTTAGTAAAGCCTTCTATCATCAGCGTTTGACATTGCCACCAAATTTGTTGATCGGGAATAGGTGGTTGATTCATCTGCTCGAACCAAGACAAAACTTGAGGTGAAGCTGTCAGGTCTGTGTTGACTTTGAGATAAATTTTATTATTCACTTCTTAACTAAGAAAATATTGTGAAATCATCATATTCGTTAATTAGTTTATTTAATTTGAGTATTTTTACTATACATTAAAAACTAAATTGCATATAACTTAAATTAAAGCAACTATTTACCAATCATTTTACTTAGTAAACTGTAATTTATGTTTAAAATTCTGGTTATTGATGATGACCCGACAGTGCGAGCAGTACTGAAAAGCACACTCCAAAGGCAGGGTTATGAGACTACTGTAGCTAGCAATGGTGAAGAAGGAATTAGACAAGCACAACTGCTACATCCGGCTCTGATTATCTGTGACTGGATGATGTCACAAGTAGATGGGCTAGAAGTATGTCGTCGAATTAGAACAGATCCAGAGTTAGCAACTACTTTTTTTATTCTATTGACGGCTAGGGGAGCAGCTCGAGGAGAGGAGGAAGATAGAGTTAGAGGACTTGATGCTGGAGCGGATGAGTTTATCTCCAAACCGATAGAGATGAATGAATTGAAAGCACGGGTAAGAGCGGGACTAAGGTTACACCAGCTAAATCAGGATTTACAAAGTCAAAAGCAAGCTTTGGAGACACTAAATCAGGATTTGCAAACTCAAAAGCAAATTTTGGAAGCAGAATTAGCTGAGGCCGCTGATTATGTGCGATCGCTTTTACCCTCACCGCTTGTAGGAGCAGTAACTACAGAAAATCTGTTTATTCCTTCAGCACAGCTAGGAGGCGATTGCTTCGACCATCATTGGATTGACGAGGATCATTTGGCAATTTATTTGTTAGATGTATCAGGTCATGGAGTGGGTTCAGCTCTCCTATCGGTATCGGTGTTGAATGTTTTGCGATCGCAATCTCTACCAAACACTAACTTTTGTCAACCAAGTGAAGTCCTGAGAGCACTCAATCATGCCTTCCAAATGAGTAAGCACGGTGATAAATACTTTACAATTTGGTATGGAGTTTATCACCGCCTTAAACGTCAACTCATTTATGCCAACGCCGGACATCCACCAGCTTTACTGTTATCTAATACCTCCACTAATAACATCGAAGTTAAACAGCTAACTTCTTTAGATTTACCAATTGGCTTTTTACCTGAAGTTCAATTTGAAGATGCTGTTTTCGAGGTCGAAGAAAACAGCACTCTATACATCTTTAGTGATGGTGCTTATGAAATTAACCAGTCAGATGGTAAAATTTGGGGGATCGATGCATTCATTGACTTACTAACCAAATATAGTCAGAATACCTGTAACCTCAATCAACTCTTAGCGAAGATTCTCACCTTAAATACTCAAGATAATCTTGATGATGACTTATCTTTAGTAAAAGTTAACTTTGGTTAGAATAGTCAGCTATGCATACTTAAATGTGGATTGCATAATAGCTTATTGTGTTGCCAATATTTGGCGGTAAAATTCATCTTTGTCAGCAAAGGTTTGAAAAATTCTATCCATTTTAGTTAGTTCAAACAACATCCTGACTTGATCGCTTATTGAACAGACAAACAGTTTAGCGTTAGCAGTTCGAACCATTTGCATTGCTGATACTAAAGCACCTAAACCAGAGCTATCAATAAACCTTACTTCTTTCATGTCAATCAACAAAATATCGGCTCCATTTGCCAGCAGACCGCTAACTTCACGACGTAGTTCATTACCTCTAATACCATCTAGAATTCCAGATATTTCTAGTACTTTTACATTCAAACTCATGATTTTATTTTCCTGTTATGTAGTTATATTTTGGCATTGAATTAATGAAAACTGCAATAGATAAAGTCTGCAATTAGCTTTGTTTTACTACTTGCTGATTGCTATTATTTGCAATTGCCGTAAAAAAGCTAGCATCAACCCATTGCCGAGAAATTTCAAAAGCTTCAAAATAGCCGTCTTTTTGACCTAACTCACGCGCCCAAAAGCGAGACAGAACAAGTATGGCATCAAGTTGCATAAATGCTTTATTTAATTCTGATTCATAACAACCGATCGCTGCAACTTTTTCCTCAATTACAGAGGTGATATCCACAAAAAAGTTGGGTTCAAAACCCCGCAAAAAAACAGGTGGTGCTGAATACCACAAGGGGATGTTTTTGCGGGTAGCAACATTAGAAACTGCGATCGCACACACTTCATGATCTCTATGCCCATATTTTTCAGGTTGTGGTGCGTGAGTAATAATCAGATCCGGTTGCCAACGCCCAAGAGCTTCTTCAGTAACTTTAATCACTGCTTGTGTGGAGAAATTGCACTCCTCAAGTGCATGAAACTCATAAGTTGCACCGATGATTTTACCAGCTGCATCTGCTTCTTGATGACGTGTACCCTTAATAGGCGAACTAGAAAAACCGCCATCAGTCAAAATTAAGCAACGAACATTCCATCCTGCTTTGGACATCAGACTGAGAGTACCAGCAGCAGGTAAAACTTCATCATCAGCATGAGCATAGATTGTTAAGACATTTCGCTGACCAAAGTTTTTTGAGTCTGAATGAGTGTTCATAGCTGTTTTCTTTCTAAATTAGATTTGCAAGTTAGCAGTCATGAGTTATTTATTCACCTGCCCTTTTCCAGCTTTCTTTACTTACCTTTTAAACCTCTTTTGGAGGCTGCCAAACAGATGCGCGGACGATCGCCCACAAAAGTAATAAATTATAGATAGCCCATCCACCATTGAGCAGGTGAACCTCAGGATTATTTAAATGGCCAATTGCGAATTGGTAAAGGCTCCATAACATCCCCAAGATGGTAAGGATAAAAATAACCAACTGCGGCCAAACAAGCCGGAGATAAATCCCGGATTGCCGCTGCTTAGGTGTGACTTGGAAATTGAGTTTTTGTCCTGTGAACACACTCCATACAGCTTGGATTAATAAGGGGAATAAAGCGATCGCATATTGTTCAGAACGCCATACTTCTCTAGCTGGAATGCCCCAGGTGGCTGCCAGAAAAGTCAGACGGTTAATAATAAAAGCTGGAAAAAAGTGTATGGCAAAGTCAGGGCCGTAGCTTCTAACTGGAACAATGTCCGTAAAAAAATAGATAATTGGACAAGAAATAAAAACCAGAGTTGCAAAACCAGAGAAATAACTATACATCGTCTTGAAATATTGCAACCTTTGCCAAAAGGTTAGCCCTGATTTTGTCAGTGGATTTTCCCTCACTAGCACTTGGATAGTTCCTTGTGCCCAGCGTAGCCGCTGTTTAAGAGTAGAACTTAGATCGTCTGGGGCTAAACCTTCTGCCAAAAGTTCATTGTGATAAATAGATTTCCAGCCAGCACTATGCAGACGCATTGCTGTATTCATATCTTCCGTAATACTATTACTGGATACCCCACCAACTAAATCAAATTCATCTAAACGTTTTTCATCTTTGGCAAATTCATCAGCAAAATTTTGCAGTCCGACACTCACTAATGCTTCACGTCTGAGGATTGCATTTGTGCCCGTATAAAACGCAGCATTCATGCCATCTTTACCTTGTTGAAGCGGCCCATAAAATAAATTTGCTCGATGTCCAAAAGGATCGCCTGGAGGAATATTGTAAAAATCCTGGCGGGTCTGTACAAAAGCAATTTGATTCTGGTCATATTTTCCTGTTGAAAGATTATAGGTGTAGAAATAAGGCAGAACTCGCTTGAGAAAATTTCGCTTGGGAATGTGGTCAGCATCTAGAGTAACAATAAAATTCCCTGACGTTTCTCCAGAAAAAATTGCATAATTAATGTTGCCTGCTTTGGCATGATGTGCCACACCAGGCGTCTTAGGACGAGCAATGTAGCGAAAACGAGCAAGTTCAACTAGTTCTAGTTCTTTCTTACGAATAGCTTCTTCTAAAGCTTTGCGTTCTGTAATTAGACGATCGCGAATACTTTGATGAGTCGGAGGTAGCCAAAGAATCAGCGATCGCAAACTTTGCACAAATCCAGCCGCAGGCTGGTTCACCACTGATTCTGATGATGTTTGCAGCCATTGTTCGGCAGCTTGAGTATTAGGTATCAGATTTTCTAGTTGCTTCAAGCGCTCCAACAAACCAGAATGTTCTGCATCAATCCGTTCCGCTTCTAGCTGTAATTGTGGTGACTGCAAATCTTCAATACACAATCTTTCTGTCATCGCTCGCATATCAGCCGAGTTCCCGTCATCCAGCACATAAACGCGTAACTTTGTTGGCGGATAATCCATTGCTAGGGCGGCTTTGGCAGTTTCTTCGACAATTTCTTTCGGCTCGTTGTAGCAGGTTACAAATACATCCACTGTTGGCCAGTCGGCTTTGGGTATGGGTGGGGTCATCTGGTCGAGAGACTTAATTTGTCTGACTAAAGGTCGCCACAACCCAATTACAAACATTACGCCACCGAAATAGCTGTAAATCTCTGCTATCAACAAAGGAATCGAAATCCAGAGGGCATCAAAATTGATGGAATGGGTGACGCGCCATTGCAAATACCAGATACCAAAAATTAAATTGATTTCTGCCAGGTAGCGAAATAACAGCGTTCTTTTTTTGAGTAATGAACGGCTGTTGCCGGAAAATTTTGAGGAATTATCACTAATAGAAACTGAAGTCATCTTAGTACCAGTAATTAAAACAATTAAAAATTGAAGATGAAAAATTAAAAACTCAATTGCTTTAATTTTTAATTTCCGAAGGGTCAAGCACGAGCGGATGTCTGCCTCTAGCTTGGTAAAGCAGACTTTCTAAAACGATCGCATTCGTATTCACGTCAACAGATGCATTAATACCTAGTTTGGAAGTTTCATATCGTCCTGAAAAATAACCGTGATTTTTATCGGATAAATTTTGAGCAAAGTCTCGCAGCCTTTTTGCATAAGGCTCATCTGGCATGAGCGCAAACCAAGAAAATGCTGCTTTCGTACTAACAAACCGCAATTGGGGATAGGCTTTTCCTCTAGTGTTAACGGCTTGCCAAGCTTGATCATTGGAGTAGACGCTGTAATAGAGAAAGTAAGGAGGACGATCCAAGGAATCTTCATTTACAGCAGTTAAAATTCCAGTGCGCTTAAATCTTTGTAATTGCACTTTAAAAAGATTTTGCACTTGCGGCTTAACAGCATTATCCCAACCAATTTCCAAACCCCAAAGCAAATAAGGATCGTTCGTCAGGTAGTTGCTAGCTCCAGAGTTTTTGAAATTACGCTCATCAATTTGCAGAGTAATACCATCAACTTGAACTGCTTTGACTGGTGGATTAGTGAGAGCATTAGTAGCTTGAATATTCCACAACTTTAAACTGTGGGCAGCATATTGCTCGTAGCCTAATCGCCCTTCCTGCACTTCGAGAAGTTTGCCTGCTTTAGGAATAGCTCCATTTAACCAACCATCCTTGACTAGTTTTGATGTATGCCAACGAGCGACGATGTGATTAATGCGATCGCTATATTCTGGGTAATGCGATCGCATAACATGCAATCCGATCAAAAATCGTGCCATATCCAAAGCTGACCAACCACTTGTACCTTTGGGATCGGGTGTGTCATTGAGTTGGCGCATTTCGGCAGTATGGGTGCTATAAGCTTTATTGGGTAACCCAGTTGCAGGTAGTGGCAGTTTTTCCAGCGTCTGTAGCAATGTGTTCATTCGCTGTTGAAACATTTCTTTCGGCAATAAACCTAACTGGCGAGCCGCATGAATTCCTAATAAAGCGCTACCCTGATCCCACCAAGTTGTCCACGGCAAGTTGTCTACCGAATTTACTAAACCTGTTTGAGGATTCCAGTTACGCTCAAAATACTTCCAAGCCCGCCCGGCGGCAATTTGATCTGCTTCTTGGGTCAATCCAGGCAAAGAAGTTGTGGGCGTTGGAGTCGCAGGTTTTTCTGGACTAGCTGTTGGTTTTGGTGGTGTCAGTTTTGGTTTTAGCGGTAGTGGCGTGACTGTGGGAGCAGTCTGTTCTGGAACGGTTTGTGAGGGTGGTGTTTGGATATCAGGGTTAAAGTTGTCAGGGGCAGCAATGAGCGTAGATGGGGTAGGAGAGCATTGCCACGTCCCCGTACTCGGACAAAGCAGGGGTTGTTGATTTGTCGTTGCGTACAATACTGATTGCAAAATCATGCTTTTGATGCCGCTTGTTGTCATTTATATCTTCTTTGCCAACTCAGCAGGCGATAAATAGCCAAAAGCCGAATTATTTACTGCGTCTTTATAACCAGCAGATTTGCCGCTATTACTATTAATTGCCCAATCACATTCCTTATTAATATTGAAATAAAGAATGGCTCTTACACCCATCCCAGATAGCTGCGTGTAAGAGTCTTTTAACCATTGGTCTTTGGCAGTGTTGGGCAAACCATTTTGCGTATTACTCGTACTAGCTGTTTGAGCGATGAAAATCGGCTTACTGCCAGCCATAACCTTCATCCGCTTGATATATGGTTCAAAAACTTCTTTTGGGCTACTCCAGTGTTTCCAAGAAGAATTACTACAATACCCCCAGTTGTACGAACTAAAGGCAACGACATCTACCGATTTGTCCCCAGGATAGTAGTTTTCAAAGCGATGTTCATTGTTTTCACTCCAACCATTCGGTGCAAATACCCAACGGATTGCTTGTGAAGATACACCAGCCTCTTTAAATATCTTTTGGATACGTTGATAAGCTAACTTGAAGTTCTGCGGGTTTTTGCTGTATGCTTCTCCAGGAATGTTCATCTCTTGCAACGGAGCGATAAACGCAATACGTCCCTCGCCTCGTTTTGCCCAGTCAGAGTATGCTTTTGCCACTTTTTGCAGAGAACTATCTACGTCTCCTCTAGCAATCTGCGCTGCTGAACGAGTGGATTTGAGATTAATAAAGGCTGTGTATCCGTTGTGTTTCAGTTGTTCTAGGGAAACTGGGATGTTGTAGGCAGGATTCAAATCTTCGATATCAAAGAAAAATCCAGCAATAGAATGGCGCTTACCAGTCCATTGATCGACTTGACGCAATTGGCTGTCAATTGTACTTTGATTTCCCATGTAATCTGGAGTGTACAGTCCCAGTAGTACAGGAGTATTGGAAGCTGTTTGGTTGCGAATTTGGTTTAATTTCCGGTTTTCGAGTTGCCTTGAGGCATCAGCAACCGCCATTAGATTTTTACTCGCAAAGATGCTTCCTAGTAAAATTAGCATCATTAGCGCCAGTCGTACCTTGTTCATAGATTTGAAGGAATAACCAGGGATTTTGAATCGAGATGTCTGTTGCTCGTGCAAGCTACGGACTGCATTAACTCATATACAAGTATTCCCAAATACGACTGATTATTAACAAACACAGCTTTGTAATTAGAGTGAGTTGCATTCCAACTTATTCTGTAACTTTTGTGCCAGTTACTAACGGAGTCTTTTCGCCACCTGAAACCCAGTAACTTCCAGAACTATCAGAAATTAACTTAATTCGTTGTATTGCAGTTTTGGGTAGACCTCGCCCAGAATTTCCCTTAGTAACTTCTTGCCACCAAGGAGATTTCATGGTGGAAGTCGGACGAATTAGAGGTTGTCGATTCATTACCTTGTACAGCAAGGATTGCAAAATTATACTGTTGGTGCTGCTGGTGAAACCAACTGCCGTTTTACCCGTGGTTTCATAAAAGCCCTCATAAAATCCAACTAATGGATTGTATAAGTCAGTCGTTCCTTGCAGTAACTGTTGACTGTACTTGTTTTCTGGAAGCAAGGCATGATACGCAAAAGCGACTGCTGTACTTACCACTCGCCCTTTTGGTACAGGTTGACCATTATCTCCTAAAGCCACCCAAGGATCACCCTGCCCAGTAATTGTACTGTGGACAGTGTAAGGTTTACGATCAATCAAGGTGGTGGCTGAGGCTGTGAAGATGCCGGTCCGACGGTAACGTTCAGCTTGCGCCTCGAAAATTGGCTCAAAGAGCGATCGCATTTTTGGATCTAATCCAAACTCCAATCCATAGAGTACAAAAGGATTGCTAACTGTGTATTGGTTTTTGGAATTAGTATCTGTGCGATGGCGTTGAATTGGGACTTTCAATCCCTCCACTGAGGCAGTTTGATATTCACCCCCAACAGCAGAACGATCGAGATTAAACCCCCATAATTGAAAAGCACGAGCTGCATATTCCTCATAACCTAAGCGAGTTTCAGGATTAACACGGGTAAGCGATCGCCCATCTTGTTCTTTGGTAACGGTGGCACTAGAGAGAATACCTTCGCGTACCACACGCAAGTATGACCAATCCAGCACAATTTTATCTACGGCAGTCGTGTATTCTGGATGACAGCTTTTTAAGTTGTAAAGCGCTGCCAGCATTCTACCCAAATCTAAAGCTGACCAACCGTTTCCTTCGGGAACTGGATTTCCACCATAATCGACTGGTTGGAGAGTTCTGGTATCATAACCCCGACTCGGCAATTCCCCAGCAAATAATGGTAATTTTGTCAAGGCTGCTAATAGATGGCGGGTGCGCTGGTCAAATTCTTTGGGGGTAATTGTATCGAGCGATCGCGCCGCATGGAGTGCTGCGAGATAATCTCCCAATCCCCAGAGGGTTGCACCTTTGAAATCACTGCGATCGTCTATCAGCCCACTTTTGGAGTGATAATTCGCTTGAAAGTATCGCCAAGCCGCCTCTGCATAGCGCCGTTCAACAGGCGTCAGTGGTCGATCTAGTTTCAGGTTAGATGATGGCTGGGGACTATCAACTGGTGGAATAGGTGCAACAGCTACTTCTGTAGGTTTAGAAGTATCCGCAGGGGTTGCGATCGGAGTTGTAACAGTAGAATTCGGTTGATTTGCAGGTGTTGCTGGAGAAGCATTTTCACTGGGATTGCCAGTAGAATTCGGTTGATTTGAGGGTGTTGCTGGAGAGGCATTTTCACTAGGCTTGCTAGTAGACAAACTCACAGAAGTGGAAGCAATTAAAGGGTGATTTCCCCTAGCTTTGTAGTATAAAATCTCCAAAATTAACCCATTAGTATTACCTGTCAAAGCTTTGTTGGGTTGTTTTGATTCTTCATAGATCCCAGCATAGTAACCGCTATCATCAGGACTGCGGAGATCCTTGACTGCATCAAAAACCTTTTGGGCATAAACATTATCTGGAAACAGATAGCGCCAACCAAAAGCAGCTTTTGTGCTGATGCTGCGAAACTGTGGGTAAGGCTGATTAGCATCAGTAATAGTTGCCCAGTTTGCACCGTTGGCATAGATGGTGTTGTAGAGAAAATAAGGTGCTTGGTCGATATTATCTTCTGTTACCGCAGTTAACTGACCTGTGGTATCAAAACGCCGTTTTTGCACATCTAAAACCCTAGCAGCAAAATCAGCTAATTCACCTTGCAAGCCAAATTCAATCCCATCAAGGATATAAGACTCACTCACAACGTAATTATTAGCGTTGGTGCTTTGAAAATCACGGTTATCAACAGGAATTTGCACACCATTAATTTCAACTAACTTAAACGGTTCTAAAGCAATAGCCTTGGGTGCTGAGAAACCCCAAAGTTGATAACCCCTAGCGCCGTATTCTTCGTAGCCGAGTCGTCCCTCTTGTACTAGTAACGTTTTCTTGTCAGGGAGAACAGTAGCGCCAAAAAGTTGTCCATCTTTGAGCGATCGCGCAACCTGCCACTTCGCTACAATTCCTTTGAGCCAATTATTATATTGAGGATGACAGGTACGGATGACATCAAACGCAGCCAGTATTCGCCCAACATCCAAAGCAGACCAACCAATACCCTGCTCCAGCGGATTGTTGCCATAATCAACCATCTTTGCGGTGGCTGCGTTATAGACTTTATTGGGCAAAGCATCTTCAAATAATTTCAGGCTATTGAGAGTTGTCAAAAACTTATTGAGGCGGGAATCAAAATCTGCTTGATCTGTAAGATTCAACCATCGTGCAGCATTCAATGCCATGAGGTAGTTACCCATATCCCAGAGTGTACCTGAAGGATAACCCCCAGTAGAATTGGTAAATCCCGTTGCTGGCTGATAATTTTTGACAAAATACTGCCAAGCCGCACGAGCATAAGTTTGTTCTTCAGATGTGAGCGGGGTTGTAATATTGCTACAGCTATTGGAATTTTGGGATAAGACTGGTGTCGGGATGTAAAACAAAAATTGTAGAAATGTTCCAATTAGGAACAATGCAATCCATCTCAACAGCTTTTGTTGATCGTGCTTGTATAGCATAAGCAAAGAAGGAGTTAGGAGCGTGTCTGTACAGCTATCGATAGAGTCGAGTAGCGCTAGTGAATGATATTCGCAAAAGTTCTAAATATCAGGGTGAATTACACGGAAATTTTGTATATTGTTTCCTTAAACGGGGTCTGTATACGGAAAAAGTTTATATCTTGCCCAAAAAGAGATGTTATGGAGAAAGTTTCTATATATTTATAACGAATTGAGTAAATAATTTACTAGTTTAATAGCTACAGCTAAAGGTTTCATAAAAATAATTACAACCAATTGCCTATAAGAACGTAAGGTGCCCAAAAATATGGACGATTTTCTCTAGCTAAAATCGCAAGTTGAGCGCGTTGTAATGCTTGAGACTTAGTTACTCCAGCATCCAATTGTCGATATAATTCACCCATAAAGTCGCTAGTAAATTTATCATCTACTGTCCACAAAGTTGCTAGGGTACTGCGTGCGCCCGCCCGTACTGCTACTCCAGCTAACCCCAAAGCGGCTCGTTTGTCTCCTGTGGCAGTTTTACAGGCACTAAGGACGAGTAATTCAATTGTTCCTCGTCGATTTTCACCCCTAGCTCGAAGTAAATTATCTAGCTCTCTAACCCTGAGTAAGCTACCCCAGGTAAGAATATAGGTTTCTTCAATGTCTGAACTAAATTGCCCGTGAGTAGCTAGATGCACCACTGAAAAGGAAGTAGATTGAATTTGCTTTTGCAGATTAGCTTCAGTAAACTCTTGATTTAAGAGTTCTTTAGTTGATTTCACTTCAGATTGGACTAGTTTTAATTCCTGTGTGACATTTGAAAGTTTGGGAAAAGATTTACCTTCAATCAAGCGTTCTTGCTCAACCCCAGCAATTAAAGCGTTTAGCCGCACGTTTTGTAAAGGTTTAGGATCGAGGAGTTGCAGTCCAGGCATCAAAGAAACAGCATACTTTTCTATCAGATATTTTTGCTGTTTTTTATCATAAAGAATCGCCATTGGAATATTTCGCAAAGAACCATCCAACACAAACACTAGGGATGTGATATCTGCATTTCCTAAATCTGATTCTATAGGTTTAATTAACCAATCATATAACTGTTGCGAATACTGCTTAACATCAGGCTCCCGGCTAGCAATGGGTAAATCTTTTCGTAGTTGTTCTATAACGTTTTCTAATACATCTTTAGGGACTTTAGTTGTTTTACGGTAGATTGCATCTTGCCCTGGCAACCTAGTAATAATTTCCAGTCGATTATCTAAAATAATTGGATAGATAACAACCGTAGATTTTTGCTTTTCAACTAATTTATCAAGGTTAACTCTTGGTAACAAGCAAGGTGAACGAAAGAAGTTATCTAATTCTGCTAACTGGAGAGATTCAATTACCTGACGGGCTTGAACGAGATTATCTGGCTTTTGAAGAGTATTTTCCTGAAGTTGCAGCAGTAAATCAACGTACTGTCGATATACGGGTTCTACGCTTTCGCGGAAAGAAAATTGTACGTCAGGATTAATCGCAACTAAATCATTACGAAGGGATTTGAGGGCATTATAAGCTTGATTATAAGCAGCTGTTGCGGCTGGGATATTGGATTGCTTTTGCAGTATCCGTCCCATCTGCCAATGCCATTGATAGGCAATGTCTTGAGCATCAACAGATTCGGCTTTTACCAAGGCTTGTTGTGTAAGGCTTTTAGCATCGGCTAGCTGTCCGCTTTGTTCGTACAAACCACCAAGAGTACCAAGGGCATAAGACTCAGTTCGTTCATCTTTTAAACTCTTAGCTACTTGGACAGCTTGTGCTAACATCTTTGCAACATCTTTTGGCCCAACTGAGTTCTGTGTCATTTTGCTCAGACTTTGGGCAAAGTTAATTCGGTAATTAACAGCCGTGCGACTTGAAGGCAAACTGTCTATCTGAGACTGAATTTGGGGTAATAATGCCTTTGCTGGGCTAAATTCCTTTTGCTCTACCAATAGTCTTAATAAATTGAGTTGAGCCAAAAGACGTACAGTAGGTTTTGTAGATGCAATCTCCGCTGCCTGTTGATAGTATTGAATTGCTGTTTGCGTATAATCTTTGGCGCTGCTTGAGTTACTCAAACTAAGTTGAGCGTAGATTTGAGCGCGGGCTGTATTACCTAAACTAAGTAAAGCATTACTTTGGGCGATCGCATCTTTCACTCGTATAGCTACAGAATAACTGTCTTTGAGAGTTTTGTGCGAATCCTTCAAATAACCCAAGCTTCGCTGAACATTCCCTAAGTTATACAATCCTGTCGCTTTTATAGGAGAGTCTGGTTGGTTTTTAAGAATTTCTTGGACTGAGGTTAAGGTTTTATCTGCTTGGAGATAATTTCCCAAAGCTTGCATTGCTTGGGCTTGATTAACGCGATCGCGAACCAGTGCAGATATATCATCTAAGAGTTGATAAATTTTAGCTGCTTCTTGCCAAGTACTTAAAGCTGCTTCAGTTTGCCCTTGTGCTAATTCCAGTCCACCTCGAACATCTAAAGCTTGGGCAAAAACTTGCGCTTGCTGTTGTGAAGAATCTGAATCTTTGAGAGTTTGTAATAGTTTAATACTTTGTGTAATAGCTTCATTTGCCTCTTGCCATTGTCCTAATTGCTGGTAGGCTAAAGAAAGATTGCTTAAAGCTATAGCTTCATTCAATACATCATTAGTAGCTTGAAATTCAGCTACTGCTTTTTTGAGAAGTTGTACCCCTTCTACAAACTGTCCTGCTTCATAAAATGCTTGACTTTGCTGTACTAAACTAGAAGTCTGAGTTGGGTTGACAACAGGTGTAGTTGCTAAAACAGGATCAAATCCAACTTTAGATTTTGCAAACCTTACCGTTAAATAATTAGATGAATCAAAAAAATACGGCAATAACGTACAGAGTAATGTAGTCAATAATGCTAGAAAAAAATGCTGGAAAAATTTCATATAATTTTAAAACTTACTTTTTTCTTAAATAGAATTTAATCCTTTTAATACCAAATTGCCTTTGATTGTCATTCTGAGCAAAGCAAAAGAATCTCGCCAAAGTCTTGGCTACACATTTTTTTGCTTTATTTGAAATCATACAACCTATTCCGATTTGGTATAATTAGTGAGAATACAAACCTGATACAACTCTCTGTAGTTCTGCAATTTTGTGTGAAATTAAAACGGATTATATTGTACAAAAAAATATAAACCGTTTTCTTGCCATGTATTGCTTTGAGTATCAACAGAAACTAAAGGGATACCCCACTCAACACCAGCAGTAAAGTTATTACCCTGTAACCAACGTAAACCCAAACCAACAGAAGCTAGAGTGTTAGTATTATTTTCATCTCTACTGGAAGAATTATTCCAAGCTGTGCCAACGTCACCAAAGGTCGTAACTTGCAGAACTCCATTCCATTGTGGTACACGGGCAATTGGTAGCCGGAACTCAACAGAAGCAAGAGCGCCATTATCTGTCAACAGTAAATCTTGACGATATCCTCGTACACTATTTATACCACCCAAACCAAATTGTTCTGAAGCTAAAAGCTCTGTAGAAGCTAATTGCACATTACCACGGATTAATAGTAGAGTATCAGGAGCTAAGAGGCGTACCCACTGCGCCTGTCCTCGCCAAGCGAAAAAGCGGCTATCAGGTTCGGTATCATTAATTGTGGCATTGAATGCACCAATTCCCAGACTAAATTCAGAGCGAGCGGCAATGACTTCTTGGCTATTGCGACTCGTCCATTCCTGAAAAAAACGCAACGCAGATACTCTGGTGCGTCCTTGTTCATCAGCCCCTGGTGAAAGTTCAGAAAGAGGAACCTCATTTTCTTCTAGTAAAGAGGAGGAAATATCACTTTTTCTGCGAAAAGCGGTTATCCCAAGAGCGAATTCTTGGTTAGGAGTTTGCACTAAAGGCTGGCGGAATGTCAGTTCGTAATATTGAGAAGCTGATTCAATATCTAATTTATTGAAGGGACGTTCAATGACATCGGCTGATGTAGTACCATAACTGAAAGTAAGAGTACCATTGCGGGGATTGAGAGGTAAGCTGTAGCTGGTATCTATAGTGTTACTGCCGTCGGTATTGCTATATGTTAACGATATACTATCTCCGAATCCGAGTAAGTTAGCTTCGTTTGCTTGCAGTTGGCGTCGGAAACTACCAACACTAGGTGAACGACCATTATCCAGGACTGCTTGTATATTGAATGAATCAGCCTCTGTTATCTTAATAGCCAGTAAATTAGCACCAGTACGTGAGCCAGCTGACAGTTCAGCAGAGAGGTTTTGAATTAAAGGATTGAGTTGCAATAATTGTAGTGACTCTAATAAATGTTTTTGATTCAAAGGAGTGGATGCGCCCAAAGCTATACGGCTGCGGATATAATTTGGGTTGAGTCGCTTAGTCCCAGTTATTTGGATATCTTCTAATTTCCCTTCTATTATCTGGATTTGAACAACACCGTTGTTAGCAAAAGTTTGTTCAGGAATGTAAGCCCCAGACGTAACGTATCCCTCTTGAATATAAAGTTCGGTAATTTTGGAACGAGCTTCTAACAATTGTGCAAATGTTATCAGCTTGTTTGTAAACGGAGCAAGTACCTCAGTCAACTTTTTTTGACTGAATACTAGACATCTCCAAAATAGTATATTTTGTGATAAAAGAACATCATGAGAAGTTTTTTAACACGAAAATATGAGTGACATACTGAATCACATTGAGGAG
>NZ_JABXKL010000012.1 GCF_017114995.1 Nostoc sp. NMS9 | reverse complement strand
ATACTTTTAACTGCTTATTTTCCCTAACTCATAAAAAAATGGGCGAACCGGGAGTTAATACACAATGTGCCATAGAATTCTTGCATAAATCACAAAATTTGAACCCCACCCCGTCAAAGCTACGCTTTGTCTCCCCTCCCTTTGCTACTACGGTGTATACACAAGTCAAATTACCCCCCTTAATCCCCCCTTGGAAAGGGGGGAAACAGGAATCTAGTTCCCTCCCCTTTCCAAGGGGAGGGTTAGGGTGGGGTAAACTCACGATCTAGTGAACGATATAATATCCCTTGCCCAAGTAGACTCTACTTAAGCCCACCAAACAACGAATGGGCAAACAAAGCAGCTTGAGTGCGATCGCGTAAACTCAACCGACTCAGAATATTGGTAACATAATTTTTAACAGTATTTTCTGAAAGAAACAGCGATTCGGCAATTTCACGGTTATTAGCTCCACAAGCAATTAACCGCAATACATCTAATTCTCTGGCTGTGAGTTGCGCTAATTCTGGAGGGGGTTGCACAGACTGGACAGGTGCGGTAATCGGCGTGAGTGCTTTCTCAAACAATCCCGGGCCGAGTAGGGTTTGTCCCTTGTAGACGGATCGAATTGCCAACATTAATTCATCTGGTTCGGTGTCCTTGAGCAAATAGCCCTTTGCACCCAGCCGCATCGCCTGGAAAACATACTCATCATCATCGAAGGTAGTGAGGACGAGAACCTTAATGTCAGGATATTGTTGAGCGATCGCTTTTGTGGTGGCAACTCCATCCATTACGGGCATTCGGATATCCATTAGCACAATATCGGGTTGCAGTGCAGCAATTTGTTCGAGTGCCCGTTGCCCATTCTCCGCCTCACCGATTACCTGCATCTCTGTATTGGACTCAAGCATACTCTTAAGTCCCTGACGAATAAGATGCTGATCGTCAACTAATAAAATCCGAATCATAAGCTAAAACACCAACAGCTTTGAGAGTGGCAAAGAAACAGAAATACAGCAACCTGTTCCTAGTTGACTGTGGAGATTCAACTGGCCGCCCAGTGCAACCGTCCGTTCTCGCATCCCTTGTAATCCAAATCCGGTTGTATTTTGAGTGGGGTTAAAACCTTTTCCATTATCTTCGATTGACAGATGAATCATCCCAGCGTGAGCTAGAAGTTTAACGGTGACACTCGTCGCCTGGGCGTGTTTGCAAATATTTGTCAGCGATTCTTGCACAATGCGGTAAAGGGCTGTGTTTACTTCTGTTGGTAAAGTGTACGGGAGATCAATTTTACAAGATGGTTCAATACCTGTGGTTTGCTGAAAATCTATCAACAGCTTTTCAATGGATGATTTGAGAGATTGCCCTTGCAAAGGATTTGAACGCAAAACCGAAAGCGATCGCCGAATTTCTAGCAGCGCCTCAGCCCCTAGTTCTTTTGCCTGTTTGAGAAATGTCAATGCTTTATCATTATTTGATTGCCAAAACAACAGAGTATTATTAATCTGAATGGTTTGGGCGGCGAGAGTGTGTCCCAACCCATCATGAATTTCGCGGGCAATTCGGTTGCGTTCCTGCAAGGTTGCCTGATCTTCAATCCGCAGGGCATACTGGCACAGTTGTTGATTGATGATCTCTAATTGCTGATGGGCAATTTCTAACTGCTCTCGACTTTGGCGCTCTGCAAGCAGAGCATTAATTAACAATAAAGCGAATACTAACGTTAAGCTAAACAATAATATATTACTTAATCGCCAATCCCAGGACATCAGGACCAGCTTATCTGGCATAAAATTCTCAGGTACAATCGGTCTTGATAAAAGCAGCGTTCCATAAGAAAGCAGAGATAAAATCAAGACAGCCAACTGTCCCGATCGCTTAAATATGAGACAACTCCGCATCACCAGTACCAGACACAGCAGGAAAACGGAGCGAGTCGATAAAGTATGTTGAGTCGCTGGCAGCAAAATTAAACCGAATTCCAGGGCTGTATAAATTAATTTGGTTTCCGGCTTCACCATTGGTAGCCTCAAACCCATCAAGCTGAAAGTTGCGATCGCCAGAACTCCTAGCGGCAAAGACCAGGACAACTGAAACGGCAGCAGAACTTCCATAAACACTGCCGTGGCTAATAACAGCCACTCTAGGTAAAGCAACAAACGGAAAGTTGGGTAGGTCAAGCTAACCATAGAACTGTTCCAACTCAATGGTCTTTGTAACAAAACCATAGGTATTTTCACTATTTTAGAGGGAAATAGGTACAGAAGGCAGGAAGCTGAGAGATAAGTGCTGTTTAGATAAAACTCTCCTTTCTATATAACGAATCTGTCTCTAGTATCGGTAGAGCCGTTCCGACTAATTAATTATTTCTAAATTAGGAAAAAAGTCACAATAACTTGAGTACTTTTTTACTGGTCAGGTTAGGAATTCTAGCTCATGTGCAAACTCATTCCAACTTCTAAGATTAGCTGGTGTGAGTAAAGCAGCAAGTTTTCAAACATCTTCTCACCGAAATTGAGTCAGAACAGTTCTATTACACACAAAAAAACAAGAGAAATAAATGATTAAAAAACAGATAATTTTACCAAGCCTGCTATTTGCAACTATCCTAATTGGAGGAATGACAGGTTGCAGCAGTTCTAAATCTCCAGATGTATCTCAAGGGAATGATTCTGGCACAAAGGTATCTGATACTTCTACGACAAACTCTCCAGCATCGAATACGGCAGAACGCGCTCAAAAGCGTGAAGAAATTCGCAAGCAAGTTGAGGCAGTTCTCACCCCAGACCAGGTAAAGGAATTGTCAACGAAATTACAACAAGGTGAAAAAATGCGTAAAGCAGTGTTGAGCCTGAATCTTACCACTGAACAAAAGACTAAAATTCAGGATATTTTTAAAACTGCCTATCCCCACCGTAAAGGAAAATCTCAAGATAATTCTTAGTAGTTTTATCAAAACAGAATTCAGGAGTCAGTCGTCAGAATTCAGAAGTAATTATCTGTTAGTGGGGTATTCAGCCTTTCATTGATTGCATTCTGAATTATGGGTTATTCTTCAATAATTTAAGTATGTTTAAACAAAAATTTCTCGTCAAGATAGAACTGGCTGTTATCGCAGTAATCCTTGTAGGAACTAGTCTTTACACTTCCAAAGCTCTAGGTAAACCACAACCTAGCTCTCAAAAACTGGTGGATGAGGTGTGGCAAATCCTAGATAAAAACTATGTTGATGTCAGCTTTAACCATCAAGATTGGCAAGCAATTCGACAGCAGTATCTTAGCCGTTCCTATAGTTCCAAGAAAGAGGCTTATGGGGCGATTGAAGAAATGGTGGCGAAATTAGGCGATCGCTACACCGAGTTTTTTGACCCACAAGAATTTAAAGCCCTAAATAATGATATTTCTGGCAACCTCAGTGGCGTAGGGCTGGAACTGGCACAGAATGAAAAAACTAAAGCCTTAACTGTTGTCGCCCCAATTCAAGGAACCCCTGCTTTTAAAGCGGGTATTTTGCCGGACGATGTAATTGTCCAAATTAACGGTCAAAAAACTCAGGGGATGAAAATTGAGGATGCGGTGAAGCGGATTCTCGGCCCAGTGGGAACCAAGGTAGTACTCATGATTCAACGGGGTAGCCAATCGCAAACTTTCCAACTTACCCGTGCAAATATTGCTATTCATCCTGTAACTTACAACACGCAAACCACAGCATCAGGTAAGATTGGTTACATTCGTTTGCCAGAGTTTACGCAAACTGCCCCCGCAGAGATGCATCGGGCAATTCAAGCATTAGAAAAACAGCAGGTGCAGGGCTACGTTTTGGATTTGCGTTCCGATCCAGGTGGACTGCTGGATGCAAGTTTGCAAATTGCCAGTATGTGGTTGAAGCAAGGGGCGATCGTGTCTTTGGTAAATCGAGACCAAGTGAAAGAAAGCTACAATGCGTCGGGACATCCTCTCACCGACAAACCCTTAGTAATACTCGTTGATAAGGGATCTGCTAGCGCCAGCGAAATTCTTTCGGGAGCGCTGCAAGATGATAATCGCGCCACTTTAGTAGGGACTCGCACCTTCGGTAAAGGTTTAGTTCAAGCCGTAGAGCCACTGGAGGATGGTTCGGGGCTGAAACTAACGATCGCTAAATACTACACACCGAAAGGTCGAGATATCAATCATGTTGGCATTGCCCCAGATATTAACGTGGATTTAACCGAGGCACAACAGAAAGCCTTAGTGCAAAACCAAACTTTGGCGACATTAGCCGATCCTCAGTATGCTAGCGCCGTTGCTGACCTAAGCAAATTGATTCAGTCTGGAGCCAATCATGTGAGTTTGCAACATGGGAAATGAAGGAGGCAGGGGGCAGAAGGTTTTATTTTTTTACCTCAGTTGGGGATTCAGACCTCTTCTGAATAAGCAGCCCAAATTTTCAATTTAGTGGGGGTCTTAAACCCAAGACCCATCTGATCGTGACAGGAAACAAAGAGCAGTTTTCCTCCTGCCTTCTGCCCGACGCTCTCTACGAGATGCTACGCGTAGCTTGCTTCTCTGTAAGAGTACGCGGACTCGCTAAGGCTGCGCTATCTGCCTCCTGCCTTCCTTAACAAATCAGGAACTGTAGTTTTCTATCATGTCAACCCGCAAAGCCCAACGACTTCAAATTTGTGAACCAGTCCCAGGTTTGCAAATCCTGGTTCAACTTAGTAACATTCCTTTAGTGCGGACAATCATAGTTATTGTTACCCACCATCAGCTAGCGATCGTCGGGCTTGTATTTGTTGCCACCTTGGTTTTTGCTATGCGGGAAAACGCCCCTTGGCTGACAGTACCTAAACAGGTAGCGATTGAATTCTTTTCTGCTGTATCCCAGTCCCTAGCTGCTTTATTGGGGGTGTTAATTGTTTTCCTCACCTTTACTAGTCAGTTGATCGCTCAAAGGAGATATGAGGACTACTATACACTTCAGATTCAGATTGACCAACTGATTCGTCTAACTCAGTCTCTTCCACCCGAACTCAGTAATTTTGATAAAACTCTGATCGCACTGATTAACTATTTAGTTCCTTTACATTTAAAGGATTTCCCAATCTGGTCAACTAGCTCTCAGGTGCTACCTTGGGACAAGCTTTTAGATAATTTCAAGAATGAACATGAATTGACGCAAGTACAGCAACAATGTTCCTTAGCTACGCATCTGCACCAACAACAAATTCTACTGGTCATCAATAACATGGAAGAAATTCTGGAGAGATTTTCCAAGCTTTACAATCGCATCCTAGAGATGAGCCGTTTCATTCTTGCAATTGTCAAGCTGTCCTTTCTTCTGGGAGTTTCTCTCGTGTTTTTGCTGTTATTTGGCATTATCGATTTGCAAAGGAAATTTCCCGATCTCAGCCTACCTGTAATTGTTTCTTTAGCAATTTGGGTATTGATTGCTCTCTTGGAGTTAGTACTCGATACCTGGTTTTTTTATAAAAATCTCTATGGTTCATCGAGTCACTATCTGCGCTTTTTCCCGAATAAAAAATACCCTAATTAATAGACAGAGGCTAACTCAACATGAGTAACTTAACATCATTCCCAGATACTAAAGCTATTAACACAAGCAAAGCATCTCAATTTACAAATGATACAGTACGTGCTTATCTTCAAGAAATTGGGCGGATACCTCTGTTAACCCAGGAGCAAGAAGTTTTTTTTGCCCAACAAGTTCAGCAGATGATGAAAATACTTGCTGAATCCGAAAAACTGACTGTTGAATTAAATCGTACCCCCACACTGTCAGAATGGTCTGACCAGATGCAGTTAAGCGAACAGGAACTACTTCAAAAGCTAAATCAAGGGAAAAAAGCCAAGCAGAAAATGATGGCGTCTAATCTCCGGCTTGTGGTGTCAATTGCCAAGCAATATCAGAGACGGAACTTAGAACTGATGGACTTAATTCAAGAAGGTACTTTGGGTTTGGAAAGAGGGATTGAGAAATTCAATCCGGCTTTAGGATACAGATTTTCAACCTACGTTTACTGGTGGATTCGTCAAGGAATTACCAGAGCGATCGCTCAACAAGGACGCGCAATTAGATTACCCATTCACATCAATGAAAAGTTAAATAAAATTAAGCGGGTTCAGCGAGAGTTATCTCAAAAACTGGGTCGCGTTCCTAGCACTACGGAAATTGCTCATGCACTTTCTTTGGAGCCTAGTCAGATTCGGGAATATCTAACTTTGGCTCGTCAAACTATCTCTCTCGATCTTCGAGTTGGCTCAGACAAAGATGTAAAGTTAGAAGATTTAATAGAAGATTATAGATATTCTGAAAATGGCTATACTACTGAGCAATCTCTCAATCAGGAACTTGAAGACTTATTGTCAAGTTTATCTAAACAACAACAAGAAATCTTAAACTTACACTTTGGTTTAACAGATGGAAATGAACTTTCTCTAGAACAGATTGGTCAGCGTATGGGTATTAGTCGTGAACGAGTCAGACAGATAGAAAAACAAGCTCTCCACCTTCTGTATCGGCAGCTAAGAAGTAATAAGTAAGCATCGGTAAAAATAAAGTATTAATTAAGATGATGAGAGATTTTGAATATGATTACTTAAAAGGTATTTAAAAATATTATTTGTTTGATTTGAAATCGACAAAATCATCATTATTTGACAAGGTACATTGAGTAAACCGGAAAAACTAATTATTTAGATGTGCCGTTTCAAATGAAATTGGTATCAGCGGGAGTTGAGGTGGTAAAGGATTTCACAGTTTTTAAACTAAAATGCATTGGAGGTTCTGATGAACCATGAAATTTCTAACGAGCGTTTGACTGAGAACAGCATAGAACCGGAGCTACCGCGATCGCCAAAAAAGAAAAAAATTCGTTTGGTAATTTTGGGCGTGCTGTTACTGGCTGGGCTGGGTTTTTTTGGTATCTATGCGGGTGCAGCCAAGTCCGACAAAACTCAAAAATCTGGGCGTAATCGGCAGCAAGTGACACCTGTAACCGTGGCAATGGTGACACAAAAAACGGTTCCGGTACAACTACAGGCGATCGGTAATGTGCAATCTGGGTCTACGGTTGCGATTACGCCCCAAGCTAGTGGACGGATCGTTGGAGTTTATTTCAAGAAAGGTCAAGATGTAAAAAAGGGACAACTTTTGTTTACCCTGGATGACCGATCGCAAGCTGCTGCAATCCAGCAAGCTCAAGGAACTGTAGCAAAAGACCAAGCCTCGGTACAACAAGCTAGAGATGCGTTAACTAGAGATTTGGGTCAGGTAGACCAAGCTAGAGCCACTTTAGTCAAAGACCAAGCCTTAGTCCGACAAGCCGAGGCGAATTTAGCCAAGGATCAAGCACAAGCAGAATTTGCTCAGGGACAGAGCGATCGTTATGGTGCGTTGTATAAAAAGGGCGCGATTAGTTTAGATCAAGCACAGCAATACGTTTCTAACAGTAAATCGGCTACAGCAACACTTCAGGCAGATCGAGAAGCGATCGCTAATGCTGAGGCTGTTTTGAAAAGCGATCGAGTGGCGCTGACTAATGCCGGCGCAGTTGTCAAAGGGGATCAAGCTGCGATCGCTAATGCTCAGGCTGTTGTCGTTTCAGACCAGGGAGCATTAGACAATACCAAAGTGCAATTGTCTTACGCCAAAATTTATGCGCCGATTGATGGTCGCGCTGGCAATATTCTCGTGACTCAGGGCAATGTGGTGCAAGCCAACAGCACGACTCCACTTGTTACCCTCACCCAAATTCGCCCGATTCAAGTCGCTTTTTCCATTCCCGAAACAAATCTGCCCCAGGTACAAAAGTATATGCAGAATGGCAAGCTGAAGGTAGATGTGACGTTCCCCGATAATCAAGCTCATTCAATACCAGGTATTTTGACATTTGTCAATAACACGGTTGATAACACCACGGGAACAATTCAACTAATTGGTGACTTTGACAACACTCAGGGACACTTGTTTCCCGGTCAATTTGTCAATGCAACCCTAACGCTAACCGAAGAACCGAATGCAACAGTTGTTCCCTCCCAAGCCGTGCAGAATGGCCCCGATGGACAGTTTGTTTTTGTAGTTAAGCCAGACATGACGGTAGAAAATGTTCCAGTTACAATTAGCAGCACCATTCAGGGGCTAGATGTGGTTCAGAAAGGGCCGCGACCAGGCGATAAAATTGTCACCGATGGTCAAGCGAATCTCGTTTCGGGTAGCAAAATCCGCATCAAAACAAGCGCCAATGACTCAAATGCAGGTGAAAATTCCTCGAAGTCAAGAAGAGGAAGGGGCACAGGGGGCAGGGAGCAGGGGGGAGAATCCCCGAAGTCAGGCGGAGGTGAATCATGAACCTTTCGGAACCATTTATTCGCCGCCCGATTATGACAACTCTGGTGATGGCGGCGATTTTGATCTTCGGTTTCATGAGTTATCGGTTGCTGCCAATCAGTGATTTACCAAGTGTGGATTATCCCACAATTCAGGTAAGTGCTTCCCGACCAGGAGCCAGCCCGGAAACAATGGCAGCATCGGTTGCCCGTCCTTTAGAAAAGCAATTTTCCAGTATTGCTGGACTCGATTCGCTTAACTCAACTAGCACTCTGGGACAAACTCAAATTACCCTGCAATTTAACCTGAGTCGGAATATTGATGATGCAGCGCAGGATGTGCAAGCAGCGATATCAGGAGCATCAGGGCAAATTGCGACGGATTTACCCAATCCTCCTACCTACAGTAAGGTTAACCCCGCAGACCAACCGATTCTTTACCTTTACCTCGACTCTCCCACTCTGCCGCTTTCCCAGGTAGATAATTATGCCGAGACTTATCTGGCGCAAAAGCTATCTACAATTAATGGGGTGGCACAGGTAGCTGTCTACGGTTCCCAAAAGTATGCGGCTCGAATTCAACTCGATCCGCAGCAATTGGCAGCACGGCAAATTGGGTTAGATCAGGTGGCGACGGCGATTCAACAGGGTAACGTCGATTTGCCCACTGGCAGTCTTTCGGGAAATCACAAGAACTTTACAGTCCAAACTAACGGTCAACTCCAAGATGCGGCTGCTTATCGCCAGTTGATTGTGTCTTACAAAGATGGAATGCCCATCTATCTCAATCAACTGGGTAGGATTGTTGATAGTGTAGAAAATGACAAGGTAGCAAGCTGGTACAATAACACCCGCGCGATTATTCTCACCATTCAAAGACAGCCTGGAACCAATACAGTACAAGTTGTAGACACGATTAAGAAATTGCTCCCGAATTTGCGAGACCAGATTCCAAAATCCGTGGAAATTGGGATTCTGTATGATGCGTCTCAGTCAATTCGAGATTCGGTGGATGATGTCAGATTTACCTTGATTTTGACGATCGCTCTAGTTATCTTAGTGATTTTCATATTTTTGCGGAACCTCTCGGCGACGGTGATTCCTAGTTTGGCATTACCCGTTTCGCTGATTGGAACCTTTGCGGTGATGTATTTGCTGCACTACTCACTAGATAACCTATCACTGATGGCGTTGACCCTTTCGGTGGGCTTCGTAGTAGATGATGCGATCGTCATGCTAGAAAATATTGTCCGTCACATGGAAATGGGGGAACGTCCGTTAGAAGCGGCGTTGAATGGGTCGAGAGAAATTGGTTTCACCATCCTATCGATGACCCTTTCCTTAGTTGCAGTCTTCATCCCTATGTTGTTCATGAGTGAAGTCCTGGGACGATTATTTCATGAATTTGCTGTGACGATCGCAGTTGCAATTCTCGTATCTGGTTTTGTGTCTTTGACTCTGACTCCGATGTTGTGCAGCCGTTTTCTGCGTCCTGTGGATCATGCTAATCAAAGTCGTTTATATCAAGCTTCAGAATATGTATTCGATCGCTTCCTCGGTTTGTACGATTGGAGTCTCAAAAAAGTCTTAAAATATCACCGCACCACAATGATTTTATCTGTCGTTCTATTGGCAGTGACAGTTGGGTTGTTGGTGGTAGTTCCCAAGGGCTTTATTCCTAGTGAAGATACCGGACAAATTACAGGTATTACCCAAGCAGCAGAGGATGCCTCTTTCGATAATCTTGTCCAGCATCAGCAGACAGTTGCTAACCTGATCCGCCAAGATCCAAATGTAGATGCAGTCAACTCCAATATCGGGGCGGGAGCGAGTGCTAGTGGCAGTGGGGCAGCAGTTGCAGCCAATTCCGGGAGTTTGTTTATTCGGTTAAAACCGCGATCGCAGCGCCAACTTGGGGCCGACGAAATCGTGCAAAATTTGCGAACCAAACTTGCCACTGTTCCAGGCATCCAAGTATTCTTACAAAATCCTCCAGCGATACCCATTGGCGCTCAACAAAGCACAGGACTTTATCAAATAGCACTTCAGAGTTCTGATGTCAAACCCTTGCAGGAATATGTTCCCCAACTTGTGATTAAGATGAAGAACTTGCCAGAACTCCAGGATGTCAACAGCGATTTACAATTTGCTTCCCAGATTCAAATTGACATTGACCGCGATAAAGCCTCAACTTATGGGATTACCGCCGAGCAAATCGAAAATACCCTTAGAAGTGCTTACGGTTCCTACCAAGTGTCAACCATCTATGCAGCAACCAATGAGTATCAGGTGATTTTGGAATTAGCACCGCAATATCAGCAAGATATCAATGCTCTGTTGACGCTATACATTAACTCCAGCACAGGAGTGGCAGTTCCTCTGAAGACATTCGCCAAACTATCTCAGGGAGTCAGCCCGTTAATGGTCAATCATAACGGTCGGATGAACGCCGCTACCATTTCCTTTAACCTCGCCCCCGGTGCGTCCTTGGGAAATGCCAACCAAAAAATTGCAGAACTGATTAATCAGGTGATTCCTAAGAGCATTAGCACCAGCTTTCAGGGCGCAAGCCAGGTATTTCAAAGTTCACTGCCAAGTTTGGGTTTACTGTTAGCGATCGCCATCCTAGTAATTTATCTAATCTTGGGTATTCTCTATGAGGATTTCATTCACCCAATTACGATTCTTTCTGGTTTGCCTTCAGCAGGTTTTGGGGCATTGTTAACACTGATATTATTCCATGTCGAACTCAATGTTTATTCTTTCATCGGCATAATTCTCTTAGTGGGCATCGTCAAGAAAAACGGGATTATGATGGTGGACTTTGCAATTGTTGCCCAGCGAGAAGAATTGAAAAAGCCATCTGAGGCGATTTATCAAGCCTGTTTGGTGCGCTTCCGTCCGATTATGATGACGACAATGGCAGCATTAATGGGAACCTTGCCCATAGCGATCGGATTTGGGGCTGGCTCAGAATCCCGTCGTCCTTTAGGTATTGCAGTTGTCGGCGGACTGGTGTTTTCTCAGATATTGACGCTGTATTTAACACCCGTGTTCTATATCTACATGGAATCATGGCGGAAAAAGCTTAGTCAAGTTAAATTCCGTCGGGTATTTTCATTTTCAGATGAGCGATCGTGATATTCAACAAGCAATATCAGTCTTTCACATATACTCGATTTAACATCAATTCTGCAAACGAAGGCTACAGATTAAAATAATTTGTAATTACGAATTACGAATTAGCACCACACTAAAATTTAGATATTAGCGTTTTTGGAATAATTACACTATGACTTTAGCAATAGAACAAGAAATTCCTCCCTTAAGTGAAGATGCAACAGGTGCAATTCGGGTAGGTAATACAAGGGTTTTACTAGAACTAGTGATTCGTACCTTTCAAGATGGTGCATCCCCTGAATCTATTGTTGGGCGTTACTCATCCTTGTCATTATCTGATGTATACCTGACAATTGGCTACTACCTTCGACATCGAGATGCTGTGGAATTATACCTCGAACAACGTGAACAATTAGCTGAATCTGTTCATCAACGTCTTTCAAATGTTCAACCTGATTTGAGCCTAATTCGTTCTCGCTTATTAGCCCAGCAATAATCTGAAAAATGTCAATGCTGAAGTTATTGAGCGATGAAAATTTTAATGGCGATATTGTGCGAGGACTATTTCTGCGTCAACCGAATCTTGACTTACTTCGCGTTCAGGATGTTGGTTTAAAGGAAGTAGTGCGATTCGTTGGCTAGAAACTAGAACCTAATAAGGTTTCGGAGGATTAGC
>NZ_JABXKL010000035.1 GCF_017114995.1 Nostoc sp. NMS9 | reverse complement strand
ATTGGCAATGCAGAAGCTGTGCCGGAATTAATCGCCGCCCTCAAGGACTCTGATTATGAGGTGAGACGCAACGCGGTATCGGCTTTGGCTAAAATTGACAATGCAGAAGCTGTGCGGGGATTAATCGCCGCCCTCAAGAACTCTGATTCTGACGTGAGATACTACGTGGCATCGGCTTTGGGTAATATTGGCAATGCAGAAGCGTTAAACAAAATCATCGGCCTTTCGGAAATAGACATTTATGAAGCCGAAATTTTTACTTCAGCAAGGACGTTAGCAGTTAGATTTAGCAAGCAAAAGCTGTCTTTTATTCCTGTTTATCCTGAGTTAGTTAGATTTAATCCAATACTGACATTTGTGAAGCGTCGTTTGCGATTTTAGATTTTGACTTATACGAATTCCAGAAAAGAATGAAACAGATGCGTAGGTTGGGTTAAACGTTCGCGTAGCGTCCCGTAAGGAAGTGAAACCCAACAAATACAAGACTTTGAGGTGTTGGGTTTCGTCCCTCAAACGCCACTTGCTTCAACGGGGGGAACCCCCGCAACGCAGTGGCTCCCCAACCTACAATTTTTCACAAAGCCAAGCGTATTGCGTTATATGCATTAGGCGATCGCTTTCGTCCAATCCACTCACTGTAGCATTCGGCTAATCTCTGTTCACTTGCAAGGTAAGCAATTTATACTGAATAGACCCTACAATACAGAAAAAGCTTGAGTAATCTATGATCACACTGGAAGGGTATAAAGTCCTGACAGAACTGCACGCAAGCCCCAATTCTCAGGTTTATCGGGGATATCGAGAGTTAGATCGACAACCAGTAGTACTGAAAGTTCTGTGGCAAGAATACCCATCCCCAGAAGCGATCGCCCGGTTTAAACTTGAATACGATCTCACGCGTCGCTTTCAAGCGCCGGGAATTATCCAAGCCTACGACTTAAAAAAATATCAAAACACCTTAGTGTTAGTTTTAGAGGATTTTGGCGGACAACCTCTGCGTGAGTTACTCAATCAATCGCCTCTACCGCTACAGAATTTTTTGCAATTAGCTATACAAGTAGCAGCTGCTTTAGAAGCAATTCATCAGCAACAGATTATTCATAAAGACATTAATCCTGCCAATATTCTTCTCAATCCCACAACTCAACAGACGAAAATAATTGACTTTGGCATTGCTACTTTGCTGTCGCGGGAAAATCCCACTTTGCAAAATCTGAATGTTTTAGAAGGGACTCTCGCTTATATTTCTCCCGAACAAACAGGACGAATGAATCGCTCGATTGATTATCGCACTGACTTTTACTCTTTGGGAGTCACTTTCTACGAACTGTTGACCCAGAATTTACCTTTTATTAGCGATGATCCCGTGGAACTGGTTCACAGCCATATTGCCAAACAACCGATTCCGCCCGATCAAATCAATCCCCAAATTCCGCCAGCGCTTTCGCAAATTGTGATGAAGTTGCTGGAAAAGACCGCCGAAGCGCGTTATCAAAGCGCTTTTGGATTGCAAGCAGATTTACAGCAATGCCTTGAGATGTTCACCGCTACAGGGCAAATTCCACTATTTGAACTAGGACAGCAAGATTGCTCCGGTAAATTTCAAATTCCTCAAAAACTGTACGGACGCGAGGCGGAAGTGGCAAATTTGCTCGCAGCTTTTGAGCAAGCTAGTCACGGTCAGAGCGAAGTGATGCTGATTGCAGGTTATTCTGGGATTGGCAAATCAGCCCTAGTTCAAGAAATTTATAAACCGATTACCCAGCAACGGGGATATTTTATTTCCGGGAAGTTTGACCAGTTTCAACGTAACATTCCCTACAGTTCTTTAATTCAAGCCTTTCAAGCTTTAATTCGCCAACTCTTAACTACAAGTGAAGCAGAAATTACCACTTGGCGCAAAAAATTATTAGATACTCTTGGTGTCAATGGTCAGGTGATTATCGAAGTGATTGCAGAGGTGGAACTGATTATTGGTCAGCAGCCACCCGTTATAGAACTATCGCCCAAAGAAGCGCAAACTCGGTTTAATTTAGTCTTGCAAAACTTTATTAAAGTCTTTACCCAAAAGGAACATCCTTTAGTGATGTTCTTGGATGACCTGCAATGGGCCGATAGTGCATCACTCCAGCTGATTCAGTTGTTAATTAGTCAGGCAGATAGTCAATATCTGTTGCTGATTGGTGCTTATCGTGATAACGAAGTAGATAAAACCCATCCCCTGCGGACAACGATCGCATCGTTAGAACAAGCAGGGGTAGCTATTCACGAACTCACCTTAACGCCCTTAGCATTGCCTCAAATTCAACAACTCCTGAGCGATACCCTCAACAATACTGATTTAGCAGAAATTACTCCTCTAGCAGAACTGCTTCAGCAGAAAACCAATGGCAATCCCTTCTTCATGAATGAGTTTCTGAAGTCGCTGTATGCAGAAGGATTGCTACAGTTTAATTTCACTCAGCGACAATGGCAGTGGCAACTGGCAAAAATCCAAGCAGCCCAGATTACTGATAACGTCGTGGAGTTGATGGCGCTGAAAATTCAAAAGCTGCCAGCAGCCACCCAGGAAGCCTTAAAATTAGCAGCTTGTATTGGCAATTCCTTTGATTTGCATACCTTAGCGATCGCTAGCTCAAAATCCCTCGCAGATGTCGCCGCTCAACTCTGGGAAGCCGTGCAAACAGGACTAATTTTACCCCAAGGCAATGACTACCAACTCTTGCAAGTTGCCGATCGAGAAGTAACAGCGAACTTGACAAATTTGGATGTAGTCTACAAATTCCTGCATGATCGCGTCCAGCAAGCAGCCTACTCACTGATTTCTACTGACCAAAAACAGGCAGTACACTTGCAGATTGGGCAACTATTATTACAAGGTATTACTCCCCAAAAGCAAGAAGAGAAAATTTTTGACATTGTTAACCAACTGAATTTCGGCATCAACCTGATTACAGACCCTCAACAGCGACAAAAACTAGCTCAGTTGAACTTAACAGCAGGTAACAAAGCCAAAGCCTCAGCAGCATATCAGCCAGCCTTAGATTATCTGACAATGGGGATTAACTGCCTAGCAGCTAACTGTTGGCGGCAGCAGTATCAGCTAGCTTTGGCATTGCACACCGCCGCCGCCGAAGCTGCTTATCTGGGTGGGGACTTTGAGCGCATGGATGCACTCACAGATGAAGTACTGCAAAAGACCCGCAACACAGTCGATCAGGTGCAGGTTTATGCCATCAAAATCCAAGCTGCGATCGCCCGCGATCAACTCTTAGCAGCTTCTAAACTCGGTCTGCAAGTTCTGCAACTGCTGGGCATTCCCTTAGCTAACAACCCCGGTCAACCGCAAATTATGCTGGGATTGTTAAAAACTAAACTTGCTTTGGCAGGTAAGCAGGTACACACCTTAGCCGACTTGCCAAAACTCACCCATCCCACGAAATTAGCGGCAATTCGCATCCTTGCTAGTATTGCCTCCGCAACCTACCTAGCAGCCCCGAATGTTTTTCCTTTGACGGTCTTTAAACAGGTAGAAATATCCGCTAAATATGGCAACGCTGCGGAATCGGCCTTTGCCTACGCTACTTATGGCTTAATTCTCTGTGGCGTTGTTGGGGATTTGCAAGGAGGATATAAATTTGGTGAATTAGCTTTGAAAGTGCTAGACCGCTTCAATGCCAAGCACCTGCAAGCTAGAACTTTATTTGTAGTTAATTCCTTTGTCCGCCACTGGCAAGAACCACTCCAAAATACTATTCCTTCGCTGGAGGCAGCATTTCAAGTTGGGCGCGATACGGGTGATACCGAGTACGCTGCATTTGCTGCCAATACATGCACCATGCATTCCTATTTTAGTGGTCAAAATCTTGCTGAATTGGATGAATGTTTAGCTATTTACGCAGAGGCAGTTCACCAGTTTAAGAAAAAACCGATTTTTGTTCTCATCCAACTTTATCGCCAAGCAGTTGCTAATTTACAGGGCAAAAATGCTAATCCCTGTCAGTTGGTGGGAGAATTTTATGATGCAACCGCCATGTTACCCCAGCAGATTGAGGGTAACTTTCGTACAGCTATTTTTTATGTTTATACTAATCACCTAACGCTGAATTATTGGTTTGAAGATTATACCACAGCAGTCAAAAATGCTGATTTGGCAATTCCTTATTTAGATGCAGTAGTGGGTTTATTTATTGTCGGATGGTTCCACTTTTATGACTCATTAGGACGACTAGCTTTAGCTTCTGTTCTCAGTGCCACAGAACGTCAAAAGTTACTCCAGCGAGTGGCAGCAAACCAAAATAAATTGCAAGTATGGGCGAAATTTTCTCCTGTCAACTATACCCATAAATTAGCGCTGGTAGAAGCAGAATGGCATCGGGTGCATGGAGAATCTAGTCAAGCGATCGCCTGTTACGATCGCGCCATTGCCTTAGCCCAAGAAAACCAGTATTTTAATGAAGCGGCTCTCGCCAATGAATTAACTGCCAAATTTTATCTAGCCCAGAACAAATTGAAGATAGCCCAAGTTTATCTGCAAGAAGCCCGCTATCTTTATTTGCAGTGGGGAGCGATCGCCAAGGTAAAAGATTTAGAAGCCAAGTATCCCCAAATTTTAACGCGCATTCTCGAAAAAGCTGTTAACTCAACTTTATCAACCACTACTTCTAACCCGACCGGTCTCACAAGTACCAGTCGCTCCGAATCATTGGATTTGGTGACAGTCATCAAAGCTTCTCAGACCCTTTCTGAAGAAATTCAGCTAGATAAACTTTTATCTAACTTAATGCGGATTTTAATGGAAAACGCCGGAGCGCAACGGGGGTTTTTGCTGTTGTCAACCAAAGGCAAATTTCTAATTGAAGCTCAGGGAACCGTTGGTGAGAATACTATTCAGGTTTTGGAATCACTCAGTATTGAAGATAACCAAACTCTCTCAACTGCGATCGTTAACTATGTCATTCGCACTAAAACTAATGTAGTCCTAAACGATGCCATCCACGAAGCAGTCGGGATTGGGGAATTCATCAAAGACCCCTATATTCGCCAATACCAACCGCGATCAATTCTGTGTACTCCTTTGATTAACCAAGGAAAGTTAGCAGGAATTGTCTATTTAGAAAATAACTTGACAACAGGAGCATTTACCCCAGATCGCTTGGAGTTGCTCAACCTGCTTTCAGCACAAGCAGCTATTTCCATTGAAAATGCCCGTTTGTATACAGATTTAGCCGCACTCAACAAAGCTTATGAGCGCTTTGTCCCTCGTCAATTTCTGCAATTTCTCAATAAGCAAAGCATTATAGATGTGCAATTAGGCGATCAGGTGCAGCGGGAAATGTCAGTCTTATTTACCGACATTCGCGCCTTCACCACCCTTTCAGAAAGCATGACTCCCGCCGAAAATTTCCGATTTATTAACTCCTATCTCAGTCGTATGGAGCCGATCATTCTGGAAAACAATGGCTTTATCGACAAATATATTGGTGATGCCATCATGGCCTTGTTTGCAGGAGATGCCGATGATGCGGTACTAGCGGGAATTGCCATGTTGCAAACCTTAACAACCTACAACGAAAAACGTCAAGCCAATGGTTACTTACCAATTCAAATTGGCATTGGGATTAATACTGGTTCGCTCATTTTGGGGACAGTCGGCGGGTTGAATCGCATGGATAGCACAGTGATTAGTGATGCGGTTAATCTAGCAGCGCGAATCGAAGGATTGACCAAAACATTCAACGCCCCACTTTTAATTACCGACCAAACTTTTGAGCGCTTACAAAATCGCGATCGCTATGGCATTCGTGTAGTTGGTCAGGTGAAGGTGAAGGGTAAGACAAATGCTGTGACTGTTCATGAAGTGTTTGCAGCCGATCCCCCAAAAGTTAGTGCAGGCAAAACGGCTACTTTAGAGTTATTTGCGTCAGCATTAGCGTGTTACGAACAACAACAATTTGCAGCAGCAGCCGAGTATTTTCAAGATTGCTTGCAGCAAAACCCGTGGGATCAAGTCGCGCAGATGTATCTTGACCGCTGTCAGCCAGGACAACAAATAGCATCAATTTTTACTGAGGCAGTTAAATTCTAAGAGATTTACCATACTGAGTGCTGAGTGAATTAAGAAGTACTCAGCACTTAATTACCCCCCTTAATCCCCCCGATGCATTGGGGGGAAACCGGAAAATCTAGTTCCCTGCCCTTGGAAAGGGGCTATGGTGTACACACAAGTCGAATTACCCCCCTTAATCCCCCCTTATAAAGGGGGGAGACCGGAAATTTAGTTCCCTCCCCTTTCCAAGGGGAGGGTTAGGGTGGGGTAAAACCTTGGTTAATCAGATATTTCAGACTTGTGTGTACACCGTAGTTGGAAAGGGGAGGGTTAGGGTGGGGTAGGCGGTCTTTCAACTCAGCACTCTTCATAGTTGGATTTAAAAATCCTGAAAAAGTTGATGTTTGGACATTTGAGAGCAAAAACTCAACTTTTAAATTAAAACCTAGTGTTATACCTAAAAGCAAAACATCAAATCAGAGTGCAATGCCAGGGTATCAATAATGAATTGTAAAATTCCCGAACCCCGATTTCCAGAGGCAGCAATGACTGCCAGTCGTCAGGAACTATCGAATTTACCACTGAATACGATCTATGGGCATGTACCGGCAGATTTGTCTGGACATACGTTTATTATTGCTCCTGTAGGTAGTGTTGCCTCTGGAGGCTTACCAAATCCGAATGCAACCCACATTTTTAACGGTGATGGGATGATTTACCGCCTAGACTGGCAAGGCGGACAGGTGACTGTCAAGACAAAATTGGTACGTACACCTTGCTATTATGCAGATCAAGCAACTTTTAAAAATCTTGCTTATCGCTCTCATCAATTTCGCGATCATGGTTTGCTGCGCTTCTCCCCTTCCTTGGGTTTGCGAGATGAGGTAGATATTGCCTTTCTCGCTTTTAATACGGCTACAGACAGCCAAGAGCGATTAATGATTACTTATGATGCTGGCCGTCCTTACGAAATTGATACCAATAGCCTAGAGGTTGTTACCCCAGTGGGAGCCAACACTGAGTGGAAACCGTTTCTACCTTTTTCCTATCCTTTTCCCCCAGTGTTAAGTACGTCTCACCCGACCTTTGATGGTTATACTAACGAAGTTTTCTTAGTTAACTATGGGCGATCGCTGAGTAATTTTCTTGAAAGTGCGCGTTTCATTTATGACCTCGAACAACTGCCCCAGGAACTAGAGCAACTGCTAAGTGCGATCGCTCAACTTTTAGACAACAATCCTTTGCAGATTCCCTTGGGAATGTTCTCGAAGTTTTCTCAAAGTCTCTGGCAACAATTGATCCGCTGGATCGAGAATTTGTTGGGAACTGCTATGCCAGATTTTGTTTATCTGATGCGGTGGGATGGTGTCGGTAAACTCCAGCACTGGGAGTTGATGCTGCCGGATGGTTCCCCGGTGCGAATTGAACAAAGCATCCATCAGTTGGCAATTACCAAAGACTATGTGGTGCTGATGGACACTTCCCTGAAGATTGGCCCAGAACAAATCCTCAATAATCCAATTCCCGATAGTTTGGAAACTGAGCGCCTCCTGCGGCGATTACTGACGCGATCGCAGCAGCCCAATTCCCCCATTTACATCGTGCGTCGGGCTGACCTGAAGGCAGATGTGACTACTGTGGTAGTCCGCCCAGCCGTAATTCCCTTAGAAACAGTGCATTTTTTGACCGATTACGAAAACCCTGACGGTCAAATCACAATGCATACTGCCCATCTCTGCGCCACAGATATTGCCGAATGGGTTCGCAAGTATGACATTTCAAAATTCGACGCTCCCAAATCTGCGCCTTTGTGGTTAGGAGGAATGTTATCTAATGGGCAAATGGATATAGGTCGTCTGGGTCGCTATCAAATAGACGGCGAGACAGGTCAGATTCGAGATGCTAAAGTAATTTACGATACTCGCCGTCATTGGGGTATAGGGTTCTACGCTTGCCAAGAAAAGCTAGCTTCTGGATTGCCTCCTAAACGAATTGATAATATTTATTGGCAATCCCTCGGTTTTTGGCCAGAACTGCTGACTGAGTTTATTTACAACTTGTACGAAGACTATCCCTACCGGGCTGTACCACTAAAAGAATTACTAGAACGACAAGAAGCATTCCACAATCGCCCTTCTTCTTTGTTCCGGTTAGATACAACCAAAATGGAGGTGGCAGATTTTTATGATGCGCCCCCCGGTTACTTCATCAGTTCACCCCAGTTTGTACCAAGATTGAACAGCAATGGCAGTTCTACAGATGGCTATATTGTTTGTACGGTATTTGGGGGAAATAACAACGAAATTTGGATCTTCCAAGCCGATCAATTAGGGGCTGGCCCTATATGTAAGTTGAGCCATCCACAACTGGATTTTGGCTTCACAATGCACACTACTTGGTTATCTGCGATCGCTCCTCGCACTGCTAGTTACGATATCCCCGTGCGACAAGACTATGAATCGCTACTTAACCAGCCAGTCATTCAGCAATTATTCACAGAAGCAGTTTATCCGCATTTTCAGTAGAAGTTGCGATCTGGCAAAGAGCATATAGATTAGGAGATTTTAAAAGCGTGAATGTGAGGAACAGTAACATTTCTACCTCCTACCTCTTGCCTCCTGCCTCCTGCCTTCTGCTAATCGCAGCATTCTCAAACCAGGGCACATTACTACTAGGAAGAAAGACTATTATGACTAAAGTATCTAAAGATGCACGAATTTGTATTGTCGGAGCGGGAGCAGCCGGATTATCTACGGCTTACTTTTTGAAAAAGCAAGGCTACCGCAACGTACTCGTCCTAGAAAAAGCTGGACGGGTAGGGGGATTGTGCTGTTCTATTACCTACAATTCCCGTTCCTTTGACTTAGGAGCAAATTATCTCACCCCTGCCTACAAAGAAGTCCTAAAAATGGCTGAAGAAGTCGGCGCTCAACTTTACAGTGAAGGGCCAGGCCAAGTCTACAACCCTTTTAAATCTCAACCAGGACAACCTGCCTACACCTCAATTATGAATGCCGTTACTGAGGGAACT
Organism: Nostoc sp. NMS9; assembly: GCF_017114995.1. GTDB lineage: Bacteria > Cyanobacteriota > Cyanobacteriia > Cyanobacteriales > Nostocaceae > Nostoc. The sequence continues at coordinate 3,034 of NZ_JABXKL010000035.1, read as the reverse complement.
GACCCAGTAACGTTTTTGGCAGCCATTGGACGCTATTGGTGGGAGCGTCTTTGGCTAGAACCAATTATTTCTGTTCCTGGGTTTGCCGGTATCAGTCAACATCCTGAACTCACTCAACCTTTTTCACAGTGGTTAGCACAGAAAGATTTGTCATGTCTAGCAACTTTGTTTGAAATTCCGATTACCGCGATGGGCTATGGCTATTTAAACGAAATCCCCACTGCCTATGCCTTAAAATACATGACTCTAGAAACCTTTTGGACTTTAGTTACTTACGGTGCAGATTTGCGCTGTGGTTGGCCTAAACGATTTACTGATGGTTTCCAACGCTTCTGGGAGCGTGTTGCTTGGGGAATAAATGTGCGCTTGAATATTGACATCAAGGAAATCAAGCGTGGGGCAATTACGCGGGTGCGGTTCACCGAGCAGGAGCAGATTCTTGACAAGATTGTTACCCATGAAGAAGTTTTAGAATTTGACTATCTGGTTTTAGCTTGTCCGTTGACGCTGAATGTCCTCAACACCTTTCTCGATTTGTCACCAGCAGAGAAAGACCTATTTGAGCAAATCATTCTCAATCCCTACAGTTTGATTACGTATCTGATTCCCGATCTGGAAATGCCAACTCCAGTAACTAATGTCATTCCCTTAAATGCGGTGGGGAATCCCTGGTTTATTGCTCAACAGTTTGCTGACAATGACCTGATTGCCTTTTACACTCGCCTAGATAGCCAGGGAAAAACCACTAAAACAGATGTTCTCCAAGGGATTCAAAAGACAGTAAAGAATTTGGGAGTGCAGGTAGATGATGATTACTACACTTACGATGAGTGGCCTTACTTTCCTCACGTTACCTCAGAGGTCATGCAAGCGGGATTTTATGATCGCTTAGAAGCTATGCAAGGTCAACGCAAGACCTTCTATGTGGGAGGCTTATTGAATTTTGAATTGGTTGAGACAATTGTGGAGTATTCAAAAAGTTTAGTTGAGAAGAACTTTTAGTCCAGAAAACTTCTTTCTTCCTTAAAGTAAATAGACTTCTTACATAAATCAATGAGCTTTCACTCTAAATCCCTCTCCCAAAGGAGCTACGGTGTACACACAAGTCTTTCCGACCCCCTCTAACTCCCCCGATGCCTTGGGGGAGAACCAGATTTTCCCCCCAAGGCATCAGCTACGGTGTACACACAAGTGGTATCTGCAAGGGTTTCAAGCTTTCTAGATCCAATAAAATTGTCATTACGAGCTTCGCTTAGTAATCGCATAATCCCGTAGTTTTTGCGATTGCTTGTCTGCGACACGCACTTACGTTCGTCGTTCCTCCTCTCTACGAGACGCACTCGCGTTCGCAATGACGGACTTCCCGGAACAATCCAACAACCTAGAGCTAGAGGACGAAACCAAGCGTCAAGTGGAATTTCACGACTTGTGTGTACACCGTAGCTTTGCATCGGGGGGATTAAGGGGGGCATTGGTGTCAACTTAAGCTAAAACCCTTTTCAAATCTCGTTTCCAGCAAGAGGCTGAAAATGCAAATCAAAAGCGGCTCTGCCGCAAGTCTTGAGGCGGAGCCTCAGCGACGGGCATTCCCAGTCGGAGACTGGGAACGAGATAAGAACGAGATAAGAGACAATCTCTACAAGCTGGTTCTAGGCTGGCTTTCACGTTAAGTTGACACCAATGTTAAGGGGGGTACAGGGTGTAGGCTTCATTACCTAGATGTGTGTACACCGTAGCCCAAAGGAGAGGGACTTTGAAATGGACTTTAAAATTGGCTCCCCTTCTCCCAAGTGTGGGAGAAGGGGTTGGGTACTGCCCACGCTTATTAATGTTTAATTTCCAAATTCAGTATGTAGCATCCTAATTGGACTTTTTCTGCCCACAATTCATATTCCAGCCGCAAATGCTCTGGTAAGGGATGTCCGTTGAGGGTTAGGCTACGAGTAAAATTTCGTAAACGAATAGGATCGTTAGGTTGCAATGACTCAGTTGGCAACCAATAGCGACTAATGCCATAAACACCCTGTTCCCAAAAGTGACGGTAACTCACTTGAGCATTACCTTGCATAGTCATGATGACTCGGTAAGGGGAAATCTCCAGCCACAAAATTCTGGGACTGTTAGGGGCGTAAGCTTTGCTCTTTCTTTGGGGAAGTGTGTCTTCTGGACTTATGACACTCTCTACTTCGCAGCTAATTAAGGGCGGTGCCGTCATCAGTAAATGGAATCGGTCGCTATCTTTTTGATACAATGTCGCGGCAGTTTCGACAACAGACCAGATCGGTAGGTCAGTGGAAATAAGTGATAAGCACACGGGCTTGCGGTGATGGGTCAGCATGGGAGCGATAAGGGCTAAAAGCTATTGAACAAAATGAAATGAACACTCTAGCTGTCTAATAGGTCGGGGTAGGAAACTAAATAGTAAAACAGGCTTAATATTAATGAATCCGCTGATTTGTTAATAAGCTACACAAATCTGGATGAAACAGGTAGAATGTCAGCTTACACAGCAAAAACAGTATTTTTATCTAGAGAAAGCTAATTCAGAAGTAAAGCTTGTAAATATTCTAAGGCTATAGCTTCAAAACAGTGACAGTCGTTTTAGAGGCTAAGAAACCTTCTTCAGGGAGACTTACCGTAGATTGGAGTAAGTTTCATACAGCCAAAAGCGATAGGATACTAGGAAGGAAGTTACCAGAAGCGACAAACTAAGTCGCTGATCAACTTCCGGTGTATTCAAATGCCAGTGTATCCTAATGTCGGCTTCTGTTATAACCGTAGAAACTCACGAAAACCTTTCTCACCAAAATATTGCTGAGTAAAAAGTAAAATTCATTGACTCAGCAATATTTTGGTCTGCCCACTGACGGGGTGACAAAGAGGCTGAAGCTTCATAAAAAATCATTCTGATTTATTTTTATTCATTACCGATGCCATTGCACCTGTGAACAAGTCATGAGTGTTACAGGCTGGTACTTAGGGACTTGCAAGAAAATAAGATCCCAATCAAACTGGAGTAATCGTGATATCCCAT
>NZ_JABXKL010000070.1 GCF_017114995.1 Nostoc sp. NMS9 | reverse complement strand
TTTGAACTCCGTTGATGAACCTCGGAGCTTCGTGAATGAGTCTTTGAACTCCGTTAATGAACCTCAGAGCTTCGTGAACGAGTCTTTGAACTCCGTTGATGAACCTCGGAGCTTCGTGAATGAGTCTTTGAACTCCGTTGATGAACCTCAGAGCTTCGTAGACTGTAGTATAAGAGGATATTTGAAAAGTCCTTTTGTCGGTATCAAATAGTTTTAGATCCCCCTAAATCCCCCTTAAAAAGGGGGACTTTGATTCTGGTTCCCCCCTTTTTTTAAGGGGGGTTAGGGGGGATCTAAAAGTGCCTAAAGTCACAGCGAAACACTTTTCAAATAACCTCTAAAGGTGTAGTTGGGAAAACTTTAGATAAGTTTTATTTAACTGAAAATTACAGTTGAGAGCAGTTGTTAAGAAAAATAGGTTGACCGCCTTGCTCAAGAGATACTGTTAATGCAGCAAGAATTTCTACTAACTGTGTGCCTACCCAGCCAGACGAAACCTCTAAGGGAGTATTGTTGAGGATAGAGACAACAAAACAAGAGCAAACTCGCCCCAATGGTTCCCCTGGTTCTAATTCCAGGACTACCTGCTTTTGATTTACCGGAATAAAATGATTGCCCTGCTGTTCAAACTCCCCATATAGCAGCGTTAGAGGTGACGATCGCGACATTTCATCAAAAATCAAACTACCAAGGCTACCTACAATCCCCAGGCGTCGCTGCTTATCAGGATTCAGCCAGCACAAGTGAATATAAGCTTGAAAGCCATCTGGGTATGTCAGTGTTAGCCATACTAGATCGGACAAACCTTGAAGCAGAGGAGAATTTGTAGCTTTCTTCCCTTCTGCTTCCCTGCTCCCCTGCTCACCTGCTCCCTGTAGCCACACAGTACCCGTTGCTTGTACTTTCACAGGGATCTGACCCAGCCAAGCGTTAAAGATAGCAATATCGTGAATCGCTAAGTCCCAGAGCGCATCAACATCTTGGCGGACAGGCCCTAAATGGGTGCGTGTCGCGTAGCCATAGCGTAAATCACCTAATTTCCTCTCTTGTACTACAGTTTTTCCTCGCTCAACTGCTGGGTGAAATAAATAAGTGTGATCAACCATGAGTATTAAATGATTCTGCTTTGCTAACTGGCAAAGTTCCCGACATTCTACGGGGTCGAGAGTTAGGGGTTTTTCTGCTAAAACATGGTATCCCTGTTGGAGAGAGTCTTTAATTAAAGCATAGTGGGTGGTAGCAGGAGTGGCGATCGCCACTCCTGTTAATCCTGGCACTGTCTTTAAATCCTGCCACTGGGTTGTTAATAGTACATTTTTATCTAAATTAAACTGCTGCTTGACCGCCGCTAATCGTTCTGGATGGGGGTCTACTACAGCAACTACATTTACTTGGGGATGTGCTAAGAAATTCCGCAGCAGATGCACTCCCCAACGCCCAACTCCGATGACAGCAATTTTAATTTGATTTGTCATTAGTTATTAGTCATTAGTCATTTGTCATTTGTCATTAGTTATTTGTATACAAAAGATGAGGGACAAATGACCACTGACAATCAACTGATTATCGACTAATCTCCCTTCTTTTAAACTCAGGGTATTTGCGGATTAGGAATTGCTAAAAAAGCTACTTTAGCTGCGGCTTGTTCAGCAGTTTTGATCGATCGCCCCTTACCTTCTCCGAGTTTGTTTCCGTGCAGCCACACTTCAGCCATGAAACGTTCTTGATTGCGATGCGGTTGAGTTATTTCCACAACCCGATACTCTGGTAAAACTTTAAATTGCGCCTGAGTCCATTCTTGGAGAGCAGCTTTGTAATTTAATCTGGCAGGATCGAGGCGAATTTCTGTTGCTAGTTCGTGGAAGTGGGGATCTAGCCAAGAGCGAATCAATTCCAGATTTTGAGTACTTAAGTAAAGCGCACCCAAAACGGCTTCAAAAGCATCTGCAAGTCGTGACTCTAGACCAACTTTATCAGCGGTAGCACTACCAGCAACTAGTAAGTATAACTCCAAACCATAAACTCTGGCCAATTGGGCGAGGATGCGATCGCTCACCAACACCGAACGAATTGCCGCAAAATCCCCTACTGGACAATCGGGATAATTTTCCCATAACACAACAGCCGACACCAGCCGCACCACCGCATCACCAACAAACTCCAGCTGTTCATAATTTGCCGAATCAGAAACAGTGGGATGAGTTAGCGCTAAATCCAGCAGTTCCCACTTTATAGGTGCTTCTAGCGACAAACCAAATTTTTGGACTAAACTTTCAAGTTGCCGTTGACGGCGTGGATAGGCAAGGGGCATTACATGATAAGGGGAAAAGGGGGCAGGGGGCGGAGGGGCAGGGGGGCGGAGGGGCAGGGGGGCGGAGGGGCAGGGGAGCAGAGGGGCAGGGTAGTAGGGGAAGGTAACTAGCTATCTATACTTATATATCTAAATCTCTTGGACTATTACTCTAACAACTTTTCGCTACTTCTCTCTATCTAGCTTCTCTTGGATAGCTTGACGACAAAATTCAGGAGGATCTTCTTTAGCTTTTACTTCTTGCTTCATTTCCTTGGTGACACGAAAATTCAATTGTTCTGTTAATTCCTTGCTTGGTTGGTTTCCAAAATTTTCAGGTTTACCCTTAGCTTTAGCCATTTATATAGAAACGTAAATACAGCTTGAAGTCGATGTTAACAACGGAATAGAGTTTAATTCGGTGGTGTTCGTGTCTTGCAAACTAGTTCACCACCGATTCCCACTTTTACAAGAGGTAACTCTATTTTATGTTCACGCGCACAGAATTAGAAGTTAAAAGCTTGAGAGCATTACGCGATTTGTGTCTGATACAGTACGGCATCCAAGCAATAGGAAACCCTGCGGATAAAGCATCTTATATTAACGCACTCCTGACTTTTCCTGTTATAGCCTGCAAGCAAGTATCGGAGAATAAAGGATTAAAGTCTCCTATGCTTTCTCAAGTAGAAGCGCTAGAAGCGACATTAGAAGCTATGGGAACACCGACACCAGAGCAGTCAGCATTACTCAAGGTGACGATGGAGGGAAGGAAACTAGAGTACCCAGCACGGTACAGTCAAGAGAAACTGTTTGGACTCTATCGGGTTAAATGGCATCTGGATACAGCATTAGAGATATTGGGAATGCTTTAGATGATGAATTAGCGATCGCATAAAACCCGTACAAAAAATAATAGAGTACAAACCATGAAAGGTTCATACTCCATTAGAGGGGAGAGAGCAGGACATAAGCCGGGTTCTGTTCTCTTGCGAGGGCAGTTATCTATCTGGGACGCTTGTTACCAAACGCCTCAAGCGGCTCTCATTGAGCGGAACTGGTAAAAGACCAACCGTAGTTCCTATCGCCTTGCTCCCAACCGGGGTTTACCGAGCCAGCACCTCTCGATACTGCTGGTGCGCTCTTACCGCACCTTTGCACCCTTACCAGATCAATTAAAAATGTAAAATTAAAAATTAAAAATTACTCATTTTACATTTTTAATTTTTAATTTTTAATTGTCCTGGCGGTATCTTTCTGTGGCACTATCCTCACGATCGCTCGCACTGGACGTTATCCAGCAAGTTTGGTCTTTCGGGAGTCCGGACTTTCCTCAAACCAGTAACTATGACTGATCTGCAACCGCCTGCGCCTACTCTCTCCTTAGATCCAGTGTAATCTTGGAAGTCCCTAGTATGTTGACATGGCATTACTTTTTTTTATTCCAAGGTAGAGCGTAAGTCCAAGGTAGTTTCCTGACTGTGAAAGGACAATTGATAATACTAATGGGAGGAAAATCACGGCCTGGGGATAAACCTAAACGCACCTCAGATATCCGTAGCACCAGTTGCAAGGAAAAGTCCAACTCCTTTCTTCTATTAATAAAGTCGTTATACAACTTTTTTTGCCCTTTTTGCAGACCGTTGATATCAATTAGTGGTTTTTTAGCTAAGTAGGTTCCAGCTACTTGATCGCGCTCAAAAACATCTTCTGCTGTTACTGTTTCAGAAAGTGTTTTTTTAGGAGCAATCAAACTAGGACTTTGGGGTACTGCTAAGTCGCGGGTTAAGTCTGGTGATTTCCGAATTACGCGGCGCGATTGCTTACTATGTTCAACGACTAAAGAACTGTTATCCCAGTCAACGTATAGGGCAATATTATCCGATTTATTTTCAATGCTAATTCCTAAATCTTTCAAATCGTCAATTGGGTATGAGGGTTTGAGTTTAAAGGAAATTCCAATTTTATCGTCGAGATTATGTTCTTTGAGTTGCTCGTCAACGATTCCTTTTTTAAACTCAAATTTAACTTGGTCATCGATGGATTCAATCATGCGATTGAAAACATAGGAAACACCGATAATATAAATCGTCAAAACTACTAAATTCTGGTCGCTACTCCTCATAACTCAAAAATCTTAACTCCCGGTGCTAATGAATATATATTTCACTCATCGCTAATCTACAATTTTTAATTGCGCTTGATTACTACAGAATTTTGCAGCCAGCCTCTTCGCCAAAAAAAGAATAGCAAACTAAGTGCGATCGCTAACATCAATGCCCAGCAAAGTGGATAGCCCCAATACCAATTCAACTCAGGCATATTATATGGTGATTTCTCAGTATTGAAATTCATACCATATATTCCGGCCACAAAAGTCAGTGGGATAAAGATTGTTGAAACTATCGTTAGTACCTTCATAATTTCATTCATTTTATTACTCACTGCCGAAAGGTACACATCCATTAATCCAGATGATAGTTCTCGGTAAGTTTCTACCATATCCATCACTTGCACTGTATGGTCATAACAATCTCGCAGGTAGATTCGCACTTCTTCACAAATTAAATCGGGAGCATCTCGAATCAAGGAATTAATTGCATCCCTCTGTGGCCAGATAGCACGACGTAATTGTAGTAATTCTCGTCTAATTTGATAAATATTTTGTAGTGTTTGGGGAGTAGGTTTAACTATTACTTCCTCTTCTAACTCTTCGATTCGCTCACCATAAAGCTCCAGTACTGGGAAAAAGCCATCAATAATTGCATCTAACAGAGCATAAGCTAAATAATCCGCTCCCTGTTTACGGATGATACCTTTATTTTTTTCAATTCGCGATCGCACCGCTTCAAAGCAATCATGTTCTGGTTCCTCTTGTACTGTCAGTAAATAATTTTTTCCTAATATCAAACTCACTTGCTCGCTATAAAAACCACATGTTCTTTCCTTTGGCACTACCATCCGGGCAATGAATAGTAATTGGTCTTCATAATCTTCTGTTTTGGGACGCTCTGGTACATTGACTACATCTTCTAAAACTAGAGGATGTAACTTAAAAACATTACCCAATCGTTGTAATATATCTTGACTACCTAAGCCTTGTACGTCTACCCAAGAAATCGATTCCGCTTCCAGATAGGGGACACACTCCTCTGGAGTTTCTATTTGTTCGCGGATGAAATTGGTTTGGTTATAGTCAATCAAAAAAATTATCGGTGGTGGAGCATCTGCATCAATAAAAATAGTTCCAGGTATAGTCCCTGGTTGGTGATGGAACTCGTCTTCATAGAGCTTGGTGAGTAGTTTAGGAAGGCGACGTAGTTTTCGTGCCATGCAATATTACCTAATAGTCATTTGTCATTGGTCATTAGTCATTTGTCATTACTAAATAACAAAGGACATAAGAGGATGTTTGAAAAGTCGTATTGTCGGTATAAAAAGTTCTAAATCCCCCTAAATCCACGCCACGTGCAACAAGAGTGGCTCGTCGCCCAACGCAGTGGCTCCCCTTATAAAGGGGGACTTTGATTCCGGTTCCCACCTTTTTAAGGGGAGCCAACGCGGTGAGGCAGCCCCCGTCTTGGCGGTTTCCGTCGTTAGCGCTAGCGGTAGCGTTCGCGCAGCGTCTCGTAGAGAGGAACGAGCGTCTGGGGGACTGCCGAACCCGAAGGGTCTTGGGGTCTCCCCAAGTGGAGCGACTGGCGTGGGTTAGGGGGGATCTAAAAGTGCCTAAAATCACAGTGAAATACTTTTCAAACAACCTCTAAGGATAACTTACACGTTATTTTACAAAAATTAATATAAAGACGGTAATTTCTAAATTAAGCAATTATTTAGGTTGCTAATTTGGTCATTACCCAGATTTAATCTGACGAATTACGAATTGATATAACATATTGCCTCGGAATCAGCAATGCTACAAAAAAACAGTTTGCCTTGGCAAGACAAACTGTTTAAAAAATATTTATCTAGGTCAGCAGAAATTAGAACATGCCCATGCCGCCCATGCCACCCATGCCGCCCATACCGCCCATACCGCCCATACCGCCCATACCGCCCATATCAGGGGCAGGAGCAGCGGATTTCTTCTCTGGCTTTTCAACAACGATCGCTTCGGTGGTTAAGACCAAACCAGCAATGGAACCAGCGTTTTGCAAAGCTGAACGCACGACTTTGGCAGGGTCGATAATACCAGCAGCAATCAAGTCTTCAAATTCGCCAGTAGCGGCGTTGTAGCCAATGTTGAAGTCGCTCTCGCGGACTTTCGAGACGATCACAGAACCTTCAGCACCAGCGTTGTCTGCTATTTGGCGCAAGGGGGCTTCTAGCGCTCGTTCGACAATATCAGCCCCAATTCTTTCTTCGTCATTTTGTAAGGTCTTTTTAATCGCTTCTACCACCTTAGCTAAGTGAATTAAGGTTGTCCCACCACCAGGAACAATACCTTCTTCCACAGCAGCTTTAGTAGCGTTGAGCGCGTCTTCAATCCGCAGTTTACGGTCTTTGAGTTCGGTTTCGGTTGCCGCACCCACTTTAATCACTGCCACGCCGCCAGCGAGCTTGGCGATGCGTTCTTGGAGTTTTTCTTGATCGTATTCAGAATCAGTTTCTTCTAACTGTCTGCGAATTTGACCAATCCGCTTTTGTACTTCTGGTTTGGTGACACTACCAGCGACAATTGTGGTGCTTTCTTTGTCAATGGTGATTTTGCGAGCAGTTCCCAGCGCTTCTAGAGCAGCGGTATCCAAGCTTAAGCCGATTTCTTCCGAAATCAACTGTCCATCGGTGAGAATAGCAATATCTTCTAACAAAGCTTTGCGGCGATCGCCAAACCCAGGCGCTTTAATTGCAGCCACGGCCAGTACACCCCGCGCTTTGTTCACCACCAAAGTTGCCAAAGCATCACCTTCGACATCTTCAGCAATAATTAGCAAAGGCTGACCAGAACGGGCAACTTTTTCCAAAATTGGCACCAAATCTTGGATGCTGCTGATTTTTTTATCTGTCACCAAGATCCGGGCGTTTTCAAATTCGACGATTTGCCGTTCGTTGTTGGTGACGAAGTAGGGAGAAATATAACCTCTGTCAATCTGCATCCCCTCAACTACTTCTAGTTCGGTGGTTAAGGATTTAGATTCTTCAACGGTAATTACACCATCTTTGGTGACTTTTTCCATTGCTTGAGCTAACATTTGACCAACTTCTTCATCGTTACCAGCAGAGACAGTTGCAACTTGAGCGATCGCACTTCCTTCTACTGGCTTGGCTATTTTGGCAATTTCCAGTACCAATGCCTCAATAGTTTTGTCGATCCCGCGTCTCAAGCTAACAGGGTTACTACCTGCCGCGACGTTCTTCAAACCTTCTCGAATTAAGGCTTGTGCTAAAACTGTGGCGGTGGTTGTACCATCTCCAGCGACATCTTTAGTTTTTGAGGCCACTTCCTGGATGAGTCTTGCACCAGTATTTTCCAAAGGATCTTCTAATTCAATTTCCTTGGCAACAGTGATACCATCGTTGACAATTTGAGGTGCGCCAAATTTTTTCTCTAAAAGGACATTGCGACCTTTAGGCCCCAAGGTGATTTTTACAGCATCGGCAAGGGCGTTAACACCCCTTTCTAGAGCTCTCCGAGATTCCTCGTCAAATGCAATAATTTTCGCCATGTTTCATTTCTCCAGCGCTTCCATTAGACAATTTAGCACTCACAGCGCCAGAGTGCTAATCTCTCAAGCTGCTCAAGTTACAAATGGAAATAAAAAAAATTGATTAATATACAGGTGATGCTCATATTAGATACTGGCAGTAATGCTTGAATTGGGAGATGAATCTAGACAACTCCCTTAAGTCCCTTGGTATTGCCGACCCTAGCGGCACCGGCTGGTTGGCAGTAGTATTTACGTTCCTCTTGGCTTGCCTTGTAACTTGGCGTTTAATTCCGACAGTACGCAAATTCGCCTTGCGGGTAGGTTGGGCTGACCAACCCAACGCACGGCGACTCAACCGAGAACCTTTACCGAATGCAGGGGGGCTGGCTATCTATGCGGGCGTGATTGCCGCGCTGGTATTAGCTAGCCTTTTACGACCGATCGAACTCCAAAACGTATTGGCTCAAGTGCTCACTATTCTGTTGGGGGGTTCGATATTAGTCCTTGTGGGCTTTATTGACGATCAGTTTGGCTTACCGCCCTCTGTTCGATTGTGGGCGCAAATTGTCACGGCACTGTTGCTCGTAGCAAATGGCATCAGCGTCAAAGTCCTGTTTGGCACTCCCATCGACTCGCTTCTGTCCATGTTGCTAACAGTACTATGGGTAGTAGGGATTACCAACGCCATCAACTTGATGGATGGTATGGATGGACTGGCAGGAGGAATTAGCTTTATTACCGCCATGAGTTTGTTGGGCGTTGCAGCTCAATTTAACAATCGTGCCGCGGCAATCTTAGTACTCGCAGCCTTGGGAGGTGCTGCACTAGGATTTTTGCGCCATAATTTCCATCCATCACGAATTATTATGGGTGATGCCGGAGCATACTTTTTCGGTTATGTGTTGGCAGCAACTAGTATTTTAGGCAAACTGCAACAAAACACAATTTATGCGCTAATTCCTACGGTTTTATTTCTGTTGTTACCGGTGCTAGACACCACTCAAGTATTTGTGCGGCGGTTACTAGCAGGAAATAACCCTCTCAGTACTCCTGGCAAAGACCACCTGCACCACCGCTTACTTGCTTGGGGACTCTCCCAGCGCCATGCTGCGTTTACGCTTTGGTCAATTACCTTAGTTTTCAACTTGCTAGCGATGAGAATACAAGGTATGAGTTTAGCTGTGATGCTGACAACCGCCAGTAGCATTATCCTTCTTTTGGGCTTTACTGTCTGGCAAAGGATACGCCAACAGCCTTAGTTGTTTGTAGGGTGGGCATTGCAATGCTAGCCCTACTATGGTTTATTCAGTCCACCAAAAATTCAAGCTTGATTTGAATTGTCTTGCAACCAAGCGACTAAATCTCCTTCTGTGGAAAAATCCAACAGTGCCTCGGCTAGATTTTCAAGCTGTTCGATAGATAGCTGACTGATACGCTCTGACAATTGCTGACTCAAATTACCAATGCGTCGTTGTAGCTGACGCATGACTACCTCTAGAGTCTGTTCTTGCCTGACTTCATTACGGACTTCCTCAATGATTTCATCACGGACTTCCTCAATGATTTCATCACGGACTTCCTCATAAATTCTAGTAGTTTTGATATCAAAATCACCGAGTCCAAACATTTTTATTAACTCCTGACGACTGATACGCGGTAGTTTGTAAAGTACAATTGTTTCTATTAAATCTAGCACTTTTTGTTGAAGTGCTTTATCGCTCAATTCGGAACGTGTCTTTGTAATCAAACTTTTGACTAATAGGGGAGTTTGTTTTTTATTTACAACTACTAATTTGATGATACCAACTCCCAAGGAATGTTCAGCTACTTCTCCAAGCTCGTTTAAATATAGCCTCATTACAAGTTGGCTTTCGAGTAAGACTCGATACGGTTGTACTTGGGTTGGTTCAAGGCTGCGGCGAGGGAATATAACTACTGCTCGCCAATCTGTAGTAGGTGCGTAAAGTTGTAAATACAGAAATATTTCTGAAAATAAACGAGCGTAAAATTCGTTATCTTTTTGAAATTGAACCTCCACAAAATAAATCGGCTGACTACTAGTATCAGCAACAGGAAGAAAGACTCCATCAATGCGAAATGCTGTTTGCTTTAATTCTACTGAAGCGAAATTATATGCATTTGCTTCTGATGCTTGCAGATTAATTAATTCAAAAAAAGCACTGGGAAAAGTTTGAAATAAACGATAAAAAATGGAGTCTGTTTTCATAATTAGTTTGTCAAGTTTTATTTAATAAGTTCGTAGTTGGCGCTTTAGCGCTAGAGCGCCAACTACGAACAATCGCTACCTCTCAATTATTTAGCTGAACTATTTAGGCCATCACCATACCGCCATCGACATTAAAAACTTGTCCAGTGACGTAGGCGGCGGCGGGATCGGCAGCCAGGAAGCGCACCATCCCAGCAACTTCTTCTGGCTGACCGAAGCGACCGAGTGGGATGTATTTGAGAATATCTTCGGGGTTGTTGAGATTGCTAGTCATGTCAGTGGTAATGAATCCAGGGGCGACGGCGTTAACGGTGATCCCGCGAGAGGCAAGTTCTTTGGCAACGCTTTTGGTGAAGCCGATTACACCTGCTTTAGCGGCGCTGTAGTTTGATTGGCCTGGGTTGCCCATTTGCCCAGCAACGGAGGTAATGTTGATAATCCGCCCCGATCGCTGTTTGAGCATGATTTTACTGACTGCACGTGTACATAAGAAAACACCAGTTAGATTAAGGTCTATCACAGCTTGCCAATCTTCTGGCTTCAAACGCAAAAGCAGTGTGTCGCGCGTAATACCTGCGTTGTTGACCAAAATATCCACACGGCGGAACTTTTCGATGACGGTGTTAACTAGTGCGTCTACTTGCTCAATTTTAGAAACGTCAGCTTGGATGGCGATCGCTTGACCTCCTGCTGCTGTAATTTCTGTAACAACTGCCTCAGCAGCAGCACTCGAACTGGCATAATTGACAACTGCGATCGCTCCTTGTGAGGCTAATTCAATTGCGATCGCTCGGCCAATTCCTCTGGATGCACCTGTGACAATTGCAACTTTATCTTGTAATAGTGTCATTTAATGTTCCTCAATCTTAGAAATACCGCGCTAATTATCTTATGGCGATTTCGGGAACATCTGAATATTGTCTGAATAAAATCTAACTCTTGCAGGGTGATAATCTTGCTGTGATGCTGCAAGTTAGATAGCTAATAGATAAAGTTATACGTGGTATTTAGCTAGATGTAGCTATCCTGAATCAAACGCGCAGAAACAAGATCCGTGACTTGATAAAAGTCAAGGATCTGTGGGTTGGAATTCTCACAAATCAAATAGGATTGCTATATAACTCGAATAACACGAATTAACGTTTTACTATAATTAAATATCTATAGTGTGAATGGATGAATAACTTGAAGCAATATATTCACCTGGCTGGATAGACTAGAAAGTGTTGCAGCTACACCCTTCGTTGATATCACTCTTGTGAACGCCTTTATAATTATTTGGTTGGTCAGGATAGGTTTCAATACATATCTAATGCAGATGCACAACTTAAAATAATATACGTATTTTATTATAATTATTTAAGATTTTTGGCTAGCAAATCATTCTATATTAACTAATCTAATCTTTTCCCAACAAAAACCCATAAACCTATACCGATTTTATTTTCTAAGAACTACTATTGAAACAAACAATTGAAAATCGGTGTGTGTCACATGGCAACTAAAAAGCAATTTAACAGCTTTGAAGATATGCTGTCTGCTTCTGATGTACCTGTATTAGTAGATTTTTATGCTGACTGGTGTGGTCCCTGTCAAATGATGGTGCCAATTTTAGAGCAAGTCAATGCCCAACTTAAGGATCGCTTAAGGATTGTCAAAATCGACACAGAAAAATACACAGATTTGGCTACTGAGTATAAAATTGCTTCTCTCCCAACCTTAGTACTGTTTAAGCAGGGTAAGCCTGTGGAGCGGATAGAGGGAGTGATGCAAGCACCGCAATTGGTGCAATATCTACAAACAAAGATTTAAGCTAACACTTAGAATTTTGATTTTGGTTCTTAGAGGCGCGAAATATCGCGTCTCTTTCAATAGATAGATAATAATTGTGCGCCCATATTAATCAAATCACCATTTGATTAGACCTCTTGCACAAATGCAAAATTTGCCCACCCTACGGAATCTTGCTACATCCCTCAACCTCTTCTCCTAAAATTGGGAGAAGGGGAGCCAATTTCAAAGTCCCTCTCCCAAACTTGGGAGAGGGATTTAGGGTGAAAGCTCTTTGATTCATGCAAGAAGTTCAATAGACTTCTTGCAGCTATAGCAATCCTATTTGATTGCGAGAAAAAACTCTGTATAACTAAGGCTGATTCCCTATCCCGTGCCTATAACGCTTGCGCTATGCTTCACACACCACGCAAATAAATTTAAAAATCAAATCGGATTGCGATAAAACCTTAAGTAAATATTAAGCATATTTACTTATATATCTAGAGAAAGTAGTTTAGAAATTGAGAAGACTATATTGTATAGATATAACAAAATATATTGACAAGTAAAACCATATATGAATAACAAGCGGCAAAGACCTGATAAAACCTATATTTGGGTAAATATTGATTTTGATAAGGTTAAACATAGAATAGATGCGGTAAGGGACTTGCAAGAAAATAAGATCCCAATCAAACTGGAGTAATCGTGATATCCCAT
>NZ_JABXKL010000057.1 GCF_017114995.1 Nostoc sp. NMS9 | reverse complement strand
GTGCCCCTGCTGTGGCTGGAGGAGTGGCTTTGGGACTACATGGCTCTGCTACATCTTCTTCTGCTTTAACCAGTATTGCTGCTCGGCTGGGGGTGGTTTTTCATAGTTCGAGTGGAGAAAAAGATGAGAACAGTAATCCAGAAGATCAACGTAGAACAGACCATGCCCAACAACGTGCTCAAGAAGGTCGTCCTACTGGTCAAGCACTCAATGACCTTCAGAAGGCGAGACAAGGCGATGTGTTTGTGGATATTGAAAGAGATACAATTGTTGTTCGCGCACAAGGTTCTAGAGAACAAATCTTTAATAGACAAGGTAAGCTAGTAACTAGTATTAACCAACGTACAAAAAATGCACATCTCAGACTACTAAGAAACGGGTCTAGGCGACCGATATCTGAAACAGAATATCAACAATTTATGGAAGAGGCAAAGAAAGTATGGAATTTTTAGAATTTGATGAGACTTTAACTTTAGAAGATAAACTTAGTAGTTTAAGCGCTGACTTAGTGTCTGGTGAAAATATTTTTTTATCTAGATTGTTTACATATCCATCAGGTATCCCTATCGATTTAGATGAATTATGCACAAGTTTAGAAATTGAGCCAGAACTTCAAGAAATACGCGGAGAATTTAAAGGTAAAATAATTGTGACTTGGATTGACTACCCTAATGCCGAGTTTCAAGAATACAGTGCAATTATCCTGTTTTTAGCTGAATCTATTTTTTGGAATCAAATAGCTCTCTATAACAAGCGGCTTTTTGAAGAGAAGCAGTAATTATTAATCAATACACTATTGAAATTGGTGGGAAATCTCGCCTGTTGCATCTCCCATCGCTAAACCTTGATACGCCTCGATTCGTTGCAAGAGATGAGCAAGGGCTTCCCAAATCATGGACATTTGAGGCAGGAAGGTCATTAGGAGATGGATTAGCCCTTGTTACAGGAATATTAGAAATTGTTGGAGGTGGCGGTGCAGCCGCTGGGGGTGGAACTTTATGTGTAACAGGTGTAGGCTGTATTGTCGGTGCCCCTGCTGTGGCTGGAGGAGTGGCTTTGGGACTACATGGCTCTGCTACATCCTCTTCTGCTTTAACCAGTATTGCTGCTCGGCTGGGGGTGGTTTTTCATAGTGCAACAAATAATTCTCCTGAGAATAATAATGCTGAGAATGCAAATATAGGTGAGAGAAGCGAAACTTGGGGTGTAGATCCAGCGACACGGGCTGCTGACGAAGCAGCTGGAGTTATTGTCAATGGTAGTTACATTAAAAACCCAACAGCGCGTAAGCTTGCAGATATAGTTACTGAGTCCGGCAAGATTGGTAGCAAGCAAATGACTGGTCAGTTTATGTATGTAGTGGATGAGTTAGGGAATATCATAATTGGCACCCGTGCTGGGCAACGTATGCCTCATCCAACCCTCATTGGAGGAAAAAACCCACGTGTTCTGGCTGCTGGTATTGTGGATATACGCGGCGGTAAAATTTATTCAGTGAATAATGCATCTGGTCACTTTAAGCCAGGTGCAAACTCGTTAGAAGCTGCTAGAGAGTCATTTACCAAGCTTCCTAACAAACTTTTTCATAAAAATTTCCAGGGCTTCAAACCTTATGATCAATAGGAGATTAATTATATGAGCAACTTTGATGGCACTTGGGGTCTTTACCAATGGTTTCCTGAACATGGGGAATATTTGATTTCTTCTAATGACATAGAAAGATTCAAAGCTCTTTTACCTAATGGCAAAGTATTTCACTGTATTGCTGAAGATAAGGATTTTTTAACACTTCAGTATAATGAAGATATGTATCATGTAAAGCCAATGCTTTACAAAAAAGTTTCTACCCCCTTATTTTCATTTGGTAAGCAAGTACGAGTAATTAATCATCCAGAGAGAGTAGGCATAGTTAGAGGTATAGAGTGGCATTTTAAGCAAAATGCTGTGATGTATTATTTAGAAATCAATGGAAAATTTAGTTCAAAAAGGTACTGGGATCAAGAATTAAGCTTAATTAATTTTGATAACAAAAGCCACGATGTACCAATATAAATTTTCTAGCCCAATATTTATGAACTAAAAAGAATATAGCTACTTAGTTTTAAGTTTAATTTAACCGACCTACTTATGAAAATTAATTTTAGTAGCTTGAGCCGGGTAATATCCCATGCTCTACGTCATGAGCCTTGGCTCTATGGATTAGAAATTGATGAAGAAGGTTGGGTCTCTGTAGCCAATCTTCTATCATCTCTACGTAGTCAGCAGAGCGAATGGGAAAAGTTAGATGAAAATGACCTTGTGATGATGATTAACCGAGCTAGTAAACGTCGTCATGAGATGCAAGATGGAAAAATTCGAGCACTTTATGGTCATTCCTTTCCAGGTAAATTAGTAAGAAGACAAGCTGAACCCCCTCAAGTGTTGTACCACGGTACTGCAATGGATATAGTATTAGTAATCCGTGCAGAGGGTTTGAAACCTATGACTCGGCAGCAGGTACATCTTTCAACTGACAGGAAACAGGCAGAATTAGCAGCCAAGCGTAAGACTGTAAATCCTGTGATTCTTGAAATTCTAGCGGTAGAGGCATATCACAAAGGAGTTATATTTTACGAGGGAAATGGAATAATCTGGCTATGTGATTACATTCCACCCAAGTTTATTGCTGTGTGAGTCAATTCGCTCTTATGGGGGGACAAAAAGGGCTAGGACACAGATAGAATAGGCCTCATAGCCCTCTCTCCTCACTGATAGTACTTACGTTTATTAGGATTTAATGTCAATAATTCGGCGACTAATTCATAGGAATTTTCCATGAAATTGATCCAATTGTGACCATAAAGACCAATATAAAAACTACTATGTCGTCGAACAGTCCGCTTAGATTATTTAATTCGTCCAACATATTTTTGGACACCCATACGTTTAATTTTTTGACCTGATATTGTTGCATTTGTATAAGCAAGCGAGATTAATAATATAAGAGAAATTAGCCGTTGTGCTGATGCATTAGTATCTTCTAAATTATAACCACTGCTCTTAAAATCTCTAAACATCTCTTCAATATCAAAACGCTGTTTATAAGCAATAATTAGCCGAATCTAAATCATCTAAATTAGTTAGGATAAACCAACCTTCTTCCGGCGCAACTCCAAAGCGTTTACGTTTCCATTTACCTGCAAGATTAAAGGTAATAAATCCTGTAGATTTTGTATATTTAATACCTGTTTGCGGACAAATCGTGTTTTTAATAGAGGAACTATTATCAACTGGTATATGGCAGCATCAAAATATCCGAAAATCAAGCAATATGCATAATTACTAGATTATGTACGCTTACTGACTATAGAGTATATTGAACCGGGCTGGCTGCGCTCAGAAGCATAGATAGATAATGGGAAATATCTTAAACAGATAATTTAGTGGAGGAAGAATAATATGGATTTAGTTGTAATTGATAAAATTCGTGGCATCATCTTCGGTCAAGCAATAGGAGATGCCCTGGGTTTTGGAACAGAATGGATACCAAAATCTCAAGTTCGCAAAGAGTATCCAGATGGGTTGAGAAGCTACAGTCAAATTGTTCGCTATCGCAATGTAAGTGGTTGGACACCTGGAGATTGGACAGATGATACTGACCAGATGTTGTGCATCCTAGATAGTTTGCTGGAAAAACAGCAAGTTGACATACTCGATATTGCTGCGCGCTTTCATCATTGGGCAGTTACAGATGGTATGGGTATGGGTCAAACTGTATATTCTGTGGTGTATTCTCCTGATTTTTTGCAAAATCCCCTTACTGCTGCTAAACAGGTTTGGGAAGCATCTGGACAGAAGGCTGCTGCTAACGGTGGTGTCATGAGAACTTCTGTATTAGGTATTTGGGAATATTCCTTTCCTGAAAAAGTTAAATGCAATGCTGAGGAGGTTTGTAAAATTACGCACCACGATCCGCGTTGCGTTGGTTCATGCGTGGCAGTAAGTCTTGCAATCAGTGCTTTATTACGCCAAGAGAGTGATATTAATTCTTTAATGCAATCAATAGCGATCGCTGTACGAGAATACCATCCCTCTATTCAAGAGTATTTTAACAAAGCCGCAACTTTATCCTTAGAAGTGCTGGATTTAGATGAAGGTTTAAATCCAGGAGAAAAAGGTGGAACTGGGTACACCCTTAAGACAATGGGGGCTGGGTTTTGGGCACTTCAACACGCACAATCTTATGAAGATGGAATTCTACAAATTATTCATGAAGGAGGCGATGCTGACACAAATGCTGCCGTAGCAGGGGCATTGTTAGGAGCGCGTTTTGGGTACAAAAACATTCCTCAACAGTGGGTAGAAGAATTAGTGTACAAACAACAATTAGATAACAGGATTGAGAGGCTAATAAACCTAGTTAAAAGCAGCTAAACATCTAGCGCTTGCCAGTCCCTCAACTTCTCACCTTAATTAAAAAAAATCTCACCTCCCATCTTACCGCACGATAATCATTATTAAGAAAAAAACTCGGATATTAAAAGTGAAGGATAAACTAGCTACCTATGTTATAAAAATTACCACCCAACATCATTCCATCGTCGGGGAGAACGGCTGTTCGCTCTCCTAATCGCTAAATTCTTTCTTGGAAATCACCTTAAACAGCTTTCCAGTTTTACCCAATCCCTACAACCGGACGAACATACTGCTCAAAAGTCTCACTGACTACTTGTGTATCCACCTCTAAAGGACTTTCTGCACCATCTATCTGTACCCTGACTAAATATTCTCCTTTCTTGACATCATTCACAGTAAACATCACCACATTGCTATCAACAGATTGAGAATTAGCAGTAAAGATATAAGCAGCTTCCTTGGATGCAGAACGCTCATTTAAAAACAAAAATACCTTTTGTCCTATACCTACAATTAAATCAACCTCCACCTGAACTTTTGCTCTATAAAGCTCATCTATATTTTCTTCTATCTCCGTTACTTTCGTTCCCATTACCTTTGGACATAGCACAAAAGGCACAACATTAGAACCAATCATCTGCTCTGGTTCCTGTTTGATTTTTTCCGGGATTGGACGCAGTGCTTGTAAACTTTGTACTCCTGCCCTTAGCCAATGTCGTTGTTCGTTGGATAATATCGATAAATCTAATTTTATCTCGTCAGATTCTACCTTTTGCGGTCTTAGTTTAGTCTCTCCAATTTTGATTTGAAGAGCCTCAGAATTTAAATGCTGACCGCGAATAATTAACATACTATTACTCACAATGGGTTGATTAGCCCCATCCGCAGATATGACCTGAGAAATTATTAGTTGATTGGGTGTGCTGTATGTTGCAATTCGACGCACAGGTAAGGCTCTAGCACTTGGTTTATTACCTTCAATCAGGATAACACCAGCTTGAATAGCGAAGGATAACACATAGGGAGGTTGGCAATATGACGACCAAATTTTTGAAAGTTCTTCCTTTGTCATGACAGTCGGAACAACCGCCACTTTTTCTATTTGTTGTTCTAAGGTAGAATCGAGTAAAAAATTATTGTCCGCTTTCTGCATCGTCTCCTGAATCATTTCAGAAGTTAAAATCGGACTGTCTACAATACTACCTATAGCACTACCCAACAAAAGTTGGGGTTCTAACTTTTTATCCTCTCCATAGAAACTGAGAAGATAAAAAAGGTCTAATCCCGCTTGTGCTTGTTTAATTAGCTCACCTTTGGGACGACGAGAGCGTAAATCATTGTTGCGCCAAGCCGGATTCGGGATAGCTTGATATAAATAAAGGTTTACCCTTTTCTTCGGTATTCCTTCTCCAGATGCTCCCGGATGCTCTGTTGTCACAAGTATACCTGGCATATCTACTCCTATTCCATTTTGTAAGACTCTTTGGATCGTTGCTGTAACAGTTGCGATCGCTAAGTAATTACTCATAAATTAATATATTAAACACCTCAAATTCCTTGAAAAGCCTACAAGTAAAAATTCTTTTTTGTAACCAGTATTTATACGTGCCTTATCGGTTGGTATTTATCTATTGAGGCTTGATTAACTCCATAAGACTTATGTGAATAAAACTTAAGCCATTCAAAAGTTAACATTGGCGTACTAGCATTACCCCTATTACACGGATAAACTACGGATGTTTTATATGTATAACTTTATATATAATTTTCCACTCAACAGCTATATTGCAAAAATTGACTAAAAAAGTTGGCATCTAATACTAAATGCGACTATCTTGGTTGGTTGTAAAATTTGATGCGCCTTTATAGCCATAAGATGACTCATCAATCTTTTCCCTCGCCGCCACCTCTACCTTTACAGCGTCTTCATGTCTACGACAGCTTGATGATGAACGCTGAACGCTGGCAAAAAGCCCAGCAGTATCATCGACAACGCCAAAATGTTCACTACCAGTCTCTTAACGAACCGGGGATTGTCTACGGTTTGGGTGTTCGTGTTATTACTGCGCCAGCAGAAGCGGCAGCGAAATTTAGCGATCGCCGTTGGTTAGAAATTCAACCCGGTATTGCCATTGATTTAGAAGGTAATCCGATTGTTGTTGACCCCTCTACAGACCGCACATTTAGAATTGCCACTCCTGCTCCTACCACCGGAAGCATAACGGTATACTTGGTGGTGAGCTATGTAGAACCGCAAAACCCAAAGCACAAGCAAGGTTCCGATCTAATTCGGGAATGGTTCCGGTTTGACGAAAAGACCAGTCCACCCACTGAAAAAGAAATAGAATTGTGCCGGATTAGGTTGCAACCCGCTACGGTGGAACTGGAAACGCCAACTGATGTATTGTTTCCAAGCTACAACCAGCTAGATTTGCGATCGCGTCAGAAAGCAAAAGCTAGACCGCAAACTGTTGTTCAGATTGCAACTATACTCAACGTGAGCGATCGCACTCATGAAAACCTCTCTTATTTAATGCAATCTATAGGAAACTTGTATGCATCTTTGCATGGAACGTCAGAAATTGCCCAGGTTGACTTGCATTCTCAAATTCCTAATTACGATTTACTTTATGTGACTGGTTGGCAAGCACTCAATCTAGATACAAAAGAGCTAGATACTCTGATTAAATATTTACTAACTGGTGGAGTTATTTTTATCGAAGTTCCTCAAAATAGCCGTCTGTTAGTAGAAGATATCAAAAAGTTAATTACATTTCAGTTAGAGATTTCATTACAATCCTGGCAGGAATTAATCCGAAATCATCCTCTAAGAACACAACCGTTTTTATTTGCGGCACTTCCTCAAATTAATCACCAACAAATTCAGCTATGGAATGGAGGAGGAATAGTCTTAGTAGAGGGTGATTTATCTGGTGCTTGGGGATTAGACGAAAATCTTTCTCTCGAACGCAATGACATTCGTACAGCCCAAGAGTTAGCAATTAATGTTTTAGATTTTGCCTCACATCGACGGCAGATATATGCTTGTTTGCAATAAAGTTATCCCTATATTTCATAATTGCTATTTAGTTATTAATAACTAATTTAATATTGAAACAATTATTACTTAATTTTAAAAACTCATCATTATTATATATTTCTTGCAAATTATTAAGGCAATTTAAATCATGGCAGGTAGTGTCAAAGCTATAGTTTCAAAAAAAGTCATACAATTCACACCAGATAGTTCATACGACTTGTCTAATGTAACAGTCAATGAAGAAAATGAGTTTGATGTAACTGTTATTAATGAAAGCGATAAATTTGCCAGCTTTCAGGTAGAGCTTTTAACAGCAGGGTTAGATGAAAACTCTCATGTTAAATGGTATAAGATTTACCCAGAAGTTTGTACAAAAAAACCTCCTGGTAGTGAAACCACATTTCATGTAGCAATTATCAAAGCACCAATTACTGTATATGATACTACTATTGATGTAATAATTAAGATTTTTTCTGTTGAATATGAAAGATTATATACTAGCCAAAAAATTAGTTTAACTATAAACAAGCCTTTGAGGTCTTTGCGAGTTGAAATGCCTATTAAAGAACTCAAAGTAACTCTTGGCAATCAAATAGAAATTCCAGTTATCGTATCTAACTTAAGTCCAAAATTTACTGAGATTCAGTTAAGTTTGTCAGGATTAAACCCTGATTGGTTCACGATAGGAACTCAACGAAAGCTACAAATTGAACCAGGTGACTCGCAAAAAATCAGTTTTTTATGTCAACCAACGAAAGGCAATCAAACCCTCAGTAAAGAATATAAATTTACCATTGATGCTGGCTCTAACACAAGTCAGTATACTACGCGCGAACAGGGAATTCTAGAGGTTCTTCCTGATGGAGTCGTGGAATTTAGCTGTAGCAATAAGCAGCAAACTATTCCAAGTAAAGGAAGAAAACAGTCTAACTCTGCTATTTATGAACTAATACTTAAAAACGACAGTAATCTGCTTCAACGAGTTCATGTTATTGTTCCCCAAAAAGAACATATAAAAATTGGTTTTGGAATTCCCGAAGCCGTAAATATAATCCCAGGTGATACAAAAAGTATGCATCTAGAGGTAAACAATCAAAGACCTTGGTTAGGACGCAGAAAGCGGCAGCCATTTGAAGTTTCAGTTGGTTTAACTAATCCTAATTCAGGGGAACCTAGTACTTTCATTTTTCCCATTCCCAATACCCAAATTTTAGAACTGATAGTTTTACCTATTATCCCTTTTATACTTCAAATTGGTAGTGCAGCAATAATTCCATTATTGCTTTTGTTAAATTTATGGCTTCATCCAAGAGTGTACCATACAGGAGCAGTAAACTCTGTACGCTTGGTTGGTAAAGCAGGTAAGGTAGTTAGCGGTTCTAGTGACCAAACAATTCGACTTTGGCAAGTTAATGACGGTCATTGGCAACTAAATGGTAATCGTCTTAAATATGAAGGTGAAATTGCTTCGGAAACAGAAAATAAAAAAGCTGTGCGTGTAATTCGTTCTAGCCCAATGGATGACGGAGTAATTGCAGCTGGATTGGATAGTGGAGATATTCAACTATGGGACACTTTGAAAAGACAAAAAAAACCAGTTTATAGCGGAACTGATCGTGTATTTGATCTAGCATTTTCACAAAATCCTCCTTACTTATTTAGTGGTCATGGTAGTGGTCAAGTTCGCCAATGGGATTTAACAAAAACCAATAAAAAACCAATTAATATTGCATACGTTAAGTTTGCTATTTACGCTCTTGCTATTACTGAAAACCAAATTGAGCCTGATTTAATTTTTATTGCTGGACGTTATAATAAACTTGCTGTATGGGACTGGAGTAAAAAAATAATCTACGAGATTCCTTACGAACACACAGTAAGTGAATTAAAAAAAGGGTTTAGATTTAAACCATTCATGAGTCAGCAAAACTATATTACTAGCTTAACAACTGCTAATAATAAATTGGCAATATCTGATAATCAAGGTTATATAACTTTATGGGATGTTAATAAAATCCGTCAATGTATTAACAAAGAAGCAGAACAACAGCTAGATATAAGTAAAAATATTAAAATCATCAATGGCAATAAAAAAAACAATTCAAATAAAAATATTACTAGTAATCAAATTAAGCCATTAGAATGCGAGCAAGATGTTATTGCTCAGTCATCTGAAGGACACCATAAGCAACCAGTACGTTCAATCGCTTTGACGCAAAGTGCTTGTCATCTAGCAAGTGTGGGGGATGATGGACAAGTAATTCTTTGGGATCTTTCTAAAGATAAAATAAAAAATTTGTTAGTGCAATCAGGTACAACTCTTATAAAAGAGAATACAAAATTTAACAGCGTTGATATTAAAGCATTAAAAGACGATCAAGACGATTATGTTCTCATAACTATTGGTGATGATAACTATAATGTCAAGTTGTATCGCGTTAACGGGATAAAAGATAATGCAAATTGTAAGTAATCCACTTTTTATAGAAGACCTAGCCGGAAATAGTAATGAAATTAAGCGAGGTTCTATTGGTCAGCGCCGTATCCGTGTCAAAAATCTTGGTGAGAGAATAGCAGAAATTGATATTTGGATCGCTGCTACTGATAACAAGTCTGAATCTCTGTTGTCGTGGTGTACTTTTAGCGAGCAAAATCCATTAAAAATAGATGCTAAAAGTTTTAAAGAGGTGACATTAAATTTTCAACTACCTCTTTCTGCAACACCAGAATTATACAACTACGAAATACTCGTTGAAGCTGCAACTCAGTACCCTGGTAAAATCTGTCGTCGTCCTCTGCAACTTCGAGTTTTGCCTTCAGATCAAGATGCTGAATGGGGAAATGAACCAGGATTTACTATAATCCAGCCAATTACTAACTCTGCTAATCCTTTATCTCTACAGGCCCAAGAACAATTAGAAGTAAAAATCAAGGTTGAAAATCGCTCTAAAAGGGTAGATCGTTTTTATTTAAGTTGTCCTGAATTCACAAAAGAATGGTATTCGGTAAGATATCCAGAGATTGGTTTAGATATTCCTGGGTTAATAAAAGAAACTGATGGTTTGGAACTGAACCCAGGAAGTTCGGGTGAAATTAACTTAATTTTACATCCGCCACAATATACTCCGGCCGGAAATTATTTTCCGACCATTCGCCTGATATCCAGTAATAAAGAAGACTTAGTACTGTTGGATGTAGTCTATCTGAAAATTCTTCCTGATGACAGATTGGATATCCAGATGCATCCCCTCTCTCGGAAAGTGCCTACTGAAACGGGAGAGTTTGAAATTGAATTAACTAATCGGGGTAATATTCAACGAGAATTTAACATTCGTGCTAAAGATGAGGACGGTTTTTTCAACTATTTTTTGCAACCAAAAATGGTGCAAATCTCGCCAGGAGAAAAGCAAATAGTAGTATTAAAGGTAAAACCTCAGAAATGGTGGCGTCGCCACTGGCGAGGAAAAGGCTTACCACTCACTTTTGCTGTAGAACTGGAAAATATTGCTGTCGGGGAAGATTCCTTTATCCCAGCACTACCTAAAAACTTACCTCAAGGGAATTTGCTGTGGCAATCTCAGCCTTGGTGGAAGTTGTGGCTGCTGATTCTGTTATGCTTGGGAACTATTGGATTATTAGCTTTTGCAATTTGGTGGAATTTGTTGAGACAAAAAACACCACCACCATTGCCCCAGGTAATGAAATTTGAAACTACAGCTAATAAATATCAAGAAGCTAAGGATAATGCCATTCGTCTTAATTGGCAGATAATGCATTTTCAACAAGTAGAAAAAGTAACTGTTATTAGCCTAGAAAAAAATGTAGAAATAGACCGGAAAAATTACTTATTTAAAGATGGAATTCCTCAGAAATTACAACCTAGTAAAAATAACACTATTGGAATATGTGAGTCTAAGAAGTCTGAGATTAATTCGAGTTTAGCAGATAAAAAAGGCAAGCAGGAGGTATCGGACGAAAAGTCTAAATTTAATCTCTACTCAACCCTATTCCCTTCCAAGAAAAATGTTACCTATCAAACACTTGTTTTAAACTGTAAAGACATCATTACGAATGCTATAACAGCAGGAAATTATACTTTTAAAATAGAAGTATACCCCAAACAAAACTCTGAGCAATTTTCATCACAGCAGACTACAGATACAATTCAAGTTATTCCGAAAAAGCCTTTACCTTTACCAAAAATTACTGATTTTTCACCCACTAAACCTATTTATCAAGAAGTTAGTATTGTTAAATCAACGAAAAAAGTTACACCAATAGTTACAAGCCTAGTACCGATCCGCTTGAATTGGAATATAGTTAATCCTAATCAAATTAAAGAGTTAAAAATGGTTGGCTTAGGTGCGGATGGTTCCATTACTAGCCAATTGCAGTCTTACTTAATTATAAATAATCAATTACCAGACAAGTTAAAAAGATTTTGTACTATTACTTCAACTAATTTAAAATGCCGCAATTTTCCTACGGATGTGAATCAAGCAGGTAATTATACTTTCAAAATGACAACAGTTTACCAAAATGAACAAGCTGAAACTGAGATTACTAAAACTACCGATATAATCAAAATTTTACCCAAATCGGCTACGTCTGTAAATATTATCTCTTTTAAAATTAACGGCGAAGAGGTGAATCAGAAGCCAAAGCATACTTTTGCCATTAGTAAAATGCGTTCTGAGGCGGATATTACTGTGTCTTGGCAAGTAGCAGATGGCGAAGATATTAAAGTTGAAATACTTCCTGCTCCTGGGGTTGTCAGCAGTAAAGGGTCTTTAGCAAAATACCCACTTAGCAAACCCCCTAGTAGCGAAACCATTACCTTGAAAGTTACAAATAAGGCTGGTGAACAAACTACTCAATCAGTTTTAATTGAAACTGTTGAGCCAAGCCAAACTCAATCATCTTCTGGTAATAATTCTGGGAAGACTACATCTGGAAGTAATTCATCAACAACAGGTTCAGCTATACACTCAAATTCAGCAGAAGAACTTACACCAGTTGAATTTCCACCAATAGGTTACTGAATTTTAATAAACAATAGACCTCTTGCAAAAGTCCCAGAGGCGTGGGACAAGTAAGTAGAGTTGGGTAGCATTGATGACTTACGAACAAGTAAAGAGCCTGAAGCCTGAAGAATTTAAACGTTTGTGTGGTGTACGTCCAGAGACTTTTAACCAGATGCTAGAGATAGTGCGATCATTAGCTCTACTGCTCTTTCAAATAAATTGACGTATCCAGATGCTGAAATATGTTGTAGTCCAATCTCTAAGGTTACTCGGCGTTTCGGGAAACGCGATATCAGATACTAGTTTTGGTTAGGGACTTGCAAGAAAATAAGATCCCAATCAAACTGGAGTAATCGTGATATCCCAT
>NZ_JABXKL010000003.1 GCF_017114995.1 Nostoc sp. NMS9 | reverse complement strand
CTGTAACTCCAACAAATCCAACACCTGTAACTCCAACAAATCCAACACCTGTAACCCCAACAGAACCAACACCCGTAACCCCAACGGACTCTCCAAGTACATAAAGATTGCTAATGAGGTAAAAAATGCCTGCGAATGCCGAAGGCAGTACGTTTTGTCATAATTTTGCGTAAGTCCTGTGGAACCTAGCTGCTCCAATGCAGTAGCACAGACTTATGCTCGACCACGGGCAGAACTATCACAACTGTTAACTACCGCCTTTACAGCTGCCGCCAAAGCAAAAAGTGATATTCCCTACGACCAGATAGCATCTGCTAACGCTAGATTAAATCAAGGACAGGACTTACACAGCGTTCACCGGATATCCTTATATAGTTCAATCACGTTCTGTGTGTAAGTTCCCAGGAACTAACTTGTTGCTAAAGAGAACATAAACTTATGACTTTTGATTACGACCTGTTTGTAATTGGTGCGGGTTCTGGAGGTTTGGCGGCCTCCAAACGAGCGGCTAGCTACGGCGCAAAAGTGGCGATCGCTGAATATGATTTAGTTGGTGGCACTTGTGTGATTCGCGGTTGCGTTCCCAAAAAACTCATGGTCTATGGCTCTCACTTTCCTGCACTGTTCAGTGAAGCTTCAGGCTATGGCTGGAAAGTGGGTAATGCGGAGTTTGACTGGGAATATTTCATTACATCTATAGATAAGGAAGTTCGACGACTATCACAACTACACATCAGCTTCTTAGAAAAAGCCGGAGTAGAACTATTTTCCGGTCGTGCCACATTGGTAGACCCCCACACAGTAGAAGTTGATGGACGCAAAGTTACAGCAGACAAAATTTTAATTGCTGTTGGTGGGCGTCCCGTCAAGCCAGATTTACCAGGAATGGAACATGGCATTACCTCCAACGAAATCTTTCATTTAAAAGAACAACCAAAACACATCGTCATTATTGGCGCTGGTTATATCGGCACGGAATTTGCTTGTATTATGCGCGGTTTGGGTTCTGAGGTGACACAAATTACTAGAGGTGAAAAGATTTTGAATGGGTTTGATGAAGATGTCCGCATAGAAATTGAAGAGGGTATGACGAACCACGGAATTCGCTTGATTAAGAATAATGTGGTGAAAGCAATTGAACGCGTCCCAGAAGGGTTGAAACTGACTTTATCAGGAGACGACCAAGAACCACTAATTGCTGATGTGTTTTTAGTAGCGACCGGTCGAACCCCCAATGTAGATGGATTAGGTTTAGAAAACGCTGGGGTTGATGTTGTCGCCAGTTCTATCGAAGGGCCTGGATACCCTACCACAAGTGCGATCGCAGTCAATGAATATAGTCAAACTACTCAACCGAATATCTTTGCTGTTGGCGATGTCACCGACCGAATCAATTTAACTCCTGTGGCCATTGGCGAAGGTCGCGCCTTTGCTGATAGTGAATTTGGGGATAACCGTCGCGAATTCAGTCACGAAAGTGTTCCCACAGCCATATTTTCTAACCCAGAAGCTGCGACAGTCGGCTGGACAGAAGCCCAAGCACGGGAAAAACTCGGTGATGCCGTCAAAATTTTTCGCACTCGCTTTCGCCCCATGTACCATAGTTTGACTGGTAAGCAAGAGAAGACAATGATGAAGTTGGTGGTTGATAGTAACACCGACAAAGTTCTAGGCGCTCACATGGTAGGTGAAAGTGCCGCTGAGATCATCCAAGGTGTGGCGATCGCTGTTAAGATGGGCGCAACTAAAAAAGACTTTGATGCTACTGTGGGTGTCCATCCCTCAGCCGCAGAGGAATTTGTCACAATGCGCTAACAAAACTTAGGAGTGAGGAGTTCTGAGTTATGAATTATAAGTGAGCCACAACAAATGATAAATAAACATTTATCAACACTCAATAATTTTTAACTCCTAACTATTTACAACTTTGGACTACATATATCTTCACGGATTTGCTTCTAGCCCTAAATCTGCCAAAGCGCGGGATATAGGCGATCGCTTTACCCAAATTCAGACAAAGCTAAAAATCCCTGATCTCAATGCTGGCGATTTTTCCCAATTGACAATCACTCGTCAGCTCACTCAAGTTGCCGCAGAATTCAGCAATGATTCTACACCAGTAACGCTCATTGGCTCAAGTTTGGGTGGTTTGACCGCTGCCCACTTGGGACAACAAAATTTACAAGTGCAACGCTTAGTTTTGCTAGCACCAGCTTTTGGGTTTTTATCCCATTGGTTGCCCAAACTAGGGAATGAAGAAGTACAGCGTTGGCAGCAAAAAAAATATATCATGGTCTACCACTATGGAGAGCAGCGATCGCTTTCCTTAAGTTACGATTTTGTTACAGATGCTGCCCAATACCAAGAAAAGCTTTTGCAACGCCCGATCTCCACACTGATTTTGCATGGCAAAAAGGATGAAGTCATTCCGATCAAAGCTAGTCGTAACTTTGCGCGTTGGCGAAGCCCACCGCAGGTATCGCGTCCTTGGGTGGAATTAGTCGAACTCGACAGTGACCACGTTTTGGGTAATGTTATGGAAGAAATTTGGCAGGCAATTCGCCTCTTTTGCCAATTACCTTGAAGTTGTAAAATATTAGACTCACACATAAATAATGTCCTTAGTCATTTGTCCTTTGTTAGTTACTAATGACCAATGACTAATGACCAATGACTAATGACTAAAACTATGCTTCCCTTCATCCGGTCAGATTTAGCCCAATTCACCGCCTATAAACCTCATCCTAGCAGCGATACAGCCGATTCTGTCGCCACACAGTTTGATCGGTTAGATACAAATGAAAGCCCCTACGATTTACCACCTGAGTTAAAAGAGAAGCTGGCGTGGACGTATCAGCAAGTAATTGAAACAAATCGTTATCCTGATGGCGGACATGAAACACTTAAGGATGCGATCGCCGAGTATGTCAATCAATCAGCCGCCCTCTCATCATCCTTATTTACTGCTGCCAATATTTCTGTTGGTAATGGTTCAGATGAAATTATCCGCTCTTTATTAATCGCCACCTGTCTAGGAGGAGAAGGGTCAATTCTCGTTGCCAATCCTACTTTCTCAATGTACGGGATTTTGGCACAAACTTTAGGGATTTCTGTAGTGGCGGTGGGGAGACATGAAACAAATTTTGAAATTGACATAAGCGCTGCACAGTCTGCGATCGAACAAACTCAAAATCCCCCGATTCGCGTAGTTTTCGTAGTACATCCTAATTCGCCGACTGCCAACAGTTTAACTACGGCAGAGTTGGCATGGTTAAGAAGTTTGCCACAGCATATTTTGGTAGTAATTGATGAAGCTTACTTTGAATTCAGTCAAACTACCTTAGTAGGTGAATTAGCACAGCGTCCTAATTGGGTAATCTTACGCACTTTTTCTAAAGCTTTCCGATTGGCATCTCTCCGTATCGGTTATTGCGTCGCTCATCCTGAAGCGATCGCCATTTTAGAAAAAGTTCGCTTACCCTACAATCTTCCCAGTTTTTCCATAGCAGCTGCATTAGTTGGTTTACAAAATCGTACACTTTTGCTGGAATCAATTCCCCAAACCCTGAGTGAACGAGCCAAACTCATCGAAATTTTATCCCAGCACCCAGAACTACAAATTACTGCAAGTGCTGCCAACTTTATTTACCTGCGTCTTAAACCAAATGGCTTTAATTCACAAGAAGCTGCTTTAAAAACTTTCCACCAGAAACTTAGAACACTCGGCACTCTTGTACGCCACATTAGTGGAGGATTACGAATTACTGTTGGAACGATAGAAGAAAACGCCCGCACCGTTAATCGAGTAAAAGCTGCTTTGGCAAATTTGTCATCTTAGCAATTTACTCAGTAATTAAACCTGCTATTTACCTCACTGCCCAAACGGCGTACTACTCCCACTGTTTGTGGCAGCACACCTACTAAAAGAGCAAAGGCAACATCCGGCAAAAGAGCCACTATTTCTGGTGGAAAGTATTGTTCAAATTGATCGAGAATCTTTTGGACTCGCTGCCCAGGCAGTGGGTTTTCTGTAATTTGTTTGATCAATCGAATCCACTGTCGCCTAATCAAGTAAGCCTTCTGACGTTCTTCATTAGATTCAGGAGTTAATAAAGAAAGATTACCTATGGGCAGTGCCCTTTGGCAATCACAATCGTAATCCCCACCCACAGCAGCCCCAGGACCAGCAAACTCTGCATGGTAGCGTTTAAAGAGTATTAATCCATTTCGCCTCCGACTATTGACGATGAAAACTTCTCCACTGTGCAAACGTGTAAGGATATCCGAGCCTTGCGATTGCTCAGTTCCATCTGACATGACAACAGAGTCAAGGAAAGTAGTTTCAGGGTAATAAGTTGATACCATAGAGGTCTGATAGCGTCGATGCTGTTCGCTATCCATGTTTTTTAAACTTTTAATGAATTGTGTTGTAGTATGCACTTCAAAACGGAACTAGCTGTTATATCAAATCAAGTTTTTGAATTCTTTTATTATCAAGACCTTTCTGGTCAATGCAACTAAAAATAGCAATATATAGGCGTTGTTTCAGTAATTGAGTGATTATATTTTATGAGATATAACTAGATTTGTCTCTAAACTCTACTAGTGTTTTCTTAAAGTTTTTATAAAGATGAATATATGAATTACAAAGTTATTATGAGGAAGTAATTATTTCTTTCAACGCGATTTCGCGTATGTTCTCATTATAGTCCATTTTCAGCTATATCGAATGCTTTAAAAAATTTGTTAACCATAAAGCCCAAAAGGCTAAATTTAACATTTTTTAATATTAAAAATATTTACCAAAAAGATAATTTGTTTAAACGGACGAGGGGATTTTTCGTAAAAAGTTTAAATAAAATATTCTTTTGAGAAAAAATTATCAAAAGCTATTTACTCGCTTCGTAAATTAACAAACATGTTTTAGTTTTGATCTATAGGACTCCTGTTTGATTGCGTGAAAAAACCAGTATATCTCAAAGAACCTTCTTTACCGTTAGCTCTTGCTAAACTACGTAAGTTCTCCAAATCCAAGCGGATTTATATGGATATTTAGCTAATATTGGCTAGATTTCTAATTAAACCACGTCTATTTGAAAACCTAAAGTTCTTAAGAAAAGTATATTATTTAGTCCTGGTTGAGTTTTGAGCTTTCTCTAGGTCAAAAGAACTATGCTTCTCAAGGTAGACGTGGTTTAGCTTAGTTTGTGTTTCATTACCGCTATGATTTATAGATTTTATCGAATTAATTGGAATAAAACACAAAACTTGACAATTGCCAAAACAAAATTCAGATAATGCAATCAGCACTCAGGTGCTTGTGCAATAACATCTGGCTTGAGCGTCTTAGAAGAAATGTATTCCAATTAGATTCGACTTTATGCACTCGATATCCCAGCTTGAAATAAAGCTGTCTTGCTTGATGGTTATTTTCTAAAACATGGAGATATAAGTCTTGAAATCCCCACTCGCGAGAGACTTTTTCACAGCTAGTAAGTAATCCTGAAGCCACACCATGTCTACGGTATTTTGGGTGAACCGCTAAATTAGATAAGTAAGGAAAACCTACACCAACCTGGCTCCATGAATCACTACTGTAACGTACACCCATTTCCACACTTCCCACTAAGTTATTAGCCTCACCAGTAGTAGCTTCAAGGGCAACTAAGCAAAGATGACGGGGCGTAGGTGATGCCATCCGATGTCTTAAGTCTTCGTAAATACCCAGACGTAGCAACGGGAAAGCCCATCCCCATATACCCTTATGGGAGTGAAAGCTTTCAGTAATAATTTGGGCAACACCAATCAAATCAGCAGGTGTAGCTGTACGAATTTGGAATTGGCAGGAAGCTGGATCGATTGGCTGTTGGTGGTATGGGTGAAAAAACCGATATTTCAAGGCTAGTTTAGTATTGATTTTATTCAACAAAAATTTTCTCAAATATCCTAAAACAAGATTTAAACTAAATCAGAACTTAAGAGTTGCCCAGGAGATTTAACTGAACCAATATTCCTAATTCGCTTTTGCTTGTCGATTAAACAAATTTTTACATTTTAGTTTGGAGTTTTATAACCTGCATTTTTGAAAGAGTATTAGGAGTTACAACTTCATAAATCCATAACCTTAAATTCACTATATTCATTGCATCCCTTGTTTTAGGTAGGCAGAATATTAAACTGATTGCACAAAAACATCTGTAAAGTGATAAGAGGTTTGAGCGAGTGGGCAGAGGAATAGCATAACTTGTCCGTAAGCAGCATTTCCGAAATTGTTAAGTAAGTACACTATCGGCAAACTCTGGTTTCAAACCACCCTTCGTTGCAGTACTGAACTTGTTTTTGCAGTTGCCGCTACCCTGACACTACTTTGCTAGCAAGTCATCCAAATAGGCTGTACAGGTACTGGGACATGAATCTGTAAGGTTTTCTAATCCCTAATCTCTAACTCCTCAACTACTACCACTTGTCTTAATGATAGTTCTGATTGCTAAATTAGAAAGAGGTATTTGTCTAATAGTATACTTTGGCTTTAAATCTTATTGTTTTAATTTCGCTGACTCTACCATGACTACCATAAATAAAATTTACCTGCAAGTGTTATTACAACATCTGTGGAGGGAAAACTTAATATGCAGCTTTATCTGGATTTTTCAGCTGGCTATGAGCGCTGTATGTATTATCAGACATTGCTCACAAGAGGTGAAAAAAGATTTGGCAAGCAAGCGTCGACTCTGTAACACTAAAACTGACAATGAAAGCAATTACACTGCACCAACGCAAACGGTAATCGGCACAAGCAATTGAGACGAATTACTGTGAGTAAACGCTCCTACACTCAGCAGTCATGTAGCCAAATAGCCCTATTGGTCGAAATGCTCTGCTCTTACCTGACTCAGAAAAATCCTTACCTGATCAGATTATTCTTTATCCGACTGCCGTTGCAGCAGGAAAGCGGTGCATGAAATCCCAAGCAAACAGTAAGCCTAAAATTTTGGTTGTCGATGATGAACCAGACAACCTTGACTTGCTTTACCGCACTTTCTATCGTGATTATAAGGTGCTAAGAGCAACCTCTGGCCCTGCGGCCCTCGATCTGCTGGCTCAAGAGGGAGAGATCTCGGTGATCATCTCCGATCAGCGGATGCCGATGATGAGCGGTACAGAATTTTTGAGCCTGACAGCAACTCAATATCCAGATATTATCCGGATTATTTTAACTGGCTACACCGATGTCGAAGACCTGGTGGAAGCAATCAATGCTGGCAAGGTATTTAAATATGTAACTAAACCGTGGGAAGCGGAGGAACTAAAAGCAGTGGTACGCCAAGCTTTGGATACCCACAATGTCCTCAAAGCTAGAACCCGCGAACTTACCCGCACACTCCGTCAAGAATCGCTGCTGAATACTGTTACCAATACGATTCGCAGTGCTTTAGACTACAGACAAATTTTGCAAGCAATTGTAGATACAGTGGGTCACATGTTGGAGGTGGATGTTTGTCTGCTACGTCCCTTCCAAGATGAGCAGTTGGCGGATAAAGGGTTTATTTATCAGAAGCCTCTTTCTGAAGAAGCAGAGGTGCAGGAGATCGGAGCGGAAGTAGCAGTAGGTCTTTCCTCTTTGCCCGCTATATCCTCTGCTCTCCCTCTGTCTCTTTTGGCTCAGACGGTGTGGGAAACCCGCGAAGTTCAGGTGATTCACGATGTAATTGATGATGAGCGCATTCACGGTAACACTCCCGAACTGCGCGAGCGTGGGCAAGCTTTTGCTGCTGCTAACATTTGTTCTAGTTTAGTTGTGCCATTGATCTGCCAACAAGAACTGATGGCAGTGCTAGCATTGCACCAGTGTTCTCTGCCTCGCTTTTGGGGAGATGATGAGGTGCAGTTAGTGCTGATGGTAGCAGATCAGGCAGCCTTAGCTTTGTCTCAAGCTTATGCTTACGAACAAGTACGTGCCCTTGCCAAGCGAGAGAGCTTGATTAATACGATTACTAGCGCGATTCGCTCTAGCTTAGATCCTCAAGATATCTTTGCGGCAATTACCCAGCAATTGGGACAAGCTTTACAAGTCGATGGCTGTGTCCTGTCTTTATGGACTGAGGAAGATGAGTTTGTTGAGTGTGTGGGCTTGTATGACAGTTTTCAACATCTAGAAAATTTAAGTAGGCACAGCCCGCCGCAGGCATCGCCAGCCTTAGACAATAAATTAGGTAGCAATAATCACCTACTAACCCAGAGATTACCCTATTCTCAAGCATCTATACAGGATAATCCCATCCTCCAACAAATGCTACAGACACATGAACCTGTGGTAATTGGTAATGTGAGTCATTCTCCCTCTGATGTACGGGGTTTTGATTTGCCTTTAAAAATGCCACCGCGATCGCTAATGTTTGTGCCATTATTGGCTGATGGAAAATGTATCGGTAGTATTACTTTACATGAAGGTAAAAAAGTACGCCAGTGGTTGCCATCTGATATTGATTTGGCCAAAGCAGTAGCAGCGCAAGCAGCGATCGCTGTACAGCAGTCACACTTATATCAAAAAACTCGCCAACAAGCTGAACGCTTACTGGAATTAGACAAACAAAAAACCGAATTTTTCCAAAATATTTCCCATGAGTTTCGCACACCGATTACCTTGATTCAAGGGCCTTTAGAGTCGGCGGTGGCGGCTGGTGAGGGATTATCTTACTCTCAAAGTGCGATCGCCCTGCGTAACTCCCGCCGCCTGCTGCGACTGGTAAATCAACTCCTGGATTTACAACGCCTGAATGCGGGGAGAATGCAGCCAAATTTCCATCCCTGCGATTTAGTCGAATTTGTCAGCCAAATAGTGGAATCTTTTCGTCCTTACTGCGAGAAAAAGAAACTGCATCTCGTCACCCAGCTAGATGAATGTTCGACGGTGTACTTGGACATGGAAAAATTTGACAAGGTGGTTTATAACCTCTTGTCAAATGCCATGAAGTTTACTCCCGAAGGTGGCATGATCGCACTCAGACTAAAATCTGAGCGCGATCGTTGCATCTTGCAAGTACAAGATACTGGAATTGGTATCGTTAAAGAACAAATTCCTCACCTATTTGAGCGCTTTCGCCAAGCTGAAGGTTCAGCAAATCGTTCCTATGAAGGCAGTGGTTTGGGTTTAGCTTTAGTTAAAGAATTAGTAGAATTACATGGTGGTCAAGTCACTGTGGAATCAGTTTATGGTGAAGGTACTACCTTTAGTTTATGGCTGGTGACTGGAAATGCTCATTTACCCGCACAGCAAGTACTAGAAACGCCTACCGAACTGAATACCAGCCGCGCTAGCGTAGAATTGGCTGATTTAGAACTAGTAGAGTCAACAACAGACAATATTGAAGATATTACAATAAAACTCTCCCCCAGTGTTGATACTAAAGACTCAGCACTGAAGACTCAGCACTCAATTTTAGTTGTAGATGACAACCCCGATTTGCGAACCTATGTATCTGAGATTTTCCGCCGTAATGGCTATCATGTACAGACAGCTCGTAACGGTCATGAAGGGCACAATAAAGCTAAGGAAATTATACCCAGCTTGATTGTGACTGACTTAATGATGCCCTTAGTGAGCGGACTTGAGATGATTCAAATGATCCGCAATGAGGAGACGTTAAAAGGAACACCAATCATTCTGCTGACAGCTAAAGTAGATGAAGAAACCCGCATCGAAGGAACAGAACATGGCGCGGACGCTTATTTAGCAAAACCATTCAACGATCGGGAACTTTTGGCGGAAGTTCGCAATCTTTTAGCGTTAAAAGAAAATGAACGGCGAATTGTGGAGTTAAATACTTATCTAACAGAATCGGTGCTAAAGCGCTTTTTGCCTGCCGTGTTGGTGCAAAAAGCCGCAACCGGAGATTTAACGTTAGATTTGCGCCCAGAACCACGCTTAATTACAGTTTTGTTTAGCGACATTGTGGGTTTTACACAGCTAGCAAATACTCTTAGATCCCGACGAGTCGCGGAGTTGCTAAATGAATATTTAGAAGCTATGACCAAAGTTGTCTTTAGCAATGGCGGCACTGTAGATAAATTTATGGGAGATGCTATCTTAGCTTTATATGGAGCGCCGGAAGAACTAACTCCTAATGAACAAGTACGTCGTGCCATTAATACAGCAAGAGCAATGCACCGCTCACTGGCTGACTTGAACCAGCGCTGGCGAGAGCAAGGTGTATTCGATAGCGACAAACTTACTAGCGTACAGTTTCGGTGCGGTATTCATCAAGGTACTGCTGTTGTGGGGATGTTTGGTAGCGCTGAACGCGCCGATTATACTGCTATTGGCCCAAGTGTGAATATTGCCGCAAGGTTGCAAGCTGCTGCTGTTCCCGGTACAATCCTGGTTTCTGCTGCCGTAGCAGATTATTTACAGGAAGGAGAAATTACTAAAGGTAGTCCGCTAGAACTTAAAGGAGTAGATGAAACAGTTTTGACTTTTGCTGTTTCACCAGAAGTAATGGTTAATCGCTAAAATTTAGACTGGTATTTTAAAGCATTACCAATGAGTAAAAGTGCATAATCATATCCAGTTTATATAATATGACACCATCGGTTGCAGACAAAACTCCAATTCCAGCCAAGGTCTGGAGACGACACACCGATCCACCAGGTTTGTGGATTTTTGTCGTTGTCAGTTCAGTCTCTCTGCACTTGCTGGTGTTCTGGCTGATGCGCTCATCTAATGCATTTAGTCTGTGGTTCCCCCAGCAAAATCAATCTGCTGTTCCCATTGAATTGATAGACATTGCTCCTAAAACAAAATCAATAATCAAATCAAAATCATCAGCTAAAATAGTTTCGTCAAAGCCACTATCCTCAACTCAAAAGTCTATACCAGCACGTTCATCACAAACAGCACGAACTACGCCTAAAAATCAAGATTTTGGTGTAATAAATTCCCCTGAGAATCTCCAGAAAAAGAGCCGAATTTACGCCTCTCAACCTAATAGCGAACCTTCTAGACAACAGATAGTCCCAACGCCAACACCGACACCTGTAGCTAAAATTACACCGAAACCTACACCTAAAGCCACACCGAAACCTATAGCTAAAGTTACACCGAAACCTACACCTAAAGTCACACCGACACCTACAGTTCCAATCGGTAATTTACCTTGGAAGCGTCGTCAAGAAATTAAACTGGGAAAGGGAACGCAACTACCAACAGGTATTCCATCAAATCGACCAGTTTCAGAACCTGAAAATAGAGAAACTCCAGCAACTTCGACTAGGGAAACTCCAGCAACTTCGACTAGAGAAACTCCAGCAACTTCAACGAGGGAAACTCCAGCAACTTCGACTGGGGGAGCATCGGTCGCAGTACTAGCTCCCTTATCTAAAGATGAAGTGATTAGCTTGATACAATCAAGAGGATTCCGACAAGATGCTTTACCCGACGTTATCCCTTTATACAGGGGAAGCAACACAAAACAATTAGACCCAAGTTTTCTTGTCCACAATTCGGAACTTAAGCCAGCACAACTCTTAGCTAGCTTGATAATTGATCAGAATGGCAACTTTCAACAAGCTGTAGTTCTAGAAATAGAACCAGCAACACTGCAAAGTGAAAAAAGTACATACGAGCAAGTCCTGAGCGAAGTTTTCAAAACAGAAAACTTTATTGCTGCCCACAATAACGATGGCACAAAACCAGAATTGAGCAATTTGTATGTCAGGATCAAAATCCAACCTGCCAATTCCAACTAAACACTTGAATTTTGGCAGAAACTGTGTTATGTTTATAGGGTTGGGAATTTGCGGGCGTAGTTTAGTGGTAAAACTATAGCCTTCCAAGCTATTAATGCGGGTTCGATTCCCGCCGCCCGCTTAGAAAAAACTCTCAAATATACTAGTGCAACTAGTGCAAGAAGTAAGTCTGAATCTTGCTAAAATAACTAATTAAACAGCAATTCAGCAATTCAAAATTGGTTCTACCGCTCCCTTTATGTAAAAAAATAAATAAGACGAATAAAACGAGAGAAATAGTATGAGAAATAAACACCTGAAAGTCCTGCTATGTAAACTTTTTTAGCATTGGGAATTATGTGCGATCGCTAACTGCAACAATTATTAGGTGGTTTGGAGAGACTGTTGGTTATTTTGACCTTCGCACAACCAATGGAGTAGTTGAAGGTATTAACAATAAGCTCAAGCTGATAAAAAGGTTAGGATATGGTTTTCGCAATTTTGATAATTTTAGATTGCAAGCTTTATTAAACTGGCATTTTAATATGAATTATCCATAAAGGGAGCGGTAGAACCTCAAAATTTTACACTGAGAGCAGCCAAATTCAAGACGAAATGAGGAATCAGGAAGACTTATTCAACGACATCCGTACTTTGGCTACGTGCTTGTTGTTTGATAGTTGGCAGCACACTGGAAATAACCCCAATACGTTTTGATTTTTTGAATTTAGAATTGTTTGCTAATTGAGATTTTCTAGGCGAATGCGTGGATCGGCTGCTTTGAGCATTAAGTCGGCGATTAAATTGCCAACAATCAGCAGTACTGCGCCCATTATCAAGCTTGCCATTAATAAATATAAATCTTGAGCTTGTAAAGCCTGTAAAGCCAATCTTCCTAAACCGGGCCAGTTGAAGAAAAATTCGGCGATGAAGGCACCATTTAATAAACCAGCTAATTCAAAACCCAATAAGGTAATTAAGGGATTTATGGCATTGCGGAGTGCATGAACGTAGATGACGCGGTTTTCTGGCAAACCTTTGGCACGAGCCGTTTGGATGTAATCTTGACGCAGAACATCTAATAATTCGCCGCGAGTGATGCGTTGCAAACCAGCAAAACTAGTAATTGAGAGTGCGATGGTGGGTAAAATCATGTGCCAGCCGATATCTAAGATTCTGCCAAACCACGACAGTTCTGAGTGATTGATGCTAGTCATGCTACCCACTGGGAAAAACGGCGAGGTGATTTGAGCTAAAACCAGCAGTGCTAAGGCAGTGATGAAACTGGGAAAGCCTTGTCCTGCGTAACTAATCACCTGTAAAATCCGATCTGCTGGCTTATTTTGTTTGACAGCGGCAAAGATCCCTAGAGGGATGGCGATCGCCCATGTGACAATTAGAGATGCGATCGCTAATAGCAAAGTCGCAGGTACTCGTTCCCATAACAGCGATGCCACTGAACGTTGATAAATAAAACTCGTGCCAAAATCCCCTTTGGTCAGGATTCGCCATAGCCACAGCCCAAATTGCTCTGGCCAAGACTTATCCAGACCAAACTGCCGTTTGATTTCCTCAATTCTTTCTGGAGATATCTTCGGATTTTGCCGCAGCGTATCTACATAATCACCGGGAGCGAGTTGAATGATGAAAAACGACAACGCTGACGCCAACAACAAAGTTAGCAGTGCCTGCAATAGTCGCTTTGCCACATAAACAAAAGTTTCGCTCGTGACTAGCCCGATTAGCCAATCCCGACCTGTCTCCAAGGAAATTTTAGTAGATGTCATTTATATTTTGTCCTTTGTCATTTGTTCTTTGTCCTTCGTCCTTTGTCCTTCGTCATTTGCCAATTGTTTTGCTATTGACCAATGACTAATGACTAATGACCAATGACTAATGACTAATATTCAATTAAAGAGATAATCGGCACGTCCGGCAAATGTGTACGCCCTTGTAAATCCCGTAGCTCGATAATAAACCCAAAACCTACTAGTTCGCAGCCAATTTTCTGCACCAACTTTGCTGTGGCACTTGCAGTTCCACCTGTGGCAATCAAATCGTCCACAATCAAAACTCGGCTACCTTGGTATAAAGCGTCTTGATGCACTTCTAGGCAATCTGTACCATACTCTAGTTGATATTCAATTGAGTGAACGGTTGCTGGTAACTTCCCTTTTTTGCGGATGGGAATAAAACCAGCTCCTAATTTATAAGCCAGAGGTGAACCAAAAATGAATCCTCTCGACTCAATACCAATGACATAATCAGCTGTTATTTCAGCTTCATTGCATTTTTGTGTTAAAAAGTCAATAGTATAGCGCAGTCCCTCTGGATCGCGCAGTAACGTAGTAATATCCCGAAATAAAATTCCGGGTTTCGGGAAATCTGGAATGTTACGAACGAGAGACTTTAAATCCATAAAATGGGGAATTGGAAATTGGGAATGGGGAATTGGGAATGGGGCATTGGGCATTGGGCATTGGGCATGGGGAATGGGAGCAGGGGAGAAGTTGGAGTAAGTTTTTCCCCTCTGCCCCTTTGCACCTCTGCCTCTTGTGCCCAATGCCCATTACCCAATTTCAGATACCTGAAAAATCGTACACTATAATGTCATACGCTGGGTGTCGAGGCTGAAGCTTCGCCCTTCATTGACGATAATTAGAATCTAAACCAAGCTAGAAAAGGTATTGCACTAATAAATGAGGTGAATTTAGTTATGTTTTAAAATTTTGATTTCAATATAGGGAAAACTTTGAGTAGAAAGAGTTAAGTAATGTATATATCAGGTAGTCATGCTACTGCCACAAGTCTAACGCTCAAGTCTTGGCTACCGATCTTAAATTTGTTTTATCTAGTCTGTTGGAACCGCACAAGGTATTTATAGAATGAATGTTTCAGCAAGTTTAACGCCGTTCAACAGTCCAACCCAAGACTCACTGCCGATGATTCTGGACACTTTACCAGATCCTGCGATCGCTTCCAAAACGTGTCCTCGGAGAACCAGGCTGCAAATTGACCTGATTTTACTGGCAATTGAAGCTTTAGAACTTGGTGGTTCGGAAGCAATCCTGGCTTTTGCTCAAGAGTTGGATCTTAAAGGAATTGTTAAAGACAGGGTGAATTTATGGCGGATGCGTAGCTCTAACCCACTACGAAGAGCGCACATGCGCCGTCCCTTAACTATTATGGAAGCAAAAGCTTTGGTAGTCATTGCTTGCTATATAGCACGGCGTTTAACTGTTGTTATCCGCCAGTTATTAATGATATGTCAACAAATGGAAGAAAAACAGATTCCATTAGAACAGAATTTGCGGCTATCTAATTACCTAGAGCGGTTTAGAGCGCATTTTAAAAGCCGGATGAATACTCGACGTTCTGGTGTACTAGCATTAACTTCTGATGAAAAATTAGATGCGCTAGCAATAAATTTGTTAGGACAATTACTATTTTGTACTGGTACTGCTGGAATGCAGCGGTTCTGGATTAGTCTTTTTGACGGTGAAGTGGAATGAATATTCAACGTAAGTACAGTCTACCTAATTGTACTCTTCTTTTAGAAGGGTTAAGTGATGTCACCAGGGCTGCACAGTTCCAGGAAATGCGCCCAGAATTATCAATATTGGTAAATGCAGAATGCTATTTATCTGGTTACAATCAACCCCTAACCGGAGGGCGGGAATTTTTTGAAAGTTTGGTGAGGGCTGTTAGTGGTTACGCCCAAGAATTTCTGAGTACTGTACCCAATCCGCAAGCACACAATCAAGAATCGGAGCTAGTAGAGTTTCAAAAAATTGATGGTAATCTCCACAGGTTGATCGTACATTCAGAGAATGCTCCAGAGGGGTTCGAGTCTCACTCTAATAATTCTAAACGTCCGCCGATTGAAATAGATTTGAATACGGTGCAGTTGTTTGATTTGGTAGAAGCAGTGGATCAGTTTTTTGCTGATACCCAGACTTTACCAGAATTATCCCTAGAACTACAACCAGTTACTAGACGCTATGGTGGTGCTAGTCAGGCTGTAATCAGGCAGGCTGTTCCTGCTGCTGTGGGAGTATCAAGTTTAGCAGTAGCAGCGATCGCATTTAACTTGATTCCACCTCCTCAAATACGTCCACCGCAGCCTAAGCCAGATGAGCAAACTAGCTCTACAACAAAGAGCCTTAATCCTCCAGCATCAGCGGCTGCAACACCCATTGCAGCTGCAACACCCACACCAACAGCTAATGCAAAGCCAGTAGTTAAAGATTTAGAAGCACTTTTAAACACAGTTCCAGAAATTACCGATCCATCCCAGTTGCGTGCAT
Organism: Nostoc sp. NMS9; assembly: GCF_017114995.1. GTDB lineage: Bacteria > Cyanobacteriota > Cyanobacteriia > Cyanobacteriales > Nostocaceae > Nostoc. Next base: position 54,970 of record NZ_JABXKL010000003.1, on the reverse strand, counting down.
TGAATCGTCAAGTGTATAACCAAGTTCATCCAGCTTGGACTAAGCGTTCAGGATTGCAACAGGATTTAATCTATCGTTTAGGTGTAGCTGCGGATGGAGCGATCGTTGGTTATAAAGCGGTGAATAAAGAAGCTAATCAAGGAGTCGGCCAAACTCCTCTGCCTAACCTACTTTACAATCCTGCTAACCGCGCTCCCATTTCCAATGAACCAATCGCCCAATTCCGAATAGTGTTTACTACAAATGGTGTGCTGCAAGTTAGCCCTTGGCGAGGATATGCTAAGACACCAGAGGTAGTCGGTGCAAAAATTACTGACTCTAATATCACTAAAGGTTTAAATCAAAAGCTTTATAATACAGTTCGCCAAACCTGGAGTGGCACCCCCACCTTTACGCGAGATTTAAAATATCGGGTAGCAGTCAACAAAGATGGTGTAATTGCTGACTATGAACCACTTAATCAAGTCGCCTTTGATTATTTCCGAGAAACACCTCTTCCTAAGATGTTTAACGCTATCTACGGTTCTAATGTAGCTGCTCCCAATGACAAAGAACCTCTAGCCCACTTCCAAGTGATATTCAAGCCTAGTGGCAAACTCGAAGTTACTCCTTGGCAGGGATATCAGTAATTGAGCATGGGGCATTGGGAAGAGAATTAAGTTACTATTCCCTATTCCCTATTCCCTATTTCCTATAGCTTTGAGATAAGCATTGAGCTTGAATAGTTCATCAAGAATTGGTTTAAATCTGTTTACCTGTTCATTTGCCAATAACTGTCTGGCATAGGCTAACGCACCGTAATTTGTCAATCGTGCCCTACTGGACTGTTTCAGCTAAAATAGGGCAATATAAAAATCCGATTATGTTTTTAAACTTGAATTTCTCAGAGATTTTTAATGCAACATTTTAGCCTTGCCACGCTACTACTCTGAGCAATAACACACCTGACAATTGAATTTTCTACCTATCTCTGTAAGTTTGCGATAATATGGCGCTAACCTGAGAAATTTAGATTTATGACCCAGGATTTTGCCTTTTTAAAGCGTATATATAATGCTTTTGACCCATTTCGCCCCTTACCCGCAGGAGATCCCGCTTACGTTGATTGTACAGAAGTGCGGGGAGATGGTGACATATTAGTAGAAGTAGGTAGAGAGATTTTGTATTCCGACAGAATGACCTCTCAACTGTATGCAGGTCATCGCGGTGCTGGGAAATCAACAGAATTACTGCGGCTTCAGAAATATTTAGATGAGCAAGGTTGCTTTGTTGTTTATTTTCCCGCCGATGAACAAGATATCGATCCAGAAGATGCCCAATATACTGATATTCTTTTAGCTTGTACCCGCCACTTATTAGAAACATTAAAAGATAGCACTTCTCCAGCTAGTTTATTGAACTGGTTAAATGAACGTTGGCAAGATTTAAAAGATTTGGCATTAACTGAAGTCTCCTTACAAAGCTTAAGTATAGAAGGGCAAATTGCCCAATTCGCCAAATTAACAGCAAATTTGCGAACAGAACCTACTCAACGCCAAAAAATTCGTGAGCGTGTCAATCCGCATACAATTACTTTGATTGCAGCTTTAAATGAGTTTATTCAAGATGCCAAAAAGCACTTACCTTCAGGATATTCTCAACTTGTATTAATTGCTGATAATTTAGACCGGATTGTGCCTATACCTCAAGAAGATGGACGTAGCAATCACGACCAAATATTTCTCGACCGTAGCGAACAACTCCAAGCTCTAGATTGCCATTTGCTTTATACAGTACCCATTTCTTTGCTGTATTCTAATCGCGCCGCAGACCTAGCTAATATTTATGGTAATACTCAGGTATTGCCGATGATTATGGTGCAAACGCCTGATAATCAACCCTATCAACGCGGTATTAATAAAGTTATAGAAATACTGCAAAAACGTCTGAGTTTGATAGACTCTAGTTTATCTGTGGTAGATATGTTTGAGCAGCGAGAAGCTTTAGAAAGACTATGCCTCATGAGTGGAGGTCATGTGCGAAATTTATTATTATTAATGAAGGAGGCAATTAAATACACTAACAGCCTACCCATTCCTACCCGAGCCTTACAGCGTTCAATGAGCGAGTTGCGAAATACTTATCGAAATACAGTTTTTGCTAATGAATGGGAAGCACTGGCAACAGTGTATCATTTTAAAGAAATAGAAAACGATCCATTGTATCGAGGCTTATTATTTAATCGCTGTATTTTAGAATATCGTTATTTAAATCGAGAAGGAGAAAGTCAAGTTTGGTATGATATTCATCCTCTTATCAAAGGTATTAAAGAATTTCAAGATACTTTTAATCGACTGTATTCATCATAAAAATAAATCACTCTGTCATTCACAATACCTATACCAAAATGCAACATTTTAGAAGGGTGTCGCTATAGGAACAAAGGCTACCTCTGTAGGCTATCAGGTATTACACAGCTAAGATTATGACCCTAGAACTGACTGATTGGGATAAGGATTTACCATCAGAAATAAATGAAGAATATCAAGCCTTAGTCCGCACACTGAATTTTACAGAAGGGTTTGGTTTATTATTTGTCCGTTGCTCTCCGGCAGAGGGTGTGCAGTTAATTACTAAAATAAAAGAAAATATTACTAATAAAAATATTGAAGTTATACGGCTGGAAGAAGCTGTCACTAATTTATATGAAAAAATTGATTCTTTAGAAAATAAAGAAAAGATAAATATTTTATTTATCACAGGATTAGAGCATTCTTTTTATGAATATGAAGAATGCAAAAGATTAATGGGGTGGAATAGTAGAGATATTTATTCATATAGTTGGAAGGGTGTACCACCTGTTTTAATTAACCTCAACCAACAGCGAGAACGGTTGAAGGATAAATTTAATATCTGTTTTGTGTTATTGCTACCGATATTTGCAATTAAATATTTTATTCAACGTGCCCCAGATTTTTTTGATTGGCGTTCTGGATTGTTTGAATTTCCAATAGATTCAGAAACTTTAGAAAAAGAGTCATCACGTATTATTCAGGATCGAGATTATGAAAAATATATAAACCTCACACCAGAAGAAAGAACTCAAGAAATATTAGCAATTCAAGAATTAATAGCAGAATACCACCAAACACCCGATCGTCAATATGATTTACTGATTAACCTGGGAAAATTACAGTCTGCTGGAGAAGAATATTATCAAGGTTATGAAGAAGCGATCGCTTCCTATAACAAAGCAGTAGAAATTAAACCTGATGAGTACCAAGCTTGGTACAACCTGGGGTATGCGCTAGAGAAATTAGGACGCTATGAAGAAGCGATCGCATCTTATGACAGAGCCCTAGAAATTAAACCTGATGTCCACCTAATTTGGTACAATCGCGGGATTGCACTAGATGATTTAGGACGCTATGAAGAAGCAATTTCCTCCTATGACAAAGCGCTAGAAATTAAACCTAACGATCACCTAACTTGGTACAAACGCGGCAATGCGCTACAATATTTAAGACGCATTGAAGAAGCGATCGCTTCCTATGACCAAGCACTGAAATTTAACCCGGATAAACACGAAGCTTGGATCAACCAATCCCTTGCTTTACAAAATTTACAACGTTATGAAGAAGCGATCACATCCTATGACAGAGCGCTAGAAATTAAACCTGATGACTACCAGACTTGGCATGATAGGGGCAATGCGCTACGAGATTTAAAACGCCATGAAGAAGCGATCTCATCTTATGATCAAGCACTAAAAATTAAATATGATGACTACGAGGCTTGGTATGATCGGGGCAATGTGCTACGAGATTTAAAACGCCATGAAGAAGTGATCGCATCTTATGACAAAGCGCTGTCAATTAAACCTGATGACCACGAAGCTTGGAATAACCTGGGGATTGTGCTAGAGAAATTAGGACGCTATGAAGAAGCGATCGCCTCCTTTACAGAAGCCTTGAAAGTTAAACCAGATTACCACTATGCCTGGAACTGGCATGGCTATGTGCTGGAGAATTTAGGACAGTATGAAGAATCTATTATTTCCTATGAAAAAACATTAAAAATTAAACCTGATGATGATTATGCTTGGGTTAATAGGGGACAAGCTTTAAAGAAATTAGGACGCGATGAAGAAGCGATCGCATCCTACAACCAAGCACTAAAAATTCAACCAGATGGTTACTATGCTTGGAAATGGCGAGGCATTGCATTGAACGAATTGGGTAGATATGAAGAAGCACTCATTAGCCTAGACAAAGCCTTAGAATTGGAACCTAAGGATGACTTGTCTGACCTTTTTTATGTCTGGAAATGGCGAGGAATTACATTGAGCAAATGGGGTAGATATGAAGAAGCGATCGCCTCCTATGACAAGGCACTGGAAATTCTTCAACCTAATTACCATTACCATGATGTTTGGAGCTTGCGAGGGCTTATGCTCTATCAATTGGGACGCTATGAAGAAGCGATCGCCTCTTATGATAAGGCAGTAGCGATTAAACCTGATGATCATTATGCTTGGTACTTGCGGGGTAATGCGTTACGGAATTTAGGCCGCAATGAAGAAGCGATTTTCTCCTATGACAATGCACTGAAATTTAACCCAGATAATAAAGCTTGGAACGACCGGGGAATTGCGCTATGTAATTTAGGACGCAATGAAGAAGCGATCGCATCCCACAACAAGGCTTTGGAAATTCAACCTGATGACCACGAAGCTTGTTACAACTTGGGAATTGCGCTATGTAATTTAAGAAGCTATGAAGAAGCGCTCGCATCCTACGACAAAGCACTGTCAATTCAACCTGATGACCACATAGCTTGGAGCTTGCGAGGGCTTGCACTCGATCAATTAGGACGCGATGAAGAAGCGATCAAATCCTATGACCAAGCACTAAAAATTAAACCTGATAACCACATAGCTTGGTACATCCGGGGGATTATGCTAAAGAATTTAGGACGCAATGAAGAAGCGATCGCATCCTATGACCAAGCACTAAAAATTAAACCAGATGACTACGAGGTTTGGAATGACCGGGGCAATGCGTTACGGGAATTAGGACGCAATGAAGAAGCGATTTCCTCCTATGACAAGGCATTGGAAATTCAACCTGATGACCACGAAGTTTGGAAGAACCGGGGGAAAGCGTTATTTGATTTAGGACACCATGAAGAAGCGATCGCATCCTATGATAAAGCACTGCAAATTCAACCTGATTTAACTCGTGAGAGGTTAGAGTGATTGCACATTTGCCAAATTTCATTAGCTAGTTTTTCAGCAAGTTGATAAACTTCTAAGTCCTCAAAATCAGGTCTTCTCACAAAAGTCCATTGATCATTAATTGATCAATAGTTACCAATCCTCAATGCCCAATGCCCAATGCCCAATTACCGTGTAATTCTCCGCATATAATTTCCCCACAACTGAGCTGCTTGAGCGCTGCTACCAGATGTCGGTGAATTATTGTCGTTTCCCAGCCAAACGCCAGTTACAAGTCGCTGACTGGGGATAAAACCAATAAACCACAAGTCAACGTTTTTATCAGTTGTGCCAGTTTTACCAGCTTCCCCTAGCCCAATGGCAGCACTACGACCAGTACCTCTTGCGATTACACCACGCATCAAACTAGTCATTTCATCGGCGACATTATTTGTCAACACTCGTTTGTTGGCACCTGGATCTTGGTCGAACGAGTAGATTACACGACAGGTTTTGATATCATTGCGATCGCTGCAATCACCACTGTCTAAAATTCGGCTAATGGCATGGGGAGGATTCAACACACCGCGATTGCCAATAGCGCCAAAAGCACCAGTCATTTCCAAAACATTGACTACACTTTGACCCAGTACCAAGCCAGGAACCGGATCGAGGTTTGATTTTATCCCCAAACGCTGCGCCATTGCCACAACTTTATCCAGCCCCACTTGTCTGGCAACTCGCAAGGCGATGGGATTTTCTGAAAGCGCTAGCCCGGTGGCAATATCTAAACTAGTGTCAGCACCAGCACGACAGGGTTTATAAGTAAAGCCTTGCCAAGTTAAAGGGGCGCAAGAATAACTGTTGGATGGTGAAATTCCCTGTTGAATAGCAGCGGTGTAAGCAAAGATTTTGAAGGTGGAACCTGGTTGTCTTTTTGCTTGAACAGCACGATTGAACTGACTTTTTTTGTAATCAGTCCCGCCTACCATTGCGAGGATACTGCCTGTACTAGAGTCAAGAGTGACTACTGCCCCTTGAGAAAAATTAAAATTTCTACCAGAGTTGTTCACTGAATTATTCAACGCTGCTTCTGCTTGTCTCTGTATCGCTCGATCGAGCTTGGTTTCAATGATATAATTACCTTCTCTTGCTGCTCCCTGGCCCAAAATTGATTCGAGTTCAGAGAAGACATAATTGTAAAAATAAGGTGCGATCGTTTTAGCTTGCTGTTCGCAGACTTTAGGACTAATTTGGACAGTAGAGCGTCTAGCTCGGTTCGCATCCTCTGGTTTAATTTTGCCCATCTCCAGCAACCGCTTAATCACGCGATTCCGGTATTCAGCCGCTTCTAGCTTATTGGGCCCATCTCCACAAAAATCGAAAGCGTTGGGAGCAGGTAAAATTCCTACCAATGTTGCTGCTTCTGCCAAAGTTAATTCTTTAGCCGACTTCTCAAAGTAATATCGGGCTGCATCCTCAAAGCCAGAGGTATCACCTCCCAAAAAAACCCGATTTAAGTACATCAGCAAAATATCATCTTTGCTGTAAAAGGTTTCGAGCTTTAGGGCGACAACTGCCTCCCGCAATTTGCGGCCAAGGGTATCTTGTCTACCTACATACTCGCGGAATAAACTGCGGGCAACTTGCTGGGTTACAGTGCTGGCTCCTTGTTGCACATCTCCACTGCGGCTATTAATCAACACAGCTCGTAAAATTCCCAGAGGATCAACCCCAAAGTGCCAATAATAACGACTATCTTCTGAAGCCACTACCGCAGCAGGCAAATAAGGGCCAAATTCCTCTAATCGCTTCATGTCTACATGAGAGATTGTCCGAGGTTCTCTCAGGGGAGTGGCTCCATCACGCGCGTAAACAACTACTGGGGCGCGTGTCGCTGTCGGTAGAGGTTTGACTGAAAATTTCAGCCATTCGACGCCAATCACTAATGTTAACAGGGCACTGACACCACCAACTCCATAAGCTGTCCAACTTGCAGCTTTGACATACCAAGCTGGTGGATCGACATATTGCAACCGTACAGAAGCGGCAAGTTCTGGGGGTCCCAGAGTCAGAATATCGCCGTGACGCAGTTCTAGGGAACTAACACGACGCTTGCCACGATAAATGCCATTGGTGGAGTTTTCGTCTTTGATCGTGAAAACTGGTGTGTGCTGAGTAGAATTCCGCGATAGTGACAGGTGAATTTGGCTGACAACAGGGTTACGGATGACGATATCGCTGGATTTGGAACTACGACCGAGAATATAGCGATCGCCCAACAGTGGATATACCTCTGCTTTATCCGCCCCCGCATCCTGCACCCAAAGTTCTGGTACTTTGGCATTAGGCTTGAGCGCCAATTTTGAAAAATCGACCCTAGCTTGAATCGTATGTACTGCTTGAGTCAGTTGACCTAGTAACGTTTGTGGCTTGTGAGGGGGTTGGGGAGAACTCATCGGCTATTCACATCACAGTTTTTAATGAAGAATCGGGCGAATTACGATCAATTTTAGATGTTAGTCTTTCATCATTTTACTCATAAGCCAAAGCATAAATTAGCTATACGGAACTTTTTGATCTAATTTATACTTTAATTTATGTTAAAGCTAGAATTTATTTGTGATTTTAATCACTTTTTTATACAAGCAAATATTTTTTTATATTCTCAAAGGCTCATCTAAGCTAGTGTTACTAGTTCGATAAATACAACCATAATTTTCCCTTTTGTCTTTTTAAACACTAGTTTTCAAGAAATAACTGATTTAATTTTTACCAATTTTACATATCCACATATTCTGAAACAAACCTAAATCTCTTCATTTAGGAGGATTTTCTAAATCTTAGTTATCTGCTTTAATGGGGCGAGTGTTCCGTTGAGGTTAATTTCAGAATGATGGGAAAATCTCTGAGCCTGATTGGTACAGCTTTATCTTTGGCACTTACCACTAATATTGCTGTAGCCGAATCCAGTAAATCCCCCATAGCCCAATCTAGCAGCGACTCCACTAGCGCACCAACGGAAATCAAGATGTCGCCAGAAGGTATGAAAATTCTGTGCGAGCATTTTCCGCTAAACTCTCGCTGTTCCGGTGGTACAGCAGCCACCCCTAGCGCTCCTGCGCCTAGCGCTCCTGGTAGCACTACAGTACCAGCAGAAACAACAACGCCTGATAGCAGCACCACTCCTGATAGCACAACTGCACCAGGAACCACCCCTCCTGAATCTGGCACTCCCGAAACCACTCCAGCACCAGGAAGCATAACCCCACCGGCACCTGGCGCACCTAGCAACTTAACTCCACCACCAGGAAGCTCAACCACTCCTGAAGGCGCACCTAGCAACTTAACTCCACCACCAGGAAGCCCAACCACTCCTGAAGGCGCACCTAGCAACTTAACTCCACCACCAGGAAGCTCAACCACTCCTGAACAACCTGGCACCCCTGGTAGCACTACCGACCCAGGAAGCGCAACCCCACCAGAACAACCTGGCACTCCTGGCACTCCTGGCAGCAGTATCGAACCCGGTAGCTCTCCCAGTACTCCCGGCTCTAGTTCGCCAAAAACTCCTACCACAGGTAATTAAATTAAAAGCTGGGGCATAATCTAAATAATGGTTTGCCATCAGCGATCGTCGGTGCATCTTTCTTAAAGTCTTGCACCAGTTATGCAAACTGGTGTCAGGTGACAAATAAAAATTGATAAAACCTTATACGTAAAGTCTTCGCATATAAGACTAAGCAAGGGTTTCACTAAGTCAATAGCCTGGGATTAATCATCCCAGGCTTAATAGTTTAATGGGATCTGCCAGTTGAAGTCGGTGTTTTTTGCAAGGAAGCAATTAACAGGCAAACAATACCGATACTAATAAATGAATCTGCCACATTAAATACAGCAAAGTTTATTAGGCGAAAATCAAGAAAATCAACGACATAGCCTAAAACAAAACGATCGATACCGTTGCCCATAGCTCCACCTAAAATCAAGCCATAGCCTAACTGATCCCACAAATTTAATGTTGGGCCAATTAACGCCAACGCTATCAAGACTAAACTCACTCCTAAAGATAGCCAGCGCAACCACTCTACTTTCCCACTCAACAGACTAAAAGCCGCACCAGTATTAGTAACATAGGTGAAGTGAAATATTCCAGGTAACAGTGGTAGTGTCTGCCCCAAGCTAAAGCTTTGTACTACCCAGTACTTTGTTATTTGGTCTAAGAAAAAAGCGATGAAGGCAGCGATCCAGAAAAGACGATTTTTTAAACGCATGGCAAATTAGTCATTGGTCATTGGTCATTGGTCATTGGTCATTGGTCATTGGTCATGAGCTTTTGACAAATGACAAAGGACAATAACAATGAACTAATAAAACATTAAGTGACGCAATATATATGCTATTACAGTAACTGCACAGACCACAGTTAGTTGACCTGGTAGTGCAAACCAGGAGTATCTAAGGATTGCTTGCATCAAGGTTAGATTTTCTGTGCCTTTCCACTGAAAAAGATAGCTAATAATCAAATAAGTAATACCGCATAGGTGGAGAGTTAACAAGCCACAGACACAACTAAAGGCAAGAGTTTCTAGTCGAGGTCTCGCTTTAAAGGCAACTAAGCCACAAATCCAAGCTCCAGGAATAAAGCCTAGTAAATAGCCAAACTGAGACAGCTTGACATAACCAATACCGCCGCCATCGGCAAATACTGGTAATAAGGTTAACCCCATGACTAAATAGGCAATTTGCGAGAGCGCACCCGCATTTTTTCCCCCTAAACAACCCACCAACAATACTGCGCCAATTTGAAAAGTGACACCTAAAGAAAAAGTCTGAATTCCGTGCTGACTCCAAGTCCAAGGTAAGGTGATGCCATAAACTTCTAAGAAGGTACCACCCATTGTCAGGAGTAAGCCAATCATAGACCATAGTAATTGATTGGAAGCAGCAAACATTTATCAGGCAACCAAGGAAAAGCAAAAGGAAAAACCAACAGCAACTAGTATATTCATTAATATTGAAATGAAATTTGTGCTTACATCTTAGGAACTAGCATATTTTCTTTTGCCTTTTTGGTATGTAATTTTTCAGTTCTACGAATTGTAGCTGAGGTGTCTATTATCTGATTTTCTTGGCTGAGGCGTGCTGTGAATTCTGGTATTTAACCTAAAATATGGTAAATTAACATTATTTATATTAGTATTTATATTAGTCTTGCAGAGTAGTGCCTAAATTTAGCTACAAAGTGTTTAATGCTTAATCTTAATTAATATTTATATACTTTTTTGATTACTTGACCAACAAAGTTACACTATCAATAAATTTTTGTAAATAGGTATAACAAACTTACTCTAGTAATATTTCTATCTTAAACTTAAAGTAAGAGTATAAAATTTATCAATAAAAACTAAAAAGCAGGGTTTGCTCTTCATCAAAAAAACAAGTATCTTTATTGCTTTGTTAACCTTTCGTTAATCTCTATTGTTGTCCTTTGGGAGTATCTTAGAAACGCTCACCTGAAAAGTTACTAAAAAATTGATAGCGATGCTCTCACGTCTTAGTGCAACAAAAATTCATCGCCTCACAGGTTCAATTTCAGTGTTAGCACTGACAATCAGCCTAACAGCTTGTGGCGGACAGCAAGCACCAGATAATACAGCCACCAAGGATGCGCCTTCTGGCACTGCTACAGATACTACTGCTTCTAGCACAGCTAAATTAGACCTTGGCGGAACCGTAAAGTTAAGCGGGGCTGGTGCGTCTTTTCCGGCACCACTGTACGATACCTGGTTCACAGATTTAAACAAAAAATATCCCAATCTGCAAGTTGACTATGCATCAGTTGGTAGCGGTTCTGGAGTTGAACAATTTATCAAAGGCACTGTAGACTTTGGTGCCAGCGATGTCGCAATGAAGGATGAAGAAATCCAGAAAGTACCAGCAGATAGAGGCGTTATTTTACTGCCTGTGACTGCTGGTAGCATCGTGTTGGCTTACAACTTGCCTGATGTTCCAGAACTCAAGCTCCCACGAGCAGTTTACGCCGATATTCTACTAGGCAAAATCACGTCTTGGGATGATGCCCAAATTGCCAAGGCTAACCCAGGTGCAAAGCTTCCGAAAGAGTCAATCACAGTTGTTTATCGTTCCGATGGTAGCGGAACTACGGGTGTGTTCACAAAACACCTCAGCGCTATCAGCCCTGAGTGGAAGAGTAAAGTTGGTGAGGGCAAAACTGTCAACTGGCCTAAGGGAGTAGGGGCTAAAGGTAACGAGGGCGTTACTGCCCAAATCCAACAAACTCAAGGTTCCATTGGCTATGTCGAGTATGGCTATGCCAAACAAAATAGTCTCAAGTTTGCTGCTTTGGAAAACAAAGGCGGTAAGTTTGTTGTAGCTAGTGAGGAATCAGCTTCTAAAACTCTCGAATCAGTACCTCTACCCGCAAATCTCCGCTCCTTCATTTCCGATCCCGAAGGGGCTGATTCCTATCCCATCGTCACTTACACCTGGATTTTGGCTTACAAGAAATATCCCAATGCGGCAAAAGCCAAGGCGATTGAAGCTGCGATCGAATACGCTTTAACTGATGGACAGAAGCAGGCTAGTGCATTAGGATATGTTCCTCTACCGCCCAATGTCATCACAAAGGTGGCTGCTGCTGCTGACCAAATCAGCCCAGAATATAAAATTTCTGTCGCCAGTGGTAGTAGCGCTAGCAAGTAAGCAATCAAACACGCTTATTCAGTAGTAACTTTGAACATGGAGTTACTATTGTATCAGTTTAAATAGATGATGAGGCGACAATTTTACTAATCTGGTTGCCTCCCATATTTTTCTCTGATTTAATTCTGAAAGTCGGTATTCATGACTACAAATTCTCAAAATCTTTCATCAGCGATGAAAAATCGCTCTGACGCTGAAAAATCCTTAGATTTGGGTTTTATTTGGCTGACTAAAATTTTCGCTTTTGGAGTTGCTGGGACTTTATTATGGATCGGGTCGCAGGTTGCAATTGCCTCTTGGCCTGCTATCCAAAAGTTTGGTGCTGGCTTTTTAGTCAACACCACTTGGAACCCGGTTAATGATAGCTATGGGGTGCTACCCCAAATTTATGGAACTCTTGTGAGTTCTTTTATTGGTCTGCTGATAGCAGTGCCAATTGGGGTTGGTACTGCTATTGTACTGAGCGAGGATTTTTTGCCTGCTAAAGTGAAGCTGGTACTGGTTTTTGCAGTAGAACTGCTTGCAGCTATTCCCAGCGTTGTCTACGGAGTTTGGGGTATTTTCGTTTTAGTGCCAATCTTAACCAACTTGGGAAAATGGCTCAATGGTTACTTTGGCTGGCTACCATTTTTTAGCACTTCTCCTACAGGCCCAGGAATGTTGCCGGCGGGAGTCATCTTAGCGATTATGACTTTGCCCATCATCACAGCCTTATCCCGCGATGCCTTGATTTCTGTACCCCCAAGTTTGCGCCAAGCCTCTATAGGACTAGGAGCAACACGCTGGGAAACTATTTTACAAGTTCTTATCCCAGCAGCCTTTTCGGGCATAGTGAGTGCTGTGATGCTGGGACTTGGGCGGGCAATGGGAGAAACAATGGCTGTAACGATGTTAATCGGCAACTCCAACAACATCAGTCTTTCTCTTTTAGCACCAGCCAATACGATTTCTTCTCTACTGGCAAATCAATTCTCAGAAGCGAGTGGTTTGCAAGTTGCGGCTTTAATGTACGCGGCTTTAATTCTATTTTTTTTGACACTGGTAGTCAATATTCTGGCAGAGTTGATCGTTCTGAGAGTCAAGCGAATATAGCTTAGTTTTGGGTTAAATTATGACTTCTAATTTTCCAGAGCGCAGTTTAACTCGCTCCCCCACGTCTCAAAGGACACTGTTTAATACAGTGATGACCGTCATCGCTTTTACCTGCGGAGTATTGGCACTTTTACCTTTGCTAGCAGTGCTTTCTTACGTGATTATTAAAGGCTTTAGCAGTCTGAATCTGGCCGTGTTTGTTGAATTGCCACCCAAAGCTCTCCAAAAAGGAGGAGGCTTTGGTAATGCCATTTTAGGCACGCTGCTGATGGTAGGAATTGCTGCCTTGATTAGTATTCCCTTTGGAGTTTTAGGGGCGATTTACATCACAGAATTTAGTTCGGCGAGAGTAGCTAGATGGGTGCGTTTTGCAGCTAATGTCCTTAGTGGAGTCCCCTCAATTATTGCTGGGGTATTTGCCTATGGGATTGTAGTTTTGACAATGGTAAAGTTGAACTTAGGATCGTATTCAGCTCTAGCTGGAGGGTTTGCACTGGCAATTTTGATGTTGCCAATTATTCTGCGAACTACTGATGAAGCGTTACAGTTAGTATCGCAAGATTTGCGACAAGCATCTGTAGGGTTGGGAGCGACTAACTTTCAAACGGTGAGTCAAGTAGTCTTACCAGCAGCTTTACCAGCTATTGTAACTGGGGCAACGCTAGCGATCGCCAGAGCATCTGGAGAAACCGCACCTTTGCTATTTACTGCCCTATTTTCTAACTTTTGGCCAGATGGTTTATTCCAACCAACAGCTTCCCTGGCTGTTTTAGTTTACAAATACGCCATTTCTCCGTTTAAAAATTGGCAATCTCTAGCTTGGGCAGCATCTTTAATTTTGGTTTTGATGGTTCTAATCACAAGTATCATCGCTCGCTGGGCAACTCGCAAAAAAGCTTAGTAAACAACCATCCACAGTGCAAATCCCATCGTTTAAACCAACACTAGATTTAATTTATGGCTACCAACACTAGGACAGTGAATAACACTGAAACCGTTTTACGCACTGAAAATCTCAACGTTTACTATGGCAAGTTTTTAGCCTTACAGAATATTTGGCTAGATATACCGAAAAATCAAGTGACAGCTTTTATCGGCCCTTCTGGTTGTGGTAAAAGTACGTTGTTGCGATGCTATAACCGTCTCAATGACCTGATTGAGTCATTTCGGGCAGAAGGTAAAATACTTTTTTACGATAAAAATTTGTATGCATCCGACATCGACCCTGTAGAAGTGCGTCGGAGAATTGGAATGGTGTTTCAAAGACCAAACCCATTTCCTAAATCAATTTATGACAATATTACTTTTGGAGCCAAAATCAACGGCTATAAAGGTAATTTGGATGAATTGGTAGAAAGCAGTCTCAGAAAAGCAGCTTTGTGGGATGAAGTCAAAGATAAACTACAGCAAAGTGGCTCATCTTTATCGGGTGGACAACAACAACGGTTATGTATTGCTCGCGCGATCGCAGTACAACCTGAAATTATACTGATGGATGAACCTTGCTCCGCTCTTGACCCCATTTCCACCTTGCGTGTTGAAGAACTGATTCACGAACTTAAAGAGCAATATACTATTGTCATTGTCACCCATAACATGCAGCAAGCAGCACGTGTTTCTGATAAGACAGCCTTTTTTAATGTTCGGACTTCAGAAACAGGAACCCGTAATGGCTATATGGTAGAGTATGATGCAACAGAAGTAATTTTCAACAATCCTCAGCAGGAAGATACCAGAGATTATGTCAGCGGCAAATTTGGATAAATAAATATTTTACATTTTTGATGTTAAAGCAATGAGGGATACTCGGAAATTAAAGTTGTGCGATATTCCTCTATGTTTTTTATTTGAAGGACTTTTTTTCTCCCTAACAAACTTCATTTCCATGCTGTCCGATGTCTATTACTTGGTGCGCTCAAAAACTGACGGGAATTATCTTATAGCTCGTCCTGATGCTGAAACATCAGGTTATTTATTGCTATTTCAAGAAAACTTTGACGCCCTTAGCTATCTCAACACCCATGCAGCAGAAGTGGCAAATCGCTTTGCTGTGGAATCTATTGCGCGTACACAGTTAGGAAATTTGCTCAAACGCTGGGGTTTTAACGGTGTGGGTATTGTGACTGACCCGTTGTTGCCCAAAGTTGAATTTTTACAGCACAATTAACTAATTCACGTTTAATGTGAATTAAGCTTTGAAACCCTTGTAATTTCATAGGTAATCCCAAAACTATGATTTTGAGCGAATCTAGAAACCCTTATGGAATAAGCGGCGTTTCTAATTCACATCAGACGTAATTCGTAATTCGTAATTCGTAATTTTATTAATTAAATACTTGTGCGATCGCACAAGTAAAATTAGGCAATATGGGTGAACTCAATTCATCACCATTAAACAATGTAGCAACTAACTTTAAACTTGCTTGTTCGCGTCTATATACTTCCACCTGTTGCTTGCGCCAATCTACAATCCAATATTCTCTGACACCTCGTGATGAGTAGAGCTTAAGTTTTAGTTCTCTGTCCCGCTTTTCATTTTCACTACCAGCAGATAGCACCTCTACAACCAGTTCTGGCGCACCAGTCAAATGCCCCGCCTCGTCTAAAAGTAAAGGCAATCTTTCGTTGCTAGCCCAGACAACATCGGGAATAACATTATCATTATCGCCAAAAATTATTCCTGGAGCAGTCACAACTTCTCCCAGACCAGTAATTTGTGACCAGTTATCCAAGGAAGTGCTAATTCTGACACAGGTTTTTTGATGCTTCCAATGAGGCGCTCTAGTCACAAATAATTCCCCGTCGATAATTTCATAGCGATTCCCGTTATCTGGAAACAACTCTAAGTCGGCGGTAGTCCAGCGCACTCTCTCAGATATTGGCTGGTTCATAAATCATCTCTGTTAGGGATTTACCTATTTTAGCCTGAGTGGAAATGGAACATTATAGCGTTTTTCGTTTGTATGCAATACAGTCTGACCTCTCTCCTTTTAGGCTTTGAATCTTACTCCCCAACGCTAGTAGGGAAGGATACAGCTTTTAAATATGAATGCTGGGACGAAGCTATTAAAGCTTATAGTATTGCTATACAAGCAGTAGAGACTAGCCGCAGTTGGGTAAAGTCTGAATTACGCCGTCAAAAGATTCTAGAAAATTCTATCGGCATTTACGAAAACATGGTGCAAGCCTGCATCAATGCTGGACAAATAGAAAAAGCTTTTGAATATTCAGAGCGATCGCGTTCTAAACGCCTGGTAGACTTAATGGCAAGCTACAACCTCTCTAAAGGCGAAGAAATTCCCCCAAAAGTCTAAGAATTATTGCAGCAGTATGAAGCACTGCAATGGCAAATTGACCAAGAACGCCAAAGCCATAAATCTGAAAATAATCGCAGTGACACACGCGCTGCTTGGGAAGCTTATAATGAAGCGATCGCATCTTTAGAAACCCAAAAACAACAAGTTTGGGAAAATCTCAGACGCGAAGATCGCGTATTAGCTGGCGAAATTCAAGTTAACCCCCCCAAATTCAGCTACGAGAATTTACAAAATTAGACCTAAATAAAATATTTCAGGAAGTAGAAGCAAGGGAAAAAGAATTAATAGGAAATAGAAAAAAATATCCTTCAGATTCTATCGAATATCAACAATGGAAGCTTGAATATAATATGTATACTAAATTGAACAGACAAATTAAAAAAATCGAAAACTCTACTCAGCAATTTCCCTTTTCACTTCCTCATTACTGGGCTGCTTTTATTTGCCACAGTTTACGGTGAGAAAATAATAGTATTGGGGTAATTACTCGCCCTGTTCATCAACCTGATTAAAATTTGGTAATAATTTAGGATTCAAAGTTTGATCTAAAGTGTAGGGACAGATTTCTGGAAAAACATTTTCACCCAACTCAGTTTCTCGAATCGCTAAAGCCAAACCTAGTTCATAAACACTGAAGAAAACTTCATCGAGATAGGGTTTCAAACTAGGGCTATCTTGCAGAAGCAGCTTAATTTGAACACGTTGCTCTCGAATTGTACCCAACCAGCTATTGCTACGTTTTTCAGGTTGAAATTGCCATTTTAGTAGATGTCCTAGCAATACTCCCAGCCGATTTCGCAATTCTTGCCGTTCTCTTCTGCCCAAAGTTTCAATTTCTTCAATCAGGTTAACTGTATCTAATTGTTCCCACTGTTGAGTTTTGAGCAAGCTAACCTGCTTTTGCGTCCAATCATAGAAATCTGTTTCATATAGGTGAGATGTGTACATTTTTTCCACTTTATTTACACCTATCTACTTACCTACCCCTGCGGTAACGCTTGCAGCAAAATCCAAAATCCAAAATCTAAAATCCAAAATCTAAAAATAAATATTGGGTTTAGCGATGCCTACAGTGGCAAGCTACGCCAAACCCAACCTCAAATAATCTAAAATCTCAGAACTAATTCGCTACCTCAGCCACCTCAATGACTCGCCCTTCATAGTCCTTGACTAAAAAGTTCAGGGGTTTCTGGTTACGAATCTTCAATTTCAAACCGCGCGTTTCGACTCGCATTAAAATCATTTCCAGGCAGTCATGGTCAAAACAAACGTGGCGTTGCTGATTTTTGCTACCTAAACTCGCACCAGTAATGACGTGTAACTGAGTGTTTTTCTTCAATTGATACCACAGCCCATCGTTAGCATTATTCATCATTTTGCTAGACAAGCTCGGTCCAGTAGACATATATAACGGATCGATGCCAGTTGCGCCAATAGTTTGTTCGTAGTTGTAGTAGTAGTGCAATGGCACCTCAGCTGCTGGCAAATCTAGCAGCCCTTCATACAACTGTCGGGCAATCTCTAAATCTGACACCATTACAGTGTGTACTTTTGGGGCACTGGTGAGAAACATCCACATGGCACCAGCATAAGCTGCTAGCAGCATCACCATAATGCCTTGAGTGGAGAACAGGCTATCTAAGGGCAGGGAAGGCAGAAAGGAGCCTAAAGTAAGGGGACTGAGGAGGAACGATATGACACTAACTGCTATAACCATGAACAAATAAGGATTCTTTAAGAGAGTTGATTTTATGATTGTCGATTAAGACTAAAATTAAGTCCTTGTTTCTAGTTTATCAATACTCAACTAGTCTGAGTCTCATCTACAAACTGAGCAACACCAAGATATTATGCGATTAACTAGGGGAGTGCAATTCCCAACACTATCTATTTTAACAACTATCAACTCCAAGACTTGTGCAAATTCCTCATTTTCCCGAAGCTAATCACCCACTGGTGAAGTCGCTGTTCCATCACAGTGACCATGAACTACTGACTCTGTTTCAGCGCTATCCAGATGCCGGAAAGTACTTTACAGTGATTTTTTGCCGCTATAGCCCCATAGTCTACACCTTAATTCGGCATTCGGCGCGATCGCCTGTGCAAGCAGATTATCTGTTTGCCCTCACCTGGCGACATATTTATTACGAACTCGGTGGACTAAACTTAACTGAGTCTGAATCAGGTGAGGAAGCCTTGACCATGCAAAATTGGTTAATTAATATGACAGCTTTCTGTATAAATGAGATTAAACTACCACCCACAGAAGCAATTCATTATTCTCTGCAAGCGACTTCACCGCCGCTATGGTGCTATGTACAACAGGCGTTAGACCAACTACCGCCAGTTTTACGATTAATTGTATTAATGGCTCAAACTTTCCACTGGAGTGAAACTAGAATCGCTGCTTATCTACAAGCTGAAGGAGAAGCGATCGCTCCTAAGGAAGTAGCGAATTTTCTCCAAGAAGGCTATCGTATGCTAGAGGACAAATTACCCACAGATATCCGCGCCATATACTTTGGGGAAGATTTAGCTCAATCAAAACTTAAGTAGAAATGCGTATATTAATTGTCTTCAATTTAAAACTTAAAACTTCTTCTTAGACCTTCTACTTAAACCCGCAACTTTACGGGTAATTTTTATGAAACAACGGCTTGTATCTCCCTGGCAAAAGGTAGGCTTAATTTGTGTAGGTGCGATTTCTTGTCCGCAGGTACTTTTACACAGCTTTTTACTGTTTACTTTTTTGCTGAGTCCTGTAGCGGGTGCGGTTGATATTTCTGAACAACTCCATCGCCCTTTAAATAATTCCGTTGGGCGACAATCAAGAGATGAAGCAGACGGTTTGCTGCGTGTTGCTCAACAAGAATACGCTTCAGGACATGCCGACAAAACAATTGCGTCTTGTTTGCGGGCATTAGAACTATATCATTCCATTGGCGACCTGAAAGCACAAGGTCTGACGTACAATTTGCTTGCTAAGGCTTATGTGCAGCTTGGTAGTTCAAAAGAGGCAGAAGATGCTTTCAGAAGAGGATTAGCGATCGCTCGTGATACTAAAGACTTCCAATCTCAGATTTTTGTGCTGAATAATATCGGTACATTTCTGCTGCAAAAAGGCGAATCTGCTGCTGCTGGTGAAACAATTGAAGATGCACTCGCAATTGCTCATGGGGTCAAAAATATTGAAGGTGAAGGACTGTCTTTGAGTAATTTGGGTTTAGTAAGTGCCAGGTTGGGAGATTATAACAAGGCGATTAAACTGTACGAAAATGCTTTAACTTTCCGCCGTCAGACTGGCGATGCCATCGGTGAAGCAAATACTTTGAATAATTTAGGAGATGCTTATTTAGCATCTGGAAATTATCAAGATACCATTGCTACTTATGGTGAAGCAATGCAGACAGCTAAAACCAACCGCGATCGCACCAATGAATTACGAGCAATTGACGGTTTAGTTACGGCTCACACTGCTGTAGGACGCTACGAACGCGCCTTTGACTTACTAGAGCAACGTTTAGCACTCGCGAAAGAATTACAAAATTTACGCGAAGAATTAAAATCTTTTGAATCTTATGCCCAGTTATATAAGCAACAAGGTAATTACCTAACTGCCAGCAATTTTTATGAAAGGGCAATTATACTGGCGCGGACATTGCAAGATAGCAAGCAAGAAGTGCAATTGCGGGATCAATTAACTAAAATGCTTCAGCGAAAGTAGTAGTCAATTGAACGTTAAAAGGGCGGTTAAAAACCGCGTCTACACAGGGAGAACCTATAAAAGCTTGATTTTCTCTTACCCCAAGTGGGTGTAGCTCTTATTTGTGTAGCCGCGAATTACCTTCGCCCTAGCTCTAAATTAATTAATTCAAGAACACTGAACCGTTTCGTTCAATTCTTAGAGCACTTCTGCCCTGTGCTGCATTGGTGGCTTCCTTAAATGTAACTTCCAAACTTCCTGGCTCTGAAGAAGCTTGTGGAGTCACTATTAACTGTCCACCATCTTGTCGTTCAAATGTTACTGTTACTGGTGCTTTTAAAGCTTGCAGTGTTACATCTGACTTACCTTCTAGCGATCGCGGTGCCGTATCGCCAATCACTTGAAAAGTTATCTTAGCCGCAGTATTATTCACCAACCTGATATTAACCATACCATTAGTGAGTGCGATCGTCGCACTGGGGGTTTGCCGTGGTTCAACTAGTGGTTGTTGGTCATTAGAAACCGCAGGTGGTGAAGGCTGTTGAGTTCGATCGCCAGGAATTGGGCGTGGTGGTCTAGCACCTGGTTGTGGTGGTACGGGAGACACTTGCCCCTCAGCCGGAGGAACTGGTTGTGGTGGTACGGGAGACACTTGCCCTTCAGCCGGAGGAACTGGTTGTGATGGTGTGACACCTGATTCTGGTGATACGGGAGCTTGAGAGCGCTTGTAGGGTGGTTCGTTAAAAATGCTGGGACTTGGGTTTAGTGTTGAAGAAGTAGCTCCTGGCTCTTTAACCTTGGGAGTAGATTCTTGTGCGAAAGCTTGAGGAATTGCTGGCAGACTAATCAGGAATCCCCCACAAAGAGCGCCAAATAACTTGCTATACTTGCGGAAATTTTGAAATTTCATATTTTTTCTAAACTCCTAAAAAAACTTCAACTTTTTTTCTGACAAAGATTTCTCCAACCGGAAATTAAATTAGGTTTTATCGGTCGTTGAATACATCTAAACATTTAACAAATTACTCAATTGATCGCATCTAGCTAAGGATACGGAAATAATCTAAAAAAATGAAAATATTTCATTCTCAAGATTTAAAGTCTTAATCATTAGACCTCTTGCAAAAGTCCCTAACACCCCACCCCCAAAGCATCGGGGAGGCGAGCGTTTGTGTCAGCAAATGCGGAGTGGCGTTCTTTATTTTTGATTTATGCAAGAGGTCTATTGTCATTAAGCACATTTGTGTAATAGTCAAATTCAATATACTGCTAAAAAATAAATTTTCTCGCTAATAACTAAAGTCAATTTGAATGGGCTAAAATCTTACATCTATCACAGGAAATAAAAATTTATTCGCGAATTAAGACTCAAGAGTTATTGGTAAAGTGATAGTAAAGGTAGCACCAATGCCTTGGGTACTTTCAACTTGAATATGACCGTGATGATATTCGACAATAGCTTGAGCGATCGCTAATCCCAATCCTGAACCTGTAGCACTGGCTGTCGCTGTATTCCCCGTCCTATGAGTACGTGCCGGATCTACTCGATAAAAGCGGTCAAACAAGCGTGGTAGCGCTTCGGCTGGAATTCCAACTCCGGTATCACTCACCTTAACTTGCAACTGGGCACTGGTGTTACGTAGTCCAGAAACACGATTTATTCCTTCTATCCGCGCCAATTCCACTTTCACTCGTCCACCTGCTGGAGTGTAATGCAAAGCGTTAGCAATTAAATTTGTGAACAGCCGCACCAATTGATCCCAATTACCTACAAGAGTAAACCAATTTTCCAGTAATTCGGGGCTAGTTTCAGAGATAGGAGGGTCAACTAAGTCTAGAGAAAGGGCGATTTCTTTCTCAGGGACTAACAATTGTTGTTCTTCAACCACCTCTATTAGCAAAGCGTCCAATGGACAAGGTGAAAAAGTATCTTTGCTAAGACCACTATCCTGTCTTGCTAGGAAGAGTAAGTCATTGACTAACTTACCCAAACGCTGCGTTAACCGTTCCACCACCTTTAACTGTTGTCGATATTGCAAAGAAGTAGTCGTTTCTGTCTCTGCTAAATCCAAGTCAGCAAGCGCAACTTGCACATTAGTTTGAATCAAAGTGATAGGACTTCTAAGTTCGTGGGAAGCATCAGCAGTGAATTGTTTAAGACGTTGATAAGATTCACCCACCGGTTCCATCGCTTTACCCGAAAGAAACCAACCACTTGCGCCTACAGAAAGCACCATTAAGCCAATACCTAATGCCAAATCAAAAATTAACTGGCGACTAGGTTTAGTAACTTCAAACCAGGGATGACTAACGCGCAGATATCCTAATACTTGTCGTCTCACTTCTACTCGTTCGGTGACTTGTCGTAATAAGAGTGGGGAGCTAGGAATTTTAAATTTTGAATTTTTACTCTCTCCTTTGACTACGCGCACAGTTTCACCAGTGCGATTGACACGAATGGGAATATTTAGGGGTTCAGATAGCGTTGACCAAAGTAATTTACCAGTTGGACTAAACCATTCTAGGTCAATGTGGTCATCTTCTACAGTGTCGGTATTATCACCAAAACTGGCTTCTACATTAATGCGAAATTTATCTGCATCAGTATTAATTGGCTCAAATATGAGCGTAGATGCACAACCACTGGTTGTGAGGCAACGCTCCACTATTTCCACTACATGGTTAAGGGTGTCATCAATCCGCTCAATCAGTGTAGTACGAAAGTATAAATAAACGCCACTGGCAAACAGTAGCAGCAATACAGCAGTGACGGCAGTGTACCAAATTGCAAGACGGCGGCGAGTAGCCTGAAACACATTTTCACCTACTTTGTTTGACTGAATCTCATCAGATTACGTGTTAAGTATAATTTTAAAGTGCTTTTTATTATCAACAATTTTGTCCAAAATAATACTGGTTCAATTGTTTGCGATCGCAAACAATTTTAACGCTCAAAAAAATAATATAAATATAACTTTGATTCCATTTACTGAGGGGTTAAATAAAAAATTTAATCTTTGTATATGGTGAGTTTCTACGCGTCTTATACAACAAAAGGTAAGGGCTTTTAAAACCTAGTTTTTAGCCAGAAGCTAGAAATGCTGCTCATTGGGCTGACAGCAACCCAATGAACAGCATCACAGTCTGAGGCTGCGAAATAGGCAATCTTTCAAAGCTTTGTCTAGACTGGTTTTTAAGTTAAGTTAACACATGTAGTTAGATGTCCACCCCACAAGCAACAGTTGAGTATTTTTTATCTGGAAGTCACTTGAATTCCGAATTACTATAGCGGTTCCCATTCAGATGCGGTACAACATTATATCCTGGGGTGTAGAGGCACGGCAGTGCCCATTGGTGTCAACTTAAGCCGAAACCCTTTTCAAACCTCGTTTACAGCCGGAGGCTGAAAATGCACATCATTGCGGCTTTGCCGCAAGTCTTGAGGCGGAGCCTCTAAGACGGCATTCCCAGTCAGAGCAGGGGAACAAGACAATCTCTCAAAGCTATGTCTAGACTGGTTTTTACGTTAAGTTGACACCTGTAGGGGCACTGCCGTGCCCCTACAGGTGTACCTCACGCAAACGAGAAGCGCTATATCTTCTCTACGAGAGGCTGTACGAACGAATAGTTCAGGGTTAGCTAGGAACGAGCATCTGTAGAAACATTATTACGAATTACAAATGATATTAAACCTCTACCAAAATGGCCTCCCGCAGCTTGCCAATCACATCACTCAGATTACCCGTATTCAGACGGTAACTCAAAGGATGGGCAATCAATCGCGCCGTGCTTTGATACAGACTAGCAATTTCAATCAAACCATTTTCGCGCAAAGTTCGCCCTGTAGAAACCAAATCTACGATCGCCTCTGACATTCCAGTAATTGGACCTAGCTCTACTGAACCATACAATGGCACTATTTCCACAGGTAAATCCAGACTATGGAAATATTCACGAGCGCAATTCACATATTTTGAAGCAACTCTACCATGCGGTGGTAAATCTAAAGGCGATCGGTAAGAACTTGATGCTTTTACCGCCACCGACATGCGACAATGACCAAACTGTAAATCTACCAAGTGGGCAACTTGCGGCTGTTTCTCTCGCAACACATCGTAACCAACAACCCCCAGTTGTGCTTGACCATATTCTACATAAACAGGGACATCTTGCGCCCGCACCAGTAAAGCTTTTGCAACTCCCTTAGTGTCAGGAATTTGAAGTTGGCGAGTTCCTGAATCTAAAAAAGCACTAAAATCTAATCCGACAGCTTGTAGCAAGCGGATGCTATTTTTAAGTAGTTCCCCTTTTGGCAATGCAACAGTCAGCATTTTTTGTATTGGTATCCTTAGCGTCTTGGCAGTTGAATAATATTGAGAATATCTCTATATGCTTACCACAAGTAGCATGAGAATTTTATTAGTTGATGATGAAGTTGAACTAACTCAACCCTTGAGCCGCTTGTTAACTCGTGAGGGTTACGCTGTAGATGCCGTTTATGATGGGACATCTGGTAACGAACTTGCACAAGCAGGCAGTTATGACCTACTTATTTTAGATTGGATGCTGCCAGGAAAAACGGGGTTAGAGATTTGTCAGGAATTGCGACGCCAAAGCAAAACCACTCCCGTTCTGTTTCTTACAGCTAAAGATACTCTTGATGACCGCGTACAAGGTTTAGATGCTGGTGCTGATGACTATTTGGTTAAACCTTTTGAACTGCGGGAGTTATTAGCAAGAATCCGCGCTTTATTGCGTCGTTCCGGTACTCAAATTTATGAAACTACTACCGGACGTTTAACCGTTGCTGATTTAGAACTAGATTGTGAAAATCAAGTAGCCTATCGCCAAGGACGAATAATTGAGCTATCGCAAAAAGAAAGCCAGTTGTTGCAATACTTTATGGAACATAGTGGACAATTGCTAACTCATGCCCAGATTATGCAAAATTTGTGGCAAGAGTCAGAACAACCCAGTAGTAATGTGATTGCGGCATTAATTCGTTTGCTGCGGCGTAAGATTGAGGTAGGTAGAGAAACTGTGCTGATTCACACAGTCTACGGCAAAGGCTATCGTTTCGGTGCTTCCTCAGTAGAGTCAGTTTAGCGGCCTGTTTGGACTCACAAAGATTTGGTTAATTGTTCGATAACATCAGCATTTGCCACAAATAGATAAGCAAATGCAAAGCTGAATCAACAGCTTGAGTTTACAAGGGATGCGATCGCCATTTAATCTTGTAGCAAATAGTTCTAAACCCTTACAAAGCTCTGTTACCAACGTAGACATCGCTTTATGTAATAACTCTATTCTTTTTGGTGAGAATCAATTCCAGCCGACGGACTTTACAAACATCACAGCTAGCAGTTAAGTCAAAAGCGTAAAATAATTACGTAAACTTTATGTAACAATAATTACGTAATCTTTGATTGCAGTGGTAAAGTTCAATTCAGGCGATCGCAACCTATTCTACAGTCGCTTATACCTGTGTGAAAAAAATTTTAAACCAGTCTGAAGATGAAAGATTCTCCTATAGAAGAAGTTAATCCAGACATCGAAAGTATTGTGAAGGGAAACACTGCTTTTGCTCTTGATTTGTATGAAAGACTTAAGTCAACGGAAAAAAACCTATTCTTTTCCCCATACAGTATATCTTTAGCATTAGCTATGACTTACGCTGGTGCTCGTAAAGAGACAGAAAGGCAAATAGCTCAAGTTCTCCATTTCACATCGGGGCAGCAACAACTTCACCAGATATTTGCTTGCCTAGAAATGGAATTGAAAGCAGTACAAGATTGGTCAGGAATTCTGTTGCAAACTGCCAATTCACTATGGCCCCAAACGGGATATCCTTTGCTTAAAGAGTTTTTAAAGCTCGTAAACAATTCTTATGGGGTGGTAGTTACTGCCGTCGATTATCAGAAAGATCCAGAAACAGCAGAAAACATTATTAATGCTTGGGTTGCTGAAAAAACTAAGGATAAGATTCAGAATTTGATCCCGGTAAATTCTCTGAATGAATTGACACGTCTAGTCTTAGTCAATGCGATTTATTTCCAAGTAAACTGGAAAAATAAGTTTGACAATACCCTCACGGAAACAGCTCCATTTTGGATAACATCTGCCAAAAAGATTCAAGTGCCTATGATGGAGCAGCAGGAGACATTTGGGTACAGAGAAACCGAGGACTTACAGGTTCTTCAGTTACCATACGTTGGCAATGATCTATCAATGCTTGTTCTGTTACCCAAACAGATTAACGGACTGAGGAAAGTTGAAGACAACTTAACCCTGGAAAATCTGGCGAATTGGGTAGAGGGACTTCAAGAGAGAGAGGTTCGTGTATTTCTGCCACGTTTCAGAGTCAGTTCTCAGTTTAAATTAAATGAGACTTTGATTGCGATGGGGATGAGAGATGGTTTTGATGAAAATAAAGCTAATTTCTCTGGTATGGATGGCAGAGAAAATGGGTTGTACATTGGAGCAGTTGTCCATCAGGCTTTTGTTAATGTAAATGAAGAGGGTACTGAAGCAGCAGCCGCAACAGCTATTGGGATGGTAAATTTATGCTGCTCTGAGCCACCTTTACCAGTACCAGTTTTTAAAGTTGATCGTCCCTTCATTTTTCTGATTCGCGAGAAGATAACAGGGAGTGTCCTTTTTCTTGGGAAAATAGTCAATCTTGAGGGGAGTTTGTAGCCTTTTATTTGGAAGTCCCTAAATCAACCATCTATCTTAGCGATCGCACTCAGTTGACTATGAAGGCTAGACTTGATCGTGATGTACTTTTGTCAGGCAGCGATCGCACTCTGCAAAGAGACAATGGAATATATAGTGAGATTTCCCAGACGACGAGAGTTAGGATCGGAAGGTAGTTTGTCGAACACATACTAACTATATAGCATCAACGTCGCGTGTTGTTCATAGCGACCCCGATATATTGGGGGGAACCCCTGTTTTTGTTGGTACTCGTGTGCCGATAAAAACCTTGCTCGATTATCTGGAAGCAGGTGATTCACTGGATGAGTTTTTAGATCACTTTCCCAGTGTCAGCTGTAAGCAAGCAATCGCCACTCTAGAATTAGCAAAGGAAATGCTAACTGCCTATGCGAATTCTGCTTGATGAGTGTGTTCCACGACCCTTAAGGCTTCAACTCACTGATTATGAGGTACGCACAGTTGTGGAAATGGGATGGTCAGGTAAAAAGAATGGTGAACTTTTGCAATTGATGGCGCAGGAGAGTTTCACGGTTCTCCCGACAACACACCAAAACTTACGATATCAGCAAAACTTGCAACAGGCTGGAGTGGCGGTCGTTGTTCTGGTGGCGTCTAGTAATCGCCTACCTGATTTACTTCCATTGATACCTAGTGTTCATAGTGTCCTAGAAACGATTGCTCCGGGTGTGGTTGTTGAAATCAGAGATTTTTGATGCGTAGGTGCAGCCCGCTGTAGGCATCGCTTTATGCAATAACTCTATTCTTTTTGATGATGAAACCGAATTCCTAAAAAGATGTCATAAACAAACTCAAAAAAGTCCTTTTTCTGCAACAATCCTGAAGTTTGATAACATCCTTTTTCATCTAACAGGGGCTTCATCACATAGTATGCAGGTTGATAATTATACCAGGGAATCGAAGGCCACAAATGATGAATTAAGTGGTAATTCTGTCCCATAATCAAGATATTGAGAATCGGGTTAGGATAAACGCGAGCATTTTTCCAGCGATCGCGCTCTGCAAAAGGACGATGGGGCAAATAGTCGAAAAATAATCCCAGTGCTATCCCGACTACAAAAGCCGGTATAAACCAAAAATTGAGAATGTAACCCAAAAAGTGGTATTGCACTGATGTATAAACAATTACACCGACAATTAAGCGGCTGATAAACCATTCTAGTAGCTCATATTTACGCCACAGTTGCCGTTGAAAGAAAAACACCTCGTGGTACAAGAAGCGGACTGCAATCAGCCACAGCGGGCCACCCGTAGAGACATAATGATCTGGGTCGTCTTTAGGATGATTAACATGTCCATGATGCTGTAAATGCACCCGCGTAAATACTGGAAAAGCAAAAGCTAGCATCAACGCACTACCATGCCCTAACATCGCATTCATCACCCGGTTGCGATGGGCAGATTGGTGACAGGCATCATGAATTACTGTTCCAGCACAATGCAAGGCAATCGTGTTAACGCAAAAGCATAGCCAGTGCGGCCATTCCCAAAGCCAGTAACCAAAGTTGGATAACACCAGCATGGCCACAGCAACAGAAAACAACAGCAGCGTCGGATTGAAATCACCGGGAGGCGCTAAAAATTCCTTGGGTGGGATTGTCAGTGGCTTTTGTGCCTCCGATGCGATCATCTTTTAGATTGACTCCTTCTTCAGCAGACATTACGAATATACGATAAATATTAGTGAATAATAAAGTTTTGCAAAGTTTTGTATGGCAAGATTTATCCACAGCTTTGCATATCAGCAGATGAATAACGCTATGATTCCAGACGAAGCCTAGTCTTTACTGATAAGTGGGGTATGACAATCGGCAAGAAGTTGATGGAATAAACTCCTTCGTTGGGAGGATGTATACAAGATTGATGTACTATATCTAGTCTATCCCACAGCCCCCACCTCCCATAAACCCTCATCTAACTGCTTATATCTGATTGATATAGCAGTGACTGAAAAGGAGATGCCACTTAAGTTACGATGACTTCCCAGATAGCTCCCTAACTTCAGCCCCTATGCAATTAAGAGATTCTCTGCGCCGGACAAAAATTGTCGCTACTATTGGCCCCGCCACTAGCAGTCCTGAAATGCTCAAGGCGATTATTGAAGCGGGAGCCACGACGCTGCGGCTAAACTTCTCCCACGGAACTCATGCCGACCATCAGCGTAGTATTCGCTTAATTCGGCAAACCGCTTTTGAATTAAATCAGCCAGTAGCTATTCTCCAAGATTTGCAGGGCCCAAAAATTCGCTTGGGGAAGTTTGACAACGGGTCTATAGTTTTGGCAAAAGGCGATCGCTTCACCTTGACAAATCGTCCAGTGGTAGGTACTCAAGAAATTAGCTGTGTCACCTACGATTATTTAGCCGAAGAAGTCCCAGTCGGGGCAAAAATCCTCCTTGATGATGGACGAGTAGAAATGCTGGTGGAGGAAATTAATCGGGACAAAGGTGATTTGCATTGTCGGATCACCGTGCCTGGTAAACTTTCTAACAATAAAGGCGTAAACTTTCCCGGCGTTTACCTGTCAATTAAGGCAATGACCGATAAAGACCGAGAGGATCTAATGTTTGGTCTAGATCAAGGTGTCGATTGGGTGGCACTTTCCTTTGTCCGCAATCCCCAGGACATGATCGAAATTAAAGAACTAATTTCTAGTACAGGCAAACAAGTGCCAGTGGTTGCCAAAATTGAAAAGCACGAAGCCATTGAACAAATGGAAGCGATTCTGGCTTTGTGTGATGGTGTGATGGTTGCCAGAGGCGACTTAGGGGTGGAATTACCAGCGGAAGATGTTCCGGTACTCCAAAAGCGGCTAATTGCGACAGCAAATCGCTTGGGGATTCCGATCATCACCGCTACTCAGATGTTAGATAGCATGGTGAGCAATCCCCGTCCCACTCGCGCGGAAGTGTCGGATGTGGCAAATGCGATTTTAGATGGCACAGACGCGGTGATGCTCTCCAATGAAACCGCTGTGGGTAGCTTCCCTGTAGAAGCAGTGGCGACGATGGCGCGAATTGCCGAACGTATGGAGCAAGAAGAAGCCCAACACTTAAACTTACGTTCTGCCAGAGATGCCCGACGCTCTATTCCCAATGCGATTAGTCAAGCTGTTGGTCAAATTGCCGAACAACTAGGTGCAGCGGCAATTATGACCCTAACGCAAACGGGGGCAACAGCTCGCAATGTCTCTAAGTTCCGTCCTCACACACCGATTTTGGCAGTGACACCCCATGTAAATGTGGCGCGGCAGCTACAGATGGTGTGGGGAGTAAAACCGCTGTTAGTGCTAGGATTGCCTTCGACCGGTCAGACATTTCAAGCTGCGATTAACGTGGCTCAGGAACTTAAGTTACTGTCTCAGGGAGATTTAGTCGTGATGACGGCTGGTACACTCCAGGGGATTTCTGGCTCTACAGATTTGATTAAGGTAGAGGTAGTAACGGCAGTACTAGGTCATGGAATTGGACTGGGACAAGGTTCAGTAAGTGGTCGCGCACGGGTAGCTAGTACTGGCATGGATGTGAGTAACTTTAATCCTGGAGACATATTAGTTGCACCCCGCACTAGTGCCGATTTTGTCGAGGCAATTCGGAAAGCTGCCGGGATTATTACGGAAGAAGAAAGTCTCACAAGTCATGCAGCAGTGATTGGCTTGCGTCTCGGTGTACCAGTGATTGTCGGCGTTAAGCAGGCAACGCAGGTGATTCGGGACGGAGCGATTATAACGCTGGATCTACAACGGGGTTTGATTTACTCTGGGGCGGTGAGAACGGCTTAGAAGTGGGGATTGGGAGCAGGGGAGCAGGGGAGCAGGGGAGCAGAGGAGAGAAATAAGCAATGCCCAATGCCCAATGCCCAATGCCCCTTTATTAAACAGTTGCGATCGCAGCCCCAAGCCATCCAGCAAAGTTTTGCTGCTGTGTGGAGTTAGGATGTTCAACAGGCTTTACCTGATATCTAGTTGGATGTGGTGACGCTAGGGTGATGGAATAGATACGCAGTTCGTCTTGGTGAAAAACTGCGACTTGGATGCTATCCTTGAGTTGGTAATCTTTCAGGCGATCGCTTAAGCCACCCGCCGTTATCTTAATCCCATCAATTGCTAACAACTCATCACCTGCATCAATTCCGCCTACTTGTGCAGGTGAACCAGTCTCCACAAACTTAACGATCTCCCGCCCATTTTCTGTATTTATTCTCACGCCCAAGTAAGGTTCTTCCTGCTGTTCAGCTACCAACTGCAAGCCAAAGGGTTCTAAATACTGATTGAAAGGCAAATCATCAGTACTATCAATGTAGCGTTTAAAGAAATCAGTCAAATCGATTCCGGCAACAGATTCGATAACTTCTTGCAACTGTTTTGGGGTATAGCCAATTTCATCTTGCCCAAATTGCTGCCACATTTTCAGCATCACGTCATCAAGGGAGTGCTGATTGTTGTGAGTAGAGCGAATCAGCAAATCCAGCAACAACGATACCATTTCTCCTTTTAAATAGTAGGAAATTTGGGAATTACCGCTATTGGCATCTGGGCGATAGAGTTTTATCCAGGCATCAAAACTCGACTCGGAAACGGGTTGTATCTTGCGCCCCGGTGTAGTTTCATATTTGGTAATTTCCTTACCCAAGTTATTCAAATACGATTGAACATCATAAATTCCCGCCCGCAAAGGAATTAACAAGTCGTAGTAACTAGTAGTGCCCTCACAAAACCACAATGATGGTGTATAGTTTTCTTGGTCGTAATCAAAAACCTCTAATGCTTTTGGGCGAATTCGCTTGACATTCCATAAGTGAAAGAACTCGTGTGCAACTAATTGAAGAAAGCGATCGTATTTTTCCTGAGCGCGAAATCCAAAACGCTGGTAAATTAACGAGCAAGAGTCTTTATGCTCCAAACCGCCAAAAGCTTGGCTAAATAAATGTAGCAGAAACACATATCTTTGATATGGCAAACCGCGGAACATCTGCGCTTCTACCTGAATAATTTTTTGGATATCAGCAATCATCTGCTGGGCTTGATAATTACCTTGCCCCCAGATTGCCAATTCATGGGGTTTTCCTAATACCTCAAATTTATACAATTGGTGGCTACCAATCTCAAAGGGAGTATCCACAAGAGTATCAAAATCGCTAGCTAAGAAAGTATTCGTTTCTTCACCAACGGGTGGTAAGGCAGTAGTTACCTGCCATTCCGGCTGTGGTGGTACGATGGTGACGCGAATGGGTTGCTTATCCCAGCCAGGTATTCTAAAAAATAGTGCCGCACCGTTAAAATAACCGTGGGTGCTATCTAAGTGATTTGTTCGTACCGATAGCTCATTGGCAAAAATGCGGTAACGTACAGTTAATTCTGAAACATCTATTTTGTCTATCTGCCAGTGATTTTTACCGATTTTCCGCCAATTTAAAGGCTTATTCTCTGCAAAAGCCTCAAAATCCTGTAAATTCTTCGCGTATTCCCGGACTAAATAGGAACCAGGTGTCCACACTGGCAGTTTTAAATCGAGAATCGGTGAGGAATAATCGACAAGGTGTAAAGTCACCTCAAACAGATGGGTTTCTGGTTGGGACATTGCCACCAGGTAATGAATCGTTGGCTCGGTTTCTTGGAGGTAGGTGTTGGGACGAATTGCTGTTGCTTTAGTCATCTTGCGTGCTGAGTTAATAATCAATGGGTAATTTCCCCATCATGACAAATTTGCTTTTAACATCGCACGCAAACCGTCTTTCGTTCATCATCATCCAAAATCTCTGGCGTTAAACTTACAAAGAAGCAAGCTACGCGAGAATCGGATAAAAAAATTACACTTTCCCAGCCAAGTTCATCAACTGTTTGAAGTTCACAAGATAAGTGATGTTGTTGGCGCTATCAATTTTGATCCACCCTTTTTCATGTAGTTTTTCCATGATTTTGGTGGTTTCTTCAACACCGATTTCTGTCACCTCTGCTAAATCTTTAAAGGGAATGTTAAAAATTTCTCTTCCTAAGTCTGATTCCTGACCATAGCTTTCACCCAAAGTCACTAGGGTATGGGCGAGTTTAACCGCTGGTGGTGAAGACCGCATTTGTAAGCGCAGGTTAATTTGCCGCAATCGCCGCACCATCAGTTGCAACATTCGGTGATGTAACTGTGGGTCTTTAAACAATATTTGAATAAACCGCTCTCTGGAGATACTAAGCAACTTCACCGGTGAAAGGGCAATGACATCAGTTGAGCGTGGAGATTCATCCAAAATTGCCATTTCTCCAAAAAAATCGCCACGCCCAAAAATTGCCAGAGCTACTGAATCTTCCCCGACGGTACGCCGGACTTTGACCCAACCAGAAACCACAAAGTAAACGGCGTTACCCCAAGCATCTTCCATCACAACGGCTCGCCCAGATGGGTATTCATGTTCAATTGCAACGTTGAGTAGCCATTCCAATGTCTGTGGATTGGCTGTACTCATTAAGGGGAAAAGTTCACTAAAAACCTCAGTTAGCATGAAATATTTGCAACAATAGGATTCAAAAGTGGGAAACTAACTTTGCTACTATTAAGTTTGTTTAAACCGTAATCTTACTCAGAATACGATCGCAAAATTTGTATTTATTTAGAGATGAATCTCTAAGCTTTATCAGTCTAGGATTCAATTACAACATAACAATTATGTATGCGAACGAAATCAGCGTTTTCACTTACTGACCGATGATTTACTCTTTGTTGATAGATTGCTATTTAGTACCAGTATTTTGATCTGTTGGTCTAAATTTTTCACTAATTGATTTAGGGCAACTAAAGCCTCTAATTGCTGAGAATCAAGGCTAGGATTCAGTAAAAGTCGTTCTTGTAGTTCATGTAACTTGATGCTTAGTTGCTGAGAAATTCCTAAAGCATCGCGGCCTAGACGCGTCAACTGCTGTTGTTGATAGAATTTTAATGCTGCTCCCCGCAATACTTGGAGTGTTGCCTCTTCGCCATAGATTCCCGGCATGACTCGCAAGCGTAATAATAAGCGATTTTTTTGATATACGTATTCCTTTTCTACCTGTTTTGGTTCTGCAACCGTGGTTACAGGCAAGGAAGCAAACCGCTTTAATTCATTCAGTACTCCTTGGAAAACTGAGAGCGGCAGTTTGTCTAATACAGACTGCAAAACTCCATTGTCACTCCACAGTATTCTGCCTTCATAAGCTTGTCTTTCTAAGTACAGACGACCAATTCCCCCAGCTAGGATTCGCCCTAGTAATTCTTCTAGTAATTTTTTGGGTGGCAGTGTTTTTAGGAACTCAATGGAACTCAGTAGTTCGGAAGCTTGTGTGGGAAAAATAGGTAAATTGTTTGATGATGTGGCTTCAGAATTCTCTCCCGGTTGAGTTCTGGAAATAGGGGTCAAGAACGTCGTAGTTTGAGATGATTGGTCT
The DNA here is from genome assembly GCF_017114995.1 of Nostoc sp. NMS9. GTDB lineage: Bacteria > Cyanobacteriota > Cyanobacteriia > Cyanobacteriales > Nostocaceae > Nostoc. The sequence continues at coordinate 20,793 of NZ_JABXKL010000003.1, read as the reverse complement.
GGCTCTGGGATAGGAGGCAAGTCTACCCGCTGACCAGAATTTTGACGCTTTTGCGTCTGAAACACCATCAATATTGGTTGTTGATTTGATTCCGAGTCGGCATCTAAGGAAAGATTAAATATGTCAGCAATCGTAGGTGGGCTATTTCTTGGGGGAAAGTCCACTGTTGGCTGATGCACAAGTTTTGCATCTAGCTGGGATGTATTCTTATGGTTGAGGTAGGCTGATAGTATTCTGCGATGGGCATCGACTGCGATCGCCTCAATCACCACTGTGCAATTGATAGAAGACAAAATGCGACTAACGTAATCTAGGGCTTCGCTCTCTTGTGGATGAACCATGCCTAGCAAGAGGTTTTTGTCTTCTAATCCAAAGGGCAAAATTTGGTGGTAGAGGCAAGCTTCAAAGGACAAAAGATGATCAATCAGGTGGAATATTTGTTCGCGATCGCCTCCTTCCTCCCACCTAGTTTGAGCAGCAGTTAGCATTTGCTGTCCATTTGCTGCGGTATCATTTAGTTCGTCCTTTGAAGACAACATACATTTGATTCGTTGGTGTTTAGTTATATTTTGCCTCTAATTCAATAGGTAGTTAATAAAGATACTTTGTTATATTGTTAAAATTCCAATTATATATACTTAAGTAAATGTAAGTAGAAGATGAATTTTAGATTATGGATCGGGGATAATACTGAGGATTGGGGATTGGGTATTAGGTATTAATTATTCTCCCCTGCTTCCCTGGTTTCCACTCCCCATTACCCCTTATCCCCAGAGGGGGCCCCACATTTCCCATTTTCCATTTTCCACTACAGGCTACTCCTGGGTTCTTAAAGCTTGGGCTGCAAGATAGACTTTCGTCCATTCGCCTAGCACTTGATGGGTTTTGAGTTTTAACTGTTCAGCGATGGCTTCTATTGAATTACCTGCTCTCCGCAAATTTAGGATCTGCCGCCCTAAAGGAGTCAATTTTTCATCAAGTTGCTGCCATTGGTTTTGGGTTAATCCCAAGTTATGTTCTTGCAAGGAAATTGAGAGCCAGTTGTCTACGAGTTCTGGATTACCTTTGAGGGCAAAAACACGTACAGCATGGTAACTAATTTTTTCTCGCAGACGGTAGACTTCTTTAGTCTGCTTATTCAGTTTTTTGGCGATCTCTTCCTGGGACTTACCTTGCAGATACAGCCGTAGCCATTCCACTGCTTCTGTGCCGAGATTTTCTTGTAAATAATTTTCAAATTCTTTTTGTACTGACTGGCGCAGCCCCTGTTGTTCCTCTAGTTGTTGTGCTTCTTGATATTCTGCGATCGCCTGACTATCGACTAAGTTAACTCGATTGTCACTGTCGTCTGTGAGAACTTCTTCTGATACTAGTCGAACCAAATCACGTCCTGGCACTTGGGTTAAACCACCGCGCTGAGTGCGACGCAAATAATTCACAAATCGGTAAGCTAATAGGGGTTGATTCCTTACTGGCCGCAAACAATATTCTTCTAAACTGGCAAATAGCAGAGCATCTCCTAATCTTCTATCGGTTGTATATTTGGCAATATCAGCCATTTGCTGTTGCATCTGGCTGTCGTTTTGGAGTAATTCTTGGAGTACTTCTTGTAACACATCCATCACACTGCGCTGGCGATCGCGGCTGAGAGAAACCCAAGTCTGAATCTTATTCCGTAATGTTACTAAACTCCCCAATCGGGTTATCAAGTTGCGATAAGCACGTTCTCGCCCCAGCCCCAAGTAGCGTTGACGTAAAATCCTCCAGCGATATTCCATCGCTTGCTTGGCGATATCGAGTTCTTTAGGATTAAACAGATCGAACCGTTTTGAGTCAGATCCCAACAGCCAGAGAATAATGCTTTGCCTAGCGGCTTCATTTTGATCTGGACATTCAACAGCCAAGCGCTTTTGCCAATCTAGAGCCAGTTTTTCCACATCCCTTGTCATAGTGAGATTGCATTCCTCGAAACTCAATTTTGAAGTTTGCATCACAACCCCCATTCGCCCCACCTAATTGTTTAACTGGCAGCTGCCCCAGATTTCATGAATTTCATGAAAATAGCTCAGTGATTCTACTTTTATTACGTCTGAATTCACTAAAATTATGCAGAAATTTCTACATTGATGTTTTACTTTTACTTTAAAAAGTCCAAAACCAATATATATCAAGCATTTGGGACATTCTGCTAATTTAAACTTTGTGTAAAGTTATGTTTTTTAGTTGAGAACAGAAATCTGCTTAAAGTGGTGAGGATACACCTTGCACGAAATGGATCGGGTAAATCTGATATTTTGTAACAGATTCGAGAAACGAATCTAATTTAACTCAAAGTTGGACGTTATTCCACCAGTATAAGTTTCAACTCTGTACAAACCCTTAGGTAGTATGATATTTAGTTGAATCTCAATATCCTTAGTGTTAACGAGATTTTGCCCTGGAAGATTCCCTAACCCCCCGGACAAGTTGGCTGAATTGCCTGCTTTTTAAGGAGGATCGGGCTTTAACTGAATCGTATTAAGTTACGTTTTGTGATATTTGTTGATTTAATTAAGTGTATATACGGTAATTAGCGTTTCAAAGAATGTTTGGTAAGTCCTTGTATAAAATCTTAGATAAATACTATAGCTATAGCGCAGAATTAGTCTCAGTATCCGATGTGGCGATGTCTACGACGGGCTACGCCTAGGCTATTTTGGATACTAGGGATTGATAGGCAAATTTATCTTTTTTAAACTAGCTTCAGTCACAACTACACCTTTCATATTGGTAAGTTATTCTTAAAACTTTTATATTTATAAAAACGAATAGTCAACAGTCAATATTGGTTTTGACTATTGACTCTGAAAGTTGCTTTACCTCTGTTTCAAAATTCAACTGATGCAAAATCTAAAAACAGAATGAATGTAATCCTCTAAAGTTTTGATAATCAGAAGCCTGACAAAAAACTTCTCTTTTAATTCATTTATGGGAAGTTTTTGTTTTGAATTCCCCCGCAGGAGGTTAAATCTATCGATTGTTCGATCTAACAATGGGATTTTCTACAGATTCTCGATACCCTTGGACTTGTTCTGTGTAACCAATTGGCAGAACAGCTTCAACGTTTTCATGGGGACGAGCAATAATTACCCAGGATTCAAGTGTACCGCCATAAACATTTTCTGCGGCTTCAACACCGGCAGCCATAGCGGCTTTTACTTCAGAAACATCGCCACGAATATTAACTGTAAAGCGAGCGCTACCTACTCTGATATAACCAACGAGGGTAACTCGACCAGCTTTTACCATCGCATCTGCTGCTGCTAGCACCGCAGGAAAACCTTTCGTTTCAAGTGCTCCAACTGCCTGTAATGACATTATTAATCTCCTGTATGAATAAACTGGGGGTTACAAGTTAATTGTACGAAGCTTCGCTACAGATTTTGATAGCAAAATTGCTTAGAACATACGGAAAGGTTCTGATTCCTCAGTGAAATGGATTGGTAATATGGTTTCCACATTTTCCGGGGGATTAGGAACGATGTAGTAGGTAATTACTGTACCAACTTTTACTTCCTCTCCCGCTACGATTCCGGCTTCAACAGCTCTATTTACTTCAGAAACGTGTCCCCGGACAGCGACTAACAAGCGAGCACTTTCCGCTTGACCATAATACACAATTGTGACTGCGGCAGCCTTGACCATTGCATCTGCTGCTGCTAAGACACTCGGAAAACCTAAAGTTTCAATTACGCCAACCGCCATTGGCATGGCATTAGCTCCTGAATTAAGGGATAAGCGATTTTAATTGTACGTGGCTTTAGTCCCCATTTTGACATTTTGGAAAACTTTCTTTGATGCCATATTTTTTGGGAGAGTAGAGACGCGATTAATTGCGTCTGTCCTGTACGTGATTAATCGCGTCTGTCTTGTACATGATTAATCGCGTCTGTTGGGAGTTAAAATATTTTGATAGCCCTTGGCTTATGTTTTATATATATATTACAAATAATACCTCAACATCTTAGGTTGTGTAACTTTACTGTTTAACAAAATCAGTTATGCGTGGAGACAAGCTAGTACGATAAACTGAAATTTATGTTTCCGAATTTTCTTCCTACGGCAGTTGAGCAACTCACAGAACCTACTTCGATCGCACTAGCTCGGAGTATTCAAACAACTGCGATCACTACTCCTTTAACTAATCAACCAGTTACCACCACCTATGTCAAGCAAGGGTGTGGTAGGACTCCTATTTTATTAATTCACGGCTTTGACAGTTCTGTATTAGAATTTCGGCGGCTTTTGCCACTACTTTCTGAAGATAATCAAACTTGGGCAGTGGATTTGTTGGGTTTTGGATTTACAGATAGACTTTCAGGAATTGCCTATAGCCCAACTGCGATTAAAACCCATCTTTATTATTTCTGGAAAAGCCTAATTAACCAACCTGTAATTTTGGTAGGTGCTTCGATGGGGGGTGCGACGGCGATTGATTTTACGTTGGCTTACCCGGAAGTGGTAGAAAAGCTGGTGTTAATTGATAGTGCGGGGTTAGCGGGTGGTTCGCGATTGAGTAAATTCATGTTTCCCCCATTAGATTATTTAGCAACTCAGTTTTTGAGTAATATGAAAGTGCGCGATCGCGTTTCTCGCATTGGATATAAAAATCAAACTCTTGCCTCTATCGATGCGTTATCTTGTGGAGCATTACATTTACAAATGCCGAGTTGGCATCAAGCTGTGATTTCTTTCACTAAAAGTGGTGGTTACAGTGCTTTTAGAATTGAGAATTTATCACAAATTGTGCAACCAACGCTAATTTTGTGGGGCGATTCCGATAAAATTTTGGGTACTGGGGATGCCATGAAATTTAAAAGGGCAATTCCACATAGTACTCTCACTTGGATTCAAGATTGTGGTCATCTCCCACACCTGGAACAACCACAAATAACTGCCCAGAATATTTTAAACTTTTGTGGTGAACACATTAAGTAGCTAGGCGTAAAGAAATTAAAGTTTGTAGTGAGTTAGCGCAGTCTTCTCCCAAGGGGAGACGCCAAGGGCGATGGGGGTTTCCCCCATGAGCGACTAACTTTCCCGTTGGGTAAAGACTTTAGTCCTGATAATCCTTGTTTTGAGCGATGAATCGCTCACTACGAACGTAGATATAACCTAAGCCTTGGCTACATAAGCTGCTATTATTATCTGGCGTTTCCAGATTTAAGGGGGAAAAGTCAAATATTAGACCTGTCCGGCTGCCAATACTTGGGCTGCGGTCAAATCCAGCGTTGAAAAAGTTACAGACCTGATTAGGTCTTTTCCCTGAAACGTAGTTTCTTCATACAGCCCATCTACCAGAGTCAGCAAGGTAACTCGATCTTTATCAGCGTCAACAATCCAGTATTCAGGGATACCCCGTGCGGCATATTCAGAACGCTTATAACGGTAGTCTCTATCCTCATTCACCTTCCCAGCAGAGACAACCTCAACCACCATTATTGGGGAAGGCATATCTGGGGTAATCGTAGCTCGCCCACCTGCTAGAGCCGCTAATAACTCTTGCGTCAAAATCATCAAATCTAGCAGTCGCACACGAGTCCGGTTGCCTATCACCACGAGTTCTGTATCTTTGTGGCGAATGAGTTGAATCGGCACAAACTTAAGAAATTCCGACAGTAGATAAAGAGAAATTAAGTTATTTCTATCAGTTTCCGGCGGCATTTCGACCAACTCTCCATCCACAAGTTCGTACTGGGTGTCTGTGCCGTTATCATAGGCAAGATACTCTTCTAGAGTGAGTTTATTGTGGTTGTATTCATTGTCTTCATCAACCCCACTGCTGATAGTCGCTCTGGACATCCCCTAATTGTATCAGTTGAATAATTTGAAGCCTTAAAGATAGCACCTGAGCATATTCATTTTTTAATTTAACATGAGCAAAATCCTGCTATTAACCCAATAGTTAAGACTTTTGAAGGAAGATTGTCTAGGTCACTCGATTTTGGATTTTGGATTTGCGATTTTAGATTAACCTCTTCTTTAAAGAAGAGGCTTGAACAACGACTTTTTTTCTTTTTTTCTGCATGAATGGAGAGGCAAGCTAACCCTTTATTTTAGATTTCAGATTTTCATTTTAATCCAAAATCTAAAATTGTTCGGTCAGAAATGGCACTGCGGGAACGACAGATGAATTAAGTAGTGCCATAGATTATCTGACTGATTAACTGACTCTAGCGCTCTTCTATGACTCTGGAGAGAGAATAATCCAAGCGATTAGAAATCACGGCTACATAAACTCTCGTCCGCCTGCGCGGACTAACGCCAAAATAGGGTTTCAAATTTAATCTGACGAGAGTAATAAAAGAGCGCTAGTCAAGTAACCACATTTCATTAGAACTATCGGGATACTCATTTGGTTGATTTTGAGGTTGATTTTGAGCGAGTGTTTCCGATGACCGATGTGATTTTTTGTAGTTAAGTGGATTGTAGTGGTCTTTTACTGGTTTGATCGCGCTAGTTTCTTTGACAACAAGTTTAGATTTCTCTTCTGCTTTTTGTTCTGCTTCTTTTTTTAAAGAATTAATTTCTTCTATCAGCTGGGAATTTGCTTCTGCAAGTTGCAATGCTGTTTTTTTGGTTTCATCAAGTTCTTTTGTTAGCTGTTCTAGTAATGTTTTGTGTTCTGATACAAATGTTTTTTGTTTAGATAATTTTGATTGCAAATCAGTAATTTCTTGTCCAAGAGATACTTCTTTTTTGTGGCTTGTTTCTAGATTACTTGTCAATTCTTTGACAGTTGCTTCTAAATCAGCTTTAGTGGGACTTGTGCGCTTAGTAGAAGTTGGCTCAAGTGTTTCTGCTGAGGATTCTTCATCAGATGAAGCTTGTTCTTCAACAATTTTTTCGGCTGTAACTTCGATCGCAGATTCACCTTCTGAGGGTGTAAATTTTTGCGCCTCTTCTTGTAGTAAGTCAGAGAGACTTTGTTTCCTAGCCATTATTATTTTCTCCAATCACGCTGTAATTCATCAGCTGCACGGCGGTAGTCTAATTCCGCCTCCCGTGCATTTCCTCCTCGCCATTGAGTAATCGCTACACCTTCAAGTGCTGCTCGTTCATGAGCTTTATAGGCACGGATGAAGGTATTACAAGTAGGAATACCTAAGCGAGTCAGAGTGTTTTTTGCTTCTTGTGCTTCCCCCAGACTGCGCGTATCGACTTTGGTGAGCAATACCCGATGGGGAGTTCCCACGGGGATGACGGCTTCCTTGACTGTTTCCACGAGGATTGCTAAATCCATTGCGGCTGGGGGTGTCGGCAAAACTAGATAATCTGCGATCGCAACTACCGCCACTAATGCTTCAGAGCGCAGGGCGGGAGGCGTATCCACCACTACTAAATCGTAACCTGTTATCTTTGCTAAATCACTTAAAAGTGTGGGATCGGTTTCTTGAGATAAATCAAATCCCATTCCCTGCTGACTGCGCCCAAACCACCAACTGGCAGAACCTTGAATATCTGCATCAATCAGCAGCACCTTTTTTTTATTCGCAAAGTTTGCAGCCAGATTGACTGCGGTAGTCGTTTTACCGACTCCTCCTTTACCGTTGAGAATAGCGATGATTTTTGGCACTGCTTGCTTCCGATGCTGCCTTTTGAGTGCTGAGTTAGGAGTGCTGAGTGCTGAGTTAGGAGAGACGCGATTAATCGCGTCTGTACAAGAGTTGTTATTTCCTCTTTGTCTTCTTTTTCAGTTTTCAGTTTCCAGTCTCTAGTCCCCAATGATGAATATAGCGCTTTCTGTAACCCTAAGTAACATGAAAAGTCGTAACAATAAAATTCAGAAGCCATCAACTCCACAAAGTTCTATGACAACAACTTACAATTTGCCTGATGGGCCTCAAATGCCGCGCTGGCTGCGGATGATCAAGTTTATTACTCAGCCAGTGAAATATGTGGATGATTTTGCCAAAATCTACGGTGACACTTTCACGATCAGGAGTAGTAGCTCTGATAACCATCTTGTGTATTTTAGTCAACCCCAAGCGCTTGAGCAGATTTTTACTGCTGATTCTAGGCATTTTGACGTTGGGAGGGGGAACATAGGACTAAAATTTTTGCTTGGCGATCGCTCCTTTATGTTAGCGGATGGCGATCGCCACCAGCGCCAACGGCAATTATTAGCTCCTCCCTTTCATGGTGAAAGAATGCGGGCTTATGGTGAGGAAATTCGGGAAATAACCCGACAGGTGACTAATGAATGGCAAATTGGCAAGCCTTTTAAGATCCGTGAGTCGATGCAAGAAATCACCTTGCGTGTTATTCTGCGGGTTGTATTTGGTTTGAATGATGGAGAACTGTTTGAGGAACTGAGGCGATCGCTAAGTGACTTACTAGACTTTATCACTTCGCCCATAATGTCCAGCGCCTTCTTTTTCCAGTTCATGCAAAAAGATTTCGGTGCGTGGAGTCCTTGGGGCTGGGTTCTGCAACAACGGCAAAAAATTGATCAACTTATTTATGCTTTGCTTCGAGAACGTCGGGCTGAACTCGATCAAAATCGCCAAGATATCCTAAGTTTGATGATGGCTGCTCGTTACGACGATGGTCAAGGGATGTCAGATGAAGAATTACACGACGAGTTAATGACACTGCTAGTTGCAGGACATGAAACTACCGCTTCGGCATTGACATGGGCTTTTTACTGGATTGATCGTTTACCAGAGGTGCGTGAGAAGTTGTTACAGGAACTCAACACCCTTGGAGTTAACACCGATTTAAGTAGTGTAGCTAAATTGCCCTATTTAACAGCAGTTTACCAAGAAACACTGCGAATTTACCCAATTGTCATGACTGCTTTCCCGCGGATAGTGAAGACTCCAATTACAATTATGGGCTACGAACTGCGAGAGGGAATGGTAATAGTCCCCAGTATTTATTTAGCGCATCATCGAGAAGAAGTTTATCCACAATCCAAGCAGTTCAAACCAGAACGCTTTTTAGAAAGACAATATTCACCTTATGAATATTTACCCTTTGGTGGCGGTAATCGTCGCTGTATTGGAATGGCATTTGCTCAGTATGAAATGAAAATTGTCTTGGCAACTGTTTTGTCAGAATTTCAAGTTTCGCTAGTGAATAAACGTCCCGTGCGTCCTGTGCGCCGTGGGTTAACTTTAGCTGCACCAGCCGGAATGCTGATGGTTGCAACACCTCAAGTAAAGCGTGCAAATACACCAGCGTTAGTTTAGGCAAGTAGGGTGGGCATTAAAATGCCCACCCTACTATCGTGTAATAATTACGAATTACGTTAGCGTAGTGTTAGCGAGTCTCCGTACTCTTACAGAGAAGTAAGCTACGCGGAGCGTCTCGTAAGAGAGCGTCATTACGAATGATCCTAACTCCCTTACTTGTTGGCGAGTTGTTCATAATGTTCTTTGTCGCGGTATTTAATTGTTCTCATATCCAAGGCAGAAAAATCAGTTAGTCTTGGTGACTATCTTTTATAAACCCGCACTCGTAGTGCGTGTACTGATTTTACACTACCACCATATCATTCTGAAGACGAACTGAAAGTTTGTCTTTAGAATGATATGGAGTTTTATGGATCATGAAGCAGCTCGACAACTTTTTGGTAATAGAGTACGTGAACTTCGACAACAGATGGGTATTACACAAGAACAGTTAGCAGAAGTTATAAGTAAGACTACTGAACACATTAGCTTCTTAGAGCGTGGTGAGAGATCACCATCGTTTGAAGTTATTTTAGACATCGCTGATGCGATCAATGTGTCAGTCTCTTATCTAATGAATATTGAACAACCCAATGAGCATACAGATCCCATAACTACGCTCATAGTTGCACCAGTTTCTCCCTCTCTTGTAGAACCAGTTGAAGAGCCAATTACTACAGAAAATGAACGCCAATCAAATCTGGAGCGTTTACAATCTGCCTTTGATGGCGTCAGAGAAATGCAGCTGCTTGCAAATGAATATGGAATTACTGATATTTTTCAAGATAATGGTGGTAAGGTCTTACAAGTATTGATTCTTTTAGGGTTACGTATATCTCCCGGACGTGAAGGAAATGATGCAATGGATGCTGACGGTAATGAGTATGAATTAAAAACAGTAAATCGCTTACTTAACAAAAATGCAGGCATTACTACTCATCATCATCTAAATAAAGAGATTCTCAGAAAGTACCGTTTGGTGCAAGCACAGAAGGCGAAAAGCCAATTTACATAAGCTTCTTGATCAACATTTCCATAACTCTTCTCACGTTGTAATGCAAATGGTGGCGAAGTCATCACTAGATCAATTGAGTCTGAATCAAGATAATCCAGTAATTCAAGTGAGTCACCTACATATGCAGCACCAAAGTTTGTAGTGTATAAAGGAGCGCTAAGAACCATTACTGCTTTAATTACCTAATAATCTAAATCAAAAAGACTAAACAGTTTCCTTAAAAATGCTTACTCCAGATTCAAGCATAGAGCCAAAATCACAAATGTGGCTACTTAACCTTCTATCTGCTCACTCATCCGTTGTTCCAACACATCTAATAATCCATCCACATCCTTCCCAACTTCCTCAAAACAAATCGGTGGTGCTGGTTCCGGTGCAAACTGAATTAACTTAATTTCCCCCTTCCCAATCCCAATCATCACAACTTCCACATCCGGCTGATGATTCTCAACAATTCCCAAAATTTCCTGAAGCCGATTCTCAACCTTAATATTTAAATTCTCTATCTGCTCTTTCGGACAATAAACAAAATGCGGCGTTGGTTGCAAATCAATTCCAACAGTACCTTGACTGTCACCATTTGCTAACCATAATCCCCAAAACAGCGCCGCCAATTCTTGCTGATTTGCTTTGACAAACTTATCCAACTGGCGACGCCACTTAGTATCACCTGATTCTGGTTGACTATTACCAAAAAACATAAATAATTCGTAATGAAGACACAGACAATAGGTGAAACTTATCTCAAACCTGACTGTACACGCCAGAGGCCGGAATAAATACCGTCTTTCTCCAGCAATTGCTCGTGGGTTCCCGACTCTACTAATTTCCCATGTTCCATGACATAAATGCAATCCGCATTGCGGATAGTGGAAAGACGATGAGCGATCGCAATTGTAGTTCTATCTACTGTAATCCGTTCTAGCGATCGCTGGATTGCTGCTTCTGTCTCATTATCCACCGCCGAGGTCGCCTCGTCTAAAATCAGAATGGGCGGATTCTTTAAGACTGCACGTGCGATCGCAATCCGTTGTCTTTGTCCACCAGATAACTTTTGTCCTCTTTCCCCCACAATTGTCTCATAACCTTCGGGCAATTCAATAATAAATTCGTGCGCCTCGCCTACCTTCGCCGCCCTGATGATTTCTTGCTCTGTAGTCTCAAAGCTGCCATAAGCAATATTCTCAGCTACAGTGCCATGAAATAGAAAGACATCCTGACTCACCAAACCAATGCAACGACGCAAATCTTGCAAATTCAAACTTTGCAAATCAATACCATCGAGAGTAATGCTTCCAGCTTGCACTTCGTACAACCGCAACAAAAGTTTGACTAAAGTGCTTTTACCAGAACCAGTTGAACCGACAATTGCAATGGTTTTCCCCGCCGGAATATCCAAAGACAGATTTTTAATTACTGGAAATCTATCTTTATAGGCAAAATAAACATTGTTAAATTTAACTTCACCACGTACTTCATCCACAGGTAACGCCACATCACCTGTATGAATAGCGATAGGGGTATCCAATAAATTCATAACTCGATTAGTAGAAGCCATTGCCCTTTGATATTGGTCAAATGTCTCGCCTAATCTAGTTAAAGGCCACAGCAATCGCTGGATTAAAAACACTAATACGCTGTAAGTACCTACAGACATTTCTCCAGAAACCGCTGCCATCCCGCCATACAAAAGTAATGCCGTGAACCCAACCAAAATTAGCATCCGAATTAACGGGACAAAAGCAGCAGAAAGAGTAATTGCCTTCCTATTACTGCGGCGATAAGCATCACTATCTAATTCTAAACGAGAGGCTTCATAAGTTTCGGCAGTGAAACTTTTAATAGTAGTGATTCCGCTGATATTGTTTGACAACCGCGAATTCAGAAAACCTACTTTTTCTCGTACATCAGCATAGCGAGGTGCAAGTAGTCGTTGGTAAGCAAAAGAACCCCAGAGGATGAATGGCATCGGTGACAAAGCCATCCACGCTACACTAGGAGCCAAAATAAAGAAAGCAGCGCCAATAATTAGAACAGTTGCAGAAACTTGGATGATATCATTTGCTCCTCCATCCAAAAACCGCTCTAATTGGTTAATATCATCACTCAGGATAGACATTAAACCGCCAGTACTGCGTTCTTCAAAATAAGCCAATTCCAACTCTTGCAAATGTTTGTATGCATCCAAACGCAAGTCATGCTGAATATTCTGAGCCAAATTCCGCCAAAGTCGAGCGTAGGCGTACTCAAAAACAGATTCTAGTATCCAAATGATTACAGTCAGCAAGGAAATAATCAAAAATTGTCCAAAGACATCGCGTACCCCTAACTGTGCAATTATAGAATCCTGTTGCTTGACTACCACATCCACCGCCACGCCAATTAAGCCGGGTGGTGCTAAATCGAAAAATTTATTGAGGATAGAATAAGTAGTCGCCAGCCAAATTTGTTTACGATATTGGTGTCCATACTCAAGCAAACGCTGGAGAGGATGCGTTGAATGTTTACGCCTTCTTGATGCCCGATGAAATTTTAATGCAGTAGCCACGGCTTTTTGCGGTTTTGTGTGACTGATATTACCACGGAACAAAGTCTTGAGTCCTAAGTCCTGAGTCAGAAGATTGATTCAAACAGACTAATGAGAAACTTAAACTAGTAACTGAGTTTATTCAAGTCAAAGCAAAACTGGGGATTGGGGACTGGGAGACAAGAGGAATAAGCATAACAAATGACTAATGACTAATGACCAATGACTAACTAATATTGGAGAGAGGAATTTGAAAAATCAGCAATTGGGTAATTGGCAAACCACAGTTTTCGGAATTGTGTTAGCAATACTAGTGATTATTGGGCTAAATTCCTTTATTATTATTAACCCAGGGCAAGCAGGAGTAATCAGCATCTTGGGTAAAGCAAGAGATGGCGCTTTATTGGAAGGTATTCACTTGAAACCGCCTTTTATCACTGTGATAGATGTATATGATTTAACAGTGCAAAAATTTGAAGTCCCTGCAGAAAGTTCTACTAAAGACTTGCAAAATTTATCTGCGAGATTTGCAATTAACTTTCGCCTCGATCCGATTAAGGTAGTTGAAGTTAGAAGGAAACAAGGAACATTAGCGAATATTGTATCAAAAATCATTGCGCCCCAAACACAAGAAGCATTTAAAATTGCCGCAGCTAGAAGAACAGTAGAAGAAGCGATTACCAAAAGAAGTGAATTGAAAGAAGACTTTGATAATGCCTTAGGCGATCGCTTAGACAAATATGGGATAATTGTGTTAGATACTAGCGTAGTTGATTTAGCATTCTCACCAGAATTTGCCAGAGCCGTCGAAGAAAAACAAATTGCTGAACAACGAGCGCAAAGAGCCGTTTATGTAGCACGGGAAGCTGAACAAGAAGCCCAAGCAGACATTAATCGTGCCAAAGGTAGGGCAGAAGCTCAAAGACTCTTAGCAGAAACACTCAAAGCCCAAGGAGGACAGTTGGTTCTGCAAAAAGAAGCAATTGAAGCTTGGAAGACTGGCGGCGCTCAGATGCCCAAAGTGCTGGTTATGGGTAGTGACTCAAAAAACGGCGTACCCTTCATATTCAACCTTGGGAATGTCCAAAATCAACCGTAAAAGGGAAGTGGGCATGAGATAACAAGGTCTAAAATTATGGAATTTGCTTTGACCTCAGACAAATTTTACAATACATTGGACTATTCCCAATTCCAAATCTAAAATCTAAAATTCAAAATGGTATAAGTTGGGCTAGTACAGGTCGGTGGAAACCTACCATTTCATTACAGCCAGAAAGCCCAAAATTAAAGCCTTTTGACTTTTGACTTCTGCCTTGCGGTACTAGTCTCAACTCAAACACCACAGAAAAACCAACAAGATAATAGTCGAAGTTTATGTCAACCCCCAATCCTCAGAATCTCACCGCCGAAGAAGCGAAAAAATTACTGAACAAATTCAACTGTCTAGACATTGCCCCTATCCTCAACTCATCAGAAAAAGTAGTAATTCGTAATGCCTTAATTTTGCTCACCAAGCTTACTGATTACCAAATTTTAGGAATTTGTGCTGATACAGCAGAAGAAGGAATATTGGCGATGAAAACCTATTCTCTGGCTTTGGGTTATGAACCACCAAACAATTTACTTACACCCGAAGGCCCAGTTTATATCAAATTAAATGGGAAAAATGGCTTGTGTTATCTTGATTCCTATGATGGACATCATCGGGGAGTATTAGTATCTTGCCAGTCTTATGATGAAGATGGAATCAACGAAATGTATGGACACCTTCCCTTGGATTTATTTGTATAGAATTCGGCGAATGTAGGTAAGGTATTTACCTTACCTACTCACTAATGAGAAATAATTAATGACTTCAATCTTATGAGTATTATTACACTACAATCAGTAAAAAAAGACTTTGGCATCAAGGAAATTTTAAAAGATGCTAGCTTTAGCCTTGATGCTACCGATAAAGTTGGATTAATTGGTACTAATGGTTCTGGTAAATCAACCTTATTAAAAATGATCGCTGGGCTAGAATCGATAGATAGCGGTCAAATTTTAATCAACTCCGGTTCTAAAATTATCTACTTACCCCAGCAGCCAGATTTAGATGAAAATCACACAGTTTTAGAGCAAGTTTTCGCTGACAGTGGCGAACATACAGCTTTAGTACGCGAGTATGAAGAACTTTCTGATAAATTAGTTCACTATCCAGATGATAGTCAACTGATGTCTTGCCTTTCTGTCGTGATGCAACGGATGGATACGACTGGTGCTTGGGAACTAGAAACAAATGCCAAAATCATCCTCACAAAATTAGGAATTTCTGACTTTGATGCCAAGATAAGTACTTTATCTGGAGGTTATCGCAAGCGTATTGCTTTAGCATCAGCTTTGCTATCAGAACCAGATGCTTTGCTCATGGATGAGCCAACAAACCATCTAGATGCTCTTTCTGTAGAATGGTTACAAAGTTATTTGAATCGCTATCGCGGCGCATTGTTTTTGATTACTCACGATCGCTACTTTCTAGATCGCGTTACCAATCGGATTATTGAAATCGACCGAGGCGACATTTACACCTATACAGGTAACTATTCATATTACCTCGAAAAGAAAGCTTTAGCTGAAGAATCTGCCGTCAGCAGTCAACGTAAACACCAAGGCTTGTTGCGGCGCGAGTTAGAATGGCTCAAAAAAGGGCCAAAAGCCAGAAGTACCAAGCAAAAAGCTAGAATTGACCGCGCTCACGCTCTGCGGGATACTGAATTTAAACAAGTTCAAGGTAAAGTTGATATTTCTACAGTTGGTCGTCGCATTGGTAAAAAAGTTATTGAATTAGATAACGTTTCTAAGGCATACAATGGACGCACTTTGATTAATAATTTCACCTACGAATTTAGTCCAGAAGACCGCATCGGCATTATTGGCGCTAACGGTGCTGGTAAATCCACTTTAATGGATATAATTACTGGACTGGTTAAGCCAGATTCCGGCATTGCAGAAATTGGTACTACAGTTCACATCGGTTATTTTGACCAGCATTCTGAAGAATTGCTCACAGCCTTAAACGAAAATCAGCGCGTGATTGACTACATCAAAGAAGAAGGAGAGTTTATCAAAATTACTGATGGGACTCAAATTACTGCTTCTCAAATGTTGGAGCGGTTTTTGTTTCCTGGTAATCAGCAGTATGCCCCAATTAGTAAACTTTCGGGTGGGGAAAAACGCCGTTTATTTCTGTTGCGGGTTTTGATGAGTGCGCCCAATGTCTTAATTTTAGATGAACCGACAAATGATTTAGATGTTCAGACATTGGCAGTATTAGAGGATTATTTAGAAGACTTTGCCGGGTGTGTAATTGTAGTTTCTCACGATCGCTACTTTCTCGATCGCACCATCGACACAGTATTTTCCTTTGAGTCAGGTGGTAATCTCCGGCAATATCCAGGTAATTACTCGATTTATCTGGACTATAAGAAGGCTGAAGAAGCACAGCAACAAGCTGCTAATACTAAGGAGAAGCCCAAAAATGTCGAAGTCCAAAATGGTGCGGCTTCAGCCAAGGATGTAGAGAATACCAAGCGGCGGAGATTATCCAATTGGGAGAAAAAGGAATTTGAGCAGTTGGAAGGTAAGATTGCCGAGTTAGAGGCTGAGAAGGCGGAAACCGAGAAAACACTAGCAAATGTCTCACCGGGGAATTATAGCCAAGTGCAGAAATTGTATGAACAGGTGGAAAATCTTAAGCAAGCGATCGATGTGGCGACTGAACGCTGGTTAGAATTGGCAGAGATGGAGTCTTAATAAGTAGGGTGCGTTACAATACTGCTCGGTTAAGTCTAAAAAATAAAAATGTGTAGGTTGGGTTGAGGAAGGAAACCCAACCTTTTGCGGGGTTTGTTGGGTAACGCATTGCCTCAACCCAACCTACAAATATTCTTAACCGAGCAATATTGAAAGTCTAATTGCTCAATATGCCAACTAAAATGTGAGTTAATTCAGTTAATTCTTCAGGAACTCGATATAATTTGAGGTCTTCCGTTATTTGTTTTTCTTGACGGTTGTATATTGCAAATCGCCAATCTTCACCAGTAGTTACTGCACCATAAATAAGCGGCAATTCTGAATTTATCCATTGAGCGAGTGCAATCAACTCAACTGCTAATTGTGTAAATCCTCTACTTAAATCGGCTTGTTTCGCTTCAATTACTAACAATCCCTTACCTTTATCAATATAGTAATCCAAGCTGTCTTTTAGTTGGTCACTAATATTAATGGGATACTCAATATTCAGTTGGGTTTGGGCAATTTCGCAAACTTCTAATAATATCGGTGCAATAATTGCTTGCTTGCGTGCATCCTCACTAAGTAGCTTGACCCGTCGGAGGTTACGTTCAATGACTCGGTGTAATTCTGCAATTATCTCAAGAGGAAATTCTGTTTTTGGTAATTGCAATCGTTCGCGTTTATAGGAATAGCCTCTTGAATCTCTTTGGAATAGATATCATTGCTAACATCGGTAAAGCTTATAGGCACGTTAGCAAGTACTGGTTTAGTGGTAAAAGCACATAACAATATAATGGCAGTAGCATTTACAAAACTTTTGGTAGTTATATCACTAAAAAAAGAGTTAAAAATTGGTTTGAGCATAAGGTTTTATCATAAATTAAATGCTTATTATTGTAGACGTTGCTCTATTTTAGAAGGTTTCTTAAAGCTATTAGTTATACCTGAAATTGTGATCGCTTTTAGAGGATATTTATAAACTCGCCGAGTGACTAGAAGTCGCAGCTACACAAGACTTTACCCACCGACTTGAGTTTCCAACCCTCAATTTTTCCTTAGAGGTTGTTTGAAAAGTCGTGATTGATGTATCAAATATTTTTTTACCCCTCCCTAACCCTCCCCTTATAAAGGGGAGGGGACTGGATTTTCTGATTTCCCCCCTTTATAAGGGGGGATTAAGGGGGGTGATTTTAATCACAGTCAAACACTTTTCAAATATCCTCTTAGTGCTATTTTATTTTTTAGCTTTCAAATCTCGTTTCCAGCCTCTGGCTGGAAATGCTCTCTCATTGCGACAGAACCGCAAGTCTTGAGGCGGAGCCTCAAAAACAGGCATTCCCAGTCGGAGACTGGGAACGAGACAACCCTCATGTAGAGACGCGATTTATCGCGTCTGATAAATTTGTTAAATTAATATCATTCAAGTCGAAAATTTAACCATGCCCAATGTCTTCATCAGTCATCGTAAAAGTGATGCTCAACAAGCTGAACAGCTGGCAAATGAATTAGGTGATGCGGGGCATGAAGTATGGTTTGATGAATGGAAGATAGACGTAGGAGATTCGATTGTTGAGCGTGTTGACCAAGGGCTAGAAGGATCTAAGTATTTAGTGCTGTGTTACTCCTCCTCTAATATGTCGTCTTGGGTAAACCGTGAGTGGATGTCAGTGTTAGCTCGACAATTGGCAGGACACCAAGTAAAGGTATTGCCGATTTTGCTCACAGGTGGGGAACCGCCTGCTATTCTAGCTGATATTAAGTATGCAGATTTAGTTCAAGACTGGTCAAAAGGAGTATCTGAACTGCTGCGGGCAATAAAATGAGTGATAAAAACTGGCAGGTTTACATTGCCCACGCTAACGGAGAAGAAGATTTAGCAGAAGAATTGGCAAAACCCATCCGCGAGGCTGGCTATGAGGTAATACATCGCGGAACTGTCATGGTAGGGCAGTCTTTCACTGAAGAAGTCTCAAAAGTTCTGAGTGCTGGCGGGGCAGTGGTATTGTGTGGAACTAGTAGAGCATTGGGAACCCGTTGGGCATCCCAGATTGTTAACGCAGCCAGACAGCAGACTTCTGGGGGAGAAACGCGAGTTTTTTGTATCCAAATGGAACAGGAGGCGGATGTAGAGAGATTGAGCTTTGACGAATGTATTGCTCTTTATTGGCAAAACCCTGCAAAAGCAATTGAGGATTTGATTGCTGCACTCAAAAAGCACTATCCCCTTAATACTAATATTGCTCATTCTGTTTACCGTCCCCTGCAAGCGCCACCTTTACCCACATATTTTGTAGAACGCCCAGAGTACAGCGATGATTTAAAGGCTCGTCTTTTAAATGGTTCATCGTCTGATAGTCGCACTTTAGTAATTACTGCGATTCACGGTTTGGGTTCGGTGGGCAAATCTACTTTAGCTGCGGCTTTAGCCCATAATGCAGAAATACAATCTCGTTTTTGTGATGGCATTCTTTGGGCAACATTAGGTCAACAACCCAATGTGCTGGCTTTACTTAGTGGCTGGGTGCAAGCATTAGGAGACTATAGCTTTAAGCCTACCAGTACAGAAGCAACTTCCACCCATTTGCAGACTCTGCTTTATGACAAAGCTGTGTTGCTAGTGGTGGATGATGCTTGGAATACCGAAGATGCACGAGCATTTAATTTTGGTGGGGCGCGTTGTCAAGTTTTAGTAACTACTCGTGAAGGTCACATTGCCGATGCCTTAGCAGCCAACATCTACAGCCTGGATATAATGAAACCAGACCAGGCAATGGAATTGCTGACTAAGAAATTAAGACGCGAGATTACAGGCACAGAACGTCACTCAGCAGAAAATTTAGCCAAAGGCGTTGGTTATCTTCCCCTAGCATTGGAACTCGCAGCCGCCGAAGTTGCCTGTGGTACGACTTGGAATGAATTGTTGGGAGATATTCAGCAAGAAATAGCTAGATTAACAAGTTTTGACCGACCGGAAGCCGAAGAAATTACTGATGAGGCTAGTTTAAAACGCCTGAGTTTAACCGCATCATTAAATTTGAGCGTCAAGAGAATGCCACCAGAAAAGCAGCAGCATTTCTCTTGGTTAGGGGTATTGCCGGAGGATGTCAACATTAATAAGATGATGGCGGCAACGCTGTGGCAGATGGATAAGCGTGATGCTGCCAAGATGTTGCAATATTTACGGAATAAAGCATTGCTATTAACAGGAGTACCGCTTGCTGATGGTATGCCTACCTATCGCTTACATGACTTATTCCACGATTTAGCTTGTAATTTGTTAACTGCTCCCTCTGAGCCAAAGCGCCGAGGAGATTTGGCTGGGTTGGGTTTAAACCTTGCTGATGTTCACGCTGCTTTTTTAAAGAAGTATCGGCAGAAAACCCAGAATGGTTTATGGCATACTTTACTCGATGATGGTTACATTCATCAGTATTTAGTTTGGCATTTGGAAAAGGCTGGACAGTTAGAAGAGATTCACCAGTTATTGCGGGAAGAGTCTGCAACTGGAAGCAATGGCTGGTATGAAGTGCGAGAACAATTGGCACAAACTGGCGGTTACATCACAGATATTTCTCGTGCTTGGGAACTAGCAGAAGCGAATCGCACTGAATCAACACTAAGCTTGCAGTGTCGTTATGCTTTGATTACTGCATCGATGAATAGTTTGGCAGCTAATCTACCAGCAAATCTGCTGGTAGCGTTAGTCAAAAACAAGATGTGGACTCCCGAACAAGGACTAGCTTATGCCCTGCAAAAACCAAAACCACAAGAGAAAATCGACTCGCTGACAGAACTAGTCAATTATTTAACACCAAATTTTCAAGAATTAGCACTGCAAAAAGCTCTTGCTGCTGCCAGGGCAATACAGTCTGAGTATTATCATGCCTATGCCTTGAGTGCCTTAGCCCAGAAACTGCCACCAGAGTTGTTGCCAGAAGCCCTTGCTGCTGCCAGGGCAATACAGGATAAGTCTTCTCGTGTCTATGCCTTGAGTGCCTTAGCCCAGAAACTGCCAGATATATTGCCAGAAGCCCTTGCTGCTGCCAGGGCGATTCAGGATGAGTCTTCTCGTGCCTATGCCTTGAGTGCCTTAGCACAGAAACTGCCAGATATATTGCCAGAAGCCCTTGCTGCTGCCAGGGCGATTCAGCATGAGTCTTCTCGTGTCTATGCCTTGAGTGCCTTAGCCCAGAAACTGCCAAAAGTTTTGCCAGAAGCCCTTGCTGCTGCCAGGGCGATTCAGGATGAGTCTTCTCGTGCCT
>NZ_JABXKL010000097.1 GCF_017114995.1 Nostoc sp. NMS9 | reverse complement strand
CTGCCCCCTGCCTTCTGCCCCCTGCCTTCTGCCCCCTGCCTTCTGCCCCCTGCCTCCTGCCCCCTGCCTCCTGCCCCCTGCCTCCTTCACCGCAGTAATTCCTCAACTTGATGTTGGCTCCACAAAGTTCTGTATAAACCCTGTTGTTGTAAAAGTTCTAAGTGATTTCCGACCTGCACAATTTTTCCCTTTTCCATTACAAAAATTCGGTCAGCTGCCGCTGCCGCTGATAATTGGTGCGTAATAAAAATCACTGTTTTACGTTCAGTACCACTGGAGAGATTTTTGAGGATTTGCATGGCTGTTTGATTATCCACACTAGAGAGAGCGTCATCCAAAATTAACACTGGGGCATTGACCAACATTGCTCGAGCCAAAGCAGTACGTTGCCGTTGACCGCCAGAAAGATTAATACCGCGTTCGCCAACAATAGTTTCATATTGCTGGGGAAAATTGTAAATTTCTGATTCAATTTGGGCAAGTTTAGCGACAGATTCTACCTGCTGTTGTTCGCTAATTGGATCGCCGTAGCGAATATTATTTTTGATTGTAGTGCTAAATAGAAAGCTATCTTGAGGAACGTAGGCGATCGCACCTCGTAAATCTGTCAAAGCGATCTTAGTAATATCTAGCCCATCTAAAAACAATTGTCCTGATTCAATATCCAACAAGCGTGGTAGAGCATTGGCCAAAGTAGATTTCCCCGAACCAATTGCCCCAACAATCGCTACAGTTTCTCCAGGAGCAATGGTAAAGTTAATATTTGCTAAAGCTGGAGTAGTAGAACCAGGGTAATTGTAGGTGAGATTTTTAGCTGTCAGTTCGCCTTTAAGTTCTGCCACTGGTAGATGTATGGCATCGGCTGTGTCTTGAATTTTCGGTGTGACAGAGAGAATAGATTCAAGCCTATCAATACTAACTTCACCTCGTTGGTAGACAGTAATTGTGAATCCTAAAAGGGCTGTGGGAAAAACTAGACCCTCTACATAAATTAACAGTGCTATAAAGTCGCCAACCTGAAGGGTTCCAGAAGACATTCGCGCCGCCCCTAGCCATATGATTACAAACGAGCTGACATTGGCTAGCCCACCAATTAGCGGAAACAGTGTATTGCGGATTTTTGCCAGTTCCAGATTAGCAGTCAATAGCTGCTGATTTTTCTTGGCAAAAGCTCGACGCTCGTTTGCTTCTTGGGCATAGATTTTAATTAAGGCAATGCCACTAATATCTTCCTGGATGAGTTCGCTGATGTCAGAGAGTTGCTCTTGGACTTTTGCTTGTTGTTTGCGTAAGCGATCGCTAAACAGACTCACCAACAAGAGTATAAAAGGGTAAACTGCTAGGGCAGCTAGTGTGAGATCCACACTAATCGCTAGCATTACTGGCAGTGTCAGGGCGTAGGCAAACACCGTATTTGCCAAACTCAAGACTGCAAAACCCAATAACCGCTTGATATTGTCCACATCACTGGTAGCGCGACTAATCAAATCGCCAGCAGTATTACTGGCAAAATAAGCAGGCTCCAGCTTGAGTAAGTGTTCAAAAATCCGTTGTTTCAGGTCAAATTCCACCTGACGCCCCACCCCAAATAGCCAAATGCGTGATGCCATCCGCATTAGCCACATCGCCGAACTGAGCAAGACAATGATCACTACGTCATGTAGTATTTGGTTCAAGATGAAGGTTGTTGAGAGTTTATCAACACCAGCACGAATCAACAAAGTGATATAAACGCGCAGTGCATTGACAGACAATAAAGCGAGAATGCCTAAGGAAGCCTCCCGCCAATGGGGTCTTAGGTAAGCACTGAGTTTAGCGATTCGTCGAGATTTTGCCATTAAAGCAATTGTGCAACTTTATCATCCTAGATTAACTGCTAGTCCAAGAAGGCAGCTATGAAGAGGAAATATCGCTTGTTATAAATTCAGCTTTTATTACCTCTTTTAACTGGATAGTTATTGGCGTTCGGTACTAGTAGTCCACCACAGCAACTTTAATGAAGAAATAAGTTCGTAGTAAGGACTTTAGTCCTTGGATTGAGCGCTTGAGCGCTCACTACGAACTCAGTAAAGTTCTCTTGCCTGATTACCGCTGAACACGCAAGAACCTGTAAACTTCAACGAGATAACTTTCCCAAGTTCTTGTTGTCAATTGCAACGTTTGTGCATCCGGTACAAAGTCTTCAAGCCGTAAACCCCGTGTGCGAATATCTTGAGGATTTCCTTGTAATAAATAGGGAGGCACTCTCAAATTATAAGAAAGAATGCGATCGCCCGTTACATCTGAGATGTTCGCTGTGGTGGGTTGCCCTAATGCCACCAGTGTCCCAGATGTTGGTGTAGCAGTTGCGACAGATGTTTCACCCGTCATTGCTAGAGGTGCTCTATAAAGGAAATAGGCGACTGCTGGTGTACTTGCTAACAGCAAAATAGTCAGTGCCCAACCGATCAAGTATCCTCCTGGTTTCTCTATTCCACCTCCTTTGATTTTCTGAGCAGCAAGAATCATCAGTAAAACAGAGGCTCCCAAAGGCTTGAGGGGAAAAGATAGCATCCTCCACAACGAAGCCACAGCAGGTTCATTGGGGTTAAGAAATGATAGGGCTACGATTACCAAGATAACGACTAAGATTAATCGCCCGACAAAAGTTCCAGAGGGATAAAATCGCTGGAACAGAGAATAGACGATAGTGCCAATCAGCAGCCACAGCAGTACCCGGCTTAATAATAGAAACATAGACTAACTCTCAAATTTTCTGGTGCAGTGAGCCAGTGTGGTGGTAAGGCAGTCCGTTTGGATCGGGGTTGCCCCCAGAAAGGACTGCCATGCATGGTTTCCCTGCATAAAACAACTGGCGAATTCTTACTGGTAGCGACGTTAAAAGCGTCACCCGTAAGGCTCAACCTAGAGGTTTCGGGAAATGGATTTATTTTATTGTCAAATTGTAATCGCACTGTTTGACTTAAAATTTCTCAAACCTCACACCCAAAGACTACCGTCGTAGTGATTTTAGTGCAATTTTTTGACACTGCGTCTATTATTTATAATTTTCCAGAAGAGTAATATGGTACCGGTAAACTAAATTAATTAAGTAATCGATTCAAAAGGAAAAACTATGTCGCCTGGAAAGCCTACTATTCTGGTAACAGGGGGAGCTGGATATATTGGTTCCCATACAGTGCTTGCTTTGAAGAAAGCAGGTTATAGCGTTGTCATACTTGATAATCTGGTCTATGGACATCGCGATTTAGTAGAAAAGGTTTTACAGGTAGAACTGATAATTGGGGACACAGGCGATCGCGCCTTGCTGGATCATGTATTTAAAACCCACGATATTGCTGCGGTGATGCATTTTTCTGCTTATGCCTACGTAGGAGAATCTGTTACCGATCCGGCCAAATATTACCGCAATAATGTCCTTGGTACTTTGACCCTGTTAGAAGCGATGCTGACAGCATCTGTAAAGAAATTTGTCTTTTCTTCTACCTGTGCCACCTACGGCGTACCGGAATTCGTGCCCATTCCAGAAACCCATCCCCAAAATCCGATTAATCCCTATGGGGCTACAAAGCTGATGGTAGAAAGGATTCTCTCTGATTTTGATGTCGCTTACGGTTTACAATCAGTGCGTTTTCGCTACTTCAATGCTGCTGGTGCTAATCCCAATGGCTTACTAGGCGAGGATCACAACCCAGAAACCCATTTGATTCCCTTGGTGCTAATGACAGCTTTAGGCAAACGAGAATCCATCTCAATTTTCGGCACTGATTACCACACGCCCGATGGTACGTGTATTCGCGATTATATTCACGTTAACGACTTAGCAGATGCCCATATTTTGGGATTGGAATATTTATTAAAAGGTGGCGATAGCGAAGTTTTTAATTTGAGCAATGCCAGCGGTTTCTCCGTCAGAGAAGTCATTGCCGCAGTCGAAGAGGTGACAGGAATTTCGATACCAGTAGAAGAACGCGATCGCCGTCCTGGCGATCCCCCAATTCTCATTGGCACCAGCGATAAAGCCAGAACAATCTTAGGCTGGCAACCTCAGTATCCATCCATCAAAGATATTGTCGCTGACGCGTGGCAGTGGCATCAGAAGCGACATAAGTAAAAGTTAGGAGTTAGGAGTTAGGGGTTAGGGGTTAGGGGTTAGGAGTTAGGAGTTAGGGGTTAGGAGTTAGTAAATTTTAGATTTTAGATTTTTTCTTCAATCCAAAATCCAAAATTCAAAATCTAAAATAGTTAAGTCTTGAATTCATAACTCATAACTCCTCACTCCTAACTCCTAACTACTCCCCACCCCTCCTCATACTTTGCATGACGACAACTAAGATGCCAATAAATCCGAGAATTGGCAGTGCGATCGCCCAAGTTGGTAATTGTTGAGATTGACCCTCTACTAAATCACCATTGACATCTCGCAGGTTTCGTGTATTTTGTGTAGACCCGCCTGCCACAGTCACTTCAAATTTGAACTCAAAGGGTTTGAATCTTGCCCCAGAGACAGGTTTTCCATTTAGTTGCAACTCATAAAGACCTGGTTTGGGAAAGACAACTTCTGCACCTGGAATGCCTTTATAACGTTCGGCTGACACAGGTTGTAACTGTGGTTCTAACAGCGGTGGCTCTCCGGCTGCATAAGGTTCGGCATAGACAGCCAACTGACAATTACACTGTGACAGAGGAATCACCTTTCCACCTCTGCGGGTAAGTGCAAACCAGGCTTGGCTTGCTTCTCCAGCACGGGGATTATCATTTGGTTCAATGTGGAGAGTACCGCCAACATCTGAGCCTACTTCCACCTTATGAGCAAAAGCAGGGTAAAGATTAGTTATTGATATAACTAAGCAACTCAGGAATAATAAATACTTTATCGTTCCTTGATTTTTCCAGAAAATGCCTTTCAGGGGGTAACGCCTCTGTTTTTGACTCGTTGAGACGGAGGCAGAAAATAAGGATGATTTACCGCGATTTGGTTGGGGGAACATAAAACTTTTCTACGGCTAACTTTGACCAAAAAAAGCGCGAACGCACTAGCAAGACACTGAGAGTAACAATTACCATCAGTACTGCCGCTAATTTATTTCCCCAAGTTGATTGCAAGGAACCCAGGTAATGGGAACCAATCAACACAGTATGAATGGCACTCAAGAGCAAGGCTGGCACACCCAATAGATGAATCTGTCGCCAACGCTTGCCCAAAGATTTTTGCAACGATTCCCAACTTGTAAAAGCGGCGGGGGACATTAATACCAATGCTACAGCACCCGCAGCCATCCCCCACTGAAATTCTGGCGGCAGAAAAGAAAAGGCGGCAAAATTCCATTGCAATGAGTGTTCTATCATGTGGAAGGTGTGAACCACAGAAAGCACAAAAGATCCCACTCCCAAGCCGCGACGATAACGCAGTGGTGAAGCCCACAAGCCACTAATCGGACGCGCAATTAACGCCAAAATTAAGCAGATTAAGGCGGCGTGTCCGGTGTAATCTACCATTGTGTCACCAGTCCGCAGCAAGGTGATAACGCCAATGGTGAGTGTTACCCAACCGCCTAATCGAAACAACTGACTGCGCCTGTCTTTACTTACCAATGATGTGGAAACGCCTACACCTAGCATCGTGGGCAAGGTTCCCAAGCCAAAAGCCAGCATAGTAGCTGTACTCATCCATAAATTGCCAGTTTCAGCGGCTTTAATTTGGGCAGCATACAGGAAACCACAGGGCATTAAACCCCAAGTCATCCCCAAAAGCATTGGCGTCCACCATTTGGTTTTTAAGGAAAGTTTAACCATTCCGGTGCTGAGGCGATCGTGTAAACTACCTTGCAATAGGGGATGTAACACGGGAATGCGCGGTAGTAAATCGGGTTTTAGTTGTCCTAAGCCAAACCAAATCAACATCACACCAGTCAAAATTGCCATCCAGCGCCGGAAGTCGCTACCAACACCTGCTAGCTGTCCACCTTGCAGCAATACCGAACCTAGCGCCCCAATGCCAGCACCAACTAGAGCATAGCTCAACATCCGCCCCAGGTTTAGCAGGATATGAAATTTTAATTGCTGTTGCCAAGTATCGGGTTTTTCTAAAGTTAATGTTCTTCCCAAGGAGACTGTTTGTGGACTTTTTGGCTGATGAGACAGAGAAAATGCCACTGTTAGCGGGCCACACATCCCAAAGCAATGTCCAAAACTCCCCAGGAACCCCAGGATTGCGATCAGCAACAAATCTACCATAAAAAAATCCTGAGTCATGAGTCCTGAGTGTCCGAATAAAGATTTTGAAGAAGTAATAAGAAATTTTTTCTTCTTTACTTCAGTACTCAGCACTCCTGTAGTGGGTAACTGTAAGTGAAGTTGCGATCGCTGTCAAAAGACAAAGCGTCAAACTTGATGTTTTCTCTAGGAAATCTAATTTATCTAAACTTTCACTGACAATTGCCTAAATTCTCTTATCAAGCGCATTAGTAGCCTCATCGAATAACAAAATATGAGGTTTGAATGCCAAAGCACGAGCAATGAACAATCGCTATCGCACCTGACAAAGAGACTGACCATCGCTCCAGTCTGAATATGTCTGCAAATAATCGCTTACCCAAATAAAAACAGAGTGTTGTCATCATGTCGATAATGCAGTCATTACAATTATCAAAAGTTTTTTCCAAGAGAGAGAGCGCCACTATTTGGTAACTTGAGATACACTTTTTTGCTAAACTATCTTAAACCATAGGTTGGAATAAATTAATTTTACTTATAATAAATCGTAAAAAAATAATACAAAATAATCTTTTTCCGATATTTTATGTTTTTATTTCCTAATAATTACTACTAGCGATCGCTACATTGATAATGTTGTACCGAAAGCCAATAAACAAGTTGCAAAAATTTATCCAAAAACAAAGTTATTTACATATAGGGATTTTCTTGGCAACCCTCTTGAGCATTATATTGTTCAGTTGGGTAGCACTCTCGCAGCAACCAGTTACCCTGAATCTGTTAATGACTGCCCCTGATGCCCAACCTTGGAGGCAGGGTTTAATTAGAGACTTCGAGGCTGAGAACCCTGGTATTCGCATTAACCTAGTTGAAGGTCCGAATGCCACAAATTTGCTCGAAGACCTGTATACCTCATCTTTTATCTTGGGTGAATCCCCTTATGACCTGATCAATATGGATGTGATCTGGACATCCAAGTTTGCTGCTGCTGGATGGTTGCTACCTTTAGGCGATCGCATTTCTAAAGAGGAGTTGGCAGCATTTTCACCCCAGGATGTAGAAGGGGGACGTTACCAAGACAAGCTGTACCGCATTCCAGTGCGTTCCGACGTGGGAATGCTTTACTACCGGGAAGATTTAATTAAACAAGCAGGATTAAAGCCGCCAGAAACCTTTGATGATTTGATCCGAATTTCCCAAGTCTTGCAGAAGAAAAAGGAGGTAAATTGGGGCTATCTTTGGCAAGGTCGCCAATATGAAGGACTTGTGGCGATGTTTGCGGAAGTCCTCGATGGCTTTGGTGGCTTCTGGGTTAATCCCAAGACGCTCGAAGTTGGACTAGATCGACCAGAAACATTACGAGCCATTGAGTTTCTGCGTAGTACCGTTAAAGAAGGCGTTTCTCCTCCTGGAGTCACGACCTACCAGGAAGAAGATACCCGACGCTTGTTTCAAAGTGGTCAAGTAGCGTTTTTACGCAGTTGGCCCTATGCGTGGCCTTTAGCCCAGGCAGAAAATTCGCCAATCCGGGGCAAAATTGCGATTAAACCGATGGTTCATGCTCCTGGAAAGACGGGAGCGGCTTGTTTAGGGGGGTGGGGTTTAGGGATTGCTAAATCTTCTCAACATCCTGAAGAAGCTTGGAAAGCAATTCAGTATTTTACCAGTCGGGAAGCACAGCGCCGATTCATTTTCAGTGCAGGCTATGTACCCAGTCGCCGGGAATTGTTTACAGACCAAGAGATTGTTGCTAAATACCCTCACTATCCGCAGTTATTGAAGGTCGTGGACAATGCAGTTTTACGTCCACCGATCGCGCAATATGCTCAAACATCAGATATTTTACAGCGTTATCTCAGCGCCGCATTATCCGGTCGGATGAATTCGGAACGAGCAATGCAAGCTGCTGCTGCCGAAACACGCCGACTGCTGGGGGCAGGGGGAGAGCAATTAAAAATTAAAAATTAAAAATTAAAAATTAAACAACTTGTGCTTTCTGCCTCCTCTTTGCCAATGCCCAATGCCCAATGACAAATGACAAATGACAAATGACAAATTTACATAAACTAAGAAATCGAGAACAACAGACAGCCTGGATCTTACTAACACCAGCATTGCTACTGTTGTTGTTTGTATTTGCCTACCCGATTTTACGAGCATTTTGGTTAAGCGTATTTACTAAAAATTTGGCAACAGAGCTACAACCTGTATTCTCTGGTTTGGAGAATTATGTGCGGATGGCGGGGGATGGTCGTTTTTGGCAGAGTTTGTGGGCGACAACCGTGTTCACAACAGCATCAGTAATCTCAGAACTACTGCTAGGATTGGGGATTGCCTTAGTTCTCAATCAGGCGTTTTTTGGGCGGGGCATAGTGCGTACAACTGCAATTATCCCTTGGGCTTTGCCTACTGCTTTGATTGGTCTGGCATGGTCTTGGATTTTTAACGACCAGTTTGGGGTTGTGAACGATATTCTGCTGCGGTTGGGGCTGATTAAGACTGGGATTAATTGGTTAGGAGATCCAACGCTGGCGACGATCGCACTGGTTTTTGCTGATGTTTGGAAAACTACGCCGTTTATCAGTATCCTGTTGCTAGCTGGGTTGCAGTCGATATCAAAAGACCTCTATGAAGCTTACTCGGTCGATGGGGCAACTGCTTGGCAAAGCTTCTGCAATATTACCCTGCCATTGCTGCTACCGCAAATTTTAATTGCAGTACTATTTCGGTTTGCTCAAGCTTTCGGGATTTTTGACTTGGTTGCTGTGATGACCGGGGGTGGCCCTGGTGGCGCTACGGAAGTGGTGTCATTGTACATTTACTCCACGGTGATGCGCTACTTAGATTTTGGTTATGGAGCAGCCCTTGTAGTGGTGACATTTTTAATATTGATTGCGGCGGTGGCGATCGCTAGTTTCTTGCTTAACAAATACCGTGCCAAAACATCAGGAGCCATTTAAGCCATGAGTGTAACTCCCCAAGCAGTTCCAACGACTCCAAGACGAACAGGGGGAACCAAGTTTTCTCTGAAAAAAATCTTGCTGTTCATCATAGTTGTATTAATAGTAGTATTTAGCCTAGCACCAGCTCTATGGCAATTGCTGACCTCGTTTAAAGTAAATGACGATATTGCCGCCGTTCCTACTGTCTATTTCCCCACACGATTCACTTTCAATCACTACATTGAGTTATTCACCCGTCGTCCATTTTGGCGCTACATCTTCAACAGTGCCTTTGTGTCAATTACTTCTACCGCTGTAGCTTTAGCGATCGGCGCACCTGCGGCTTATACTCTCGCACGGTTACGCCCTTGGGGTGAACGAGTTATCCTCGCCAGCATTCTAATTGTTACCTTATTTCCTGGAATTCTGTTGTTCTTAGGATTGTTAGAAATTATCCAAGCGCTTAAATTGGGAAATAATTATCTGGCCCTGATTATACCCTATACTGCGATCAATTTGCCGCTAACAATTTTAGTACTTAAAAGCTTTTTTCAACAATTGCCAAAAGATTTGGAAGATTCTGCTAGGGTCGATGGCTACAACACCTTTCAACTACTGTGGCAAATCGTGCTACCCATGACCCTTCCCGCCTTAGTGACTACTGGAATCCTCACCTTTATTTTTGCTTGGAACGAGTTTATTTTCGCTCTGACGTTTATGACTCGTGAAGAGTTGAAGACAATTCCCGTTGCTGCGGCTCAGTTGGGTGGTGCGACAATATATGAAATTCCCTATGGCCCGATCGCTGCTGCAACTGTCATCGGGACATTACCCCTGATTTTACTAGTTTTGTTTTTCCAGCGCCGGATTGTCCAAGGTCTTACCGCTGGTGCTGTCAAAGGATAAAAATAAAAATGGCTAAACTCGAACTCAAAAACTTGAATAAAACCTACAATCCTAAAGTTATCCCTGTCAAAGACGTTAGCTTAACTGTAGATAACCATGAGTTTCTGACTTTACTTGGCCCTTCTGGCTGTGGTAAATCCACTGTCCTACGGATGATTGCGGGTCTTGAAGAACCGACTCGCGGTCAGATTGAGATTGGGGAGGTCGATGTCACCTATAAACGAGCAGCCGATCGCAACATTGCAATGGTATTTCAAAGCTATGCACTCTATCCTCACATGACAGTGTACGAAAACCTCGCTTCTGGACTCAAGCTGAAAAAAGTACCACCTACAGAAATTAAACAGCGAGTGGCAGAAGTAGCAGAAGTTTTAGGATTAGCAGAGTTAATGAACCGCAAGCCTGGTCAAATGTCTGGAGGTCAAAGGCAGCGGGTTGCTGTCGGTCGTGCTTTGGTGCGTCATGCCGATGTCTACCTGCTAGATGAACCTTTAAGTAACTTAGATGCACTATTGCGGGAACGAGTCCGAGCCGATATCAAGCAAATTTTTGCAGCCCAAAAAGTGCCAGTTGTCTACGTTACCCACGACCAAACAGAAGCGATGACGCTCTCCACGAAAGTTGCATTGCTCAACGATGGCTATGTCCAGCAACTTGACCCACCTGACCGCATCTATAACCATCCAGCTAATTTATTTGTGGCTGGATTTGTTGGTAGTCCGCAAATGAATTTGCTGACTTTACCTTGTAGGGGACAATACGCGCTGCTGGGTAACTTTCAAGTGCTTCTCCCAGATATACCAACTGTACCACCGCAGATTGTTCTGGGAATTCGTCCAGAAAATGTCCGCATTGCTCAACCAGGTGATACCCAGACTATTCAAGGGCGAGTATTTTTAGTAGAAAATTTGGGTATGCACTATTTGGTCAGTGTCAAAATTGAGGGTTCACAAACCGGAGCGATTACGGTACGTGCTTTGTTGCCAACAGACCAAAATTGGAGTAACGAGGATATTACACTAGCATTGCCCCCTGAAGATATTCACTGGTTTGATGTGGAATCTGGCCATGCTCTTGTTAAGAGACAAATGTTAGGTGTTAGGAGCTAAGGCAAGAGACGCGATAAATCGCTGTCTCTAGAATAATCACTGTCCGTTCGCTTATTTCGATCTGACTTTTTAAATTACTGACGACAGAATTGGTGTTTCAGCCTTTCCCACAATAACGTAGGCGCAGCACGTCGTAGACATCGCCACTTAATAGTTCATTAAAACTATAAATTTCAAATAAAAAGGGAGATGAAAAATTATCTACGGTTGATTGATTGGGTGTGATGCAGTTAGGGGGGTTTTATGGGGCGGTATGGGAGCTATAGCAGCTCGCACATGGGTAAGGTATTAAAAAAAATAATTAATCACAAGCAAACATGAACCTATCCCACTATTCTAAAAATCCCTACTTTTTGCCGTAAAATGTGCTTTAAAGCCTTAATTTTTCGTTTTCATTTCTCAATAAGCTTCAGTTTTGTAGCACAAATATTATTAGTGGGATAAGTTCATGGTTCTAGGTTGGCACAGTTGTGTTACCATACAATTCGTGTATGAACTTCATTCAAACGAAAATCCCAATATGTCTCACCTACCTACTATATAAGTAAGTAAAAATCATTTATGATTACGCTATTAAAAAATAAATTATTATCAAACAGAATACATTCGTCAGGAATCAGAATTGATTCTTAATTTTGTACAACTGGAGGATAGCGTAGCGTAAAGCCTTCTCTTCGAGAGGCTTTGCCAACGGCATGGCTTCGCTTAGAGCGAGTCCGCGTACCCTTACAGGGAAGCAAGCTACGCGCAGCGTCTCGTAGAGAGCGTCTGAATAATCAGCTTTAAGACCCCAACAAAACAAGAAAATTTGGTGGTGCAACAATTCAGTCGTGGGTCTAAATCCCCGATTGATAACGAAGCTCCTTCTCTACGAAAGGCTTCTTTTTCAGAGACGCTAACGCGTAGCTTGCTTCTCCGTAGGAGTACGCCAACGAGTCTGCGAGTGCCTTGATTCTGGCTTCTGAATTCTTCTTTCAACAAATTTTCATTGGAATTTTAACATTGTAATCTAAGTGTTTAGTGATTAGTCAGGAGTTTAGTTTGATGAATCCTAAAGTATCTGTAATTATCCCTGCTTACAATACTGAAGTTTATATTAAGAAGGCAATAGAGTCAGTCTTAGATCAAACACTCACTGAGCTTGAAGTTATTGTGATCGATGATGGTTCAACTGATAAAACTGTAGAAGTTGCTAAGAGTTTTACCGATCAACGTCTCAAAGTAATAGTTAATCCACAAAACCTTGGGGTTTCTGCTGCGCGTAATCTTGCTATCAGAGCAGCCCAAGGAGAATGGATTGCTATTCTTGATTCAGATGACTGGTATGCTCATGAAAGACTAGAAAAGCTTGTGTTGCTGGCAGAACAAGCAAATGCAGATATGATTGCAGACGATGTTTATTTTATCAAAGATGGTGCAACATCTCCTTGGAGTACATTGATTCAAGAAAGTGGAGAACATATAGATAAAATTATCCAAATTGATATCGTTTATTTTGTAGAGACTGATGTCTATGGAAAAGCAGGGCTGCATCTTGGTTTAAGTAAGCCTATGTTCAAACGAGAATTTTTGGTTAAACACAGCATTGAGTACGATGAAACCCTAAGCATAGCTGAGGACTTTTGGTTTGACATGAAATGCTTAATCAATGGCGCTCGCTTTTTTCTAGTGCCAGAAGCCTATTATTTCTACCGTTCACGCTCTTTTTCTCTTGTACGTAAAAGCCCATTTAAACGTCTAAATCAATCTTGCATATCTACTTATTCTTTCATGCAGCAAAAAGTTGTGAAAGAAAATCCAGCTTTAATGCGTGCTCTATCTTATAATCTTACAGTTTACAACAGAACTTTAGCTTACTATCAAGTTTCATTGCCT
The DNA here is from genome assembly GCF_017114995.1 of Nostoc sp. NMS9. Lineage (GTDB taxonomy): Bacteria > Cyanobacteriota > Cyanobacteriia > Cyanobacteriales > Nostocaceae > Nostoc. The sequence continues at coordinate 58,953 of NZ_JABXKL010000097.1, read as the reverse complement.
ATCAAAGAAGGAAAATGGTTATTAGCATTTAGAGAACTCACGAAAAATCCAGGCTTTTTTTATGATTTTATTTCTAATTTTAACAATATGATCAAACGTCGATTTCAATACTATGTAATGGGTAATGAATTAGTTTTTGAAATGTCTTATAATCTCCAGATAAAACGAAGAAAACCAATTAGTAGGATCGCAGCCTTATCAAAAAATAATATATAGTGGTTCTCAGTTGGGTGCAATATAGTAACAGCAGTGGGTGAACTATCCAATAATGTCTTTTTTAGTTACTGCATTCAGAGCATTTGTAATGGCTTCGTCTAACTGAAGATATGTTTTAGCAGCAAGCGATGCCTGCGGCGGGTACGCCTACGCAAAAACTCTTTCACCTTCGACCAACAATTTTCAATCGGTGAAAAATCAGGAGAATAAGGAGATAAGTACACCAGCCTTGCCCCAACGGCAACAAGAAGCTTCCTTTATACCTGTGACTTTGCGAGAACTGAAATTATCCATGACAACAGTTGCGCCTGCCCAAAGATTCGGAACCAAAGCCTGAGACACCTGTTGCCTGAATACTTCTGACATAACCCTCTTGTCCTCCCCAAGGTTGATTTGCGCTACCCTAAGTCTGGAAGCCAAGGATAAATCAGATGAGAAAATGGATTTGGCTGATGCTGTTGGTGCTGATGACAGTTGCCGTGTTGGGTAGCAGAGGTAGCACGTTTTTTGAACAACGTCCCTCACCGACAATTGTTGAGCGGATTCCAGTGAAAACACCCGAACCACAGCCAGAGTCAAGGGAAGTTTACATTGCCCCGCAAGTGTCTACTGACAAGCTGTTAAACCATATCCAAAAGTTGAATTTTCAGCGCTACACCACAAAAGAGCGATCGCTTACTCGCACTTATATTACAACTGAACTGAAAAAAATAGGCTGGAAACCTAAATTAGAAAAGTTCTCCGACGGTGTGAATATTTTTGCCGAACGTCCAGGAACTAAAAAAGCAGCTAAAGCAATTCTTGTAGCAGCACATTACGACACTGTTGCCTCTTCCCCTGGTGCCGATGATAATGCCAGTGGTGTAGCTGTAGTGCTGGAAGTAGCCCGATTGCTAGGTTCTCGTCCTACACCACGAACGTTACAGCTAGCTTTTTTTGACCAAGAGGAAGCAGGACTTTTAGGTAGTCAGGCTTTTGTGAGTCAGACAGCACGCTTGCAAAATTTAGGCGGCGCGATCGTTATGGATATGGTAGGTTACGCTTGTTACACTGCTGGTTGTCAGAAATACCCTGCCGGATTGCCTGTTAAGCCACCTAGCGACAAAGGCGACTTTTTGGCGGTAGTCGGTGATACAGAACATTTATCTTTGCTGAATGCCTTTCAAAACTCACAAAATATCCCCTCAACCGCCCTGAATAAACAGGAATCAAATTTGCCAGCAGTTCTAACACTGCCAATTCCTTTTAAAGGTTTACTGACACCAGACACCCTACGCAGCGACCATGCGCCGTTTTGGTACCAGGGCGTGGGCGCTGTGCTGGTGACAGATACCGCAAATTTACGCACTCCGCACTATCATAAACCTAGCGATGTGCCAGCGACTATTGAGCGATCGTTCTTCACAGGAGCAGCACAAATTGTAGTTAATGCGACTAGTGCCTTGTTAGAGAAAGACCAGGTTTTGGAAACTCAACCACCAAGCTAACTTATGAATTATGAATTATCTTGACCAAAAACGAAAAGGATACAAGCCCCTAAATTTATTTATGGGGATCATTAATTTTGAATTTTGAATTTTGAATTTTGAATTCGGAGCGTTCGTGCAGCGTCTCGTAGAGAAGCGACGTGACTGGCTTTTGGTTCAGGGAAAGTCAACGTCCAATTATTTTTATCATTTACCTGAGAATACAAACCTTGGAGAATGAGCCGTAGAGTTTTTCGAGTTCTAATAGGCTTCTTTACCAGATAAGTTCCTGGTTGAGCAAAAATATCATCAAAGTTTTGTTTATGACCAAATTGTTTTGAACAGTAACTACCAGCACCTTGGACTGTTAACACAAAAAATGGAGCTTGTTTGTATTCATCAGGAATCATAAAGATTCCATATACATGGTGACGACCACGCCACGGCTGAACAATAACCTTAGTAGCATGTACTTGGAATTTTGTAGTTTTTGATGCGATAAAAGCCTCAAAATTGCAATCAGAATCATTCACAGGCCACCACAGTGTAATAATACTCAGGGAGAGCAGCAAAATTAAAATATATGGGAGTCTGCGACGCATAAAGCCAAGAAAAATTGTTGATGCGGCTGGTAGAATTTGATGAGTAATGATAGTGCAGCTACAGCAGTCAGACTATTCACCTGCAACACCTCTGCAAGACGTTTTAAAGCGCAAAGACAAAACATTAAGCAGTCGGTTAAATTTTCCTGTCAAAAAAAATTGCAGATTGTAGATGCGATCGCTTCCCCTGTTCTAGTAGCTCCGTTACAGTATTAAACCTAGCTGAGAAACAATCGAGCTTTTGTGGCTGTTAACACTGATTTATGCTCAAATTTTTAGCTGTGATGAATTCTACAATTCGTTACTTTTGTTATGCTTGTAATATGGCTGTGTTTGCATCAGCAGATGCTTTGAGGAGATTAGAGCATAGGCGTAAGCCCGCACTTCTCTACGTTCGTGCAGCGTGTCGCAGACAGCCGCTCTTGCTAGCTTGCTTCCACCAAGTGGTACGACAAAGCTCAGTGACTATCGTAGACATTGCCAGCAAGTTAAGATAAAATTTACTTTTATTTCTAAGCAATTATTTGGGTAGTCAAATACACAAATATCCGTTATATTCCCGTAAGTAACAATTGGTATAAAAGTTTATGGGAAAAATTTGGAGAAGTCTTAAGACAGTTGCGGGTTTATTTAGCGCCATCGCACTTACACAGTTCGGGGCAAATACTTCGGCCATTGCTGCTGAGACGGTTGTTGTGCGTTTGGGTTTATTTACAGAATCCATTTCTCTTACTGAGTTGCAAAAGGCTGTAAAAACAGGGAAATTGCCTGGGAGTTTACACTCTTTATCTGAAGAACAACGCCGCTTCTTCTTGGGGGCGCTGGGCATGAATATACCGATGAATGTTGTCACACTTGATAGGTTAATTAATACCCAGATTGGTACAACTATTCTCAATGACTTTGCTACAGCCTTAGCCCGAAAGGACAAAGCTGGGGTACAAGCACTGAGAGCAGGATTGGTATTAGGTTCTACTGCACCGCAAGGTCTTTCTATACTGAGTTTTATTGCTGCTTATCCCAGTAAACGCTTAGAAATTGATTTGCCAAAGGCTTTCGTTGTTGCAGGAAATTTAAATACAGCTTTTTGGCGTACCCAGCAATTCATGTTAGCGTTGACGCGTAGCGGCTTGTCGTCAGACATCGCTTCCCAACTCGACCCTATAAAAGCACATCCGAGAACACCGCAGATTTCTTTCCCTTTTGATCCCAGCCAACCAGGAAGCGCTCAAGTAAAAATACTCAACTTAAGTCTCAACGATCAAAAGCGCGACCGCAAAATCCCAGTTGATATTTACTGGTCAACTGCTGCAACTCCCGACAAACCCGTAATTGTCTTTTCTCACGGCTTCGGATCAGTCCGCACCGACTTGCGTTACCTAGCAGAACATTTAGCATCCCACGGTTATGTAGTAGCAGCTTTAGAACATCCCGGTAGTAATCAGGCAAATGCTAACTTAGCATTACAAGGCAAAACCAGAGTCATGAAGCCTCAGGAGTTTTTGTATCGCCCTCAAGATATTAGTTTTGTCCTCGACGAATTAGCAAAGCTCAACCAAACAGCTAATCATCCCCTGCAAGGGAAACTTGCAACCACAAACGCGATGGTTGTTGGCTATTCTTTTGGTGGTGGTACAGCTTTAGCACTTGCTGGAGCCGAGTTGCAACTAGAACATCTCAAACAACGCTGTAAAAAGAACCTGACTATCTTGAGTTTGGGGGAAAATATGCAATGCATCGCTCAAGAACTACCAGAAAATAGTTATCAACTACGAGATACCAGAATCAAACAGGCGATCGCTCTCAATCCGACAACTTCTCTGATTTTTGGCGAAACTGGGTTAACTAAGATACAAGTTCCTACCATAGTGTTAGCAGGTTCCGCCGATAAAACCACCCCAGCTTTAACTGAACAGATTGTGGGATTTGAAAAAATCCCATCCCCAAAATCGCTAGTTGGTATAATTGGGGGTACTCATCTAAGTGTAAAAGACCCCAGCACCACATTAGATCAGATCGGACAACCAAATACACCGATTAGTGGCGGTGAAGTTGTCGGTGAACAAGCAGCAGATGTTCGCAAGTACGTTAAAGCTCTAACCTTGGCCTTTGCTGCACAGATGACTCCAGAAGCTAAAAACTATGCTATCTTCCTGACACCAGACTATGCCCAGTTTGCTTCAACTGCCGCATTTCCATTTCGTCTAATTACGCAGATTCCTCCTGATGCTATGGCAGTGGTGAAAGAATTTGTTGAGAAATAAGGGACTTCCAATTAAACAAATATAGGACTTACGTATCATACATATTGACTATACTAATTTTGGGATTTTGAGCCATTTCTAATCCCCAGGCAGCAAAATCGGGGTTGCAATCAACACCTGAAATATAAATTTGACTTATGCATATTATGGTTAATTGGTATAGTACGTAAGTCCTAAAATATTTAATTTTGTGAGTAGCTTACTTAAGAATAGGAGTATAGGGAACGGTAGAAGTTGCTGCTCATTCTTCCTCTCCCTACGATTTTTATTTTTAGAAAAAATAAAGCCTACACTACCGGTATTTGCTGCAAATACCTGACGTTGAGATCAACCTAATCGAAAATACAGTACTTTTCATCTAAGTGGAGTAACTACCCCACCCGCTCTATTAGGCATCTTCCCCAATGTATGTGGGAGAGTGTACTTTATTAATTTGTAATCTGCCGTAAGTAATATACAGCTTATGAAATTGGTCTTATACCAAATTCTATGTAAATTTTTTATTTGCTAAAAGTATATTACCTTGATAGTAGCCCTAAAGTTGCTGTTAAATCTATACCAAATTTTTATACTAAAAATAACTATTTACACATAAAATTTATAATGTATTCATAAAAATAACAGAAGCTTAAGAGTGTAAAAAACTAGGAGCGCATACCAAATAATGATCGTACATACGTATCCTATAATAATCGTAAATTATTTTTGAAAAAATATGTCAATTAATTACAGGGTGTGTTAGCAGAGTGTAGCACACCATACATGTGTTTCAAAATTCCAAGATAGTCCTGTAGCTAACATATTACAAACTAATTTCAAAAAAAATGAAAACAAGTTATTTGATGAAAAATATGTTTGTGTCTATATGTTGTATTGACGTAAATTACTTGAAGTTCACAAAACAAAATGGTCAAACATTGTTATCTTCTCCAAGCCACAGATTAACTAAAAATAACCAACAAAGGGCTTGTTTTGTTTACTTAAATAATTAGTTTCACCTACATGTGTATTGTCAAACTAATTTGGGATTCAAAATTAAACAATTATTCCATTTCACTCAAGCTTATGCAACTCTATACAACTCGTGAAATCGAACAACTCCAGCAACACGAAGACCTTTCTGCCTTAATTGAAATTATGCAGTGGGTGAAAAACTTTTTAGGAAGGTCTCATCCTGACTTAGGTAGACCTGGCGCAGTTTGCCCTTTTGTCCCTTACTCTCTCAAATCAAACAGTATTCGTCTAGCAGTTATTCACACAAAAGATTTGTATCCAGAACAATTAGAAGAGATTGTTGGACGCTATCGAGATATATTTCTGCAACTAGATGTTCAAGAGCAAGAATTAGCAATTAATAAAGCTTTTTTACTTATTTTTCCTGATATCCATATAGAAGATGCTTCTAAAGTAATAGATAGTGTCCAACAAAAACTTAAACCTTTGTTTGTTGAGTCAGGACTGATGATAGGAGAATTTCATAAACGTAATGAAAGTCCTGGTCTGCACAACCCAAACTTTCGTCCACTTCGTAGCCCCATCCCCTTGTTGGCTATCCGGTTCATGGTTGAAGCTGACCTCCCTTTTCTTCAGAATCCTGCCGATCCACACTTACGTATTCGGTATCTGCAAGCTTATTTAAAGCATTTTGATCGGAAATTTATAGATGAAACAAAGTTTAAAAATGCTCATCAAGCATTGACTTTAGCAAAAGAACAAATTAAACAAGAAAATTTGGTGAGTTCTTGTATATAACAAATGTTTTAATTCCGGGCTAGTGATTGAGCATGGGGTATGGAGGATTAAAAGTCTTTCCAATTCACTGTACCTTGAAATAAGTGGCATAAAAATGACGAATTTACTGCTAGTTGCAATCGCTTAGTGCAGATAGCATCAAATCATCGTCAGGATGTAAATTATCGTACTACAGTAGAAGCGATCGCTAATTATTAATTTGTCAATCTCAATACTTCAACAACTTCACTCTGTTTTGCAATAATTGCACACACATTTTTGTGAATAGATTTAGGATTGCTATATTATTTGTGATATAAAAAAGCAAATAATTTGGTAAATAAAATGGCAAAAGAAATAGAGCGGAAATATTTAGTGAGAGGAGATAGCTGGAGAGGATTAGCTGAAGGTAGTGTATATCGTCAAGGATACATTGCTACACAAGATAAAGCAAGTGTACGTATACGTATAGTAGGAGAAAAAAGTTATTTGACCATTAAAGGCCCCAATATTAAATATTCGAGATTAGAGTTTGAATATCCTATTCCTGTTAAAGATGCTCAAGAAATACTTGAGGCATTATGTCAACGTCCCTTTATAGAAAAAACCAGATATAAAATAGAGTCGGGTGGTTTGATTTGGGAAATAGATGAGTTTGATGGTATTAATAAAGGACTGATATTAGCAGAAGTTGAACTCATTGATGAAAATCAGCAAATTGAATTACCAACCTGGATTGGACAAGAAGTTTCTGATGACTCCAGATATTTCAACAGCAATTTAGTAAAATACCCTTTTTCACAATGGTAATAGCTGAAATATTGGGAACATCCCAATTTTGTGAAAATACCTAACTAACAGAATTCGCAGCTACACAAACGTAGGCAAAGTCTTTATGCCGGATATCCCGCTTCTGTCACTCTCCGAAAACAAAAATTGAAGGCAACTTTTAAAACTGGCTGAGATTAGGTTTATAGCTTTATTTTCTAATATGGTGCTACAAAACTTAAGCTTATTGAAAACTGAAAAGGAAAAATTTAGGTTTTCAAGCACATTTTACAAAAAGAATTAGGAATTTTGAGAATAGTGGGATAAGTTCGTATTAAACTTTGGACAAAAAAGTGTTCGTATAAATTATTCGTGAACTAAAAATCTAGGCATAATAAATTATCCCAGTTATTTTTCAATCTGAGTTTAATACCTAAAGTCTCAGAACATTTACGCGGCTTTTTATTTATCAGATATTGATTTTAACTGCTTCTTGACAACAGGATGCTTATTTCGTTGCGTAATTTATTCCTTGTAAGTCTCATTAGGAAATATTTTATCTACGGACGTGTAATTGCTTAGTTGCAAAATCAAGAAAGTATAAAAATTCTAGTATATTTTCGCCTATCAATTCAGCATTAGCCCCAATAAGATGTAGCAGAATACATATCACTCGCCAGATTAACAGGTGCGTTCTGAGCTAAATGACCATTAAGAAACCTTTGCTAATCAAGCAACCGGAAGTTGGAAAGCTCATCCGTGAACACCGTGGCATAACTTGTCTTACCCAAGAACAGTTTGCAGCATCTTTAGGCATAACTTATTTGACGGTAAACCGTTGGAAGAAAGGACATGCCAAGCCTTCATCTCTAGCTATGCAAAAGATTGAGGGGATGTTAGAGGAGATGGGTGAGCTGGGGCAGAAAGTGTCGGTGAAGTATTTGTCGAATTAGAAAGCAGGCTGAGAGGCAAATTAATTGAAGTTACTTTCCCCCAATTAACAGGTTATCGCTACGACATAACCACAAACAATTCAATTCTAATTTTACCAATGTTTGCAGATATGCATATTTTGCGGATTACTCAACCTTTGAGTTTGAGTTTACCGTAGCCGATATTTTTTTCACTTTTGAAGACGAGTTTAGGTTAAAAACGCGCAAAAATTCCCAAAATTTTTTTCTTAATTGAGCGCAAATATTTTTCAGTCAACTTTATCTGAACTGTACAATGTTTGATTATTCTACCCCCGCTTTAGCTACCTATCTTAATATTTCTTCGCCAAGAGCAGCTTGCATTAATGGCAGCAAAGTTGCGGTTCTCAATACTGAAGGTGTATGGGAAGTAGAAAGTAATGGGACGAAAAAACTAATTCCAAACTCTAATTACGATGCTCGTGACATTGTAGCAATTGACGGCAAAACTTATGTCTTAGCTGTTCCAACAGGACTAGTAAAAATAAAAACTGACGGAACTAGGCAAAAAATAGTTAGCAATACAGCTAATTCAAAAACACGGGTGAAATTTTTGCAAAATTGGATTATTTACCAGTCTGCAAATACTCTATCAATTTATGACAAAAACCTCAACTTTAAAGCCAAACAGAGTTATGGCGTAACTGAGGTAATGGATTTTGAGTATAAAAACGGGTATCTCTACACTAGTGGCTACCAGCAACAAAAGAGGTTAGGTATTCCCGTCCAGATAGCTTTTCTTTACCGGATGGTTTTCGACGGAGCAAAAATATTTGCTTTGGCAAATTTAGCAGGAAATAACCAAGGCAAGCTTTGGGGCTACAATTCTGCCGATCTTGCTAACGACATGGCAGACACAAGACTTAACCGATTACATATTTTTGAAGACAAGCTTTATGTCCTCGGTTCAGTTTATGGAGGTAACTCAATCTACAGGTGGAATGGCAAAGACTTATTAACAAAGACTTTGATCACGACAGACACTTATACCAATGCTGCACAGACTCGTGATGAAACAAAGGTATATATAGGAACTGTTAATCTGACTAATTTTACTGTCGAGCGTGGCCAGCTAAGTTTTCCAAGAAGGCCTACAACTGGGGGGATGGGAGACGGCGGTAGCAATTTCCCTAAAACTATTTACTCAGATGGCAGTAAAATTTTTGTTGGTTCCTCTGCTGCTTATGCGATCGCTAATAGAGATAATCAAATCTTCTTGGGTAAACGCATCTCGCCTTACCGTGGAGATGCATCTTTTTTAGTTGTCTCCAAAAACCTAATGACTCGCCATGCTTGGGTAACACCGGGAAATGGTGAAGTATTGCTATTTACTGATAAGTTTGCAGTAATCAAAACAGATAATAAAATAAATGACTTGGCTACAAATTTAGGAACTGCCCAAAAATTACCAACAAATACTTATTTCGTTAAGTTTTAATTGAGCAACGAGATTGTCTACAATCTCATTGCTCAATTCTTTAAATTAGGTGGGTTAGCCAATAAACTCAAAATTTAGTGCCAAGTAAACTTTTTAGGAGATGTAATCGTGAGTGCATATAAATCTTCACCTCTGGAAAGAAATCCGCAATAGTCAACCAGTGTCAGAAGATCGAGCTGTCCAAGCTAGGGAAGCCCTTACCCTAAGTTCCTCTCCCAAGCTTGGGCTACAGTGTACACACAAGTCTGAAACAGTTTACTCATCTGGGTTTAAGCGTAAGTTTTACCCCTCCCTAACCCTCCCCGATGCATTGGGGAGCCACTGCGTTGGGCGGGCAATGTCCGACTTGTTCGCGCAGCGTCTCCCCTTGGGAGAAGCATGTGGCGTGAGGGAACTAGATTCCTATTTCCCCCCGTTTATTGGGGGGATTAAGGGGGGTCAGAAGGACTTGTGTGTACACCTTAGCTTGGGAGAGAGATTTAGGGTAAGGGCATTTGATTTATGCAGGAAGTCTATTCTGCAAGCTGCTAGCAAGGGAATTTTGTTGATTCCTGACCCTGATTTACACTTAATTTTGAGTAGACAAATTGGTGATGATGATGCTCATGCGACCGCCTTTTTTCAACGGATTATTGCCTTCACAGGACACGATACCATCGACAATATCCGTAATGAAAAGTTACTTAACGATACACAAGTTAGAGATTTTATTAACAAGCAGTAGTAAGGGCGAATAGTACCTGTATTTTAAAGATAGCGAAAGAATGAAGAATGACAATTTTGTTACTTCGTCTTTCCTAAATTAGGAGTTACTAAACTTAAAATTGAAAATTCGTGGAGGTCAAATCATGTTTTCTGGAAAAATTGAAAAAGAATTATTTGGTGAAGAAATTTGGTCAATTTGGCAAACAACTAAATTACCAGATCATCTACAGTTATTAGTGGATCAAGAACTAGGAAAACGCGACATCTGGGAATTGCAGTCTCAAAAGCCTGACGATCAGCCTATTTATCCAAATCTCTATGATGACTCTAGTCATTCAACAAATATTTAACAAAATAGGTAGTTCTTGCGTAGGGCAGGAGGCTCGAGGAATACTGCCCTACGCAAGAACTACTGCGATACCTACGGCAGTAAATTAGGCGCTGAGAGTAAGGGTTTAAGTCCCCTATTAAAATCTTCTCTTATTACTATAACCAAACTGGCTATGCAGTAAGACTATTATTATTAGTTCCTTTGGGCGATAGAATGGAACTCCGTTGGTGAATTCTCACCATGCTAAATTGAGTTCTGTGCGACTGGTAGAGGGATAAACGGGTTTAAGTCTCCCACAAAATTTTGAATTTGCTGGTCAACGATAAAGTGGTGGGTCTAAATTCCCCACTGATTGCATTCTGAATTTTGACTTCTCTATTTAATTAATGCAAAATCGAATTCATTGGAGCAATTATTTGATGTTGGTGTAGATTAAAACAATCTCTGAATACTGAATCAATGTTCTAGTAGAGTTTCACCCCTTGTTTATAAGCATCTACAAAACTCCTGTAGTCATATTCGACTTGAGTTGCATAGTCCACTGCAAAGTTAAAAATTTCGTCTTTGAATACAGCTTTGTTACCGCTCACAATATCAGTCACTTCTTTGTCAACGCTGACAGGAATAATCGCAGCATCGTAGTCTCGATCGGAGATTGCATGGTTTTTGGCAACCACCTTCCCTGCATATCCCATCGCATCCATAAATTTTGACTTGCTGGTTAAGAACTTATAGTCAAAGTCCACTTGGTAGGGTGATTTTTCACGCACCATAAAGGGGATGCTACTGACAGTAGTATAGCCAACCAAGGGATCGAGATTGGATAACATCGCTTTCGTAGTGATTGTCACCCTTGCCCCTTCTTGGTTTCTGTAGGCTGAACTCGGCAGCAGACCTGGAACTGCGATCGCAACTGCACTACTCCCTTCCTGCTTCATCTCTAAAATGCGATCGTCGTCGGTTGCTGAACTTGGGCCCTCAATCAGTAAGTAATATCGGTACTTACCAAGACTACCAATACCTGAACTTAATTTAAGCCGAATGTCTTTGAGGGTGTAGTAACTGTTGTTGTAGCGCTTACTGCTAGGAATTGAGGCGATGTAGCTGCTCATAGCCCCAGCAATGTCAGAATAGGTGCTGCTGGATACAGGCTGGAGTTTTGAGGCTGTCTTGAAGACACGATTGTTACTGTTATTTAGCACTGTATACTTTTTTAAAAACTTAGAACGGCTCTTATCTGATGCCTTTTGAATTAAATCTTTGACCACACCGTTGGTATTGCTGGATTTCAAACGGTATGACAGTTCATCATTGCTTCCCTTAAAGTCATTCATCTTATTCAAGTAAGCATCCAAGAAATTTCGCACAATATCCTCAGCATCAGTTGAGCTAAGACCGTTTTCTTTAGCTACCAACAGAATGGAGACTGCCATCCGTCGCAAGTCCCAAACGTAAGGGCCAAGATAGCCTTCATCAAAATCGGTGGTGTCAAAAACGTTGTTGTCTTTGCTATCTCTTATCCCTCCAAGATTTTGCAGATGCATGTCTCCTTCTAACCAGATGGCTGAGGTTAAAGAGTTTACAAATCCTGAACTTGGTAAGGTCTGCATATCACGATAAAAAATGTGAGCCGTCCCCCGATAAAAGGTGAAAGGGCTATCTTTAGCTGTCATCTTTTGCATCTTCGTTGCTAGTTCTTGAGGCAATTGAGAAGCAAAGGGATGATTATATTGGTAAATTTCATTCACCACCCAAGTTGAACGGGGAGTTGCAGCTTGAACTGGAAATGTAAACCCCAAAATTAAGATTAAGACAAATACGACGATTGCAGATATGTGTTTAGGCATGATAGTTTCTTAGGCGTAAAAAACAAACTCTTGTGTAAAGAGAATCATTCAACAACAGTTTTTTACCACCTTGAGCCATAGTTGGCAAAGTGATTTAAAGCACAACGCAACAATTATTCAATCTAGTAAATACCTAATTTTCAATACTAATGCCCAATCCCCCATTCCCAATGCCCTTAAAACTTGCTTATTGCATCAAGCTATGAGATATTATATACAAATAACATAAAATCTATCGTATTACCGTAGTTTAAAACTAATGTCTTAGTATTTGGGTCTAAAGGAGTAATTAAAATGACAATTGCACGACAAAACACAGCAGCATCCTTACCAATCACCATTCACGATTCTGAAAGCGCCGATATAACTAACTTTTGGAAGCTTGTGCGACTAGGTGCAAATGGCTTTTGGTGGCGTACTAAGCCATATACAACGATTCTGGGCGTTATGTTGCTAACCTTAGTAAGTCTGATTTTTCTAAGTATGCATTGGTATTACCGCAGACTGTTCCCATATCTCAGCCATCAAGTCATTGGTAGCGATCGTGGGATAAGCAATTAAAAATTAAAAACTAGACATGAAGTTGCAAAAGGATAGGCGATCGTCTCAATCGCCTGATTTTGCTTCCTTTACATTACTTTAGAGACAGTCTCTAAAAACTCAGCTTAATTCTTCTAGTAGAGGAGAGAGCTAATTAAAAATGCATATACTGCAATTACCAAGCAATAGTTTGTATAAGCCCCTAGTTAAAGACCTACTAGGAGCTTTTTTTAATTGACTATCTACCTCAAATGGGTCATATGGCAGTGGTCAGACAGCTTAGGACATTGGCAAATCCTAAGAGAACGGGGCTGTCACACCTATCCATAGCGGACTTGTCCTCAGCAGGATGGTAGCCGCGATATATATATTAAAAAATCTAGTAGCAATTAAACTATTCCTAATGGATATTTATAATTAATTCTGATGGTAGATTAAGTCAGAAATGAAGATCGTTAATATGTACTTGTAAGTCAAAAACGTTTACCAACTTAATAACAATGAATATTCTTGCTTGGATTGTTTTAGGTCTAATTGCTGGTGCGATCGCAAAAGCTATCTACCCTGGTCATCAAGGTGGCGGAATTCTAGGAACCATTTTGTTAGGAATCATCGGTGCTTTTGTTGGCGGTAGTTTAGGTGTATTTTTCAGTACGGGAACTTTATCTCTAGCCGCTCCTAGTCTCAGTATTCCAGGTATTGCGGTAGCAGTTCTTGGTGCAATTGTCGCAGTTTTCCTGTGGAATTTATTAACCAACCGCAGTGCAGTATAAAAAATTGCGGTCAATCAATGACAAATATTTAGCAGATTCATTTAACTATTTTTAACTGTGAATTAAATAAAAAATAGCGCCACCACAATGACAGGTAGGCGTTATTTTTTTGATTGTTTTGCAACGAAAATATCAAAATTAGCCTTAGTAGGGCGTGTTAGGGCTTGGAGGGTGTTTAAAATAAGAAAATCCACCGAACTTAGCACAGATATTGCTAAAAATTCTATAAGAAGATTAGCGATCGCCAAGTGTAAACTTATCTTAATAGTCTTAATTAGCTCTAAGAATTCCTATACCAGCTTCTCTTTCAATGTAATCTGCTAAGTTGATAAAATCTTCACGCGGGTAGCATCTTCCGCCAACTAGATCAAAAGCTAATCTACTGGCAGGATTTTCTGGATTTTCGAGTATATGTATACCCCAGTAGTAAAGTAGGTCGCTAGTCCGAATACAAACTTCTTCAGGATCTATACAATGAAATTTATTATCTATTTTACTAATTTCTTTATAAGCATTAGAATAAACTTCTTTTAAAAGCCTTAAACGCTTAATCCCAGGATCTTTAAAGTTGTTAACTAGTACAAATAAATGAGCTTTATTATTGATTTCACGTATTTCTTTAACAGTATCTTGAATAACTTTACCGTGCTTACTTATTCCCAGTGGATTGAAGGTTGTTGGGATAATACAATAATCTAAACGCTTAACTAACTCTGGGGGATTACGCTCTAATGCTGGCGAGCAATCGCAAATTACTATTTGACAGTCACGGGCAGCATCTTCATCCCAATCCTTCCCATCAAAAACTTGAATAGTTGTACCTACCCCTTTAGGATTGGGAACAAAAACCCCATCACCTACTAATTTTTGCAGATTTTGTTCTGGGTCTAAATCCACAAGTGCTACATTAAATCCTTGCAGCGCTAATGCTCCTGCTAAATGACCTGCTACAGTTGTTTTTCCTACTCCGCCTTTACAGGTAAAAACTCCAAAATAAACTTTTTTTGACGTAGTTTCTTCGGGAGTCTCAGGATTACCTCTGCCCCCAATGACGTAATCACCATCAATCCCAACCAGCTTATTTTCATGGGCAATCCCACAGCGAACTTTAGTATCTTTACCCCAGGTTCTCATTAATGCCAATGCTGGGCCGCCAAATCCTTTTGTAGTTATGAACCAACCAAAATTAAATTTTTTGCCTTCGTCAGAATCTAAAAAGTCAGCAAACTTTAAAAGCTGTGGGGCTGTTACGTTACTTTTTAGCCATTTAACCTGAACAACACCAACTAGGTTTCCTTTTTTAACCACTAGATCGTAGCCAGGTTGATTGGTCTTTGCAGTTTCAACTGTCCAATCTGCTTTATGAATCAATTTTGCTACGTGCTGCTCAAAGTGGGTAAAATCCTGGATGAATTGTGGCTCTAATGATGACGACATAAACAGCTTTAGGTGTTTTGGTTCAATGTGGTAGTATGTAATACAGTATACTCTACCAAAATCAACCCTGACCGTATAGTCGATTTATATACGTAACATGAATCACTATCCCGCGCCTTTCAGAGGAATGCACCATACTTTGAGATAAAATAACAGCAAAGCTATGTCTGATTTAAACGAGTTATAAATACGCTAAAATCTACAGCTTTCATGAAATTTTCAATAAGTTGCACTGGTCGCTACACACAAACCAACAATGTTCAGTTAAGCTGTAAGCGCTATGATTGAGCTTTATTGAACGTCTTATGCATTGGTTGTTATCTGGGCCGTTAAGTACAGAAGCATTGACGGTTAACATTGCAGGGTTGCCTGCATCGTTACAAGGTAAAAAGCTGGTGCAGTTATCAGATTTTCACTACGATGGTTTGCGGCTGTCGGAAGAGATGTTAGAAAAAGCGATCGCAGTTACTAACGAAGCTAAACCAGATTTAATTTTATTAACTGGTGACTACGTAACTGACGAACCGACGCCAATTCACCAACTGGTACTTCGACTCAAAAATCTGCAAAGTCGCAGTGGTATCTATGCTATTCTTGGCAATCACGATATACATTACAGACAGGCAAAAGCCGAAGTTACAGAAGCCCTTACTAGTATTGGAATTCACGTCCTTTGGAACGAAATTGCCTATCCACTAGGAAAAGAATTACCACTCGTTGGACTTGCTGATTATTGGTCACGAGAATTCCATCCCGCACCAGTTATGAACCAGCTAAACTCTGACACACCCTGCATTGTTTTATCTCACAACCCAGATACTGCGGAGATATTACAAAGATGGCGAGTTGATTTACAATTATCTGGTCATACTCACGGTGGTCAAATCGTGATTCCCGGAATTGGCCCTGCGGCGTTGTTTTACGAAAAGCTTGTAAAAAAAATACCCAGAAAAGTGCGGCGTCGAGTCCCGTTTTTAGAAGTAAATGTTTCTGTAGTCAACCATTGGGAATGGGCGCAGGGTTTGCATCGGCTAGGTAAAAATCAGCTATATGTCAATCGTGGTTTGGGAACTTACCTCCCAGGACGCTTATTTTGCCGCCCAGAAGTTACTATAATCACCCTACAAGGTGAGTAAATAATTCCAAATTCAAAATAAAAGAACGCAATCACAGCAGTTATTCTGGCTAATGAGTGCTTGCAAACTCAGTCATAACCTGCTTACTTTCATCGCAGAATTTAAATCAATGAATTAATTGTATCTGAAGTAGATGACATAAATTATTGCATTTTATCAAGTTACATTTTTATTTTTGGTAAGCTGTAAACGCTGGTATGAGGAGTATCGGTTGACTTATGCATTGGTTGTTTACAGGACATTTAAGAGTAGATAAAATAACGGTTAAGATTGCGGAACTTCCTGCATCTTTACAAGGTACAACGTTAGTACAGTTGTCAGATTTTCACTACGATGGTTTGCGACTGTCGGAAGAAATGTTAGAAAAAGCGATCGCACTTACTAATGAAGCTGAACCAGATTTAATTCTATTAACTGGTGACTACGTAACTGACGATCCCACACCAATTCACCAATTGGTGCTTCGACTCAAGCATCTGCAAAGTCGCTGTGGTATCTACGCCGTACTTGGGAACCACGATATCTATTACAGTCACTCCAAAGCAGAAGTTACACAAGCCTTAACCAGCATTGGGGTGCATGTGCTTTGGAATGAAATCGCCTATCCATTAGGAAAAGAATTACCATTGGTAGGACTAGCTGATTATTGGTCACGGGAATTTTACCCCGCACCAGTCATGAATCAACTAGACTCGGTTACACCGCGCATTGTTTTATCTCATAACCCAGATACAGCCAAGATATTGCAACAATGGCGCGTAGATTTGCAACTATCTGGTCATACCCACGGTGGTCACATCGTCATTCCGGGCATTGGCCCTGTAGTACTTTATTATAAAAAGTTCCTCAAACAAATTCCCAAAAAATTGCGGCGTTGGGTAACATTTTTCTTAGGAGACTGCTCGAAAGTAGTCCGATATTGGGAGTGGGCGCAAGGGTTTCACAAGGTGGAAGAAAATCAACTATATGTCAATCGTGGTTTAGGAACTTATAAACCAGGACGTTTATTTTGTCCGCCTGAAGTGACTGTAATTACTTTAATTCGTCATTAGTCATTGGTCATTGGTCATTGGTCATTGGTCATTGGTCATTGGTCATTGGTCATTGGTTGGCGTTGCTGAATCAGAGTATGAATTGACATTTTTCGATATGAATAAACAATGTTTCTTTGCACCTTTGCGTGAGCCTAATTCATACTTTCAATCAGTAAGGCCCATTGGTATAAATAAATGACAAATGACGAAGGACAAATGACAAATGACAAATGACAAAGGACAGCCCTCAGGTCAGAGTGCAATTTAAATACATAAACTCAAAGCAGAAACCGCCTGAAGCTACGATAGATAAATCTCAATAGCTTGGGGCGGTTCCTTGAAGATTGGAGAATTCAGAAATGACTAACTTAAAATTTGGTGGACAGTATTCGCGATCGCTTTACTCAGAATTGCACATCCTTATATTCCAACTAGGCAGGCATTTTCTGGCTGTGCGTTCTAAAACCTCCAAAACAACTCATTGAACTTAAGGCAAAAACACATTCAACGGATGCCACAACCAATCATAGCGATCGCGATAAGATTAGAGCAGGAGGCACAGGCTCTAACTTGAAAGTTTTGTTAAACTTTTAACCTGTTTGTACCTTGGTCTTAATCTAGCATTGTGTTTGTTTAGCTACAAGACACGTTTACTAAACTTGAATACCATTAATTTATCGCAACAATTCAGAAATATTACTTAAAAATTGTCCCACTTGTTATATGTTGGCATTTACGTCAACATACCAAGTGGGCTGAAAGTTCAGAAGCCTTTATTGACCAGAACCGCCTGCGGTAGAAGAACCAGTATTAGATGTACTGTTTGACTGGTCTACTCCTTGAGGTATAGTACTTTTAGAGGTGTCACTTTTCGTACCAGGAGCAACAGTATTAGTAGAAGTATCGTTCTGCGAAGCCGGAGTATTAGTAGTTGGACTCGTCGCCGGACTTTGTGTCGCTTTAGGGGCTGGCTGGGTTACAGAAGGTGCTTTTTCTGCCGCAGGCTGCTGGGGTGGAATAGTAATGTTAATATCCGGTTGGCGAGGTGCAGACGGAGGTGTAACTTGCTGTTGGGGAACAGGAACAGCAACAGGTACAGGTACTTCCCTAGTTCTTTCGATTATCGTCGTTGGTGGTTGAGGAGATGCACTGGGCGTTGGACTACTCTTACTCGGTACAGGAACCACAACTGGCACAGTATTGTTAACTGCTGCGTTATTCTGCTGGTTGAAGTACCAGACCCCACCTATAACCAAACCAAGCAGGGAAGTAATGATAATACCCAACAGCAAACCACCACTAGCATTGTTTTCATCACGCTGGGCTAAATCTGCTTGCTGGTAGCTACGCTCAACATTTCGACCTTGTACGTAACCGTTAGTGTAAGAGTTGGGATTAGCTGTGCTGTTGTTGACTGTTTCAGTGTTTCGTGTCAAATGGGTGTGAGTATTACCATTAGTATCAGTGTAAGATTCTTGCTTAACTTCACTGTTTTTGATTTCGCGTTCATTGGGAATAGACATAGCCGTTGATTTAACTCCTCAGATTAAGATATTGATGAACTAAAGCTTTCTAAAAACAAGAGGTTTTAATGAACTGAAAATATATGTTGCTGATAAATGTTGAGTCTTATTTGCTACTTAACTGTTGGTGATATCAGAATAACCTCTGCGCTCAAACAAGTGGCTCTATCTCCAGGGAGTTAATACTTAATCTTTAGAGAGTTAATACTTAATCAAAGGAAAGAGTATACCAAAGATGGATGTTATTATGCTGTCAATTAATGGATTGATCAAAAAATCTAACAATTTGCTTCAATTCTCTAAATTTTTAATTTGTTGTTAGATATCACATTGCCAAAGCTTGATTGTCATATCTCGACTACCACTAACCAAAGTTTTGCCATCACGACTGAAAGCGACAGAGTTAACCCAATCTGAATGGTTATCCAAAGTGTAAAGTTCTTGTCCCGTGTTAACATCCCATAGCTTCACAGTACAATCTGCACTACCACTAGCAAGATGCTGACCATCGGGACTAAAAGCGATCGCACAAACATAGCTGCGATGTCCGGCAAGAGTGTTAATTAGCTTACCTGTACTACTGTCCCATAGCTTGATAGTCTGGTCATAACTGCTACTAGCTAAAATTTGTCCATCGGGGCTGATAGCAACACACATCACCCAACCTGAATGCCCGTTGAGAGTTTGCAGCAGTTTGTTACTCTTCAAATTCCACAGCTTAATGGTATTATCCGCACCGCCACTTACAAAAATCTGTTGTTTTCGGCAAATAGCAAGGGAGTAAACCAAGCCAGAATGACCTTTGAGGACTTCCAGTAATTGTCCCATCTCTATATGGGAAACCTTGATAGTAGTGTCTGTACCGCCACTCAAGATAGTTTGACCATCTGGACTAATGATTACAGAAAAAACTGGGGTTGAATGTACTTTCAGGGTCTTGAGTAATTTACCTGTAGATACTTGCCAAATCATTATGCTGCTGTCATCACTGCCACTAACCAGAGTTTGGCTATCTGAGCTAAAGGCTAGGCATCTTACCCATTTTGTATGACTAGTGAGAGTATGTAGTAATTTACCTGTGTCGAGATGCCAAATCTTGATAGTATTATCACTACTTCCACTAGCCAAAGTTTGCCCATCTGGACTGATTGCAGTTGTAAAAACCCAGTTCAGATGAGTCAGGGTGTGTACACATTTCCACGGTGAAGGTTGAGACTGTGATTCAGGTGGTGGTGTTGGCGTTGGTGGCTTTGGCGGTGGCGATGTCGGTTTGGGTGGTGGCGGCGTTGGTGGCTTTGGCGGTGCTTTTTTCTGTTTCAGTTCCAGTTCTCTGGCATTTTTCAAATCTGACTTGGCTCTATTTTCATATCCTAGTTTCGAGCAAGCAAGCCCTCGGTATTTGTAAGCTTCAAAGTAGTTGGGGTTGAGACGAATCGCTTGGGTAAAGTCTTCAATTGCTTCAGTATATTTTCCTTTTTGAGCTTTCTCCATGCCCAGTTTGTAGAAACTTTCTGCATTAGATGGAGTGAAATCAATTTTGGTGGAAGTGGAAGCAGATTGATTTGTCTCATTTGGCTGATAAGACTTTAACCTTGCATAAGCTTGATTGATTTCTTTGATTTTTTTTTCTGCTTCTAGCTTTTGCTGCGGTTCAAAAAAACAATCTGGATGCCAAGTCTTAGCCATCTGGCGGTAAGCTTGCTTGACCTCATCAGCAGATGCACCTGGTTTTAACCCAAGGATATTGTAAATATGATTTATATCGAGGACATTGCTCATACTAAGAAATCAGCAGCAAATCTTACTACACTTAGTATTCCCAAGTATAAGTAGTATCTAACTCCATCTCTGGTGTCGCCGTTTGAAGCAGCTTAAACTATATTTGTTCCTTATCTCCAACGCCGATTTAGCCGCAGTAAACTTTTTATCCTCTGACAAAATCTTTCTACCAGAGGTCTAGGTTTTGATACATATCTAGGCGATCGCGATCTACGTGTAGCACCCGGATTTATTAACTCTTCTTCTATTTGTGCAGCTTTATTTAAATCGGAAGCGGCTCTATATTCATATCCTAATTGTGAGCAAACTAGCCCACGATATTTATATGCATCAATATAGTGAGGATTGAGACGAATTGCGTGGGTAAAATCTGCGATCGCATCCTCATATCTGCCTTGTGTAGCATTTTCTACTCCTAAAGTGTAGAAAGTTTCTGCATCCCAACGATTGACAGATATTTTTGGGGGATTTTTAGGCGAAGATGAAGATGGATTTTCAGGAATGGGAGGCTCAGATGGAATTTCAGATTTGAGCCTGTTGTAAGCTGCGTTGATTGATTTGATTTTTTCCTCAGCTTCCTGTTTTTGCCTTTGATCGACAAAGCGATCGGGATGCCAAATTTTCACCAGTTTACGGTAAGTTCGCTTCACCTGTGCTTGAGATGCACCGGGTTTCAGCCCAAGAATTTCATAAGCATCATTAATATCGAAGCGATCGTCGCGCATACTGAAAAAATCGGCAATTAGATAAATCTATGTTAACTATTCCCTTAAATTCTCTCCAAACGCCCCATTCTGGCTATCACTGGGATGGTAGTAGTCGCCGCTTCTTTGAAGGTTGGTATTACCGTGTCACACTACCGGAAATTGGGCAAACATTCGCCTTTATGTACTCTATTGAAGATCCCATCGGTGGTAAACCTTACAGTGGCGGTGCAGCTCAAATCCTCGGCCCGGATGATCAGTACCTCTGCCGTACTTTTCCTGATGTCAACAAATTTTGGGGTAGTCGGGATGTTTTGGGTTTAGGTCATTGGGGTAAAAATAATTTGCAAGTTTCACCCCTATACTTACTCCCAGCAGAGTTTGAGTATCATGTCCAAGAAGGCTATCAAGCTACGGCCACCTTGAATCAAGGAATAATTCGCGATCGCGCCACCAATAATTATTGCCGTTGGCAGTATGAAATTCAACCAGTATACGGTTGGGGCAATCAAAATGCCATTCAGCAATCAACCGCAGGCTGGCTGTCATTCTTGCAGATTTTTGAACCTGGATGGCAAATTTTGATGGCTCACGGTCTAGCCAGTGGGAAGATTGACTGGAATGGCAAAATCTACGAATTCACTAACGCCCCAGCCTACGGAGAGAAAAATTGGGGTGGTGCTTTTCCCCAAAAATGGTTTTGGATAAACTGTAATTGCTTCGAGGGTGAACCTGACTTAGCATTAACTGCTGGCGGTGGACGGCGGGGTGTGCTGTGGTGGATGGAATCTGTAGCGATGATTGGACTGCACTATCAAGGCAAGTTTTATGAATTCGTTCCCTGGAATTCACAAGTAGAGTGGGAAATTCAGCCTTGGGGTAGATGGCAAATGAAAGCTAGCAACTCTAATTATGAAATTGAATTAACAGGAACCACAGATTTATCTGGTACACCTCTACGTGCGCCAACAGCAGAAGGTTTAAGATACTGTTGCCGGGACACCATGCAAGGAAAACTAAATTTAGAGTTACGACAACTAAATGGGAGAAAATCTAAAATAATTCTAAAAGCAGAAAGTTTTCTTTGTGGTTTAGAAGTAGGCGGCGGCTCTTGGGATAATTGTTGGCAGTCTCCCTAAAACTACTGCTATAATGATATATGCTTCGTAGTTGGGGTTGTAGCTCAGTTGGATAGAGCGGACGCCTCCTAAGCGTCAGGTCGTGCGTTCAAGTCGCACCAGTCCCGTTATATTCAGACAATTCATATATACAGCAATTAATATGGTAAGAGCATTGCTGTGCCCCTAACAGTGGTACGCCAGTTCGCCTAAGTCGGGATATCCGTCCACGCGATTGGCTGCTGATTCTGTGCAATTGAGAACTACTCTATATAAAGTTATATAAAGTTGTTAGAACCCTTTGATGAATCGTCCGATATCGGTTAGGATAATCCATCAATTACATCTAATTAGAGGAAAAACTCCAGGCACGCTCAATCGTGCTGTTACACGAAAACCAACCAAATTTATATTTGGGCAGAATTTGGGCAGATTCTTTGGAAGTTTGCTACTCTACTATCAATTGTTTTTTCTTGTATCCAGAGAAAATTGTGCACTAAGTAAATTAAGTTATTGAGCCTTGAATAAGCTACTCTTTACAAATAAATCTTTTCGTTTTATGGCTTTTGTCCTACCAATATTTATGTGGTGGGGATACAAAGAAGTACAAAACCAATTTGTGCAGCCGCAGGCAGTTGTAGTGTTAGGTGGTTCAACTAGACATTTAGAGCGAGAAAAATTTACAGCAAAATTCGTTCGGGAGCATCCAAATATACCGATTTGGATTACAGGCGGCAGTCCACGTACATTCACCCAAAAAGTGTTTACCAAAGCTGGTGTTGATCCTCAACGTTTACACTTGGATTATGAAGCAGTAGATACAGTTACTAATTTTACTACTTTGGTAGATGATTTGCAAGCTCGCGGTATTAAGAGCGTTTATTTGATTACTTCAGACTTCCACATGCGCCGGGCTTGTGTCATTGGCGAAATTATTTTGGGTAGTCGGGGTATTTATTTAAAACCAGTGCCAGTTCCTTCAGAAAAACCCCCTGAATCTATTGAAAAATCTATTCGTGATGGAGCTAGAGCGATAATTTGGTTAGCAACTGGTTACACTGGTGTGGATGCCGCTAAAAATAAACGATAAATCAAACTAATTTTGGATTTTGAATTGGTCAAAATCCAAATGACTAGTGACTACTGTCATTAGTCACTTATATGGTTCGGGAAAAAAACGCCCCAAATTTCTCCACAATTTGATACCCTAGCTTAAACAGATTTGAGTAAAGTTAAAGCGTGGAAATTCAACTTGGGCGGGGAAAAACGGCTCGCAGAGCTTACGGAATAGATGAAATTGCTCTAGCCCCTGGTAATAGAACACTAGACCCCAGTTTGGCAGATACTAAGTGGCGTATTGGCAATATTGAGCGAGAAATCCCGATAATTGCTAGTGCTATGGATGGCGTGGTAGATGTTCGCATGGCTGTACGTTTGTCACAGTTAGGAGCATTAGGTGTCCTCAATTTAGAGGGTATTCAAACTCGCTATGCCGACCCAGAGCCAATATTAGATCGGATTACCTCTGTGGGGAAAGATGAATTTGTTGCCCTCATGCAAGAACTCTATGCCGAACCAATAAAACCGGAATTAATTGAACAACGTATTCAGGAAATTAAACAACAAGGTGGCATCGCAGCGGTAAGTGCGACTCCAGCCGGTGCAAGTAAATACGGTGAGGCAGTCGCAAAAGCTGGGGCAGATTTATTTTTTGTCCAAGCTACGGTAGTTTCTACTGCACATCTGTCACCAGAGTCTTTAGTACCACTCGATTTAGCAGAATTTTGCCGTTCCATGCCCATCCCCGTGGTGTTGGGGAATTGCGTGACTTACGAAGTCACGTTGAATTTGTTGAAAGCTGGGGCGGCTGGGGTACTGGTGGGAATTGGGCCTGGTGCGGCTTGTACTTCTCGTGGGGTGTTGGGTGTGGGTGTGCCACAGGCGACTGCGATCGCAGATTGTGCCGCAGCACGAGATGATTACTATAACGAAACTGGCAACTATATCCCCATTATTGCTGATGGTGGTTTAATCACCGGTGGAGACATTTGCAAATGCATCGCCTGTGGTGCTGATGGTGTGATGATTGGCTCCCCCTTTGCCAGAGCCGCAGAAGCCCCTGGACGAGGTTATCATTGGGGTATGGCAACTCCTAGCCCAGTCTTGCCCCGTGGCACCCGCATTCGTGTTGCTACCACTGGTAGCCTAGAGCAAATACTCATTGGCCCAGCAGGACTAGATGATGGTACTCACAATCTTTTAGGAGCCTTAAAGACCAGTATGGGCACTTTGGGAGTGAAAAATATTAAAGAAATGCAGCAAGTGGAAGTTGTAATTGCACCTTCTTTATTAACCGAGGGCAAAGTTTACCAAAAAGCTCAACAATTAGGTATGGGGAAATAGAATTGGGGGATGGCGGATGGTGCATCGGGCATGGGAATAAGCGAGACAAGGAGAATAACCAATGCCCAATGCCCAATGCTCAATGCTCAATTGTTGAATAAATTTTTCTAGCCCCCTAAACAATTGCTGGAAAAATCCGATATGTCGCTTACAATAGAGATAGCGGAGACGCATGTTTCCGTTCACTCCTCACACCACACTCCGCCCGGACTACTGTTCGGGCGGTTCCTTATGTTTGTAAATAAATTCTAGAGCTTCTTTGCAAATGTACATCCTCGCACTCCCAAGCTGAGGTTTTTGCTATGGTAGAATTTTCACCAAGTTCAGAAATTATTGGCGAAGGTTTTAGGCATGTCAACAGCCGCACAAGTTACCGATTCTAGTTTCAAGCAAGAAGTACTCGACAGCGATGTACCAGTTTTAGTTGACTTTTGGGCACCCTGGTGCGGACCATGCCGTATGGTAGCTCCTGTTGTCGATGAAATCTCCGAACAGTACAAAGGTCAAATAAAGGTCGTAAAAGTCAACACAGATGAAAATCCGAATGTTGCTAGTCAGTACGGCATCCGCAGCATTCCCACATTAATGATTTTTAAGGGTGGACAAAAAGTGGATATGGTGGTCGGCGCTGTGCCTAAAACTACATTAGCTTCCACTCTCGAAAAGCATCTTTGAAACTCAATCGGCAATAAAATCCTCTTGAGTTATCCATTTTGTTCTAACTTTAAGTTAATTTTCGTAAACAAGTTTGAGAGACACGAATTTCCTGTTTCTCAAACTTGTTTACATTTGTATACAATTTCAGAATATTTTTAGGAGTTTTCTACCTCAAAAACAACTGCCTAATTCCCGCAGTACCAATTTCTAGCGCTAACGCCGCTAACAAAAAACCCAAAAGCTGAGTCACGTACATTGATTCTCTACCAGAGGCGTGCGTAGCTTGTTTAATAAAAAGGGTATGCTCAGAATTCAAAATTCAAAATTAATATCAATTCTTTTTTGAAATTGGTATAACTTGCTTCTCTGTAGGAGTATGCGTCTAAATGAATTATTCCTACGTGAATAAAGCTCAACCTCACATATAGGAATCTGATTTAATTCTTGAACTTACTTGTTTAGGGAGAGAACAGGGAACAGAAAAGAAGTGAATATATTTGTACTGAGTTTTTTCAAAAATCAAATAGGAGTCCTATAGAATTGGTATAATAATCTCATAAATAAATTTAGTTACTCTGTAATACAGAAATATTCATATCAGGCGGCTTTTATCAGGATTTGAGCGCAACCTAATCGTAATATTATTCAGTTTGCTAGAACCCAGAGGAAGATTAAGAGCAGCAATAAAACAAGTCTGTTAAAGAAAAGTAACGCTGATGGATTTCTAATTAAGTTCCACAGATTTGGAAGTAGCGATATATTTTGATAATCTATCTTCCATAAATCAACTATTCGTTGTTGAATCTATGAAGTCTTATTTAGCCGCCGCTATTCAATTGACCAGTGTGCCCGATCTACACAAAAATTTGGCACAGGCAGAAGAATTAATAGAGCTTGCCGTGCGTCAAGGTGCTGAATTGGTAGGTTTGCCAGAAAACTTTTCCTATATGGGAGAAGAAAAAGATAAACTCGCACAAGGTGATGCGATCGCTCTTGAAAGTGAAAAATTTCTCAAAAAAATGGCTCAACGCTTTCAAATTACCATCTTGGGCGGCAGCTTTCCACTTCCGGTAGACAATACAGGCAAAGTTTATAACACCACTCTACTCATCGACCCAAACGGTCAAGAACTTTCCCGCTACTACAAAGTACACTTATTTGATGTTGACGTCCCTGATGGCAACACCTATCGCGAATCCAGCACCGTTGTGGCTGGTACGCAACTACCCCCCGTCCATTTCTCAGAAAAATTCGGTAATCTAGGACTTTCTATTTGTTATGATGTCCGCTTCCCTGAACTGTATCGTCATCTGGCAGATAAGGGAGCTGATGTTATGTTTATTCCCGCTGCCTTTACTGCCTTTACTGGCAAAGACCACTGGCAAGTACTACTACAAGCTAGAGCCATCGAAAATACCGCCTACGTCATTGCTCCTGCCCAAACAGGCAATAACTACGCCCGCCGTTTAACCCACGGACACGCGGTCATTATCGACCCTTGGGGTGTAATTTTAGCCGATGCTGGAGAAAAGCCGGGAATTGCGATCGCAGAAATCAAGCCCACTAGGCTCGAACAAGTCCGGCGTCAAATGCCATCTTTACAACATCGGGTGTTCTAGGGACTGGGGACTGGAGAAGAAGCAAGGGAGCAGGGAGTAGGGAGCAAGGGAACAAAGTTTTCCCCTCTGCCTCTTTTCAATGCCCAATACCCAATGCCCCATGCCCCATGCCCAAACCTGAATGAATAAAACAAAAAACCGGGTAAACACCCGGTTTCTGACAACATTAAAACCCTCAGTTTTTGAGGAGCATAGCAGTAATGTGCCCCTATTTATTTGTTGTCAAAATTAAACTTTAGCAGCTGATTTGGTAACAACGTTAAGTTCACCTTTAGCATACTTAGCAGCAAAATCTTCCAAAGAAATTTGCTTAATCTTGCTGGCGTTGCCAGCTGTGCCAAATTGCTGATAGCGTTCAGCACAAACCTTCTGCATGTATGTAATAGAAGGCTTGAGGAAGTGACGGGGGTCAAACTCCTCTGGTTTTTTAGCCAAAGCTTCACGGACAGCAGCAGTAATTGCCAAACGGTTGTCGGTGTCAATGTTTACTTTACGTACACCACTCTTGATGCCTTTTTGGATTTCTTCTACAGGTACACCGTAGGTTTCAGGAATTGCACCACCATATTGGTTAATCAGTGCAAGCAAATCTTCAGGTACAGAAGAAGAACCGTGCATTACCAAGTGGGTGTTAGGCAGACGGCGGTGAATTTCTTCAATGCGGCTGATAGCCAAAATTTCGCCAGTCGGCTTGCGGGTAAACTTGTAAGCACCGTGGCTTGTGCCAATGGCAACAGCCAAAGCATCTACTTGAGTTGCTTCTACGAAGTCAACAGCTTCATCGGGGTCGGTTAGCAATTGCGAATGGTCGAGTGTACCTTCAAACCCGTGACCATCTTCAGCTTCACCAGCACCAGTTTCTAGAGAACCCAAACAACCGAGTTCACCTTCAACGCTGACACCCAGAGCATGAGCTACATTTACAACTTCGCGGGTAACACTAACGTTGTACTCGAAGCTAGCGGGGGTCTTAGCATCAGCTTCTAAAGAACCATCCATCATCACGCTGGTGAAGTTGTTCTTAATTGCTGAGTAGCAGGTAGCAGGCGCATTCCCATGATCTTGGTGCATGACAATGGGAATGTGAGGATAGGTTTCTACCGCTGCCAAAATCAGGTGGCGAAGGAAGTTTTCTCCTGCATAATTACGAGCGCCGCGTGAAGCTTGTAAAATTACGGGGCTATCTGTCTCGACAGCAGCCTTCAGGATCGCCTGAATCTGCTCCAAATTGTTTACGTTGAAAGCTGGGATGCCGTAACCGTTTTCGGCTGCGTGATCCAACAGCAGCCGCAGTGGTACAAGCGCCATAGATAGTCCTCCTAATGTGGTTGTCAGCTAGTCGGTCTGAGAGAAGCGTAATTCTTACGCTAAATCTTAAGAGTTTTTTCAACTTATAGGAAATTATAACTAGTGTCGTGTGTCTATGTTGAAAAAGTTTACGCCATAGTTATTATAAATATGTTCTATACTTGTTCTCTACTGCTGTACTATGCCCCATACTTGCTTTGTATTGCTGTACATTTAGATACTCTATAACTAGTAGCTCTGGTAGCCCAGTATTCAAAATGCTTCTTTCTGCAATTACAAAGAGGAGCGATCGCCCCTTTATATCATTTAATAAACTTTTATATGGGTCGCCCGGGATTCGAACCCGGAACTAATCGGTTAAAAGCCGAGTACTCTACCGTTGAGTTAGCGACCCTTTCGCTGCATTTCGCAACTTTGCAATCATAGCATATACATCTGTAGATTTGTAAAGAGGTTTAGAAAAAATTAGCAGTCAACCTTACAGATGCTGTGTGGCTAGCTCCTGGTGCTAACACAGTCAGGTTATCACCAGTATTTAGAGAGTTACGAGTGGCACTCCACGGTTCTAGACAGTAGAATTCTTTGCCTTTGACTGTCCAAAATACCAGGTAGGTAGAGAAATCATCATAATCCAAGGTGAGTTTTAACTTCCGGCTGTGATCTATCGCGGTGGCTGATTGACTCGTTAACTGTCCAAAGGCAAAATCAATTTCATCATGGCTAAAGTCAAAATTGCCGTCAAAAGAGTGAATTTCCTTAGTTTGATTATCTTGATACTGCTTAGAAGGAATTTCAAGCTCTAACTGAGTTTTATCACCACACAGAAAGTAGGGATGGAAACCAGCTGAAAAGGGCATTGGTGTAGATGATAAATTTTTATACTGCTGGCGGACTTCTAGGGTATTACCTTGAAGTTCGTAAGTGAAAGCCAGTTGAAAATCAAAAGGATAAACAGCCTTGGTTTGCTCATTGCTATTGAGAACTACAGTCAGACTAGCTTGATCTTTAGTTTTTTGTTCCGTTGCTGACCACGGCAATTCACGAGCAAAACCGTGTTGCTTGAGAGTATATTTTTGACCGTTATGAGTGTAAGTATTATCTGGTAGATTGCCACAAATCGGAAACAAAATTGGATTTCCACCTCTGACACTCAACTCAGGATGAGTAAAGCGTTCAGTATCCAGGTAGAAAATTTCTTGCCTTTGAATGCGCCAATGGGTGATGATACCGCCGCGTTCGGGTACGACTTCCAATTGAGAACCAGCGGCTTCGTCAGAAAGAATGTAGGTCTTGTACTGTTGCTGTTGAACTGCAATGCTAAACACAAATTTTAGTCCTAGGTATAGGGATAGTTATGAGTTAGAAGTTGTGAGTTAGGAGTTAACAATTCATAATTTCTAACTCCTAACTCCTAACTCCTAACTTTGTTATTCGTCTTCAGCAAACACGAAACGATATAACTCACTAGGGTCTGGTTCAGGGCTGCTTTCGGCGAACTTAACGGCCTCGTCGATTACATCCTGAATTTTACGGTCAATTGCTTTAATTTCTCCCTCATCCGCCAGATTTTGCTCAACCAAATAAGCTGCCAACTTCTTAATTGGGTCACGGGCGAACCAAAATTCTTTCTCAGCTTTGCTCCGCATTTCATCTGGGTCAGCCAAGGAGTGACCCCGGAAGCGGTAGGTAAGCGCCTCAATTAATGTTGGGCCTTCACCTGCACGGGCACGGGCTACAGCTTCTTGGGCTACGGCTCGTACTGCTAGTACATCCATGCCATCTACTTCCACGCCCACCATGTCAAATACACTGGCTTTTTTATAAATCTCTGGCTGGGAAGTGGCTCGCTCGTGAGACATACCAATGGCCCACTTATTATTTTCGACTACAAACAGAATTGGCAGTTTCCATAGGGCTGCCATATTTAGTGTCTCAAAAAACTGACCGTTATTAGCTGCACCGTCGCCAAAAAAGCAAGCTGTAACTTGGTCAGCATTTTTATCTCCTAGCACTTCGCGGCGGTATTTGGTTTGAAAAGCCGCTCCAGCTGCTACAGGAATTCCCTCAGCCACAAAAGCATAGCCACCCAGCAAGCGATGTTCGGCAGAAAACATGTGCATGGAACCACCGCGCCCTTTGCTGCAACCTGTGGCTTTGCCAAATAATTCTGCCATTACCTCTTTTGCTGGTACACCCGCACTCAGAGCATGAACGTGGTCGCGGTAGGTACTACAAACGAAATCTTCACCCGGTCGCATTGACTGTACAACACCACTGCAAACGGCTTCCTGACCGTTGTACAAATGGACAAAACCAAACATCTTGCCCCTGTAGTACATTTCAGCGCACTTGTCTTCAAACAAGCGCCCTAATACCATATCCTCATACAACCGTAACCCTTCTTCCTTAGTAATTTGCGTAGTAGCAGGATTAAAAGTGGGTAAAGTACGCTCTTGAACCATTATTTTTGAGTATCCCTGTTGTACAACTTAAAGTTACGGTCTTAAATAAGTTGGTCTGATAACACCTCAGCTTTTAACAGGCTAGCGTTTGTAAGACTCAACAATCAAACTTTATTTATGCACCTAAAAAGGGTCTTAGGGAATAGCTGAATTTTTAATTTTTGATTTTTAACTTTTCAGCTCATACCCCGTGAGGATTTGACTCTAACGGCAATATCTGCCGCTTTAGGTTTTCTCTCTCACTATTCCCCTTCACAGACTAGCAATCAAGATAGACTGCTTTCTGCATATCCATTAACAATTTAAAAAAAAAGGAGGCAAAAATCTATAATACCCAAATAGGTAATTGTAATGAGGGGTAAATTATGATATGATTTTTGTCTCCTGTTATCAGGGTAAATCCCCAATAGTGGTATTTTTGTTACTGGCTAGTGGGAAAGTCCCAAAAAAATCAATCATCAATAGATTCTTCCAGCCACAACAATTATGCCGTGATTAAAAGCGGTAGTTGTGGTTTGTGGTATCGAAGGCTGATAATAGTTGTGTTAAACAAAAATACTAAGAATTAAAACAAACAATTGAGGCTTTCTAGGCGAAAGCAAAAAATTAGTACTAGAATGTGACTCAAAATTTCGGGAAGGTACAAAACAAGTTGTTGCAATATACACTTGTAGAGTAAATTCTATACGGCATTTTTATGGCACGGTTTTACAGGCCTGGAACGCTCTAGGTGAATTATGTTGATCACGGTGCAGGGGAAGTAGGCTGTGCGAATTCCGCTAGATTACTACCGAATTTTAGGACTACCGTTAGCGGCAAGTGATGAACAATTGCGGCAGGCATACAGCGATCGCATTGTACAATTGCCACGACGTGAGTATTCTCAGGCAGCAATTTCTTCTCGTAAACAACTCATAGAAGAAGCTTACGTGGTTTTATCAGATCCAAAACAACGCAGTACCTACGATCAGCTTTATCTTACCCACGCCTATGACCCTGATAACCTTGCTGCTGCCGCAGTAGCACTGGAAAATCGTCCAGAAAGCACCAAAAGGGGTAGTGATACCCAGAGTCTGGGTATCGAAATTACTCAAGACGAGTTGGTTGGCGCTTTATTAATTTTGCAAGAGTTGGGGGAATACGAACTTGTACTAAAACTAGGTCGTCCGTACCTGGTAAATAAAAATGGTACTACAAGTGCAAGAAAAAGCAATAATTTAGCAGACGAAGAAATACACGAAAGTGCTGAACATCCGGATGTTGTTCTCACTGTCGCCCTTGCTTGTCTAGAATTAGGTCGCGAACAGTGGCAGCAAGGTCACTATGAAAATGCCGCCATATCTCTAGAAACTGGTCAAGAACTGTTAGTACGCGAAGGGTTGTTCGCCAGTGTCCAGGCAGAAATTCAAGCGGATCTTTATAAATTGCGACCATATCGAATTTTGGAGTTGCTGGCACTACCTCAAGAAAAGACTGCCGAACGAAGCCAAGGTTTAGAATTATTGCAAAATCTCTTAGAAGATCGTGGCGGGATTGATGGCACGAACAATGATGACTCTGGTCTAAATATAGATGACTTTCTGCGGTTTATCCAGCAATTACGTAACCACTTAACAGTCGCCGAGCAGCATAAGTTATTTGAAGCCCAAAGCAAACGTCCTTCTGCTGTTGCCACTTACTTGGCTGTTTATGCCTTAATAGCGCGGGGATTTGCTCAACGGCAACCTGCTTTAATTCGTCAAGCAAGGCAAATGCTCATACGTCTGGGCAAGCGCCAAGATGTACATTTAGAACAGTCTCTATGTGCGTTACTTTTGGGACAAACTGAAGAAGCAACTCGGGTTTTAGAACTTAGTCAGGAGTACGAAGCTTTAGCTTTTATTAGAGAAAAATCTCAAGACTCTCCAGATTTGTTACCAGGGCTGTGTCTATATGCAGAACAGTGGTTGCAACACGAAGTATTTCCCCATTTTCGAGATTTAGCAAACCAGCAAGCTTTCCTAAAAGATTACTTTGCTAACCAACAGGTACAAGCTTATTTAGAAGCACTGCCAACGGATGCAGAAACAACTAATGAGTGGGCTGTAATTAACCCCCAAAATTTTCCCCAGCCGCAGACAAATAATTCGCCTTTTCCTAAGAATTCAAATAGGACTCCAAGGCAATTTAACCACAGCAGAACACCTGACCTAGATTTGCCAGACACACCAGAATATTCAAATTTCTCACCATCTATGTGGAATTCATCTGGAAATGTAAAATCAGAGGTTCCTGCTGCTGAACGGACGAGCAGAGGCACTAATCAGCATTTGAACGGTTCAGCTAAAAGTGCTACACCTGCTCATAACCAAAAGCGTCGGCGGAGAAAACCTACTCCATCTGCTATTCGGGAGCGTGTAGCGGATAATCGTCCCCATTCTCGTCGTCCTCGGCGGCGGCGAACTTTTGCTAACACCATCGAAGGGAAAACACGGCTGGTATGGAGAGTGTTTATTTCTTTGGTGAGTCTATTAGTTTTCTGGGTATTAGCCACAACAACTTTTGGATGGTTAAAAAATCTGTTTTTTCCTACACGATCTGCACCTACTTCACAGTTGTTTGTACAAATAAATCAACCACCAATATCTATTCCCCCTCCAAATAGTAAACCACTAGGACTAGATGGCCCTTTAACAGATGCAGCGGCAGAGGAAATCATTCGCAATTGGCTATCTACGAAAGCCGAAGCTTTAGGGCCGAATCATGAGATTAATAATTTAGAGCAGATTTTAACTGGTTCAGCTTTGTCTCAATGGCGGCTGATTGCTCAACAGGATAGGTCAGACAACCGTTATCGCAAGTACGACCATAGCGTAAAGGTGGCATCTGTAGAGAAAATTGATTTATTCGCAGATCGTGCCGCAGTAGTAGCTACGGTGAAGGAAGCGACGCAGTTATATGAAAATGGTCAGTTTAAAAACTCTTCTAACGAGAATTTGCGAGTTCGGTATGATTTGATTAGACAACGAGGTAAATGGCGTATTCAGAGTGCATCTGTTGTGAATCAGATAATTAGATAAGTTTGAATTTTTAGGCGATGTCTACGACGAAGTGGGTGATCCCAATCCCTGATGAAGAGTAATTCTGATTCTCCAAACTTCTGAGCTGCGGAAGCCGCGCAAGAGAGTTCTCTCTGGATTCTGAATTCTTCTTCAATCGCTCTGACCCTGAAACTGATGTCCACCCGCCTCAATTCTGAGCTTACCTGACTTCCATCCCAGATAAATCGGGGTTTTATTACCATCAGCATTTTGGTAAACAGCAAAATGATCGCGCCAATCGTGGTAGTGTCCATTCCGCCAAACTTTTGGTAAATTATTACCCTGATATTGCAGTTTTACTTGAGCGAAAACCCCTTGATACCCAACTACTCCATGATTAATGTTATTCAGAGTTAAACGCGACTTTTTCACTATAGACTGCTGAAATTGCTCCCAACTGCCGTAGGTTTCTTGTTCACCAACTTCGAGGGTAAATCCACTTACTGTTCTCCCAGTACCCACCGCCGTGAAAATTTGATCGTCAGGATATCGTGACTGAATTTTCTGTATTGCTGTTAAATTAATCCCTATCTTTATCTCTTTTGAGTTCAAGGCTGGACTAAGCAAAACTCAATAAACGGCGTAGATACCATGCCTACCCAAAGTCCTTCTATCAAGTTTGTATTCATACTTTCTCGGTTATATATTTCTTTAGTTACATATATGTTGTTGTAGACAAGCTGAATTTTATAGATATCGATTTTTAGAGCATCAAAACTCCAATAACCCCCATCTCCGGCTTCGATCTTAAGAACAAATTGGTCGCGCTTTCGCCAATATAGTAAGGAGTATGGAAAGAAGGTGACATTTTCTCCTGGCATAACTAATGGAAAATCTGAGTCTAATGGTCTTTTAGTACCACGCCGATAATACTCTTGCAAATGTAGTTGACCGTCTGCTCCCACAAGTCGGGAAATTATAGTAGCAAAAAAGCTAAAGCGGACTGCTGTGGGCGTATTATTAGTAATGCGAATCCCTAACTGCATACGAGTCTTAATACCACGCTTTTTTTCTGGCAGTGTCAACACTCGTTCTGGCATCAAGGTTTCAAAGCGGATACCATCTATTCCTATTGCACTGTTATGAGATCCCACGGGTTCAACAAGGCGGAGATTCACGAATTGAGTCGCCAATTGCACCGTACTCACTGTTTCTTCTGTCAGCGGGTCTGAGCTTGATTCACTTTCACTATAATTACCCCATATAAACCGAAGCTGATACGATCCTGGTTGGGGAATATTGAAAAACCAAGATTTGTCAAGAAAGCGAAAAATTTTTGATGAAGAGTTAGGGCTGTTAATAACTTGAAGTTGCAGATGGTTATTTTGCCAAATCAGCCTTAGAGCCAAAGTAAGGGGTATGTGTAGTCCCGAATCGATTAAACGAGGATCAAATACTCTAGTCTCACTTCGCTTTAGCGATTGGGCTAAGTTTGATACGAGCTGTGTTAACCAAATTCCAAAAGCTGCCTGGGGAGGTATGTTCCTTTGAAGTTCGTCAACAGCTTCATCTAAAGTTATTTGCCCTTGTAATACTTGACCATCTGATGTCAAAAGCTCTGGAAT
Organism: Nostoc sp. NMS9; assembly: GCF_017114995.1. Classification (GTDB taxonomy): domain Bacteria; phylum Cyanobacteriota; class Cyanobacteriia; order Cyanobacteriales; family Nostocaceae; genus Nostoc. The sequence goes on along the minus strand of NZ_JABXKL010000097.1, from coordinate 23,476 downwards.
TAAGGTTTGATTGGGGTTGAGATGACAAGGATTTGGCGTGTTATTGATTAGGTAAACCTTAATTTCCACAATTTCTACAGAGATACTGGAATCAGAGCGATTTTCCGGGATAGGTAACACTATAAGATTGGGTTCCCAGATTCTTAAATGCATACCATCTATTTCAAAGAAATTGCTTTCATTTGATTCAAAAGATGTCATATTGCTTACCCTCTAAATTTTTAGTTTTTTACGCGCCATCACATTGATTGGCGTATAGCTTAATGACATTATCCCGAAAAAGACCAAAACCACAGCTAAAACTGTCACCAATAGATTACGTATGTAATACTTCAAGGCTGTTTCGTGAATATTTTATGGAAACAATGTTTCAACTAGAAACTGAAAATAAATTCTTTATTGCAGGGCTACAGTTGAGTAATCAGAAAGCATTAAGATAAATGTATGATCCTTTTGAGGATGTGATAACCCAATATTTACTCAACTATTAAAACAGCATCTACTGAATTAATAAACCAAACTTTATAAAATTCATCTAAAGGAAATGGTAACGAAAGAGTTTAATTTAAAGATTAAGCAGAGCATTAAGGATACATTTAGTTTGTTGGTCTTGTTGAAATGTATAAGGTTGTCTGGTTATCTTGAACGGTCTTCATGAAAATAGCCGCGATCGCCTAAAATAAATACTCACACTAGCTTGTGAAAAGGTTTGTAGTGAGCCATTTATCTGATACAGCCAGCGTTATTCCCCAGAACTTTCCAACACCCCTAACAGACTTTTCAACATCAAATAAGCAGAAGTCCCTCCTGGATCTTGATGTCCGATGCTTCGTTCTCCCAGGTAGCTAGCCCGTCCCTTTTTTGCTTGCATCGGTATAGTTTCTTGCAACCCTTTTTGGGCTGCTACTACAGCCTGTTGCATAGCTTCCAGCGTTCCCTTCCTTTCTCCTACAGCTTGCCCAAAAGCGGCTACAGATGGAGACAGCACATCCACCATTGTTTTGTCTCCTAGTTGCGCTTTGCCACGTTGCAGTACCCCGTCTAAGCCTGCTTGGAGTAATCCTAAAACATCTTGTTCTGTTAATTCTTGCTTACCAACTACTGCTGTACTGGCTCGTAAAAACCAGGTGCCATAAAGAGGCCCACTAGCACCGCCAATAGAAGAAATTAAGGTCATACTCACAGCTTTGAGAATACTGCTGATGTCCTTGTCTGTAAGAGTTGGTAACTGAGCACTTACTTTTTTAAAGCCGCGATCCATATTGATCCCATGATCCGCATCTCCGATCACAGCATCTAATTCTGTCAAATATGCTTTATTCTGCTCTATCTCAGTTGCATAAGCTTGCAACCATTGTAATATCTGCGCCTGAGTCAACATATTAAAATAATTCGTAATTCATAATTATGAAATTCCCCAGCGCCAACTTGGTGTTTTTACTGGTGCATCCCATAACCGGATCATCTCATCATCTAATTTCAGCAAGGTAATGGAGCAACCTTGCATTTCTAGAGATGTGATGTAAGGGCCTATCAAGTTTCGCACAATTTGCAATCCTTGGTGTTCGCAGATTTGGGCGAGTTTGCGGTACACAATATACAGTTCAGAAATCGGGGTTCCACCCATACTATTGACAAAAGCTAATAAGCGATCGTCTTTGGCAAATGGGAGATTTGTTAGTTCTACATCTACCCATTCTCCTTTGTCTTCATCCCACTCGCGGAGTGTGCGGCTGTATGCTGCATCCTCGATAAGCGATCGCGTCAAAATTTCGGTAATCTCGTCTACTGATTTGATAGCTGTACGTTCTGTTCCTGGCTCACCGTGGATACCGATACCTAATTCAATTTCGCGATCGCCCAATTCAAATGTCGGCGTTCCATTCGCGGGCACTGTACAAGATGTTAGAGCAATTCCCATACTCCGTCCATTCAGATTTACTCGGCGACATAAATTTGCTATTTGTGGCAAATCATACCCTGCCTCAGCCGCCGCGCCACAAATTTTTTCCGCCAGTATTGTTGTTCCTACACCCCGCCGTCCTTGGGTATAGAGACTATCCTTGACTGCTACATCGTCATCAATCAAAATATTTAGCGATCGAATGCCTTCACCACGGGCTAACTCCGTTGCCATCTCAAAGTTCATGACATCGCCACTGTAATTTTTGACGATATAAAGGATACCAGAGCCTCCATCTACTTGCTTGGCTGCTTCTAGCATTTGGTCAGGAGTAGGTGAAGTGAAAACCTCTCCAGGACAAGCTGCATCAAGCATTCCTTTGCCCACGAAGCCAGCGTGCATTGGTTCATGTCCACTGCCACCACCTGAAATAATTGCTACTTTACCTGGAATAGGTGCATTGGCTCGATAGACAAAGGCGGGATCGTAGTTCAGTTTAATTAAATCGGAATGAGCCGCCGCCATACCTTCTAGACTTTCCCGCACAAAGTCTTCCGGCTTGTTGATCAGCTTTTTCATAATCCGTGTTTGGTTAAAAGCGTGCTAAAACCCAGGTTATAGCGTTTCTGGTTTGTATGCAATACAGTCTGACCTCTCTCCTTGAAGGCTACCGTGTACACACAAGTCTTTTAGAGTGGCTCCACGACTTTTAATCCCCCAACCCCCTCTTGAAAAGCAAAGCTGTTTCATTCCCTCAAAGCTCAAAAAAGACTTGTGTTATGAACGAAAGTACTTGTGTTATGAACGAAAGTACTTGTGTTGTGAACGGAAAGACTTGTGTTATGAACGAAAGCACTTGTGTTGTGAACGAAAGCACTTGTGTTATGAACGAAAGCACTTGTGTTGTGAACGAAAGCACTTGTGTGTACACCGTAGCCCTAAAGGAGAGAGACTTTGAATTTTTCCCCTTCCCGTGCCGGGAAGGGGGTTAGGTTTTTCGTGGGTTTTGCCATATAACCGAATAATTATGAATTATTTGGTCAATTCAAAGATTCCATCAACTCAATACACTTGTGCATCTGCTGGTGCATGGTTTCCCGATCAGCATGAAACCTTCGCCCATGACCTGGTAGCACCCACTCAAAAGAGTAATTAGCCAAGTTACGCATTGATTTAGTCTGTTCTGACCAAGAATACCAGCAAGCACCGTGGAATGCAGTCAGTTGGTGCAAGCTTTCTGACCAAGCGAGATGATCGCCACTGAACAGAAACTTATTTTTGTAGAGTAGGACGGTTTGTCCTTTGGTATGACCGGGAACTGGGATAATTAATAAATCTGGAGTCAAGGCAAATGGTTCAGAACCAGTTAGCTGTATTTCCACATTGCGAGTATCGGCAGTAATATCATCAATGTGGAGGATGCGATCGCACTGAAAATGCTCGGCAAACTTTTGATGATCTGCCACATCATCCTTATGAGTTAGGTACATATAACGAATTGGCCCCAGTTCTTCTAAACGCTTGACTAAAGGCGGCGTAAACCGGGGAGAATCCACCAAAATGTTACCTTCTGGAAGTTGAATTAAATAGCTAGTAGCACCGTAAGATTTTTCAGAATGATAGCCGCAGTGGTAAACATTTTCCGCTACTAATATTGGAAACTTTTCTTGAGCTACTTTGATATCTTTTGGCTTTTCAACTGTGCCAATAGAACTAGTAGGACAAGCTAAAAGTGCTTCAAGCGCTGCTAATCTTTCCGCATCATTGGTTGGTTGATGATAAACAGCCGATTGATCATCAACATCATAAAATACTTCAGGAGCCATCCAGCGACAGGTATCACAATCAATACAGGTACTATCTACATAAAAATCGCCGTTGACATTTTGAGGACGACGCTGATTTAAATGAGCCATATTAATCCTTTTGCTTCCAGGCGCTTACTGGGGAGCGATAAACTCTATATCACTACGCTAGCAAAAGTAACTTGAGACTGGAGACGCCACTAGAAGTAAATCTGCTCAAAAATATAAAGACTCGTGAAACCCAGTAAGCATAAATTGGGAAAACTGAACATAGACACTATCTGCTGATATATTCCCAAATATGCTTTACTGTTCTAATTCCAGTTGTTTAAATCCCTTTAACTCTGATGACAATAAGTTTTGCATTAAGTGTGGACAAACACTCACATCATTACTCAGAAACCGTTTCCGGGTAATACGACTTTTGGGTGAGGGTGGATTTAGCAGAACTTATGAAGCCAGGGATGCAGATAGAATAGATGAACCTTGCGTAATTAAGCAATTTGTCCCTCAATTTGAAGGAACAGCTGCACTTGAAAAAGCTACAGAGTTATTTAAGCAAGAGGCGAAGCGTCTGTATGACTTGGGAGAACACCCGCAAATTCCCCGCCTGATTGCTTATTTTGAACAGGATAAGCGGCTTTATTTGGTACAAGAGTTGATTCCGGGGCAGAATTTATTACAAGAATTGCAGCAGCAGGGAGCCTTTAGCGAAGAAAAGATCAAACAGCTTTTAACTGATTTATTGCCTATCCTGAAGTTTATCCATGAACGCGGTGTAATTCACCGAGATATCAAGCCAGAAAATATCATGCGCCGTCTGGATGGCAATTTAATATTAATTGATTTTGGTGTTTCTAAACAAATTACAAAAACTTTTGTAGGTGTTGGCACAACAGTAGGAACGCCTGGATATACACCATTAGAGCAAATGCGTGGTCAAGTTTTCCCTGCAAGTGACCTTTATAGTTTGGGTGTAACTTGTATTCGGCTGTTAACGAAATGTTTACTAAAAGCAGATGGTTCTGATGAACTTTATGATGCGCTCAGGGGTTGCTGGATATGGAAAAAATACTTACCGAAAGGTAGAAGTATTACTTCTGAATTTGGGCAAGTTTTAGATAAGTTAATTCAGGATGATGTGAAGGAACGCTATCAATCTGTTGATAAAGTAATACAAGCTATTAATGCTGAGAATCTAAATTCAGCTGTAGGGATAGATTATACAATTTTGCAAAAGCTACTAGCATCTGGCAAATGGAAAGAAGCTGATCAAGAAACCTGGAAGCTTATGCTTAAAATATCTCATCGAGAAAAAGAATGTTACCTCAGAGTAGAAGATATAAAAGAGTTTCCCTGTCAAGACCTCTTAACTATTGATCGCTTGTGGGTGAAATACAGTAATGGGCGCTTTGGTTTTAGTATCCAGAAGCAAATATGGGACAGCGTTGGGGGAAAACCTGACTTAGATTTGGAAACCTGGAAGTATTTTGGTGAGTCTCTAGGATGGCGGATTAAAAATAATTGGAAGCCTTATGATTTTCTATCATTTATATTAACTGCTCCGGCTGGACAACTACCCAGAGCAGTATGGAGTATGAGATTAGATGGAAGAAGAAAAAGACTCTCTGCCCTTACATCAAGGCTTGTAAATTGTAAAATCTAGTAGTTAAGGAAAGATTCGCTATGACTGAAATTGTATTTCTCGTTGAAGATGATCCTGATGGTGGTTATACAGCTAGAGCTTTAACCGAGTCAATTTTTACTCAGGCTGACGATATAGAAACATTACGGGAAATGCTGCGTGATGCGGTTCACTGCCATTTTCCTAACGAACAAAACCGTCCCAAAATCATTCGGTTACACATAGTTCGTGATGAGGTAATAGCTTCTTGAAGCTCCCACGAGATTTATCTGGTTCAGAATTAGTTAACGCTCTTGCTCGTCTAGGATACGAGGTGACTCATCAAAAGGGTAGCCACATTCGGTTAACTACTCAACAGAATGGCGAACATCATATTACGGTTCCCGCCCATGACCCGATTAAAATTGGCACTCTTAACGCCATACTCAAAGATGTTGCAGCTCATGCTGGTTTAACTCGTGACGAATTGCTTGCGTTGCTTTTTCCATAGCTATTAAAAATAGATAAATAGGTGAGTGTAATTAATTTTTAAGAAATTCACTCATAACTGAAACTTTACTGACGAGTGCAAATCCGCCAAAGTCTAATTATATATGTATATTTTTTAATTTCCAAAAATGCGATCGCGCCTCTTTACCAAACGCGATCGCTAAATTTTCCATCCCCTAAGCTATAAAATGCAACTGATTGATCGCTGCATTAATTAGATTATGGGTAATGGGAAGGCTATCCACTACCATCCCCAGACACAACAGCATCATGTAGGAGATGGAATAGAGAAACAACTCTCTAGCTACAGTGCGATCCTCTGGATTTTGCAACAAACGCCAAGATTTGTGGATAAATAATCCTCCCAGACTTAGGGCGATCGCAGCATAAAGAATTCCACTTGCGCCCAAGGGATAAAACAACAACACGGTTGCAAATACTGTCACCAGCGTGTAATACCAAATCTGCTTTACAGTTGCCGTAGTACCTTCAATCACAGGTAACATTGGTATCCCAACTTTTGCGTAGTCATCTTTAATCATTAGAGCTAGCGCCCAGAAATGGGGTGGTGTCCACAAGAAGACGATGGCAAAAATCAGCCATGCTGACCAGCTTAATGTCCCCGTGACAGCAGCCCAACCCACTAACGCCGGAATTGCCCCAGCCGCCCCACCAACAACGATATTCTGGGTGGTGTGGCGTTTTAGCCAGTGGGTATAGACCAAAATATAAAAGACGATGCCAGAGAAAGCTAACAGGGCGGCTAACACGTTGGCAAATACTGCTAGGAGTGTAAAAGAAATCGTTGCCAGTGCGATCGCAAAAATTAGAGCATCGCGTGGCTGCACCTTACCCGAAGGTATCGGACGATGGCGCGTCCGCTCCATGTCATAATCAATATCCCGATCATAGACACAGTTAATCGTCTGGGCGCTTGCAGCAGCCAAAGTGCCACCAGTGAGAGTTACTAGCAACAGCAATGGGTCTACTTCTCCCTTAGCAGCAATCCACATACTTCCAGCCGTGGTGATCAAAAGCAACGGAATAATTCGAGGCTTTGTTAGCTGGTAATAACTTTGAACTACCTGGAAAAATGTTTCGTGATGGCGAGAGACATTAGTCTCAATCATTTTGGCTCTGGTTCCTTATTTTTCAAAAACTTATATGCAGCCCCCGCTCAAGCTGGCTCTTTCAGGCAAATGAAAACACAGATTTTCTACACCTGCATGGGTCGCAATACTCGCCGTTGCAGCTCTATCGTTTAGTGGGGAATGGGAACTGGGGAGATTAGGGAGAAGAACCAATGCCCCATACTTCTCTACGAGAGCCTGCGCCAACGGCTTACCTCAGCTTCACTCGGCACAAGTTGCTCAGTACAAGTGCCCCATGCCCAATGCCCAATGCCCCACTATTTACTCAGCACTCAGCACTGGCTCAACGCCCCGCTATCGCTGACGTGACTCAGTTAGTGCTGAGTCACGTAGTGATAAAACTGTAAAAGCCACCAAAGTACCTAGCAAAGTAGCTCCTATAGCTTGATGAGAGACTGTGAGAGGCTCGACTTGGAGGTGTAATTTGAAAGTGGCGACTCCCAACAAGATTTGTAAGATTAACAACGCACCAGCCATATTTGCCAGTCGCCGCAAGGCTGGATGTAGTGCTGGTGTCCGCCAACAGATAAATACCATTGCCAAGGTTGCCACTGTTGGCGGCACCAAACCAGCAATATGGCTGTACATTACAGTACAAAGTTGAGAACCGCCGAGGCATTGGTGTAGCGCCCAGCGAGAGCCTACCAAAGCACCTAGCAGACTTTGCAGGTAAACCAGAACAGCAGCAGTTAAACCGACCCAAGGCAACTTACCAACGGTTCCATTCCCCTGATAGGGTGTGAGTGCTGTGCCGATAATCAGGAGGGTGGTAAAAAACAACAGCGCCGTTCCTAAATGGGCGGTAACGATATCAAACCGCAACAGTTCGGTAACGGTGAGTCCTCCCAAGATACCTTGGAAGACGATTAGAAATAGGGCGAATGTAGATGCCCAAGGCAGCCAAGAGGGTAAGAAACGACGACGCCACCAGGATAAACCGAAAAGTGCGATCGCGCTTACACCAATTAAAGCCGCATCCAATCTGTGAAACCACTCCAAAAACACTTGGAGATTCATTTGCTTGGCTGGCACGAGTTCGCCATAGCATAAGGGCCAGTCTGGGCAAGCAAGCCCAGCATTCATGACGCGGGTGGCACTGCCTATGGCCATCAAAATTAAGGTGGCTATGCACATTTTCCACACCAAGCGCCGAATCATTTCCTTGGGCTTTTGCTGCTCAACTGCCGCTTCATTTTGTTGTTGTAGGACAAATTCGCTCATGAATGATACCTTCTGCCCGCTCTTGGTGGATCTCTTAAAATTTTCAATTTTCTTTTAGTGTCCCATCTCCACCCTAGCGTATAGGCTATGGGTTTATAGATTAGCACTCACTTATACTTTGAATCACTCCAGCAAGGTTTTGCCTGAAGCTTTAGGTATTTTTCAAGATGTCAAAAATTGATTAATCACAATTAATTTAAGCATTCTAAATTTTTCGTTAAATTTTTTCACTGATTTGCATCTATTTTTGGCGTTGTATGATAGTAAACTCATACTCAAAATTAGTGAAATAGGCAAAAAAATTAATAAAAATTTCAGACCTTTGTTCCCCATGTCTGACAGCCTAGACTACCTTAGTAAGTGAGCAGCTTTAAGATAACGTAGTAAATTCAATTAAGTAAGCCGTGAAGATTCCAAGTTCAATCTGGACATTACTCATTGGCATCGTGCTAACGCTCGCCAGCCTTTGGTACGGTCAAAATCACGGTCTGTTGCCAGCAGCAGCCACGGATGAAGCCGTCTTGGTGGATGGTCTGTTCAATGCGATGATGATCGTTTCTACAGGGATATTTCTGCTCGTTGAAGGTATTTTAATTTACTCTGCATTTAGATATCGTCGGCGTGCAGGTGACAATGAAGACGGTCCACCAGTTGAGGGCAATGTACCTCTAGAAATTCTCTGGACGGCGATCCCAGCAATTATCGTTATCGGTATTTCTGTTTACAGCTTTGATGTGTACAACGAAATCGGTGGCTTTGATCCCCATGCTATCCATGAAGCACCGATGAATCAGGAGTCGATGAAAATGCCAGGGCATGGAAGTGCAATAGCCGCAACTTTAAGCGATACCCCTCCCAGCACCGAACCCAACCTTAATCAAGAAAAATCTGATGAGGCAATGCAAGACCCAGCTACGGCAGAAGTCCGCAACGCTGACCAAGTTCCCCAACTGCGGAATGCCCCAGGTGTAGGTATTGTAGCTCCGACAATTGGAGGAACTCCTGATAAAGCAGGTAAACCAGCTGAATTACAAGTCAACGTCACTGGTCTACAATATGCCTGGATTTTCACCTATCCTGAAACTGGTATAACTACAGGTGAAATGCACGTCCCCATCGGGCGAGAAGTGCAAATCAGTATGACCGCCAACGATGTCATTCATGCCTTCTGGGTGCCAGAGTTCCGCCTGAAACAAGATGCGATTCCTGGTAGGCAAAGCGAGATTCGCTTCACTCCCCAAAAAGCAGGAGATTATACCCTGATCTGTGCTGAACTTTGTGGCCCCTACCACGGTGCAATGAGAGCGCCAGTAGTTGTTGAGCCACAAGAAGCCTTTGATAAATGGATGCAAGAACAGCTAGTTGCCAGCAAAGAAACGCTAAATCAAGCCATTGCTGTTAACCCTGCGGATCTATCCCCAAATGAATTTCTCGCTCCTTACACCAAGGATATGGGAATTAAACCAGAAATCCTCCATCAAGTTCACCATTAATTAATAGTCCATCTTAAAAGTGCAATAACTCAGCACTCAGCACTCAGCATTCTTATGACACAAGCTCAGTTGCAAGAAACTGCCAATATCCCCGCTCTTAGTGAGGAGCCAGGGATCAGAAAATGGCAAGACTACTTTGGCTTCAACACCGACCATAAGGTGATTGGGATTCAATACCTAGTCACTACGTTCATTTTCTACTGCATTGGTGGGGTGATGGCTGACTTGGTTCGTACAGAACTGCGAACCCCAGAAGTCGATTTTGTCACCCCTGAAGTCTACAACAGCTTATTTACGCTGCACGCCACGATCATGATTTTCTTGTGGATAGTGCCAGCTGGTGCGGGTTTTGCTAACTTCCTCATCCCCTTGATGATTGGGGCAAAGGATATGGCATTCCCACGCTTGAATGCTGTTGCCTTTTGGATGATTCCCCCTGCGGGTTTATTGTTGATCGCTAGTTTAGTGGTAGGCGATGCACCAGATGCGGGTTGGACTTCCTACCCTCCCCTGAGCTTGGTAACAGGTCAAGTAGGTGAGGGAATTTGGATTATGAGCGTCCTCCTACTAGGTACGTCATCGATTTTAGGGGCAATCAATTTCCTTGTCACATTGCTCAAGATGCGTATCCCTGGTATGGGGGTTCATCAAATGCCCTTATTCTGCTGGGCGATGTTTGCTACCTCGGCACTGACTTTGGTATCTACGCCAGTGTTAGCAGCAGGTCTGATTCTGCTTGCCTTTGACTTAATTGCCGGGACAACATTTTTTAACCCAACTGGCGGTGGCGACCCAGTAGTATACCAGCACATGTTCTGGTTTTACTCCCACCCAGCGGTTTACATCATGATTTTGCCTTTTTTTGGGGCAATTTCGGAAATTATCCCCGTGCATTCCCGCAAGCCGATTTTTGGCTACAAAGCGATCGCTTATTCGTCTCTAGCCATTAGCTTTTTGGGGCTAATTGTTTGGGCACACCACATGTTTACCAGCGGTATCCCCGGTTGGTTGCGGATGTTCTTTATGATCACCACCATGATCATTGCCGTACCCACAGGAATTAAAATTTTCAGCTGGTTAGCAACCATGTGGGGTGGAAAAATCCGGCTTAACAGTGCCATGCTGTTCGCTATTGGCTTTGTTGGCACCTTTGTGATTGGTGGGATCAGTGGCGTGATGTTGGCGGCAGTGCCTTTTGACATTCACGTTCACGACACCTATTTTGTGGTGGCGCACTTGCACTACGTGCTATTTGGTGGTAGTGTTCTCGGCATTTATGCGGCGATTTACCACTGGTTCCCGAAAATGACGGGACGGATGGTGAACGAATTTTGGGGTAAGGTTCACTTTGCCTTAACAATAGTTGGTCTAAACATGACCTTCTTACCAATGCATAAGCTGGGATTAATGGGCATGAACCGCCGTATCGCCCAGTATGACCCCAAATTTACCTTTCTCAACGAAATCTGCACTTATGGCGCTTACATACTAGCAGTTTCGACATTCCCCTTCATCATCAATGCGATTTGGAGTTGGTTATACGGTGAGAAAGCTGGTAATAATCCCTGGAGGGCACTTACCTTAGAGTGGATGACAACCTCACCGCCAGCGATCGAGAATTTTGATCAAACCCCAGTACTGGCTACAGGCCCCTACGACTACGGTTTGGAAAATGCTAATGAAGGTGTACCTTTATCCGATCCCAATCCAATCTTATCTGGTGGGCCAAACTCAGTATTAAGAGCAGAACCCGACCCAGCGGTTGCCGCCAATCCCGAAGACCGGAAATAGAGTTAGGAGTTATGAGTTATGAATGATGAGTTATGACTTTAATAAAGTTGTTAGTTCAAAATTTTTAACTCCTAACTTTTAACTCCTAACTTTTAACTCCTCATTCCCCACTTATCAAAATTCATGCAAAGTCAAACTATTGACCCAGCTAAAACGGAACTGAATCATCACCACGCGGCGGAAGCGTCTGTCGGTCATCATGAAGAACATCCAGACCATCGCCTGTTTGGGCTAATTGTTTTCCTGATTGCTGAAGGGATGATTTTTATGGGACTGTTCGGAGCCTACTTGGCTTTCCGTGCTACCTTACCTGCATGGCCGCCAGCAGGTACCCCAGAATTAGAACTATTGCTACCTGGAGTTAACACCATCAATCTAATTTCTAGTAGTTTTGTCATGCACAATGCCGACACTGCTATTAAAAAGAACGATACACGGGGTGCGCAAATCTGGTTAGCAATTACCGCTGCAATGGGTGCTATTTTCTTGGTGGGTCAAGTATATGAATATACCCATTTAGAATTTGGTTTAACTACCAATTTATTTGCCAGTGCATTTTACGTTTTGACTGGTTTCCACGGATTGCACGTTACTATCGGCGTTTTAGCAATTGTTGCTGTGTTGTGGCGATCGCGCGTTCCGGGTCACTATAGTAACGAAAAGCACTTTGGTATTGAAGCAGCCGAAATCTACTGGCACTTCGTTGACGTGATTTGGATTATTTTGTTCGGATTACTGTATCTACTGTGAGTATTAATTAATTAGTTGTTCAATCCACGCGGACAACTTAATAAGCCCCCACTAGGGGGCTTTTTTAATTAACAGAATAAAAATATCAGTGAAAAAGATTGTAGAGAAGTAGCAGTGCTATGTCTCTACAAAGGTTATGAATAATGCATATTTATCGTTTACTTAAAAAAGTTAAATAAAAAATATATTAAAACAAGCGTAGACTATTCCCACTATTACTTTTGCTAGATGCAACTGAGTTATCGCAAGTGATATACACATTTTGCATCTAAATGAAGTACATCCTTACCCCCCTTGTAAAGCTACGGTATATACACAAGTCAAATTACCCCCCTTAATCCCCCCGATGCATTGGGTGGAAACAGGAATCTAGTTCCCTCACGCCACATGCTTCTCCCAAGGGGAGACGCTGCGCGAACAAGTCGGGCATTGCCCGCCCAACGCAGTGGCTCCCCAATGCATCGGGGAGGGTTAGGGTAGGGTAAAACTGACACGAAAAACCAGGTGAGTAAACTATTTCAGACTTGTGTATACACCGTAGCTTTGTAAAGGGGGGAAATTCCCAATCTAGTTCCCTCCCCAATACATACGGGAGGGTTAGGGAGGGGTATTTTTGTACTTCATTAACTTGCAATCTGCTGTATATGCGAGTTAAGTAAAAGGTGGGAAAGGTCGGAAAAGTAGGATGTTTTGGAGAAAGTATTGAATAACCAGCTAATATACTGTAAATTGATATCCCAAGGACTAAGTAAACCAATAAATAAAGAAAGTTCGCAAATTGATGCGAATTTAATTTAAGGAAATGCAGTCCTAATATTTTTTCTAGCCAAAAAAGTGGAAACTTGAAGTTCTTCCAGATATTGCAAGCATTGTAATTCGCAATTTTGCTTTATCATTTAAGTAGCTCGTACCAATTCAAAAAACGTTTACGACAGATAGCCCAACGCGCACTCTCGCCTTGCTAAGAGTAGGTAGGGATGGATTATTTTTTAACAATTGGTATCAGTATCACATATTAATTGTGGTATTTCGTGGAAGCGAATACGTATTATAGATTTGCCAGAATTATGAGTAGATCGCGATCGTAAAATAGACTTCTTGCATAAATCAAAAAAAGAATCCCACCCCGCCTTTGACTTACGTCAAATTCTCCCCTCCCCGCCTGCGGGGAGGGGTTGGGGGTGGGGTGTTAGGGGACTTTTGCAAGAGGTCTAATGTGTGAGTGATTGAAAAGTTACACCTAATTTACCTCAAAAACCATCACTCGATATTTAGCTCAAGAACTTATCCGATCTTTTTTAGTTTTTTCGTCGAACTCACATTGATCTGACAACGCGATCGCGATTGATAATGGCTAAAATCTGGTAACAAAATTGCGGCGAACACTGTCAGGATATTTGTGCCTTTAAATTTTACTATTCAAAGTTTTGTCAGTAATCAAACTTAACAGTTAAAATAAATAAAGATCCTGACTGCTGAATATTGTTTTATGCCCACAGTTTCAAGACTGTGGACTAGTGTTAAACTTACTTAAGTGATAAAATTACAGAAGTATTTCATAAATTAATTTTGTATTAAAATACCTATAAAGGTATTAAAGAAAGCAATCAATCAACTAAGTATCCAATTTATCCAAAGCATAGGTCGCCTGATGGCTAACTGCCGCAAATACCAGCAAATCTAGCAGCAAGCAGTTATTCATAACCTCACCCAAGCTCTGAATGGTCAGTAAATTAAGAAGTAGTATACGCCACATGAGCCAGAACCCTCTAGTGAGAAAAACACTCCGAAGTCGCTTTGAAACTGTCAAAGTGATGGAAAGTGGAGAATCTGATAATACTTACTTGTTAGGGGGTGCTATACGTAATAGACATCGATTCTCTCTCAAAAGAAAAACACTTCGGAATCGCTTTGAGATTATTAAACAACTAGGAAGCGGAGGTTCTGGTGATACCTACTTGGCCATTGACTTAGATTTACCAGGACAACCTCATTGTGTCGTCAAACATTTCGACCCAAAAGATTCCAACCCTGTTGTTCTACCTATCGCTAAAAAGCTATTTGATCGGGAAGCGGAAGTTTTATACCAGCTAGGCAACGACCACGATCAAATTCCCAGACTGTTTGCCCATTTTAATGAAGATGGAGATTTTTATTTAGTCCAGGAATTTATTGACGGTCATGCCTTGACTCAAGAAATTGTACCAGGTCAGCCTCTTAACGAGAATACAGTTTTAAATTTATTAAAAGACATCCTCGAAGTGCTGGCTTTCGTCCACCAACACGATATTATTCACCGAGATATTAAGCCTCAAAACTTAATGCGGCGGTCATCCGATCAGAAGATTGTGCTAATTGATTTTGGCAGTATTAAGAAAATTGGTGCTTTGGGAGCAGGCTTAACAATTGCTGTTGGGACTCCTGGCTATATGCCAAGCGAACAGGCTAAGGGAAAGCCAAAACTTTGCAGCGATATCTATGCAGTCGGGATGATTGGGATTCAAGCTTTAACAGGTTTAATACCTGAGCAACTACCAGAAGATCCCAGCACTGGAGAAGTTATCTGGCGCGATCGCGCCCAGGTAAGTGATGCTCTGGCAAATATTTTAGATACAATGGTTCGCGATCGCTACAACCAACGGTATCAATCTGCCACAGAAGCTTTGCAAGCCCTTAATTCTGATGTAGCGTTGTCACAGCCTTCACAATCTGCTGATATCAGCCACAAAGCTGATGATACCTATTTGCTAACTTATAAAAACTTTATTTTGCTGCTGGGTATCGGTCTTGGTGCAACCACTAGTTTGATAGTAATAATTTTAATTTACACATTTATTAATACGGGAACATCACTTCCAAACCAACCTACTCCACTAAAGAGTTTTCTAGAAAAATTTGTTGAGTTCCCATTAACTAATATGAATAGTCTAGTAGCTAAATCAGCAGCTAACAAAAGAATCAATTAAAGCAATTGAGCATTGCAAAAACTACCAAATAGCAAATTTAATTTCACTACATTAGAAAAAGTTAATCATCTAGCAGCAATCATAAAACTGCTTATTAACTAGCTATTAGAGATTTACTTTAAATTTAAATATTTAAAGATTACTGTAGGATAAATACTTAGATATTCTTGTAAGATAAATACAATAAACAAAATTTCAAAATATGGACAATACAAATCAAAGAAAAGCTTTAATTAACAACGAAATCGCCCTCTTTCTCAGAGGTTTGATTATTGGTAAAGTTCTAACACTTATGGTTATTGGCGGATTACTTTGGTGGTTATTCAAGCCAAATTTCTTGTCCCGCAACAGTGTTAACTCTCCCTCAAATCAAAATTTCAACAGCGTCTCTAATAATGGATCAACTTTTCAGACAGTTGCTGATGTTCCCCCTGCCTCATTCAACTACGGAGGTAGTACCGCTTGGGCATCTATCCGGCAATTGGTAGATTCTCAGATTCAGAGCGATCGCCCGGAACTACAATTACGCTACGTAAACCCTGTTAATGGTAGTCCTGGTTCTAGCTCCGGTATTCGGATGTTGCTTGATGGGAAACTAGACTTTGCTCAGTCCTCCCGTCCCCTTACAGATGAAGAACAAGCTACGGCAAAAGAGCGAGGCTTCACCCTTGAGGAACGCCAGGTGGGTATGGATGGGATAGCAGTGGTAGTCAATCCATCACTCAATGTGCCTGGTTTAACTGTTAACCAATTGCAGCAAATTTATTTGGGGAAAATTAGAAACTGGAATCAAGTCGGTGGGCCAAATCTACCTATCACAGCTTTTTCTCAACGACCAGAGAATGCAGATACAGTAATATTTCCTAGCAACAGCGACTTAAAGGGGCAAGCACTTGGCTCTAATGTGCAATATGTCTACTCTGCTACAGAAGCAGTGCGCCAACTCAGTAAAACCCCTGGTGGTGTGTATTACGCTTCTGCTCGTTCAGTAGTCTTTCAATGTAGTGTGAAGGCTTTGCCATTGGGTAGCACTTCCGGTCAGCTAATTCCCCCCTATCGGGAGCCGATGGTTTCGCCTGAGCAATGTCCACGTCAGCGCAACCAGCTAAATACTCAGGCGATCAAAAATGGCAGCTATCCGAAGATTGCTAATTTGTTTGTGATTATTAAGCAGAACAAAGGTCCAGAACAGCAGATTGGAGATGCTTATGCCAATCTTTTATTAACCGATCAGGGACAAAGAGCAATTGAGCAAGCTGGTTTTGTTGGAGTTCGCTAGTAGATTTCAAGGACAATTGAGCAAGCTTCCTAGAGATACCCAACTTCTTAAACAAGTTGGGTATTTAGCAATACAGTTCAGTTAAGCCTTTCTTCCTTTTCTTTGCGTACTTCACTGACGAGACGCTGCGCGAATGCGTACTTTGCGGTAGCCTGCGGCAAGCCGCTTTGCGTCTACGTTCAAAAACTTGACTTTCACCAAGAGTTTTAGCCTTAACTGAACCGTATTGGGGTATCTAGGGAAAGCGATCGCTTTTTTATCTATTCACTGCTTGTTCAATATTCATGTATTCATCACTTGAGTTGAAGTTCACTCAACAGCATAAGAAGTAAATTGGCGCTTAAAAGGAGAATGAAACCCAATAACAATATCAGAAGGGGGTACACCTAACTCAACCAATCGTTCAGCAACAGACTCTTCCGTACCGTTATACTGAATCCATATTTTCCCATCTTGAATATCAAAATGCATGACCGGGCCAAACACCCGCTTATCTCCTTGCCAGCCAACGTAAGCTAGTTGATAATGGTCGTTTTCGTTGTCTAAAATTAATTGTGATTTGACAGTATCAGTATCAGTATTAGACGTGATTTGTTGATGTTCGCTCAGAATTTGTTTGATAAATTGTCGATAGCGTTCTATTTTATCCATAGCCGAATTTCCTCACGTTTGGGGTCGTAAATTATCAACTTAATTTGGTAACGATCAAGGGTGCGCTGGACAAAAGAAAGTTGGAAAAAGTCTTGATATGTTTCGATCGGAACGGCTAGATAAAGCACTCTATCTGCTTCTTTCTCTTCCAGCCAGGACTTACGCAAAATTATGAAAAAACGAACCACAAAGGACGCAAAGGACACGAAGGAATAGGAGTTTTAGAGGGTTTTTGCGTAAGTCCTATCTTCAATAGCTTGGCAGTAATTGAGATATTGTCCGAGTGCAGTATAAAATTCACTGATATCTGAATCTGCAATAAAACTCTTAATTTCAACAGCTATTTTCTCTGTATTCCGTTCTGCGGCAATGGCATTTTCAGCTGCTAAGTCTATTTGTAGTTTAATCGCTTCACTAACACGAATTGTAAAAGGGTCATGAGTAATTATCCACCCATCTTTGATTAATGCTTTTTTTACCTGTTGATGGAAAACATCTTTAGCCATTTTGCTATCTCTAGATTAGAGTCTCAAAATGAAAATATTCTATTTTTATGATATTTTAGCGTTTAGCTTAACTCAAAATTAGATTTTTGCTCTATGCAGTGCGTTCCCCGAAGGGGTTGTCGAAGACATCGCACTCTCCATTATTCTGCATTGCTGCGGCAAGTTTATCTAGATTTTGACGAACAGTGACACTACGGTGATGATTTACACCCCAGACTCGTTCATAAATATTTAAAGCTTGCAAATAAAGCGGTTCTGCTTCACCGTAACGTCCACTTTCACGATAAATTTCTGCCAGATTATTGAGACTTTCGGCAACATTGGGATGATTTTCTCCCAATAGGTGCTTATCAAGTTCTAAAGCTTTTATACATAAGGGTTCCGCTTCATTGTAACGTCCCTGCTCCCTGTACATATAACCCAGAGCATAGATAGTATCTGCTAAAAGCGGATGCGCTTTTTGTAATAGACGCTGCTTGAGTTCCAATGATTCCAAAAACAAAGATTCCGCTTCACTGTAGCGTCCTTGAGCGCGGTATATTAAACCTAAATTGTGCAAATCTGTTGCAACATCAGGATTTTCTTCTCCCAAAAATTGCTTATCTAGTTCTATTGCTTGTTGTGACAAAGGTTCCGCTTCACTGTAACGTCCTTGATGATAATAAAGTAGCGCTAAATTATTTAGTATGAGAGCGAAAGAAAGATGATTTTCGCCAACCAGACGTTTTTCAAGTTCTAATGATTGCAGATACAGAGGTTCTGCTTCGTCATAACGTCCTTGTTCATCATATAGTAATGCCAAATTGTTCAGACTCACAGCAACATCAGCATGGTTTTCTCCCCACAATCCTTTCCTCTGTTCCAAAGCTTGTTGATATAAGAGTTCTGCATTATTATATTGTCCAGTTGATTTGTAAAGTCCTGCCAAATTATTCAGGCTAGTAGCAAAAGCAGGATGGTTCTCTCCTAACAGGCGTTTCCTCAGTTCTAAAGCTTGTTTATATAAGGGTTCGGCTTCAGTGTAGTTTCCTATTGCACGATATATTCCTGCTAAATTGTTGAGGCTATTAGCTAAGTCTATCTGCAAACCTAATTCATTTTGTAGCTCACTCGCCTGACGCCAATATTTAATTGCTAATTCCTGTTCTTCTTGATAGTTTTGAGATTCCCCCCGATCTAATCTGCTGTGGTAAATATCGCCCAATCTTGAGTATAACGTAGCCAAGGTGGGGTCTTTAGTTCCCCGTTCTTCTTCTACTTTCTCGATTAACCTTTGTAAATCTTGAATGGGTAAGAAAAAGCGATTAGTTTCATTAGTATCTGTACTAGCTAATTCTGTGTCTCTAAAAACAAAGCGGATATTTTCTAATTCTTTACCAGGAATAGCATTTGTCTTTTTAGATTCAAACCGAAATACACCATTGCGCCAACTCCAAAAATCAGGGGCTTTTTTAATTAGGTTGACTAAAATTTGGTTAGTTACCCAAAGCACGATCGCAAATGGAAATTCGCGCAATCCTTCCCTTGTCCACTGTAAATAACCAAAAAATTTCTCCTGTTCTGATTGCTCATTTCCCAATCTGAGAAAATAAAGTTGCTCAGCACCCGTCACAGTAATCACCGCCGGGTTCTGCTGACGGAGATACTCTTCTTGTTGTACTAATTGGTTAAGAGCAGCTTTGAGGCTAGGTTCCTGACGTGCTAAAGTTACTCGATATGTACGGAAAGCAGGTTGTAGTTCAGCTTCATATTGAGCAATAATCTCATCACGAAAGCTAGCATCATCACAAACTGCAATCAATAAATTTAAGCCCCGCTTTTGAGCTTCAATAGAAACAATTAAATCATCATACGCATCTTGATTTTCTCCTTCATCATCTAATAATTCTTCATTTAACATTAATGGCTCCCTGTCTTCTCAAACTTTCGATAATAATTGGATGAACATCATACCAAGTTTCATCAGTGCGATATTCTAGAACATACAGCCCATGTAACAAATCTAAAAACTCTGCTTGTTTAGGGTCATTGGGCATAAATTGTTCATACACACTCTGCAAAATATCGATATCAACTTTTCCTAAGCGGATGGAAAAATCATTGCGAATTTTATTGATTGCTTGAAGAAGAATTTTATCATCAATAATAACTTTGGCTGAGGGATTTCGCCGGATCGTTCGCAAACATATCCGGCAACATTCCTTAGAAATCCGAATTAACTCTCGCAATACGCCACCACTGTAAATTACGATTTTTTCAGCCGTCTCTGCCGCGATTAATTCACTGGGAATCCGCTTTTGTAAAACTTCACCGAGAATCTTTGTTGTTTCCGGGCGAGGTTGGGCATTTTGGAAGCGATTTTTCCCTTTATCAAATATTTTTAAGACAGGCATTGCCACAACTTGATCGTTGGTTTCAGTGGCAATTATTGTGCTAATAAATGTTTCTCGAAGGACTGCGATCGGGATAGTGTAGATAATTTGAAAGTTAGGTTGACAGAGAGCTTTAATGTTATCTCGATAAATTTCGTTAACTCTGCCTAAATCAAGCTTATCTAAATCATCAATAATTACTAAAACGTTTTGTTTAGTTGCAGCTTGAATTAGAGCAGCAATTTCATTAATTCTGGCAACTAAATCTGATAACTTGCGTTCAAATTCTTGCTTAATTTCATCCCGAACGCTTGCATCAGCTTTTAATTTAGAGCTAATCAATTTTAAAAGGTCAAAACCTATACTAGCTTCTGCTTGCAAATTTAATTCTTCAGTGCGAGTGCGGGTAGCAAACCACTTATAAAGAGCTTCTTTAGTAGATTGTGGAATATCAACTTTGCGTGCTTCTGCCTCTGTCATTAAATTAACTGCGATCGCAAACAGTATATTAATATGATTAACTGCCGACATTTCAATTTTGTCAGCAATAGAAAAGAGAACTACAAAATATTTATCTTGAATTTGTCGGCTAAACTCAGCTAACAAAGTAGACTTACCACATCCTCGATGTCCTGTAAAGACAATTTTGCCATCTCCATTAGGACTATCTTCCACTAATTGGTTCAGGTCTGCAATCAAATCATCACCATATTCGACTCGAAATCTTTCCATTTCGTTCCGTTCCATTAACGGAAACAGTTCGAGATTGCTGTATGCTTCTTGAAAGGAGTTTAATAAATCTTGAGACATTGGATAGTGCTGTTAACGTGCTAACTATTCATATAATGGCTCATGATTTTTGAAGCACAAGTTTAGGTAATGTCTAGGATAGAGTATGCCTACATAACTTCTCAAATTCCGTTAATAAATAACTACTAAGTGAGTGGTATGTTATGTCTTAAAAAGAGATGCCCTAATCCTCAAATTTCAACCTATCAATAAGTAACAGAGGTCAATAATCAATAAGACTGAATGATAGATTATACATTCGATAATTCAGATTGAATGATAGATTATACAGATAACATCCTAAAAGCTACTTAACACATAAATAAAATAAAATTTTAAGTTATAAAAATAAATTTTTAGTCTGCTTCGTCTTATCCCCCTCTAGCCGATGCGATAGTTCCCTCCCCTTTCCAAGGCTACGGTGTACATACAAGTGAAATTACCCCCCTTAAAAAGCTATCCATTATAAACATCTTTCTTAACAGAAAAGTTGACAAAAGGGAGAGACTGTGAGTTTCTATAGCAAGAAACAGAGCCTTACCTTAGTCAGCAGATAGAAGAATGGATCACACAAGAACTAGAAACAATGGAATTAGGGGACAAAAGAAGAACCAAAAGGTTGATTAAAATAGTCGAAAATTTAAGTGCTAAACCAGAAGCAAGTATTCCACAAGCCAGTGGAACATGGGCGCAAACAAAAGCCACCTATGACTTTTGGGATTCACCATACATCAAACCATCAATGATTAGACAAGGACATATCAATGGGACAGTAGAGCGAATTGGCAAGCATCCAGTAGTCTGTTTTTAGGTCGCAAAAGCGATGGCTTTCCTGGTGTGAAAGTTCTCTGGCGTGGATTGAGTCGATTACATGATCTGGTTGAGGGTTGGCTTGTTTGTCAGTCTCTCAATAGTTAATTATTGCTTCATCTTCTCGTCAGTTTGTTCTAGTGTTTTTGCTCTAACATTCCCGATAATTAGTTTTTTACGCCGAGTTAGTTATGAGATCATCATACTTTTTGAAGTTCTGTTGATTCTCATGTCCATTTTCCAGAATAACTGGTGCTTTTTTCATCTTCCTCTTCTGATATATAGCTACTTACTTCTGTCAACTTTTGTGTTAAGAAATATGCTTATAATGGATAGCTTATAAAGGGGGGAAACTTGAAATCTTGCCCCCTCCCCTTCACAAAGGGAGGGTTGGGGAGGGGTGATTCAAGGATTTTTGCAAGAGGTCTATTAACTTATATTCATTTGTTATATATATCGTAATCTCTTTTTGAAAGCGATCGCACTACATGAAGAGGTGGCAAAAAAATGCGATGTCTAGCGACAAGTCGCCTTGCATCTACGGACTCTTAGCTAGATTAAGTTTCATCATTAGGGATATCATTTTCATCTGATTTGATAGCTTTTATCACCTGTTGTACTATCTTTGGATGTAACACTTTTCCTGCATGAAAAGGAAGTACTACCCTAATGTCATTTAGACGATATACTCTGTGACTACCTTTACTTCGTATTAAAGTAAAACCCGCATTTAAATAGTAGATTTTCGGCTTCCTTGGCTGTTAGACGCGGTAGTTTAGGCAAGTTGTACCTCTAAAAACATTGTGAAAATTTCTTTGTTTAAAAGTACCTGTTTCTCTGATTCTGATAAAGTTTCTAAGTAAAGTCCAACCGCTTCTTCTATATTTTCTTTTACCTCTGCCAATGAATCCCCTTGACTTTGACAGCCTGGAAGTTCTGGAGAATAAGCATAATAGCCATTTTCATCTTTTTCGATAATAATGTTAATTTTGTAAGACATAGAAATTGTTTATTGTTTGGTTTAATCTAAATTTTAGCAATATTATAGCGATCGCACTAAATTAACGCTTTGTAAAAAAAGGCGATCGTATTCTTAACTTAGCCATAAAAAAGAATGCTTTCTGATCTTTATCATAAACAAGACAAGATACCCGACTTCTCAAATAAGTTGGGTATCTGTTTGATTACGGTTTGATTAAAGATTCCTCAGACTTGCGATATTTAGCAATTAACCTACGTCTTTTGAGGGGTGAATAAACCAGCATGGAAAGTGCAGGTAAACTAGTTGCGGTTAGTGCTAACAAAATAAATGGATTTAAAAAACCTGCTATTATTCCAGTTCCTACACTAGCTCCAAATCCTAATATTAGTAGTATCAGCACAGTTGTAAATAAGTCTTCAGCCAAATCTATAACCCATTCCACAGCCCAAACCACAGCCCAACCCACAGCCCCACTCACAGCCCAAGCCACAGCCCAACCCACAGCAGAAATCACAGCAGAACTCAAACTCCCAGCAGAAATCACAGCCCCACCCACAGCCCAGCCCACAGCCCAACCCACAGAGTATCCTTGCTTTAGTGCGGAAGAACCTATAAAAGACCCACACATAAGTGAGATAATACCCCAAAATAGAATCCACCCATATCCAAAAGTTTGTAAAAACCAGCTTGCAACCGCACTTCCAGCATAAGTTATAAACCAAGTTGTAGCCATAGCTACCACCAACCCACAAATAAGATAAACCCAACAATCTTTTTGTGAGTAAAAATGCATCCTCAATTTTCCAACGTCGGCGATACAGTTAGGGTATCAAACCACTCAAATCCATAGAAGCCCATATCTGTAATTAGTAA
>NZ_JABXKL010000072.1 GCF_017114995.1 Nostoc sp. NMS9 | reverse complement strand
GATTCACACGGCAAAATCCATCATCTTACCATAAAATAATTTTGCAAGAGGTCTAATAACCATGTCATCCGCGTATCGGATTGATGGCTCGACAATTCTATTTTCTGGGGTGTTGTTTGTGATCCTTTTACCGAATTTGTATTCGGTGTGGTATCTGTGTATACTCTCAATCCCGTTGAGTGCAATATTTGCTAGTAATGGGCTGACCACTCCTCCTTGTGGAGTTCCTTGTTCAGGAAATTCTGGGTTAACTCCTGCTTTAAGGCATCGGAAGATACCGAGTTTTAAGCCTTTGGGGGCAATGAGTTCGTCCATTATTGCTGAGTGATTAATCCTGTCGAAGCACTTCTCAATATCGAGTTCTATAACTCGTTTTTCTATTCCATTGCTTTGGGATTTTAGGTTGTCAAATATGTACTTTTGTGCATCGTGGGCAGAGCGCCCAGTTCTAAACCCGTAGCTCCTAGCGTGGAAAGTGGCTTCGTGTGCTGGTTCGAGTGCATATTTTGCTAGGCATTGCCAAGCTCTATCCGCGATGGTTGGTATCTTAAGCATTCTGGTAGTCCCGTCCTTCTTGGGGATGGGGATTTCCCGTAGTCCTTGATGTTTCCAATTTCCGCTATTCATTTTCAGTAGTTCTTCTAGATTGAAGCGTTCTTCAAATGAGAGGGATTTCTTACCATCGATACCAGCCGTCTTTTTGCCAGCGTTTAGCTGAGATACTTGTCTTATTGCTAGAAATCGAGCCGAGGTGGATTTCATAATAAGCTTTTGGAGTAACCTAGCTTTCCGCTTGTCTCCAACAAGAACCGCTTTATACACGCGTCTTTGAAGGCGGAAAAGATTTCGGCGGAATTTCTTCCACGGTAATGCTCTCCAAGATTCACTAGTTTTGTAACTGTGTCTAATCATTTTCTCTTCTCTGGTTAGTGTATTCTGAACACCTCAGACCAATTACGGTCTGTCCTACCCGAATTGTGGGGATTCCTCCTCTCGTCTGGGTTACTTGGGGTTCGACTGCCCCTTGACCCACAACTCGTTTTTATTCGTTCCCTCGGAGAGATTGATAGTTCCGTTAGATGTAGCCAATTCGACTGCTGGATTCCCTAGACTCTTACCGTTTTTCAACCCAGAACGGCGGGAATTAATTCCAGTGAGGTCAGGGATTTTTGTGTTGCGCCCTGTCTAGACTTAAGTCGCTTTTTTAGGCTCTGTTTCATCATAGGAACTCCCTGTTAGCGCCAGTGTCAACCCGCAACGGTCGTCTGATTGCGCCCTGTTCCCAGCTTCACCCTCCAGAAACCGAGTCTGGTCAGTGTGGGCAGATAAGGAGTCAATTCTGAGTCTGAATGGTAGGGCTTTCACCTACATCTGACCGAGAGTTCAACCCTTAAGTGACAGTAATCTTCTGTCGGGCTGGATTAGTTATTTACGGGCTAATACCGTGATTCACTAATCAACGAATCGCACTAGTAGTAGTCTTGCAGTTTCTATCTCAGGCATGGTATCAGAGTAGGAAGATAAACGCTACTTTAAACAAGCGTGTTTTTTTCCAAACATTAATATAATGCTCTTACTATGAGCATCTACCAATCTCTCAAAAAATCTTATACACCAGATCGTCGGCGTGAAAATGACTGGCGGTTATTTTTGCGTTTGGTGCCTTATGCCCGTCGTAACGGACGGCTACTGGCGCTGTCGATGTGCCTACTCGTACCGATCGCACTAGCTAATGCCGTACAACCTTTCTTGATTGGCCAAGTAATCTCTCTGATTCGTAACGAACCAAGCACTTACGAATTTTTCAGGAATCGTCCCTTCTCGCAAGGGCTAAATATCCTAGAGGGATTATTGGTAATTGCGATCGCCATCCAATTGATGTTGACAGGTTTCCAAGGTTATATAGTCCAAAAGCTAGGGCAACAAATCACCGCAGCAATTCGCCAAGACTTATTTCAGCATGTAACATCTCTAGCAGTGCGCTTTTTTGACCGCACACCCGTAGGTAAATTAATTACCAGAATCACCAGCGATGTGGAAGTGTTAGGCGATGTCTTTTCTACTGGGGCAGTTGGGATTATATCTGATTTGTTTTTAATGCTGGTGACTTTGGGTTTAATGTTTTCCATCCAGTGGCAACTTTCTTGCTTGCTGCTATTGATGCTGTTACCAACTAGCTGGGTAATTGTTTACATTCAAAAACAGTACCGCAAAGCCAATTACAAAGGGCGAGAAGAACTTTCGATCCTGAATTCACAGCTACAAGAAAATGTGCTTGGTATTAACGTCGTGCAGTTGTTCCGTAGAGAAAAATTTAATGCCGAATTGTTTCGTGCTACGAACAGCAACTACACTCAGCAAATGGATAAAACCATCTTTTATGATTCATTTGTTTCAGCAACCTTAGAATGGATTGGACTGATTGCGATCGCAGCTGTTTTGTGCGTGGGTGGTTGGTTGCTGTTAGAAAAAAACTTGACTTTTGGGACTTTATCTACATTTGTATTGTATGCCCAGCGATTATTTGACCCTTTAAGGGCTTTTGCGGAAAAATTTACAGTAATTCAAGCTGGTTTCACTGCCATTGAACGTGTAGGCGATATATTAGATGAACCGATAGAAATTCGCGATCGCGCCAATGTCCGCTTCTCAATATTTGATGCGAAATTTGGCTACATAGACGAAATCATTGCAAATCTAGAATCCCCAGACCTTACTTCCCCCCCAGAACTGGGAGAGATTCGCTTTGATCGCGTCTGGTTTGCTTACAAAAATGATGATTACGTAATTAAAGACTTAGATTTCACCATTCATCCTGGTGAAAAAGTGGCATTAGTCGGCCCCACCGGGGCGGGTAAAACTTCGATTATCCGTCTTTTGTGCCGCCTCTACGAACCCACTCAAGGACGCATTCTCATAGATGGCGTAGACATTCGGGAAGTACCACAAGCAGAACTGCGGCGTTACATGGCAGTAATTTTACAAGAAGGCTTTTTGTTTGCTGGCGATGTTAAAAGCAACATTTCTTTAGGAGATGGCTACACCATTGAACAGATTCAACAAGCAGCAGAGCAAACCAATGTTGCCCAGTTTATAGAAGAATTACCCCAAGGTTATGATACTCAACTTCGAGAACGGGGCACAAATATTTCTAGTGGTCAAAAGCAACTTTTAGCCTTTGCGCGGGCTGCCATTCGCAATCCGCAAATTTTGGTACTAGATGAGGCTACCGCTAGTTTGGATGTTGGTACAGAAGCTTCAGTTCAAGAGGCATTAAACCAGCTTTTGCTTAGACGTACCGCCATTATTATTGCTCACCGCTTGTCTACAATTCGCAATGTAGACCGGATTTTTGTTCTCAAGCGTGGCGAATTAATCGAACAAGGAAGTCATGAACAACTACTGCAACAAGGAGGGCTTTATGCCACTTTGCATAACTTGCAGATGTTGGGAAGTTAGACGATAGATAGTCAAAAACTCACATTTACTACAAAAATGACTTAATTTTGCGGAATATGTAACAGAGTTTGTGTTGACAATAATGAATAGCCTTGTTGCAACTTAGTTACTGAAACTGGATTTGCAGAACTTTTAGCAGGTGTGTAACCTTAGCAATATCTAACTTTTGTATTGCACTTGATTGAAAATGACCATAGGTTTATCACAAGCTGGCTCTAAAGACTTTGTTTTTCTGGAAAGCAAAAGCGTATGGGTCAATCTGACTGTAAACTCACAATAATTCATAGGCAATCAGGCGTTGGCAAAAGTTCAATTTTACAGGCTGGATTAATCCCAGCATTGAAACAAAAATCATTACCATCATTAAAAGTTTAGGTATAAGTTGGTTATGTGTGGATTTGCGGGTTTTCTCAGAAGTAGAACGACTAAGTACCAAAATTCCCAACGCAAAAGTATTTTGCATAAAATGGGCAAGCAATTAGACATCTCCGAAAACAGTCAAAGCCTTTGTGTGGCTAAGCTATAGTCCGTAAATGCAATCATCCTCATCAATATTAGTCGAATCATTGAAAGTGACACCAATGCTAAAAAATGGCATCTAATTATGGATTGTCTTAATACTCACCAGTCAGAATCGCTGGTTCGTTTAGTTGCACAAAAAGAAGGTTTGAAGTAATTATTGGTATACTTACTTTTTTAACGCCTGCTTTACCTGTTATCATAAGAACTTTAACATCTAATAATTGGATAAAACCCTATTTATCAAAATTAACAGCTTTAATAAGAACGCTAAGTTTTAATATAATTTCATGGCAATTTATACTTTTAATAGTGTTATATTTACCAACAATTGTTATCTTAATGTTTTTAATAAAATCATTTCAGGTTAAATACTTTATTTTAAAGCTTTTTAACATATACTCTCTTGAATCTAAAATTTATAATATATTAAACTACAAAGACGTTGATACACAACAAGAGAATTACAAATTTGGACAGTTATTAATTCAAATATTTTTTATTAATGCAATAATTTGTTTTGTCCCACATATCTTAGATTTGTCATATCAAATAAAACTACCTGTAGGTATAATTAGTATACTCATCAGTCTAGTACTTGAAATTTCCAAAAGACAAAAACAACCATAAAAAATATTTTTACGAAGTGCTTATACAATATAAGAAAACAGTAATTTCTTTGGTTAGAGTTACAAGGATTAAATGCAACTGAGCCAGGATTAATTGCAACTAGTACAGCACGGCATAAATCCAGCTAACATCTCAATTAACCAGACAACTTGCTCAAGCAACTGGTTAAAGGTAAGCAAACTTATGCCACAGCGTACTAGATACCTATCT
Organism: Nostoc sp. NMS9; assembly: GCF_017114995.1. Classification (GTDB taxonomy): domain Bacteria; phylum Cyanobacteriota; class Cyanobacteriia; order Cyanobacteriales; family Nostocaceae; genus Nostoc. The sequence goes on along the minus strand of NZ_JABXKL010000072.1, from coordinate 67,529 downwards.
GACCTACCACTTTTGGCGCATCAACCCGTAAACTCATCTGCTCACAACGCACAGTTAACCGAGGTTGACCTAAACCTATTCCAGAAAAAGGACTTTCGGCGGGGATTTCTAACTTAGAACCAATCAAACCCAACAAAGACTTAAATTCAGCAGGGAATATCAGCAAATCAGCACCCTTAGCGCTGAAACTAGAAGCACTTAATCGCTGTCTCCATGCCAAGCTTTGTTGATTATACTTAAAACTACACAATTTCTGGTTTTCCTGATGCACAGTAACGTACTTTCCTTGTTCCCAGGTAAACTTAGCTAGTTCCTTTGGTAGTCCCCAAATTTCTCGACCACCAGCCACCGAATCAGCATTATCTACATAAATGTGAGAAATCCAAGCGCCGATTTTCCTCTGGTAATTAATTAAAGCTGGGACAACAATTAACTCACTATACTCCAGTACTGAGCCTGACCCGTAATTAGAGAGATACATGCTAGCGAGGGTTTTACCAGGCCATACAGAAATAATTTCTAACTCTAAGGGAATCAAAGGGCGCACTTGGTCAATATTTACCAAATGTAGAGTTTGGATAGCATAACCTTGAAGTGTCCAAGGTGCTTGTGGATATGGCATAAGGGAGTTAGGAGTTGAGAGTGAGGAGTTAGGAATAAAGTTAAGAATTAAGATCAAGAGTTACCAATATTAGTTCTACTCTAACTTCAAACTCCTAACTTCAAACTCCTAACTTCAAACTCCTAACTTCCAACCCCTAACTCCTTAAAAAAAATCCCCACTCAGACATTTGCCTGAGTGGGTAATATGAGGTCGAACAAAACAATCTTCCCAAAAGAAGTAGAGGAATTATTTGCTCTCTGTAAAATCAGCGTCAATCACATCGTCGCCGTTACTAGAACTAGAGGAACTGCTACTATCTTGAGGTTCACCACCAGATGTAGCACCCGCACCGGCACCGGAACTGGCACTAGCACCGGCTTGTTGATAGATGTTGCTACCAACAGCGAATAACGCTTGTTGCAATTCTGGGGTTAGCTTCTTGATTTGCTCATCGTCTTCTTTAGCAACTGCTTCCCGCACTTCTTTCACTAAACCTTCGACTTTAGTCTTGTCAGCATCGGGAACTTTATCACCCAATTCTTGTAACTGCTTTTCAGCTTGGTATGCCAAAGAATCGGCTTGGTTCTTGCGTTCAATCTTTTCACGCCGCTCTTTGTCAGATGAAGCGTTCTGTTCAGCTTCTCTCACCATCCGGTCTACGTCATTTTTATCCAGGGTAGAAGCACCGGTTATGCTGATGGACTGTTCTTTACCAGTACCTTTGTCCTTAGCGGTGACGTTAAGGATGCCGTTAGCGTCAATGTCGAACACTACTTCAATTTGAGGGACGCCACGTGGTGCAGGAGGAATACCATCAAGGCGGAAGGTTCCCAAGCTCTTGTTATCGTTAGAGAATTCGCGTTCACCTTGGAGGACGTGAATTTCTACATTGGTTTGTCCATCCACAGCGGTGGAGAAGACTTCCGATTTCTTGGTGGGAATTGTGGTGTTGCGGGGGATAATTTTGGTCATCACGCCGCCCAATGTTTCCACACCCAAAGATAAAGGTGTCACGTCTAACAGCAAGATGCCAGTTACATCACCAGCCAGTACCCCGGCTTGAATGGCTGCACCAACTGCTACAACTTCATCAGGGTTAACGCTTTGGTTGGGGTCTTTACCCAATACCTGCTTCACAATTTGGTGAACTGCGGGAATTCGCGTAGAACCACCCACTAACACCACTTCATCAATATCGCCTTTGTTTAACTTGGCATCTCGGAGGGCGTTTTCCACAGGAACACGACAACGGTCAATTAAGTCAGAACAAAGTTCTTCAAACTGAGCGCGAGTCAGGGTTGTATCCAGGTGCTTGGGCCCATCCTGGGTAGCGGTGATGAATGGTAGGTTAATTTCTGCTTGGGTGACGCTAGAAAGCTCAATTTTGGCTTTTTCTGCAGCTTCCGTCAGACGTTGTAAAGCTTGCTTGTCTTTCCGCAGGTCAATACCTTCGGCTTTCTTGAACTTCTCAGCTAAGAAGTCAACTATTTTTTTGTCAAAGTCGTCACCACCAAGGTGGGTATCACCAGATGTGGCTAGTACTTCAAAAACTCCGTCTCCTACTTCCAGCACAGATACGTCGAAAGTACCACCACCAAGGTCAAATACTAGGATGGTTTCGTTACTCTTCTTGTCAAATCCATAAGCCAGAGAAGCAGCGGTAGGCTCGTTGATAATCCGCAGAACTTCAATCCCGGCAATTTTCCCAGCGTCTTTTGTTGCTTGCCGCTGGGAGTCGTTGAAGTATGCAGGAACAGTGATTACAGCTTGGGTTACGGTTTCACCCAGGTATTTGCTAGCATCTTCAACTAGTTTGCGAAGAACTTTTGCAGAAATTTCTTCAGGAGCAAACGGTTTACCAGCTATTGGACAATCTAATTTGACATTGCCATTGCTGCTGAGAACTTTGTAAGAAACTTCCGTAGCTTCATTACCCACTTCATCGTAGCGGCGACCGATAAAGCGTTTGACTGAGTAAAACGTATTTTCGGGGTTCATCACCGCTTGGCGTTTGGCGATTTGGCCAACCAAGTTGTCGCCATTTTTCGCAAATGCGACTACTGATGGCGTTGTCCGAAAACCTTCAGCATTAGCAATTACTGTGGGTTTGCCACCTTCCATCACTGCCACGCAGGAGTTCGTTGTTCCTAAGTCAATTCCAACTACTTTTGCCATTTTAGGTGCTGGCTCCGTATAACTACAAATGAATGAATGAGAATATAAAGCACTAAATTTTGAACCAACAGGGTCAAGAAATCAGCCAGTTCAGCATGAATACCTTTGATTTGGCTTTCCTGGGGTTAAAACTCCAGACTATGCTGATATATATACTGAAGCTTAGTGGTAGCCAGTCCATGAAGGGTGGTTTCCCGAACCTTGCTTGGGACGGTTAAACTAACTAAATTGTGTTTTTAGTTGGTTCATGGATTAATTTGTCTTCACTCTCTCTAATGTAGAAGAATTAATACTTTCAGTAATTAGGGTGAACCGTAACGTATGAGTGGTGTTTGCCGTCTTTAAAGGTAATAAACTATGGAAACACTGAGAATGGAAGGAGATTAAAAGGCGCGTAGGCGTAGCCTGCACTTCTCTACGTTCGCGCAGCGTGTCGCAGACAGACGCTCTTGCTAGCTTGCTTCCACGTTCGCGGAGCGTGCCGTAGGCAAGTGGTACGACTTGGCTCAGTGACCACCGCAGGCATCGCTTCCGTAATTCCGTATAATCGGCAATATTTACTAGTTTTCATGGCTGTGATTTTGCTGCCATCATGAATCCACGGTGTGGATGAGACAATCACTGCTGCAATTACAAAAAGGCAGGAGTTAGGAGGCAGGGGGCAGGAGGTTAGGAGTATCAATTAAAACTTTAGTTCTGAGTTTAAAGCCCAGTTTAAAGAAAGAATTATACACCAGACGCGCAGCGCGAAGTATAAAGCGTCCTTGCTTCAATCCCACTCTTTTAGGGGTGGGTTCCTCCTGCCTCCTGCCTTCGACCTCCTGCCTCCTGAATTAGTATCTTGTGTTTCGCACTACGTGCCTCAACACAATTCTTTTCTTTCCCTCCACGGATAAATCCGCTTGCTCTGTACCGTTGTGTAGGAAAATAATATTTTTATAAAAATAACCAGCAGTCAACAAAACTGCTGATTTATTTACCAGCTTCCGAACTTGTGAGAAGCGTTTGTAACCCAGTTATAACTTATGATTCTGCGGTTTAATTTTGCTGTAGCTAAAGTACACGTTAACGCGCGTGAAAGAAGCGTCAGAATAATTCCTAATTGATAATGACCCCAACATCGAGCCGACAAGCGTTGCGGAACATCGGTTTGTTCGCGGAGCGTCTCCAACAGTTGCCCCGTCCTTCCAGGATGCTTGTGAAAAAGGCGGAGTGCTCCGTCTCAGTCTTTCCCCCTGCAAGAACTGCTCCCTGCTCTCCTGCCTCTTTTGACGCTCTCTACGTTCGCGCAGCGTGTCGCAGACAGACGCTCTTGCTAGCTTGCTTCTGGGCAGGAGTACGCGGACTCGCTAACGTAATTCGTAATTGTTGTTATGAATTCATTAGGAGGCTCATACTTCGTCTTGAGAACCTTCTTTTTGAATCCAGATAAATACTAAAGCAAACACTGGAAAAGGCAAGATATAGAATACTAAGGGAATCATTATCCAGGGTAGCCATGAAGCGGCATAATCACCTGTTAGTTGTGTTATATCTACCATGATGTATTCTCCTCATGAATTCAAAGTTGAAAATTTTATGTAAGCCACACTCTGGGCATCTCCAAAACTCCAAAGACAAGCTTGATTAACTAGCGTTAACCGCACCTCGCAAGATGGCATCTAAAGAATCAAAATTTTCTAGTAGAAAGTAGGCAAATATCGCGCCACCCATTGCACCAACAAAAATTCCACCATTCAATTGACTCCATTCTTCACGAGTTCTTAGTGGTCTAAGCTGGTCTTTAGAATATGAACTATAAGCTCCTTTAGGATTTCCTTGGAAAGTAGTAATTGCAAAAATTGAAATACCTAAACAAGCTGATACCGCTATATATATAGAGGTAATTAATCCACTGAGATTGGTTCCATGTGCAGATTCTCGCAGAGGACCAACCACAACCTCTGGCCCAACTAGTAAATAACCATGAGCCATGCCAATTTCTAGCCCTCGCATGAAAGGTGTTAATCCTTTACGGTAGGCGGGCAAATTATTAATGAAAGCTCTAACTAAGGGAGAATCATTGATAGGAGTGGATAGATTACCAAGCTGAGGGTCTCCTTTGAAGGGTTTAATTATGTCTTCCTCATTGTATTGTTTAATTGTCTCTGCTATGTCAGATGAATTAGACATTTATAGTTTCTCCTGATTATCTTAACTAAATACTATCATTGGCTCATAGGTTTAGAGTTTTCTTATTGAAAATTAACATAATATAACCTAAAAAACTCTCCTACCAAAAGAGGTAAGAGAGGAGGTCGAAAACTGAATATTTTTAGCTGAATACTTGCATATTAATTACGCATTTTTTTTGCAAAGAACTAGAATTAGTTGCGTAATTTAAAGTGTAGTTAAACAGCTTTGAAGCTTAACCAAACTTACCTGCTGTTGAGGCAATTAAGAAAGCCCCATAGGTTGCGATATAACCAACAGTAAAGTGAGTTAAGCCGACTAAACGAGCTTGAACAATTGACAAAGCAACGGGCTTATCTCTCCAGTAGCCAAAGGATAGTGGAGTCTGTTCGTGCGCCCAGGCTAAGGTTTCGATTAATTCTTGCCAGTAACCTCGCCAGGTAATCAGGAACATGAAGCTAACAGCCCAAGCTAGGTGTCCAAAGAGGAACATCCAAGCCCAAACGGCTAAGTTATTTGTGCCATAAGGGTTATAGCCATTAATCAACTGTGCGGAGTTCGCCCAAAGGTAGTCTCGGAACCAGCCCATAAGATAGGTAGAAGACTCATTAAATTGGGCGACATTGCCTTGCCAGATACAAAGATGTTTCCAGTGCCAGTAGAAGGTAACCCAACCAAGGGTGTTAAGCATCCAGAACACGGCGAGGTAGGAAGTATCCCACGCAGAAATATCGCAAGTGCCACCCCGTCCGGGGCCATCGCAGGGGAAAGCATAGCCGAAGTCTTTTTTATCCGGCATTAGCTTAGTACCACGAGCATCCAGCGCACCTTTGACTAAAATTAGGGTGGTGACATGTAAACCGAGGGCGATCGCATGATGTACATAAAAATCACCAGGGCCAATTGTCAGGAATAAGGAGTTGGTGCCGTTGTTAATTGCATCCAACCAACCCGGTAACCAGACATTGCCATGATTTGGCCATGCTGTGGAAGCAATACTATGTGGATTTGACAGCAACGTGTTAAACCCATACAACAGCTTACCGTTAGCCGCCTGGATAAACTGAGCAAATACAGGCTCAATCAATATCTGTTTGTCAGCTGCCCCAAAGGCTACTTCTACATCATTGTGGACGTACAAACCCAAAGTATGGAAGCCCAAGAACATCGATACCCAGCTAAGATGAGAAATAATCGCTTCTTTGTGCTTAAGTACCCGCTCTAGGACATTTCCTCGATTCTGTTCTGGGTCATAGTCCTTAATCCAGAAGATCGCAGCGTGGGAAAACGCCCCTACCATCAAGAAACCAGCAATGTACTGATGGTGTGTGTATAGTGCCGCCATTGTGGTAAAGTCCTTAGCGATAAACGCGTAAGGCGGCATGGAATACATGTGCTGCGCCGCGAAGGAACTCGCTACACCCAGACAAGCTAATGCCAAAGACAGTTGGAAATGCAAAGAATTATTAACGGTTTCGTACAGTCCTTGGTGGGGTAAGTTGAACGGCCCCTCGACCTTATTGCCATAGAACTCCTTAGAGTTCATCATCTCTTTGATGCTGTGACCAATACCCCAGTTAGTCCGGTACATATGACCCGCAACAATGAAGATGACAGCGATCGCCAAATGGTGATGCGCCATATCTGTCAACCACAAAGATTGAGTCTGGGGATGGAAACCACCCAAAAAGGTGAGAATTGCTGTTCCTGCCCCTTGAGTACTATTAAATACATGGGCTGGCGTATCAGGATTTTGCGCGTATGCCCCCCAGTCCCCAGTAAAGAACGGTAGCAAGCCACTTGGGTGCGGTGGGGTAGACAAGAAATTATCCCAACCTACATGAATACCGCGAGATTCTGGAACGGCAACGTGTATCAAGTGACCAGCCCAAGCTAAGGAACTGACACCAAACAAACCCGCTAAGTGGTGGTTGAGACGAGGTTCTGCACTCTTGAACCAAGCCAAACTAGGACGGTATCTTGGCTTCAAATGCAACGCGCCTGCAAACAAAAATACAGCCGCCAGCAAAACTAGGAAAATAGCCCCAGCATACAGTTCATTATTCGTCCGCAACCCGATAGTATACCACCAGTGATAAACACCGGAATAGCAAATATCTACCGGGTTACGCGCTCCCGCTTGGGTGTAAGCTTCAATTGCCCCTGGGCCAAATTGAGCATCCCAAATTGCGTGGGCGATGGGACGGATATGTATGGGGTCTTTAATCCATAGTTCAAAATTACCTTGCCAAGCAACGTGAAACAAAATCCCCGACGCCCACAGAAAGATAATTGCCAGATGACCGAAGTGAGAGGAAAAAATCCTTTGATAAAGATTTTCTTCCGTGATGCCATCTTGACTTTCAAAATCGTGAGCCGTGGCGATCGCATACCAAACGCGTCGTGTCGTTGGATCTTGTGCAAGGTCTTGGCTAAATTTGGGAAATTTAGTCGCCATAGTTTTCAAAGTTTTGAGATTTTCTCGTTCCCAGGCTGAGTCTGGGATTGCACAAAAAGAGGCTGAACCTGCTCCTAAGAAACCAGGGAACAGGGAACAGGAAATAAGGTTGTCTTCTGGATGAGGGAAAAATGAGGGGGATGAGGGAGATATTAATACTATTTCTCCCCCTGCCCCCTTCTCCCTTGCCTCCTGCCTCCTGCCTCCTGGATTAGGCGAACAAAAGGAGTATCATCCCAATGCCGACATTCGCGCTAGGAAGAAGGCCCAAGTGGTGACAATTCCTCCCAGGAGGTAATGAGCTACCCCCACAGCCCGACCATGAGTGATGCTCAAAGCGCGAGGCTGAATAGCAGGGGCAATTTTCAACTTGTTGTGCGCCCAAACAATCGATTCGATTAATTCTTGCCAGTAGCCACGACCACTAAACAGAAACATCAGACTAAAGCCAAAAACGAAGTGTCCACCTAAGAACATTAAGCCGTAGCCCGAAAGTGCTGAATTGTAGGATGTGATTACTTGCGTCGCCTGTGCCCAGAGGAAATCACGCAACCAGCCGTTATTGGTAATCGATGATTGGGCAAAGTTTCCGCCCGTAATGTGCGTCACTACCCCATCTGCATCTACGGTCCCCCAGACATCCGACTGCATCTTCCAGAAGAAGTGGAAAATCACCATTGACAAGGAGTTATACATCCAGAACAGACCCAGGAAAACATGATCCCAAGCTGATACCTGGCAAGTACCGCCTCGTCCCGGACCATCACAGGGGAAGCGGAAGCCCAAATTCGCTTTATCTGGAATTAAACGCGAACTGCGGGCAAACAACACACCTTTCAGCAGTACTAAAACAGTGACGTGAATTGTGAAGGCGTGAATGTGGTGAATCATAAAATCCGCAGTACCCAAACTAATGGGCATCATCGCCACTTTGCCAGCCACTGCCACAATACCGCCGCCCCATGCATAGCTGACAGGTTCGTGCAAATTAGGTGCAGCGGTTCCCAATCCGCCCAGTTCCAGACCCCGCAAGCCACCGAAAGCATTACCCAGAGGTGCAGCAGCTTGGAGAGCTGGATTTCCGATGGTCATCGTCTGGATGTGTTGTATCCACTGAGCAAACACTGGCTGCAACTGAATTCCCGTATCCGAGAACATATCTTGGGGACGACCAAAAGCCCGCATGGTGTCGTTGTGACAGTACATCGCAAAGCTATGGAAGCCCAGGAATTGACATACCCAGGCTAGGTGGGAGATGATTGCATCGCGGTGGCGGAGCGTCCGATCCAACACGTTGTTGACATGGTCGGCTGGATTGTAGTCCCGTACCAAGAAGATGGCTGCGTGAGCCGCGCCCCCAACAATGCAGAAACCTGCAATCCATACGTGGTGGGTGAATAGCGATGTAACGGTCGCATAATCCGTTGCCAGATAAGGATAAGGGGGCATCGCGTACATGTGGTGCGCCACAAGGAGGCTGGCTGTTCCAAACTGTACTAGGTGGATAGATAGATTAGCGTGCCAGGAAGTCTCGAAAATTTTATCGAGGCCTTTATGACCGACAGGCCCAATAAAGCTGAATAATGGCAGCATCTTCGGAGTTCTGGCATCATCGAGCAGTTCCTTGAAGTCGTGGCCGATGCCCCAATTCGTGCGGTAGAAATGGCCGGCAATGATGAATAGCACTGCGATCGCTAAATGATGGTGTGCTACATCTGTTAACCACAAGCCGCCCGTCACGGGGTTCAGACCGCCCTTAAAGGTCAAAAAGTCAGCAAAATTTCCCCACTGCAAGGTGAAGAAAGGCACTACACCCGAAACGAAACCCCAACTTGCACTGGGATAGAGCTGATCCATCAACTTGGAATTCAAGATGAATTCGTGGGGTAAAGGAATGTCTCCTAGAGCTACCCCAGCATCTAACAACTTGTTAGTTGGTGAGGCAACATGAATCAGGTGTCCTGTCCAACCCAAAGAACCCAAGCCTAAAAGCCCTGCCAGGTGGTGGTTCATCATTGACTCCCAATTCAGGAACCACTCTAGCTTGGGAGCGCGTTTATGGTAGTGGAACCAGCCAGCAAATAGCATCACTGCTGCCATCACCAAGGCACCAATGGCGGTGCAATATAGCTGGTAGGTATTAGTAAAACCTTGCCCACGCCACATCTGGAAGAGTCCAGAGGTAATTTGAATACCGTGGAAGCCGCCGCCCACATCTGCATTCAAAATTTCTTGACCAAATATCGGCCAGACAACTTGGGCGCTGGGTTTAATGCCAGTCGGGTTCGCCATCCAAGATTCAAAATTGGAAAAGCGAGCGCCATGAAAATACATACCGCTCAACCAGATAAACACTACAGCTAAGTGTCCGAAGTGAGCGGCAAAGATTTTGCGCGATACATCTTGTAAATCGCTGGTATGAGTATCAAAATCGTGGGCGAGTGCGTGGAGGTTCCAAATCCAAGTGGTGGTTTTGGGACCTCTGGCAAGGGAGCGGTCAAAGTGTCCTGGTTCCGACCACTTCTTAAATGAAGTTGGCACCGGATCGTTATCAACCTCAACCCTTACCTTTTGCTCTCGCTCAGGAGTAATTGTCATTAGAAATTCTCCCTTTTCTGTGAAAGAAATGAGAACCTTACTCTGCTCAAAGCTTCTGTATAAGTAGTTAGTTATTAGTTGGTAGTCGCTAACCAAAAATAATTAACTGCTTGAGCAATTTACAACTTTGAGTTTTGTCTATTGGTAAGCTGTTCCACATTTAAATTGCATAATTTCAAAAATAAAACCCTCTAAAAGCTCAGATACATAAGAACTTGAGATTGTCTTTCTGATAAGCTATGCAATTTAGGTGACTTTCAGTTTCATGATTTAACAGCAGAGAAAAAAGCCAGCGATTGACTAACCAGTGACGCTAGATTAGCGAAACAAAGGTAACTCAAGAGAAATAATTAGCTGAAAAACTCTTTCTTTGGAAAGAATAGGAAATAAAAATGAAGAACCCATGAAGAAAAATACTTTCTTAACGAAAGGTTACATTTGTGTAGTTAGGCTAATCGCCATTCATTTTTCCAGACTTATTAGCTTGTAGTCAGAGCTTCAGCCCTGGTTTTATGCAACTTAAATGCTCATTCGCTTATCTGTTGTTGATTATTGGTTCCAGCCCAGCACTGCTGAAACTTGGCTAGCTAGAGTTATTAAATCGAAAGGTTTAGCGATCGCAGTTCTTACCCCCAATTTGGTAAATTGTTTCTTAGACAATACTGTAGTCGTTAACAAAATTACAGGTATATCCTGGGTGACGGGGTTGTTCTGTAGTTGGTGCAAAATTGTCGATAAGTCTCTATCGGAGGCAAAAGTATCGAGATCCACAAGGATAACATCAACTTTTTGCGTCTTTGTTTTAGCGATCGCTTCTTGGCTCGATACCGCCGTCAGTACTTCCCAGCCTTCTACTGTCTCCAAGCAAAGCTGAGTCACTTCCCGAATAGCATTTTTATTCTCAATCAGTAAGATGCGTCGGGTTTTCACTATTAATATTTACCTTCTGGCTTGCGATTGCCAGCTTCTTCTCATAGGGTAGGCAAAAAATATGAAAAACTAATGAAGAATGATAAAGAAAAAGAAAAATAGTTACACATTCATGAGACAAAAGATCCCCGACAACTTTTACGAAGTCGGGGATCTTGGGGTTGCAATTCTCACAAATCAAATAGGATGGCTATATTAACGCCTGCGCCACTTGTTCAGACAGAGTAAAGGGGTCGTAAGGCTTAGTAATTACTGCCACCACTTTTAGTTGAGTAAACTGACGCTGTTCAGCAGCCTGTGCTTTTGCTGTTAATAAAATCACGGGAATATTCTGGGTTTGGGGATTTGCTTGCAGATTCTCCAACGTCGTCAAGCCATCCATATCTGGCATCATGACATCTAAGAGAATCACATCTGGATGTTCACAAGCAGCTTTGAGCAAACCTTCTCTACCAGAACCAGCTGTCAGTACTTCCCATTCATTAGTTATCTCTAAACATATCTGAGTGGTTTCTCGGATATCTTCTTCATCATCAATAATCAAGATGCGCTTGTTCATTTGTTATCCCATTTTGGATTTTAAATTTTAGATTTTGGTGAAGCAGCGCGGTTTTCTCCCTTGACGCTAGCCTCTTGCTTTGGGAGAAGGGGAGACCATACCGTGCAACGAGCGTCTGGGGGTTTCCCTATGAGGCGTAACGCACTGTGGCCTTCAATCATGGTGCGTTACGGCTGATGCCTAACACACTCTACATAAGCTTTATATTTGTTTATATGCCTATCTACTTAATGACTAATAGGTAATGTGAAATAAAATGTACTACCTTCCCCTAAAGTACTTTCTGCCCAAATCTGGCCTCCGTGCTGTTGTATAATACTGCGGCAGATTGCTAATCCCAAGCCAGTTCCCCCTTGATGACGCGAGTTAGAGGCATCGACTTGCTGAAAACGGTCAAAAATCGTTTCTAATTTATCCTCAGGAATTCCTCGCCCCTGGTCTTTTACCTGGAATAGGATGTTGGAGTGGCAAGGGTCAGAGGAAGAACTAATCCCTTTTGTGTCTGTATTGATTTCTTTCCTAGTCTCTACTTGGGCGCTCAACGAAACTGTAAAACCTGGAGACGAAAATTTAATCGCGTTGCTGAGTAAGTTAGTGAGTGTCTGGATGATGCGGTCTGAATCTGCCCATAGCTGCACTGAAAGGGTCGTTAATTCTAGCTTAATCTCTGCTTTTTCAGCCATTGCCCGCATTTCGTCCACTGCTTGACTCATCAAGTCAGCTGTATTGCAAGTCTGTTTATACATCGTTGCTTTGCCGGAATTGATGCGTTCAATATCAAGGATGTCGTTAATCAGACGCACCAAACGGTTAGTGTTATCAAAGGCAATTTCCAGCATCCGCTGACTTTTTTCTGGTTGTTCGTTCAAAGAACCACGCGCTAGTAAACCTAAGGCGCTGCGAATTGAGGTCAGAGGTGTCCGTAGTTCGTGACTTACCACTGAGACAAACTCATCCTTCATTTGCTCGACTATCTGTCGCTCGGTAATATCCTTAAATATGACTACTGCTCCGACAATATCGCCTTGTTCTCTAATTGGTGTACTTACATACTCAATTGGAAATTTCGACCCATCATAACAATAAAATATGTCATCAGAAATATGTTGTACTGCCCCAGTTTCCAGAGTGGTGCGAATGGGATTTTCTTCCCAGCAATAGGGAGTGCCGTCGGGTTTGGAATGGTTTACAATCTCATGCATAAACTGATTTTTTAGTTCTTTCACCCCAGATAAAAGCATTCTGGCTGCTGCTGGATTGACGAAGGTGATTTTACCTTGAGAATTTAAACCGTAAATTCCCTCACCTGCGGAGTTCAAAATTAACTCGCTCTGTCGGCTGAGGCGTTCTAGAGAGGCTTGTGTTTGCTGGCGAGCGCGTAGTGCCCGTTCGCGTTTGCTCATTTCTCGCAGCAATCTTTGATTAGCACGCTGTAGCTCCGCTGTTCGCTCCTGTACTCGCTCCTCTAATTCGGCATTCAAAGCCGAGATTTTTTTCTCTGCCTGCTTGCGTTCTTCAATATCCTGCTGCAAGTTAGCATTGAGCGCGTGAACTTGCTGATATAGTTCATATTGATGAATTGCCATCGCAAAGTGACTGCCCAAAGCTTGGGCGAGTTCAATTTCTGCGGTTTTCCATTCTTGGGCTTGACTTCGCTTGAACTCTCGCCATACTTCAAAGGATTGAACTGGACGCTGATTTCGCGAATCATTACGGTTAACTCGTCGCGCCCAGAGAGTTTCTGTGTCTACTTCACGGCGAAAAATACTTAAGTAACCTAATATCTGCTGCCGATATTGCAAGCAAATAACCAATAAGCTGCGAATCCCAGCATCAAAAAACGCCTGGGTCAAATCTGACTGTAGTGCGGCTTCATATAAATCAGTAATTGCCCACACTAGTTTTCCCTTTTCGACAGTCACCTCCTTATTTAACCACTCTTGCCATCCAGGATGCTCCTCGAAAAGGATGGGAGGATTGGGCATTGGGTGTTTGTCATTGGTTATTTCTTCCCTGTCCCCCTCATCTACCTCATCCCCCCCACTCCCTGCGCCCCAATCCCCACAGCTAAACACCTGAGCCGCCTCACCTGGGTTTTGGGGAGCGATATAAATTCTGCCACCAGCGGACTGTAAAGCAGATACAGTCAACTCTAGCGCCTGTTGTAACTGCATTTCGGTCATGGAATGCAGTAGTTTGGCCACACGGTTAATTGTGGCTTCTTGGTCAGCTTGGGCGCGGGTTTGTTCGAGGAGGGTATTTTGAGCGATCGCAATTGATAATTGATCTGCAACCAGTTGCACTACCTGTAATTCCCGTTCGCTCACCTCTCGCGGTGAACTGTGATGAGATACCAACAACCCCCATAATTGGTCACGATGCAAAATTGGCACCACTAGAGAAGACTGCACTCCCATTGAGGTGAGGTATTCTACGTGACATGGGTCTACGACTCGAAACCGGATATCATTTTCATCAAGTGGCTCGGTCGTTTCCGAAGAATCTAAGGGACTCAGCCCAATTTGCTGGCCTGCAACATCCACAATTGAGCGCTGACGAGCTTTCAAAAACAACTCACGAGCTGCAAATGGAATATCCTCAGCGGGAAAGTGTTGCCCTAGTAGAGATGGTAAGCGATCGCGGTTAACCGACTCAGCCACAACCTCACCGCTAGCATCTACATCAAAACGATACACTTTTACACGATCAGTCTCCAAAAATATACGTACTTCAGCAACGGTTCCTGAGAGGATTGCTGGCAACTCTAGGGATTGACGAATGCGGTTCATCATCCGATGTAGCAGCGCTTCCAAAGAATCGATAGGCTTTTGTTTTTTGTCTTTTGTCATTTGTCCAAAGTCCAATTGTGAATAACCAATGACCAATGACTAATTACCAATGACCAATGACCAATGACTAATGACTAATAAATTTATTCACCCACATCGTCTAGAACATAATGGCAAAGGACTTTATCTAATTCTCTAAATGCAGGCTGCTGTAGTTCCCCAGAAAGAAGTTCTACTAAATGGCGAAGATGCAATGCCTCACTTTGGTCAAGAGTAATTTGGGATAGCAATATCTGCTCTATGTGTTTAGCCAAGCGTGAACCTTCCGCAAAGCCAAAAATGCCTAAAGCTCCCCCTAGCTTATGTGCTGCATGATATGCTTTTTTCCGTAATTCTTCAGAGAGATTGTTGGCTTGTAATTCGAGTGAGGCTTGTTGGAGAATTTCTAAGCGATCGCTACTGTGTACTTTCAGCCTCTCCCACAAAACTGCTAATGCTTCCTTAATCTGTGGCTTCCTTTTGCTTTGGCTTTGTTTTGTCTGTCTTGAGGCTACAGAAGGTTTTTCTTCAGATGCAAATACTTTCAGACGATAACCCAAACCATAGACTGTTTCAATAAAATCAGTTGGTGCGCCAGCTTGCGTTAGTTTCTGCCGCAAACCTTTGATGTGAGCTGTCACCGTATCCTCTTTAGGTGCTTCTTCTACAGACCAGAGGTGGTCTAAAATTTCACTGCGGCTGAAGACAATATGCTCATTACGCAGAAAAAGCTCCAGTAAGCGATACTCCTTAGGCGTTAAATTCAAACCATGACAACCATAAGTCACTTCACAGCTACCAGGGTCAATACGCAGTTTTTCCCATTTCATCACTGACAATATGGGTGAATTTCGTCGCCGCAATAAAACACGAATTCGAGCTAATAATTCCGAGAGTTCAAAAGGTTTAACAACATAGTCATCTGCTCCTGCATCTAATCCCATCACTTTGTGAGTGCTAGAATTTTGGGCTGTCAGTAGCAGTACAGGTGTTTGATAGTTATGGGAACGTAACCTCTGACAAAGTTTTATGCCGTCCAATTTGGGCAGGATGATATCTAGCAAAATTAAGTCATAGCTAAAAGCTTCTACTAACTCCCAACCAAGCAGACCATCAGCAGCAATATCAACTACATAGTGTTGATTACCAAGAACATTTTCAAGTGTTTTGGCAATACACTCGTCATCTTCAACTAGTAAAATTCTCATTCCATATCACCCTACTGTACCTAAACGCTAGGACTTCATCAGAGGGAAAACAAATAATTAGGGAACTCCCAGAAATAAATCATTACATAGGATAGGCAAGATGCCTAGACTAGCAAAAAAAAATTGGCGAATTTTTTCTTTAGCAGTCCCTTAGCAACAATCAAAGTAGAAAAGTTTTACCTCAGAAAAAATCTGTCAATTGTTCACCACATATACTACTAGCACAGCACAGTGCAAACAGAGCAAGCATTGAAAATCAATGAAATTCTTGCAATATAGGAATTACGAATTACGAATTCTGCCTTGGAGTACTAGCATCTGTGGTGAACAGAAAGCTTTGTATCGAACAAGTCTAATTCAAAATCATTATTGACTGTTCTTTGACGCAAAAGTTATACAGCTTCAACCAAATTTACATTTATTGACTTATTTTGATAATTAAAATGTGACTTAAATATTTATTTTTGTATACCTGTATGTAGTCCTAGTAAAACATGGCGTAAATAAACAGACCATCTGGAATTGGTAAAAGGCTTATGGTATGGATATTCTTTCTTTTGACTTTTGATTTTTGACTTTTGCCTTGTTGTACTAGGGGTAGGTCTTTTCCTTCTGACCCTTCTGATGAATATTGTGAACTTTTATGAAAATATGAACCTCCTTCATTGGTTCTTCATGTTTTTATTTTATGTTCTTTTTCATCGACCTTGAAGTAGTTTTTGTCTCAACGGCTTTGGTTTGAGTGCAAAAGATTATTCTGTCGTCTCCGGTTTTAGAAACTGTGGCGATAGAGAATTCCTATTTAATTATGCAAGGATCTATGTAACATGACGCCAAAGTCAGACAGCATAATTGCAACTTCGACTGTTAGCGTAGACGAGGCAGTTAGAGCAGCGGCTCCCACAGATGCTAACTGTCATGGGGTGCGGGTTACGCCTGCAAATCACAATCTTCAAACAATACCAACAAACATCTTAGAAAGACGCGAAAAGACTAGTTTATGGGAAAAGTTTTGTTCATGGGTAACCAGTACTGAAAATCGGCTGTATATTGGCTGGTTTGGCATACTGTTGATTCCTTGTGCCCTAACAACCACCATTGTTTTCATCATTGCTTTTATTGCTGCTCCGCCAGTAAACATGAACGGAATGGGTTCACCAATTTCCGGTGCTTTATTCGACGGCAATAATATCATCTCAGCCGCTGTAGTACCGACATCGGCTGCGATTGGTTTGCACTTTTACCCAATTTGGGAAGCTGCTTCTTTAGATGAGTGGCTTTACAACGGCGGTCCTTATCAAATGATTGTGCTGCACTTTGTGATTAGTATCATTTGTTACCAAGATCGGGAATGGGAATTGAGCTATCGCTTAGGAATGCGTCCCTGGATTTCTCTGGCGTTCACTGCTCCCGTTGCTGCTTCCGTCTCTGTATTCTTAATTTACCCAATTGGGCAAGGCAGTTTTTCTGCGGGAATGCCTTTAGGGATTTCTGGTACTTTTAACTTCATGTTGCAGTTTCAAGCAGATCACAATATTCTGATGAGTCCCTTACATCAGTTAGGGGTGATTGGGGTATTAGGTGGTGCAATGCTGAGTGCGATGCATGGTTCTTTGGTGACATCGACCTTGATTCGTACCAACGAAAGCGACTCAGAATCGATTAATGCCGGATACAAACTCGGTCAAAAACATCCAACCTACAACTTTAGGTCTGCTCAATTCTATCTTGGGCGGTTGGGATGGCGGGGGGCAAATTTTCCTAATTCTCGCAAATTGCATTTCTTCCTAGCGGCTTTTCCAGTAGCAGGAATTTGGTCTGCCGCTTTAGGGGTTGATGTCGCTGCGTTTAACTTTGAAAAACTCACATTTGATCAGCCAGAAATCAAAAGCCAAGGACGAGTTATTCACACTTGGGCAGACACAATTGATTGGGCTGATTTGGGGATAAAAGTAGCAGGTGAAAGCGATCGCCGAGTTTATAACTTCTCTGAAGATTTAAGTACAGGGGAACCAGTACTGTTGAGTTTATCATTACCGAAGCCGTAGCCCGATATTCAACGCCAAATGAGCGCCAGACAGCTTCTTGTCAACTTCTATCTTGGCAGGGAGTGAGAAATCCTTCGAAGAAGTTGGCACAATTGGTATTAAGGGACTGACAAATAAAAAAATATCCCACTGTTCACAGTCAACAGTCAACAGTCAGCAACTTCAAGCGGGACAATTTATTTCTTGGAGTTCCCTAAGAAAATGTACAACAATTTAGAAATTCCTCTCAGAAATATCAAGGCTACGCGCTGCATTCAAGAAGAAGCCATATCCTTGATGAGTGAGGAAGATGCAGTCGAAACTATGACCTTGTTTTGACTACATCATGAGAGCGTTGTCATAGGAAAATGTCAGGATGAAGTATGAAGTTTAAAAAACAAGTTCTTACTTCATTTTTTCCTAAATGCGGACTCGGGAAGAAGCAGGGGAGCAGGGGGAAAATTGTAGTAGATTTTTCCCATTTGCCCCTGAAGCCTCTTCCAATGACGCCACTTGCTTAAAGTCGTCAGAGCCGACGCCAGTAGCTCATGGGGGAAACCCCCAAAACCGCGCTGACTTACCAACGCAGTGGCTACCCCATACCCCATGCCCAATGCCCCATGCCCAAATTAGATTTTCTGAAACAGACAATTATTGCTCCCATAGTTGGGAATATTGCGATCGCCTTTTTTTCTGTGCTTGTAATGTTGTTGAAAACCTTTTTTCCCAACTCAATATCGGGCACATACTTACAACTGTTTTTCTAAAAGTTAAGAGTCAGAATTCAGAATACTCTACCCATGTACCCTTACAGGAAAGCAAGCTATGCGCAGCGTCCCGCTCTTAAGGGATAGAGTTTTAATCAGGAAGAATGTTTGAATTTCTTTTCGCCCACGAACGCGAGTGCGTCTCGTAGAGAGGGGACGTTAGCGTAGCGGGACGTTCGCGGTAGCGTCTCGTAGAGAAGTACGGTTTTAACCTATACTCAGACGCGACGCTGACGCTCGAATACTCGCTAACGCTGCGCTATCAGCCACTCGTACAGAATACCCAACTGAATTCTGACTTCCTGAGTTCTTCTTGATAAATTTAAAACTCCTAACTCCTAAATTCAAATTGAAAGGTGGCCATTGTTCATCCTAACTAAGCAAAGGACAAAATTATGAAACGAATATTTGCTTTAATTTTGGTAATTTTTCTCTGGCTTAATGTTGTCCCCACAGCTTTAGCAGAGAACACTAGATTAGTACCTTGTGCCGAATCATCTGCATTTGTAGAACGAGTGCAAAATGCACCTGATAGTTATTACACGACAAAGCCATTAAAAGCTTATTCTCGGTTACTTTGTGGCGAGGATGGTTTACCTCATTTAGTTCTTGACCGCCTCAGCCTTGCCCTTGATGTGCTGATTCCCATAACCATATTTCTCTACATTGCTGGTTGGATTGGCTGGACTGGTCGTTCCTATTTGCGGACAATTCAAAAACTTGGTTCCCCAGAAGAAAAAGAACTATTTATCGATCTGCCACTATTCGTCAAATGTATGATATTGGCTTTTGCTTGGCCGGCATCAGCAGTTCAAGCATTTCTCAGTGGTGAATTAGTTGCTAAGGATGAAGAAATTCCGATTTCAATTCGCTAAAAGCTATTGACAGTTGATGGTTTGTGATTAACTATTAACTGTCAATCAACCCCGAGAAAAATGACCGAATAAGGCAAAAGTAATAGGAGAAAAACATGGAGTCACGCTATTTTTTGAAACTTTTCACAATGGTTCCTGTAGTTGCTACCTTAGCATTGATTATTTTAGCAGTGATTTTCATTGAATTGAATTACGTTTTTCCAGGATTACAATATGGGACTTTTTTCCATCCTCTACCGTGAAGTATGCCTGATATCTCAGTGTTCAAGATACTTACAAAACAAGGGTTGTTTTCTGTAACTTAATTACTGGACAAAGCTACCCGTAGCTTACTAATTGTCCACATCTTTGATTAACTCATCAACAAATTCTCTAAGCCGTTCTTGCCAGTTAGGGACGGCTTTAAGTTTTTCTTTTTGTCCTAAGCGACCTTTAAAACATATTGGTTTATCATCCAATTCATCCTTAAGATACCAATGGAAGCTTGAATATTGCTCGTAAAGTAATCCCAAACTTTATAAATGGGATAGTGGGATTGCCGTTTATCCCTGTAGTTTTAGGACTTTGGACTAAGATTACAAACGTAGTTATCTAGATTTGTCTACTCTTGGGTAGCTTTGTCCAGATTCCTTCGAGCGGTTATAAGATTGTAAAGAAAGATGTGACTAATGGATAGCTTTGGGAGAAGGGGAGACGATCTGGCGCATAGCGCAGCCTCTTCTCCTTTGGAGATGCTAACGCGAAGGAGTCCGCGTACCCCCCTACAATACAAGCAAGCTAGCAAGAGCGTCTGTCTGCGACACGCTGCGCGAACGTAGAGAGCGTCTGGGGTTTCCCCAAGTGGAGCATCTGGCGTCGTCTTTGCTTCAATCCCACGCTTTTAAACGTGGGTTACTCCTGTCTCCTGCCTCCTGAATATTAATGCGAGGAGAAAAGAGTTTCCCAGTCGATTACAGGTGGTCTTTCTCCCTGGTTGACGATTTCAAAAATTTTCCTAGAACTACTTAGGTGAAAAAGGCATTCCACACAAGCGCTTGCTACGTCAATCCGGCTGGCATCGCCTGAAAGTGTATCTCCTGTACCAAGTACCACACCGTATTTGCCTCCTGTTTTTGCCTTCAGGAGAGTGTTGAGGTCGTATGAAGTGTAAGGGCCGTCAATGAGGCGTCCTGGGCGGATAATAGTGTAGGGTAATCCTGAATTAATGATGGACTCCTCTCCCTTCTGTTTGGCATCCAACACGCCGAAAGCATTAAGAATACTAAAAGGAAACTGATTTTTACGAACAATTCCACAGGAAGAGACGAAAACGAACCGCTGCAAATTCCGGGGTGCTGCTGCTACCAGGTTACTGACACCTTGGGCGTCGATTTTTTCTGGACTATTCTTTGCTTTTGCTTGACTAGATTGGGGATTAAGGAAAGTGATTCCCCATTCAATCAAGTTCGGGGTTTGGTCAAATTCCCATCGCGCAGAGGGGAAGGCAGTGGTTCCGGTACAATTTATGATGTGGGTGACACCTGAGGTTACAGCTGGCAGTGTAGCTGGCTGGCGGATGTCACCAACGGCAATTTCGACTCTCTGGTTAAACATCTCTTCGGCTTTTGCGGCATTGCGTGTCAGGACACGAACTTTCCAGCCCTTCTCTAGCAGCTTACCTACCACTAGTTGCCCGACTCCACCAGTCGCACCAGCAACTAGTACCAAATTTTCAACTGACGTTTGAAAAGAAGTCATAAAGTGCCTTTGAGATAGTCTATTGCTAATTTACTCAAAAAAAGGCGATCGCCAAAATAGAACGAGATTAAAGATTTTGTTCGAGCATGTTGACTCTGTAGCTTTCAGACCAAGAAGTGGGAATTTTAGGAAAAGGCCAAACTCCCGAAAACTGAATTATAGTGCTAATCAACAATTGAAGATAGCTAAGTATCTTGCTGAACAAGAAGCTGAAAAAGTTGCTGGACTACTGGGATATTTCGTAAGTCATGAGCTTGAACACCACGAAATGCGATCGCATTTCTCAGATGCTAAGCCCATCTGCAAGAGCATGTTCAATTGCTACACAAGCAACGTCAACGCGATCTGGAGATTGTGAACCGTAATAAAATCATTCTGGCAGATGTAGTTACGGAAGATATCGGTACGCGATTAGATCACGATCGCAATAATGAAGTTGGTAAAACTATTCACGCAATTTGCGATCGCCACGTCTATCGGTAAAAGTCAGTGCCAATGTTTTTCAGCCCCTAAGTGCGTAGGCGTAGCCCGTCGTAGACATCGCAGTTAGAGGGGAATTGCCCCTGAATTGTTCGGTTCTACCACTGTCACCAGTATACAAATAGCTATAACCTCTTAGATAGTAGTGATAATGTCTAACCCAGACGCTGTTAGTCGCTCTTGAATTAAGGGGTGAAAGCCTGTGTACCAATGGATATTGCCAAGCCTGAGCGAAATCTTGGCTGAAAATCAATCAAGTGTGGCAGAATGTTCACCTGCTAAAGCAGAGCAGCAGTGGCGTATCAGCCTCGCAGCGACAGAACATTTGCTATTAAATACTTTAGCAGACCCTTCAGTTGACACAACCCAAGGATTAGTTTTAGCCGCACCAGCACCCTTGTTTAGTCAACCAAAATTGACTCAAAGTTTACAAACAGTAACTTTTACAGCAAAACCATTTAACCCCTTGGCGCTGATGCCATTTCAGATGCCAAGTACGATACCTGCGGCAGACTACGCCAACGCATCTATAAATGAAGACGTTGCTCCCCATGATTCGGTACTTCCTTTACTATCTGCCGATCCTCTAGGTGCAGAACAGTTTTGCTTAGTTTTTACAGATAAATTTAGATTAGTGCTGGTTTTAGCAACCCACAAAAACGGTAAAAAAACTTTTTCATTTTCTTTTGAGCCAGAGATAGTGCAGCAGGCTTGGCGATCGCTAGGGGCACGGGTAATGCTGGCTAATCCAGAATTTTTCGCCCGCTTGGACGCATTAGTAGAACAGTATTCTCCGGTAGCACCAGACTATCGGATGATGATTCACTTTAGTCAGTTATTGCTTCAGGAATTCACAGAACCAGAAGAGACTAGAGACTCTTTACTAGAGACTGGGGAAGAAGTAGGGGAGCAGGGAAGCAGAGGAGCAGGGGAGCAGGGGAGAAAAGTTTTCCCCAATCCTCAATGCCCAATGCCCAATGCCCAATGCCCAAATCCTGATTCCCCAAATCCTGATGTAGAATTGCTCCAAGCCTTCGCTCACGAAGTCCGCACACCTTTAACAACTATTCGCACCATGACTCGTCTGCTGTTAAAGCGGCGAGACTTAGATGCTAGCGCGATCAATCGCTTAAAAATTATCGATCATGAGTGCACCGAGCAAATTGACCGCATGGAATTGCTGTTTAAGGCCGCAGAACTGGAAACTACTGCCTCAGCAAAATCGTCAAAAACTCAACTCACGCCGATGTCTTTAGATCAAGTGTTGCAGCAGAGCATTCCCCGTTGGGAACAAGCAGCGCATCGGCGGAACTTAACTTTAAATGTTGTTTTACCCCAGCAACTACCAACAGTGGTAAGCAATCCCACCATGCTGGATCAAGTTCTTACTGGTTTGATGGAAAATTTTACTCGCAGCTTACCCGCTGGCAGCCATATTCAAGTACAAGTTATCCCAGCTGGAGATCAACTGAAGTTACAATTATCGCCGCAATTCCGGTGCAAAGATTCAAATAAAGCCGCCATACCTGCAACGCCACCAATTCGCAAGGCTCTAGGTCAACTGCTGATGTTTCAACCAGAAACAGGTACGATTAGTTTGAATATCGCTGCAACCAAGCATTTGTTTCAAGCGATCGGTGGCAAACTAATTGTGCGCCAACGTCCACACTATGGGGAAGTGATGACGATTTTCCTACCTTTAGAAGTTAGCAATAAACAGAAACCGACAGTCAAGAATTAGAGATATGAGTGAAAAAGTAATGTAGAGACGCGATTTATCGCGTCTTGAAAGACCAATCATCTAGATCAATAACCCTTAACCCAAGGTATTGATATCAATAATCTATTTCACCAGATGTCTATATTTAGATGCGCTTTCCCTGACTGGTTTTCACCTTAAGTTTACATCAATGCACAGATGTGATTACCCTATTCTTTAAGTTTAAACAAAGTACTTTTCCACGCATCTAACAAATATTTCCACACCCATCGCCAAAGCAGTTTCGTCAAAATCAAACCGGGGATGATGATGGGGATATGCTAAGTCTTTCGCAGGGTTAGCAGAACCCAGAAAGAAATAACAACCAGGAACCTCTTCTAAGAAGAATGACATATCTTCAGCGGCCATAGTTTGGCATTCTGGCACAATACCCAAAGGAGTTTCTACCACTTGTTCTGCGACAGATCGGACTAGTTCTGCTATTTTAATATCATTAATTACTGGTGGATAAAGTGACCAATATTCTAAGTCATAATTTGCACCATGACTCTGACAAATTCCAGCAATAATCTGCTCGACACGCTGGTTAAAAAAGCTTTTCAAACTAGGATTAAAATATCTGACAGTAGCACTCATTCTCGCTGTATCAGCAATTACATTACGCTTGGTTCCAGCGTGAAGTTCTCCCACTGTCACTACTGCTGAATCAATGGGATTAACATTCCGAGCGACAATAGTTTGCAAAGCATTTACAATTTGGGCAGCAACAACAACGGAGTCAACAGTTTGATGGGGTAGTGCGCCGTGTCCACCTTTACCCAAAATTGTGCAGTTAAAGCACTCCACAGCTGCCATCAACGCCCCAGCACGCACACCCACTGTTCCTAAAGGCAAATTATTCCACAAGTGCAAACCAATAATCGCTTCAACATCTGGATTTCTCAGAACTCCAGCTTCAATCATCGGCTTTGCGCCTCCTGGTGATTCTTCCGCTGGCTGAAAGATAATTTTTACGATACCAGAGAAGTCTTGGCGATGCTGCTGGAGATAATAAGCTGTACCTAAAGCGATCGCTGTATGTCCATCATGTCCACAAGCGTGCATCACTCCATCATGTTGCGATTTGTACGGCACTTCGTTGAGTTCTTGGATTGGCAAAGCATCCATATCCGCGCGAATCGCTAAAACTTTTGGATTTTGGATTGTTTCTGAATCTTCCCCTTTACCTTTGATGGTGGCAACAATGCCAGTGTGGGCAATGCCAGTTTTATGCTCAATTCCCCATTCTTGCAGCTTTTGTGATACAAACTCAGCAGTCAGTTTTTCTTGAAAACCCAACTCTGGTTGTTGATGCAAACGCCGCCGCCACTCTACTAATTGCGGTTGCAATGAGCGGATTGAAAGTCGGATGCGAGATAGATCAACAGAAGAGGGATTGGGAAAGGTGGAAACCATTATGAAGACAAACTAGTTTAAGTACAGCTAATACCATTTTTTGAATTGGTATAACTTAGATTATTTTCCTAGTTTAACGTGACTTGGATGAGTCTTCAGTAAGGAGGTACTCAGCACTGAGTGCGGTCAAAGAGCCTCTAGTTAATAGCTGTTAATTTTCTCTCTAGGTCAAATAAAAATCCGTGGATATACTCTTCAGTCCATTCCGCACCATAGAAGCGTTTAAACATCCCTCGCGCTGGGTCTTTTTCAGCCCGATATCGCAGGTATCGCAGTTGGGCTTGCTCAATGGCTACTAAATTTTGGGAATCTGTTATGGGTTCTGCCTGCTCCACAAAATCGAGATAAGCTTTCAAATAATCTTTGAAAGCGGCAAACACCTGAGTTTCTACTACAGCCGTTTCTTGGGGACGAGTCCAGAGAAAAGCAGGAGAGAAAAAAGGCTGTGCTTCTTCGGGAAAATCCCCTCCCCAAGACAGATGTTGTTGGTGGGCGTGGAAAATGGGCAGAATTGGTTCAGTATATTTTGCTTGATATGCTGGATCATCGCGAAATAGGGGCTGCATATCCAAAGCAATTAGATGTCCTCCTGGCAATGTCACCAAATCTGCCCCAAAAAATGGTAAATCGTAGTTGAGGCGAGGGAAAATCACAAAATTTAACACTTGCAGCGAATTGCCACCCTGTACGTGAGCTGCACGAATTTGCCGCAATTTTGAAGTTTGAAAGGCATAACTGGTGGTGACAACCTCTTCCTGGTTCTTTCCCTTGCCCACAACAGCACTCTTGGACTCAAATCCAGTGGGGATAGGATAGGGCTGTAAATCTAAACGCGATCGCATATAGGCGATCGCATAATCAAGAAATGGCTGATAGAGTGTCACGTCGCTTTGCTCCGAATTCAAAATTAAAAATTAAAGAACTTCTGCCTTCTGCCTCCTGCCTTCTGCCTCCTGCCTTCTGCCTCCTCTTTCCCAATCCCCAATGATAGTTATCTTTTGCTGCCGCTAACTGCTAGAGGAACAGCATCTTCAAATAAGAATTCATGGAGAAAGCGCTCTGCCCATTCATGACCAAAGTAACTGCTAAACAAACCAGATGCGGGATCGCGGTCTGCACTATATTGGTCATAGTCTTTTTGGGCTTTGACAATCCGCTGGATATCTTCAGGGTCTTGGAGCGGTTCGGCATCTGCTAACATTTGCCAATACAAGTTTAAATAATCTTGAAAAGCTTCAAAGACTCGCGTTGCCACTGTTTCCGGGTCGGTTTTGGCAAACAATAGGTATTTAGAAAAATACTGGTTGGCATCGTAAAACTTCATTTCTAAGTTTTGCGCCAAATCCGGGTATTTATCATGCAGAGATTTCAGCGGAACTATATATTTTTTTTGATAATCTTCATCCTGAAACAAAGGCTGAAAATCAAGCACAATCAGATTTTTGACTTTACCAAAAGATAAAAAATCAATCCCTAACAGAGGTAAATCGTAGTGATGACTCGGATAAACCACGCTGTTAAAAATTTGGGCACTCTCCCCAGCATCAATGTAGGTATAGCGAATTTTCCGCAACTCTTGAGATTGGTAACACCAACTGCGAATGGTTGCTGGGTTTCTGCCGCGATCGCTAACTTTGAATTCCAAACCAGGGGGAATGACCCTACTTTGTAAATCAAACCGCTGAAATAGCTCTTTTTCTAAAAATTCCAGGAAAGGCTTATACATGGAGCATGATTATATTAACCCTTGCATGAAAATAAGTGATGGCAATCATGTACGTCTCATTTATGAGAAACAAAGCAACATTCCTTAATGGGGCATTGGGAATTGGGAATTAGGAATTAGGCATTGGGCATTAGTTATTCTCCGTCATCTCCCAATTCCCCACTCCCGACTAACGCCTAGCATGATTCAGACTGATCATTTGCTCCAAGAGTTCTTGGGAAACACAGCGACGCTCGGAACAATAAGTCATCAAGTTGATTCCGTTCATCATTCGTACTGTACTGACTCTGACACGAAAATCATCCGTAACAAACCAACAACGTTCTTGACCTTGATTGTTGTCATAGTCAGTATCAATCGTCAGCACTCCATCATCAGCAAATTGATATCGGCTCACAACCGGAATGCTCTCAACATAGCCTTGGTTGCGGATCAGTTTTCCAGAACGCCTCGTTTCGTCGGGAACATCAACCAAAATCGCAGCATTATCGGTATTTGGTAGCCTGGTATCTAGGTTAGCCTGCCATGCAAAGCTAGCACCGCCTGTTGCTTTACTAGGATCTATCCCTTGGGCTTTACAAACTTCTTGGACTTTCGGATCGTCCTTTTCCATGACTTTAATAATCAAATTTGACTCCCCCGACTCATCCGCCGCCGAGTCAAAATGATGAACGGAGCGTTCCGTAAACCATGTACCCTCACTTTTACGGAAGAAGTCGATCATTGTCAAAGGCGGTATTATATGCATCTGTTTTGAAACCTCGTTTGATCAAATTTTGGCGTTATTAATCCTGAGTGATGAGATGAAGTCCCGATTTAGCTAAAGTGTAGAATAACTCCAAAAGTGATATTTTAATCAGCTGATGACAAATAGTGAAATTCAACTTATTACTAGCGAACGTCCCAGTCCAACTCCAGAAATTTTAACAGCCCTCAAAAAAGGAATCCCTGTGGATTCGGTAGATTTGTACCAATTCAATCTAAAAGAAGTCGATTTCCGACAAGCTAACTTGAGTAAAGCCAAGCTATTAGGAGCCGACCTCAGTGAGGTGGTATTAAGTAATCTTGATTTGAGTGGGGCAGATTTGCGAGGCGCTAATCTGCAAGGAGCCGATTTGAGTGGGGCTAATTTGCAGGGAGCCTATTTAAACCGTGCTGACCTCCAACAAGCAAATCTCAGTGGTGCAAATTTGGAGGGAGCCAAACTCCAAGTAGCACGTTATGATTCACAAACGAAATGGCCCGAAGAATATAACTACAAAACTTCTGGAGCGGTAGGGCCGGGTGCTAATCTCAATGGTGCTTTTCTGAATACAGCTTCTTTACGAAATGCAGATTTACAAGGTGCTAATCTGCGTGGAGCCTACCTGAGTGGCGCTGACTTGACAGGAGCCAATTTACAAGGTGCGGCTTTGAGTGGTGCCGATCTGACAAAAGCTTATTTGACAGGGGCTTGCTTACGAAATGCTCGATTGACTGGAGCCGATTTACGGGATACAGACCTGCGAGCAACCGATCTCAGTGATGCAGAGATGGAGAATCTTCTAAGTATTGCTGGGGCAGATTTTACTCTTGCTCAAGGACTCACAGAAGCAACTAAAGCTATGCTTTCCAGCCGTCCACATTCAGAGCTTGATGTTTGGAACGCCTATACCCGCACAACAACTCGTGAAAGTTTGAGTGCTTGACCGTGCCAATTTTAGATTTTAGATCCAAGCTGCACTCTTTGTGAGCGAAATAAATCCAAAATCCAATTTGCGCTTCTAGCGAACTAAAGGTGCGACCCAAAATCCAAAATTGTTTGACCAGTTGTTCTGTAGTGAGCTTACAACGGCTGCCAGTTCTTTTTCAGGAGCGCTAAAAATGTTGCGTATCCTTCGGAAAAACCGGGTGGATCGGGTAGAACATATTGTGGAAATTCTTTATACGATCGCCAAGGTTCCGAAGCATTATGCCGCAAATGTAAGGCACATTCTGAGGAACCTGGTAGTCGCCAAGTCATTTGACCAGCTTG
The DNA here is from genome assembly GCF_017114995.1 of Nostoc sp. NMS9. Taxonomy (GTDB): domain Bacteria; phylum Cyanobacteriota; class Cyanobacteriia; order Cyanobacteriales; family Nostocaceae; genus Nostoc. The sequence goes on along the minus strand of NZ_JABXKL010000072.1, from coordinate 39,196 downwards.
TATATCAGTCACAAATGCCTCCTCATCTAGAAAAAGTTGATCTTTTATTCCAGATTTTGGCAGATTAACCGGATATTTTAGTCAAATTTAAGGTAAAATAAAATATCTACTATTACTCAAATAAGTTTTATAAAAAAGAATTCAGAACTCAGAAGTGAGAATTCAGCATAAATTCTGTGCGACTACTAGATGAATATTGCTTTAAAACCTAGCTCCTCATGGGCGAAACAAAAGTTAAAAATTTGTTTGTTATTAAAACTTCATCCATTTATGGGTAGACTATTCTGAATTCTGACTCCTTTTTATTATTCCGAACAAACCCACGCCGCTATTGTGGCAACAGGTCTTCTAAAGCAGCTCCGACAACTCGGTGATCCTCATCCTGTCTGAGTTGGTTCAGGGCTGCTTTGGCTTCTGGCTCATCAAATCGTTTGAGAGCATAGCTAACTCGCACGCGCATCCGCCAAGATTCATCATTCACCAACGTTAGTATTTGGGATAATGCCGCAGCATGTTGACTAGAATTAGCCAGTAAGCCAAGTGCATCAACAGAAGATTCCTGAACTGTGAAATCTTCATCTTTTAAACCTTGAACGCATATATCAAATAGTTCTTCAGGGCAATCCATTTCAGCGATCGCAGCCAAAATGCTCCGCCTAACTAGCCAGTGGTCATCCTGGTAATATGCCAAAACTAGATGAGAAACTGCAACTCTGCCAAATAGCGATAAAGAATTTGCCGCCTCCGCCCGCACATTGGGAGTATCATCAAATTTCATAATTTGCATCAAAGCCGCAAAAGATTCCGCTGATTGTTGATTACCCAAACCCCTGGCTACAAAAGAACGCACCAAAAATTCTGAATCATGAAGTTTGCTTGTTAACAGAGGAACTGCAACTTCTGATTCATAATCATTGAGGGCAGCGATCGCCTTCAAACGATAGTGAAAATCTGGGTTCTTTAGTTCAGCTTGGATTTTATGGATTTCCATAAGTGCATTTGGTACAGCTATTCTTTATTTTAGGGCATTGGGCATTGGGCATTGGAAAACAAGAGGCAGAAGGCAGAAGGCAGAAGTTCTTTAATTTTGAATTTTGAATTTTGAATTGATTTGTCCCCTTTATCCCCAGCACAATGCCCAATGCCCAATGCCCCATACTTCTCTACGAGAGGCTGCGCTAACGGCTTCTCTAAGACACGCTACGCGTTAGCGGAGCTTTCGCTTTAGCGATACATACGCTCAGTACAAGTGCCCCATGCCCAATACCCTATCCCCTAAATCAATGACTCAATTAAGCGAAACCGTTAAAGAATTAATAGCCAAAGCTAGAATTGTCAGCTTTGCTGAGTGGGAACAGTCCCATCCAAAAGCAGCGATTGAAATATTTCAAGCTGCGGATGATGCTTTTTGCTACCTGAGCGATGAAGATTTATTGCAGATTAAAACCTTGTCACCCGATAATTCTGAGTTGATTCCTGTTGCTCAATTGTTACGCGATCGCGTAGCCGAAATCATTGATGAATCTAGGGAACAAGTTTTGGCAACTTATCCCGAAATTATCCAGCCTGGAGGCGGTCTTTATCCACCTGAACGCGCCCAAGCTTGCTGGCGAGATTTCTGGCATTTTCTCCGCTGTATTACCTATGGCATCGCAGGTGGCCACACTGAGTATACCAGTTCGACAGGACTGCACTATATGAACTTACTTTATCAGGAATTACAAGTTCCAATCGAAGCGATGATCTTAGGCTTAAAAAGTATAAAGGTTGCTAGTTTAAACCAGTGTCAAGCCAATCAGCAAGAAACTCTTGCTCCCTATTTTGATCATTTAATCAGCCGACTGGCTACTTTCCAAATTCAGTAGTCCTAAGTAAAAAGTTCTGAATCTAAGTGTCTAGTTTAGCTGAGGACTTGCTTGAGCGAATGGTGCTATGGGCAAAAAGGTGGCTAGACTATAGCGCATCTCGTTTGGATGCAATATACGACGAGACACGGTAGGGGCACAGATGTATTTGACGCAAGAAAGCTTAAGTAAGTGACAATGCATTGGCATTGCAGGTCGATACAATCGCATTGTAAGCCGATGCAATGGCATTGTAAGACGACGCAATCGTATTGTAAGGCGATGCATTGGCATTGCAAGCTAGATTGGCAAAGAGAGGTTAACAGCGTCCTTATATCAAGCCCATCAATAAATTGATGGGCTTATTCTGCAACCTTTTTTTGACAGTTATTATCACTCCTTGACTCAACACGATTAATACTCTTGCTCAAGCGAATATCCCCTTACCATCGCTTGTACCCCAATCACCAATCAGATACTAAAAAAAAGCTGAAATTTCTCTAAAGTATGATTTCACTTAACAAATTTTAATAAATATGGCTTCGGCATCGTATCAGAATGTATATCAGAATGTATATCAGAATGTATAAGGGTATAACGATGCAAAAACTTAAATCGACTAATAAGGATTTAAAGTCTCTATGGTTTTTCCTTTGTCAAATGATGTAAAGTTTTTTAACATCTGCTGAATATCCTTCTCATAAAATTTAGTTGTTAACTGGGAGATAGTTTGAATGGCTTTTGGACCGGCATCACGATTAGGGGTCGCTCTGTTTGAAGATACCGATCCCATTGATCTGTGGCCAAGTCGCTCTAATGAGGAAGTTGAAACCGTAATTAGAAATGTCTACAAGCAAGTTCTAGGCAATGCTTATGTAATGGAAAGTGAGCGGCTTTCCGTTGCTGAATCCCAACTCAAACGGGGTGAAATTAGCGTTCGCGGGTTTGTGCGTCAAGTCGGGAAGTCGGAACTTTACCGTTCGCGGTTTTTTGATAGCGCCCCTCGTTATCGGGCGATTGAATTAAATTTTAGACATTTCCTTGGTCGTGCGCCATTGGATCTAGAAGAAACGCTTACACACAGCACTATTCTAGATACAAAGGGCTTTGAGGGTGAGATTGATTCTTATCTAGACAGCGACGAATATCAAGAAACTTTTGGGGAAAGCATTGTTCCTTATATTCGTGGCTACAAAACTGAAGCTATCCAGAATTTGGTTCAGTTTACCCACTTATTCCAACTGTTACGTGGTTCCTCTAGCAGCAGCCTGAAAGGTGACTTAGCTGGCAAACAACCAAAATTAAACAGTCTACTAATTCAAAGCACGCCTACCCCTCTGGTTTCACCAGCCAGCAAAGGCGCTGCATTCCGCAACCCAACATCTACTCCTCGCACTCGTCAAGGTGTGGGATCTGGTGATGATGGTAAGGTCTACCGGATTGAAGTCACTGGCTACAAGGCAAATGTGGTAAATAACATTTCCAAATTTCGCCGCAGTAACCAAGTCTTTTTCGTGCCATACAATAAGCTTTCACAAGAGTATCAGCGGATTCACCAACAGGGCGGTGCGATCGCCAGTATTACCCCTGTCAACTAAAGAATAGAAATTGGGGATTAGAGATTAGGGATTGAGAAATAATTCCGCTGTATTCAGTCTCTAGTCTTTAATCCCAGTGTTGATCGTTCTAGGATTTACGCAAAACTAACTACACGCGCTTAGAGGCAATATGTGGGAAGCCGCTTCTGTACGAGACCCTTTGCATAGCTTTCTTCGATCTAGGAGTATGCGTCTAAATAAATTGCCCTTACCTGAAAATCATTCTTTGCGGCTGTTATTTGCGTAAATCCTGATTGATCAAAAGTTAGCCAAAGCGATCGCTAATCTGGAGTTTGACCAATTCCGCCGTCAGTTGTGATATAAGAACACATTTAACACACTTTCACAAACTAAAGTTTTACAAAAGCTAGTCAGTAGCAAAAATAACTGACAACTGATGGGAAATTCTACCTCTATAAAGGAGTAGGATGCTCGGAAATTTAATTTAATTAGCATTTTTCAGGAGATACTTCAATGTCACTTTGGGCTATTGATTCACCTACTGTTGAGCTGCGTCCGAACACCAGCGAAAGTGAATTACAAACACTAATTCGAGCAGTTTATAAACAGGTTTTGGGTAATGCTCACTTGTTGGAAAGTGAGCGACTAGCCACTGCTGAATCACAATTGCGCGATCGCAAAATCAGCATCCGCGAATTTGTCAACGCCGTTGCGAAATCAGAGATTTATCAATCCCTGTTTTTCAACTCTTCTTCCCAGTATCGGTTCATTGAACTGAACTTCAAACATCTACTAGGGCGTCCTCCTGCCGATCAAGCAGAAATTTCCGAACACGTCCGCATCTACAACGAACAGGGCTATGATGCTGAGATCGACTCCTATATCGATAGCAACGAATATCAGCAGAATTTTGGCGAGAATATTGTTCCTTATGTTCGCAGCACAAGCTCCCAAATAGGAATTAAAAATGTTACCTTTAACCGCACCTTTAGCTTAGTGAGAGGATTCGCTAGCAGTGATAGCGAGCGCAAAGCCAAACTGATTGGCGATATCGGTTCTAATTTACCGACATCCATCAAGGCTCCTGCGGCTGGTTCTAGTGTCAGCAGCACCGATAAACGCTTCTTGATTAAAGCTGTTAAAGGTGCAGGCAATAATCTCCGTACTCGTCTGGGCAACCTGGAATATGTAGTTAACTACAACCAACTGTCTGGACAAGTGCAAAACATTCATCGGACAGGCGGCAAAATTATCAGTATCACTGAAGTTGCTTAGATTTGTCTAAGTAGGAGGCTGGGGACTGGGGACTGGGGACTGAGGACTAGGGAATGGGGACTAGGGGGACAAAAAAAGCTTTTAACTCCTAACTCCTAACTCAGCACTCAGCACTCAGCACTCAGCACTCCCAAATGCAGTTGTGGTCAAGGAGGCTAACATATAGACTAGGAGAATAACTTTCTTTTTTGCCAAGATATCTCTTGGATTTTAAGCTACTTTTTTAAAATCACTTTTCTAATGGAAATTACTGAGTTTTTTGAACTTTCAATTGGACGATGGCGATCGCAGCGAAGCGCCCATCATTTAGCATTCGCCCATTTTGAAGAAGTATTGTCTAACATTGACATTGAGGCTCTATCCACCAACGATCCAGCAGTGGTAGCAATCTGTCAATTGTATAACACTGAACCCGCCAGTATTACTCACCCCTTTCGGATGACTTGGGAAGGTGAGTCAGACTGGGACGATAAACCAATCTCTGGCAGTACTGTGCTAGTACCAATTCCCGATGTCGAAAATCGTTCTAGAGGAAAACTCCTGCGGGACAAAGGGTACGCTGAAACAATTCCAGCAGTGGCTAAATATCATCTGAGTGACGATGGTATTTTTACCCTGCTAACAGAGTATGAACTCGCTGCTGCTGAGGAGCGAATTTGGTTTGCTAATCCAAATCTCCGATTTCGGGTAGCGATGATTAAAACCAGTGATGGTAAAGGTGTGACAACAGCTTCTTTTTCTTCAGAGATTCGCTCTTTGTCAAATTCAACCAATTAGCAAATATCAGGTTAAAACATAAAAGGATACAAGCTCCTAAATTTATTTATGGGGATTGTAATGTCTGAATTTTGAATTTTGAATTTGGAGCGAAGCGACGTGACGATAGCGCCCAGCGAATCTAGCACTAACGCTAGTGATTTGCTCACCTTAGCCTGTTGGATGGCAGGAGATTTTAGCAACTACAAGCAATCTTTTGCAAATCCGCAACTTTACGCCCACATTCACATTTATTTTCGTCCTTTACCGATTGAATTTTTTTCTGCCATCGGTTTCTATTCTGAACAAGCTTATGACCACGATTTATGGACACCCTATCGTCAAGGAGTACATCGACTAATCGATTGGGGCGATCGGATTTATATCGAAAATTACAGCTTGAAAGATCAGATGCTTTATGCAGGTGCAGCTCGTGAATTAGATATCCTCAAAACCATTACCCCAGAAAGCATCGAACGGCGTTATCACTGTTCAATGGTTTTCCAACGAGAAGGTGAAATGTTTCGAGGTAGTGTGGAACCAGGCAATCAATGTCTGATTAAACGCAATGGATGCCAGACATATCTTGTCAGCGAAGTAGAAGTAACCGAGCGTACTTGGATAAGTCTAGATAAAGGTATGGATATTGAAACCCACAAGCAAATATGGGGATCTACTGCTGGCCCATTACAATTTGAAAAACGGCAAAGTTTTGCTGATGAATTACCTGCGGTGAGCGCATTATGTTGATTCAGCTTGAATCTATTAAAACCAAAATGTTGCCTCCACTGGCTGAAAAAAAGATGCGCTGCTGGATTCGCAGCCGCCACTTGATTTGTTCGGGTAACTTTTTTATATTCGAGACATTAGAATACACAACGATTGAGAGATTCTCTGAATGCGTTGCTTCTTTAGGAGGAACAGTAATATCCGTTGACCCGGTTAATAAAATCTGGATGGGCGATCATCGCCAAGTTATTTTATATCAGGCAAAAGCTAGTTTACATACACCTCATCATACTTTGAAACAATACTGGATAAAATACGGTGGTTTCTACACTAGATTTGATGAGCGTGCTTGAGAGTTACTATCCTGTGGAAATTTTTCTGACAGGCGTCTACACTTCAATTCAAAATTAAGTTTTGAATTTTAAATACTCCCCAAGGGGGTTGACGGCTAATTGTTAATGTCTAATTGCTAATTTCCGATCGTGATTAGCTGTTAGTTATTAATAGTTAGCCGTCTAAGTTTGTTAGAAAATGTAACTAAAAAATTCACCAAAAGTTGATAAATTAATATCAATAACCAGTAATTATTAAATCTTAAGTAGGGTATGTTATGGCTTTGCTGTTTAGTATTGCCATCCTACTACAGAAATTTTATTTTTACTTGACAAATTAGTCACTCTTACCCACACTAACCCAACTATGCAGACCTTCTTAGACGAAGAAACCAGACGACGCCAATATCAAGCATTTCCCCAAACAGAACCCATCGAACTGTGGACTACTGCTTCAGTTGATGACATTGAAATTGTAATTCGGGCAGTTTATCGGCAAGTGTTGGGTAATGCCTACATCATGGAAAGTGAGCGGCTCATAGTTCCAGAATCCCAACTCAAGCAAGGCATAATCGATGTGCGTGAGTTTGTGCGTCAAGTTGCCAAATCAGAGTTATATCGCTCCAGATTTTTTGATAACGTTTACCGCTATCGGGCAATTGAACTGAACTTTAAGCACCTGCTGGGTCGCGCTCCCGATGACTACTCCGAGACGATATATCACAGCAACATTCTAGATGAAGAGGGTTTTGAAGCGGATATTGATTCTTATCTTGATAGCGACGAGTATTTAAATGCCTTTGGTGAGAATATAGTGCCATATTATCGAGGTTATAAAACTCAAAAGGGCAAAAAGATATTGGAATTTACCAATATGTTACAACTGGTGCGGAGCAACTCTAGCAGTGATAAGAACTTAGCAACGAATAATGAAGCTCAACTGGTGCGATCGCTAATTACCAACGCTCCTTATGGTAGACAGAAACTCACGGATATTAGTGCATTGCTGGCTGAAATATTCAAGCCCAAGCCAGAAACTGCTGCTCCAGTTAATACTTTTATTGCAGCTCCCACAGCAGCCGAGCAAAGCTTGCGGCAAAAGATTCAAGAGCAAGAAAGCCAGATTGCAACTTTGCAACAACAATTAGCAGACTTACGACCATTTGCCAGTATTGGGACAACAAAATTTAGTAGTAGTTGGCAGTCTTCCAGTTCCGTGACCAGCACAGACAAATATACATCTTTGCAACAGCAAGCTGACGCTCAAGAAAAACAGATTGCAGCTTTGCAAGAGCAAATTGCTGATTCCCGGCGGTCTGCGACAATTGGGGAAGCCCGGTTGAATAAGTGGCGTAGTCGCGTTTTTAATGGCTAATTTCTCTGCTGTTTAGTTTTATCGGCTGGGTTAGGCAAGTTTAACTCACCCAGCCCTCTCAATGCGAACAAATGAACTACTTTAGTAAAATTTAAAACTATTTCCCCGGATTGAATATAGAGAAAATTATTTTGAAAATCCTTAATTTGACTTGAGACCTATATTAATAATCTGACACTCTTGATGATAAGCAGACTCAACTTCAAACCCTACCTATAGGGCTTGTATCTTATTATGTAAGGATTTTATGACATTGTAGGTCTAGCGGAGAGAGATGCATAAGCAGGTTCGCATCGGTTAAACCCCTAATTCGATATAGCAGAGCATAAAGATATTAACTCTAACTATCTAGATATATTAGATACCTAAATATAAAGATACTTATAAATCGAGATATCTTGAATTGCGAATATCAAGATGTTTTGGTGGCTTTAAGCACCGAAGACTAGCAAGGTAGTTTTGGTCAAGAGATGCGATCAATCATCGCCTTAAGAGACAAAAATATTTTTTATACTATATCTGTAACTGGTAAATTAAGGAATCTTGGTGTCAAGCATTCAAAAAATGAAGTCTTGAATTTTTCATACTTCCTGCCTCCTACCTGTTACACAAAATTCTCACATTTTCGTCTTGCTTATCGAAAGAAATGACATCTAGCAAAAGAGGTATGTTTCAACTATTTAAACAAAATACATAACCAGATTGTCGCACCGACCTCTGGATATTCGTCTTAAGTAAAGATTATTTACTCAAAAATAACTGGATGTCCTCCGATCAGCGCCTAGAACAGAAACGCCAGGGATTACAACAGCAGTATGATCTAGTAGCCGAGAAGTTAAACAGGCTACGTTTTGATTATGCGATCGTGACAGATGTTCTCATTCGCTTTGAACGAGAAAAGCAGATTGAACAGACCGAGGGAGAACTGAAGGAATTAGAACAGCAGCTTTATTATCTGGAACAATCTGTGTCTAGTGAACGGCTATATCAAGCTTTGTTGAAATTAGGCTATCGCAAACAGACACGAGAATTCCGTAAGTTTATTGAGGTTCACTCCACAGCAGCTTTTCTAATCCACGGTTCACCAGACTATGGTCAACGCTGGCTGTTAAATCGCTTAGTAGTACAACATGTTCCCAGCATCATCACAGGGAAAATTGTGCGAATTGACCTCAGTCGCATTTCCCGCAGGAGTGACATTAATGCTTTGTGGCGTGAATTGGGTGGTCGAGTCGATCTAGACAGACAAAGCACAATTCCCGAAATTGCCGACCGAGTTTATCGATTGTGGCAAACTCAGAATGTCCTACTAATTTTCTACGATGTCAATTGCCTACAGGAAGCTTTTCTAAATGAACTTATCCAAAATTTTTGGCTACCATTGGCGACAAAAGCCAAGGAAGCTACCCTGCAAACTAGTCAATTCAAATTATTAATGTTCCTGGTTGACTATGACGGCTGTTCAGGTAGTTGGAATGTTCCTTTTGCAGAAAGTCAAAACTCTTGGAAGCTAACTGAAATTACCGAATTTTCTGAGGCTGAACTGACTGAGTGGCTAGATTACGAGGAGGATGCACTGCCAACTAAACTGATAGACCAAATAGATAAAACAATACAGATAATACTGAAAAACAGTGATAATGGAATTCCAGAACTCACATTTTGCGAAATTTGTCGCCTTTCTGACTGTAATTGGGATGAACAGGAGGAAAAATGGTTAAGACTGTAGCTAGGCAATTTCTGGAATATACAGGTCAAGTTCAGCCCCAGTTAGGAGAAAGAGGGGCGAATGGACAGCTTTTATATCCTTATTTACCTAATCCAGAACTTGTAGAAGCAGTGAACTTGGCGATTTACTTAGAACGACCATTACTGTTGAAAGGTGAACCAGGGTGTGGAAAAACACTATTAGCGAATGCTGTAGCCTACGAACTAGGTCTAAATTTAGAAGCTTGGTACGTCAAATCCACTAGTCGGGCACAGGATGGTTTGTATACCTATGATACCGTTGGGCGTTTGCGAGATGCTCAACTTGCGGCTTCTAGTCGCCTGAGTGCCGAACAAAACCAGCAAATTTATAACCCAGTTAACTATTTGCGCTGGGGCCCTTTGGGAAAAGCATTTCGAGGGGAAAAGTTGAGTGTCGTGCTAATTGATGAAATTGATAAAGCTGACATTGATTTTCCCAATGACCTACTGCTGGAACTGGATCAAAAACGATTTATTGTTGAGGAAACAGGTGATGAGATTAAAGCAAAAGTAGCGCCAATAGTTTTGATCACCAGCAATGATGAGAAGGATTTACCAGATGCTTTCTTAAGGCGATGCTTGTTTCACTATGTCGAATTTCCTGACAACGAACGACTCAAAGAAATCATTTGCAAGATTTTTCCAGATATCTCTCCAGAATTAGTTGATAAAGCTGTGGAGCGTTTTCTGGAACTGCGAAAAATTATTGCGGAAAGCAGAGGGGAGATGGGTAAAAATGTTAGTACCAGTGAACTGATCGACTGGTTTAAAGTGCTCAAAAGAAATCCTCAAGATGAAATTTTGGGGCAACTAGATGGGAAGCTACCGTTTTTGGGCGTATTACTAAAAAACTGGGTGGATCATCAACGCTATTTAGCATATCTCAAAAACCGAGGGTAAACATTTTAGTATGAGCGAAGACTCAAACTTGCAACTACCCCTACTAAACTTATTTGACCGACTGCAAAAAGCAGGACTGCCACTGGGTATTGATGAGTATAAACTAGCGCTACGTGCCCTCCAGTCTGGTTATGGCATTCAAGACCATGAAGCCCTAGCTCGGCTATGCCGCACCTTGTGGGTTAAATCAGAAGAAGACAAGCTACTGTTTAACTATCACTTTGAACAGGTCATGGATGAGGAGAGTCAATCCTTTGCTGAACCCGAACCGATCCAAACTCTGCCCAAAGTAGAACCGCAGAAAAAGAAACAACTCATCAAATTACCTCGACTTTCACCAACTCGTCGCATAGTTTGGGGCGGTACTCTGTTACTAATTGCCGGAGTAAGTTTTTGGCTAGTTAGACCCCAACCTAAGAAATGTCCTTACTTCACTAGTGTGTCACCCATAAAACTAGTCAGAGTAAATCAAGAGTACAGTTATGAAGTAAAAGCTTGTAAGGCAAATGAAAACGATCGCCTAGAGATTACAGCCTTAAAAAAACCACCCTGGCTAAAGTTAGAAAAAGGTGTAGATGGGACAGTTACGCTGAAAGGTAAACCAGTGAGTGAGACCTATGGAAGCGCCCACCTATGGGATATGTCTGGTAAGCCACTGGGAGAATTGAACTATAATTATGATGATTTTTCTCTGCAAGACTTTTACCTTGATGGTTCATATTTTGTCTTCTCAGAACGTAACAAGATTGTTCACCTGCGGAGCTTGTCTGCGAAGCAGATAAAGAAAGATTTGCAGCATTCATGGCAGGTTAATCAGCTACGTTTTAGTCCTGATGGTAAAATCCTTGCGACAGTCACAGGAAATGGCTTTGTGTACTTATGGGACTTATCAGGTCAGCAACTTGCTAAATTCCAGTATTCAGGGAAGGTTAATGACCTAAGTTTTAGTCCTGATGGTAAAATTCTTGCGATCGCATCGGGAGATGGCTTGGTTCGTTTGTGGAACTTGCCGAATCGGCGACTAATAAAAATCAAGCATTCAAGGAGAGCTTTCAAAGTTACTTTTAGCCCTGATAGTCAATACATAGTTACCAGTTCCGAGGATAAAATTCCCCGCCTATGGGATATTTCGGGTAAAAAGATTAAAGATTTGAGTCCAGATTCTCTCAACTTTACTGCTTTCAGCGCCGATGGACAGAGCGTGGTTACTATATCTCTTCGAGACCCAAAAAAGAATGTATTATACGTCCGTTGGTTTGATTTGTCGGGAAAACAGCTAGCAGAATTACCATTATCAGAAAATTTTCCATATTATTTTGATTCTCCAGATTATTCTGATCAATACATAGAATTAAGTTCTGATAGACATTGGATGGTTCTTCTAGGTGAAGAAAAGCTGATTCTGTTAGACCTTCAAAATCGTAAAAAGTTTCAGGAATTACCATACAGAGTAACAAAAGTTAAGTTCAGACCCGATGGACAAATGATCGCCATAGTCTTCTCAGACAATGAGCGTACTGTTAATCTATGGTCTCCATCACAAGATACTTTTGGCAAGCAAATGCGGCTGTTGAGACATCAAGACAATATTCAAGATGTCAGTTTCAGTCCAGACGGACGCTTTGTTGTTACAGGTTCTAGCGATCGCACCGCCCGCATTTGGGATATATCTGGTAAAAAACTCAAAACATTACTCCATAACGGAACAGTCAACAGTATCCAGTTTAGTCCTGACGGCCAGCACCTAATTACCACCTCCAAAGACGATATTCATGAAGTAAAGCTACAAGTCACCGATGCATCTGGCACGATAAAAGACACCCAGCCATTCAAAATTAATGTTTTAGCAGGGGATAGTCCTGATACACAACGACTGACGTACCTGGCGATCGCTGGTGTTGTTGCCTTTACAGTATGGTCAGGAGGATACTTCATTGCTAGATTCTGGCTAGAACGTCTTGCCAAATCGAGGGTAAAGGAAATAACCCCATCGCCTGAATCTACCTTCATACCTACCCCATCGTCTGAATCTACCTCCGCACCTACCCCATCGACTAAGGAACAAAAGGCACAGCCGGAAGATGTGGTACAGGTTGTGCGGGCAGTACGGCAAGCTATTAGGATTGAAACAGGTGAGTATTTTCCGGTCACTCGTCGGCAGATGAAGCAGAGTTGGCGCTACCTGCGGCGCTTTGTGCGAGACGGCCCTGCCACAGAACTCGACATAGAAGCCACTGTTAAGCAGTTTGCTCGTCAGGGAATATTACTCCAGACTGTTTTGATGCCCCGTCGAGTTAATCGGGCACAGTTGCTGCTGTTGATAGATCGGGACGGCTCAATGATCCCATTCCATGAACTATCTCGTCGCCTCGCAGAAACAGCTGTCCAAGGTGGACGTTTAGCAAAAGCGGATGTTTACTATTTTCACAACTGTTCCGATAAATATATCTACCAAGACCCTAGCTGTTGTGAGGCTAAACTATTAGCTGATATCCTTGCTAACTACTCATATAGTGCAGGTGTGCTAATTTTTAGTGATGCAGGCGCAGCCCGTGGCGGTTGGAATCAAGAACGTATTGATCTGACTCAACAATTTTTGCAGCAACTTAAACAGAGAGTGCGCTATATTGCATGGCTTAATCCCATGCCCAAATCCCGTTGGGACAGCACAACTGCTGGTGAAATTGCCTCTTTAGTGCCGATGTTTGAGTTAAGCCGTCAGGGATTGCAAGGGGCGATTAGTGTTCTGCGTGGTAAATTAACTCCCTATCGCTTATGAGACAAACAGTCGCCATTCGCCGAATAGAATCCTTTGAAAAACGCTTTCGCAAGCCTCATCTCTACTTGGCTTACCATGCGGCTTTTCCGCTGGCTCTTACCCCAGATTTACTGTATCGTTTATGGGCTAACTTTCAGCAAGATATTCACGGTGAATTGCTCAATATTCCTTGGGAGGCGGTCGCAGACCTTTTGCTCTCTAGCTTATGTGAAGAGGTTGGGCATGAACTTTACGAAATGGATAGTGCGATAAGAAATGAACTTTTGGCACGTTTAAAAGCTGACGAAAAGTTCTACAACACAAATTCCAAACAAGACCGAATTCTGCAACTGTCTGACTTTTTACTAGAATACGTTGACCGTCAACTTCAGAGTGAGGATCTAGATGTTCGAGACTTTGCCGAGGCTCAACATTGGACAGCACTAGCATACGCTAAACCAAGCAAAGCAGTCGAGCAGATTGCACGGGCGTTTAGTCAACTCCAAGCAACAGCCTCAGAATTCAATTCCACAGACAAGACAGAAATTCTCCGCCTCGCTTCTTTGGTGGAAACCTTTGCTGAACCTTTAGCTGAGGCGCAATTGGAACCATTATTAGTTTACACCCGTGCAATGGCAAGCTTTTCTCGTGGCGATATCAAGGGTGCTACTGCTCAACTTAGTAAAATTGCTGAAGCAGGCAAGCTGGAAATTGCTGGACAAGAGTTGCCCATTCCTGAACAAATTAAAGAAAATCTCGGTAAGCCAAGTTTACCTATCGGGAAAGATTTTAGTAGTCAAAACTTAAAAGGTCAGTCTTTCAAAGGTCAGGATTTAACCGAAGCAAACTTTAGCTATGCTGATTTGCAAGGGGCAAACTTTACTAATGCCCGACTTGTGGGAGCAAACTTCAGCTATGTCAAAACAGGATTGCAAGGTCGCTGGGCATTTGCGTTGATGTTTTGTTGTTTTCTGCTATTAATACTATCGACAACTGCTGCATCGCTGATCGGTACTGGGTGGGTAGCAATCATAGATAGTGAATCTCAAAAAAAGACTACAGTTCTCATCACCACAGGGATACTAATATTAGTAATATTTGCAATAATTTGCATTTCTAATATTGGCAAAAGCTGGCAATCTATATTACAGCGAGGTTTAATACTAACAGTGTTGTTATCTCCAATAGCACTGCTGATTGCTATCCTACTATCCTTTGCCCTCAAGACTGTCACATTACCCTCAAGTAATAGTGAGTGGACAAGCTTTGTATGTTATATGTTCAGTAGTATTGGGTTCAGCCTTTGCAGTTTTTGGACTATTTACAAGGGTGTGGGTAGAGCTTGGGTTGCCTCTGCTCTGGCTTTAGTAGGATCGGCTTGCCTGACTATAATGATTAGTATTGGTATTTTTAGTTTAGCTACGAGTTCGTTAAAAAGGATACAAAGTGAGGTGTTTTTAGTAGGGGTAGGGGTTACTGTTTGTTTAGCTTTTGCTTTTGCCTATTTCTATCAAAATCACTTGTTAAAAAGTCAGTTAGAAACTAGAGAAACTGGTAATAGGCTGCATATTTTAGGCATTAACTTCAGATGGATAAGATTCCCTTGGGTAATAGCCATTATTGTAGCGATCGCTTTGGGAGTTAGCCAATTTTTTGGGAAAGTCGATATAACTATTGGTCTAAGTTTATCTGGAATTGCTCTAATTTGGGCCTTATCTCTGGTATATGAAACTGCTCGTACTAGAGCAACACTAGTGAGGATGTTTGGTTTAGCTTTATTGTTTTCTGGAATTGTTGCAATTTGTTGTATAGGTATTGTATTTATAGTAACTTCAAATACTTATACTGCAAGTGAACAGGCTGAGATACTAGCACTTGTTCTGCCAACAGCTTTAATTGTGGCGATGTTTTTGATATTAGCCGGAGCAGCTAACCTTTCTGGTGCGATCACTGGAATTATCTTTGTAACAGTTGTAGTTGCTGTATTTTTCACCTTAGTTTTGCTTAACGATAACGGAAATTCGCTATACAATAGTTTATTTCAGTTAATAGCTTTTGTTGATTTGCTAGTCCTGGGAGGTATAACGGCGGTTTTAGCTACGGCAGTAATTATGGCTATTGGCATTGTTGTTACTTGGGTAGAGTCAGGTAATCGGGTATTAGCTTTAATTTGGGGCGTAGTCTTGGCATTAATTACACTAGTGCTAACAGTAGGAACTATAGCCTTTTCAAAGGCTTCATCTCTGGTAATTGCAGGCACTATTGTTACAGGTTTAGCAACTATCCAACTGGGTGCTTACATCGCTTGGCAGGCTCTTGCAGAAAATGTCAAGTTTATCTCGGTTCGCAATTTTGCTCTTGCCTTTGCAGGCGCAGGTGGTACGAATTTTTTCAATGCTGATTTGACTGATGCTAACTTTTCTCAAGCCACTCTCAAATGTGCCAACTTCCAGCAAGCCAAACTCAAAGGTACGCGCTGGTTCCAGGTAAATCAACTTGAGCTTGCCTCTGGGAGTGACAGTTATTTACGATATCCTTCAGTACAAAGGTTATTAATCAGTGGTAATGGACAAAACCAAAACTTTGATGGTTTAGATTTGCGAGGAATTAATCTGCGGGGAGCAAACCTGGCTGATGCAAGTTTTTTGAATACAGACTTGAGTGAAGCAGACTTGCAAGGAGCTAACCTTTCACGGGCAAAGCTGATTAATACTCGGCTCAATGGAGCTAATTTAGCGATCGCTCAACTTACTGGTGTTTTTATTTACAACTGTGAACTGACACCAAAAACAAAATTAGCAGGGGTAGAGTGCGATTACATCTACACAAAACTACCTACCAACGATAACCCCGATCCAGGTCGTAAACCGGAAGTAAACGGTAGGATATTTAAACCAGGTGAGTTGGCTGAGGTATTGATGATTTTGTATTCTACACAATCAATTGGTCACGAAGGCGATCGCAGCATAAACTAGAAACACTTTAGGCAAAATGGGATCTGTGCCATCAAAAATTATCTAACTTGCGTCACGCTTCAGCAGATGAGACTGATGTAAATAAGATGTTTCAATTAGAACAGTAAATTTATGATGAAAAAGCGAACCTGGCATATTTAGAGAATGAAATGAAAAAAATTGAATCTGCATTGCAACCATAGGATTTATTAAAACTTCATTCAATTATGTAGGAAAACTAATATCGTGTCCGGCTAAAGACTTATCATTTAGACCGCAGTTATTGCAGGGAGCAGGCGGAAAGAGGCTTTTGGGATTTTTGTACAGATGCGGTAAATAAGTGATTAACCGGACTTGATATAAGACCTCGTTGGTGAATTCAAAATCTAAAAAGCTAGAAAGCTGCAAACTCATACCAATTCTGTATGAAGATTCGCTAAACCATATTTAAGTACAAGAAAGAAAAACGAACCACATTCGCGCAGCGTCTCGTAAGAGTTGGACGCATTCGCGCAGCGTCTCGTCAGAGAAGAACACAAAGAAAGAAAGAAAGAAAGAAGAAGTTAAGAGGGTTTGGCGCAGCCTCACAAAGAAATGGTATCACTAAAGATTTCCTGATATTTTCCGAGTAAGCTTGAAACAACAAATAATCAGAAAGTGTCTGAATTATTGTTCTAATAAACTTGCAACTTATGAAAAAAGCTACTGCTTATCGATACCGTACTTATGGACTAGTTGGCTTAATATCCTTAACCACTGTATTAAGTACAGCTACATCTGCCTTAACACAATTGGCAGGCGATTCCCCAATTAAGCAAACTCCTGTCCCTACTTCTAACTTAATCTGGCCAACTAAAGGGTTTATTTCTCAAGGCTTCCACAAATATCAACACGAAGGAATTGATATTGCAGGGGCATCTGGAACTCCTGTTGTGGCTGCGGCATCCGGTACAGTTGTTAAAGCAGGTTGGGATAATTGGGGATTAGGAAATGCCATAACTATTAAACATCTCGACGGCAGCATTACTGTCTATGGCCACAATCGCCGTTTGTTGGTGAGCAAGGGTCAACAGGTCATTCAAGGTCAAATGATTGCTGAGATGGGATCTACAGGCAATAGTACAGCACCTCATCTGCACTTTGAAGTTCATCCAAATGGTCGAATAGCAGTTGACCCCCTTCGTTTATTGACATCCGTAACTGCAAGTGTTGGCTCTGGTTCTAAAGTTCAGCAAGTGGATAACCAGAACCGCCCAGTCTCGCCACCCCCAGTAGCAAATCAAGTTTCACCTTCACAGCCAATTCCAATAGGTTTTGCACCTGTAAGCGCTGATACTAAATGCAATGGAGTTACCATCATTGAAGGTGAGACAGCAAGCATTCGTGTAAAAGTCTGTGAAGAAAATGGTCAGTTATTTTATATTGGGCAATTGAAGCAAGACCCAAGCAAGCCTATAAAGATAGTAGCTTTGAATATTGGTAAAGACAGATATCGAGCAGATAATGGTAGTTTTTATTATTTAGTCACTCCACAAAGAGTTGAAGTTTGGCGAAATGGCAGTCAGATTCGTTCTGACAGTTTTTATAGTTTAACGAAATCGCCTTGATATTCCTTCTACCTTACTTTGGTGAAGATGGTTATTTTAAATATTACTCTTTAGCTATACCAGATTGTTAAAAACTTAGCTACTACGCAAACTTTATTTCGCTTACACTCAAGTTTTGAACAGCTTGATATCCCCTGCCTACCAAAGGTTGAGGCAGGGGGTATTACAGCGATTAGATAAAACTTTCAGTTTAAATACACTTGTTAAAAGTTAAGTGTTAACTGAAGCAAGTGATTGAGAGCCATTTGGTACAGAGCCATTATTTAGGATAGGCTGACGAGTTTTCAGGTCAAATTTGAAGCCATGTGGCAAAATATGAAGCTTTGCTCCACAAATCGCTAAAGACTCATCCTTCAAAATTTCGTCCATATTGTTATATGTAGCTTCTGATTCATCAACAATCGTAACCGCACCTTCACCAATTACTTCAATTTGGTTATCTATCACTACCATAGCGGTATTTTCGTCAATACCAAATCCTAAGACAGCAGGCTGTAATATCAAAGCTGATATTAAACGTCCCAAGCGTCCGCGTTGGGAAAAATGCTGGTCAATTACTACCCCTGGTAAAAATCCCAAACCTGGACCCATTTCGACAGTTTCAATCCGAGGATGTGTTTCTGAGTCGCCTTCCACAATCATTACGTCTGGCATCACAGCAGCTCCGGCGCTTGTACCTGCGATAACTACACCTTCAGAAAAGCGCTGGTGAATCGCCACATCGATTTCGGTGTCCTTGAGGATGTTGGTAATACGAGCTTGATCTCCCCCTGTAAAAAATACTCCAGTTGCTTTACTAATAGCTTCCAATGCGGTAGATGAAGATGCATCTTCACGGGTTTCTGTATCAATAATGCGAACAGTTTCAGCTCCCAGCCGCTCAAACACTCTGATATAATTTTCTCCCACTTCTCTTGGTAGTTCTGTTGCTGCTGTCAGAATTACAATATACGCCTTTGTACCTCCAGCACGTCGTACAAAGTCCCGCAAAATTACAGAATCTCCCTCTTTATCTTCGGCTCCCCCAATAATTACCAACTGCCTTTTGATATTACTTTCCACCATGATGCCCCCTGGATTTGAGTTAATAAATCTCACTAAAACATGACAATTCAATGTATCAAATCATCCCTTTGATAGATTACTTGATAAAAGTAGGATGAACATTTGCTATAAACGCAAACGCGAGTGCGTCTCGTCTCGTAGAGAAGCGGCTGGTCGTTAGACATCGCAATTAGACCAAAAGACTTTTCCGATACTAAATAAAATCTACAACGTCAACTGCCTCTAGAAGTATTTTCTAGAGGCATTATTGGCTATACTGCTAATTGTTGATTGGAGATTTCTTGTGCGATGTGAGTAATTGGGATTGACTCTAGCCAGATGCAATTTAGATATCTGATTACAAGTCCTAATCAACCCGACTTCTGTGAAGCAAGTTAGTTAAGAAAAAACGTGCTTGTTCTAGTGGGAGATGCCTGGGTTTGCCTTGGTAAACAATTTGATACTCATTCATGTCTGCCCCATCTCCATGTCCAGAGATCAGCTTTTGGTGAAAAGCTTCGTCAGCAAGTTCTCGAATTTCATCTCTTAGAGCAGCTTGTGTGCTATTCATACTTTGCTGTCTTTTTATACTGTCTTTTTAATGACCCATATTTATTTATACAATTTTTGGATGAGTGTTGCACCTTTCAAAGGTTATATCTTTGATTATTCATGAGGATGAATTGACTGTTCTTGATTACTGGCAGAAGATTAGAGATTTAATTATGCCTTAAGATAGTTAAAAATGCTTAGTAATAGAGTTAGCGTGAGTTCTGATTAGCTCAGTGGCAAAGCCATAACTCTCCAAAAAAATTAACCTGAGTCAATCTACAATCAATAAGTCTGAGTAACTACAACTCAGCATTAAAATTTCAGGGTGTTTAGCCGAAGGTTCGTAATCAATGGTTTTACAAAAAAGCAGTGAATTAGTCCGCATTAATGCTAGAAGAACGGATGTATTCGATATTTTCAACTTCAAGCATTACCTTGGCCCCAACCCTTATTTGAATGTAGGGGCGCTAGTATTTGATTTTGCTCTAATTGACTCTAGAGAGCCTTTGCCCATTGAAGATTATATTGCCAGCATTGGCGATCGCTATCCAAATATTCGCGATCAAACCTACGAATCTTATGCTCATCTCTTTGCCCAAGTTGTGTCCGAAGCCGGAAAATTGGACATGGATTTACACCTTAACCGCTGGAGTGTTAAGCCATATCCAAATCTCACGCGGATTAGTATCCAATCACTACATGAACGCACAACTAGAGAGGTAGTCTACTTTGTTTGGGATTGGTTTGAAGCCATTACCCAAGACGAAGACTTTACCTTTGATGAGCAACTGATAAGGCTGCAAGATAAATTTCGCGCATCTGTCTACGGTGGCCCCACGGTTTACGCCCTATTGCGAACAGCTTATGAGAAAGGTATTCCCGCCTTTTATTTGTGGGAAGAAGGATTGATGCAATACGGCTTGGGAAAAAAACATGTCCGGGGGGTAGCAACAACATTTAACTGTGATAGCCATCTAGATTCGGAGTTTACTACCCGCAAAGATGATTGTAAGGCATTTTTGAAAACCTTGGGTTTCCCAGTGCCTGAAGGTAGTATTGTCTTTTCCGAAAAAGAAGCCTTGGCAGCAGCAAGAGAAATTGGCTACCCAGTTGCAGTTAAGCCAGTGGTAGGTCACAAAGGAATTGGCGTTACGGCTGATGTGCAAGACTCAAAAGAACTGATATCTGCTTATAATCGTTCACTGGCAGCGATTCCCGAAAATCAGCAAACCCGAATAATTGTTGAGAAAAGCATCACAGGATCGGATTTTCGTTTGTTGTGTGTCAATGGTCGATTCGTCGCCGCCACAGAACGCCGTCCAGCATCAGTTGTGGGTGATGGGTATTTAACGCTTGCAGAGTTAATTCGCCAAGAAAACCGCAAACCTGCACGTTTAGACACGCCAACCTCGCCGATGAGTAAAATTCAGATCGATGAAGCGATGGAACTCTACCTAGACGAACAGCGCTTATCATTAGACAGCGTGATTGAGAAAGGACGCACTGTCTACCTGCGTAAAGTCGCCAATCTTTCAGCCGGAGGTATGAGCATCGATGCAACTCCGACAGTTCATGATGACAATATTATCTTGGCGCAAGATATTGCCCAACATTTCCAACTGACTTGCCTGGGAATTGATGTTATCACCAAAAGTCTCGCAGAATCTTGGAAGTCCAGTAACTTTGCCATCCTGGAAATCAATGCTGCACCAGGCGTTTTAATGCATCTTAAACCTTCTGTTGGTGAAAGTGTTGATGTGCCTTCTCATATTTTAGAAACCTTTTTTGAGTCGGGTACAGATGCCAGGATACCAATTATTACCTTTAACAAAATCTCAGTTGAAGAACTGCAAGCGACGATTGACCATATCCTTTTGCAAAATCCCAACTTGACAATAGGTGCTGTTTGTCGTGATGCCGTTTTTGTGAATCGCTCGAAAAAAGTATTAAGCAAAGATTACAACAGTAATGTCCAAACTTTGCTGCGTCATCCCAAAGTTGATTTACTAATTGCCGAGTATCCTGAAGACATCCTCGAAGAACAGGGCATATTTTACCAGAATAGTAATATCGTAGTTTTGGATAATCCTACCGAAACTGAGATGATTTTGGTGCGGGATGTTTTCGATGGTTCGACTGTGGTGATTAGAAAAGGCAACGATATTTCTATTCGTCGCAAAGGGTTGATTGAAGATTATACCTTGGGTGAAGATGAACCATTCACGCGGGTTTATTTGAAGGAAACTGGAGCGATTTTGTGAGTTAAGTAAATAGGCGCTTTGGGATTGGGGAGCAGGGGAGCAAGTCTTTCCCTCCGCCCCTCTTCCTCTTGTGCCCGTGCCCAATGCCCAATTTCCATTTTAAGCTTCCAATGCTGGAGAGATTAAAGCTGTTTACGGACGCGCTCGCTTCCGTTATGGATGGAAGAAACACGTCAATTCCTTCTGCCTCCTGCCTCCTGCCTTGTTTCTTAGGAGAGTGCCTGGAGTCAGCTAAACTAAAGAAGAAATTGCCTAATAAGTTTTAATAATGCTGTTATGAGTACTGATTCACCTGTTAATTCTCCCGAAAAACTTGAATCTACATTCGGGAAGCGTCTGAGAAACTTTTTAATTGTAATGGTAGCGATCGCACTTAGCGTTTCCCTCGTCTTAGGATTGCGAACTGAAACAACCTCGGCAACTCTAGCCAAGTTAAGTGAGACTTCCACACCGTTAGAAGTAGCAATCAGCAACGGCAAACCATCTCTAGTAGAGTTTTATGCTGATTGGTGTACTGTCTGCCAAAAAATGGCACCAGATATCACTCAATTAGAAACAGAGTATGCTGACAAGATGAATTTTGTCATGCTGAATGTAGATAACACCAAGTGGCTGCCAGAAATGCTGAGATATCGGGTAGATGGGATTCCCCATTTTGTATTTTTGAGTCAGCAAGGGGAAACCATAGCTCAAGCGATCGGCGATCAACCCCGGACGATTATGGCTAGTAACTTAGAAGCTTTGGTTACTGGTTCCTCTCTCCCTTACGCTCAAGCTAGCGGCAAAGTTTCCAAATTTTCAGCCCCAGTAGCACCAACGGCGAATCAAGATGACCCCCGCAGTCATGGCAGCCAAGTAGTAAATTAAACGTTATTCATGTAAGAGATTGCCGCTTGAGACGCTTGTGAGCATACATTAATTCGTCAGACCTAGCGATTAGTTGTTCTAGTGACATATTGCTCTCTGGTGAGTAACGCTCTATACCGATACTCATCGAAAGTTTATAGCTACGGTTTTGTTGTTGATTAAAGTTGGCGATATTTGTTTGTAGACGCGCTTGGATACTATCAGCGTCCTTGAAGTAGCTGGAGATGAAAACAATAAACTCATCCCCACCCAAACGGGCAATAATATCTGAGTTCCGAAAACTTTGCTTAAGTAATCGACCAGCATCAATAATCAAGGCATCTCCTATGTCATGACCAAGGGTATCATTAATCTGTTTTAGTCCATCTAAATCAATGAACATAACCCAGCAAAACACTTTCATGCGGTGAGCAATTTTCAACTGCTGTGCAGCCATTAGGAAGAAACCACGTCGGTTATACAAACCTGTGAGTTCATCAGTCAGCAATAACTGTCTTCCTTCGATCTCTGCTTGTTTGCGGTTGCGAACTTCCTGAATGAGTTCCATTTGAGCGATCGCCTGACGACTTAGGCGGCGCAGTGCATCTAACTGCTGGTAACTTAGGTGATGAGGAATGGTATCCATCACACACAAAGTCCCAATTGGAAGACCATCGGGCGTAATTAGAGGGACACCAGCATAAAAACGAATTTTGAGATTATCTTTGACTAAGGGGTTGTTATTAAAGCGATCGTCTTTAATGGCGTTGGGAACCACTAATATATCCTCTGGTTGAAGAATGGCATGGGAGCAAAAAGACCCATCTCTGGGTATTTCGCTACTTTTTAGTCCAACCTTAGATTTAAACCATTGGCGATCGCTATCAACTAAACTAATTAAAGCAATTGGAGTCTTACAAATGTAGGCAGCAATAGCAGTTAGGTCATCAAATGCTTGTTCGGGTAGGGTATCTAGAATATTGTAGTCTGCCAGCGCTTTGAGCCTTTCTGCTTCATTGTCAGGTAGAAGAACAGCTTGGGTTTTCACAGATGAGTGTCTAAGCCTTAGCCAGGAAAGTCTGGGATGCTGGAAATTTCGGAATAACCGCAGCATTACCTTTCTAGCAACAAGGCTGCGTGACATAAATATCTCTGCAACGAAAATCAACATTCGGTTGAATATACAGAAATATTTTATTACATAATGTTCTTCATGCCTTTGGTTTGCTCTATTGTTCATGTCATCCCAGCTTTCCCTGTCAAATTCCCTAAGTATCTACATACTTACAAGGTCTTTTGCCCAAAGCCGACTTGAAAAATATCAATATTAGCTAAAAGTTCTCAAAACTTATTATATTGTTAGAGTTCTTCATCATGGATTAATGTTTTTGAGACTACTAATTTGTTTATACATAAGTTCCGAGGGTTAGAAACTGTTTCGGAGAACTTCTTCTCACAATTTGCTTGAGCGATGTCTACGACGGGCTACGCCTACGCTTAACTTTGCAGCACAGTCTTGCTTATCTCTGCACGTCTACGCAGAGATGATACGATGTCCGGTTAAAGAGCGATCGTTAAAACCGTAGAGGTTTAGATGGAAGGGGTTTTTGAGATTATTGCATAGATTCGGGAATTATAACTAATATCAGGTTAGATTAAACACTTATAATATTCTGTAGGTTGGATTGAGGAACGAAACCCAACATTTAATCCTTGTTCATGTTGCGTTCAACCCAACCTTGTATCTTAGAAGAAGTGGTAGACCGTCCCCCCTTAGCAAGGGCAGCTACCGTGTATACACAAGTCTGAAATAGCTGAGAAATCACGGTTTTACCCCACCCTAACCCTCCCCTTGGAAAGGGGAAGGAACTAGATTCCTGTTTCCCCTTTTCTAAGGGGGGTAATTTGACTTGTGTATACACGGTAGCTTTCTAAGGGGGGTAATTTGACTTGTGTATACACGGTAAACCAAGGGCAGGGGGGTTAAAACGATCTCAAATTCTCACAAATGATTTAGGACTGCTATATGAGCAACAAATACCTCGAAGTCATGTTGAAGTACTTGAAAGTCGTGTTGAGGTACTTGAAAATCGTGTTGAAATACTTGAAAATCGTGTTGAGGTACTTCAAACTTTGTCGCACCGCGATCAAGTACACAGGTGCGTAGGCGTAGCCCGCCGTAGGCATCGCTTTCATAAATCTCCACAAACAAAGCGATGTCTACGACGGGCTACGCCTACGCTTGACTTTTAAGACAGTCGCTACATTGATAGATTTTATTACAAGTAATCACCCGAACTTGATATAATTAGCTGGACACGATCTGAGATGCTAAATCTCTAACGCAGTGGAATAATTTTCTCTACCTGGACTAATTTCCAGCATTACATTAAGCTCAAACTACTCTTTATACGACTCCAAAATTCCACTGCGAATCATTAGTTGTGGCCAAAACAACACAAAAAATGCCATCCACGTTCCTATAGGGATGGAAACGAGAACTGTTAGCCAGATAGTTTTAAATAGTAACCAGCTACCACCAATCAGTGTTACACCTGTGAGAACTATAGACCAGGGTTGGCACCACCAAGGTTTGTAGTTCCAAGGATTTATGGGCTTTTGTTCAGACATTAGTTTTATTTAGTCAAACTCCAAATATTCTTTTAACAATTATGAATTGTTTTGACAGATTAAGTTTTATCGTACTCTATTTTGCCATAGTCAAGTTTGATAATTCGGTCTGCTAAATGAAAATAGCGATCGTCATGGCTAATCACCAGCACTGTTTTACCTCGCGATCGCAGTTCTGGGAGAAGTTGAGTGTAGAATATTTCTTTGAAGACTGGATCTTGATCGGCTGCCCACTCATCAAATAGATAAATTGGTCTATCTTCCAAATAGGCTGTGAGTAAAGCTAGCCGTTTCCGTTGTCCTTGAGAAAGAGCAGTGGTAGAAATTTGTCCATTTTCAACTTTTACTTTATGGTCTAATTGCAGTTGTTGTAAATATTTTCTGGCTTGAGCATCCAAGTGAGAATTTTTTAATCCTAAAAGTTCTTCAAATAAATAAAAGTCGGAAAACACCACGGAAAAATGCTGGCGATACCATTCTCGATTCTCTTCGCTAATTAACTCATCATCAAACCAGATTTCGCCATTTTCTGGGATATAAAGCCCAGTAATTAGTTTCGCTAATGTAGATTTACCGCTACCATTACCGCCGACAATGAAGACTAATTCTTGAGGAGAGAGTGTTAATTCAATGGGGCCAAAAATAAAGCTATTGTCTTCTTGTTCTGTGTAGTAAGTGTGGGTAACACTTTTAAATTTTAAGCTGTGCCAGTCAGATTTCAGAGCAGGTGGAACAGTGGATATTTCCGTTCGACTAGCTAGAGATAAACCCAGTGATTCGATTTTTTGTAAGGCAATGCTAGCTTTGCTTAATAAAGGAAGTTTACTGATGATGTTATCCATTGGTAACACCAAGTAAGTGAAAGTCAAAATGTAGCCAGAAAGAGTTTCGGGATTGATGCGAAGCAGATTAGGCAGCACGAATAATACAAAACCGAGAGCAAAAAAGAATATGAGTTGACCCCAGCTTGAAGTTATGGCAAAAAGGCTTAGACCGTTAACGTTGTGATGACGGAACTCGTTAGCAGTTGATTGTAGTTTCTCTTCTAAAAAGTCTTCACGCCGCTTGTAGTTTAGTTTAAGTTCCTTGACTCCTTCGGTAATAGTGCGAAAATGTTTAAATAGATGATCTTCATCTTCACGAGCTAGAGCCAGCAATTGCCCGCCTCGGTTGAGTAGCCACTTACAACTAGCGATCGCAACTACTGAAATACCACAAACCATCAGCAATACTAACCAAGAAAGCCAGGTTATATACGTTATACAACCCAGGACGATCGCTAAATTAATAAAAATGAAAGGCATCTGATAAACAGCATTAGCCACCGCCTGAATATCTTCTGTTAAAGTAGCCAATAATCGAGGATTCCCTAAGCGTTCCAGATGACTCAACTCGGAAGCGAGAATTTGGCGACTCAAACGCATTCGTAATTGCAAGACTGCATTCTGAGAAAGACGAATCAGCATCACTTGAGAAATGATACTGGTAATTAGTGCAACTATTGCCAGCCCCGCAAAACCCCAAATTATCGATGTGAGGCGGGAAGCACCACCGCTACTTGCAGCATGGCTAATTAAGGCAATCAAGCCAGCACTACTACCACCACTCAAAAATCCGGTAGCGATCGCGATCGCCACCATTCCCCATGAAGAACGCAAAAGAAAGTAAATCAAATTCATGACAAATGCCTATACCCAGTTGGATACAACAAAAAATGAAAATCTCTCTTTTTATGTCCCATGCACGATTTCCATAATAGTTGTTTGCCAACCAATTAAATTTGCATTGCTATAGCAGTCCTATTTGATTCGTGAAAAATATAAATAAGAAAACGAACCGCAAAGTACGTTAAGGGCGCAAAGGGAAGAAAGAAGAAAGAGATATATAATTTTCACAAATGATTTAGGACTGCTATAGGGTAGATTTTATATTTTACCAGTTAAACACCCCTTCAAATATGACGATGAATCAGGCACAAGGTCAGTAAATCGCAAAGTTTTTCTCAAGGCCTACGCCTACGCCAATTCAATTCACCGTACATATTAGTTCTAAATAATACCTAAATTTTTAATAAAACTTATATTCTTGAAAAGAGTTTCAAAAAATGAAATTATAAGGAATCTACGCCCATCCTAATAATTACCATTGACTTCACCAAAACAACTAGCACTAACCAATTCAGAAACCCTCGCAAACAAAAACGAAATATTTATGAAAGTTATAGTAACAGGTTCGTTAGGAAACATCAGCAAGCCACTGGCAAAGGAGTTAGTGCAAAAAGGTCATGCGGTTACGGTTATCAGCAGCAAGCCGGAAAAGCAAAAAGACATTGAAGCTCTGGGCGCCACCGCTGCCATCGGCTCACTGGAAGATGTTGATTTCCTGGTGTCCACCTTTACTGGTGCCGATGCCGTGTATGCTATGGTGCCGCCAAACTATACCGTGCCCGATCCAAGAGAGTATTACCGGATAACTGGCAGCAACTATGCACAAGCTATTCAACGGTCGGGCGTAAAGCGTGTGGTTCATCTTAGCAGTATGGGCGCGCATTTAGATAAGGGCACCGGATTCATCCTCGGTTCTCACGATGTAGAAGGCATTTTGAATGAGCTGTCAGACGTAGCCATTACGCATCTGCGCCCTGGTTACTTCTACTACAATCTTTACAACTTTGTAGATATGATAAAAGGGCTGGGCTTTATTGGCGCAAACTATGGTAGCGACGACAAGCTTGTAATGGTTGCCCCAAGAGATATTGCCGCCGCCGCAGCAGAAGAGATAGAAACACCTGCTACCAGCAAGCAAGTGCGGTATGTGGTAAGTGACGAGCATACGGCCAACGAAACCGCTCACATCTTAGGCGCCGCCATTGGCAAGCCGGATTTAAAATGGGTAACCTTTACTGATGAGCAAACACAAAGCGGTTTGGAAGAGAGTGGAATGCCAGCACATATTGCGGCCAACTTTGTTGAAATGGGCACCAGCATTCATAGCGGCGCATCGCGGCAGGATTATCAACTGCATAAGCCAATTGCTATGGGCAAAGTAAAGTTGGAAGATTTTGCAAAGGAATTTGCTACTGCTTTTTAAAAAGGTTGATTGTCTTTGTCCAAAGTCCAATCAAAAGGGGCAGCCTCTTTAATTTTTTCATTACAGGCTCACCATATGGGTAGTTTTGCCGAATCGTAAATAATTCGTCACCAAACATCTCTCGCCGTGGTAGCCCCTGTTTTCAAACATGGGGGTAAGGCGTAGGCGAATTCATGACGCTCGCAGACTCGCTACCGCTACGCTAACGCCGTCAAAAAATATTCCTCACAAGTGATACGGTAGATAGTATGGAACAAGTGCTGACATTGGTTTGTAAGCTTAAGCCCACCCCTGAACAGGTCGTCAAAATAGAGGCGAGACTGAAAGCGTTTGCGGATGCTTGCAACCATGCCAATCAGCAAGTTAAACCCCAAATTACAAGCAAGACAAGCATTAAAAATATGGTCTATCAAGACTTGCGCTCGAAGTTTTTGTTGTCTGCTAATTTGGCAGTTAGAGCTTGTGCCAGAGTAGGAGCTAACCGTAAAACTTCAATTCAACAAATAAATCCCCGTCAGGCTTACGGTTTCGGCAACTGATAAGCCGCGTTCAACGGCTTTCTTTACTGAAGCTAAGATTGGGCAATTTATAATCGCTAGGACTTTGCTTTGTGCAAAAATACATTTCTAATTCCTTCTGCCTCCTGCCTTTCTTTGGTAAGCTAGTTGGAATTACAGCTAATTATGTGAATAAACTGTCAAATTACCTGCTCAGTTTTCCAGGGTGAAATTTGCGATGACTGTGAATTTAAAGTCTTTAGAAAACCAAATTAATGTAGCGGGCAATTCTAAAACCGCTTCTACTGCTCAAGGAACCCGCTACGTTCCTTCGCACCATCGACGCATTTTGTGTATTTTTCCCAAGTACAGCCGCTCCTTTGGTACTTTTCATCACGCTTACCCACTTATGGGTAAAGTTCGAGCTTTTATGCCACCCCAAGGTATTTTAATTGTGGCTGCCTACTTACCTAAACAATGGGAAGTGCGCTTTATTGATGAGAATGTCAAATCAGCAACGAGGGCTGATTACCAATGGGCTGATGTGGTGATTGTGAGTGGAATGCATATCCAAAAACCACAGATTAATCAAATTAATGAACTTGCCCATCGAGCGGGGAAAATTACCGTTGTGGGTGGCCCCTCGGTATCTGGGTGTCCAGAATATTATCCTGAATTTGATATTTTACACTTGGGCGAATTGGGAGATGCTAGCGATCACATGATCGAATATTTAGACCAAAACTCTCAACGTCCCCAAGCGCAAATTCGCTTTGAAACCAAGGAACGTTTACCCCTAACAGAGTTCCCCACCCCAGCTTATCATTTGCTGAATATCAATGATTATTTCTTGGCAAATGTGCAGTTTTCTAGTGGTTGCCCTTATCACTGCGAGTTTTGTGATATTCCCGAACTCTATGGCAACAGTCCCCGGATGAAAACACCAGAGCAAGTAGTCGCTGAGTTAGATGCAATGCGACAATCTGGCAATTTGGGGGCAGTTTATTTTGTCGATGATAACTTTGTTGGCGATCGCCGCGCCGCCATGAAGTTGCTTCCTCATCTGATTGACTGGCAAAAGCGCAATGGCTACCCCATCCAATTTGCCTGTGAAGCAACGCTCAACCTAGCTCAAAGTCCAAGGCTGCTGGAAATGATGCGCGAAGCTTATTTTTGCACAATATTTTGCGGCATCGAAACACCAGAACCAAATGCTCTTCACGCTATTTCCAAAGACCAAAATCTGAGTATGCCAATCTTAAAAGCGATTCAGGTTTTAAATAGCTATGGCATGGAAGTAGTTTCAGGAATCATTATAGGGTTAGATACAGATACACCAGAAACAGCAGACCGAATTATCGAATTTATACGAGCATCGCAAATTCCTATGTTGACAATTAACCTGCTTCATGCATTACCTAGAACTCCATTATGGCGGAGGTTAGAAGCAGAAGGACGACTTCTCTTTGATGAAAGCCGCGAATCAAATGTTGAATTTTTGATGCCCTATGAACAAGTGGTTGAAATGTGGCGGCGCTGCATTACAACTGCTTATGAGCCAGAATTTTTATATCAGCGATTTGCCTACAACATGGAACACACCTATCCAAATCGTATTGAAGTACCTAATAGCCCGTCTCGGACTTCTGGGGCTAATATTCGCAAAGGTTTAACTTATTTAACTAATATTTTGCTGCGGATAGGCTTATTTAGTAACTATCGTCAAACTTTCTGGAAAATGGCCAAGCCAGCACTGAAAGCAGGTAATATTGAAAACTTGGTTCACGTTGGACTTGTCGGACACCATTTAATTAAGTTTGCCCAAGATTGCGCCAAAAATGAAGAATCGGCTTCGTTTTATTCCCAGAAAATTGTTACGAAAGTTCGTAGCTAACGTCACAAGTAAAATAAGTTTTGAGAGGCTTAAAGTCCAGCCCTTTCAATATATTTATATATTTCGAGACCAGATAAAATTTAAGTTCATCTATGACCACAAAGCCTTGGGATGCTCAACTTGCTTACTGGCTAATTAAACCTCTAAAAGACAGTTGGGTAAACCCCAATCATCTCACCACAGTACGACTTTTGACAGGGTTGGCGGCGGCTGTCGCCCTCGCAGTTGGTAATACCATTTGGGTTAACATTGGGGCATGGCTATTTGCTTTATCTAACTTTCTCGATCATACAGACGGTGAATTAGCTCGTTTGAGCGGGAAAAGCAGCAAATGGGGACATCAATATGACCTTGCTAGTGACGCTATCATCCACATTCTTTTGTTTGTGTGTATTGGATATGGTCTTAGGGAGGGAAAATTTGGTTGGTGGGCGTTGCTGATGGGGATAGTCTCTGGCGTGTCTGTTGCTTGCATCTTTCATTTGCGAAACCAAATGGAACAGCGTTTAGGTAAAGACGCCAGCCGTCAACCAAATTTCGCCGGGTTTGACATTGAAGATGTGCTGTATTTGTTTCCCATAGTTACCTTACTGGATGGACTAGAGCCGTTATTAATGGCAGCAACAATTGGTGCGCCAACCTTTACAGTATGGGTAATTTGGCAATTTTGGACACTCCCGCAGCCGGAATCAAACTAATATAACGGGGCATGGGGTAGAAAGCTATATAAAACAGGCTTTTTAGCTTTATTGAATGGTATGTTTATTTTGGCAATCCTGTATTAGTATCAAATTATCAATGGAGCTTCAAACTGCAATTGATAAAGCTATAGCAGCCGTTGATTACCAGAAACTTCAAGCTGAGTTTCAAGCACAGAATGAATTTTTGGTAGTGGAGAACTTTCTCTCTGACTTCATCATCGAGCAGTTCTTGACGCTGTTGCCATCTTTGCAACCTGCTATCAACCGCAACTATATTCCCAATCATAAAAAGGGCGGTAGTATCAGCCGCTATAGCTTAGACAGCCTTGCTCCGATTTTCGGAGAGTTTTATCAACTCAATGCTTTTTTCGAGTTCCTTAACAAAATTACGGCAGAAAAACTCCTTCCCTGTCCTAATTCAGATCCCCATACTTACGCGCTGTACTATTACACTGAGCCTGGAGACCATATCCAGTATCATTACGATACCTCTTATTATCACGGCAAACGCTATACAGTATTGCTTGGTTTGGTTGACAACTCATCCAGTAAGCTGGAATATCAACTCTACAAAGATATTCCTGAACGGGAAACCCAAACGCGATCGCTCTCCTTAACTCCTGGTACTCTAGTTTTATTCAATGGTGACAAGCTTTACCACAGAGTTACTCCTTTGGGTAACAACGAACAGCGCATTGTCTTGACTTTGGAATACGTCACCGACACCCGCATGGGTATGCTAAAACGTTTTGTCTCGAATATGAAAGATGCGATCGCCTATTTTGGTTTTCGCCAAGTGTTTCGCTCTTAGCACCACCAGATTGCATCCCTCCTGCCTCCTCCATGTTAAGAATTAATTAACAAATATTGTCTTGAGCAAAAAACAGTCATTATAAAATACTGGGAAAACTTCCAGATTTACTGGTGTCTAAGCTACTGTTGGTGATTTGACGATGAAGGCAATTATCTTAGCTGCTGGCGTTGGACGACGCTTAGGTAAAGACGGGCAAATCCAACCCAAATGCTTACTGAAATTTAACGGTAAATCTCTATTAAAGCGCCATTTGAACTATCTCCGTCATTATCAGATTGACGAAGTAGTGATTGCTGTTGGTTATCAAGCACAAAGAATTCAGGATGAAATCAAAACTTTAGGAGCCGAAAATTGGGTCAGTACGAATTATAATCCTGACTACACCAAAGGCAGTATAATCAGCCTTTGGACTGTACGTCAGCATTTAGTTACTGGCGATGACATATTATTAATGGATGCAGATGTATTGTGCGATCGCCGCATCATCGAACGACTGGTAAAGACAAATATCCCCAACAGCTTTTTACTAGATCGGGATTTTGAACCGGGAGATGAACCTGTGAAGCTTTGTGTTAGAGATAATTATCTAGTGGAGTTTCGTAAACAAGTAGCTCCTGATTTAGCTTATGATTTTGTCGGTGAGTCGGTGGGATTCTTTCGTTTTGAAAGTGCTGTTGCTCACCGTCTTGCTACTCGCACAGAACAGTATGTTGCAGACAGACGCGATCATGAACCTTATGAAGAAGTAATTCGGGATCTGCTCTTAGAAACTCCAGAAACATTTGGCTACGAAGACATCACTGGATTACCTTGGCTCGAAATCGATTTTCCCCAAGATATTCAACGTGCCCAAAACGAGATTTTACCTCAAATAGAAGTCGCAGAAAATGTCTGAAAATATCTTTATTTATAGCAGTTTTGGTTTGGATACATTACAGTTTGACCTCTTTCCTAAAAGGAGAAAGCCTTTGAGACTTAGCTCCCTTCCAGCAATAAAAGCTTTTCTGCTTCCCTCTCCTCTTAGGAGCTATGGTGTACACACAAGTCCTTCTCACCCCCTCTAACTCCCCCTTGTTAAGGGGGAGAACCGGATATTTCCCCCCTTGGTAAGGGGGGATTAAGGGGGGTAAATCCAGGGTTTGGGCTTCATTACCAAGATGTGTGTACGCTGTAGCCTAAAAGGAGAGGGTTAGGGTGAGGTCTGTATTCCATGCAATTGAAAACCGCTAGCCATATTATATAGGTTGAGAAAAGCAGAATAAATGCATCAAATATTTGCACCCATTGATACCGCTGCAAAATTAAATAAGTGTGCCCAATTGCGGGTATTACTTGAATCGCCTCAACTCGACTTCATCATGGAAGCTCACAATGGGATTAGCGCCCGGATTGTGGAAGAGGCTGGATTTAAAGGAATTTGGGCGAGTGGACTAGCCCTTTCGGCTCAATATGGCGTTCGAGATAATAATGAAGCCAGTTGGACTCAAGTTGTAGAAATGCTAGAGTTTATGTCTGATGTCACCAGCATTCCAATTTTATTAGATGGGGATACCGGTTATGGCAACTTTAATAATATGCGCCGCCTGGTCAAAAAGTTAGAACAGCGAGGTATTGCTGGAGTCTGTATTGAAGATAAGCTTTTTCCCAAAACCAATAGCTTTATCAACGGTAGTCGCCAAGCTTTGGCTGATATTGATGAATTCTGCGGCAAAATTAAAGCAGGCAAGGATAGTCAGACAGACCCAGATTTTTGCATCGTCGCCCGACTCGAAGCTTTGATCGCTGGGTGGGATCTCTCTGAAGCAATGCGCCGAGCTGAAGCTTACCACGCCGCCGGAGCAAACGCCATTCTGGTTCACAGTAAATCATCACGTCCTGATCAAGTGCTAGCCTTTGCTAAAGAATGGGCGGGTCGTTCTCCGTTAGTGATTATACCGACTAAATATTACAGCACGCCTACTGATGTTTTTCGCAAAGCTGAAGTTAATTTGGTCATCTGGGCAAACCATCTGATTCGATCTGCTGTTGCTAGTATGCAAGCGATCGCGCGTGAAGTGAAAGCCAGCGAAACTTTAATCAACATTGAAGATGATATTGCTCCCGTAAAAGAAATTTTCCGGCTACAGGGTGCGGATGAACTCCAAGAAGCTGAAAAACGCTACTTTAACAACGGACGACAAAATACCCAAGCGATTGTTTTGGCCGCTAGCAGAGGCCAAGAGTTAGCAGGGTTGACGCAAGATAAACCAAAAGTAATGTTACCCCTTGGAGGTAAACCCCTACTCAGGTTGTTGGTGGACAAATTCAAGAAACTTGCCATCAATGATATTACCGTTGTCGCCGGTTACAAAGCAGAAACTATCAATGTTCCGGGGACTAAAGTCATCCGCAACCCAGATTATGAAACAACGGGAGAATTAGCATCCTTAGCCGTAGCTCAAGCTAGTTTTGGCCAAGAGATGCTGGTGCTTTATGGCGATTTACTATTTAGAAGCTACATCCTACGAGATTTATTAGAATGTCCCGGAGAAATTGTCGCTGTAGTTGATTCTGTGGCCAACAGCAAGTCTGTTAGCGGTTCACCTGACTACGCTTATTGCTCAATTCCAGACGATCTTTCTCTGTTTGGACAGGATGTCAACCTGTTGAACATTTCTAAAACCACACAAACACAATTAGGAAAATCTAGCGGCCGCTGGATTGGGATGTTGCGGTTGCGGAGTCAAGGTAGACAATGGGTTAGTGAAGCACTCAATGAGTTGCAAAAACGACCAGAATTTAACAGTCTGGGTTTGCCAGAATTATGCAATTATTTAATCGAGCAAGGCAAACCGATCAAGGTACTTTATATTCGCGGTAACTGGTTAGATGTTAATTCTTTGGACGATCTTGACCTTGCTTTTCAATTAAAACAATAGGGGTGGGGCATTGGGCATTGGGCATGGGGAATTGTGAGATTGAAGTTTTGGGTTCTGAGGCTGAAGTTTTGAGTTCAGAGGTCGAAGTTTTGAGTTCAGAAGTCGAAGGTTTGAGTTCAGAGGTCGAAGTTTTGAGTTCAGAGGTCGAAGTTTTGAGTTCAGAGGTCGAAGTTTTGAGTTCAGAGGTCGAAGTTCCGAGTTCAGAAGTCGAAGTTCCGAGTTCAGAAGTCGAAGTAATAATCTTTCCTATCAACTCTCCAGTCCCCAATCCCCCTTCCTCACTCCCTACTCCCTACTCCCTACTCCCCATCTCTTAATATGATCCAGGCAGAAGAATTTGTAGAAGCTGCGCGTAATCTTGGCTTTGGGTGGTACACTGGCGTACCCTGTTCTTTTCTCACGCCTTTTATTAACTACGTCATCAATGACGTTCAACTTAGATATATCTCCGCAGCTAATGAGGGAGATGCTGTAGCGATCGCAGCCGGAGCAGCAATTGCTGGTAAACCAGCTGTAGTAATGATGCAAAACTCTGGTTTGGGAAATGCTGTTAACCCGCTAACCTCCCTCACTTACATCTTTCGGATTCCGCTGCTGCTGATTTGTACACTGCGAGGCGATCGCCTGTTGCAAGATGAACCGCAACATCAATTAATGGGGCAAATTACAGAGAAATTGCTGCAAACAATGACTATACCTTGGGAATTTTTTCCCACACACGCAGCAGAAATAGAACCAGTTCTGCAAAGAGCCACAGCCTATATGCAACAAGAACGCTGTCCTTATGCTTTAATTATGCGTAAAGGAGCGATCGCCCCCCATGCACTCACCCGTTCTTCTATCCCCGAACGAGAAAATAGTAATAGCGGTCATATTCAGCAAAGCTTTTTTCGGGATCACAAAGAACAACGCATTTCTCGCAGCGAAGCATTGGCTCGGATTGTGGAACTTACCGATCCAGAAAACACTGTAGTAATTGCCACCACCGGATACACAGGACGCGAACTCTTCGCTAGTAAAGACAGCGCCAATCATCTTTACATGGTCGGCTCGATGGGTTGCGCTTCCTCAATGGGATTGGGATTATCCTTAGCACGTCCAGACCTGAAGGTAGTAGTAATTGATGGGGATGGAGCAGCATTGATGCGAATGGGTAATTTTGCTACCATCGGCACTTATGGCGGTGCTAATTTAACCCATATTCTTTTAGATAATGAAGTTCACGATTCCACAGGCGCACAAGCCACCGTCTCTGCGGGTATATCCTTTGCCAAAATTGCCGAAGCGTGCGGTTACGGCGTTACATTAGCCGGAGATGACCCAGCGATTTTAGATACCTTATTTACCGCAGATGCTAACACTAGACCTAAATTTGCTCATCTGAAAATCCGTCCCGGAACTTTAGAAAAGCTACCCAGACCCAACCTCACCCCGGAAGAAGTTTTACAACGCTTTATGAAACACATTGGTTCTGACCTTATAATTCCTAATTTGTAATTAATAAATTCAAAGTCCAAACTCTTAATTTATTAATGACAAATGACAAATGACAAAATGATTTTACTAAATCCCGGCCCTGTCAATTTGAGCGATCGCGTCAGAAATGCCCTGTTGCGTCCCGATTTGTGTCACCGTGAAGTAGAATTTTCCCAACTTCAAAGCAGAATCCGCGAACAGCTACTTCAAGTTTATGGTCTTAGAAGCGATCGCTGGGCAGCAGTTCTCCTCACTGGTTCTGGAACCGCAGCGATGGAAGCGATGATTAGCAGTTTAGTACCCACAGACGGTAAATTACTAGTCATTGAAAACGGTGTATATGGCGAACGACTATCTAAAATCGCTAAAATCCACGGCATTGATTACATTACACTTTCCCATCCTTGGAATGCCGAAATCGATATCAAGGCTTTAGTCAAACTCCTGGATGAAAACGCCGACATCACCCACCTTGCTGTCGTCCATCACGAAACTACTACCGGCCGCCTAAATAATTTAGCAGAACTTGCGCCAATTTGCCAAGAACGCGGTATCAAACTATTAGTAGATGCAGTCAGCAGCTTTGGTGCTGAGGAACTAAATTTTGCAGATTGGGGAATCACTGCTTGCGCTGCGACAGCGAATAAATGTCTGCATGGTGTTCCTGGAGTGTCCTTTGTTATCCTGCAACGGGATGCACTGCCGTCAGTAGACACCATCCCCCGCACCTTATATTTAGATTTAGCAACCTATTGCCAGCAGCAAGACCGAGGCGGCACACCTTTTACGCAATCAGTACAGACATTTTATGCCTTAACAGAAGCTTTGCAAGAAATGGCAGAAGCAGGAGGTTGGCGTAGCAGACACAGCCATTACAACCAACTTGCCAGCTTAGTCAGAGACGGGTTAGCCTCAATCGGAATTAAACCCCTACTTCCTCTTGGCAGTTCATCCGTTGTCTTGAATGCCTACTATTTGCCAGACGGTTTCAGCTATGAAGAATTTCACGACCAGCTGAAAGCACAAGACTATATCATTTATTCTGGACAGGGAAATTTAGCCAAATCTATTTTCCGAGTCTCGACAATGGGAGCTATTACCCACGCTGATATGGAACGCTTTGTTGTTGTTGTTAAGAAAATTATTCGGTAAACTGACTTTTCACTTCAGAAACCTCCCGAAATTACTACTTTACCCCTCCCTAACCCTCCCCTTGGAAAGGGGAGGGAACTAGATTTTCTTGGTTTCCCCCCTTGGAAAGGGGGGATTAAGGGGGGTAATTCGACTTGTGTGTACAACCAGAGAGGTTATTTTCCCTACTCCCCATTCTTTAAATACTGTGCGATCGCATTTACCAGTGGGAATCATAACAAACAGATTCATTACGGTAAATATCCAATGGCTTACCAAAACATTACAGGCTCCCTTTCCCCAGCAGATATCCAAGAAATTAAAGCAGCCTTTGCGACTATCCAAGCAAAGATGCCTTTTCTCGTGACTCTGAGTGTGGAAGAACGACGCAAGTTATTTAAGATGGGCGATAAAAGCCTAGCCTTTGTCAATACCAGCCTGACTGCGGCCCAGTCTAACCGAGAAATTCTCCCAGCCAGCTTTGATGTAGATGAATTTGTCCGGGATTATCAACTTGCAGCAACGCTTACCGAACTTTTGATTGGATTGCGACAACTGACAGAACAAGTAGATGATACCTTAATGGCAGTCGGCAGCGAAGCAATGGGCAGCAGTTTGACAGTTTATGATTACGTGAAGACTGCTGCTAAGAAAACTCCAGGGTTAAAAAGTCTTGCCGAACAGTTAGGCGATCGTTTTAAGGCTATTAAAAATAAACCTGCTAAAACGAACTCTGGTTCATAGGCTGAAAATCTTGCCAAAGATACCGGAACAGTCAAAGGGGAAAAGTTAAAGGGAGATTTAATTGCTTTTCTTTTCCCTTTTTTATTTTGTCAACTGGTGAATGAGTCTTTGATACTCGCGCAAGAGTCTTTGATACTCGTGGACGAGTCTTTTATACTGGCGCGAGAGTCTTTGATACTCGTGGACGAGTCTTTGATACTGGCGCGAGAGTCTTTGATACTCGTGGACGAGTCTTTTATACTCGTGAGCGAGTCTTTTATACTGGCGCGAGAGTCTTTGATACTCGTGGACGAGTCTTTTATACTTGTGAATGTAGATTGCCTACCACTTGTTGATACCAAATTGCATTCTCAATCAGGAATTACGAATTGCAAGGTTGTTATTATACTCATAACCGCGTGTAATCTGCCACCTTGCTCCAAACATGGTCACAACTCCCCGCCACCGCAGCAAGCCTTCTCGTTTTATCCTTTATGCTTTAGCCTTTATCCTTTCTTTCCTTTTTTGTCTACCTTGGGTAAGCGCCAAAGAAAAACCTAAACCCAAACCCCAAGATTGGCAGATTAACGGTATATTAGCCGCCCTTGATGATGGACTTGACCAAGTTAAGGGATATGCTCTCAAGCAATTAGTTGAATATAATCTCAAAGATTTAAAATCTCTGGTGAAGAAACCAGAGGATATTGCCGAGAAAGCTGCCAATATCCTCAAGGATGAAAAGGTTCCCGCCAACGTTCGTTCAGGTGCGGCATCGGCATT
>NZ_JABXKL010000016.1 GCF_017114995.1 Nostoc sp. NMS9 | reverse complement strand
TTACATTTTTTCATCTTGAAATTTAATTGTTTAGCATAACAGGTACTGAAGAACCGAAATTATTCTTTGTTTTTCTTCATCTTTTATTTTTTTTGCTAATACCCATTTATCAGCATATTCATTAACTTTTTGGGCTGACATATCGACTAGTTCTAAATGCAAAAATTCTTTAGTATTAAAGTAACTTTTATACTGTTTATCAAATTCTTTTGGTCTAGAACTTCCTACTACCATTAAATCAGCATTTAAACTTTCTGCTACTGACAGAAAGTTTTTAATGCGTACCAGCATCTTCTCTTGTAATTCAGTAATTCCGACTTCATCCAGTCCATCTAAAATCAAAAGGCAAGGACGGCAGCAAAGAATATCTTGAATATCTTTTGGGGATACTAAGTTAGTCCGTGAGGTTATTACGCCCATCCTCTCAGCTATATAAGCTTCTAAGCTATCCAAATCAGGCTTTTTAGCAAGCCATTGGGCAAAGTGCTTGAGTACAATCCGAAAGGGAATCCTTACAGTTTTAGGTTTTTTAGATTGATAATCTTTTTTTCCAATCAACTTGGCACGATGTACCTGCGCTAACTGCTGCCCCAGTGTAGATTTCCCCTTCCCAGGGCCACCAATAACTACAACCCTGGTATAATACTCTTCCAAAAGACAATCCATGACCGTGAGATTAGTAGATTGATCTGTTTCAAAAAGGGATGTCATCTGCTTCTTCTAAGTAAAAAAATTTTCTTCTGGTTGATTCAGGCAAATCCTCTAACCTTAACTTAATAGGTTTTTCACCTCTAATTTTAATATCAAGATCAATAAATATCTGTTCTAGCAATGTACGACTTTCTGGATCAGTTTCGCCTGCTTGGTCTAATTCTGCAAATTCATCATCCTCAAAACATTTCGTAAAATACAGTTTTAAAGTCTCCTCAAGTTCTGAGTTTAATTTTTTATGAGAACCATCTACTAATTCTTCACTCTCAACTTGCATTTTACCAGTGCCAAAATTTTCTTCCAAAAGGGTTTTTATGCTTAATGCTTTCTCAATTTGAAATTGATTAATAGCTTTGAGTACGTCGCGATAATCCAAAATATCTTGCTTGGGATTGAAATTAAGCTTACCTTGGATGATTTTATTAATTTCTTTATTTGAATAAGAATTTTGCTTTCTAGCAAAATATAAATAATTAATCTATCATATTTTTTATATAATTCATATTCGATAAATTTATTTAATGTGTGCTTTATCTTGTTAATATTAGGCGTAGCTGTAATCTGAAAAGCAACTTTTGCTGTTTCATCACCTAAATCAATACCAGGAAAGTTACTACCTTCTGTAAAATTCAAGTTTTTAAGATTTTTAAAGCCGTAAATTTCTGCAAAGAGAGGTATTAATACATTCTCAGATACTTTGTTTATATCTGTTTTCTCCATCGCTGTAGCAGCCTTGATCTCTGTCACAAAAAATGACATTAAATTTCTTATTCTCTGTTGCGTTTGCTCAAGATGCATGTTCTATATTGCTATACCTACTATTAGTCTGTCAAGAACTAATTGACGGATAAATTTCCTGTAGAGACGGCGATTTATCGCGTCTTTCTAACCGTCAAAATGAATTTGACAGACTACTATATGAATTGAGTTTTGATTCGCTTCATTGTAGCAAATTAACCAGAATACACGTAAATTTATGCTTGGCAGCTACTTACGCTTTTAATTGGAGCGTGAGTAGCAATAGACCCCAAAGCTGAGATCAAGCTGCAATGCTATCGATTTAATCTTTCCCTGATTTGCGATCACCCAAGAGCCAATACCGCGCAAGAAAAATGTGAGGAAGATGCTCTCAAAACCTTTGGCTGGGCTGTGCCAACCATTGATAAGAAATGCCACGCTAAAGTTTCTTACTTTAGTGATTGTTCAAGCTTTTTTACCATTTGCTGCTTTGAGGCGATCGCTACAGGATTTGAAGGATTAGCTTATTTTCTTATAGTTCCCATTTGAACGCAGATGCGATCGCCCCATTGCCAAACCCAAAAGATGGAGCCATGCAGAAGATAGCAAAAACAGCCCTCAAGTTATTGAAAGGTGCGTTGGCGTAGCCCGTCGTAGACATCGCTGATTTACCTACTACTGAAAAGCTGGTTGAACTTTGTGGTAAGCTTTTGCCTGTGATTACTAAGTTTTTCGGCTTGCCATAACGTTAGTAAATATTACTCTACATCTGGGTCGATACCCATTGCCCTGAGCCGTTCTGCTAATTGTGCAGCTTTTTGTTCTGCTTGCTGGGCCCTTTGCCTTTGCAACTCAGCTTCTTCTTGACCAATCAGTAAAAGATTTCCCTCTAAATCCCACCAGCGCAACCAAAATTGCTCAGGATTATTCAAGTAGCTTCCCTGCCATAACCCTAGTTCTACTCCTAAAGGAGGAATTGGGTAGTGGCCTCGCTCATTAGGCTGCATCTTGTGGTATGAAAAATCTACCAGGTGATAGACCTCCAGTTTGTCATTACTGATTTCATAAATGGCATAGTAGGGAATTCGGATTACTCGCTCATATACCCAAAATTTACCTGGTTTTGCGCCTTCCTGACTACCAGCTAGAGGTAAAGGGGTGACATCTCGTTCTTCATCGCCATTACCACTAGCTAGTTCTATGGCAATCAATGGAGGTATGTATTCTCGCCACAAAACATAGGAGCGACGGTTTTTGCCATCTAGCCTTGGTGCTACACCAGGGACATAAAACCAGTCGGGTGCTGCTGCTCCTTTTTCTGGTGGACCGGTTTCTCGCCAGTAAATACCACAATCTTGGCCAATGCAATACTGTCCATCTGGATGTAAGCGTTGCAAAACTTGAGCAATTGAGTCTGTCAAAATGACAGTTTGGGGATGCTCTTGAAAATTTTTCACAAACGTACCATCAGACTCTGGTAGCTGAGTGTGATCGGGAAACTGGGGCGGTATGGCAATATCAGCAAGTGTTTCACTCATACTTTGAAAAATATTGCAGCTATTTATTTAGTGCTTTACGCTTCCCATAATGTATTACAACCTAGTATAACAACCTTGCTCTGTCTTGATTTCAGTGCTTCTACCCTGCCAAAACCCTTTGATTGCGGATAGAAATATATGAAATCTTATATTTTGAAACTGTATGTATTTTAAAATAGGCGGGATTGTGGGTGCGATCGCTATTTTATTGAGTAATGGTAGTGCGATCGCCGAAGGTGTTGGCGCAGCCATCGCTCAAGATGCACAAAGATATATCACTGTAGGGCATGATAAATTAGGAAACAGCGTAGCTTTGGACACGGAAACGATTAAGGGCACGATATACAAGCTTTACGGGATCTATGGAGATGGCATCTTCGAGACTACCTTTGATGCATCGTGCAAAGAATCGCGGCTGTTTCGCAATCGCATTGCGATTTACGGGCCAGAAGGACAGCTACTTGAAGAGGATAAAGAAAAAGGAGAAATCCCTTTTGTAGCAAGTTCTTCACCAGGCAAAGGTATGAAAATTGTTTGTCAAAAGATTGGTGCGAGTG
This sequence comes from Nostoc sp. NMS9, assembly GCF_017114995.1. Lineage (GTDB taxonomy): Bacteria > Cyanobacteriota > Cyanobacteriia > Cyanobacteriales > Nostocaceae > Nostoc. The sequence continues at coordinate 10,231 of NZ_JABXKL010000016.1, read as the reverse complement.
GTTGGTAGTTGCTCAATATTTTATGAGTAGGGAATGGGAAATAAGCAATGCACAATGCCCAATGCCCAATTCCCAGCTAAAAAATACTAAGGACAAAACAACGTGTCACGCGTATCTCGTCCTGTAATAGGATTAGTCCCTTTGGCAAGTTTGCACAATTTTTTTTGCTCATCGGGACGCAGCAGCGTATCGGTAAAATCTGCCCCGTCAATGATTGCACCATCAAATCTGGCGTTAGCAGCAAAAGCACCTTCCAACAGTGCATTTGTCAAATTTGCTCTGACTAAACGAGCCGAGTCTAAAGTGGCATTTCTTAAATCAGAACCCTCCAAATTCGCAGACTCTAAATTTGCTGCAAAGAAACTGACACCGTTCAAATTAGCTCGGCTGAAGTTGCTCTGACGAAGATTAGCTTTAGTAAAGCTGGAGTCTGTTAAATCACGTCCTGAGAAATCAGCCTCAACCAAAATTTCCTTATTATATTCGAGTGCCAAAGCTGTTGGAGCAAAACCGACCGTTGCGGTGATGCTAACTATTCCCCAGAGGAATAAGCTGAGTATACTTGCCCAAATGTGATGGTTTGTTTTACGCTTCAATTCCAACTCAGTGCTGGATAAGTTGAGTGTAAAACCCGTTGTGCGATCGCTTAACCTAGAATTCACAGAATTCATGATATTTTTAGTCAATGGCTAACCTTCCTCCATCTCATTATCCAGATATTGGTTCATTAGGAGAAGACCTAGTTGCCCAATGGTTGCAATCTACAGGTTGGATAATTCTCCATCGTCGCTTTTCTAGCCGCTGGGGGGAAATTGATATCATCGCTGAATATGCTAGAAAAGCAGAGGAAGCAAAGGAAGCAGGGGAGCAGGGGAGCAGGGGAGAAGTAGGAAAACTCAGGACTCAGCACTCAATATTGGCATTTGTTGAAGTCAAAACTCGCAGTTCAGGTAGTTGGGATGCAGGGGGAAGAAGCGCAATCACCCTACAAAAGCAAGCAAAAATCTGGCGTACAGCTGGAATATTCTTAGCCCAGTACCCTGAGAAGGCAGATTATTCTTGTCGATTTGATGTTGCTATTGTCTACTGTCAAAGGATATCAAAAAATCTGACTGGGGTTACAGCAAACCAAGAACCTCTAGCTACTTCATCAATACCCGGATACAAGTTTAAGCTGCAAGAATACATTCTGGCAGCTTTTGACTCTTCAATTGATAATGCTTAATCGGTAATCGATAAAATATTTTGATTACCAATGACCAATAATTTTGTAGTGGCGTTACAACCAAATAGTGTCACGCCAAAGTTTCTGGACAGTAACCTAAGCCCCGGACAAACTGTTGCCGGAACGCTTCAATTTCGTCTCTCTCTGGGCTACCATGAGAAACGATCGCTACCTGATAACGACGCATCACATCCACAGGACACTGTCCCGCTTCCAAACTCCAAAGTGCCATTTGCACCCTCATTGGCGGTTCGTAGCTAATTCCTAATTCATTTAGAAAAGCACGAAAGTCGCCATCTTCTTGGGGCGAAACTTGACCTTTGAGTTTGATCCTAACCACCCAGCCATCAATTTGATGAATTACGGTGACGAACGAAACTGGTGTCTGGGGTCTAGCGTGGAGGTGTTGAACGACCCTCAGGGTTAGACTGGCATTTGCCAGATAGTACAAGTATTCCATGTTTGTTGGTGCTTGGGATCAAAGCCAATCCTACATATCTATATTCGTCAATAAGTGCCTGTTCCCGGTAGGGTAAAAGCCCCCGTTTTTAGATGGGGAGGTTTACCCAATTTTTATGTTAATTTTTCCGTGTTACTTAATAGTAACAATCTTATAGCCTAGCGACAAAACTGAGCGAAGATGCCTTAAAGTTCCTTTAGAAGGGAAAACTTAACCCAGCCTTTTTAAGAGAGTATAAATACTAAATAAAGCAAAAACTAGTACAAGCCAATTTGAAAGATACTTCTAGCCCACAAGAAAAAGATTTGGAATTAGATTGCTCAGTAGCTGGCTATGACTACAAACTACCTCCAGAACTCATTGCCCAAAACCCAGCAGTTCCTAGAGATAGCTCACGGTTACTGGTAGTTAATTCTCCTACTACAAGCATCAAAACAGCATCCCTACACCATATTTTCCATGATTTACCTGCACTATTGCACTCTGGTGATTTGTTGGTTATGAACAATACAAGGGTCATTCCAGCGCGGCTTTATGGTTATAAATCCACTGGTGCGAAAATTCAGGTGTTGCTGTTGGAAGAACGGCAGTATAACTGTTGGTTAGCTTTAGTTAAGCCAGGAAAAAGCTTCAAACAGGGAACGAAGATTATTTTTGAACCAAGGGAAGCGGGGAGAGTAGGGGGAGATGAGGGAGCAGGGGGAGATAAGGGAGTAGGGGGAGATGAGGGAGATAAATTAATTTCTTTATCCCCCTCATCCTCCTCATCCCCTCATCTCCTCACGGCTACGGTTTTAGAAACAGATGCAGCAACCGGGGGGCGTTTGTTGCAATTTGATGTACCAGAGGGAAAGACTTTGGTGCAACTGTTAGAGGTATTTGGTGAAGTACCGTTACCACCATACATTACTGCCTCCTCAGCTGCTGATGATCAGTATCAGACAGTTTATGCTAAACAGCCAGGAGCGATCGCAGCTCCGACGGCAGGATTACACTTTACCCCAGAATTATTACAAAAGTTGCGCGATCGCAAAATCAATCAAGCTTTTGTAACGCTACACGTTGGTGTCGGCACATTTCGCCCTGTGGAAGTAGAGGACGTAACTACCCATCAGATGCATGAAGAATGGATTGAAGTTCCCGCCGCCACAGTAGAGCAAATCCGCGCCACTAAAGCTGCTGGCGGTCGAATTATTGCTGTGGGAACAACGGCAGTACGGGCTTTAGAAGGGGCGGCTCAATCTGGTAATTTACAACCATTTTGCGGGAAAACAGACTTGTTTATTTATCCCGGCTACCAATGGCGGGTGGTGGATGGTTTGATTACGAATTTTCACTTACCGCGTTCCAGTTTGTTGATGTTGGTAAGTGCCTTAATTGGCAGACAACGATTATTGAATATATACAACGAAGCGATCGCTTTTGGATATCGCTTTTATTCATTCGGTGATGCCATGCTAATTTTGCCGTCAGCTGTGGGAGTGCGAAGTTAGGAGTTAGGAGTTAGGAGTTAGGAGTTAAAAGTTGAGAATTTGGAATTTTTTCTTTCGTGGTGGGTACTCTGACTTATGAGGAGTTAAAAATAAGTACAGGTCTGCTATTAATGTCTGAAAAATACCCATTTTCTCATTGGTTAAATTTATTTTGTCAGGTAACACTCGGTGGCTGTTCTACATTTTTGCTCTTGGCTGCACCGACAATTACTAATTTCCCAGTCAGCAAGCTGCTGGCAGAAACTGCAATTTCTCAGAATCTCGAAGCAGCTAGCTTTTTTCAGCAGGGAGTCACGCGCTATAACCGCCAAGACTTACAAGGTGCAGAATATGCCTTTCGCCAAGCGTTGCAGCGAGATCCTAACCTTGGGGCAGCACGGAATTATCTGGGTAATATATTTATCGAGCAAAATCGCCTGGATGAAGCTTTACAAGAATTTACAGAGGCGATTAAAGTTAATCCCAATTTTAGCGAAGCTTATTACAATTTAGGGTTAGTGTTGCACCGACAAGGAGAAAAAGATGCAGCAATTACGGCTTATCGCCAGAGCTTAGTGATAGATTCCACAAGGGTGGCAGCACTGTATAATCTGGGTTTGTTGCTGTATGAACAAGGAAAGTTAGAGGAAGCGATCGCTGCATACCAAAAAGCCATTAATCTAGATAGCAGCAATGCCAATATTTATCTTAACTTAGCGATCGCCTTGCAACAACAAGGTCAAATAGAGCCTGCGATCGCCACTTATCGCCAAGCTTTGAAGCTAGATCCTAAAAATGCCACAGCCTACAGCAATATGGCAAATTTGCTAGCAATGCATGGTCAAGCTCCTGAGGCTATTTCTGTTTATCAGCAAGCTATTCGCCTAAATCCGAAAAGCGCCTCAACTTACTATAACTTGGGAGTAACTTTATATAATCAGGGCGAGTTCAAAAAAGCCAGTGGAGTTTTGAAACGCGCTCACAATGAATATCGTGAGCAAGGCAACATTGAACAAGCCCAGAAAATTGAGCAGCTAATGCAGCAAATTGCTCAGAAAAGTGGGCAACAGCAACCTCAAGCCAGTCAAACAGTTAATCCTTCTCAGAGTTCAGATTCTACAGCACAAACACCTGAGCCACAGACGCCAAATCAACCAGAAATACCCGCGAACCCTGGTGATGTGCCTGTCTCAGTTGAACCACAATCCACTTCAACAAGTCCCGAACAATAATAAACTCAGAGTTAAGGCGATTTGTAAAAATGTAAAATTTGCCCTCATCCCCCAACCCCTTCTCCCAAAATTGGGAGAAGGGGAGCGAATTTTAAAGTCCCTCTCCCAAGCTTGCTATCCATTAGTCACATCTTTCTTTACAATCTTGAAACCCTGGTTTTATAACCATCTTGGATACTGATGTCTTAAGCATCCTTGACAAATGTACCCTTATTATTCTCCATAAAACTACGTTTTTATTGAGAATTAACGACGAAATCATAAGGGTTAGAAAAAACATGAGTGAATACTCTCACAAGTGTTGAGAAAGATCCGGGTAATGGATAGCCCAAGCTTGGGAGAGCCTTGATTTTGATTGATGCAGTTGATGTTCTTCAAGTAATACTTCAAGAACTTAGAGATAAAAATTTGCTCAATAGTTTCAGTCATACGAAAGTTATCATCCATATCGTCAATATCACAATCCAAATCATTGTTTAAATTAAAACATAAACCAAAATCAAGAATTATAGCTTGTCCATTACTTAAAACTATATTATCTGGCTTTAAATCTCGGTGTACTATATTTTTTTCATGTATATAATTAATTATTTCACAGATTTGGATAAAAATTGTAAGAGCTTCAGTAACTTCTAAAGGAGCTTTCTTGCTTAAGACATCATCTCCGTAATACTCAGTAACAAAATAAAATGGTTCCTCTTCTAAAGAGCAATCTTTAATAGGAAATACCCCTGGATGCGGGGTTTTATTCAATTATTGAATTGATTTTACTTCTTGCCTAAATCTCGACAATCTCTTAGGATTATTTAGCTTTTTAAGAGCGAAAACTTTATTTGATGTCGGATTATTTATATCTTTGACAAGATATATTGAGCCTTGTCCTCCTTGACCAAAAGCTTCTGCTTTAGTTTTTTCCCATCGGTTTCCAAACAAATTTTTGCTCATAAATATTCTTCTATCGCTTGCGCTTTTAGGGCTTTATCTTAGTATGTCGATGAGTTTTGGCACATTGAGTAACACACCATACTGTATTACAGAAAAGCTGTCAAGCTCCGGACAAGTAAGTTAATGGTTATGGGGAAATGTTGGGAAATAGAATTTTTACGTTTTAAATTGCTAAATAAACGTTGACCTATCCAATCAATGATGGGTCAATTCATTGTAGGCTTTGGATCACAGGGTCTACAGAAGCGCGATGAAAATCAATCGGCACGGACGCGCCAAAGTTCTAACGCAGTCAGAGATACAGCTATAAATTTAAGGCTAGAGTCATTTTTTTAATCCTAGCCCTAGCCTTAAATCTGTTATATATATTGCTTTTCAACTATCTATAGTTTAGACAGAATGCTAGAAATAAAGCTCTAATTACTGTTGCCTTCCTTTCTTTTCATCCAGTGCTTTTTGAACGGCATCTCTACAAAACTGTGCTGGATTATCCTGTTTCTGTATTTCTTCCTTCATTTCCTTGGTAGCTCTAAAAGTAACATTTTCAGTTAATTCTTTACTTGGCGGATTGTCAAAGTTTTGAGGATTACCCTTACGGTTAGGCATTGTTGAGAGATGTAAATATAGCTTGTTTCGGAGCAAGCATCGAAATACAGTTTTAATTCGGTAGGCAATTTACCCTGAGAAAGTTGTTACCTACCGATACCACTTTTAGAAAATGGCTACTCTATGTTTACACGAACAGAACTTGAAAGCAAAACTATCCAAGAGTTACGTGATTTATGCCGTCGTTATGGTTTAAAACCAACTGGTAACGCTGGATATAAAACTAGCTACGTTACTTCACTTATAGCCTTCCCTGCGATCGCACTCAATCAGATGAAGGAAGGAAGAGGAATAAAAAAATTGAGCTTTGAGGCTTTTCAAAATATTGGTGCTGCATTGGATCAAATGAATGATCCAACCGATGAACAGGCAGCACTTATCAAGCTGACGATGGAAGAAAGGAGGCTACACGCTCCTCAGTCATGGGAACAGCAAACACTAATCAATCTCTACAAAGCTAAACAGAAGTTAGAAGAGGTTATGTATCTATTAGGTGAGTAGATAGAGTAAAAATTTCAAGTCAATAGTTAAAGACCTCATGGGAGGTCTTTTTTTGCGGTTATGTTCCAAGTTCTTGGAGTATTACTTGGAGAACTTTAGACTTAACGGATAGATAGACAGTATTTTTGTACTACCTTTTTCTATTCGCTCTAACTTCCGCCAAAAATGCCCTACAACTTACTACTGGCAAGGGAATGATGGAATTCAGAGTTAAAAATAAGTGCCATAGCGCTAAAAATAGCTAGAATCCTTGTATGGTAAGGTGTGGTTTAGACTTAGAGTATTATTTGGAGTTTATACGAGATGATTAGTGTGTGAGCATATATTGAGCATAAATAGTGAGTATTAATTGATACTTATATTACTATTAATTACTTAAAATATAGTCTTTGAGCATTAAATGAGCATTTTTTCTAATTTATAAGCTGAAAGTACTGATTTTTCGTTAGCTTACACATACTACCCTACCTGTATGTTTTTTTTGAATTCTACTTTGTCTCAATACTACTTTTTTCATGAATGCAACACTTTACCAGCAAATTCAGCAGTTCTACGATGCTTCCTCTGGTCTGTGGGAACAGATTTGGGGCGAACACATGCACCACGGCTACTACGGGGCTGATGGCAGCCAGAAAAAAGACCGTCGTCAAGCTCAAATTGATTTAATCGAAGAACTGCTCAATTGGGCAGGGGTACAAGCAGCAGAAAATATCCTCGATGTGGGTTGTGGCATTGGTGGCAGTTCTTTATACCTGGCAGAAAAGTTTAATGGTAAGGCTACAGGAATTACTTTGAGTCCTGTGCAAGCTGCCAGAGCAACAGAACGCGCAACGGAAGCAAATTTGAGTCTGAGAACTCAGTTTCAGGTGGCCAATGCTCAAGCAATGCCTTTTGCTGACAATTCTTTTGATTTGGTTTGGTCGCTGGAAAGCGGTGAACACATGCCAGATAAAACTAAGTTTCTCCAGGAATGTTATCGGGTATTGAAACCTGGCGGCAAGTTAATTATGGTGACTTGGTGTCATCGACCGACTGATAAGTTACAACTGACGGCAGATGAGGAAAAGCATTTGCAGGATATTTATCGGGTGTATTGTTTGCCTTATGTGATTTCTTTACCAGAGTATGAAGCGATCGCACGTCAACTTCCATTAAACAATATTCGCACCGCCGATTGGTCAACCGCCGTCGCCCCCTTTTGGAATGTAGTAATTGATTCGGCGTTCACTCCCCAAGCACTTTGGGGCTTACTCAATGCCGGTTGGACTACCATTCAAGGGGCGTTATCATTGGGGTTGATGCGTCGCGGTTATGAGCGTGGGTTAGTTCGGTTTGGTTTATTGTGTGGGAATAAGTAGAAACGTTCTTTGGGAAAAGACCGCGCTGTTTCACCACAGCGCGATCGCACTACAATTTAAGAATTTTTCTTAAAATCTCACGGATGCGCTTGTAGAGACGTTGTATTGCAACATCTCTACATACTAGTAAATTCTACCAATAACCTTAAACTTTGCGGTAAGGGATAAGAGTTACAGAGAGTTCTTGCCTAAGTGATAGCAAAGTTTAAGGGAATTTAGCGTGATTTTATTCAACGACTGTTACCGAAGCCGCTTCATTGGATGGAGGTATACCGGGTAATTCAAGACAGTATCCAGCACCATACACTGTCTTGATATAGCGGGGATGGCGAGGATCGGGTTCTAGCTTGGTTCTCAAGTGGCGAATATGCACTCGAATCGTTTCTATGTCATCATCAGGATCGTAGCCCCAAACTTCTCTGAGGATTTCGCTGGGAGAAACTGTTTGACCGTGGCGTTGCAGTAAGCAGTGAAGTAACTCAAATTCCAAGTGAGTCAATTTCACCGTCTCATTGAACCATATTGCCTCAAATCTTTCGGGAACCAGGGTTAATGAGCCATAGTTGAGAATCTCACTGTGCTTTGCGGCTTGGGGAATCCGGTCAGTACGCCGCAAAAGTGCCCGCACCCGCGCCAGCAGTTCTTCAACTTCAAAAGGTTTGGTGAGGTAGTCATCTGCGCCAGCATTGAAGCCTTCCACTTTGTCCTGAGTTTGGCTCAAAGCCGTCAACATTAACACGGGAATCTCAGAGGTGCGATCATCGCGACGCAGGCGTTGGCAAACGGTAAACCCATCTACCCTGGGCAACATTAAATCGAGCATGATCAAGTCTGGTTGTAGCTGGAGAGCCAGCGCTTGACCTTTGATGCCGTCTTCAGCTTGACTAACATCGTAGCCAGCCATTTCCAAGTTGACGGCAACTAGTTCTGAAATCGCTGGGTCATCGTCTATGACAAGAATCCTCGGCATTCTTAAAAAATTATTACTACTTATTAAGGATAATTAACAACCTTTGATAGATACAAAGATTTTTGAATCAATGATGAAAAAGTTTTTAAATCTTACATAAATATTAAGATTAAATGACTGTGAAATCAAGACTCAATTACACGAAATCTTATAGTCTATGATGTGTTATACTCCCCCCTACAATCCGTCTTGGTTTTTACAAAACGGTGTGACGATGACTGTATACACCGCTTTGTGGGGAAAACGTTATTGGGAAAGTAGCACTAAAGACCCAGAACCGTCTTATCACAAAAAAATCTTCATTGGTGGCCAAGGTGTGCCAATTTTTGGCTTGGTTGCCATCCCAGAAAATGCTCATAGCACGATTATCGGTACTTATGGCATTACCGGAGAATTAAAAACAGAATGGTTTTTAAGGGTACTAGGACGTAAAGCCTACGCTCAAGGCTACGCTGTGGTGTTATTTGATTGGCGTGCCCACGGTAAAACCGCTGAATTGTCGCCAACTCTGACTTCTGATGGTTTGTATGAGGGGGAAGATTTTGTTCGCATCGCCGCTGCTGCTAAGGCAATGGGATGTCCGGGGAAATTTTGGTTTACAGGGTATTCTTTAGGAGGGCAATTGGCACTATGGGCAATGAAGATTGCTGGTGAGGTGATTAGGGAGTATGGAGATTTAAAGCTAGAAGATAGCGATATTGGCGGTGGTATGGTGATTTGTCCAAGTTTGGATTCGGAGCGATCGCTATCTTATCTGGTTACAAAACCCTTCGGCAGATATTTGGAAGCAGGGATTGCCCAAAATTTAAAAAAACTGGCGTGGCGGATACATGATGCCCATCCTGGAAGCCTTGAGCCAGAAGCGATTGAACGGGCGAACAGCATTTGGGGTTTTGATAATGAACTGGTAATTAACCGACTTGGTTTTTCTTCTGTGGAAGCATATTACCAAGCTAGTAGTGCTTTACAAGTATTGCCGCAAATCTCGAAACCGACTTTGATTTTATATGCTGCTGATGACCCACTTTTTGACCCAGCCATCATACCGGAATTACAAGATGCGTGTGATCGCAATTCTGTAATAGATTTGTTACTCACTCAATATGGCGGTCATGTTGGCTATTTGAGTAGTAAAGAGTGCCAGCGCCAAGTACAAGACGCTGACCCTTGGTGGGCATGGAATCGGGTTTTAGAATGGTTGGAGAAACAGCGTAATTTGTAATTCGTAATGACGCTCGAAGACTCGCTCTTGGCTTTCTATGCTGTCCATCAACAAGAAATCGATGAGGCGATCGCGTCTGAAGTAGCTCTCGAATCAGCTCACAATGTCTAAGCCTCTGTTACATTTAGATGCTGATACATCAATAGACATCTCCAAAATAGTATATTTTGTGATAAAAGAACATCATGAGAAGTTTTTTAACACGAAAATATGAGTGACATACTGAATCACATTGAGGAG
>NZ_JABXKL010000039.1:254202-299419 GCF_017114995.1 Nostoc sp. NMS9 | reverse complement strand
ATGGGATATCACGATTACTCCAGTTTGATTGGGATCTTATTTTCTTGCAAGTCCCTAAGTAACGATAAGATTGACGGTGGATCTGGCGACGATAGCCTTGTAGGGGGATTTGGCAACGATAGCCTGGTTGGCGGATCTGGCAATGATACGATTAGCGGTGATTTTGGTAACGGTGGTATCCTCACTGGTATTGGTGGAACTGATATTCTCACTGGAGGATCGGGTAACGATGTTTTCGATTTCAACTTTGTTTCCGAGAGTCAGCCTGGTTTGTTACGGGATGCGATCGCTGATTTTGTTGGAAATGGTATCTTTGCAGGCGATCAAATCGATTTATCTACCATCGACGCCAACTCCATTAAAGAGGGCAACCAAGCCTTCACTTTCATCAGGAGTCGCGCATTCTCTGCAATCGGTCAAATCCGTTATTCAGGAGGTATTCTCCAAGGTAGCACTGATGGGGATCTGTCGGCTGAGTTTGAAATTCGGCTTGCAGGAGCGCCACAACTAGTAGCAAGCGACATTATCCTTTAATTTAATATTATCTGCTTTGAAAATAAGGCAGAATGCAGAATTTTGATAATTGAATAGTCGCAAAGAGAGATAAGTTTAGCTTGCCTCTCTTATAGTTTATAGTTATTAAATTGCGCCGCATATACATCAGAAAATCAGGTAATACAATCGCAACAGTTACGATGATGCCACTTAATGAAAAAGATGTCAGAGAATTTGAGAAGGCAAGTTGTGACGTAAGGGATGTAGCTATCACACTGGTTAACAAGGCTTTTAAGTTATTGGCAATTACTTCCTTATACATAACTAGATAAATCACCAAATAAATCTCAATAAGTAAAACCAAGCCTATCTGAACAAAGGTTTCAGATTTTGTTTTAGCGAGAGAAATAAAATCAGGTTAATTACTCTTTCTTATAGATAGAAAAAAATAGGCTTGAAAGTAATACTATAGTCTTGTGATTATGAATAGAATCAAAACGTTCTAAAAACTATGCGCTTCTGTAGGAGGAAATCTGCTTGTTTCATAGCAGCCTACTACTGCAACCAGTAAAGATATAAGGATATCAATCTTGGCATAATTTTGATGCCAATCTCATCAATACATCTAGTGCTTCTCAAATCTTCAAACTTAACAGCAAAGACCTGTTCCAATCAGGTGTGGTTCAGTTATCTTTTCCCACTCGTTATTTCTTTGCCTTGTTTTATCGGCGTTGCTGAATTACAGAGTGAAATTTAAAAATTCAATCTTTGAAACTGTTTCCTTTACACATTTGGGGAAACCAAATTCATACTCTTAATCAGCAACACCGTTTTCTGATGGAAAAGTGACAAGGTTATTTTTTACCCTCTAAGTTCAGGAGAAACTTACTAATGGCAATTGTCAACGGTATCATTTTTAATGACAACAATACCATCAACGGTTCCCCACTTATCCTTCGCCCTACCCTAAATGGGGGTGCTGGCAGCGATGTCCTTAACGGCAATGCCGGCGACGATATCTTAAATGATAATGCTGGCAGCGATATCCTTAACGGCGATGGCCGCGATGATACCATAATAGCCAAATTGTAACGCCAGGGGTGCAGCGATCGCACTGGTCTAATAAGGGAATGGCACTAATACCATTTCTTTGTGAGGCTGCGCCAAACCCTTTTAACTTCTTCTTTCTTTCTTTCTTTCTTTGTGTCCTTTGCGTCCTTTGCGGTTCGTTTTTCTTTCTTGTACTTAAATATGGTTTAGCGCATCTTCATACAGAATTGGTATAAGTTAAAATACAGCCCCAATCCTGGGAGGTTCCGCCTCCAGTAGCTTTAGCATAGTCAGCAGCCCTCTCGAAATACATTTCTAGTCTTAAGACTGGGAATGAATTCAAGTTACACAAATCTTTAAGCTTTTCTTAGTGTCATTGGTCTAAGAAAGCTTTTAACTTATTGGCAATTATTTGTTATATATAACTACAGCAACCACTAAGCAAATATCAATATACAAAACCAACCCGATCTGAACAAAGGGTGATGATTTTATTCTGAACAGAGGATAAAAGAAAGTTAATTATTCTTTTTTATAAATAGAAAAAAGTAAGTTGGAGGGTAATACTATAGTATTGTTATTATAAACACAGTAGCAGGGTCCTCAAATCTATATAATTACGTAGGGATAAATCTACTTATTCCTTGATATTTTCCAACTTAAACGACTAAAAACATAAGGTACAAGGACATCAGATGATTTTTGATACAACCTTGATGTAAACATCATTAAATACATCTAGTACTTCTTAAATATTCTCAAAAATTCTCAAATATTTAGACTTAATAGTAAAGACCTGTTCCAATCAGGTTTGGTTCAAGAATATATTCCCACTCTTGAGCTTTTCACCTTGTTTTTTCAGCATTCCTGAATGAAAGTATGAAATTCCCAAATTCCATGTTTGAAATTGTTTGCTTTATACCTTTGAAGGAAACCAAATTTATACTCTTAATCAACAATGCCGTTTTATAATGGGGAAGTAAAGAGGTAATTTTTTTTCCCTCTAAGTTTAGGAGAAATTCATCAATGGCAACTTCAATATCAATTTCCTCCGGTAGCGGCAGTGTTAGTGTCAGTTCTAGTAGTAGTAGCAGTAGTAGCAATAAGGGTGAGAGCGATATCGTTAACGTTAGTGGTGGCAACAGTACCCTTATAGGTGGTAGTGGCAACAGTTTCCTTAACGGTGGTGGTCGCAACGATAACATCTTTGGTGGTGCTGGCAACGATACTCTTAACGGTGGTGCTGGCAACGATAGGCTGAATGGCGGTACTGGCAAAGATATTCTCACTGGCGGTACTGGGACTGATACTCTCATCGGTGGTGATGGGGATGATGTCCTGACTGGCGGTAGTGGGAATGATATTCTCACTGGAGGATCGGGTAATGATATTTTCAAGTACAACTCAACTTCTGATACTCCACTTTCGTCACGTGACTTAATCACTGACTTTCGTGGAAACGGTAGCTTGCCAGGCGATCGAATTGATCTATTTACTATCGATGCCAACTCCACTATTGGGGGCAACCAAGCTTTCACTTTTATTGGGAGTGCCCAATTCTCCGCACCAGGTCAAATCCGTTATTCAGGAGGTATTATCCAAGGTAGCACTGATGGGGATCTGTCGGCTGAGTTTCAAATTAGGCTTATAGGAGCACCACAAGTAGGGTCAAGTGACTTCATCCTTTAATTTAATATTCCTGCCTTGAAAATAAGGCAGGAGGCAGATCGCTTTTAGCGTCTCCCCTTGGGAGAAGGCAGAAGGCACTAGAGAATGGAAAATATCTCTTTCCCAGTCCTCAGTCCCTAGTCACTATTTTCAAGGCAGATATAATTTTGAAGAAGAACTCTAGTGCAAAGTTAGAGTGTCTCCAGCTTTGCACCGCAATCAATATCAATATACTGAGCTATAAATGTAGAAAGTCAGAGCCTGAACTTGGGGCAATGGCTTTTTTTCATATTTAAATTCGTATTGCTATCCCTAGTATTTCTGACACTCTAGATGCTTAATACACAAGAATCATCCCTATTTTATACAAACGCTTAGATGAAGATTTATTTTAATTAGGGCTGACCAAAAGACACGGTAAAACATAGAGAATTACTCATGTTCGATCGCATCGCCCAGGCATGAGAAAATCAGATAATACAATCGCAACTGTTGCGATGATGGCACGGAAGGAAAAAAGATGTCGGAGAATTTGATCAGCCAAATTGTAACGCAAGGGGTGCAGCGATCGCCTAATCGAGCTATGCTGCGTGCAGTTGGTTTTAAAGATGAAGATTTCAATAAAGCCATTGTAGGCATTGCCAATGGCTACAGCACGATCACTCCCTGTAATATGGGGATAAATCAACTGGCGCAAAGGGCAGAAGTGGGGATTAAAACCGCCGGGGCGATGCCGCAAGTGTTCGGCACAATTACCATTAGCGATGGAATTTCGATGGGAACTGAAGGGATGAAATATTCCTTAGTGTCGCGGGAAGTGATTGCCGATTCCATTGAAACCGCCTGTACCGGACAAAGTATGGATGGTGTGCTAGCCATTGGCGGCTGTGATAAAAATATGCCAGGGGCAATGCTGGCGATCGCCCGGATGAATATCCCTGCTATCTTTGTGTACGGTGGCACAATTAAACCCGGTCACTACAACGGACGCGATTTAACTGTTGTCAGTTCTTTTGAAGCTGTTGGTCAATACAGTGCTGGAAAAATTGATGAAAAGGAATTATTAGAGGTTGAAGGTCGAGCTTGTCCTGGTGCTGGTTCCTGTGGGGGAATGTTCACAGCTAACACCATGTCTTCAGCATTTGAAGCGCTGGGGATGAGTTTACCCTATTCCTCGACAATGGCGGCGGAAGATGCCGAAAAAGCTGACAGCACGGAAAAATCAGCATTCGTCCTAGTCGAAGCGATTCGTAAACAAATCTTGCCTCGTCAAATTATCACCCGCAAATCTATAGAGAATGCCATTTCTGTGATTATGGCAGTCGGTGGTTCGACCAATGCAGTACTGCACTTTTTAGCGATCGCCCGCGCCGCTGATGTAGAGTTAACTATAGACGACTTTGAAACTATCCGCGCCCGCGTTCCCGTTTTGTGTGATTTAAAACCAAGTGGTAAATATGTAGCTACAGATTTGCACAAAGCTGGTGGCATTCCGCAAGTAATGAAGATGCTACTTGTGCATGATTTATTACATGGTGATAGCCTCACCATCAGCGGTCAAACCATTGCAGAGATATTAGCAGACATACCAGAAGAACCATCTGCCAATCAAGATGTGATTCGGACTTGGAATAACCCGATGTATCCTCAAGGACATTTAGCCATCCTCAGAGGTAATTTGGCAACGGAAGGAGCTGTCGCCAAAATTACCGGCGTGAAAAAACCAGTAATTACCGGGCCTGCACGGGTGTTTGAATCCGAAGAAGCCTCTTTAGATGCAATTTTGGCTGGTAAGATTCAAGCTGGTGATATTCTCATAATCCGCTACGAAGGGCCTAAAGGCGGCCCTGGAATGCGAGAAATGTTGGCTCCCACTTCAGCAATTATCGGTGCTGGATTGGGTGATGTGGTGGGATTAATTACCGACGGACGTTTTTCTGGTGGTACTTACGGTATGGTGGTTGGTCATGTTGCTCCAGAAGCAGCAGTTGGTGGTGCGATCGCTCTTGTAGAAGAAGGCGATAGTATTACTATTGATGCACCTGCTCGTTTATTGCAGTTGAATATATCTGAATCAGAATTGGCTCGTCGTCGTGCCAACTGGCAACCCCCCACTCCGCGTTACACTAAAGGCGTGTTGGCGAAATATGCCAAATTGGTATCTTCTAGCAGTATTGGTGCTGTGACAGATTTAGACTTGTTTTAATTAACCTGACATGCTCTGAACTACCTACACTGTACGTCAGGTCAGTGTAGGCTTCCCAATTAATTCAAAGTGCTTTGCGTTGCAATTTTATACTAGTGCATAGAGTTAGAGAGGAGTTTTACTCCTATTTCTAGTAATTTTTACTTAAATTTTATAAGTTTTTGTCAAAATATTGAAGAAGTTTCAGGAAATTTACATAGCGGATATGATGTCAATAGAGAAATCACGGCAATATAGTTGACAGTAAACTGCCTAAAAACCGAAAAGGGTACAAAATGAGTTCTGAATCTAACGTCAAGTTAACGATCGCTCTTGCTAATCCAGACTTAGATGCAGATGAGCAAGAACGCGAAACACGGAATCTCCTGCGAGAAATCAAAAACTTAGATGTAGAAAGCGCTGAACTTGTAGCAGTTACAGAAACTCCTTTAGGATCAAAGGCGTTTGGAGGTTTTCTGCTGGGAGTGTTGCAGGCAGAGGTAAGCCTTGCCAATTTTAAGAAATTGTTGGGATTTTTGGGCGATCGCTTGGGTAACAAAACTATTGAATTAGAAGTCGAGACTAACGGTAAGAAACTCAAGGTGAAAGCTAGCAGTCAGAAAGAATTAGCCGCCGCCATTGAACAAGCACAAAAGTTTGTCGCAGGTAGCTAGCCGATAAATTCCACAAATAAAGGAGAATAGCGACATGGCGAAGGTAGCGCTGCTAATTGGTGTAAGCGAGTATGGAGCAGATATTACTTCATTGCTTGCAGCTACAAAAGATGTGGAGGCAATGCAGCGAGTTTTACTAAACCCAGAAATGGGAGAATTTGCCGAGACGGATGTTACAGCACTAAAAAATCCCAATCGGCAAGAAGTGGAAGATGCGATATACAGACTTTTTGCCAATCGCCAAAAAGAAGACCTGTTGCTGTTTTACTTCTCTGGTCATGGAATAAAAGATGAAAACGGCAAGCTTTACTTATCAAACTGCAATACTCGCAAAGAGAATGGAAGGCTAGTTAAGCACTTAGCACTAGCAGCTAATGTTCTGAACGAAAATATGAATGAAAGCAAATCTGAGAGACAGGTGGTGATTTTGGATTGCTGCTTTAGTGGGGCAATTGCTCGAGATATGACTCCAAGAGATGACAGCACAGTAAATTTGCAAGAGGAGCTAGGCGGAAAAGGACGAGCAATTCTGACTTCTTCCACATCAACTCAGTACTCATTTGAGCAAGAAGGTTCAGAACTTTCAGTTTATACACGCTATCTAGTGGAGGGGATTGAAAAAGGAGCAGCCGATAAAGACGGAGATGGAAGGATTTCTGTTGATGAACTGCATGAATATGCCAGTATTAAAGTCAAGCAAGAAGCCCCAGCAATGACACCTAAAATCTACCCAGTGGAAGAAGGTTATAAAATTTAGCTAGCTAAAGCACCAAAAGGCGATCCAAAGCTTATTTATCACAAACTAGTTCAAGAATTAGCAAAGGAAGGCGGTGGTGAAATTCATGAAATTGATCGCATCACATTAAAAGAGAAACAGGAGAGTCTGCAACTAGCACTTGAGGAGACGGATTCAATAGAAGCTCAGGTTTTAAAACCTTATCAAGAGTACAAAAGAAAATTACAAAAGTATGAAGAAGCGTTCTGTAAGGCAGTAGAATCTGATTCTAGTCTCAGTGATAAAACTCGCACTAAGTTGAAACGTCTTCAGGAACATTTAGTACTCAGGGATGAAGATATAAAACCAATTGAAGACCGAATTTGGAAGAGAGAAGATTCAACAACTCTCGGCGACAAAGATAAAGATATAGCAAAAAGAGAAGATATCAGAATTCCCAAACAGTCAAATGCCTGGACTCAGATAAATCCTCGACCTACCCGAAATAACAATTTTCTACAATATATAGTAGCCAGCGTAATCGGAGTAGTTATTGGTGGTAATTTAGTCTACTTTTTTTTACTGCCCCGAACCTCAAATCCGCCTCACCCGATAGTTCAGACTCCAGTAAATTTCTGTGCTAAAGAGACGTATAGTTTGAATGACAGAATTAGCTTGGGTGAAGAAATTTTATTAAAACAAGATACAAACCCAAATAAAGAAGCTGGAGTGAAAGCATTTTTCAACAGTGATTGTTCAACTGCTATTAAGAAATTCGAGTCATCCCGTCAAGCTAATCGTAAAGAGCGTACAGACCCAGAAGCATTGATTTATTTGAATAACGCTAAGGCTCGTCAGCAAGGAGATAGGCTCAAAATTGCTGTGAGCGTACCCATTGATAATAATCCAGATTTGTCAAAAGAAATGCTACGTGGTGTAGCTCAGGTTCAAGACGAGGTGAATAGTAGCGGCGGTATCAATAGCAAGTTATTGGAGGTAGCGATCGCTAATGATGGTAATGAGCCAGATATAGCCTCAAATATTGCTAGACAGTTTGTTAAAGAAGATAACAACATTTTGGCTGTTGTGGGACCCAACGCTACTCTTGCTTTCAAGAATGCTGCCAATCTGTATTTCCAGAGCGGAAATGGTTTAGTCATGATATCTCCCACTAGTTCTGATCAAAAATTGAATGAGAGTCGATACGAAAATGTATTTCGCACTAGTATCAGTAGTCGCTTAGTGGCAGAACAGCTATCTAATTACGCCATCAAGTATGCTCGTAAAACCAATATTCTTGTTTGTGTATCTTATACAAGTACCGATAATACATCGCTCAAGGATGAGTTTAAAGAAGTAATAAAGAAAGCTGGTGGCAAAATTAATCCCACAAAGTGTAATGTTTCTGCTTCCAATCTTGATCCTTCTATAGTCATTTCTCAAGCTATAAAAACTGGTGCAGACGGTTTGTTATTAACTTTCCCCATAGATGAAAGAAAGAAAGGTCTAGCGGTGGCGCGAGCTAACAAAGGTCAGTTAGCACTATTTAGCAATCCTGGACTGTACACGCAAAAGATTCTAGAGGAGGGGAAAGCCGATGTTGATGGTATGGTACTGGCTGTCCCTTGGCGTCCTCAAGCATTTACTGGTAATCCCTTTGAGCACAATGCTCTAAAACTTTGGGGTGGAACAGTGAATTGGCGAACGGCGACGACTTATGATGCTACTTTGGCGATCGTCACAGGTTTGCGGCAAACTAACAAGCGCAATGAATTGCAGAATGTGTTGCACAATCCAAATTTCTCAGTTGATGGTGCGACAGGAAAGATTCAGTTTTCAGAATCAGGCGATCGCAAAGATAATGCCATCTTCTTAGTCAAAGTTCAACAAATACCTGGCACTGATCAATATGAATTTGTGCCGATTCGACCTTAATTTTGAAGCTTTGTTTAATAGCGATCGCACTTGTTTATTGTGATGTTTCATAATAGCGATCGCACCCAGTATTTGACTTACAGCAACTCGATAAATTCATCAACACTCAGCCCAACCTGTCTGATAATTGCTCATAAAGTTCCTTTATCTAATTCTTGATGATTCGGAACAACCACTTCAGCAAATGGCTCATCTCGACGTAAAATAATGTGGCTTCCACGTTGTCGTAAAACATAAAAACTAGCCTTCCTTAAAGCTTTAATGCACTCTTGACCAGAAAGGATAGGTAATTTGCTCATACATCAACCAAAACAGTTTCCAGATGATCTTCTGGAATAGGCCGACCTTCTTCTTGTAAAATCTCAATATATAGTTCTATAGCTTCCTTGATATTGGTAACAGCTTCTTCTTTGGTCTTCCCTTGACTGATGCAAGCAGGTAAACTCGGACATTCAGCTACCCAGTAACCATCTTCTCCTGGATAAATAATTACTTGTCTCTTCATATATTACTCCTACAAAATAAGTCTTAAGAGTATCTCAAACAAAAAATGCTGGAATCAAAAAAGCCAAAATTCACAACATATCTGGATTTTCCCCTAGTTCTTTTAATCTAGCCGCTAAACGAGCCACCTGTGCAGCCGCCGCTTCTTCTCGTACAGTAGCAGCTTCTGCTTCTGCAACCGCCGCTTGTGCTTGTGCAACAGCAATTTCTGCCTGCCTGACTGCGGCTTGTGCTTGTGCAGCAGCAGCCTCCTCTGGTAACAAAACCAAATTGCTAGCCACATCGTAAAACCGCAACCATATTGCCGTTTCTCTGTCTATTGTTCCCTCAGTCCTCCCCAACCATAAACCTAAACGCTTACACCATAGCCACCCGCGCTCATTTGCTGTCAAAGGCTGATACTGCTGATTATCATCTAAATGCCATCCTTGCAAAGAATTAGGATCAAAGGGGTCATAGACAAAATAATCTGAGGTACGGAAAGTTTGTTCATAAAGTTTTTTCTTAATACCTTTGTCTATTGCTGCCGTAGATGGTGACATTAATTCCATGATTACATCAGGATAACGACCATTTTCTTCCCAGACTACCCAACCTTGTCTTGAGTTATTGCTGTCAACATTTAACACCGCAAAGAAAGCTGGGCCTCGGAAATCACGGTTACGAACCTGGGTACTGCTGTAATAAATAAACATATTGCCCCCAGTGAAAAAATCATTGCGGTCAGCCCAAGCTTGTTGCAATGACCGAATCAAGACATTCATGGCAATACGGTGGCGATTTGATTCCAAGGGTTCACCATCATCAAAAATTAAATCTGTAGGTGGCATGGGGGGTTCCCAGTCCACAACGGCTGTTGGGTTGTTTTCAGTAGTCATGAGCGATCGCCTTTCTCAGAAAGCCTTAAATTTCTATAATAATCTGCCGAGAGCTTCCTAAATTAAGGCGTACGAATTAGAAATGCTTATAAATTATTCTTTACCCAATCTCGAAAATTACGCATAGCTTGACTTCTGCCAATTGTTAAACACTGCTGAACATATTCATTGACTAATTCAACAATTGGGATACCAGGAAAATTAGGACTAGATTCAGATTTTATATATTTACCTTCTTGTAGCAAGTAAATTTCTAAACCTTGTTGTGTATTTCGCCAAAGTTCAGGAACTCTCAAAATTTCATAATTATCAAATCGAGTGCGAGAAGTAATATCAATTTCGATTGCTAAATCTGGTGGTGGATCTACATTTAAATCTATACGATTTTTACCAATGATAGCAGCTTGATTTTGAATATAAAAACTGGTATCTGGTTCTACTGCTTGCCGCATTCGCTCATTTTTAAGTGTTGTAGAACCGAAAGGCTCAAAATCCATTTGGAGTTTATCTAATAAAACTCTTACTAACTCACCAATATATTCTTTATCTTTTTCGTGTTCTGGTAGGGGAACCATAATTTCTAACCAACCATAACTATAAGAAATACGTGCAGCACGCCTTTCTCCCATTTCTTCTAAAATATTTTCTAACTGCTGCCAACTAATATCTTTGAGCAACATTTGCTGACCAGGTTTAACAATAATTTGTTGCAGTTTTAAAAGCATATCACCTCAGAGAGTTGATGTAGTAATTTATGTAGCCGATAGAATTTACAAATCAACTTTCTTAAAGTATATCGCCTCTGAGTATAAGTGTAGATATTATGTAAAAAGATCAATGTAATAGAAGATACATCTGCTACTTGTGAAGCAGCAGCTATTGGCGTAGGTTTTTCGAGACTTGAATTAGTGGCTACCCTTGCTGGTGAGCCGCTTTATAAAGCACACGGGTTTTATAATATTGAACATTTTGAAATATCTCTCCCTAATGGAGCTTGTCTCCCAGTTATTAGGATGTCAAAGCAAATATAAAATTTATATTTTATCTTTAAAATATAGCGGTTTGTATATTCTAAGAGGATGTTATCAGTAATTTTTACTTGTTAAAGGAATACCAATGCTAAACTCTGTTCCACATCCAGGAGTAGAATCAACTTCAATAGTTCCTCGATGTTTGTCTACAACTATTTGATAAGCGATCGCCATTCCTAATCCGATTCCTTTACCCACAGGTTTAGTAGTGAACATATAGTCAAATACTCGTTGCTTTACCTCTTCTGACATCCCAATACCATTATCAGAAATTTGAATAATCACTTGTTTTTCATCAGTGAGTTCAGTCTGAATGCGAATTTGTCCTTCATTCTTTACTAATGACGTAGACGCTTCGCTTTCTTGCAGGGTATGACGAATAACTAATGACTCTTCTATAGCATCAATTGCATTCACTAGAACATTCATAAACACCTGATTGAGTTGCCCTGCATAGCATTCTACTAGGGGTAAATCACCGTACTTCTTAACGATCTGAATTTCTGGTTGATTAGGCGTGGCTGTCAGGCGATGATTCAGAATCATCAGAGTGTTGTCTAATCCTTCATTAATGTCTACAAATTTCATTTCTGCTTCATCAAGGCGTGAAAAATTACGCAGCGATAGTACAATTTGACGAATGCGTTTGGTTCCCACTTGCATTGATGCCATTAGCTTAGGTAAATCTTCTGCCAAAAACTCAATATCAAGGTCTTGGACGCGATCGCTAATTTCTGGGGTAGGATTTGGGTAGGTTTGTTGATAAAGCTTGAGCAAATCGAGGATATCTTGGCTGTAAACGCTTGCATGGTTGAGGTTGGCATGAATAAAATTGGCAGGATTATTGATTTCATGTGCCACCCCAGCAACCAATTGTCCCAGGCTAGACATTTTTTCGGTGTGGATGAGTTGAGCTTGGGTATTTTGCAATTTTTTCAGAGTTTTGCTGAGTTGTTGCGCCTGCTGGCTAGAAATCAAGGCGCGATCGCGAATCTGTTCATATAGTTGCACCTGTCGCCATGCACTAATCAACCCAACTACCAACAATCCTCCCAAAACTGTAGCCAACAGGTTCAACGCCTGTAATGGCGATTCAATATTTTCTTTTGGCACAACTAACGCTACTGACCAATTTGCTTCTCTCAGGGGAGTGTAAGCAACATAGCTCGACTTACCATCCAGTTGAGCCAATTCAATGTTTCTACGTTTAGCTACCATTTTTTGGGTAATTTCAACTAATCTGGGATTGCGCGAGTTGAGGAAACTCTCGGCAGCTTTTTCGGGTGTACCAATTAGTTCCGTATTGGGATGGGCGATGGGAACTCCTTGAGAATTCAGCGCAAAGGCATAGCTACCTTTGCCTTGATGTAAATTGCTGATGACCTCAACTACTCGGTTAATTGGAATTCCTCCCATTAAAACACCTGCTGGCTTTATGCCTGTTTCGGCAGGAATCGGCGAACTAATCTGAATCTGTAACTGTTTGGTTGTGCGTCCAATAATTGGATCGGCTGCTACCGTTTCACCCGCCATACTCCGCTGAAAAAATTCTCGGTCTTTAACATTGAGATGATCTCCGTGAGTATTGATTAATGCACTATCTGATGTAGCCAATGCCATGAGTAAAAACGTTTGTAGCCGCTTGACCTCAGATTGTAGGTAAGGTTCCATTACAGACCAATCTAGCGATCGCACCACAACAGAATTTGCCAAAGTCTTAATTTCTGTCTTCCGAATGGCTAACCAGTTATCAATATCATCCTGACCTTGGTGTGTTTTTAACAGTACTTGTTCCTTGATACTATCGAGCAACAACCCTTTAACAATAGTGTAACTAGTGATAGCTGTAGCACTAATGCTAATGGACAGAATTACCACAATTGATAATAATAGGAAGTTTCGCGATCGCAATTTAAATGAGTAGTAATTTTTGTTAATTAGGGCATACCTTCGAGGGTTGAGTTTTAACCAGCTTTTACATAATTTAAGCATCATTGTCACTTTATTTCCAACTAAAATTTAAATAGCAAAAATGAAAAGTGCTGAGTAATTTATACTTTACTCAGCACGGGCTAAACGCCCCGCTACCGCTAACAGCACTCATTATTGTTGTTGAGTAGAGATTTGAATGACAAACTCTGTGCCTTTTCCAAGTTCGGAAGTACAAGAGAGTGAACCGCCATGTGCTTCTACCACAATTTGACGAGCGATCGCTAATCCTAATCCAGTGCCTTTTCCGACAGGCTTGGTGGTAAATAAATGGTCAAATACTTTTTGTTTAACCTCCGGTGACATTCCCACTCCGTTATCAGTAATCTTAATCAAAACATCCTGACCTGAGTCTGCTACACGAGTTTGAATGGTGATGCAATTGGGGTTAGCAAGAATCGCTTCCAAACTCCGTTCTGTATTGTATTGTTCAAGTGCATCAATGGCATTTGCTAACAAGTTCATAAACACCTGATTAAGTTGTCCAGCAAAGCATTCCACTAGGGGTAGTTTGCCATAATTCTTCACCACCTCAATTGCCGGACGGTTTTCGTTAGCTTTTAAACGGTGTCTGAGAATCAGAATAGTACTGTCAATGCCTTCGTGAATATCAAAAGGAACTTTATAATCCTTATCTGCTCTGGAGAATGTTCGCAAACTGGTACTAATACTGCGGATACGGTGAACACCCAATTTCATTGAGTCCAGCAATTTAGGCAAATCTTCGCGTAAATAATTCAGGTCGATGGCATCAATTTCATCTTGAATATCTGAGCCGGGATTGGGAAACTTTTCTTGATAAAGATTAATTAGTCCAAATAAATCTTTAACATAATCTTTGGCTGGTTCAATATTACCAGCAATAAAGCCCACAGGATTGTTGATTTCATGGGCAACACCTGCTACCAGATTGCCAAGGGCAGACATTTTTTCGCCTTGCACTACTTGCAATTGCATCGTTTGGAGTTCTTCTAATGCTTCTTCTAATTGTTGTTTTTGCTGTTGTAGCAATTGCTGTGCTTGCTGGCGTTCAGTGATGTCTTCAGAGGTACTAAGGATACCAAAAACCTTTTCTTCTTTATCTTTTAAGGGAATTTTATTTGTATTCGACCACTTTTGTTTTCCATCTACTTGCTGCACAGTTTCGATAATGTTGAGTTCAGCTTGTGCAGACTCCATGATGCGGCGATCGCGCGCTACAAAAAAATCTGATTGCTCCCTAGTCCAGGGAAGGTCGTAGTCTGTTTTTCCAATAACATTTTCTGGCACTCCTAGACCCCAAGTTTGAGTAAAGTTATGGTTACAGCCTAAATAAACACTATTGCAGTCTTTCCAGAAAACAGACTGGGGAATATTTTCGATAATTAACCGCAAAAATTGTTCAGTCTGCCCCAGGTTTTCTAGAGTATTTTGTGCTTGCTGATAAAGTCGGGCGTTTTCTAAGGAGATTGCAGCTTGAGTACATAATAGATTGAGAATTTCGACGCGATCGCTAGTAAATGCCCCAGTCATCAGGTTGTTTTCTAAATACAAAATCCCTAACAGTTTTCCTTGATAGAGAATTGGTGTACACAGCAAGCTTTTGGGTTGCTGACGAATGATGTAGGGGTCAGCTATCAACACCGGGTGTAATGTTGTATCAAGGATAACGGTAGGTTGCAGGCTGCGTTTGACGGTGTAAATTAGGCTATGGGGAACGTCTGCACTATCTTCCACAAAAATGGACTGTAACACCTTTGATTGCTGCCCAACTTGAGCAGTCGCCTCAACTACCAATCTATCTTCTTTGAGCAGTAGTAACGCACACTTATCTGCTCCAGCATTTTCAATCACCACTTGCAGCAGCTTCGTAAGTAATTTATCTAGTTCAATTTCACTCGAAAGAGTCTGAGAGGCTTTTAAAACTGTTGCCAAATCTAGCATTACTGATGTATTGCTGCTAGATGTTACTGATTTATTAATGCTTGGGTGGAAGGTAGTAACGCTGTCAATATTTGCGAACGTCTCATTGGGTGTGAGTAGCGATAGTCTTTCAGAGTCACTTCGTGAACGCGTCTGCTGTAAAATAGGGGCTAGAAGTTGTGGATAACGCTGTTCTAAATCATCGACTTTGGCTTTAGCACCCCAGCGAGTGTAACAATAGTAAGCATTAATCAAATATTCTTGGGCAATGCGTTCTTTGCCCCATTCTAAATAAAACTTGGCTGCGAGTTCATTAGCAAGAGCTTCCTCGTTGAGGTATTCGTTTTCTTTAGCTTTAGCAATGGCGCGATCGTAATACTCAATTGCCTCTGCTTTCGTCCCCAAGACTCGACATTTTTCTGCGACAACTAAAGCATGGCGGTGAGCCTGATTACTTGGTGCATGAGCCGCCCAGATGCTGAGTTTTTCTTGATGGACTGTCACCCGCTCTATAATACTGATTTGGTCTGTCTCACTGGCATCTGGATAAACCGCTAATCGAACCAATGCATCGTAGAAGTAAAACAGAGGAAGCAGCACTAGTCCTGTGACTGCACCCAAATACGGTTCTGCCAGTTTGGCGTTTTGTAGAGCTTGTTCATAGTGCTGGAACAGGTAGGAGAGGAACAGTTTCTCGAAATAAACTTGATACAGTCCTGCTCCGTGATTCGTTTTGAGGTAAAGCTGAATTATTTCATCCTCATAGCAGTATTCGCCAAGCAACCGTTCAGGTTCAGCCGCAACCTCCAACAGATTGACTACAACCTGATGATAAATACTTTGTGTGTAGAGACAACTATCCTGGCGCAATTGCTGAATGACCTGGCGATGAGCTTCTATCGTTTGTCTTAAGGCAGATAATTCCTGACCACTCCAGTAAGCTGTGTAGCAATAACACATCAGGCTGAGAGCGACATACTCAATGTCACCGATTTCTAGCCCAGTGGAGTAGGCTTGCAAATATCCTTCCAGGGTATATTTTGCAGGTTCTTGCCAATGTCTGAGGAAGCAGTTAAAGGCAAAAATGGTTTTAGTGGTTAACTTGGGGGCATGGATGCGTTGCAGGAGATTCACCCCCAATTGTCCAAACCGATAGCCTGCGTCAATATCTCCCAATATGGCAACCAAGGTCAACCCATACATTACATAGCCATGAGTCGATTCGGGAGCATTGCCGTATTCTACTGATAAATCGAACTCGGCAAAGATCACCAGGGGCAAAAGCTCAGGGGCAGCTTGATAGGCAGCAGAAATAATGCTGGATAAAATAACCATTGCCGCTTTTTTCTCCGGTGCGGTCATTTGGGGTAATTCCAGTAATGATTCGATTGACCTGCCATTGAGCAAGGTTTGGGTATGCCTCAGTGCCTGTTCGATGTCTGCTGGGGTTGCCCGTTCCGGCAAATGCACTCCCAGATGCTTGAGCATTTTTCGCGCTAATTGCAAGGCTTCTAGCTGCTGATGTTGTGCCATGCAAGCCTGGATTTTAATGCTGTAGATATTTACCCGATCCAGCCAGGATAGGGCATGATTCAGTACTATCTCAGCTAACTGTTCCATCTGTTCAAAATCGGTGCAGAGGTAAGCTGATTCTGTTGCTCCTTCATACAAGATGAGGGCGAGATTGTATTGGCTATGCCAGCAATTACTCGTTAGCATGGCAATACCTGTGTTGAAATAGTCTAAAGCTGCTGCGTAAGCTGTTGCACCCTTGGCTTTATGCCCAGCCGCCAAGTTTAACTGCGCGAGTTCCTGTTGCTCTAGCTGATCGCTAATCAAAGCGGCCCCTTGATTGAGGTGGTTGACGATCGCAAAAATTTTCTCTTCGCCTTCATTTACAGTCGTGGCTTGTTGTAGCAAACGCCCAATGTGCAGGTGAGTAACTTGCTTTTGGTTATCAGGAATTAGTGAATAGGCAGCCTGCTGAATGCGATCGTGAAGAAATTTGTAGCTGCTGGTTATTTGTCCATAGTCATTCTGGCTATTTACCAATGAATGCTGTTGATAAAACTTGTAAACATCACTGGTAGGAATGATAAATCCTTCTTGGAGTGCTTTCCATAATTCATCTGCTGTTGTTGCTTCAGACTGTTCATAGACGATCGCTAATGTGCCTAAATCAAAAGAGTTTCCCACACAAGCCGCTAATTTCAAAACTTCTTGAGTTTCTATTGACAACTTTTTAAGCTGAATTGCCATAAACTCTACTACATCATCGGTAAGAGCGATCGCTCGTACTTGAGCAATATCACATTCCCATCCTCCTTGACTTCCTCGTTGACTAAAAGAAGGGGTAAATGTAATTAGTTGATCTTGGTGTAGCGCTTTAAGAAACTGGGTACTAAAGAAAGGATTACCTTTAGTTTTGCTCAATACCAACTCTGTTAACGGTGCGGCTAACGCTAGGGAGCAACTCAATGTATCAGCAACTAAATGATTAACGGAGATTTGATCGAGGGGAGCTAAGGTAATTGTATTGACTGTAGCACCTAACTTCTGAATCTCTTCTAAAGTCAGCATCAGTGGATGTACTGGGTTGACTTCATTATCTCGATAAGCACCAATTAACAGTAGATAGCCGATGTCAGCTTCACTCATTAACAAATGCATTAACTTTAAAGAAGCAGAATCTGCCCATTGCAGATCATCAATAAAGATCGCCAATGGATGTTCTGATGCAGTGAAGACTTGAGTGAACTTCAAAAACAGCAAATTGAAGCGATTTTGTGCCGCACTACCAGAGAGTTCTGGCGCCGGGGGCTGTTTACCAATCATAATTTCTAGTTCTGGAATCACCTCAATCATCACTTGTCCGTTCTCACCCAAAGCAGAAAGAATTTTGCGCTTCCACTGCTCGAATTGGGCGTCAGTTTCACTCAGCAGTTGCCCGATTAAGTCTCGAAAAGCTTGCACAAAAGCAGAGAAAGGGATGTTGCGCTGGAACTGGTCAAATTTACCTTTAATGAAATAACCCCGTTGTCGCACAATTGGCTTGTGGACTTCGTTCACCACAGCAGTTTTGCCAATGCCAGAGAAGCCTGCTACCAACATAATTTCAGTGCTTCCCTGACTGACTCTCTCAAAGGCATCCAGTAAGCTTTCAACTTCAGCTTGGCGACCGTAAAGTTTTTCTGGGATGATAAAGCGATCGCAAATATCCCGCTCACCTAATTTAAAAGATTTAATCGAGCCAATTTCCTGCAATTGATCCAAACATTTTTCTAAATCAAATTTCAGCCCTAATGCACTCTGATAGCGGTCTTCAGCATTTTTCGCCATCAATTTCATCACAATGTCACAAAGAACTTCGGGAATCTCTTGTTCCCCCCTGCCCCCTCTTCCCCCTATCCCCAGAGGGGGCCCCGAGTCCCCCTGTCCCCTGCCTCCTAATTGTTCTGGTTGCTTAGCAATATGACAGTGAACCAACTCCATCGGATCGTTAGACTCAAAGGGTAGGTGTCCAGCTAGCAATTCATAGAAGGTAACACCGAGGGAATAGTAATCACTGCGATAGTCAATTGCGCGATTCATCCGCCCGGTTTGTTCTGGGGAAAGGTAGGCGAGAGTACCTTCTAAGACATTAGGACTGTGAATTTCCTGGGTTTCTCTGGGTAAAAGAGAGGCAATACTAAAGTCAATCAACTTGACTTGCTGAGTTTCTGGGTTGATGAGGATGTTGGCAGGCTTGATATCTTTGTGGATAACTCGATGGCGATAGAGTCCGTCAAGAGTATTACTCAGAGCGATCGCAATATCCAAGAACTCTGTCAGAGTATATTGGTTGCTCGCCGTTTTTTGGTTGAGCCAATCTCTGAGGGAAATACCACCAAAATCCTCCATCACCAAAGCATAGCTGTTGCGATAAGGTTCCAGGCTGTAGGGACGAACAATACCGGGTAGGTCAAGATTTTTAGCAATAGTGTACTGATTACGAAACAGCAGCAGTTCATTGAAGGTGGGATACTCCTGCTGGAGCAGTTTGATCACAACCGGAAGTCGATCGGCCTCTCGAATTGCACGGTAAACTAAGGTTCTAGAGCCTGCATAAAGTTGTTCGCTAATTCGATAGTTCAAAAGCTTGTCCATCGGCTCAACTGCTGTATTCATACTTCATCAACTCTTGTTAAATCAGCTACTTATTTAAAGTAGTTTGCCCAAAAATCAGCTTTTGCTAACTCAGTTTTATTTTGGGCGATACCGAAAAGCCCGTTGTAGACATCACATTTTACGTGTGTAATCTGTCTGTAGCTTCTTAAGCAAAACTACCGCTATTTCCGGTAAAATCAAGTTCTGAAGACTGTGGATTTGGGAGAAACTTGGGGTGCCTACACTTGGCGTTAACATTGACCACATCGCTACTATCCGGCAAGCGCGGCGGACGGTGGAACCAGACCCGGTAGCGGCGGCGGTACTAGCAGAATTAGCAGGTGCAGATGGAATTACGGTGCATCTGCGCGAAGATCGGCGGCATATCCAAGATCGGGATGTGCGGATATTGCGGCAAACAGTGCGATCGCATCTTAATTTAGAAATGGCCGCTACAGATGAAATGCTAGCGATCGCTCTCGATATCAAACCAGATTACGTGACTTTAGTCCCCGAAAAGCGCGAAGAAGTGACCACAGAAGGCGGACTAAATATTGTCGGGCAAATTGCTAGAATAGGTGAGATAGTCGATAAATTGCAAAGCGCTAGCATTCCAGTTAGTTTATTTATCGATGCCGAACCAGCACAAATTGAAGCATCTGTCAAGGTACAGGCGCGGTTTATTGAATTACACACCGGACAATATGCTGAGGCTAAAGATGAAACAAATCGCCAGCGAGAATTAGCCATATTAGCAAAAGGGTGTGAACAAGCGATTCAAGTCGGATTACGAGTCAACGCTGGTCATGGACTTACCTACTGGAACGTCTATCCGGTGGCTGTGCTTCCAGGCATGGAAGAACTAAACATTGGTCATACCATCATCAGTCGGGCAGCATTAGTAGGTATGGAAAGGGCAGTCCGCGAGATGAAACAAGCTATAAGGGGGGATGGGGGATAGGGAATGGGGCATTGGGCACAAGAGGCAGAGGGGTAGAGGGGCAGAGGGGCAGAGGGGAAAAACTTACTGCAACTTCTCCCCTGCTCCCCTGCTCCCTGTCCCCCGCCCACTCCCATATCTTAAAAGAGGGGTTGTCACTGCGAAATCTAGAAATTGGGATCAAATCTTCAGCAAAAACTTCTATGAGCGCAACACAATCTAACAACCTGCCACTTTGGGTACAGGATCGGGATAAGGTGATAGCAGAAAGCACTGATGTAGAATGGCGCTATCAGACACCGCCTGATTATTCCCGTTCAAATGAGAATCTTGCTAAAGAAAGTATCTACAATCATCTTGAAGGAACACTGGAAGCGATCGTGCAAAACTTGGTGAGAACCTTCGAGATGGAGGTATCCTTCAAAGCTAACCCGCAAGAGTGGTTATCAATTGTAAATGACAACTTTCGCGTCAGTACCAATGGCGGGGTAGAGTATACCGCAGCAGATGTATCAGCCCAAGGTACTTACAATTTATTTATGGCTGATTCAGAACATTACAAAGCTTCAGAAGAAAGTTTTGAATCATCCGCAAAAGTCTTCCACACAACATTCCCCCAAGGATTTCCTTGGGAAGTGCTGGAAGTTTTCTCAGGGCCACCGAATGTAACATTTAAATGGCGGCATTGGGGACATTTTAACGGAGAATACAAAGACCATGCACCTACTGGAGAGACGCTAGAAATTATCGGCATGACTATTGCAAAAGTTACCGATGACTTGAAGATTATTTCTTTAGAACACTATTTTGACAATAATCTGTTCTTGGAAAAGCTAACATCTGGTGGCAAACAGACAAAATCTGAAAACCAGAAAAGTGCTTGTCCGTTCAGTTCTTGGTTCAAGAAATCCCACAAAAGTTAGTTTGTAAGGGTACAGAGTCACTGTGCCCTGAAATTATTCACATAGCAACCAAAGGATGAAAATGCAAACATACCATTACGTTTTGGCAAGTCAACGCTTTCTTCTCCAAGAAGAACCGATACACGAAGTTCTCAAAGAACGCACCCGTAACTACCACGAACAAGAAAAACAAATAGATTTTTGGTTGGTTGAGCAACCAGCTTTCTTGGAAACACCACAGTTTAAAGAGCTAAAGGCAAAGTGTCCCCAACCAGCAGTAGCCATTATTTCTACAAATCCTCAATTTATTACTTGGTTAAAACTGCGTTTAGAGTACGTCATCACTGGAGAATTCCAGGCTCCTTCTGAGGCAATACCAGATGCTTTGGCATCGCTTACTACCGTATCTTAGGCATAGCGCATTGGGCATTGGGCATGGAGAAAAGACCAGGTAGACAAGGAAGACGGGGGAGACAAGGGAGAGACTTGTTCAATAATTCCCCCTTGTCCCCTTGTCTCCTCTGCTCCCCTGCCCCTTTCTTTGCTCCCCATTCCCCATTCCCTAATTTTATTTTTGAGTAACAAAATATATTTTTTGACACATATTTCATCACCATACTGAAGTAGCTAGGTTTTCAGCTTTTTTCTTATAAAATCTTCTAGGACACCTTAATTTACATAATCTAACTTTTGTGCATAGATTTCAGAATTTACCAAGTGTTTTAGGATTAGCGATTGCAGGGTTGATTGGTGGCATGAGTTCTGTACTTGCTCAAAAAACCATTCCCTCTTGTCAACCACCAAATGCGGGTGAGTATCTTTTATTAGTAGTCAGTCCCACAGCAAATAATCAAAAGCAGTTACGTAGCGCCTTACCACCTGAACTTAAAACTATCACCTGCAAATATCTCAACGAAACCGTGACACGAGTCGGGGGCTTTAACAAAATAGACGATGCCAATCGTTGGGCAAGATATGTCAGCAATATTGTTGGCTTGTCTGCCATAATTACCACTCGACCAACAACAACGGCAGATGTGCAGCCACAGTCACAGCCAAGACCACCTCAGCAGACAGTCAGCTATAATCCTCAAGCATTAGGAGAAGGTTATGCAGTACTGGTAGATTATTACAACCGTCCAGAACTAGTAAATAGTGTGCAGCAAGTTGTCGGAGGTAACGTCGGTTTTGTTTCTTATGGACAACGCCCTTACTTGCTAGCAGTTTATACCACTAACCAAAGTGAAGCCTACAATACATTGCAAAAGCTAAACAATGGTGGTTTCGTTGCCAGCCTGGTGGATAGTCGTAAGGTGATTCTGCTGCGCTCGACTGTGCGGTTTTAGTGATATTAAGTTCACTGGCATCCTGATGCGAGCTAACAGATTGGTAATTTGTCAATTGACCGAATTTTAGATTTTAAATTTTGGATTTTAAATTCAAAATTTAAAAAGGTTTTAAGCGAACATATTTATATTCGCTCTGTGAGAAACAAGTTATTTGGAATAAATCCTTTCATCCTTAATCCCCTGAATTTATTCACTGGGTAAATCTAAAATCCAAAATCCAAATTTGATTGACAAATTACCAGTTACTAATTATCAATAGCCGTTCCAACAAAGATTTATTGCCCTAATTCAATAAGCAGACCTAGCTAACCAATAGATAGTTATACCCAAAGCCGATCCAGCGATTACCTGAACTGGTGTATGTCCGAGTAATTCTTTCAGACGGTCTTGGCTAAAATCTGGTTTTTCATGAAATAATTCATCAATCATTTGATTGAGAATACGAGCTTGCTTACCAGCTGCTTGACGAACTCCGGCTGCATCATACATGACAATGATGGCAAAAACGATCGCAACGGCAAAATCAGGAGATGCCCAGCCCAGTGTTTGCCCTACACCAGCGGCTAAAGCCGTAACCAGAGCCGAATGGGCACTGGGCATACCTCCGGTTGTTACCAAAACACGCACATTCAGCTTGCGATTTTTGATGATCTCGACTACGAGCTTTAATGCTTGAGCAATTAAACAAGCTACCAGAGCAACCAGCAGCACCCGGTTGTCTAAAATGTTGCCTATGTCCTGCATGGTATTTTGGTTAGGTTAGTAAATATTAGCAGCAGTTGTTGGTTGAGGAAACATTTAGATTCAACCCAAAATTCCCAAATTAATCTATTACGTTGGAAAAAGACCAACGATTCAAAATAACCTAAAAGCTTACTTGATAAGCTTTTGTAATTTTGAATCAGTGAATTTTTAATTTCGCTGGGCAGTAGTAGTACAGTATGCTGTAAATAAACTACCCATTGCCAATCAATAAAATACTTGTAGTATGAGAATTCCGAATTACCCAAAGCGTTACTAGTTATTACGGCTGGTAATAAAATGAGCGATCGCTTGGAGTGGTTTGGCTCTGTCTCCAAATGGTTCTAATTCCACACAAGCTGCTTTAACTAGCTCTTGGGCTTTTGAGCGCGATTCCTCAAGTCCCCAAAGGCTAGGATAGGTGACTTTCTTTGCTCTTTGGTCTTTGCCAGCTGTTTTACCTAATTGCTCTTGGGTAGAAGTGATATCCAAAATATCATCGATGATTTGGAATGCTAGCCCAATATTTTGGGCATAACGGGTTAGTCGCTGCACATCTTCAGGTGATGCATTAGTTATCAGCCCGCCACAAACTACGCAAGCTTCCAAAAGGGCAGCTGTTTTGTGTTTATGAATGAAATTTAGGGTTTCTAGGGAAATATCAGATTTACCTTCTGACTCTAAATCGACAATTTGACCGCCGACCAAACCACCTGCCCCCAATGCCCGACCAAGACGGGCAATGACCTGCAAGACTACCTCTCTCTTAACGTTTTGGGGGGTTTGAATGGCAACAAACTCAAAGGCGAGAGCCAACAAGCCATCTCCAGCCAAAATCGCCACATCTTCGCCATAGACCTTATGATTCGTCAGCTGACCACGACGGTAATCGTCATTATCCATCGCTGGGAGGTCATCATGAATCAACGACATTGTGTGGATCATCTCTACAGCACAAGCCGTTGGCATGGCCATCTCGATGGTTCCACCCATCATTTCACAGGTAGCAAGGCAAAGAATGGGACGTATACGCTTGCCTCCAGCTAATAACGAGTAGCGCATCGACTCATAAATCTTTTCTGGATAAACGATCGGGATAGCCTGATCCAAAGCATTATCACAAAGCTTTTGTCGCTCTTTTAGATAGGCTGCTAAGTTAAATGTGGCTTCCTCTGGTGGTGTCTTTTGAACGTTATCAGTTGCTACCATTCTTTAATTCCTGACATTTTGGGATTTTTGCCTTATACGTCACAATTTTAAGGTGCTGTGGAGCTAAAAAAAATGAAGAGTTAGGAGTTAAGAGTTAGGAGTTAGCAATAATAATTCTTAACTTTTAACTCATCACTCCTCAATCTCTTACCGCCCTGGAATAGCTGGTAAATGTATTTTCCAACAATATGGCAACAGTCATCGGGCCAACACCACCAGGAACTGGGGTGATAAATCCTGCTACATCAGCGGTTGATTCAAAATGGACATCGCCAATGAGGCGACTTTTGCCATTAGCATCGGTGACGCGATTCATTCCCACATCTACCACAACAGCGTCCGGTTTCACCATATCAGCAGTAATAAGTCCAGGACGACCTACTGCTGCAATTAGAATATCAGCATTTTGGGTGATGCTTTTTAGGTCATGCGATCGCGAGTGAGCGATCGTGACTGTGGCATCAGCTTCTAATAGCATTAGCGCCATCGGTTTACCCACCAAAATACTGCGCCCCACGACTACTGCTTGTTTTCCCTGCAAAGGAATCTCATATTCTTGTAAAAGCCGCATCACACCAGCCGGAGTGCAGCTACGTAAACCGCTTTCTCCCCGTACTAGTCGCCCCAAGTTAACTGGGTGCAGTCCATCAGCATCTTTATCGGGATCAATTTGATGTAGCAAAGTTACAGCATCGAGGTGGTTAGGTAAGGGCAACTGCACAAGAATGCCATCCACTCTTTCATCGTGGTTGAGTGCAGCAATTACCTCTTCTAACTCTCCAAGGGTAGTTTGGGTAGGAAAATGTTTACCAAAAGAAGCGATCCCGACTTTAGCGCAGGCTTTTTCTTTATTGCGTACATAAGCTGCTGATGCTGGGTTATCACCAACCATCAACACTGCTAAACCAGGTGGTCGTCCAATTTTTGGTTGTAATTGTTTAATAGCAACAGAAAGTTCTTGCTGAATTTTTGCTGCTATTGCTTTCCCATCAAGGAGTTTGGCAGTTTTTGTTTCCATGAAAATTCCCAGCTATGTTCGCTTGTTGTCCAAAGTCCAAAATTAAAATATTGATTCTTAACTCTTGACTTTCGACTATTATTGTGTTGCTGTTTGATGTCGTAGCGTTTCTCTCACAGTAAATCCATAATGTTTATTTTCTCAGATCAACGGCATCATCTGAAGAATAAAGAATTGGAGAGTGGGGAGTGCGTAAGGGACAGGGAGCTAGGGAGCAGGGGAGCAGGGGAGCAGGGGAGCAGGGGAGAAGTTGCAGTAAGTTTTTCCCCTCTGCTCCTCTGCCCCTCTGCCTCTTGTGCCCAATGCCCAATGCCCCATGCCCAAAATAAATAAATCGGTGGCTTTAATGCGACAAACAAGAAACTTTTTCCTTTCATTCTTGTACGGGCACAGTATTGTTACTTACCGTTTGGGGTTGATTTTTTTCCTGATAACAGGACTTTGTAGTTGTGGTAACTTGACATCACCTGGCTTGCGTGGGTCTGGCTTAAAAATTGGGACAAATGTCACTCCAATTGGAGAAATTAAACCAAAACAAGACAATCAGGCTATAGTTTACATCCAAGGTCGGGTAGAAAAGCAAGCTCCCCTGATCAAACAGTGGGCTTATAAAATTAAAGACTCAACGGGCAAAATTTGGGTTGTCACCAATCAAAAAAATCTGGGTGAAGGTTCAGAAGTTGTAATTAAGGGTAAAGTTCGCTACCGAAGTATTCCCTTAGCTGGCAAAGAATTGGGGGAAGTTTATTTAGAAGAAGATTAATCAGCAATTAAAAATGAAAATATGAACAATCAACAGGTGCACGTAGCGATCGCAATTCTATACCACAAAAACAAGTTTCTCATGCAACTGCGTGATAACATTCCCGGAATTCTCTACCCTGGTTACTGGGCGCTGTTTGGCGGTCACATCGAACCGGGTGAAACGCCAGATGTAGCGGTAAAACGAGAAATATTAGAAGAAATCGGTTATAATTTACCACCTTTTGTTGAATTTCGCTGTTATCCAAATGAAAGGGTTGTCCGTCATGTCTTTCATGCACCACTCTTGGTGGAATTAAATCAACTGGTTCTGAATGAAGGCTGGGATATGGCGTTATTTACACCAGAAAATATTCGCCAAGGTAACTGTTATTCACAAAATGCTGGTGAAGTGCGACCTTTAGGAGCAATGCATCAGAAAATTATGTTGGATTTTATTGAGAAAAATCCAACATAATTTGGGAATGGGGCATTGGGCATTGGGTATGGTTATTTTCCTTATCTCCCTCATCTCCCATTCTTCACATTCCTAAAAGCCAAAATAAAGTTAGAACGAACTCTTATGGGGTTATCACTAATGCAATCAGCAAACAAACTGCCACGATGGTTAACTATAGGATTGGCATTTCCTATTGCCATTCTCAACGGCTGGCTATTGCTCCAGGTTATACAGTATTTTCAACCATTAGTTAGCATTATTGCCGCCGCCATCCTGCTGGCTTTTGTCTTGAACTATCCAATCCAGTTTCTCCAGGAACAAGGAGTAAAACCCAACTTAGCAATCGGGGGAGTATTACTTTTGACTCTGGTGGTTTTAGTAGCTTTAGGCATCACCTTGGTTCCCCTGATTATTCAACAGCTAGTTGAACTAGCTAATATTTTGCCCAGTTGGATTGATTCTGGTACTCAGCAGCTGCAAGCTTTTCAGGATTGGGCGTTAAGTCAACAGCAACTTCCGATTAATTTAAGTGGTTTATTTACCCAAGTTCTGGAACGATTATCTAACCAACTTCAGTCCTTCACTGGTAGAATTCTTGGTTTTGCCGTGGATACCATTGGTATTGTCCTGAATGTGCTGCTAGCGGTAGTGCTGACTATCTACCTAATATTGAACGGTGAACGTCTTTGGGACGGAATTTTTCAGTGGTTTCCACCTAATATTGGGTCACGAGTACGGGAATTACTGCGAGAGGATTTCCACAATTACTTCATCGGTCAAGCAACATTGGGAGCTGTGTTAGGCGTGACAATTACCCTGGTGTTTTTGGCGCTGCAAGTTCCCTTGGCTCTACTGTTTGGCATTGGTATTGGCTTATTTTCACTCTTCCCCTTTGGTACGGGAGTCGGTATCGCCATAGTAAGTTTGTTGGTAGCGCTGCAAAATTTTTGGTTAGGAGTAGAAGTCTTAGGTGTAGCTGTTGCGATCGACCAAGTTAATTCTAATATTATTGCACCTCGAATTCTCAGTAATTTGACTGGCTTAAATCCTGTGTGGGTGGTGATTTCTTTGTTGTTGGGTGCAAAGTTGGGAGGAGTACTGGGTTTGTTAATTGCGATCCCTATTGCTAGTTTTATCAAGGATATAACAGATAGCTGGCGGGCTGGAGAGTTTAATAAGATAGAGGATATAGAGTCAGAACCTGTGACGGTAAAAAGTGAGAGAGCAGGAACTTATAGCTAAAATTCAATCATTCTGATTAACTGAAAAACTGGTGCGATAGTTCATAAATAAACTGCAAAATCCTCCTGATTTAAGATGTCAACAAACAAGAAGCTATTACTTTGTGGATCAATAATTTTTCAGAAATAAAAATAATGGCAAAAAACTGGAGCGTAGGCTTAGACAGCCGTAGGCATCGCTATTTACATCTAAGTAAAAATTTGGCGAAACATTAATCAATAATAAACCTGTACAAAAGCATCATAAAATTCATTTTCATCAAGGGAATAATGGAATACAATGCTTGCAGAACATGACTGCGAAGCTCTACGCCAGAAAACCTAAGCAGTCAGTATTTTGAAAAAATGAAAAGTTGTTTAAAACTTACTTTTAATAATGGGCAAACAGCATTAGCTACTCAAGTTGAGCAGCCAGAAGAATTGCCTTATGCTCTTAAGACCATAGGGCTGTGCAGTTCGCGCTCTGTTTTAGTAGTAGTGGGGGGTGCAAGTAATATCAGTGAAGCTGACTTTCTCCGTATTCAACGGTTATTTGTGGAAGTTTTAGCCCCCATCGCCGAAACTTTAGGGGCTTATGTCGTGGATGGAGGTACGGACGCAGGAATTATGCGAATGATGGGTGCGGCCCGTACCCAAATAGGTGCTAAGTTTGCTTTAGTTGGTGTGACACCTGAAGGCAAAGTGGCTTTACCTAATCATTCGGAAACTGCTGCTGATTTAACACTGTTAGAGCCAAACCATACTCATTTTGTACTAGTTCCTGGGAATAATTGGGGCGACGAGTCTCCTTGGATATCTTGTGTTGCGACTATGCTGGCCAATGATGCACCTTCGATGACAGTACTCTTGAACGGTGGTGAAATTACCTTTAAGGATGCCTTTTCTAGCGTTAATAGCGGCAGGGTAGTTCTTGTGATTGCTGGTAGTGGTAGAACCGCAGATATACTTGTAGATGCTTTGTGTGGAAAGGCTACTGATGAACGAGCCAAAAAGCTAGCTAAATCTGGTACATTACAATACATCGACTTAATCGACATAGAGAAAGGAGCTGAGAATTTAGGCAAAGTAATTAAGGGGTTACTTTCTAATTAGGAGTAAAAAATGGCAAAAAAAGATAGTTATCACGAATTTTTAAAAGAAGATTTTAACCAGTTATTTGCAGGTATTAACTTAGGTGATGTGCACAAACATTTTTTGCGATCGCGCTGGTTAGACCAAGTACTCTGGATGGAAAGTAAGGCGAATTTCTCGCGCGATCGCCATTATTTATTACGGGTAACAACTATTATTGGTGGTGTAGTTCTCCCGGCATTGGTAAGTCTAAATATTAACACTAATTTCAAACCTAACAATAGGGATATCATTATGTGGTCAACTTTTGGTTTGAGCCAAATAGTTGCTATTAGTGCTGCCATTGAAGAGTTTTTTCACTATGGAGAACGCTGGCGACACTATCGCCGAACAGTTGAATCTTTGAAAACCCAAGGCTGGCAATTCTCACAATTGACAGGCCCTTATCGTATTTATCCAAGTCACGAACAGGCATTTAATCTATTTGCAAGTCATGTAGAAGATATTATTCAGCGAGATGTGGAAATATATGCCACTCAAGTTGTACAAGAAAAGAAAGAAGAAAAACATAATCAGGAAGACCATATCCTTCTGCAAAATACAAAGATAACCAATTTAGAAGACAAGAAAGACGAAGAATAAAATTGATTCAATAAACTCTCCCCTGTTAGATAAAAATATAATAATAGTTAGAAATAAAGTCCAGGAGAGTAGACCTCTTGCAAAAGTCCCTAACACCCCACCCCCAACCCCTCCCCTTAGCAAGGGGAGGGGAGACAAAGCGTAGCTTTGGCAGGGTGGGGTTCTTATTTTTGATTTATGCAAGAGGTCTAGTAATTTACTTATAGACTTTATCTGATTGCAATAAATTAACGTGATTTCAACGAATAAAAAACTAAAAAGTATAACTTGTAAAGATTAAAACAGTGTTTATTGAGAATCAGGTCAAGACAGTGGACAATCAATCAGGAATGAAAAAAGAGATAAAAAAGCTGAGTATTAACATTTAGATATGGTTCCTAAAGGATTAGAAGGTGCTGTTGTTATTGCTAGAACTTCGCTTGGCACGTTTTTGCTGGTACATCAACTCATCTGCCTGCAATATCAGTTTTTCCAATGAAACATCTTCATTGATAACGCACTCTTGAACTCCAATACTCATTGATAGATGATAACTTCTACCTCGATTCTGATTAAATAAATCAATATTAGTTTGTAGGCGAACACTAATTCCATTCGTACGATCTGAACATTTAGGAATGAATACGACAAACTCATCACCCCCCCATCGAGCAACGATGTCAGAATCTCGATAGGTTTGACTTAGTAGGTCTGCGGCGTCTACTATTACCCGATCTCCAACTTCATGTCCAAACGTATCATTGATTTGCTTCAATCCATCTATATCTATAAATAGGAGACAACAGGGCTTTTGTAGCCGATGGGCTAGCTTTAATTGCTGATCTGCAAATAGAAAAAAGCCTCGTCGATTGTAGACTCCGGTTAATTCATCCGTTAGAGATAAGCGCCGAACTTCTGCCTCAGCTTTTTGATGCCCTTCTATTTCTTTTTCTAGTGCAGCAGTTCGATTGTGGACTCTTTGTTCTAATTCATTATAAATCTGCACGTTTTCCATTGCGACAGCCGTTGTGTCTGCCAATGCCTGTAATAGCTTTACTTTTTTTTCCGTTGGCTGATATAAAGTTGCCCAATATGTTCCAATTGCACCGATGGGGTTACATGCTCGGATCGGCACCATTGCCAAGCTTTTTACAAAAGTCGGTTGGTAGGCTGTAAATGGAATCCGTTCATCTCCATAAATATCACTAATCACAACGGGCTGACGGTTTCGCATCGTATGCCCACTAATGCACATACTCATCGGGAATCGTTGCCCTTTCCATAAGGGAGCGATCGCATCTTCATCTGCGTAATAACATTGCTCTCCATCTCGTAGCACAAAACTAGCCCCATCTGCCCCAGTCAATTCACGCGCAGATTTTCGCACAATCTCCATAATTTGCTCTAGCGTCCGTGCCAATGACAATGCTTGAACAACCTCAATTAAATGCTCCATCCCCTGAACATAAGATATTTCAGCTTTGACATCATTAGAATCAGAAATGATGACAGGTGAAGCAGAGCTTTGAAAATTCATGCGCTTCCACCAATAAAAAACGATCAAAAATTAGTTGAGACTGCGATCGTGATCGCAATCTCTTCATTCTTAAAAACAAGGCAAAGGTATCTTATTTTTATAATGCTTACTGAGCAAAAGTTTCAAGCATTATTTATTTTTGGGAGTAAATTTTAAACCCCTGCTGGGCATGGATTACAGAATTTAAATGCGTTTGCCCTGATTCTAAAAAATTTCCCATTTTATTCTATTAGAGATATTACGGATTTTTTTAACGATCTATCTAAAGAAAGATTGCAAGACTATCTTGATATGTTAAGTTAGCATGATTTTTGCGAATAAAATAGAAAGCTTATTTTAAGTATAGATAAACACTAAGTATATTGATTGATTTGACATAGAAATTCTGTGACGTAGATAATTTCTATGCCATCTGAAAACTAATGTGGCAGAAAAACGGCAGTTGGGGCGTTTTTTGAGTTCATCAAACTCAGGTTAAATTAATTTTCTAAAATTTGGATTTCATCAAGTTGATTAATCACCACATCTGCACCTCGGACGTTATCTGACTTACCTACCCAAGTGATACCAATACAACCTGCGGCTTTAGCATTACGCGCCATTTGCATATCACCAACTGAATCACCCACCATCAATGTAGCGTTCGGTTCAACTCCCAAAGCTTGGCAAGCTTGCAAAAATAGCACTGGATCTGGTTTACTCGGCCCTTCATCTACGCCCATTTCTAACTGGATATAATCACTTAACTGGTGATTGGCTACAAAATTACGTACTTCTTCAGTTGTCGCAGCCGAGAGGATGCCAAGTTTTAGACCGCCCTCACGTAGGTATTTCAAAATTTCTAGGCTACCTACAAACAGTGGTGAAGGAGTTTGTCCAATGTATTTTTCCGCTTCATCCAAAGCTTGACGGGCTATTTTTAAGCACTCAAACCATCCTCTTCCTGTTTCGGCAATATATGCCGCAGCCGCAATTTCTGTTTCACGGCGGCTTGCTACTGATATTAAACCTGCGGGATCTAGAAGATTGCCATTGATGCCAAATGCCATTAATAGGGGTTCCCCAGTTCCAGGAATTTGAGCATCTATTAATCTTGCTGCCTTTTGTGCTAGCGATCGCAAATACGTTTCTGAATCTTCTAGAGTACCGTTTTTGTCAAACAAAATTGCCTGGATACGATCAAAAGTGATATTTCTACATTTAATGGTTGCCATAATATTTAACTTATAATTACTCCCAACTCTTCACTTTACCGATTCTCCACATAAAAAAAGAGGGAAAAACCCTCTTTATAAAATGATTTAATACTCTTACTTAAAAACAAGTAAAACTATAAAAAATCTATTACTCTTCAATAGCTGCTGGAACTGCTGGAATTTCCTCTTCAGTTTCCGTCGCTGGTGTAATCTCTGTTTCAATTTCCGCAACTACTGGAATATCTTCTTCAAGTTCTACTGCTGGTGGAATATCTTCTTCAAGTTCTGCTGCTGGTGGAATATCTTCTTCAAGTTCTGTTGCTGGTGGAATATCTTCGTCTGCAACAACTTCCGCAGGTGTAGCCGCCGCAGCAGTAGCACCTTGCTGCTTGGCTAATAGCTGTTCGCGATACTTAGCAGCCATTTCTTCTGCCTTATCGTAGACCAAATCCCGGTTTTTAATCATGTCGCCGGGTTCGGGTTCTAGCTGCTTGGTAGATAGGGAAATGCGACCCCTTTCTGCATCCAAGTCAATGATCATAACTTTCACTTCATCATTGACATTGAACACGCTATGAGGTGTATCAATATGTTCGTGAGAAATCTCAGAAATATGCAGTAGACCACTGACGCCGCCAATGTCGATGAAAGCACCGTAGGGTTTGATACCACGAACAGTACCAATTACTACTTCGCCGACTTCTAGGCGGTTCATCTTACGCTCAACCAGCGCCCGACGGTGAGATAGAACGAGGCGATTACGTTCTTCGTCTACCTCTAGGAATTTCAACGGCAGATCCTCGCCTACCAATTCTTCTTTAGGTTTGCGGGTACTGATGTGGGAACCTGGGATAAAGCCACGTAATCCCTCAATTCGTACCAATGCTCCACCGCGATTGGTTGCAAATACACCAGAACGGACAGTAGCATCTTCTGCTTGCAACTGCCGCACGCGTTCCCAAGCCCGCATATATTCAATACGGCGAATGGAAAGGGTTAATTGACCATCTTCGTTTTCATCGGTAAGGATGAAAAATTCGCGCGTTTCGTTTGACTGTAATACTTCTTCCGGGCTATCCACCCGGTTAATAGACATTTCTTGTATAGGTATATATGCTGCGGTTTTAGCACCAATGTCAATCAGAGCGCCGCGCGGCTCTATACTGAAAACTGTTCCTGGGACAACATCACCAGGGCTAAAATGATAATCGTATTTGTCAAGTAGAGCAGCGAAATCTTCGTGAGTGAATCCAATTTCTGTAGCGGTTAAATTCTGATTGACCATGCTGATTTGTTCCTGGTTCTAGTCTCCGTAAAGGTGGTGCGACAAGCGCGATGCGTTATGTAAGCAGTACTATGGCAGCTTACACAAAACATCCTTTTTCATCCTAGCGCAGAAAAGCTAGCATTAACACATATCTACTCCCAAGATTGGAAATTATATCACAATATAAAAATGATTTGTCATTTACTTAGTAGTAAAAACCAACAAAGGACGAACACAATAATATCCGTTGCCACCATGCTTAGTAGCAACGGATATTAAGATTAAATCCGCTTAAAAGTCTGTGGATAGGATCTACTTATCTTTTGGTTTCTCAAAACGAGGGGGTTCGCGAAATGCGATCGCAAAGAAGAGAGTACCTATACACAGAGTAAAAATCAAGATGTACGCAACGCTTTCCATATTACGATTTCCTCTTTATCCAGCCATTAGTTAAAGTTTTTAATGCTGAGTCAACTGAGTGCTGAGTCGGAGCCTTAACTCAGAACTCAGCACTCAGCACTGAGAATTAAAGGGCTTCCTTCCGGCGGGTTGACTTGTCACCCACTTTCTGGAACAGACCCCACTCAACTTGCTCTTCAAGATCCGCGTCAACACCAGCAAATACGTCTCGGTAGATTGTCCGAGCGCCATGCCAGAGATGACCAAAGAAGAACAGCAAAGCAAATACGGCGTGTCCAAAGGTAAACCAACCTCTAGGACTGGTGCGGAATACACCATCAGAGTTCAAGGTTTCCCGGTCAAATTCAAAGATTTCACCGCCTTGAGCCTTACGGGCGTACTTCTTCACATCAGCTGGTTCTGTAAAGGTCTGACCATTCAGATTGCCACCGTAGAAACTAACGGTGACACCAGATTGCTCGAAGCTATATTTAGATTCTGCTCGACGGAAGGGAATGTCAGCACGGACAATTCCATCTGCGTCGGTTAAGACCACTGGGAAGGTTTCAAAGAAGTTTGGGAGACGACGTACAGTCAATTCCCGCCCTTCAGAATCTTTGAATACGGCGTGACCTTGCCAAGATTGGGCAATGCCATCACCCTTCACCATTGGCCCTGTACGGAATAGAC
The DNA here is from genome assembly GCF_017114995.1 of Nostoc sp. NMS9. Lineage (GTDB taxonomy): Bacteria > Cyanobacteriota > Cyanobacteriia > Cyanobacteriales > Nostocaceae > Nostoc. Next base: position 264,865 of record NZ_JABXKL010000039.1, on the reverse strand, counting down.
CGCCTTTAGCGGGGCTATTACCGACATAATCATAGAAAGCCAATTTTTCAGGAATCTGCGACCAAGCTTGCTCAAGGTTTACACCTTGGGCAACGTTTGTTTGGACGCGGCGCTGAATTTCTTGACGGAAGTAGTTCTGATCCCATTGATAGCGGGTAGGGCCAAACAATTCGATGGGTGTGGCGGCGTTACCGTACCACATAGTACCAGCAACAACGAAAGCAGCGAAGAAGACTGCTGCAATACTGCTAGAAAGTACTGTTTCAATGTTCCCCATCCGCAAGGCTTTGTAGAGCCGTTCAGGGGGTCTAACTGTGAGGTGGAATAAGCCTGCAATAATACCAACAACACCAGCGGCAATGTGGTGAGCCGCAATGCCACCAGGGTTATAGGGGTTAAAACCATCTGGGCCCCATTCTGGTGCTACTGCCTGGGCAGCGCCAGTTATACCATAAGCGTCAGAAACCCATATTCCCGGCCCAAATAGTCCGGTGACGTGAAAAGCACCAAATCCAAAACAAAGTAGACCAGATAAGAACAGGTGAATGCCAAACATTTTTGGCAAATCTAGAGCGGGTTCACCAGTGCGGGGATCTCTAAAAAGTTCCAAATCCCAGTAAACCCAGTGCCATACGGCGGCTAGAAATAGCAGACCGGAAAGAACAATATGAGCGGCAGCAACACCCTCAAATGACCAGAAGCCAGGATCACTTCCTGCGCCACCAGTAACGTTCCAACCACCCCAAGATTGAGTAACACCCAAACGTGACATGAACGGCAAGACGAACATTCCTTGACGCCACATCGGATTGAGAACTGGATCGCTAGGGTCAAAAACAGCTAGTTCGTAGAGTGCCATCGAACCAGCCCAGCCTGCTACTAAGGCTGTGTGCATTAGGTGTACAGAAATCAGTCGCCCTGGATCATTCAGAACGACTGTATGTACTCGGTACCAGGGTAGTCCCATCGACTACGCTCCTCCTCGATGAGTTAGTTTACAAAGCAATTTTCTTACTGAGGTTATGAGAGACGAAAATCGCTACTCATAAAACTCTCTCTTGTTTTTTGTTATTGCCAGAGCCAGAGTATTACCACAGCTTAGTCTTAATAAGTCAGACAGCGTGGGTGCTTTGGCAATGCTTACTCGCTTCGGGAGGTTTACCTATGTAGGGTAGCCATCGCCAAGCAAAAATGAGAATGTTTTAAAAAGTGTAACTATTGATGGAATTGTTTGCAAGCGTGTAAATTGATGCGATCGCGTAGCATGTCCAAGTTTTTTCGCTACCAATAGCCGTCTAGGATGAAATTTGCTTATCTTTTCTTTACGATGAGAGGGGAGCAGGGGAGCAGGGGAGAAGAGAAGTTGTAGTAAGTTTTATCCCCTCTGCCCCTCTGCACCTCTGCCTCTTGTGCCCCATGCCCACTATCTACTGAACCACCAAGTGGATATTTTGCAGTTGACACTTCGCCTCGGCTGTACCCAGGCGTTCGATTACCTGTTCGGCGCTCATCAGACGCTTGAGTACTACTTGACCGATGGTCTGACTACCAATTACTGGTGTTGTTGGCTTCACTTCCACGGTTAAAACGGCTTCTTCAACTCGATGAAGCCAGAGCAATTCATTTTCTTCGACTAAACAAATATTCATTCGCTGAATATCTGGTTGGCGTCGCCATGCAGTTATTTGCCAGAGTCCATCAGATGCCCAAACTCTTGCAACTGCCCATCCCTCAGATAGAAAGAAATACTTCACGGTCTTAGTCCCACTATTAGACTTTCAATCTGCTGTTAACAATATCGCGATCGCCTTAGTCGCTGATGTTCAAACACTCTTCTTTTTCAGAATACAGCCGATCTTGACGATAAACAGCTCTATCGATGTCTGTTCCCAAGCAGCAACAAGTAAAATTTCAACGTACACTAATTGGGCTAAGTGTCAAAGCTTAACAAGACCTATTTTCCTAGTAATGTATGAATTTACGACAATTTTAGCCAATATTAAAATTTTTAATTAAATAAAAACTTTTCAATACTTAACAAATTTTAAATATTTAAATGTCAAATTCTGTATTTTATCAATGATTTTTTGTAACAAAATAGTGCGTAGGCATAGCCCGTACTTCTCTACAAGAGGCTGCGCCAACGGCAAGCTCACTGACCATCGTAGACATCACACAGTAGCAATAAACTTAATTATGAAGTTGAGTATCCGCCACAAATTTTTGATTTAGATGGCTATAGAGTCATTTAATGTAGAGTCAAGTTCTCTCTCACTTGGCTGTACAAGTTCTGTTTTTTATACGTATATACTTAGCCGTAGGCATTGCCAACTAAAGCACGCGTTCCATTGAAACAAGAACCATTATAAATTGTGAAGATTCAGCACAAGAGTCACAAATGTAGTAAAATTGCTGACCGCTGATATCAAATATATTATTGCTATGACCTGGTTTTCCTTGTTCGTGAAACGGTGGGGTCGGATTACACAATTCCTATCTTTGTTCTGTCTATGTTTATTTTTAGTTGTTAGTTGCACTCCTCGTCCACAGCCAACTACGCCGCCATCTGGTTCTGTAAATACCCCTACAGGTGATGGTCGTATTACTATAGGTACAACAGCCAAGCCAAGAACCCTTGATCCGGCTGATGCTTATGAGTTAGCATCATTGGGTTTGGTGTTTAATATGAGCGATCGCCTCTACAACTACGAACCAGGAAGCACCGAAATTAAACCCCAACTAGCTACAGCATTACCCAAAGTCAGTCAAGACGGCTTAACTTATACCATCCCCTTACGTCAGGGAGTAGTTTTTCACGATGGGACTCCCTTCAATGCTCAAGCAATGGCCTTTACCATCCAGCGGTTTATTGAAAATAAAGGAAAACCCTCATTTTTACTAGCTGATATAGTAGATTCGATAAAACCTACAAGCGAGTATGAGTTGACAATCAAGCTGAAAAAGTCCTTTGCAGCTTTTCCCTCACTGTTGGCATTTCCTGGAATTTGTGCAGTTTCGCCAAAAGCTTACGAAGTCGGCGCTGGTAAATTCAAGCCGAATATTTTTGTGGGAACTGGCCCTTACAAATTAGGACAGTATGGTACTGATTCCATCCGATTTGATGTGTTTGATAAATATTGGGGAGAAAAACCAGGTAACAAGGGTGTTAATCTCCAAATTCAAACTAGTCCAGTCAATTTGTTTAATGCTTTTCGTACAGGTGCAGTCGATGTAGCTTATCTGTCACTGCAACCAGATCAAAATCGGAGCTTGGAAGAAGGTGGTAAAAAAGGGGATTGGCAAGCGATCGCAGCTGAAGGTAGTGTAGTAAGTTATCTGGTATTAAACCGGAATCAAAAGCCTTTAGATAAATTAGAGGTAAGACAAGCGATCGCATCCATAATTGACCGTCCACTTTTAAACGAGCGAGTATTACTTGGTCAAGCAGATCCGCTTTATAGTATGATTCCCACAACGTTTAAAGTTTCTGTGCCATTATTCAAAGATAAATATGGTGATGCTAACTTCGATCAAGCTAAAAAATTATTAACTACTGCTGGCTTCTCCAAAGAAAATCCTGCAAAAGTGCAAGTTTGGTATCCTTCTAGTTCACCTACTCGGAGTTTGGCAGCACAGACACTCAAATCTCTTGTGGATGTCAAAATGGATGGAATACTGCAATTTGAAGTTACCCAAGCGGAAGGGCCTGCCTTTTTTAAAGACATTGCCAAGGGTTTGTATCCGGCAGCTTTACTTGATTGGTATCCAGACTTTTTAGATCCAGATAATTACGTCCAGCCGTTTTTATCTTGTGACAAAGGTTCAGTTGCTAAAGGATGCGAAGATGGAGGCAGTCAAACTCAGGGTTCGTTCTACTATAACGAAGCTATAAATAAACTGATTGATGGGCAACGCAAAGAACAAAACCCCGAAGCGCGTCAGAAAATTTTTAACGAAATTCAAACGCAAGTTACTACTGATGTACCTTACGTTCCCTTATGGCAAAACAAAGACTATGTATTTGCCCGAAATGGTGTTAATGGCGTAGAACTTAACCCTACCCAAATTTTGGTTTACCAGACACTTAAAAAGTAGTCATTAGTCATTAGTCATTAGTAATAACTGTTGACTATTGACTTTTGACTATTCGATAAAAATTTTCTTGTTCAATATCTATCTATTTGATAGCTAAAATAGTTCCCAAACGTGCTTTGTGAATTTTAAAATTTAAATTACTTATGTCTCGTTCTAAAGCTTTACAATATTACATTGTTTCTCGGTTGCTTCTTGCGCCACTTCAGCTATTAACTATCATCACCATTGTATTTCTTTTACTAAGAGCAACACCAGGAGATCCAGCAGATGCAATTCTTGGTGGACGTGCGCCAGAAGCAGCTAAAGAAGAATTGCGAAAACAACTCGGTTTAAACCTTCCCCTGTGGCTACAGTACCTAAATTATTTGGGAAGCATACTGCGCTTTGACTTGGGAACCTCTTTAATGAGCCGGGGACAAAATGTTTGGGATATCATTGGGCAATATTTCCCGGCGACAGTGGAGTTAGCAGTATGTAGTATGGCGGTTGCACTCATCGTCGGAATTGCGGTTGGGACTCTTTCGGCTTCCCGTCCTGGGACATATTTTGATGTCGGCGGGCGCTTATTTGGGATCATCACCTACGCACTTCCGATGTTTTGGGCGGGAATGCTTTTGCAGTTGATTTTCTCAGTCCAATTGGGTTGGTTTCCTAATTCCAATCGCTTTCCGCCCAATCTCCCGGCTCCCACTCCTGTCACTGGATTGTATACAATTGATAGCCTACTGGGTGGAAACTTCACCCAGTTTTTGGCATCTTTGCACCATCTGGCCCTACCAAGTCTCACACTAGGAATTTTGCTCAGTGGGATTTTTGAGCGAATTGTGCGAGTGAATTTAAAGCAAACCTTGCAAGCAGATTATGTAGAAGCGGCTAGAGCTAGAGGTATTGGTGAAAATAAGATTTTAGCCTCCCACGCTTTAAAAAATGCGCTAATTCCAGTGATTACAGTCTTGGGATTAACCTTTGCATCTCTCTTGGGTGGGGCGATTTTGACAGAGGTAACATTTTCTTGGCCTGGTTTGGCTAATCGACTTTATCAAGCGATCGCCGATCGCGATTATCCCACAGTCCAGGGAGTGCTAGTCTTTTTTGGTGCGATCGTTGTCAGCGCCAGCATTTTAATTGATATTTTAAATGCTTATGTAGATCCGCGAATTCGGTATTAAGCTGTTTGACATTTTATTAATCTTCTTGAGAAATACCACTGGCTAAAATACCAAGAATTTTATTCACATCTTTGAGATAATATTCGCTTAAATCAATGCTCAATGTTTGTTTTTCTAGTTTAATGAATTGCCATATACTGCCCGTTGTGACTGCTCCGTAAATTATTTTAATCTCAGTTGCAGCTTGCTCATTAAATATTTGGGCTGCTACCATTTCCGCCGCACACTGACCCAAACCCCCATTAATATTTTCTTTTTTAGCTTCTACAATTGTAATTACTGGTGCTGTCAAAATTAGAATTTCTGGAGATTTAGTAATAATAAAATCGCAAGTGCCGTTTAATCCTTTGCTATTATCAACAGTAAAATCTACCCCAGAAAATAAACCAATTTGCTCGCGTAATTGTCGGCGCAAGTCAACTAAAATTGGCGCAATAATTAACTCAGAACGCGCTTTTTCACTATTACTACCTAAAGCAATATCCAGGTTATAATTAAGTGTTTCTACAAGTAAATTACTCGCTGCTAATTCAGGAACAGCAGCGAAAATATCGCGTTTTTCTAACGTGGTTAAACTAAACTCTTGTTTTGCTTTAGCTAAACTAAACTCGCTGTAAGCCATAAAACTATTCCTCACTTTCGCTTTTAAATAGAAGACTGAAATTACTGTCCAACATCCAAGTTAAAGTAGAAACTACCGTCAACAATTCTGTTGCTACCAACATACTTGATAATGGGTATGTTGACTTGGTGCTGTCCTGGTTCAAGCTTCCAAATTTTTTGGAAGTTACCAATATTATGACAAGCAGCATAAATCGGGAAGTTACTAGGAGTGAAAAGTCCATTTTTATAACTCTGGACTCCATGTTTAAATAAATATCCTCTGACTTCTACTTTATTGAGTAGAGTTTGAGATGGGATGCAATAATAGACGTTTGATAATCTTAGAGTATCTCCAGATTTGAGAAATAGGCGATCGCGATTTTTTACTTGCTGAGGTTCGTTGCTATTAACCTGCACTGTAAGATTAGCGACACAGACTTTATCAGCAAGAACTTTGTCACATATTGCAGAGGTGGCGGTGACAAAAGGCTTTGGTTCTGAAGAAGATTTTTTATCCCGCTCAATTAATGCAGGTGCTACCGTAGCTAGTATGGCGCCGGTAGCAGCGATGAGAGCAAGTACAAGCTGTTGTCTAAAAGTTGCCATTTTTCAAACTCCTCAACTTTTTTTGGTGTAACACCATCATCACTTGAGACATAAGCTCTATAGGTAGGCGCTAGTAGGGAGTTTGAGTGATTAAATTGTTGTAAGGGAAAGTAGGCAAATGTATGTTTGTAGGGTAAAGTAGTACACTACTGACTGATTTTAACTTTGCTCTGTTAATTCCCTTACATTTAATGGACTCACAAAAAGCATTAACATTCATTAATAAGCTACTTGCAAAGGATAAGCAAGTCTTAAATGACTTAGAACAAAAGCTCTTTTTAGGGATGTGGCAAGGGAAGGAGTATAGAGAGATTGTTAATGATGGTTCTTATAGTGAAGAACATGTGAGAGATGTGGGTGCAAAGTTATGCAAAAAGATTACACAACTTTTAGAAATACAAGTTAAAAAAAGAAATTTTAAAAATCCAATAAAAGAAGGATATCAAAAGTATTCAGAACAAGCTTCACTTTCCCAAGAACTAGTTGTAGAAGCAACTAATCCACCAATAAAAGATGAATTATACTCAGCTAATCTATTGCCGCAAAATCATAATCCTTTTATTCCACAACACGGCAGAATAGAAGACTCACAACAGTTTTTTGGCAGAGGACACGAAATATCACGGGTATTTGAAGTACTTAACAGTAATAGTAGTGTCGCGCTCATAGGAGAAGAAGGAATCGGCAAGTCATCTTTATTATGGGTGATTTGCCAACAGGCAGAAAATTATTTACAGTTACCACGCGAGCCAGTTTTTTTAGATTTAAATAATGGAGTTCATGATGAAGATGAATTCTACTTTGCTTTGTGCGATAAAATTGGTATTCCTGAAAGCAAAGGCTATAGACTAACTCGCAATTTGCAAAAGAAAAAAGTGCTATTAGCTATAGATAATTTAGGAAAATTAATCGAAAACGGCTTTACTCGCCAAGTTAGGGATCAATTGCGCGGTTTAGCTGAAGGGCGTGATGCTTCTTTGCGGTTGATTTTAGCTGCTAGCGAACCTCTGGACAAGCTATTTAACGACAGTCAGGATAATGGCAAAACATCTCCACTGGCAGGTATTTGCCAAGAAGAACACATTCATCCTTGGGATGAAGGCACTATGCGTGCTTTTATTACCAACCATTTGGCTAACACTTCAGTGAGTTTTACTGAAGACAAAATCATCCAACTCATCCAAGAAAGTGGCGGACATCCTCGCAAACTGATGCAACTGTGCTATAGAACTTATTCGCAGTATATGGAGAGTGTGCGATGAGTGATACCCTTTTGACCTCTCCCTCAACCCCTTCCTTACAAGGGAAGCAAGATTACTTCTACTCTCGCTTACTTTATAGGAAGGTAGCTGGGAAGGTTAGGTTCTTCACGGTTAATGATGGAGGCTGAATTGACCCCTGTACCCCGCCTAGACTTAGCACCCAAGTTAAAGCATCCTCTCTCTCTATGGAACCCGCTGGATTATCTGCGCCTTTTGTACTGGGTGTTTTTCTTTCCGCAGGCTTTGCGGTGGTATGTGGATACATTCGGGGGTGGGTATATTCCTGAAAGAGAAATGAATTGGCGAAAGGGATGGGAGTTATTATCTCAAAATGCTATCCAACGCCAGTTACTTTTTCAAGGATTAGTTTTAACAGTAATTACACCCGTAGCTATAGGCTTAATTTTTCAGACTTTAAATGTTCACGTTAACTGGTTAGGCATGGTGTTAGGCGTGGCGTTAGGCGTGGCGTTAGGCGTGGCGAGAGGCGTGGCGTTCGGTGTGGCGTTCGGTGTGGCGTTCGGTGTGGCGTTCGGTGTGGCGTCAGGCGTGGCGTCAGGCGTGACGAGAGGCGTGACGAGAGGCGTGTTCAATGGGATGCTCGGTGTGTTGAGCGTGGCGTTAGGCGTGTTCAACCTGTTCAATGGGGTGTCCGGCGTGTTCAACGTGGCGTTAGGCGTGTTCAACGTGGCGTTAGGCGTGGCGGTACTGCGTCCAGAAACTTGGCTTATTGGCTCACTTTTAAACCTGCGAATCATCCAAAACGGTAGTTGGCTATTCTCTCGCATTACTCCGCTTCCTCTTCCTAATCTTGTCTGGCGCTTGGAAAATTGGCTACAAAATGATTGGGAAATAGGTTTACATAATACTAATGAATTGCTGGCATATACCTTACAATTCATTCCTGTTATCCAAGCAGTCAATAGAGTACTTGCCAAAATCCCCTCAGAAGAAATTATTAGGACTGTCTCTCGACTAGCAGCAAATCCCTTTGATTGGAATATAGTACATTTTGCCTCAGTTTCTCTAGATGAAATCCTAAAATCAACGTTTATCAAAAGTTTCTTCCCCTCCTCCTTGTTCTTTTTCTTAGCTTGTTCTTGGGGAGAGGGTTTACAGCCTCGTCTTAATACAGATACTCGCTTATATATTCCTGCTCGTGTTGCTGCCGCTGGTTTTTGGTATCTACATGAAAAACAACCAGCGAAAGCAGTAAAGGCTTTTAAAATAGTGCGTTCTCTTCTCTATGGCGAGGAAATGTTTACCCTTGCCCAAACTCTAGAGGCATTTCAGAAGGCTCAAACATCAGCGTCTATTGCAGCTATCCAAGTTCCTCCTTTTCCCCAGGAACCGCTTTTACGTTCAATTACCTGGAAAGTGCTTGCTAATCTGCGTCGAGTTGTTGAGGATGTTCAGTTTGTTAACCGCAGCATCTCACGTTCAGCCAGGTCTTTAGCTCTGAATCGAGCATTAGGCGAACTGACAAAGATCCTAAATCAAGCCGACACATTACCACAAGCAGAGCAAGGGTTAATAATAGATATCGCTCAAACTTGGCAAAAAAGCCTTTTACAAATTGCTGGTGAAGTGGGAGAAATTTCCATCACCAAACCTGTGGTTAATCCTTATGTTGTAGGCAACCCCGTTGAAGGTCATCTCTTTGTTGGGCGAGAAGATGTCATTAGACAGTTAGAAGAACTTTGGGTGATGGGTAATCAACTCCAGTCTATAGTTCTCTACGGTCACAGGCGCATGGGCAAAACTTCTATTCTGCTTAACGCTGCTCAATGTCTAGGCTCACAAATACAGCTAGCTTATGTCAACTTGCTACGTTTGGGAGATAGTCCCCAAGGTGTGGGTGAGGTGCTAATGGCAATTTGTGATGAAATTTCTCAAACTGTAAAACTTCCACCCCCAACTGACGCTGATTTACTAAATCTCCCCTACCGGACTTTTGAACGCTATTTAAAACAGGTTGAAGCAAACCTAAACGGTGGGTTAATCATTGCCTTAGACGAGTTTGAGAAAATTGAAAATTTAATTGAAGCGAAAAAAATCCCTATCGACTTTATGGGTTTTCTACGCGGTTTAGTGCAAATGAGTTCTAAAATCGCCTTTGCATTTGCTGGTTTGCACACCTTAGAAGAGATGACAGCAGATTATTTTCAACCCTTCTTTGCCAGTGTCATTCCTATTCATGTAGGCTTTCAAGAACGTGCAGCTACCCACCAAATTATTGCTAACCCAGGTAATGAAGACTTCCCCCTCGACTACATTTGGGAAGCTTTAGATGAAATTTATGCTTTAACACACGGTCAACCATATTTAGTGCAACTGCTGGGTTTTCAGCTAGTACGCCGCTACAATGACTTTGTTTTTGAGCAAGGACGATCGCGTGACCCAGTTTTCACAGTAGAAGACGTGGAAGCAGTTATCAATAACCCTGAGTTTTTCAAACGGGGACGCTACTACTTTGATGGGGTTTGGGGTCAGGCGGCGCGGGGTGCTGATGGTCAACAAGCAATTGTACAAGTGCTTGCACCTCATCCAGAAGGGCTAAGTCTGGATGCCTTAGCTCAATCTACAGGTCTGAACGATACCAATTTACAGGAAGCGCTGAATACTCTGAAGCGTCATGATGTCGTTGAAGAAATTCAGGGAAACTGGCGGATTATGGTAGAACTGTTTCGCCGTTGGGTTTTGCAGCAGTAGAGTACGAGCGATCGCATTTGCTATTTCGGCGACAGCATTTGTTATTTCGGAGTACGCATTTGTTATTTCGGGGTACTCATTTGTTATTTCGGGGTACTCATTTGTTATTTCGGAGTACGCATTTGTTATTTCGGAGTACTCATTTGTTATTTCGGGGTACGCATTTGTTATTTCGGGGTACTCATTTGTTATTTCGGGGTACTCATTTGTTATTTC
>NZ_JABXKL010000039.1:0-254192 GCF_017114995.1 Nostoc sp. NMS9 | reverse complement strand
CATTTGTTATTTCGGGGTACTCATTTGTTATTTCGGGGTACTCATTTGTTATTTCGGAGTACGCATTTGTTATTTCGGGGTACTCATTTGTTATTTCGGAGTACGCATTTACTATTATTGAAGGCTTATCTTCTTAAACTGCGCGGGTCAAGTGCATCTCTCAGCCCATCACCGAGTAAGTTGAATGCTAGCACTGTGAGGATAATCAGCACAGCCGGCGGCCAGATTAACCAAGGTTGCAACACCAAAATTGAAGCATTGCTAGCCAGAGAAAGCATATTTCCCCAAGAGGGGTCTGGTTGTTGAATACCCAAGCCGATGAGACTTAGTATTGCCTCTGCGCCAATAAAGCTGGGAATTGCAAGGGTAGCAGAGATAACTACATAACTAGCCGTTTGTGGCAAAACGTGACGGATAATTATATAAATTGGGTTCCCGCCCATTGCACGCGCTGCTTGGACAAATTCTCGCTCTTTAATTGATAGTACCTGTCCCCGAATGACCCGTGCTAAACCAGCCCAGCTAATCACCGAAGTAATCACCACAATCAGCAAAAAGCGCTGGGTACTACTTAAACCCGCTGGTAAGACCGCACCCAATGTTACCAAAAGATAAATACTGGGGAAAGTCATTAGCACTTCTGCCAAGCGCATAATGATGCTATCAGTTACACCGCCGAAATAGCCGGAAATTCCCCCGATAAGTAAACCGAGGGGATAGGTAATGATAATGCCAAAAATCCCGATAAACATACTGATGCGACCACCATGCAGCAGGCGACTAAATTGGTCGCGACCTTGGTCATCAGTGCCGAAAATATTGACTTTTGCCCCACTTGTTGTGCCAAATAAATGCCAATTTAAGGGGATACCACCAAAGATTGTGACTTCATCCCACGTAGGTGGTAGTGGCAAACTCATCTGCAACAATCGGTATTCTGCCCCGGAGACAAATAGACGCAAGGGTGAAGGCTTTTTCGAGTCTACAATGAGTTCGCGATCGCCTGTATCTAAATTGGTATCTCCCTGAGTCGTCGGATAAACATAAGGCCCGGTAAACTGCCCTGATTGAGAAACCCAGTGTATCTTAGTTGGTGGCAGCAGTGAACCATTGGGCTGTGAAGCATAGGGGTCATAAGGAGCTACAAAATCAGCTGCAATTACTCCTATATAGAAAATTAACAGCAAAATTGCCCCAAAGCGTGCCAAAGGATTTTTTTTAAGTCGTCGCCACCAATCCATAGTAGTTAGGAGTTATAAGTTAGGAGTTATGAGTTATTAAGCTTTTATCTTAATTCATAACTCATGATTAATAATTTTCAACTCCCCGCCTCTAACTCCCACCCTCTAACTCCTAACTCCTAACTCCCAACTCCTAACTTCTCTAAATACCGCTGCTGTTCTTCCTGTTGTTTTTCATGTTCCACAACAAACACGTTTGAGTAAAGATTAGCGAGAATTTGTTTTCCCTGTTGTGTCAATGATAGGTAATGCAGTCCTTCTTGGATATAGGGATAGACGCCATTCCAGTAAAACTTAGCGTAATTGTTACGCAAATCGGCAGGGGTTTGATAGCCTAAAACTTTATTTACACCAGTTTCTTCAAATTCGTAAAATAAAGAGGTAATTTTCTTTAGGTAACGCGGGTCGCTTAGTTGACCAATCAAATCAGCAGCACGCACTAATCCTGCAAAGCACTTTGTATCTTGATGATCCTCTGCCGCAGGTACGGGAAATCGAGTCAATTCAATATTGCTCTTAATTGCCTCAGCATCTATTAACTTGTGACCTCCAAAACGCTCATCAATAAACAGCTTGGCTCTATCAACATGATAAGGCGTCAGACTGGCATCAGAAGCGCCAGCAGCCACAGAAATCATTCTGCCATTTTTACCTGTGGCATATAAGTTTGCTGTTTCTCGGTCTTGTCGGCAAACTCCCTTAACGTAGCCAATATCATGGCTGACTAAAGAAATAATACAATGCAACCAGTCTTCACTCGAAACACCGCCTTCCCTGATGTGTTTGCCACGTAAAATTTCTTGTCCTACCAGAGTGACTAAGACAGTGTGTTCAACATTGTGATAAAGGGCATCGCTATTGGCAATGTTTTCCAAAGCCATGTTACCTGCCCAGGCGATAATGTCCTGATAATCATTTTTAAAGCAGCCATAAGTGCGGCGGTAGCCGTCTCGAATTTCATTTACAAAGGCATCAATTAAAATTTCAGTGGCATTGAACATATCTGCTTTCTCTGGTAAATACCAATTTTTTATTGATTTGATTGATTTCAAAATTCCATCATCAAGGCCACCCTTGCTGGAATTTAAGGCAATGGAGTTTGCTCTTTTGTAACTCACGTGTAGCTGTAGACGCTAGCTTTATCTATGTCTGGATACATGGCTTCCTGGCAACCAAAGGCTTTAGAGAAATGATTTATTACGTGTAAAAAATCATTTCCTGGTGTACCAAGGTACATAAATACTTTCGATTCTAATTAGATAAATCTAGATGAGCTATATCAGTTTTTCATATCTAAGCATTGGTTGACAGTGATCTAAATACAGATGGTGTGTGACATAGAGTAGCTCTATGAGATGAGAGAATTTTTTGTATCATAATCTACATAAAATTTATTATCATTTTTTGGTAGTAATTTCTCTTAGTTACAAAGTTGTATTATATACTATTGCAGATAAAATACATTTACTATGAAATGCGTCATAGTTGATATCGGAGTAAATAAACTTCAAGTTTTCTTAAGAAAATACCAAGATTTGGTATACATACACAGCAAGTAGAGGTGAAACTGTGAGCGATGAAAGTCTTTCAGAAGTTGAGGTGGAAGAAGCTATAACCTCTGAAGATAGGAGTTTTTTAAGCAAATCAGATCAAAAACAAACTAGGGCATGGTTGAAGCCATTATTCTTGGGTACTGGTTTAGGAATTGCGATCGCCTTGGTTGGGATGATTGTATTAAATCGTTTTCCATCCCGTCAACAAAGTGCGGTAGCGGATAAAAAAGTTAACCCAGCGATGACAGTTACTATCGCTACAGTAGAAACCGCCCGTGTTGTCCGTACCCTCAAAACTACTGGGACTGTAGCGGCGAGTGATTTAATTCCGGTGCTACCGCAAACAAACGGTTTACAAATTAAAAGCATCCCCGTAAATGTCAAAGAAGGAGCTTTTGTCAAACAAGGTCAAGTGTTGGCGGTGTTAGATGGTTCCATACTGCAAAGCCAAATTAGCCAAGCAAAAGCAGATGTGGAATCGAAACAAGCAGATGTGGCATCGAAACAAGCAGATGTCGCATCCAAGCAGGCAGATTTGGCATCAAATAAAGCAATAGTCCAGCAAAAACAAGCCGATTTAGCTCAAGCTAAGGCCAGGCTAGAAGAAGCAGCCAAGAATTATCAGCGCTATCAACAACTCGCTGACTCTGGAACGATTAGCAAACAAGAACTTGATACTCGTTCCTATAATGTGAAAACTGCCATAGAAGTTGTGAACCTGTCCCAAGAAAATATACGTAGTGCCCAGGCTAATATCGGCAGTGCCCAAGCCAATATTAATAATGCCCAAGCGATCGTCAACAAAGCCAAAGCCGATGTCAAGAGTAGTGCTGCTAAAGTACAACAACTGCAAACTCAGTTGGGACAAACTGTGGTACGTGCGCCGGTTTCGGGAGTAATCGCCGAGAAACTGGCTAGAGTTGGTGATGTCACTGGTGTACCGCCGCAAACTCAGGTGGGAACGGTGATTGGTGGCACACAAAAGCTATTTTCGATTATCCGAGATGAAAAGCTAGAACTTCAGGCGAAGGTGCCCGAAACTCAGCTAACTCAGGTGAAAATTGGCGCATCGGTGCAAATTACTTCTGATGTCGATCTGCGGGTGCGATCGCAAGGACGAGTCAGAGACATACAACCACAGCTGAACGATCAAAGACGGGAAGCGACAGTGAAAATTGACTTGCCGCCAACAACTTTACTTAAACCAGGAATGTTTGCTAGTGCTGCAATTACTACTAACTCAGGGATGAGAATGGTAGTACCACAAAAAGCAGTGCAGTCCCAAGCAGACGCAAGTGTAATTGTATTCATCTTATCGGGTGAAAATACAGTCCGCAGCCAGAAAGTCGAGTTAGGAGATCCTGGTAATAACGACACAGTGGAAATCAAGAGTGGGTTACAGTTAAGCGATCGCGTTGTCGTTGATGGTGCTGGCTATCTCAAAGATGGCGATAAGGTTCGAGTTGCAAGTTGAAGGGAATGGGAATGGGGAATGGGAAAAAATAACTAATGACAAATGACTAATGACCAATGACAAATGACAAATCCAAAATCTAAAATTTCCCAATGTCTTTTAATATCTCAGCCTGGTCGATTAAAAAACCTGTTCCCACGATAGTTTTATTTTTAATTTTAACGGTTGTGGGTTGGTTCTCCTTCATATCCTTGGGGATTGATACTAACCCAAATATTGATGTGCCAACAGTTTTGATTAAAGTCACCCAACCAGGTGCAGGACCAGCAGAACTAGAATCCCAAGTGACGAAAAAAATTGAAGATGCCGTCGCAGGGTTGGGCAATATCGATTACATGATTTCCACTGTCAGCGATGGGAATTCTAAGACGACAATCAATTTCGTTTTGGGTACAGATAGCGATCGCGCCACCAATGATGTTAGAAATGCGATCGCTCAAATTCGTCAAGATTTACCCCAAGATATCAACGACCCCATTGTGGAACGCCTGGAATTTTCCGGCGGCCCGGTGATTACCTACGCAGTTAAATCAGATCGGCGTTCTGTAGAAGAATTAAGCAATCTCGTAGACCAAACCATTAGCCGCGCCTTGTTAGGAGTTCGTGGTGTAGCACAAATTCAGCGCGTGGGTGGTGTTGACCGAGAAATTCGCATTAATCTTAATCCAGACCGCTTACAAGCTTTAGCAATTACCGCCACTCAGGTAAACGACCAAATCCGTGCTTTGAACATTAACTTACCTGGCGGACGTGCCGAAGTTGGTGGTAGCGAACAAAGTATCCGTACTTTAGGAAGTGCCGTCAGTGTGGATATTTTGAAAACCTATGAAATCGTTTTACCACAAGGTGGTTCTGTACCGTTATCTAGCCTGGGAACTGTAGAAGATAAATTTGGTGACGTGCGCCAAGCCGCCCGTTTGAATAATCAACCCGTAGTAGCTTTTCAAGTTTTACGTAGTACTGGCAGCGTTCTGGTGACTGTGGAAGAAGGAGTGAAAGCAGCAGTCAAACAACTGGAAAAAAACCTTCCTCCAGATGTCAAGCTGGATTTAATTTTTACTAGAGCTGATATTGTCCGCCAATCTTACCAAAGCACCATTGATGAGTTGATTCAAGCCTCTATGCTGGCGGTCATCGTTATTTTAGTGTTTTTGCGTGACTGGCGAGCAACATTAATTACCGCTGTTGCCTTACCCCTATCAATAATTCCCACCTTCGCAGTGCAGCAAGCCCTTGGTTACACCCTCAATAACATGACTTTGTTGGCATTAGCGCTGGCGGTGGGCAACTTAGTTGATGATGCCGTTGTAGAAATTGAAAACATGGAACGGCATATCGCTATGGGCAAGTCAGCTTGGGAAGCTGCTTTTGACTCTTCCGACGAAGTAGGGTTAGCGGTAATCGCAAGTTCAGCGACTATTATTGCAGTGTTTATGCCAGTTGCCTTTATGGGTGGGATTCCAGGACAATTTTTTCAACCATTTGGCGTTACCGTTGCCGTTTCCACAATTTTCTCAACTCTTGTAGCGCGGATGGTTACGCCGATGATGGGGGCGTATCTTTTAAAGGAGGCAGAGGGGCAGGGGGGCAGAGGGGCAGAGGGGCAGAGGAACAGGGGAGTAGTAAAATTCTTTAATTTTAAATTTATACTTCCAGGTGGCGGGAACGGAAGTAGAAAACTTGGAGATGAAAAGCGTCAAGGCTTTCAACCTTATAGATCGCTTTTACAGTGGGCGTTACACCATAGATTGACAACAATGGCGATCGCTTTAGCTTTTTTTATTGCCAGTCTGATGCTGGTTCCCTTGATTCCCAAAGGTTTCGTTGATGATGGCGACTTTGGAATTTCCAACGTATCTATAGAATTACCTCCTGGTTCCACTTTGTCAGACGTTAACAAAGTAGTCACACAAGCGACTGATATCATCCGACAAAACCCAGTAGTTGAACGTGTACTAGCAACAGAAGAGATCAATTCTGCAACCCTTGCGATTAATCTTAAACCCAGAGAGGAACGAAATATTTCCCAAAAACAGTTTGAGGAACAAGTGCGTCCTAACTTTGAACAAATACCAGGCGCTAGAATTAGTTTTCAAAGTCAGTCACCGGGTGACAGTCGTAAAGCTTTATCAATTGTCCTCAGAAGTGAAAATCCCGAAGCATTGAATCAAGCTGCTGATGCCTTAGAAAAGCAGATGCGATCCATAGCTGGATTGGTAGAAGTGGCTTCCACTGCAAGTTTGGTAAAACCAGAGATTTTGATAATTCCTAACCCGCAACGGGCAGCAGATTTAGGGGTGACAGTGCAAGCGATCGCTCGTACTGCTTCCCTTGCCACCATCGGCGATAATGAGGCCAACTTGGCAAAATTTAATTTAAGCGATCGCCAAATCCCCATTCGTGTGCAAATCGATCCGCAAGCGCGTGTTGATATCAACACAATCACAAATCTGCAAGTCCCCAGTCAAAATGGTAGATTGATTCCTCTCATAGCAGTGGCAGATATCCGCTTTGGTAGCGGCCCTGCTACCATCAACCGTTACGATCGCGCCCGTCAAGTAGCTGTAGAAGCCAACTTACAAGGGATTTCTTTGGGACAGGCAGTCCAGACAATCAATGAACTACCTGCGATGCAAAACTTACCGCCAGGAGTAGTACAGCAACCATCAGGTAGTGCCAAAATTATGCAAGATATTTTCGGTCGCTTTGGCAGTGCATTAGGGCTGGCATTAATGTGTATCTATGCAATTCTGGTGCTGCTGTATAACAACTTTCTCCATCCATTGTCGATTATGGCAGCCTTGCCCTTTTGTTTAGGCGGCGCATTGGTAGCATTGATGGTTGCCCAAAAACCCTTGGGGCTTTATGCCTTGATTGGTATCATCCTGCTGTTGGGGATTGTCACCAAAAACTCGATTCTGTTAGTTGACTATACAATCATCAACATGCAAGAAGGCAAAACCCAGCGTCAGGCACTCATTGAATCAGGTGTGTCACGTCTGCGCCCGATTTTAATGACTTCTCTGGCAACGATCGCCGGGACTCTACCTTTAGCATTAGGAATTGGCGCTGGTTCTGAAGTTCGCCAACCAATGGGAATAGCCATTATGGGCGGTTTCACAACATCCACCCTGCTGACACTGCTAGTAGTGCCAGTGATATTTAGCTACATTGACAACTTCCAAACTTGGATTATGCATACACTCCGCTATGGCTTTGGCAAAAAACCATCGCGCCAATAATTGTAGAGACGGCGATTTATCGCGTCTCCTTAACCGAACCGTATTGCTTTTGCCCCTGTGCCTATTGTGCGATCGCATTTACCAGTGGGAATCATAACAAACAGATTCACCTGAGTAAATAACTAATGCCTTACCAAAACATTACCGCTTCCCTTTCCCCAGCAGATATCCAAGAAATTAAAGCAGCCTTTGCGACTATTGAAGCAAAGTTACCTTTTCTCGTGACTCTGAGTGCAGAAGAACGACGCAACTTATTTAAGATGGGCGATAAAAGACTAGCTTTTGTCAACACTAGCTTGATTGCTGCCCAATCTAACCGAGACATTTTACCAGCCAGTTTTGATTTAGATGAATTTGTGCGGGATTATCAACTAGCCGCTAACCTCACCGAAGTTTTGATTGGACTGCGACAACTGACAGAACAAGTAGATGATACCCTAATGGCTGTCAGTAGCGAAGCAATGGGTAGCAGCTTGACAGTTTATGATTACGTGAAGACTGCTGCTAAGAAAACTCCAGGTTTAAAAACTATTGCTGAACAATTAGGCGATCGGTTTAAAGCTATAAAAAGTAAATCGGCTAAAGCTGCTGTCGATTCTTAAAGGATTTTTTAAAAGCCTTTAGTGATGTAGCAAATAGTTTGAGATCCCCCTAAGTCCCCCTTAAGAAGGGGGACTTTGATTCTAGTTCCCCCCTTTTTTAAGGGGGGTTAGGGGGGATCTCGAATGACTATGCACCAAAACCTACGCAGTATTGGGTAGGGGGTATAAACACTAAAAAATATGACAAACCAACTCAATAGCAGCAATCACCATTTACCTTACAATCCAAAGCTTGTAGAAAGAGCGAAAGAACTTCGTAAAAATATGACCCCAGCAGAAAAAAAGCTGTGGTATGAATATTTGAGAAATTTTCAATTTCGGGTTTTAAGACAACGACCGATTAATCATTTCATAGTTGATTTCTACTGTCCTACTTTAAAAACAGTGATTGAAGTTGATGGGGATAGCCATTTTACAGATGAAGGTCAAGATTATGATCTGGAGAGAACAAACATTTTGGAAGGCTATGGTTTAAAGATTATTAGGTTTACAAATAGTCAAGTTTTAAATCAGTTTGATAGTGTGTGTGAGCAGATACAGTGTCTGATCCCCCCTAGCACCCCTTAAAAAGCTACGGTGTACACACAAGTCTTCTAGAGTTGTGCCACAGACTTTTGATCCCCCCAACCCCTCTTAAAAAGGGAGGCTGCCAAACCTTACGTCAAAGACATCGCTGACATCCTCAAGGATAAAACTGTTGACTCAAATGTTCGTTCCAGTGCAGCATCGGCATTAGAAAATCTGGGGGAGGCTGCAAAACCCTACATTAAAGAAATCTTCGACTTCCTCAAGGATAAAACCGTTGACTCTGGTTTTCGTTACAGTGCAGCAGTGGACTTGGGAAATATGGGAGAGGCAGCCAAACCCTACATCAAAGACATCCTCAACTTCCTCAAAGATAAAACTGTTGAGGACTTTGTTCGTTCCGGTGCAGCAGTGGCATTAGGAAATCTGGGGGAGGCTGCCAAACCCTACGTTAAAGACATTGCTAACATCCTCAAGGATAAAACCGTTTCCCCCTGGATTCGTTCCGGTGCAGCAGAGGCATTAGGAGATTTGGGGGAGGCTGCTAAACCCTACGTTAAAGACATCACTGACATCCTCAAGGATAAATCCGTTGACTCAACTGTTCGTTACGGTGTAACAGAGGGATTGGGAAATTTGGGGGAGGCAGCCAAACCCTACGTCAAAGACATCCTCGACTTCCTCAAGGATAAAACTCTTGACTTTTATCCTCGTTCCAGTACAGCTTATGCATTGGGGAAGATAGAACAATTGAACCTAAATAATATTGTTGTAATTCTGGATATCGTCTATTACGCAGGTCAATCAGAATTTGAAGAGTGGCGATTTTTAACCTATTTCCTAAGTGGCGGCACAGATGAAGTAGAAACGCTACTGACATGGCTGGCCAGATCTGAGAAAAAAGCGATTCCTGAGCAACTCACCCACGATGAAGGTAAGAAAACGCTGGAGGTTTTTCTCAAAGCCTGGGAACCTAGTAAAGACCTGGAGAGATTAAGAGAAGATTTAGCAGAACAAATTTCAATAGTTGCCGAGAACAAAAAAGTTCATTGCAATGGCAAGATATTGGTTTGCTATAATCCCACTACAAGAACCTCGAAACTTTGTACCCGAATAAAGCTTATGCGGTGCAGTCACAGATAAGTAACCTTGAGGGTTGGCAGTGGTTTTCCAAAGCCAGAAACACCATCATCATTCACATTGTCTTTTGGCTAGCCCTCATCTTTGCCTACCCCAAATTTCCCCAAGTCCAAGCCATCTTCTTCTGGAACCCTTGGGTACGCCGTATTCTTGGCGTGGGCTATGTCGGCTTTCTCCTCACCTGGTTTCCCCCCTTCCGCCGCAAATTATTTGAACCCTTCAAACCTTCTTTATTAGCCGACGCCGGCTTAGATAATTTTTATGACCAATCATACTTCCCAGAATCAAAAGTCAAAGTTCCCGCATCAGGAAAAATCCTGCCAATTACCCCAGCATTACCCAGTATTCAAGGACAAATTATCTTAGAAGGAGATTCCGGCTTAGGCAAGTCGATGTTTCTCCGTCATCTGTTGAAAAACGAAGAGCGCATAGTCGTTTACCTACCCGCTCAGAAATGTCATAAAGGCGTAATTGAAGCCATCCAAGACAAGCTACACGACCAAGCCCAAGATGCCGGCTTCCTGAAAAACCTCATTTACAGTGGCGCGATAGATATCTGCATCGACGGACTCAACGAAGTTACCGCCGACACACGCGCCAAAATCTGCCAGTTTGTCGAAAGCTATTTCCGGGGCAACATTATCATGACTACCCAGCCCCTAGAGTGGACACCCCCCTCAACAGCCAAAACCTACTACTTGCAGCCCCTTGACCAACAACAAATTCAAGAGTTTTTGATCTCCCGTCAGCCACGACTCCCCAAAGATGCCAAAATTCAAGGTGCTGATTACACCAAAGCTTGCACTAATTATTTAACAGAAGTCCTCAACAACCAGCAAGCCAAAGAAGAATTAGATGCTATCCGCCGCATTCTTTCCAATCCAATGGATTTAACTGTGGTAGCGCTGATGTTATCACAAGGTAAACAGCCAAACTTATTTCGCCTGCAAGAACAGCAATACAACCTGATGGCGGCAGAATACCTGCAAGAATGGAAACAAGAATTTCCGCTCAAAAGATTTTCCGCCGCCGTCTACCGAATGCGACTCGAAGACAAACAAGCCTTACCTGGGGATGAATTTCACCAAGTTGCAATGTCTTTAGAAGACGAGAAATACAAAATGGTAGTCAGCTGTCAGTGGCAAGATGAAAAAGGCGAAGCGAAGAAAGAATGGTATTTCCGCCACGATAAAATCATGGATTTCTTCTTGGTGCAAAACTTTCTCGGCGAAACTGATGCCGCCGAAGGACTATTAGTTGATACAATGGGCGATCCGCGATTTCGTGGTGTTTATTTCTTGCTAGCAACCTTACTTGAGATAGATGCAGCCAAAAAACTGCGGGAAGAATTGATTCAATACGCCGCCGACACCAAAGTTGGAATATTGAATAGTTAGGAGTTAATCTGAGAAATGCCTAACCCGCTGTACGATCAAGATTTGCAATTATGGATTGAGCAAACCATTCAACAGTTACAGAATCATGAATTTGAGGCGTTGGATATTGAGCATTTGATTGAGGAATTAGTTGATTTGGGTAAAGCAGAAAAAAATGCGCTCAAAAGCAATCTGACAATTTTGTTGGCAAATTTATTCAAGTTACGCGTTCAGTATGATGTCCCCGATAGCATGAAAGTCAGCTGGTATAGCTCAATATTGGAACATCGTCAGCGAGTTCTGAATAATTTGACAGATACTCCTTCTCTAAAAAGTTTTCTAACAGAGGCAGTGGAAAAAGCCTACCCAGATGCTCGAAAGCTAGGGATTAAGGAAGGTAAGCTAGCTAAGTTTGGGATTCGGATACCGGAAAAAAGTGAGTATCCCACGGTTGGTTTGTCCTTTTTCGCTTGAGCAGATTTTAGATGAAGATTTTTACGGGCTGTAGAGGATTGCTCTGTCATATTGCTTTACATCTAAATGGATAGACAGCTTGACCGAAAGGTTCTACAATCTGACTGATTGCGGTAAATTTACCTATTGCCCAATCCATATAAGCATAGTAAAGATTTTCTAGTGATTCCGTTTGATTGCGGAAGCACTAAATTAATATAGGAAAGTCTTTGAGTAAAGGGCAGCAGACAAATGGATGTAAAGCTGATTCTAGCTGGATTAACAGTTATATTTACGCTTTCGTGCTTATTTTTTGGCACGAAGAATGGATTCTATGATTCAGATAACTATCATGGCAATGGCTCTGCACATTGAGATAAATCTGTAGACGCTCGATCGACTTCCCGGAGGGTGAGTTGGCTAAGAGCGCTCAAAACTTGTAAAGGGAAAAGAAACTAGAGGCAAACTCCTTGAGCTACTAGTTTGATAGGTTCTCGTTAGCCCACCTTTCCGAACCAGTGCGGGTTCGGTGCAGGCGTCCTCCCCAATCAAAAATCCGTATTCTCAGGGTGTAGGGGCGCACGATAAAACTTACCCCTAAGTCACAAAAGCAAAATTTGTGTAACTTTTGGCTTTTGGGATATGTCCATGATGATGAGGTTTGAGGGGAGGAGAGCATGAGGGATAATCTATCGGCATCCTCTCGCGTAGATGCAGAAGCGGGTAGTGAATTAGAATGTTTGCCCTATAGTGTTCAGCATGACAATGAGGGCGTGTGTTTATTGGTGAAAATGGGGCCACACCGCATCCTCTTGGACTGTGGTTTGGAAGATATTTCATCGCTGGCTAAAGGGCTTACTAAATCGGTACGTGGAACTAGTTCGCCCCTACCAGCAGATTTAGTTTTGATTAGTCATGCCCACCCAGATCACGCTAAAGGCTTACTGGCGCTGCATAAAGCTTTTCCAAAGTTACCGATTTATGGTAGTGAGGTAACTAGCAAGTTACTACCACTGAATTGGGTAGACGAAGACCCTGAGAAAATTTCCCAATTTTGTCATGCCTTACCATTGCGATCGCCAGTGGAATTCCAAGATGGTTTGGTGGCAGAATTATTTCCCGCAGGGCATTTACCAGGAGCAGTGGCAATTCTCCTGACCTACACCACCCAGCAGCGTACTTACAAGCTACTGTATACAGGGGACTTTTTCTTATCGAACTCCCGACTAGTAGAAGGTTTGCGTTTAGAGGAACTGCGGGGTTTAGACTTGGATGTGCTAATTATTGAAGGTACTTATGGCACATCCCGTCATCCTCATCGCCGCAACCAAGAAAATCAATTAGCCGAGCGAATTAATCGAGCGATCATTGACCATTGTTCTGTAATCCTTCCCACCCCGGCTTTAGGATTGGGTCAAGAATTATTAATGCTCTTGCGATCGCATCACCACTTCACCGGCCGAGATTTAGATATTTGGGTAGATGGTGCTGTCGCCACTGGATGTGATGCATATCTTGAACTGCTACCCCATCTTCCCCCATCGGTACAGAACTTCGCCCGCCATCAACCGTTGTTTTGGGATGAACGGGTGCGTCCCCGCGTGCGTCGGTTACAACCAGAACATCGTTCCACAGTGGGCAAGTCACCTTGTATTGTCCTCACCGACTCGACATCTGATTTAGGTGAACACTGCCAATTAGACACCGGGCCTTGGCTGATTCTCCTACCAGAAAAAATTGATATAAAAGTTAACAAAGAATATTTAGCGCCCACCACTATTGAAACCTATCTCTTAGCTCAACATAGTGATGGCCCTGGTACTACGCAGCTAATTCATAATTTGCGGCCCCAGCACGTCATTTTTGTCCACGGTTCCCCTGCCTACTTGGCAGACCTGACTAGCTTAGAAGAGTTGCAAAACCGCTACCATGTACATTCCCCGGCGGCTGATACCTTAGTAGAACTGCCCATCGGCGACACGTTTTTACAACCAGCAGCACCTGAAACTAACTACGAAGGCGAACTGACAGAGTTAGGAACAGTAATCACAATCACCCTACCCAATGTGATTACTGCCGATACGCGTTGGCGGCAATTTGCCGATACTGGTTTAATCGAAGCTCGTTGGCAAGGGGAAGAATTAGTATTAAGGGGATTGTCTCAACGAGAACTGCTCAACCAAAACAGCGATCGCTATACATGGGCCGATGTAGACTGTTGTGGTACTTGCCGACATCAAAGAGGGCAGCGGTGTTGGAACCCAGCTTCCCCGTTATATAACTTTAAGGTAACTCTCGAAGGTTACTGTCCTGCCTTTGAAGGCTTATCTAATCCTGAGTCCTGAATGCTTAATGCTGAGTTAGGATTTGTTACTCAGCACTCAGCACTCAGCACTGATTATTTATTCTGGATTCGAGTCAGTGTAACGGTTGTGGATGCGCTCTGCTTCGGGACAATCTTCAGTCATCAGAGGTTCTACATTACCGCGCGGTACTGAAGCCAATTTTTGCGTTACAGCACCAATGCTCTCGAGGCGAACCATTTCTTCCCAAGAACAAACTTCGTCCTCTTCTTCTGTTTCATAGCGTAGGGTCACTAAATCTCCCTCTATGTCTATGATGCGGGCGCGTTCAATCCAGCGTTGCTGGTCCCGCAAGAAAACACATACCTCGCGCCCATCGCAACACAGTTGATAAATCTTGCGGTGTAGCATGTACTGTTTCTGCCTTTTTAAACAACGTAGTTAAACCTGTCAAAATCTGGGTTCTACCCCATTACATTACACCTTTAAGAGGTTAATTTCACTGTTCAGAACAAGTAAGCTTCATAACCGAATCCCAAGATTTGCTTATAGTTGTCAAAATATCAGGATAATGTTGGGTCATAAATCAGATGCTCTAGCAATGAACTCAATCTCTCTCCGGCTTATTCTAGGGAATATCTGCTTCTATGGAAGTCAGACAATTCGGTACCTGTCCTAACCAGGTTTATATTTGTTGGTGAGTCATTCTTACCATTATGTAATAAAGAATACTCCAAAACAATCGTTGATTGCGGTTGTTTAACTTGCCTACTTTTAATCATTGGCATTACTGGGAAGTCCGGGGACTTAGCTTTACTTTTACCCACTTGTATCTGATCTTAACTCATTCTCTTGCTGACCTTGATGCTTTTCAACAACAACACCTAAATAGTTTTGAGTTTTTCAGGTTTTTGCTGAAAAAAGGCAACAGCGTCAGGGAAGAGGTAGAGCGAAAAGACCATGAGAAAATTCTACTCCAGAAGTCTCAGGAGGATTTATGTGGTAAGGGAAATTCTATAAGCACGTTCGAGGAGGATGCTTCTCGTTTAATTTTTCCGGCACGAACTGCATCGTATAGGGCTGCAAGGTCTGGCAAGTCCTCTGACTGATAGCATTTAGTGGCTAGCACCTGCTGGAGTAAACCCTCAGATTCAACACTAAGATATCCAGTTTGGAAAGCAGATGCAATAATTGTGCGAATCATCTTGATTAGGGCAGAGTGAGCAAATTATTATGTCTAGTGTGGAACATTTTCCTCTGTTACTAATTGATATGAAACATTAATACTGTGTGATTAGTATTACGCTCAATCAGTGATTTACATCACAAGATGATTTTTCGATACTCAGTCTATTAATGTACAGAGATAAAAGGGTATAGAAATTTTCAGCATCAATGTTGATACCATTTCTTTGTGAGGCTGCGCCAAACCTTTTTAACTTCTTTCTTTGTGTCCAACTCTTACGAGACGCTGCGCGAATGCGGTTCGTTTTTCTTTATTATATTTAGATATGGTTTAGCGCATCTTCATACAGAATTGGTATGAGAAGCTGAATATCTTAACAAAATTAAAATACAACAATCAATTTTTTCGACAAGCATCTACAAAATACAATCAAACATCAGCAATCAAGCAAAAAACTGGCGGAAATCTTCATCTTTTCGACTTAATTGTACCCAGTCTAAGTTTAAAGACTGGAATTTTTGCACCAAGCGATCGCAAGCCGGACGTTCGGTAGCGTAATGTCCAGCATCGATTAAAATGAGATTGCGATCGCGGCTTTCTTGAAACTGATGAAATTTACAGTCAGAAGTCAGATAAGCTTGAGCACCTGTTTTGGCAACAGCTGAAATGTAACTAGCACCCGAACCACCCAAAACCGCAACTCGTGAAATCGTTTGCTGTAAATCAGCACTTGGGGAAAAAATCAAATTAGGGGGAGAAAGTCGGGTTTGAATGGTGGCGAGTAATTCCTGTAATGTCAGAAATGGCTCTAGCAAACCAACACGACCATATCCTAATCCGGCTTGTGTAGGTACTATGGGAGTAACTTCTTTGAGTCCTAAAATCTGAGCCAAAACGTCAGCAGTTCCATCTTGCACTTGGTCAAAATTCGTGTGGGCAGTGTAAATACCAATATTATGGGTAAAGGCTAACCGTACCATTTCAGCGATCGCTTCACCAGTGCGTAAAGATTTGAGAGGATTAAAAATTAAGGGGTGATGGGCGAATATCAGATTAGCATTTTCTGCGATCGCTTCCTGCATTACCGCCAAAGTTGGTGTCAAACACACCAATACCCTTGTTTTTTCCTGCAAAACTCCTGGTTCAATCTGCCAGCCACAATTATCCCAGCTTTCACACCAAGTGGGATTAGCCCATGCTTCAAACCAAGTAATTAAATCAGCAATTTTCATAATTCTTTTATTCAGCAATTTTTAATTTTTAATTGCTAATCAGTGTCTTTGTGGTTGAATATCTAATTTTAATGCTAATTGCTGGCGCATCTCCTGGAAAGGTCTATTCCATATAGGGTTAGCATTCCAATTCCATGCCGCTACTGGAATAAGTTGTTCCTCAGCAAGACAAGTTAGCAGACGGTATTCATCTTCTGGTTCACGAGAAAAAGTGAAGGGGTTGCGGTAGCCAGTCTCACACAGTTTATAAGATATGACCTGACCATGATTAATACGTTGTAAAAGTTCTTTACCTTTAGCGAGCAAATAATCAAAAAAAACTAGACTAAAAGGTTCTACATGTGCACGGTTTTGTGGTTCTTTTTGCACCCATCTTGCCCAATCAAATCCATACATAAAATCATGAACATAACGGAAGCGCATTTCCGTTTTATTTCCAAACATTTCTGTCAGGGAAATCATCTTTTTACTAAAAATTTTTAAGAAAGTAATAGCTCCCTCATCTGCGGTTAAAGCCTGTCTAAGCATACTACGTACAAGAAAATCAAAATCCCAGAAGATGTTTTCTGGAAAGTTTTCTAACTGAGTACGGACGATGCTTTCAAGAGTTTGTTGAATGGTTGTGATAATTTTAATATCAGTGTTTTGTTCAGCGATCAGATTTCCCAATTCTGCAAAGCTGGTCATTAATGTCTTTTGGGGATTGAGTGAAAATAAGTTAACAGACTGCTGGGCAAGGATTTCATCAATAAATTGAAAAGTATGAGTTGATGTTAGTTTTTGCTTCATAGTAATAGAAATAGCCCAGACAGCTTACACTAAATATTAGTGTATCTCGGCATAAGTAGATTATTTTATAATCACAAAAAAACTTAACTTTTGGATTTACAAATATACACGAATTGTTTAGTACGTATCTGGTTAGTTTTGCATCAATAATTATGATAAGAAAGTTATCAAGGTGATATTTATTTAATGCATATCACCGTGACTTTAGGAGATTATATCCAAAAGGTAGACAGTATAACCAGAGTATTTAAACTCTACCAAACCAGACTTTCAATAAAACTTGAGAATCGGCTATCCAGAAATGTGAACAACCAATTCTCTAGAATGATTGCGCTGGCGGTGTTCCCAAATATAAATTCCCTGCCAAGTTCCCAGTACCAAGTGGCCGCGATTAATGGGGATATGTTCACAAGTGTGGGTGAGTGCAGTACGGATATGTGCTGGCATATCATCGGGCCCTTCTGCATCATGGATGTATTTACCTGATTCTGGTACGAGTTTTGCCATAAAATTAGCTAGATCCACAAGAACATCAGGATCGGCATTTTCTTGGATGACTAAACTGGCTGAAGTATGGCGCAAAAATAAAGTACAAAGACCAGTTTCAACACCCGATTCTGCGACTGCGGCTGCAATTTTTGCAGTGATGTTGTAAAAAGATTTTCCAGTGGTGGAAATTTTTAGTAACTTTTGGTAGTGAGTCATTTAAAACAGTAATTATTGATGACAGTAAAAGCTAATTAGTAGTTTAATTGGCTTGATTTGGTTGCTCGCTAGATTGAGTATATTTTATCCTCAAGAGGCTTAACACCTAATTTACAGCCTCTTTGAGGAAATCTGGGATGATAAATGTGTTACGCAGATTGTGATCCAATGTAGTGTAATCTAGATTTGGCTCTGGCAGTTCTAAACTATTTTTAGAATATCTTGTATTGTCTTGGTTGATATTCATAATTTTTGTATTTCAGGAATGAAATAACCTGTTACTTGATGTAACAAGGCAACCACATAAATTCCAGCAGTAACACCAGTAGCATATTTAAAGACTAGGGAAATATGCTACTGGTTATTATTATAAGTCTATCTGAATTCAGCTAACATCTGTAAATTGTATTCTTGAGGCTTAAACGTCATATAATCTTCTGGAAACTTTAGCTTTTCTTTCTTTTATTCATTTTGTTTCTTTTTTTTATATTGGGGGTGAAAATAACTTACGTGGCAGCAAAGCCTAGATTAGTAAATTATTAATGGATGTTGCTTTGAATAATTTTATTTCGTCTGTAAATAATTGAGAACAGCTTTAGCGATCGCTTCATTACCATCCTTAGCAATTGGTTGAGATTGCTTTGGTAGTTGAGGTAACTCATGGAGAAAATTCCAAGTTCCTTGAAAAAACTCAGATGGGGTAATGATTTGATGCTGATTATAATTAGTTATACCTTTTACTATAAAAGTTGCTTCGGCAAAGTCTTGACGCGGTATAGTGACAATTGGTAATCCTAGTATTGTGGCTTCAGAAAAAGTACTATAACCAGGTTTAGAGACGACTCGCCCACAAATAGGCATAAAATCTACAGGGCGGTATTTGTGGTCATTAATTTTCACTAAATTAGGTATATCAGGAGCAGATTGATCGAATACGATAAATTGCCAATCTGGAAATCGCTGTAGGTTAGTATAAGGAATTTGCTGTAAACCCAAGCCACCAAAGGTTAACAAAATAGTTTTTTCGACTGGTGCAGTTATTCTCCAAAGAGAACGTAAATCATCAGCAGAATGACGGGGGGAACCGCCTGTTAAGCCGACATCTGTGATATTGTTAAAAGCTGGCATTGGTTCGTGGAAAGGAAGACGAAACAGGCGATCGCACTTTGAATACCAATCACTAATCCAATCTGCAACTAGGGTAAATTCCCCTCCCCAATCTCGGTAGATAAAGTCCCAGCCAAAGTTACTCATCATCCAGCAGGGAATATTTGCAGCTTTGGCAAACCCAGGCGCGAGGAAGGGAATATCTGCCAAAATAAGATTAACGCGATTTTGGCGGATAAAATTCACTTCTGAGGCAATCAGCGAATTTTGATGCTTCTTAATATCCAGCAACTTTTCTAAAGTCGCTCCTTTATCCATTGTCAAACTATCCGTTTGCACTACACCCAAATCAAATGCACGAGGACGATAGATAAAATCGCCTTCTATATAGCACTCTAGCAACCAGCGTGGGGCAGTACTCACCACAATTAGCAGAACTTCTGGACATAACTTTTGAATTGTTGCAGCTACAGAAGCCGTGCGGGTAGCATGACCAAAGCCGTGGTTAGTTATGGCTAAGTATAAGATTGGGCGTTCCATTTTTAAGTTAGAAGTTAGAAGTTAGGAGTTATGAGTTAGGAGTTAAAATCATAATTTATACACGCTAACTTACAACTCATAACTTTTAATTAATTTTGCAAAAATTTTGAATTGTCTCAACCAATAGGTCGATTTCCGATTCTAAAGTAAAGTAATGAACGCTAGCACGTATACAGCTAGGATCGGCAATTGTCCGGGTTAATATTCTTTGTGAGTCCAAAAATTGCACCAACTTCAAATGAGCTTGAGGTTGATTATTTTCAAGTTGAAAAGAGACTATACCACTTTCGGGTGGGGAAGTTCGCAAACAGTTAATATCTGGTAACGCCGTCAATTGTCGCCAGAGGTACTCACTGTTATGACAAATTTGCTCATAACGTTCCTGTGACGTTCCCCATTCCTGATGAATTGCGATCGCTTCCTTTAACCCAAGATACAACGGATAAGCTAATGTAGACACTTCGTATCGTCGCCCATCTGGAAGCCAATCCACAGGCTGAGATTGACTATCTACAACAATGCCATTCAAACCAATAAATGTAGGTTTTAGGCTTTCTCGTGCTTCTGGTCGAACATACAAACCACCCGCACCCGCTGGGCCACATAACCATTTATGACCCGTGAAAGCATAAAAATCTACTCCCAATTCAGTTAAGTTTAAAGGCAATAAACCAGCAGATTGAGCAGCATCTATTAATAGTTCAGAATGATTATTCCTACATACTTCGGCAATTTTGTCCAGAGGTAAAACTTGACCAGTATTCCAGAAAACATGACTCAAGATCACAAGACGGGTATTGGGGCGTAAGTGCTGGGCAATGATGGTTACAGGGTCGCCCTCATTTAAAGTTGCTTTTAGGGGACAAGTGGTAACTTCCACAGCAAATCTCCGCGAAATTTCTCGTGCTGTAGCAATTACACCTGGATGTTCGCAGTCTGAGAGCAGTAGATGGTCGCCAGCAAGCCATTCGATGCCCCACATGGCGATATTACAGCCAACAGTGACATTTTGGGTGAGAGTAATTGTTTCAGATGGTGCATTTAACTCTAAAGCGATCGCTTCTCTTGCAGCTTGAGTTTGAGGCGCTATCCAGCCATAGGCCTCATTCCCAAAGGGGCCTATTTGCTGAACATAAGCTTGAGTTTGGGCGATCGCATCCATTGCCCTTTGGGGCATGGGGCCTTGTCCCCCATAATTAAAATAAGCCTTGTTCGCTAAAGCGGGAAATTGCTCTCGATGGTGATGCAGCTTGATTGGTAATGCAGAAATACTAGTCATAATTTACAAGGGATATCTGTTGTTGCAGGCTATTGATATTCAAAAGTATTTGTACTTTGTGGTAAGAGCAATGAAATTAATTTAAGCCCCCGCTGCTAAATTTCATCTCAAATACCCTTGCGATAATGGACAAACTGTGATTTTTATTTTCTCTCAGTTGTAATTTGGCAGAAAAGCAAATGCTTATGGTGTTTACGCCAATAGCTAGCTGTTGACAGTATAAAATAAACGGCAAATTAAGCGTGGACGCGTTGGCGTAGCCCACCGTACCCTTTGGGAAGCAAGCTACGCGTAGCGTCTGTCTACGACACGCTGCGCAAACGCAGAGAAGGTATCGCCACTTCCAGATTTTAATTGTCAGAGTTACTCCCAGATTCTGCTAAATCTTGTTAACTTAAAAGGATGCTAATTAATGCTGAACTCCTACTGCAATACCAACGCTGTAAACGCCGACCTTTTCTAGATATCCACGGTGACAAAAGTCAGCGCGATGCCCCCAATGAGTTGCTACGGAAACTGCAACAGGACAAAATCGCTCATCAGTTGAATGCTTTAGCACAGATGACTTATCACCAACCAGATTATTCTTATGGAAACTGGGAAAGGGCAGAAAAGGCAACTTTAGAATTGATGCAGCAGGGAGTTGAGTACATCTATAAAGGAGTGCTGTTAGCAAATTATTCTGAAGTAGACACGCTGCTAAGTCGTCCAGATTTACTCGTGAAACAACCAGGACAATCCCATTTTGGAGATTGGATCTACGTCCCAGTAAATATTGAACTGGGTAAGCGCCCTAAGCAAGAATATCAGGTTGTCGCTGCATTTCATGCCCAAGTGTTGGCAACAGTGCAGGGAGTTGCACCTGAAACAGCTTTGCTCATATTGCGAACCAAAAATACAAATTATGCAGTGGATCTGTGCA
Source organism: Nostoc sp. NMS9 (assembly GCF_017114995.1). Lineage (GTDB taxonomy): Bacteria > Cyanobacteriota > Cyanobacteriia > Cyanobacteriales > Nostocaceae > Nostoc. The sequence goes on along the minus strand of NZ_JABXKL010000039.1, from coordinate 232,523 downwards.
AATGGACACCACGAATGCAGCAGATTCTGGAGGAGTTTATTCAAGTTTTAGAGTTACCGAATCCGCCAGAGGTGTTTATCTCTCGCCAAAAGTGCAATTTTTGCCATTGGTATAGTGAATGTTATGCGATCGCTCAATCTGAAAAACATCTCTCACTGCTACCAGGTGTAACACCCCTGCGCTACACTCAACTCCAAACCTTAGACCTTACCACACTGGAATCTCTTGCTAATATCAGTCCCAGCAGTTTAGAAAACCTACTTGGTTTTGACAGCCAAGTAGCGCCCAAATTGGTAGTGCAAGCTCAATCTGCACTAGAAAAACGACCGTTAATCTTACCCTACCCGTTACCAACAGAAAATATTACATTCACAGCGCCTATAGAGCTTTATTTTGATATTGAAGCCCAGCCAGACTTAGATTTAGATTATCTCTTAGGGGTTTTGGTTGTTAATAGACAAGCTAATACAGAACAATTTTATTCCTTTTTAGCAGACAAACCAGAAGACGAAGAATTAGTTTGGCAGCAATTTTTGGATTTGGTTTGGCAATATCCCGAAGCGCCAATTTATCATTTTTGTGTCTACGAGTTTGATACAGTCAAACGGTTGGCAAAACTTTACGGCACTCCACACTCTTTAGTACGTCCTGTACTGAATCGGTTTGTCGATGTGTATGAACAATTAACCCAAAGTGTAGCATTGCCCGTAGAAAGCTATGCCTTGAAAGCGATCGCTCGTTGGATAGGATTTGAGTGGCGTGATAAAGAAGCCAGTGGTGCCAAGTGTATTTACTGGTATGATCAATGGTTAGAAACAGGCGATCGCACCTTACTAGAAATTATCCAACGTTACAACGAAGATGACTGCCGTGCCACTCATAAAGTCAAAGATTGGCTTGTCAACTTTTTCCAAGATGAATATGATTTACGATTAGCTTAAGTAATTTATTATTTTTTAAAGGTTTTCAAATTAAAAATACGTCTTGTCAAGTCTAAGTAAAGGAAACATCTGCCCAGACTTACCACAAAGTTAAAAAAGCATGATTTATCAGGATTTCCAGACTTGTATCTGTTAAATTCTTTATTTAATTGATATTATTTTTAGGGACGTATAAGTGTTCGTATCTAAAAATATCGATTTAATAAAAAACTATGCAGATAATTAAAAAAATTTTCGTATTTCCACGAATTATTTACTTTTTGATTCCAATTATAATTATTAGCCTTGTATTCACAAACTTTCCGTCAAATGGTGTTGAAATCAGTAGCATAAAATTTATCGGGGAAGCCACTCTCCCGAAGGGTTTAATCTTTCAAAAAACTGAAGTCGGAGGTTTATCTGGAATTACATATAATGCAAGAAATAACCTTTATTACGCTATTTCCGACGATCGTGGTCAAAAAGCTGCCGTTCGTTTCTACACCTTGAAAATCGACTTGAGCAAAGGTTCTCTACAAAAAGGTGGAATTATTCCAGTCAGCGTTACCAGATTATTAAATGAAAATGGTCAAACATTTAGCCCTGGTGAAACTGATACAGAAGGTATTGCATTAACTAATAAATCAACTGTATTGATTTCTTCTGAAGGCGACGCTGCAAAATTAATTAATCCTTTTATTAAAGAGTTCTCACTATCTTCTGGGAGAGAAATTTTCACACTCCCTATACCAAACAAATTTTTACCAGATAAAACTAATCAAAAAGGTATCCGCAACAATTTGGCTTTTGAAAGCCTCACCATCACACCCGATAACAAGCATCTATTCACAGCCACCGAAAATGCTCTAATTCAAGATGGTGTCGCAGCTAAACCTAATATCGGTAGTCCTTGCCGAATTTTGCAATACAACTTGCTCAACAACCAGCCAGAAAAGGAATTTCTCTATCAAACTGAACCAGTTACACCATTTTTGAATCTGATTGGCAAATTCGCTAGTGGATTACCCGATTTACTTGCTCTCGATAATCAAGGACATTTCTTAAGTTTAGAAAGGTCTTTTACTGGTTTAGGATTTGCTATTTTCCTGTTTCAAGTTTCTTTAGAAGCAGCCGATGATATTCATAATATTAATAGCCTTTTAACAGTTGACTCCAAAAATATTAAACTAGTTAAGAAGAAACTGCTGTTAGATTTGAGAAAACTAGATGTACTGCTAGACAACATCGAAGGCTTAACTCTTGGCCCAAAACTACCGGATGGTCAACAATCATTAATTCTCATCAGTGATAATAATTTTAACTCCCTGCAACGCACCCAAATACTAGCTTTTAAAATTAAAATTGAAAATCCACTAATTAGATTATTACGCCGTTTACTCTCAAATTTTAACCTTTAACCGTATAGAGGTAAAAGCGCATAGGCGTAGCCCGTCATAGACATCGCGGCTTGACTGCTATTTAGTTATTTCTGATTATTCCTGTGTATTCACGGAATCTACTAAGTAACTTTATCTAGCTTATTTATAGTTTACGTGTAATTTCTCAACCGTACTCATTAATAAATATGTTACACAATGTTTAGTAGCTTTTGCAGAGAGCTTAAGCATATTTACAGCATATAATTAATTTTCTCAAAATTCGGATATTTCTCAGATTTAAATTTAATAATTAGCTAGACTTATTAAAGTATTTTGCCAATAACATTTTTTATAAATGATTTTTATGCCAGAAAATAAAATTGAGAGTATGGTAGGGCAAAAGGCAGAATTAGACGATTACATCGGACAATTTTTAAACAATCGCTATTTAATCAGAGATTTGATTGGCAAAGGGGGGATGGGTAGAGTTTATCTAGCGGAAGATACTGCTAAAGGCGGTATGCCGATCGCAATCAAAATCTTATCACTTAGTTTGTCAAACCAACAAATGTCCCAACGTTTTGCCAGAGAGATTTTTATTGGCGCTCAATTGGGTCGCAAAAGTAAACATATTGTTCGCATTTTAAGTTATGGAGTTACTGAGGATAAAACTCCATTTTATGTAATGGAATACCTCCAAGGAAAAAATCTCAAACAAATTCTGAAAATTCAGCCCTTAACAATATCGAAGTTTTTAGAAATTTGTAATCAAATTTGTTTAGGCTTACAATGTGCCCACCAAGGTATCAGCCTTAAAGGAGAGATTTATCCTATTGTTCACAGAGATATTAAACCAGAAAATATATTTATTGCTGAAGATAGTAAAAAAGGTGAAATTGTTAAAATACTAGATTTTGGTATTGCCAAGTTTTTAACAGAGCGAAGTGGGATGACCCTAACAGATTCTTTTATTGGCAGTTTGCCTTACTGTTCTCCAGAACATATGGAAGGGCGTAAACTGCTAGATGTCCGCTCTGATATTTATAGTTTGGGAGTACTAATGTTTGAGATGTTGACAGGGAAACATCCATTTCAAACAAAAAGTAACTCCTTTGGTACTTGGTATCAAGCCCATCGCTTTCAAATGCCACCGACAGTTGAAGAAGTAAATCCGCAAGTTAAAATACCAGAAATATTATCAAAAATATTGATGAGTTGTTTAGCTAAAGAAGTAAGCGATCGCCCTCAGAATATCAATCAAATATTAGAAGATTTAGAAAAAGTTAATGCTCAACTTAATGATGTTATTCCTAGCACTAGTACTGACATTATTAAAATCTCGCTTCCAGTTCAATTAGTACCTGCAACTTTATTATCAGAAAAAGAGTGTTTGCAGAAAAATTGGCCGAAAAATAAACCAATTGCATCAATTGGATTTCCCCATTTACTACAAACTCCTCAAAAACCTATACCAACTTTTTGGGCAATGTTGCCCAAACAAGAAATTGCAAAACTTTTAGATAAAATACATAGTACTGAATTTATTAGTAAAATGAGTGTATACCCGATGCTAGTGTGGGTAACAGTACTATATGATGCTCAAGCTTCTACGACTAAGTGGCTACCTTATTTTCTGGATCTAAAAGATAATAAAGGTCAAAATATAGCACGTAGTTTAGCGGAAGTAGGTTACTATCATCTACTATTTTTTCCCCTAGAAGAACCAACTCACTGCTCTCATGTAACAACTTTAAACCTCACGGCTAAACAGCGTCAACAACTTGTAGATTGGTTAGATATGAGTCAACAGTCAAATGAACTAATCTTGCCTAATCAAGCCAAAAATATTCTCAGAACAGAGTATGAAAAGCTGAAGTTAGACATTTTACAAAATTTAGCCACACATCAAAAAATTGAGAAAGAAGGTTTAAAAAATTGGATGACTAAATTCTTGGAGATGTTTTTGAAACTTCTATTACGTTCTTGAAAGCTTGCTATCAAAATCAAAATACTTGCCACCATTACCTAATAATATTTTTATGTCTTTATTGCTAACTTGAAATGAATCAGCATCAGAGGTGAACAAAGTGAATCAGAGCTTATTTACATCTTCAAGTAGTACGGGCTTGCTTGCCAATCGTTATCAACTCAAGCAATTAATTGGCAGCGGTGGCATGGGTGAAGTTTTTTTAGCAAATGATGTTTTGTTAGGAGGTATACCAGTTGCTATCAAGTTTTTGACTCAAACTGTTGTTAATACCAAGATGCAACAAGACTTTGCTCGTGAAGCTTTAATGAGTGCAGCCTTGAGTCAAAAGAGCGTACATATAGTGCGGGCGTATGATTATGGTGTGAATGAGAAAGGAAAACCATACTACGTCATGGAATATCTATGTGGCAAGAGTTTAAAGGATTTAATTCCGCTACCTCTAGCCATGTTTTTAACTCTCTCTCGCCAAATTTGTTTGGGCTTACAGTGTGCCCATCAAGGTATTAACATTGATGGCAAAATTTGTCCGTTGGTTCATCGAGATATCAAGCCTGCCAATATATTAGTTATTCCCGATCCAATATTGGGCCAGTTAGTTAAAATTTTCGATTTTGGTATTGCTAGATTTTTGAATTATGCATCAACAGCTAGTACAAGTAGCGGATTTAATGGCACTTTACCCTACTGTTCTCCAGAACAGCTAGATGGGGAAAAACTAGATAGTCGCTCTGATATTTATAGCCTGGGTGTGATGATGTTTGAGATGCTCACAGGCAAAAAACCTTGGCAACCAGAAACTGATTACTTTGGTGCTTGGTATAAAGCACATCACTTTGAAGCACCAAAAACGATCGCAGATGTTAAACCTACTCTTAAAATACCTTACAAGCTAAATAATTTAATTATGGCTTGTCTAGCTAAAAAAGCAAGCGATCGCCCTCAAAATATCGCTGAAATTTTACAAGTTTTCAATAGTCTAGAACAGTCTAATTGTCCAACTCCGCCTACAAATTTTGCCTCTAACTCCATCCTTGGCAGTTCCTTAAATTCTGCATTACCAATCACTGTAGAACAAAGCTATCGGCAACTTTTGTGGCCTCAAAATAAACCAATTCAAGAAATTGTTTTTCCCCAGCTTATAGACACTCCACAAGGATCTATAACAGCGCTATGGTTGATGTTGTCTAAACAAGAAATCAAAAACTATGCGGTTTCTAACCGTTATAACCAGTTTGTCTTTGTCACATCCCCTCACCCAATGTTGTTGTGGGTAACTGTACTCTATAATCGGCAATTCGCTCCTAAGTGGCTACCGTGCTACTTAGATATGCAAAATCCCCAAAATCTGAGGATGGTAAGTTTCCTGGCTGAAAATGAACAATATCCTTTGATTTTCTTTACTCTGGAAGCACCACATTCCTGCATCAAGGTTCTCAGCAGTCGCATTGAGTCAACTCAGCGGCAAATGTTGAAAACCTGGGTGCAACAGAGCTATAGTCTACCACCCGCTTCTCAACCCCAATTGAGCAAACAGCTATTGAAACAGCAGTATAAACAAATGCAATCCCGAATATTGCAACATCTCGAATCAGAGCCACAGATTGTATTATCACGCTCTCTTTAACGAATAATTCGCACCTGGGAAATACGTAACAAAAATAATTCCTAATTCCTAACTCCGAAACACTTGACAAGTAGAGAAAAAATAGTGATAATAGCAAAGTTGCCAAACAAGGGACTGTAGTTCAATTGGTTAGAGCACCGCCCTGTCACGGCGGAAGTTGCGGGTTCGAGCCCCGTCAGTCCCGTTCTAAATTTATGAGTAGCGAATCACTTAACTTAGGTGACATTGGATTTTGAATTACCCAAAGAGGTTGACTCAGGATTCAGGATTTAAATATAAGCTACATTTATCATGCTTTGCGAAAGAGAGAATTAACTGTGACTGTTAGAGTCCGTATTGCGCCGAGTCCAACCGGAAATTTACATATTGGTACAGCTAGAACGGCTGTATTCAACTGGTTATTTGCCCGTCACCACGGCGGGAAATTTATACTGCGAATAGAAGACACAGATTTAGAGCGATCGCGTCCCGAATACACCGACAATATTCTTGAAGGACTGCGCTGGCTAGGACTTAACTGGGATGAAGGGCCATTTTTCCAATCCCAACGCCTGGATCTTTATAAAGAAGCAGTAGAAAAACTGCTAGAGCAAGGATTAGCCTATCGCTGCTACACCACTTCCGAAGAACTAGAGGCTCTCCGAGAAGCTCAAAAAGCTAGAGGCGAAGCACCTCGCTATGACAACCGTCACCGCAACCTCACCCCAGAACAACGCGCTGCCTTTGAAGCAGAAGGTCGCTCTTTTGTAATTCGCTTCAAAATCGAAGATGGGCGGGAAATTGTCTGGAATGATCTAGTAAGGGGAAAGATGTCTTGGCGAGGTAGCGATTTAGGTGGTGATATGGTCATCGCCCGCGCCTCAGAAGAGGGTAGTGGTCAACCTTTATACAACTTTGTCGTTGTAGTGGATGACATCGATATGCAAATCACCCATGTCATCCGGGGAGAAGATCACATTGCCAACACCGCCAAGCAAATTTTGCTGTATGAAGCAATGGGTGCAAAAATTCCAGAGTTTTCTCACACGCCATTGATTTTGAACATGGAAGGGCGCAAGCTTTCTAAGCGAGATGGCGTCACTTCCATTTCTGACTTTCAGCAAATGGGTTTTACTGCTCAAGGCTTGGTGAATTACATGACATTGCTGGGTTGGTCGCCACCAGACTCGACGCAAGAAATATTTACCTTAGAAACAGCAGCCAAAGAATTTACCTTTGAGCGCGTCAATAAAGCAGGTGCAAAGTTTGACTGGGACAAGCTGGATTGGCTGAACAGTCAGTATATCCACAAGACGCCAGTAGATAAACTTACAGATTTACTCATCCCCTTTTGGGAAGCGGCTGGCTATAAATTTGATGGTGGAAGAGAACGCCCTTGGTTAGAACAGCTAGTAACTTTAATTAGCCAGAGTTTGACTCGCCTGGTAGATGCAGTAGCTCAAAGCCAACTGTTTTTTAGCGACACAGTTGAATTTAGCGACGAAGGTAGTACACAACTGAAGCAAGAAGGTTCTACTGCTGTTCTTGAAGCGATTGTCACAGCTTTAGACAATCAGCCACAACTGTCCGAAGCCACCGCCCAGGAGATTATTAAACAAGTGGTGAAAGAGCAGAAAGTCAAAAAAGGCTTAGTGATGCGATCGCTCCGAGCAGCTTTAACTGGAGATGTTCATGGCCCCGACTTAATCCAATCTTGGTTACTACTAAATCAGATTGGTTTAGATAAGCCCCGCTTGAGTCGGGCTATAACGGAAGCTAAGTAGCGATTACTTCCAGATATTTAGAAATATTTTAGATTTTGGGGGCGCACAAACGTGTGCCCCTATTCATAAGGTAAAGCAACTATGGAAACAGGAAATCATTGACTAATTACTAATGAATTATTCCCAATTTAAAATCTAAAATAGTTAGTCAATTATCCTCATGTTGGGAACTTGGTGTGTAAAATTCATGTCTTCAAAAACACTTAGAAGCGAACGTAATTACAATGCCGACAAAAGCGCTCAATAGAGGAATGAGATTATCGTTCATGATAGTTACGCTCTTCATCACATCGACAGTTAATGCTGCGGTTGATGCTCAGGAAGCGCCAACGATATTTGGAGATGTCACCATTAGCCCTCAGTTTTCACCAGACCCCCTGACAGTTCGTGGGATGAGTGGTGGCTCAATATCTGGAAGTCAAGTAGGTGGGAGAAGCGAAACAGCCACTGGCCCCTGTACCGGATTTGTGGATGAAACACCAGACCACACATTAGGGTTAACAAGTAAATTTGACTACCTAAAGCTGCAAGTGCAAAGTCCTGAAGACACCACCATGATTATCAAAGGGCCCGGTGGTACTTGGTGCAATGACGATTTTGATGGCAAAAATGCTGGCATTGTTGGTGAATGGCTACCTGGAAGTTACCAAATTTGGGTTGGTTCCTACGAAAAAGGCAAGTATCTTCCTTACACTCTACAAATTACAGAAGTTAAGTAGGGTATTGGGGTAAAGGAGGACATGGAGACAACCTCTGGAATAAGGGTTCAAAAGTTGCACACCGCAAGAAAATCACCTCGCTCACTCGAAAGATTCGCAGGCCGTTTGCTCTGTCGTGTTTGAGCACAAGCGCTAAGCGATCGCTAATTTTGAATCTCTGCTATTTTACAAAATTCTTTGTGCTTGGGTTCAAGCAAATATTGACCCTAGCATTGCAAGTATGTTCTGGGTCAAATCAGACAAAACTCTCAAAACGCTTAAAGTTATACAGGGCAAAGCTTAAGAGAGCATCTCGTTTTAATACCACAGCGAGTAGATTATGTGAGCATGAGCGTTATTTTTAAACTGTACGGTTTAGTTTGTACCTCCTAAGAAACAAGGCAGGAGGCAGGAGGCAGAAGAAAAGAGGAATTGACGTGTTTCTTCCATCCATAACGGAAGCGAGGGCGTCCGTAAACAGCTTATATCTACCCCATTTTGAGATTAAACTGAATTTGCTTTGATACGCTGTCCTGTAAATGGGAACGTCCCTACGACTGAGCCTTTCTCTTCTAGTGGATTGGCGTTTAGAGCAAAGGAACGAACCGTAATTGTCCCTTTTACTGCCTGAGTCAGTCGATAAAACGTAGCACGAATATCGGATCGAGCAATGTCGTTGGCTCCGTCGGGTCCTGAGAAACCGAAGTTTATTCTTGTAGCGCTAATATCTTGGTTGCCAGTGCAGGTATATGCACCTTGTGTATCACCAAAAGGGTTGAAGGCTTCTTTTACACCGCCTTGATTTGAGTCAATCACAAAAAAGTTACCGTCTGGCGTAAGTGTAATCACTCCACGAGATGCGAATTGACCATTTGTGTCAAAGATTGTCGTCAGGTATGTACCTGTAACAAAACTACTACATTTATTTAAAAATAAGGTTTGTGCTTCGGATTTGGCTGCGACCAAGTGTGGTTTAAAAATACCCGTAATGGCAAGTACTGACAACAGACAAATCGTCAACATGACGAAAATTCTATTAGTTTTCATCGCAGAGCCTTTATTTTACGATATTGCCGATTTTATCGGTCTTCGGGGGTATTAGAAATCATTTATAAAGTAAATCTTTAAAAAGCAAGACGACAGTCTAAGGTCATAACTGACAATTTCAGGTCATGAACAATTTGTCAATCAGCAATAGGGCTTAAAATTATGCTGAAAATCAGGGTAGAAAACACAACTTTAAACCTGGTGATCGCTCGCGTGATTTCACGTTTATCCAGGCTACTTTTGACAAAATTTTCCCATGATTAAATCCACATCGCCACACTTAAGTACTTAATTACCAAAGTTACTTCTAGTTGATAACAGTATTTTTTCACAAATGATTCCGAATTGGTATGGTAATGAATTTTTGACAAGCCTGGTTTCTGGCTGATAATGGCGATTTAGGCGGCTTCTCTCTCATGGATCTCTACAAATTCTCTGCTGGTTAATCCAAGCTGTATTAAAATTAAGTTAACTTTGATTAAGATTCTTGTTGGCATCGCCATAATGCGCCAATCGCTCTATGGCAGTGCATGTAAGAGATCAAATTAAACAAAATGGATTTATAAACATCCGTTTAACAGCTTAAAGTGACAGAGTGATGAACATTCGGTTACTAGAGCTAACGAGTTGTATAAGCATCTAGAGGCAAATTAAAATGAAATTCTCTTGGAAAGTCGTAGCACTCTGGACGTTGCCGGCTTTGGTAATTGGCTTTTTCTTCTGGCAAGGGGCGTTTGCAGGCGCGCCTGCCGACATGAGTAAGAATGCAGCCAATACCCGCATGACTTACGGTCGGTTTCTAGAATACTTGAACAGCGATCGCGTCAGCAGTGTGGATCTTTACGAAGGCGGTAGGACTGCAATTATAGAAGCCCGCGATCCAGACATCGAAAATCGTGTCCAAAGATGGCGTGTGGATTTGCCTGTTAACGCTCCTGAGTTAATTAGCAAGCTCAAAGAAAAAGCCATTAGTTTTGATGCTCACCCCATGCGGAATGATGGCGCAATTTGGGGATTGTTGGGCAATCTCATCTTTCCAGTTTTATTGATTACTGGGTTGTTCTTTTTGTTCCGGCGTTCTAGCAACCTGCCCGGCGGCCCAGGTCAAGCAATGAACTTCGGCAAATCCAAAGCGCGTTTCCAAATGGAGGCAAAAACCGGCGTCAAATTTGATGACGTAGCCGGAATCGAAGAAGCTAAGGAAGAACTACAAGAAGTCGTCACCTTCCTGAAGCAGCCAGAAAGATTTACGGCTGTGGGCGCACGGATTCCCAAGGGAGTGCTGTTAGTTGGGCCTCCTGGAACTGGTAAAACTTTACTAGCAAAAGCGATCGCAGGCGAAGCAGGCGTACCTTTCTTCAGCATTTCCGGTTCGGAATTTGTGGAAATGTTCGTTGGTGTAGGTGCATCCCGCGTCCGCGATTTGTTCAAGAAAGCTAAAGATAACGCCCCCTGTATTATCTTCATCGATGAAATTGACGCCGTAGGACGGCAACGGGGCGCTGGTATCGGTGGTGGTAACGACGAAAGAGAACAAACCCTCAACCAACTCCTCACCGAAATGGATGGGTTTGAAGGTAATACAGGCATCATTATTATTGCTGCCACCAACCGTCCCGATGTACTAGACTCAGCCTTGTTGCGTCCCGGTCGCTTTGACCGACAAGTAACAGTCGATCCACCCGATATCAAAGGGCGTTTGGAAATCTTGCAAGTCCATGCGCGGAACAAGAAACTAGACACTAGCGTATCTTTAGATGCGATCGCTCGTCGCACTCCTGGATTCACTGGTGCTGACTTAGCCAACTTACTCAACGAAGCAGCAATTCTCACTGCTAGAAGACGCAAAGAAGCCATCACCCTCCGCGAAATTGATGATGCAGTGGATCGGGTAGTAGCTGGGATGGAAGGCACTCCCTTGGTAGATAGCAAGAGCAAGCGCTTGATTGCTTACCACGAAATTGGACACGCTTTAGTTGGGACTTTGTTAAAAGACCATGACCCAGTACAGAAAGTCACCCTGATTCCACGGGGACAAGCGCAAGGTTTGACCTGGTTCACTCCCAACGAAGAACAGGGGTTAATTTCCCGTTCTCAGTTAAAAGCCAGGATTACTGGTGCTTTGGGTGGTCGCGCTGCTGAGGAAGTGATTTTTGGGGCTGCGGAAGTCACAACTGGCGCTGGTGGAGACTTGCAGCAGCTATCAGGAATGGCTCGGCAAATGGTGACTCGCTTCGGAATGTCCGACTTAGGCCCACTGTCGTTAGAAAGCCAGCAGGGAGAAGTATTCTTGGGTCGTGACTGGACAACCCGATCTGAGTATTCCGAATCCATTGCTTCCCGCATTGATGGACAAGTGCGAGCGATCGTGGAAGAATGCTACGAAAACGCGAAGAAGATTGTACGTGACCATCGCACTGTCACCGATCGCTTAGTCGATCTGCTCATCGAAAAGGAAACCATCGACGGCGAAGAATTCCGCCAGATTGTGGCTGAGTACGCTGAAGTCCCTGAGAAGCAACAGTACGTACCCCAACTGTAATAGTTGACTCTTTTCTGGCTACTATCTGGAAATGAGTAAAGTAACAAAAAATAAAATGGGGATGGTATACGCCACCCTCATTTTTTTGCGGTTTTTCAGTGTTAGGAAGCTTCTAATACCAATTCGCAATTCGCAATTCGCAATTGAGAAATTTAGATGCAGCAAGGCAATCCCTGCTTACATCTGTTGCCTTATTTTAGAAAATTGGTATAATTTTAAAATTCTCAAAATTTATGAACCTGTAAACTCTATAACAAATCTTGTTTTTTCAACTTAGCTAGCGCATCTTCAGCAGAAGCTTTTTCTGCATCTTTTTTATTGCGTCCCTTACCTTCTCCGTAAATTTTTTCATCTACTAATACTTTGGCTATGAATTCTGGCGCGTGAGAAGGGCCTCCTATTTGTTCTGTGAAATATTTAGGGGGATTTGGGGTAACGTTGCGTTGTACCCATTCTTGAAAGCGGTTTTTTGAGTCTACATTAGAACGAGATACAATTATATGTTTAGGATCTACAGAATCAAATAGTGGTTCTATAATTGCGCGAACTGTTTCAATATTGGAATCATTATCCAAATAGTAAGCACCAAGAAGTGCCTCAAAGGTACTACTGAGCAAATTAGGATTTTGGTAGCCTCCATCTCGAATTGCACCTTTTCCTAACCGCATTCTAAAGTCTAAACCTACCTCTTGGGCGAATTTTGCCAATTGCTTTTCATCTACCAGCGCCGAACGCCGCCGGGTTAATTCATCTTCTCCCATTTCTGCATGACGACCATAGAGATATTCGCCACTTAAGAAATTCAGCAAAGCATCACCAAGAAACTCTAGGCGTTCATTGTGTTCGCCTTCTCCGGGGTTTTCATGGACGTAAGAACGGTGGGTAAGTGCACGGCGTAGAAGTTTTTCATTATGAAATATTAGAAGTTTGTGCATTTTTATTTTCTCTATCTTTGGTAATTAATTGAATGGAAAAGGTGGGCAAGATGCTCACCTTAAAACATAAAATCCTACAAAAATTTAGATGCTACGCTACCTAGAAACAGTTATTCTTGAAGCGGTGAGGCGGATAGAGACTGTTTCCACGAGAATTGTTACATGGGAAGCACGAAACTCGTAAGTTTTCAAAAGAATTAGAACCGCCACGGCTCTTAGGTAAAAGGTGATCAAATGTCAAATTTTTTTGTGGGATGTTTTGACAACACCACCAACAGTAAGAACCATACAAATCAATAAGTTGCTGCTTCTTATTACGTTTTTGTTTGAGATTCATTTTTTCGATGTTCCATTTCGCTTATTGTTTGGAACAGCATTGGAATATTAGGCATACTAGGGGTAACGAATTTTTATTGAGGGAATTAATCAAAAATTAATCTTCCTATATAAAAAATTCACTATCTACGCTTTTGTTTGGTTCAAGTCTCAGCCGTAGAATTCCTGGCTTCCTACCAAGTTTTGCGTCATCCTTTCCCCTGAAAATTTACCCAAATATCTTGCCTTGCCGTTGAAAGTCTAGTCAATCAGTTGACCTGACATTTGGCTGACATATTCAGCCGAAGGGATGACACGAAGCTCGGCAGGAAACTAGGAATTCTGCTGCTGAGACAACACCAAAAACTTGCACTTTAGAGTGCGATTCTTTTGCTGTCGTTAAATATACATTTGCATAGTTTATACTAGATGTCAATATAGTTATTCATGAATATTCGTAAAAGCGATCGCCCATATCCATCAACTTGAAAAATCATCTATGGTATGATTTCAAAACTATCATTTATTTAAATAATATTTTAGCTAATAAATAATTTATGGCTTATTTTGTGCGATCGCACTATACAAAATACCTAAAATTCTCTTAATATCCTTAATATAATATTCACTCAAATCAATCGAAACTACATTACCTTCAAGCTTGAGAAATTGCCAGATAGTACCGATAGTAACAGCACCATATATAGCTTTGATTTGATTTCCACTTCTCTCATTAAATAACTGGGCAGCTACCATTTCAGCAATACATTGTGCTAAACCAGACCTCAAATTCTCATTTTTACTTTCTACTAAGACAATCACCGGACTACGTACAAGCAGCTGCTCCGAAGAAAGACTCAAAATAAAATCACAAAAGCCGTTTAATCCTCGCTGGCTATCAACAGTAAAATCAACTCCAGAAAAAAAACTTATTTCATAATTAAATTTGCGTCTAATTTCTAATAAAATTGGACTAATTATCATTTCACTTCGAGCTTTCTCTGAACTTATCGCTACCGCTAAATCAACATTTTCTTTAAGTATAGTAGATAATAAATCACTACCTTCTTGCTCCTGCGCAGTCGCAAATAATCCAGATGACTCGTGGATAACTAACCCAAAAGAATCAATAACTTCAATAAGTTTGAAATCACTATAAGCCATAAAACTTACTCCTTGGTCTTATGACTGAATCTTATCTCATTGCTATAGCAAAGTTTAAAAAATCAGCTTGGGAGGAAATATCCTCACTAAATCAAGATATAATTCCGAGAAGCAAGGAAAATTTATCAAAACAGGTCTGAATCCCCCACTATTGATTCTGACGCCTGAATTCTGACTTCTGAATTCTTCTTCAAGACTTGATTTGATAAAATAATCTGTTTATTTAAATAACCATATTTGCCTTGATTATTCTGATATGCTTCACTGTAAACTTCCAAATAATTATCGAATAAATTGAATATCCAATAATCAGCAATACCTGCTTTAGCATAAAGAGGTATTTTCACATCTTGGTCATAACCCAAAGAAGAATCGGAAACTTCCATCACCAATAACACATCAGCAGGTTGAGGATGACCAGAAAGATAATTGTCATCTCGGTTTTGAAGAATAGCAAAATCCGGTTCAGGTTCGCTATTAGGTAGTAAAGCAATCGGAGCTTGAGATTGCAAAGTTGCTCTATCACCTACAATTTTTGAAAGTTCGCGCAACAAGTTTCGCAAACAAGTTTCATGGGCTGTACTTTTGGATGCCATTTCAATAATTTCCCCGTTGATTAATTCAATGTGGTCATATTCATGGAAAAAGCCCAATTCTCCAAGCCTGTGGTATTCAGTTAGTGTGAAGCGTTTAGCCTGGGCAATACTCATAAATCTTCCTCCCAAGGGAAATGTGATGACGTAACGCCCACTATTCTAAATGTGTCAGAAATTGGTATGCTAAAGGCCGAGACTCGCTAAGAAAGCAAACAATGCCTGCGCCTACTATCAATCCCACCATCACTGCTTTTCCCTTGACAGCCGTAGTTGGTCAAGAAGCAATTAAATTAGCTTTACTGTTAGCCGCAGTTGATCCTGGTTTGGGAGGAGTGGCGATCGCAGGTCGTCGCGGTACGGCAAAATCTGTAATGGCTCGTGCTATCCACGCTTTACTACCGCCCATTGAAGTTGTCAAAGGCTCAATCAGTAATTGCGACCCCAACCACCCAGAAGAATGGGACGATCAACTTTTGGCGGAGTATGCAGAAAAAGACATTCAAGATGTGCCCGTCGAAATTATACCCGCGCCTTTTTTGCAAATTCCTCTAGGTATCACCGAAGACCGACTATTAGGTTCAGTAGATGTTGAAAAGTCGGTAAAACAAGGTGATACGATTTTTCAGCCTGGATTACTCGCTACAGCAAACCGGGGTGTACTGTACGTAGATGAAATTAATTTATTAGATGACCAAATATCAAATCAGCTTCTAACAGTATTATCTGAAGGACGCAACCAGATTGAACGGGAAGGGATTAGTTTTCAACATCCGTGCAAATCCCTGTTTATTGCCACCTACAACCCAGAAGAAGGCGGATTAAGGGAGCATTTGCTAGATAGAATTGCGATCGCACTCTCTGCTGACGGTGTACTCGGCTTAGATCAAAGAGTAGCAGCAGTTGAAGTTGCGATCGCTTATTCTAAATCTCCCCAAGACTTCCTCCAACAGTACAACGAAGATTTAGACTCGCTCAAAACCCAAATTATCTTGGCGCGGGAATGGTTGAAAGAAGTAATCATCACCCATGAACAAATTGCCTACTTAGTGGATGAGGCCATTCGCGGCGGAGTTCAGGGACATCGCGCCGAATTATTTGCCACGCGGGTTGCCAAAGCTGCTGCGGCTTTGGAGGGACGAACAACAGTTAATGCCGAAGATTTGCGCCGTGCTGTGGAACTGGTGATTGTACCACGCGCCACAGTTGTGCAGACACCACCACCCGAACAAGCACCGCCACCGCCTCCACCGCCGCCGCAACAGAATCAAGAAGAACCCCAGGACGAATCAGAAGAGGAAGAACAAGAAGAACAGGAAGAAAATCAAGAGCAAGAACCCCCTAGCATTCCGGAAGAATTCATTTTTAATCCGGAAGGGATAATTCTTGATGACAGCGTACTTTACTTTACTCAAACGGCGAAGCGGCAAGGTAAATCTGGTAGTCGCAGTGTCATCTTTTCTGATGACAGGGGACGCTACATTAAGCCAATGTTGCCCAAGGGGAAAGCGCGACGCATTGCAGTAGATGCCACCTTGAGAGCTGCGGCTCCATATCAAAAAGCACGAAAAGAAAGACACCCAGATAGAAAAGTTATTGTCGAACAGCCTGATATTCGCTCGAAACGCCTGGTACGCAAAGCAGGGGCGTTGGTAGTATTTGTGGTAGATGCTTCTGGCTCAATGGCCCTGAATCGAATGCAATCGGCTAAAGGTGCGGTGATGCAACTGTTGACAGAAGCTTATCAAAACCGTGACCAAATAGCATTAATTCCCTTTCGAGGAGAACAGGCAGAGGTATTATTGCCTCCAACACGTTCTATTGCTTTGGCGCGTAACCGTTTGGAAAGGTTGCCCTGTGGTGGGGGTTCGCCCTTAGCGCATGGTTTAACTCAAGCTGTACGCGTCGGCTTAAATGCTCAGATGAGTGGAGATATTGGACAAGTTGTCCTTGTCGCAATCACCGATGGGCGGGGTAATATTCCCTTAGCGCGTTCTTTGGGTGAACAGCTAGAACCAGGAGAAAAGCCAGATATCAAAGGAGAATTATTAGAAATTGCTGCGAGAATCCGTGCTCTGGGGATGCAACTATTAGTAATTGATACGGAAAGTAAATTTGTGTCTACGGGCTTTGCTAAAGAATTATCGCAAACAGCCGGCGGTAAATATTATCATTTACCGAAAGCGACAGATCAAGCTATTGCTGCCATGACCAAAGGTGCGATCGCTGATTTAAAATCTAGATAATTTAGTCATTAGTCATTAGTCATTTGTCATTTGTCAGTTGCTTTTCTACTAACCACTGACCATTGACTAATGACATCAAGATCCTGTGGGCATTACTTGTGGTTGTAAATAACAAATCAAATCTTGAATTCCCTTTTGGAGATAGCGCGTTACTGTCATTGGACTAGTACCAATATTTTTAGCAGCATCCTTGCGAGAAAGTTCCTTCAAAAATACCATTTCAACTGCCATGCGGGGCTTTTCTTCCAACATATTGATTGCGCCTTGGAGTTGTTGGCGTTCTTCTTCTTGTTGGAGAAGCACATGAGAACGAGGACAAGGAAGTGCCTCACCCAAGGTTATTTGGCAATCAACATAGTTAACTGCGGTTGCATCTAAACTCAAGGGCATCCGGTTTTGAGCAGCTAACTTGGTTTCCTGCCACTCTTGTACAGATACCCGAAGTTGGCTGGCAATTTCAGCATCCTTGGGCGGGCGACCTAAAGAGATTGACAAGTCCTTGCGAATCTTTTGTCCTTCATTATATAATTCTTGCCAACGACGGGGAATTTTTAATAGAGTACTGCGATCGCGCAAAAAGTGCAGCATCTCACCGCGAATATATGGCACAGCAAAGGAACTAAAAGCATATCCTTGGCTAGGGTCGAAGCGCTCAATTGCCCGAATCAAACCAAAATAACCGATTTGTTCTAAATCTTCATAAGGTTCATTACATTGATGGCTGAATTTATGAGCCATCTTCCGTACTAAGCCAGTATGTAACTGTACAAGTTTATTACGAAGTTTAATAGAAGGATTCTGGTGGTACAAGTGTAATAATTCGATACCATCAGTTCGTAAAGAGGACTCACTTGTTGCCATATACATTCCTTTGTTGTAACTCCTATTTCTGAGAAAATGGAGTTGCGTATATTTTCTTCTAAGCTGTCATTATTTTCGTTAGTCAAGTCAGAATAAGCCATCGTCGTTTCACTGAACTTATCAGGGGTCGAACTCCACAATTCAGTATTTGTACGCATGATTTTGCAAACCTCTCTGTTACAGGTTATTTTTGCTTTTTATATAACTGTTGAATGGTAAATAATCTTGAGCTTTTGCAACAAAAACTAGCTATTTATGCTGAAAAATGCATGACTGACCTAATACCTATCAGTCATACTGAGTGCAAGTGGATCGGTAATGAATTAATCACAAAATAAACTGGGCAATTTTATCTCTTAGTACGCATCGTCATTAATGGGACTTAGACAAAAAACACCCAAAAAAGAACCTCAAATTTATATACAGAAAGACTTTGACATCGTTTTGCTTAATTTCTTAATATATCTGAGTTTGGGCTATTTTTGAGCATTTGGTGTATTTCCCTTACCCTACATGGGTTTGAGACTTGTTTTTCCCTCAAAAATGTTTAAGTCCCGTTAAGAAAGGTCAAAAATCCAAATTGGCAGTTGGATTGAAGAAAAAAACCCAAGCTACAAAAAACAGAATCTGACTCATTTTTATGGTGATTTGTACTTAGTTGGGTATTGAGGGACATTTCCGGAGATTTCCATTCAATATTGCTAAAATTGAAACTTTGGAAACTTAGTGGAAACATAGAAACAGTTTATTGACATGCAAGTTTGGTGGGTGTCACACTTCTTGCTAAATAGCAGGATGAACAATGAAAATCACTAAACATCGACAAAAAATTCTGGATACACTTCAGCAATGGTTCAGCATCCATAAACAGGGGCCAACTTTGGAGGAGTTGTGTCTAGAACTCGGAATGCAACCGCGTCAAAAAGCAACAGTTCAGCGTTGGTTGCAGACTATGCGCGGCATCGACGTTGAATGGGATGATCACAGCGCCCGCAGTTATCGCCTCCTTCAATCTGAATCAGAGACACCATCTCTACAAATATCTGTGACAGACACTCTGCGGTATTTAGCTACTGGCGTGGTGCAGTGGGAAAAACTCGAACTAGAAAAGCAAAGTCAAGTACCAGAAGCGCTTCGCATTGGTATGTCCCGTATGTATTTAACTTCGTTGCTGCGGGGAGAACAAGCCCCAGAGAACCTACCCCAATTTTTTGATTGGGCGGAAACATCAAT
Source organism: Nostoc sp. NMS9 (assembly GCF_017114995.1). Lineage (GTDB taxonomy): Bacteria > Cyanobacteriota > Cyanobacteriia > Cyanobacteriales > Nostocaceae > Nostoc. The sequence continues at coordinate 213,213 of NZ_JABXKL010000039.1, read as the reverse complement.
TACTTCCTGGAAACTAGCCCAAGAGATTAAATATCTTTCGCCAGATGTCAGCCTTATAGAAGACGGAGTAGTTTCCGACTTTTCTAGAGAATGGCAAGTTTCGGGTAATGATGTGGTGGCGCAGGTAGAAGAGTCAGTACTGAAAGATGTACTGGAATACTGTCGGGGAAATCAGCTAAACGATGCCTATTGCGCTTTTCGACAACTGATAATCACTAAACCCACTCTTCATTACTCAGAATATCGGCAACAGCTACGTTTACCCGAACTCAGACAACTGCGCGAGTTATTGTCGCGGCTAGAAATCTATGTCGATATGGATAAGTTGGCAGAGGATAGAGTCTATCATCTGTGTCCCCGCTGCAAGTATGTGCAACGCCAACGCCCTGATGGTACTTATAGCTGCCGTAACCCTTGGTGTGAAAGACTTTGTGCAATCAAAAAACTTCAACCATTGCCACCTATTCCTAAAGAAAAAGCAGCGGATTGGAAAGCTGTTACGCCAGGCGTGCATTTGTACGGCACACTGCCAGGAATTTGGGAAATTCAACTTAAAGAAGAACTGACAAAGTTGGGTTTGTGCGTTACTCTCTGGCCTTTTATAGATGAATTTGACTTACTCGTAGAGTTCCCGCGCAAAGTTCGCTGGGCAATTGATCTCAAAGATTGGGCATCCGTAGATGAGGAACGTTTGCAAAAGGTGCAGTATCGGCGTGATGCAACGGAAACTTTTGTAGTTTTTCCAGATGAACGTGAAGACTCTTTGCGGATAAAGGTTGTGCGCGAACAACTAGAACCCAAACTTGAGGGGGTACGCTTACGCCTATTTAGCGAAATCATTACTCAAGCTCAAGCAATTTTAGGGAAGAAAAATAATGCGTGAGATTATTAGCTGGCGCAAGGATCTGTGCAAAAAACTCCGCAACTCAGATGAATTAAAAGAGTATATAGCATCTAGTTTAAATAATGCAGATGCTAAGGTACGTCAGCAGGAAATTAAGCGTCTTGCCCAACTCATTGCTGATGTGGAATTGGGATTAACCTTACTTCAGGAAGTAGCACCAGAAGAACCTGCAACTTCTGTGGAAGCTTTGCTGAAAGGATATCGCTTCCCAGTTGAACAACTACAAAGCGATCGCAACTGGCAACTTATACAAAATGCTCGTTTCTATCTGATTCAGCGCAAAGGCAGACAATGGCTGCGAGTTCTTCAAGAGTACATCAACTTACCTGAAATTATTAGAATCTACAGCCTTGAAGAGGCAAGGAATGTTCCTCAACTTATTCCATCCAGTATTTACCCAACTCGTTTAGAGGAGATATATCGCCCAACTTTACTAAAAACCCCACAGCATAGACAACGAAAAGTCAACTTAGCAACTGAGGGACGGTGGTATGCGAAGATTTCCCAAAAAGGCAATTCTCCAGTTGAAGTTCCTATTGATATTCCCAAGAAAGTTGCTAATATAGCACCCTCATCTGTGGTATCCCTTCATCGCACACGCACTCAGCAGAATCCACTGTGTAGTGTCACCCATGAGGAATTAATACTAGCTGCCCAAGAAATGGACGATAAATTGTCCCAGTTTGGGCAACAAGAAAATTATCGTAACCGCTTGGAAAACATTCTCTTCCAGCTATACGATGCTGAATCAGATAATTTCCATCAAGGTAATCAGCTGAATTTTGAGGGGCTGATCCACATTGTTGGGCTTTTGAATGTGGGCAAGTCTACCCTGTTGGAAATTCTGATTTACTACTTTGCCAAGCAGGGATATCGCTGCGGGTTGATGGTGAATGATGTGGCTACAGCAGTACGTCTGGCTTCTTTGTTTTGCCACAAATTAGAAATTCCTGCTGCACCAGTGCTGGGTAGTAAGCGCCAAGAACAATTGACAAAAGTCTACGAACCAATTCTCAAAAGTGAGGGTCAGGAAGTTACTAAGGGAGGGATGCATCCAGCTTGGCGTTGGTTTAGTCCAGTCTGCCCACTTTTAGCTTTAGTGCAATCAGAAGATAAGTGGGAATTTGGCAATGAACCGTGTCACAAGCTTTATGAAAAAGTTCCTGTAGTTGAAAATGATAATTCTGATGATGAAGACTTTCAAGAAAGTGATTATAAACAATACACTTGTCCCTTTTATTACAAATGTCCACGTCACCATTTAGAACATGATATTGCTACAGCCTTAGTCTGGATTTTCACTCCTGCTAGTTTCATTCATACTCGTGTACCCCGCCAAGGATTTGAACAAGACTTGACCTTTGCTGAGGCTGTTTATCGAGAATGCAAGTATCTCTTTGTTGACGAAGCCGATCGCGTGCAGATTCAATTTGATGAAGAGTTTGCCCCTGATGAAGTCTTAGTTGATGCTTCTGGAAAGTCTTTTTTAAATAAACTCGGACTAAATCTTGCCACGATTTACAATTCCGATCGCGGTGACATGGCAGGCGATCGCTTTGTTGCTTGGACAAGCGCACATTACCATACCCAAAATGCTACTAACCGCATCTATCATCTACTCCTCACCCATTCTAAACTGGTTGCGTGGTTGGGGCCTCTTCCGTTTACAGGTCGTTCTCTATTTGCTCGGATTATCCGTGACCTTGTTGATCCCCCCAACATTACTGTTTCAGCGAAACCAAAGCTAACTCGTCAACAAATCATGGAAGAACGGCGTAAACGCATCATTGAAGCAGACTTGGCTCCTACAGAACAACGTCGCCGCCGCAAACAAATGATGGACGAACTAGACGGATTTTTGCAATATCCGCTTAACCGCCGTCGTGGAGGTGAACTTTCAGATTTGGCATTGACAATACTGACTGCGGAAAATGACCGTCAAGCATTAGCTGAAATTACCCCGTGGTGCGAAAGATGGTTAGAAAATCATAATATTTTCTTACTAGATGAAGCTCAATTCGAGGAACTAATCCAAAATCTCCAGTTTGCGATTTTAACTACCATACTCGACAACCGACTAGGTTTTTTAGTTGATAATCTCAGCGATCTTGGTCGGGTTATTAACCAGCACGACTTGAACCAAGACCTCTTGCATCGCCCACCAAAAGATTTTCTCCCAGTTTTACCAGAATCGCCAGTAGGAAATATTTTAGGCTTTTTATATAAGCAAGAACGTAGCAATAAAAATGCTGGCAAGCTGGACTATTTCCGCTATGTGGGCGTAGGTCGTGCTTTACTGTTAAATTTCCCTAAACTGTTTGCAGTTGATGATTGGGATGGCCCGCATACTGTTCTGATATCAGGTACTAGCTACGCTCCTGGTTCGCCAGCTTATCACATCAGCATAAAACCTACCGTGTTGCTGCAACCCAGAACTGGTGAGGCAGGTATAGCTGAGAGTCAATTTTTCTTTAGTCCCAAACAGAATCGAGAAGCTGACTATATTGCTTTATCTGGATTGCCACCTGCAAGACGCAAACTTGCTGCTAAAGAAATGGTCGAGGCTATGTGCCACTCAGCAAGAGGTGCAGAGAGTTTTCTTGATCGCGTATTTCAGGATTTAGCACAGCGAAAACAACAGCAACCTGAATGGTGGAATGATCGCGATCGCATCTTGATTGTTGTGGGTAGCTATGAAGAATCTGAATGGGTAGCGTCTATTTTACAATCACGCTACCGCTTCGACATAAACATCAACGATGACGGTATTGCTACCCTCCGCCGCGACAATGCTCCCGCTCATCTTCATGGTATTCCTCGCAGTGAAATTCGGAATTTACAACATTTACCCACCCAGATTGTAGTTGCTCCTTTGATGGCTTTAGAACGGGGTCACAACATCTTGAATGCTCAAGGCAAAGCTGCATTCGGTGCAGTCCTGTTCCTCAACAGACCTATGCCAATACCTGATAACTGGCAATCTACTGTTCAGCAACTCAACGCTTGGGCGCTGAAACACGAAAAAGACTCCACCCTTTACGAAGAAGCTCAATCAACTTTGGGAAACCTAACCCTAACTCAGGTTGCAGATATATTCTACCAGAATGCTGCTGCCGAGATGGTCAATTTGAATTACACGGCGTGGTCTTTCAAACAACTAACAAAAGATGAACGATCAGTACTTTGCTGGACTCAGTTAGTGAGTATCTGGCAAATCATCGGGCGTTTGGTGCGTGGTGGTGTACCAGCAGTAGTCTATTTTATCGATGTGAAATTTGCCCCAAATTCAGCCATTGGCGAACAAGACAGCGAAAGCACTTCACTATTAGTTGCCATCATCAAGGTGCTGGAACCCTACATTGAAAGTGAGGATGTGCTGGCGCGATCGCTTTATGGCCCTTTTTTGAATGCACTTCAACAAATGAAACAAAGAAACTTAAACTATGACTAAAATTATTCGTCCTGGTGCTTGGGAACTTACTGCAACGAATCCAACATACAAACTCTCTGCAATTTATGTTCCTACTACATGGAGACAAGTCGGCAACAACCTTGCTCAACAGCGTGCCAAACTCAAAGGTCAACGTTATCAAGCCGTACCAGTTTATTCTCTCGACCCTTTGATAGTTGGTAGCTTTCCTCAAATTATCAAGACTATGCGTAATGGCTGGCAGAAAGGCAATGTACCTTGGTTGTTAGCAACAGCAACCACAGACCTTTCTGACTTGGGTAACTGTATAAAAGATTGGTTGATAGAAGAATTTAGTTGTTTAGAGGATGTTGAGTCAAAGCTTGCAAATCTGAATAATGATGATTGGCACTGGGAAGATCCAAAAATTTATGATTTACTCCATCCTCAAGATCGGGTCGAAACAGGCAACCTTTACCAAGCTATTCCAGATTACCTTGCCAAAGAGTTTCTTCAAAAGCCAACAGTTTCCTTTGGTGTCGATGAGCAGTATCAATTGACATTTTACCGAGTGGTTAGCCTCCAAGGCGCTGAGTTAATGTCATGGCCTCCTAGTGAAGTTACGGTCACTAAAGGAAAGGAAACAACAGAAACAGCATATATTTCGTTTGTCCTTGAGTTTGTTTTGCAAACAGTCCCTTGGCGGGAAAAACCGATTATCTATCATCATTTATCAGTTCGACGCTGGTTAACTCAACCTCTGAAATATATACCCTACCCAGGTGTGAAAGCTCATATCGGTGATAACCGTCGATGGTTAGATGGCCAACGCCAACCCTTTTGCTTTATTCCACTGATGATGAACCGTTATGGAAAGGAAGTGAAATGGCCTCAAGCCATCAGCAATCTTTTTTCTCTCAATGACTCTCAACTTCCTGACGCAAATAATTTCGTTTCTAACCCAAATCACAACTGGTCAGGTATCAACACAATTCCTAGTGGTATCCAAGCTGCGATCGCCTACACTTCTAAATTAGGAGATCCACCCTGCTACGCTGGTGTCAGTCCACAGGATTTGGCTAGTTTAGATCAAGCTATTGAAGCACGTCTACCTGTTAAAAGAGTGGGTGAGGCAGAGAGGGTGACAGGTAACGTTTTTATTTTCTGGCCTTCAGAAAAACCCAAAAAGAAAATTGTTCCTCTGCTTGCTGACGAAGAAAACCAATCTAATAAACCTAAAAAAGCAAAGAAATCTGACGACCCAAATCATTCACACACCCCAATGCTGCGACCCAAATTAGCAGTAGCTGCGGTATTTCGTGAAGCTGAAAATCCTCTTCGCATCATACTTATTTTGTGGGAAACCCCACAATGTCGTGATGCACTGATTGCTGAAATTTGCCAGTTACTGTATTTATCACCCACAACAGTAGAAAACATATATCAAGGTTTACACGGTTCTTTGTGTATCAAGACTCAACACGTTGGCGACCTCACACAAGACTTAGAAATTAAAAATTTCTCTGAAGTGAGGAAAACTTATCAACAGCAACGCCCTGATTTCTTAGCAGAACGCATTAACAAGATTACTGCATTTCTACCCCAAACTAAAGAACTAAGTGGTGCTTTAATCGAAATTAGACCTAAACCTTTCATATCAGAAGCTGATCCCAAACTGGCATGGAGGATTGGGGCAATGAAAGCAGGCTATCTCAATCAACACATCCACCGAATAACCACTAAAGCAGACCCGGAAAAGCTGAAAAAATCTGGTTTAGAAGCAGTGAAACGAGCGGTATCAGACTTACTAAGGCAATTTGGAATTTTACCTGACACTCCTCTAATTAATCCTGAAAAAGATGGGATTGATCCTAATGTTTGGTTAACGTGCTTTTATGTCCTACGCCGCACTCGCAAAACAAATGCTGAAAATATTCCCAAAACTGTTGTTTTGATGATTAGAGTTAATCCACTTACAACAAAAGTAGAGTTAACAACACCTGACTTATTTAATGAAGAAGGTTGGGTATCCTATCCTGTTGGACTTGCACATCTTTCATCTGAAGACTGGGATTCTAACTCTGATGATGAAAGTAATGAAGAACTTAACGAGGAACAAAAGCGCAAGGAGCAGACAAAAGAACAAAGGCTGATCAATAAGTTTGTTACTGAATGTTTGCAAGATTGCTTAAATACTCCAATTACTGATAAAAAATCCCCACGTGTGCTATTCATGGCAGAAGCACAAAATGCCCGTAAAATGCTGAACTGGCTACAAAACCAAAATCTACTAACTAATGATCCATTACAAACGCTCAAACAGCACCTTTCACAAGAAGAAATAAATCGCCTATGGGTTGTGCGCTTACGAGTTGCAGAGAATGGTGAAGTACCAGTTGCTATTGTTAAAGATTCTCCCGGTAGTCGAACCAGTGGTGTTTACCGATGGCAAAATGTGTGTGACGATGGAGAGCGATCGCTCTACTTGAGTGTTAGAAAACCTTTAAATACTGAAAAGCACATATTACGCACATGGCAGTCTCGCCTTGACAATGGCAGCAGGCAAGCTGGAAAAGCCAGAATCTTAGAAATTGCCCTGATTCATCACCCAGAAATCAAGGGCGACAAGCTAGCTCATTTTGTCCACTCTCTCAGAAGTCGCTGGCCTTATTTTGCAAATGACGTTATTCTACCGTTACCTTTTCCCTTTGCAATCAAGGCTAAAGAGTATGCTGTCAGTGCTAAAGATCCTGTAGAATCCTCAGAAACTGACGACTCTAATTTTTAACAACAAAGCCCCCCTTCAGATTTGGCAACCTTAATTTAATCCTTGGCTGTTAACCCCAAAGATTGGTAAGAATAGGAATAAGCAGAACGTTTTCCTAAAAAACAGTTTTTCAATATGAGCAATACCAGTAATTTTCGTGAAGCTATCCGTGAGGCTAAATCTCACGTCCTCGTTGGCCCAAACGTGATTGCCAACGCCCTCCCCTACGTCGGTGGTGGATTAGTGCTAACGGCATTAGGAACCTACGGCGGTTTGGGAGTTATCCGTACTAACCCCGAAATATTCTTTCCTACCTTCATTGGTGCAGTGATTTTGGAGTTAATTTTGTTCTTTGTTGCCCAAAATGTTGCCCAGAAAGGTAACAAGGGACTTGCATTACCACTGTTGGCAACCTACAGCCTCTTGTCTGGATATACCCTCAGTGGTTTGGTATTTGTCGCCTTGAGATCCCAAGGTGTTGGCATTCAAGGCATTGGATTGGCTGCCCTTGGTTGTGGTGTCACCTTTATTGCTGCCCGTCAAATTGGTTCAAATCTTTCTGAACAAGACGGCATGGCTTTGACGAAAACCATCAATCTTGGTGTCATTGCCTTGGTGGTTGTATGCCTTGCCCAATTTGGGTTTGCCATGTTTGGTGTTTACACGCCCAATTGGTTAGAAATCGCCATCTCCGGTTTAGGAGTATTCTTGTTTGTTGGGGTTTCTGTTGTCGATTTCTACATCTTGCCCCGTACTTACAGCGATGACCAATATCTACCTGCTGCTTTGTCGATGTACCTTACTTACATCAACTTGTTTGTCTTTATCTTGCGGTTGCTAATTGCCATAAATGGCCGCGATTAATTGTCTGTAGACGCTAACACAAGTAAAGTTTTATAAAGTAAAAACCGTGGTTAAATTTTTAGCAACCACGGTTTTTTTCATCTGTTTAACAGTAGAATATGTAGATAAGTTAAGCCTCAAGTGAGCAAAACTATGCTTGAACTCTTAAAAATAAAAATTGAAGTAGAAAAGTTTTCTAATATCTTAGGGAAGGCTGAGGACTGTCTTTGACCTCCAATATTTGACTGCAAGAATTCAATATTTAGATCAAGTAATTGCTCAACCTGATTTTTGGAATAATCCAACTCCTGCTTATGAGACACTTCAAGAAATTGAATACTCCATATTCTACAAGCATCAACAATATCATCGCTGGTGTTCGATTCTAGAAGATATCAAGGCTGCGTTGGAATTGTTGGATTTATCAGCCGATGAGCAATTGTGGCAAGAGGTGCAAACCAACCTTACCCAACTCCAACAAGAACTCGAAACAGCAGAAATACGACAATTATTGTCTGACCCCCACGACCAAAAAGCTGCATTTCTCACTATTACTGCTGAGGTTGATAATGCAGACAGTCAATACTGGGCATATATGTTGCTGCAAATGTACTGTCGTTGGGGAAAAAGCCACAATTATCAATTGGATGTAGTAGAGATTTCTGAGGGCAATGAGGCCGGAATTAAGTATGCAACTTTAGAAATTACAACACGTTATGCATACGGCTACCTCAAATCAGAAACAGGCACACATCAACTACAGCACATATCACCCTTCGATGTTACTAACAGCTTGCGGACGAGTTTAGCTAGTGTGGAAGTTATCCCTATATTGGGTGAGTCCGTTGAGTGGGAGATTCCAGAGAAGGATTTGGAAATTACTTGGCCTCGCCATTGGGGGAATGTCAACCGTCTAGAAACATGGGTAAATATGGTTCACATTCCTACCGGAATTAGTGTATTTTGTGATCAACAGCGCAGTCTGATGCGGAACAAAGAGAAAGCCTTAGCTATTCTCAAGAGTAAACTGTTTGCGATCGCACTAGCCCAAAGTGTCGAGCAAATTGACCAAATTCAATCCCGGCAGATAAAACCTCGATCCAACAAGCTCATCCGTGAATATATCTTGCATCCTTACACTAAGGTGAAAGATTTACGCACTAATGTAGAAACACCTGCTGCGACAGAGGTATTAGACGGTAAAATTGATTTCTTTATCAAAGCCTATCTGCAACAGCTAAATCTTAGTACTTCAGTAGGTAAAGAAGTGCTTGATAATTTCAAGTAACTTTTGTAACCTATACAAGTTGTGCAGAAAAAATTTGCCAAACTACAGCTAAAATCAAGAAACATAAAAAGAGCAATTTTCCGCTCAAAAGCGCTCTATCTATCATTCAGCAAGTACTATGGAAGTTTTAGAACTCAAACGCGAAATCGAAACGTTGTCTGGCCGCCTGGGTAAAACCCAGGACTATCTTTGACGTACCTGCACTGACAGCCAAAATTCAAGACCTCGAAAAAATATCAGCACAGCCAGAATTCTGGAATGACCAAACCCAAGCCCAACAAACCCTGCAAGAACTCAACGACCTGAAAGCCCACCTCCAGCAATACGATCGCTGGCACGCCAATCTGGAAGATACTAAGGCAGTTGTTGAGTTATTGGAGTTAGAAACCGATGAGGCACTACTGCAAGAAGCGGAATCTACCATCACCAAACTGAATCGTGACCTCGATCAGTGGGAATTACAACAGTTACTTTCAGGTCCCTATGATGCTGAAGGTGCTGTACTGACAATTAGTGCTGGTGCTGGTGGCACAGATGCTCAAGACTGGGCATTTATGCTGATGCGGATGTACACCCGTTGGGGCGAAGCTCACGGCTATAAGGTAACTTTAGCTGAAGAGTCGGAGGGTGATGAAGCCGGAATTAAATCGGCAACCCTAGAAATTACTGGTCGCTATGCTTATGGTTACTTGCGATCAGAAATGGGTACACATCGCTTAGTGCGGATTTCACCTTTTAATGCCAACGGTAAGCGACAAACCAGTTTCGCAGGCATAGAAGTGATGCCACAGATTGACAACTCTGTGCAATTGGATATTCCAGACAAGGATTTGGAAATCACCACAACTCGCTCTGGTGGTAAAGGTGGGCAAAATGTCAACAAAGTAGAAACTGCGGTACGGATTGTTCACCTTCCTACAGGTCTTGCTGTGCGCTGTACAGAAGAACGATCGCAGCTGCAAAATAAAGAAAAAGCCCTAAATCGCCTCAAAGCAAAGCTGTTGGTCATCGCCAAGGAGCAACGTGCCCAAGAAATTGCTGAAATTCGTGGCGATATGGTGGAAGCCTCTTGGGGAAACCAAATCCGTAACTATGTGTTTCACCCTTATCAAATGGTGAAAGATTTGCGTACAAACACTGAAACAACAGCGATTAGTGATGTGATGAATGGCGAACTTGATACATTCATCCAAGCTTATCTGCGCCAAGAAAATAAACTAGTAGAAAACACTCCGACATAGAGGCACTCATTACATAAGATCCCGATTGCTAAGGCGTTTCTGTGTGAAACGCCTTAGCAATATATGGGCGATCGCAATTCTATCCCAGACCAACTGTTACAGTTATAAAAGAGTCTGTAGACAAATAACTATGAGTAACTCTCCTTCAACAGAACCTCAACCTAGCTATGTCAAACTCGCCATGCGAAACATGGTGCGCAAGGGTGGAACTTCCCTAAAGCATTTTGCGTTGACTGCTGTAGGGCTTTTAGCTCTGCTTGTTGGTCTTGCTTACCTCACTCACTAACGATAAGTCGTAAACCTCAGACAAGGAGACTTTGTGCCCCTGAGAGTTGAACTATACGTGGAGGAGTATTTTTATGAGTTGTCCCCGACAACATCTGTAAAAATTGACGAGACTGATGCCCGAATTACCCCTGAAACTTGGGAAAACTGGTTTAATCACTGGTTGGAAATACTTCAGCCTCAGATTCCACCAGCGCCAAGTTATGAAATCGGGCTGCGTTTGACAGATGACTCGCAAATTCAAGAACTGAATGCTCAATATCGTCAGCAAAATAAGCCGACAGATGTTTTAGCCTTTGCAGCTTTGGAGGTGGATTTTCCTCAAAGCAAAGAAATGCTTGCCTCTGTCCCATTATACTTAGGTGATATTATTGTGTCTGTAGATACAGCACAACGCCAAGCTCAACAACAGGAACATAGCTTACCAACCGAGCTAGCCTGGTTAGCTGCTCACGGTTTATTGCATCTGTTGGGCTGGGATCATCCTGATGAAAAAAGTTTGGAGCGAATGTTAAAACAGCAAGTGAGATTGCTGAATACAATAGGTATTGCTATTGACATGGAATAGCAGTAGCTGAAGTATCTCTTAATGTCAATTTTGGGTAATACTTTTATAATACTTCTGTGGAAAATTGCCTAAAGATTGCCTCAAAGTTAATTCTGCCATTAAGATCGGCGAATATTCCCACTGTAGCAACTCTGTTCTTGTGTTTTTAAGTCTATGTCCCAAAAAATTTCTCCATCACCAACACCTACCTCGTTACAAACACTAGTGTCTAACGAACGGGAATTCTCCTGGAAAGTAGCCTCTAATTTATTTGTTAGTTTTAAATATGCCTGGGCTGGAATCAGCTATAGTTTTCAAACTCAACGTAATTTTCGCATCCATGTAAGTGTTTGTGCAATGGCGATCGCTTTAAGCGTTTTTTTGCATCTGCAAGCGGTGGAAATAGCGGTAATTGGTATAACTAGTGGTTTAGTATTGGCATTAGAGTTACTAAATACAGCGATCGAGTCTGTTGTGGACTTAACCGTTAAGCAGACATACCATGATTTGGCAAAAATTGCTAAAGATTGTGCGGCTGGTGCAGTGCTTGTTTCTGCTTTCGTAGCGATGTTAGTAGCAGGTACGCTATTGCTCCCTCCTCTGGCAACGTTAATTATATCGGCTTTGTAGAGGTGATTTGCGTAGGCGTAGCCTCACTAAGATAATTACACTCTGTCCGCTCCCCTTTGCAGAATATATTCAAAATTTAAGTCGTGCGATGTCTACGACGAGCTACGCCTACGTGCCAAGCATCCTGCCTAAAGGATTACTTGGTAATCTTTAGAAAGTGGCCGCAGAGTAGCCGCTTCATACCTACACGTCTATGTCAGCGTTATTTTTATACCTAACCAACAAATAGCATGAGATACTTATCTATGCTTTTTGCAACTGATAAGTGGTAGAAACCAGGAGTGATAAGCTTTGATTATAGTTATCGACAATTACGACAGTTTTACATATAATTTAGTGCAGTACCTGGGAGAATTGGCATCAGAGTTCCCAGTGGCAGATGATATTAAAGTTTTTCGTAACGACAAGATATCCATAGATGAGATTCAGGCATTAAAGCCGGAAGCTGTAGTTATTTCTCCTGGGCCTGGTCGCCCGGAAGATGCCGGTATTTCTTTAGAATTGATTGAACAGCTAGGACAAGAGTTACCAATTTTGGGTGTTTGTTTGGGACATCAAAGCATTGGTCAAGTGTTCGGTGGTAAAATAATTCCTGCTCCAGAGTTGATGCATGGCAAAACCTCTCAGGTGTCTCACACTGGAGTGGGGGTTTTCCGGGGATTAGAAAATCCTCTGACCGCCACTAGGTATCATAGTTTGGTAATCGAACGTGAGACTTGCCCAGATGTGTTAGAAATCACCGCTTGGGTTGAAGATAACACCATTATGGGAGTGCGACACCGGAACTATCCTCACATTCAGGGCGTCCAGTTTCACCCAGAGAGTGTCCTGACATCTTCAGGAAAACAGTTATTGCGAAATTTTCTGGAACAGTTACAGTCAAGAGCATAATTAATGAAACGACGACAGTTGATGGGCTATGCTGGGGCGGGGTTGGTAACAGCTTTGGTTACTACCTTGGGTTCTGAATCTCAAGCTGACGCACAATCTAGCGGTTTATCAGTTAAGTGGTTGGGTCATACTTGCTTTCTTTTTACTGGTGGTGGTGCGAAAGTTCTCGTCAATCCATTTCGGTCGGTCGGTTGTACTGCTGGGTATCGTCCCCCAAAAGTTGCAGCAGATTTGGTACTTATTAGCAGCCAACTGCTAGATGAAGGTGCTGTGGATGTACTACCGGGAAATGCGAAACTCATCTATGAACCAGGAGTTTATGAGTTTAAAGGTATTAAATTCCAAGGAGTTGCCATAGACCACGATCGCAAAGGTGGTAAGCAGTTTGGCTCAAATACTGCTTGGAGTTGGAAGCAAGGCGGAATTAATATCCTACACTTAGGCGGAGCCGCTGCACCCATTTCCATTGAGCAAAAAATCCTGATGGGGCGTCCCGATGTAGCATTTATTCCAGTGGGAGGCAGTGCAAAAGCCTACAATGCTGAGGAAGCAAAGCAGGCTGTTCAAGTATTAAATCCCAAGTTGGTGATTCCGACTCATTACCGTACACAAGCGGCTGATGCTGCTAAGTGCGATCTTTCACCACTGGATAATTTTCTGACCTTGATGCAAGGGATGACAGTGCAGCGTAGCAATGGAGATAGTATTTCCATTAGCCCTGGTAAATTGCCGGAAAAGGGGGAAATTCAGGTTTTGAGTTACAAATTTTGAATAAAGGGGACTGGGAAAGAAGCAGGGGGAAAATAATGACCATTGGTGTCAACTTAAAGCTGAAATCTTTTGACTGTATGAGTTTTGCCCTCACCCCCAGCCCCTCTCCCAATTGAGAGAGGGGAGCAAATTCTCCAGTTCCCCTTCTCCCAACATGTGAGAAGGGGTTAGGGGATGAGGGCCAATACTGTTCAGTTAAGGTTTTTTGATGAAAATTCTAGATCGCAAAGATGCGATAAATCATCACAAAGACGCGATAAATCGCCGTCTCTACAATAATCAATCTTTCGTCTTGACGGCGATTCATCGCGTCTCTTGCCTTAACCGAACAGGATTGGGATGAGGGCAATAACTTCTATCTTAAGTTGACACCTATGAATAATGACTCCTGTCTCCAGTTTCTAAATTCTGATTTTAGAACGTATACCACTCTGGGCCAAGTTTATCTGCGTCGCTGATGGGAGTCTCAACAGCTGTCGTTTCATTTATAGTCCAAATGTTGTCTGTACCTGCTGTCTGATCGCGCCAGTAGATATCAGTCTTGCCATCGCCGTTGAAATCGCCAAGGGATGGTGTCAAGGCCGCGTTATTAGCTGGTAAGAAAGCTTCAGTCGCAACTGTTGTGCCATCCATCAGCCAAGCGGTGTTCGCACCTGTGGTTCCATTGTGCCAGAAGATATCAGTCTTGCCATCACCGTTGAAGTCACCAATTTTGGAAGTCCAGGATGAGTCAAGTGTGCCCAAAGCACCCTCTGTGACTAAGATACCATTCATCGTCCAAACCTTGTTCTCACCTGTTTGAGGGTTTCTCCACAGAATGTCAGTCTTAAAGTCGCCGTTGAAATCACCAAGGCTAGCAGTCCAGGCGGGATCTTGTGATTGCAGAGCAAATTCAGTCTTTTGCGTACCATCCATAAACCAAGCTGTGTTATCGCCTGTTGTCAGATTGCGCCAGAAGATATCACTCTTGCCATTGCCGTCGAAATCAACAATGGTAGGAGTTAGTGCTGTGTCTGTAGTGTCTAGAACAGTTGCATTCAGAACTGTTGTACCATCCATCTCCCAAATAGCGTTCTCGCCAGTTGTGCCATTATGCCAGAAGATATCGGTTTTGCGATCGCCGTTGAAATCTCCAATCTGAGGAGTCCAAGCTGGATCAACGCTACTTAGAGCAGCCGCACTACCAACTTTGGTTCCATCCATCAGGACAACGCTATTCTCACCGGTTGTCTTATTGCGTAATAAGAAGTCGGTTTTGCTATCAGCATTGAAGTCAGCAATTTTGTAATCATAGGCGGATAGGTCAAATTGACCCAAAGAACCCTGTTCGAGAACTGTTGTGCCATCCATTAACCGAATGATAATCTCACCAGTTGAAGAATTGACCCAAACTTTGTCTGTTTTACCATCACCGTTAAAGTCAGGAGTAATCGCCGCGCTAGTTAAGTAAGGATTAGGATTGGGATTTGCTGATGTTTTAACAGGCGCAGTCACCGATTCACTTTCTAGTGCTAGTGAAGAACTCTTATTTCCAAACCCTAAATCATAATTTATACTCTTAAGAGAAGTTGTCAAGATTTCTGATTTTGCAAAAGAATCTGATACTAATCGAGATGTATTCAAAGCTAAAGGTGAGGAATTTTGATTTCCAGACATGGGTTATTTTTATGATTGGTTGTTATATTCTTTTAACTTTTTTTGCCAATCTCTTTCTGTAACGAAATAACATTTACCTGATTTTCAAGATTTCTTTATAACTATTTTTTATTTATTAATGTCACTATTTGAAAATAAACATCTGTTTGTTATAAACTATTATTCTAAAAATTTCAAGTTCTAGATAAGCAATTACAAAATACTTTTTGTACTTTATATATAATTATCTATAGATAAAAAATGATTGTTTTATCTAGTTTTTTTGATATTTAAATGTTGTATCAAAAATCTACTTGTATTTTTAAATGGTAATCAGTCAGATAAAAATATCCACACTAGCCATATATTTTTTCTAAACTTAGATAGTCCTGATAATTTTTATTTTGACGATGAATCTCTAACTACAAACTAAAATTTTATTTTATGTTTCATTATACTGACTTACTTAAGATAGAAGCGATCGCTACATTACTCCTAATAAATTTGTATAATCTTGCCTTTATTTTCTTAGCACTTTCTTAAGTATTGGCTGAAGATCCACTATTTTTTAATTTGTGAACAAGCTTAGATAAAAAGTAACCTTGACCACCAGCTAGACCGAAATCTGAGCTATCCAATTTAACCCAATAAAAATCAAAGGCTATAGGGTTTTTGCTGCTACTTGGATGTATTTCCCAATGCCGCCAAGTAGATGGTGTAGACTGAGTTAATTCGAGATGATAAACATAACGTTGTTGAATTTCATTCCGATAGGGAGTCATATTGTATTGATAAATACCCAATAACTCAATAATACGAACTCCCTTAATACCAGATTCTTCATAAATTTCTCGCAGTACAGCATCAGATGGCTCCTCAGTTTCTTCAACTGTACCAGCAGGTACTTGCACGCCAGCTTCCGGAAAATCAGTATGTGTAAACACCATTAATTTATTTTTGTTGGTTACGTAAGCGATCGCTTTTTTTATTAGGGGTTGAGTGGACATATTTTTTACTGTGTGTTGCTAAATTTATGAAATACCAAAATTTGTATAAAATAATAAACATTTAAAACTTATTTAACTTCATGAATATCCTAAATCATTCGATAACAACAAGATTTCTGAATTTTTTAAAAACTAGAAAATCTGAGTCTTTCGAGATAATTGATTTTTATTCAATAATTTACAGCAGATTTCAAGGAAAGTGAGGTACACAAGCTAAGTCTGTTACCCAAGTATAAAGAGTGTTTTATTCCTGAATTCTGTATTCTGAATTCTGTATTCTGGTGTATAACTTGAGTGGAAACAAATATTGGTTAGAATAACTTAGATTAGCAACTATTTAAGAGGCATCATCTGTGCATCTGCTAGTTGCCAATAGTGTAAAATAACACAATACTTTTAAAAGTAGATCAACTATGCAAGCAGAATATCGGCAACGTCGCGAGCAGTTAATGGCAAAAATTGGTGATGGGACAGCCATTTTTCGCAGTGCGCCAATGGCAGTGATGCACAACGATGTCGAGTATGTTTATCGCCAAGATAGCGATTTTTTTTACTTGACTGGTTTTAATGAACCACAAGCAGTAGCAGTGTTAGCGCCGCATCATTCAGAACATCGGTTTGTGCTGTTTGTCCAACCGAAGGATCGCGAAAAGGAAGTATGGACTGGTTATCTTTGTGGGGTAGATGCAGCCAAGGAAATTTATGGTGCTGATGAAGCTTACCCAATTAGTGAGTTAGATGAAAAGTTACCGCAGTATTTAGAAAAAGCCAGCCGGATTTACTATCACTTAGGACGCGATCGCAATTTTAACGACCAAATCCTGAAACATTACCAAAGTTTACTGCGGACTTATCCGAAGCGCGGTACTGGGCCGATCGCTATTGAAGATACTGGCCCTGTCCTCAATAGCATGAGATTGATCAAAAGCGAAGCAGAGTTGGAATTGATGCGTCAAGCAGCTGTGATCGCCACCGAAGCACACAATTATGCCCAAGAAATCGCCGCACCGGGACGTTATGAGTACGAAATCCAGGCGGAGATGGAACGCATCTTTCGAGTCCGGGGTGGGTTAGGGCCTGCTTATCCTTCAATTGTGGCTTCTGGTGTAAATGCTTGCGTACTGCATTATATTGAAAATAATCGTCAAATGCAGGATGGAGAATTACTGCTAATTGATGCTGGTTGTGCTTACGGTTATTACAACTCCGATATTACCCGGACATTTCCTGTGGGTGGTAAATTTACGCCAGAACAAAAGACGCTGTATGAGATTGTTTTAGAGGCGCAAAAACAAGCGATCGCTCAAGTCCAACCAGGTAATCCCTTCAAATTAGTTCACGATACAGCAGTGCGCGTTATCACAGAAGGTTTAGTCGAACTTGGCATTCTCAAAGGTGAAATTGATAAGTTAATTGAAGAAGAGAAATATAAACCATATTATATGCACCGCACCAGTCATTGGTTAGGTTTAGATGTCCATGATGTCGGTGTTTATCAGCATGGTGAAGACAAACCTCAAATTTTACAACCAGGTCAAATTTTGACAGTTGAACCAGGACTATATATTGTGCCAGATACCAAACTAGCAGAAGACCAGCCTGTGACTGATCCTCGATGGATTGGCATTGGTATTCGGATTGAGGATGATGTGTTAGTTACACCTGGGGGACATGAGGTGTTAACTGCGGGGGTTCCCAAAGCAGTAGATGAAATTGAAAGATAGAAAATGGGGATGAGACATCATCCCTAAGAGGATATTTGTAAAGCCCCGGCGATTGGAAATCGCGGCTATACAGACAAAACCCACCTCCGTGGGTTTAAAACCCTTGATTTTGTATTAGTCCACGTTCGCGTAGCGTTCCGCAGGAAAGGTGGACTTTGCTTGTGTAGCCGCGACTTCCAGTCGCTTCTAAAATTCAACTTCTAAAGGAAAAATTACGGTAAAAGTAGAACCAACGCCTACCTGTGAGGCTAGGTTAATTTGACCTTGCAATAGTTTTACTAAACGCGAGACGATCACTAACCCCAATCCTGTACTATCAGGAAGATAGGGACGATCGCTAGAACTCACGCGAAAGTAGGGTTCAAATATCTGGGCTTGGTTTTCGGGTGCAATGCCAACTCCAGTGTCAGAAACTGCGATCGCCCATCTCTGCTTCTCCAGCACCTGACACATGATAATAATAGTCCCCGACTCTGTATAACGAATCGCATTACTAATAAGATTTGTAACAATTTGTTGCAATTGAAAAGAATCTGTGATTAATTTTTCAGGGATGCGATCGCAATCGACTACTATTTGTAGATTTTTTCCCGCAGCTAAAGGTTCCAACATTTCACACACATTATCGATTAATTCACGCACATCGGTAGGTGCTAATTGGAGTTTTATCTGCCCAGCGTCATAGCGCGAAAGTTCTAGTACATCATTGATTAGATGGAGTAATTGTCTACCATTGCGTAGTACCCGCTCAATATGTTCTAAATTGGTAAAGTTGTCTTTGATCTCAGTCTTTCGTCGTTGTTGGCGTAAAAACAGATCCGAATAACCAATAATGGAAGTTAGAGGATGTTTCAATTCGTGGGCTAGTTGGGAAAGATACTCTTGATTAGCGCTAATTAGCCGCGTGAGTTCTTGATTATGGAGCGTTAGTGATGCTTGCAACTTGTGTAATTCCCGCAGGCGTTCTTCAACATAACTCTTGAAACATCGAGCGATCGCTTCGTCGATGATAGCGTCAATCAAACGCATGGAACGAATTATCTCTGATGGGATTCCATTTAGTAAATCTGTTTGTAGCGCATCAAATATTACTGTTCGCAGCAGATGATATTCTCTAGCAATTTCTGCTGGATCAAAGCCTTGTTCGGCTCGAATCGCTCCATGCTGAAAACTGGCAGTAACTATTGACTGAATATCATTCTCTTGAGATTTTGAAAGCACTGTCACCATAGCTTTCAAAACATCAGGGATGTGATCCTTAACCGCTGTATAAGATAGGTCATCAGCACTTTCAATCCGTCTATCCTTACGAACTGCTAAAATCCATTTATCAAGGATGGTGTCCTTTTTTTCAGCCAGGAGTTGACTAAAATCCATTATGTTAAATTCAGCTAGGAGATAGATGAGTAAACTTCTATATTCAAACAGTTTAGCGACTAGAGTCGTGTTTAACCAAAAATAGTGATAGATTTCACCTACCAAAAGAAGTAGATTTTACAGATTCTTTCGTTGGTTAAATGAATATACGTAGATAATTTTTATAGAGTATAATATATATCTTAAGTTTGGTAAATCAAAGTCTAGCAGTTACCAGCCTTGATAATTGATGTACTGAAATTATTTAGCTCATTGTGCAAGGATTTGATTCACAAGACAACCAAAATAAGAAATTTTATTGATTACCGAAAAGTCAGGGTAGGCACTTGGCTTAAGTAGCAAAATGAACAATATTTTTGATAGTACAGATACTTTCACTGAAGCACTCACTAATGTTATATTCTACATATTGATGTTATAATCTGCTTAATTTATTATCTATTTAGAGTAAGTCAGCCTAATCCAGCGGATCACAGTGCGTGACGTTGGAGCGGAGGAACCAAATTGTGGGGCGTATCTTAGAGAAAGTGAGGAGTTGAGAGTGAAGAGTTAGAAGTTAGTTTACTAAATACTTAGATTTATAACTCATAACTCATAACTCATAACTTTCTTCAGAAGGGCATCTCTCAGCCCTAGCCCGTCAGCTAACTTCGTAGGCATTGAGAGGAGACTGAAGAGACGGCATTTTTATAATGTTTCGATCTCATCGGTTTCCAAGGCTGGTACTGCTCAAATTTTTTGTACCCGCACTTAAATCTGTTGAGGTCATAAATGATATTTCAACTAAATTTAGCAGCGATCGCGGCGATCGCTGGACAAGCGACTTGGAAAAAGGCAAAACCTATTATCCTTAGAGATGTCTTCATTCTACCTATATTGGGTTTCTTGGGAATAATTGTGTTGTGGTGGATTATTGCACTTGCCAATCATGAATTGATGCCCACCCCACCAGAAGCGCTAATTGCGAATCTAGACTACATCTTAAATCCCTTCTACCAGCGAGGCCCAGGTAACTTAGGGATTGGTTGGTTGTTGATAGCAAGTCTGCGTCGAGTATTACTGGGCTTTTTATTAGGTGCGATAGTAGCGATTCCTCTAGGGTTTGTAATTGGCATGTCCAGACCGGCAATGCTAGCGCTTAATCCGATCATTCAAATTTTTAAACCAGTATCGCCCCTAGCTTGGCTACCCATCGCCTTAGCAATTTTCAACTTAGCAGATCCTTCAGCTATTTTTGTCATCTTTATTACCTCCTTATGGCCAACAATTATTAATACCGCTTTAGGAGTTTCTAGCGTTCCCCAAGATTATTTAGATGTGGCACGAGTCTTGGAAATGCCGCGTTGGCGACGGATTACAAAAATAATTTGGCCCGCAAGCTTGCCGTATATTTTTACAGGTTTACGAATTAGTTTAGGGATAGCTTGGCTAGTAATTGTTGCCGTAGAAATGCTTACAGGCGGTATTGGTATCGGCTTTTTTGTCTGGGATGAATGGAGTCGCTTAAACCTAAGTTCAGTCTTTTTAGCTGTGTTCATAATTGGCTTAACTGGGTTAATTTTAGATTACGCTGTGGGTAAAATCCAAGAATTTGTCACCCATCGCCCTACAACTTCCAACTAACAAAATTTGGCTGCGTTCAAAACAGCAAAATGTAACGATACTCTGCACCTGGAGCGTGAGTAATTAATCACCAATGGAGCTACAAGAATGGGTGATCATAACTGGACTCGACGAGACTTTATCAAAGGAATAGGAGCAACTACAACAGGAATAGCGTTATCTTCCTGTGCGATTTCAGGAGATAGATCCGCTAAAGGACTAACTGAAGAAGCCTTAGCTGTACAACCAGTAGTTAGATCCCAAGACCTAGAAAAATCCGACCTTACCATTGGTTACGTTCCCGTTAATGATTGTGCGCCATTTGCGATCGCCTGGAAAAAAGGCTTCTTCCGCAAATATGGTTTGAACGTCACACTTAACCGCGAAGCCAGTTGGGCAACTTCCCGCGACGGTTTAATATTTGGTCGCCTGGATGCCTCACCCGTAGTATCCGGTGCAGTCACCAATGCCAGAATTGGTGCTGAAGGGGCACGCCACGCCCCTTTGTGTGCAGCCATGACCATTCACCGCCACGGTAACGCCATGACGATGAACAAAGCCATGTGGGATTTTGGGCTGCGTCCGTGGTATGAGTATCAAGAAAAATATGGTGATGGCGCTTTAGAAGCCTTTGGGCGCGATTTCCGAGGCTATTTTGACAAGCAGCCGCCAGAACGCAAAGTTTGGGCAGTTGTTCTGAGTTCCGCCATTTACGAATACTTTGTCCGCTATGTATCCGCCGCCGCTGGTGTCGATCCCCTCAAGGAGTTTCGGATCATCATCGTTCCGCCCCCCCAAATGGTAACAAACGTGCGGATTGGTGCTATGCAAGCTTATATGGTTGCAGAACCCTGGAATACACGAGCAATAACAGGTAACGAAAACATCGGCTTTACCTTCGCACAAGGCAAAGAAGTCTGGCTAGGACACCCAGATCGTTTATTGGGGGTAATGGAATCTTTCATTGACAAATATCCCAAAACCTATCGTTCCCTCGTCAAAGCGATGATTGAAGCTTGCCAGTATTGCAGCAAAGTAGAGAACCGCCAAGAAGTAGCCGAATTGATTACAGACCGTTCCTTTACAGGTGCTAGACCTAAAAAGAAAGATGCCCCAATCGCAAAATTTACAAGTCCGGGAATTCTCGGCAACTATAACTATGGCGGCTTTGACGGCAAAGACCGCACCATCAAAGCTGCTGACACCACGATTTTCTTCGATATTCCTGACAACCTTCCCAAACAGCCAGGAGAACACTCTACATTCTTATGGAGATCGAGAAGTATTTGGTTAATGACACAAGCAGCGCGGTGGGGACAAATTAAGGAATTCCCCAAAAATGCCGAGAAACTAGCAGAACTTGGCTGGAGAGCAGATTTATATCGGGAGATAGCATCTGACATGGGCATCAAGTGTCCCAAGGATGATTACAAGGTCGAACCACCAGAAGTATTTATAGATAAGAAAGGCTTCGACCCCAGCGATCCGGTGGGTTATCTGAATAGTTTTGCCATCAGGGCTAACGCTCCCACTCGTTTTTTCATGTCTTAAATCCCAAGTTTAAATTTTGATTGACTAAATTATTTGCGGAGCCTTTGATGATGGAATATACCTCATTGCCTATTAATACTCAGAACAAAGTTCTGCCCCGTCCTGGATTTTTAGAAATTGAAAATTTAGTCAAGTCTTATCCGACACCTGATAAAGATAACTTTGTCGTTTTAGATGGGGTTAATCTTACGATTGGTGAAGATGAATATATTTCTGTAATTGGTCACTCAGGTTGTGGGAAATCAACTCTAATAAAAATAGTAGCTGGTTTAGAAAAAGCAACTTCCGGCTCAGTCAGGCTAGATGGACAAGAAATTCGTCAGCCGGGAGCGGAAAGGATGATGGTATTTCAGAACTATTCGCTGTTACCTTGGTTAACAGTGCGAGAAAATATCCGTTTAGCCGTGGATGAAGTGTTAAAAAATGCTAATAGATCTGAAAAAATTAGCATTGTAAATCAACACTTGGCAATGGTAAACTTGACGGCGGCGGCTGACAAATATCCCGATGAAATTTCTGGAGGTATGAAACAACGAGTAGGTATTGCCAGAGCCTTAGCAATTCGTCCCAAAATGTTGCTGATGGATGAACCTTTTGGGGCATTAGATGCACTAACTCGTGGCAAATTAGAGCAGCAGGTATTGGATATTTGGGAAAATAATCGTCAAGCAGTGATGATGATTACCCATGATGTAGACGAAGCAATTTATATGTCCGATCGCATCGTCTTGATGACCAATGGCCCAGCTGCTAGTATCGGGGAGATTTTAGAAGTTCCTTTTGAGCGTCCACGCGATCGCGCCGCCATGCGAAACTCAAAAGAGTATTTTGAACTCCGCAACCACGCCCTAAATTTCCTCGATCGATATTTTGCTCAAGACGAGTAAATTAGATTATCATTTTTTTAGTGGGTAGCCTAATTCAAATTCATGAAAGCTGGATTTGGAACGGAGGAACCAATGTTTGGGGCTAATCTTGCAGAGAGCGGCAACTTAAGAGTAAAAAGTTTTAACTCACCACTCAGCACTCCTAAGAGAGAGACACCTTCCAGTCTTAGCCCGTCAGCTAACTCCGTAGGCAATGGAAGGAACCCCCAAGACTTTGGCTGTAATACAGTTATTATTGGGGTTTCCTTGACTGATTTAAAATTTGAAATTTTGGTTATCGTCACTCAATCTAAAATCCAAAATCGTTCGACTGAGCCTAGCCAAAGTCCAAAATTTAAAATTGGTCGCCCTGCTTCTCATTGCTAATTCATTTCATTAGGAGAAGTAAAGCTGTGCAAATTAAGCCAATGTTAGCACGTCTGCAAAGTGCCACAGGCCGAGACGATTTAATTGAACAAATGGTACTGCTGCCAGAACCAAACAAACCTTTTTCTAAAAAACCTCAGAAAGCAAAAGCAGTCAATCTAATTGTTGCATATAACGCATCTCCTAACAGTCATACAGCATTAGATATTGCATTTTGGATTTCCCATCAAACGCGTTTAGCCACTAATGCAGAAGTTACAGTTCAAGCCGTTTATGTGGTAGAAGATAATCAAAGCAGCCAGTATCCAAATATTTTAAGCTTTCCCCAACAACAGCCTTCATTGGAATGTCAAGTCAGTGAAGTATCAAAGTCTGTCACACAGGTATTAACTCAACCCAAATTACAGACAGTGATAACTCCCCTACAACAAGCAGATATAATTCTCTGGCAAGCCCGAAGTCTGGCTGAAGAATGGCAAGGTTCCTTCAAATCTCACCTGCGGTTTGGCTCCATTGCCACAGAACTTAACAAAGTTGTTAAATCAGAAGCTGCTGATATTCTATTTCTAGGTTGCAACTCTGTCAATCATCCGATGATTGAAGCTTTAGGTTTTAATTTTCCCTGTGCTGTTTTGGGTATTCCTAGTAGTATTGATGAATAATCGCTGTTGGAAACTTCAGTAATTTTTATCATAGAAAAGCCACCTCAAACTAGGTGGCTTTTTTCACTACTATACAACCAATTAAACTGTATTCTGGTGTAATAGTTGGTAAATCAGTAAAAGAGCAAGTTGTTCAATTTTTAGATCGGGTCATAGCAAGCACTTAAGTGCTTACTACGAACTATCTTAACCTGTCATAATGCTTGTAGCAGACTACCTACTAGTAGCCAATCAGATGTAAAACGTCGCGCAGGACGCTATAACCAGCTAAATCCCAAAGCAAATAGGCAAGAAATCCAATGGCTGCCAAGCGACCATTCCAAATTTCAGCTTGGGGAGTAAAACCAAACAAAAATGCATTACGGTCTACGCCGTTGTATTCGGGTGCAACAGGTGGTAAATCAGTAGAAGAACGAGTTTCTTTAATTGCCATTTTTTTCTCCAAAATCTAGTAGGTTTTTAAGTGTTTAGTTTCTAGTAGCCAATCAGATGTAAAACGTCGCGCAGGACGCTATAACCAGCTAAATCCCAAAGTAAATAGGCAAGAAAACCAATAGCTGCCAAGCGACCATTCCAAATTTCGGCTTGGGGAGTAAAACCAAACAGAAATTCATTGCGATCGCGGCCATTGTAAGCTTTAGCAGTAGATGATAAATCAGTAGATGGACGAGTTTCCATTGTTTTTTCCTTCCTAATCAAGTTGGTTTTTATTCTTTAATGCTTTAGTAATCAATCAAGCGCAAAACGTCACGCAGAACGCCATAGCAAACTAAATTCCAAACTAAATAGGCAAGAAAGGCAATCATTGCAAACGACCGTTCTAAATTTCGGCTTGAGGAGTCCAACCAAACACAAAATAATTGCGATCGCAATTATTGTATTCTGTTTAAATTCTTGGCAAATCTCTGAAAAAGCGAGTTGCCATTTTTTTGTCCTCAACAATTCGTTTGTTAACTTTAATGTAGCTATTAATAATTAGAATGTTTTCTGCCTGTAGACACAAACCACAAGCACTTCTTCTGGACGATTATCAGAAAGTATTCTTAGAAACAAATCCACCTGTAGAGGGTGATAAAAAATAGATATTTAAATAATTGGAGAATTAACTAGTATTTCAATAGAATCACTCCCTCTAAAATAAGCAATTAAAATTAAAAAATAGTGGTAATTATTTAATAGTGCTTGCCAATTTTATTAACATCTATACTGAAGGAGACTAAAATTTATATCTTACGCTGGATACAGGTTTCAGCCTTTGGAGAGATGCTTTAAACAGCTAAATTCTACGATTCTGAACTAAAGAGTTAGGTATTGCCATAGGTACACACATAATAAATACTAAGAGTTACTTCTCAAGAAAATCTTAATTCCCCCAAACTTAAACTTAGTAGAAGGAAATCCAATGTTCCAAAGTACGGAAATCATGGTGGGACTCTATAAACCACTATTATGGTTAGCACAGGTTCCAGGAGAACCCTCAAACGTCACGCCAGAACAAGCATCAGTTCTCATTTCCGGGCCGCGCTTTTTTGTGGCTTTAATCTCCGGCGTGATTCTTGCCTTTGCTTTCCAATTAGTTCTAACTAATCTCTCCCTTGCAGCCGGTATTTCCTACCTGGGGCACTCATCTGATTCGGATTCAGATAATGGGGAAGTTGGAAGTTTGGGTGGCAGCATTCGCAAAATCGGCACAGCAGTGGGGATTTGGACATTAGTCACTGTGACGGTCGCCTTATTAATCGCTTCTTATCTAGCAGTAAAATTGAGCCTTGTGATCTCAGACCGAGGATTGGGAGCGATTCTCGGCTTAGTGATCTGGGGTGCTTACTTTTTGCTCCTAGTTTGGGTAAGTTCCACCACCGTAGGCTCCTTAATTGGCTCAGTTGTTAATACGGCAACATCTGGGTTTCAGGCGATTATGGGGACTGCTACCGCCGCACTAGGCGCTAAAGCTGTGAATAGCCAAGTGGTAGCCACAGCTGAAGCCGCCGCCGCCGCTGTCCGTCGAGAACTAGGAAGCGCGATCGACCCCGTGAGTATCCGGGAAAACATTGAAGATTACTTAGAAAAGATCCGTCCTCCAGAACTCGATGTGTCAAAGATTCGGAGTGATTTTGAAAATTTACTCAATGATCCGCAATTAAAAGCGATCGCTGGGACTCCAGATATCCGCAACATCGACCGCCAAAAGTTTATCGAGTTAGTCAGCAGCCGCACCGATCTTTCTAAAAAAGACGTTAGCCGCATTGCTGATACCTTGTATAAAGTTTGGCAGCAAGTGGTAAGTCAGCAACCACCTACCGAAGACCGTTTGGGTGAGTTGATGGATTATCTGAAATCACTTCCACCAGGACAAAGCAAAACAGACGAACTCAATGCCAAGCTAGATCGGTTATTAGCAGAAAAGCGTGGTTCTAAAGAATCTGACCAAAAGGCAGCTACCGGGCCAATTCAAAGTACACTCCAGCAAGGACTATCTGCCTTAACCGGCATTGTTATGGGACGCACAGATTTGTCTGATTTGGATGTGGAAAAAATCTTAGGTAGTCTCACTAGCGCTAAAGATAAAGTCACCGAACAAGCAGATAAGTTAGGCTTGCCAACACCATCACAACCCTATAGTCCAATTCGGGCTGATGTTGAAAACTACCTGTACAATACTTATGCTTGGCAACTGAGTTCAGAAAGAATTGCCCAGGAATTTCATGATGTTATCTACGACCCAGCAGCTGACCCTGGAATCGTCCGCAGGGAACTAGAACGATTATCCCGTAATGATTTCGCCAAAATTTTGCAACAACGGGGATTACTTACCCAAGGTCAAATTCAGCGCATTGCAAATCAGCTAGAAACTGTCCGCCAAGAAGTGCTAATAACAGTGAGAGCTGTTGAAGAAAGAGATATCGTCCAAGACTTGCAACGCGCAGTAGAAAGTTATCTGCTCATTACTCCGAAGGCAGATTTGACACCTGAAGGCATTGAGCAGAATTTTAAACCACTGTTGGAAGACTCAGAGGCAGATTATGAAACCCTGACATTACGACTAGCGCACCTTGACCGCCAAGAAATTCGGCAGATATTGCTACAACGTAATGATGTCCAGTTATATGAAGTAGATAGCATTCTCGACGAGTTGGAAAAACAACGCGATCGCGTCTTGGTAGAATCCAAAGGACTGGCAGAACAGGCACAATATCAAGCTGAAACCCTGTGGCTGAATGTAGAATCATATCTGCGTAATACAGGAAAATCAGAACTGAATCCTGATGGTATCCGCGCCGACTTCAAAAAGCTACTAGAAGATCCTGAAGCTGGAATTAGCTCAATTCGGGCACGCTTGTCTCGCTTTGACCGCGATACCTTAGTGCAATTGTTGAGTCAGCGGGAAGATTTGAGTGAAGATCAAGTTAATCAAATCATCAATACTACTGAAGAGTCATGGTACAGTATTCGCCACACACCCCAAGCTGTAGTCGATAAAGCTAAAGAGCAATACGACTCTGTGACGACGACGATCGCAGATTATCTCCGGAATACTGGGAAACAAGAACTGAATCCAGAAGGAATTGGGCGAGATTTGACCAGATTGTTTGAAAACCCCAAAGAGGGAGGCGTCGCACTGCGCCGTCGCTTGTCGCAGGTAGACCGGGATACACTGGTGAAATTGCTCAGTCAACGCCAAGACTTAAGTGAAGAACAAGTCAATGAAATCATTGATTCTACCCAAAATTCGATTCGTAACTTTGTACGTGCGCCTCGTCGCCTAGCTAGCCGCACACAGCAAAGAGTAGAATCATTCAAAGGTTATTTAGAAGAGTATCTGCGCCAAACTGGCAAAGAAGAACTCAACCCAGAAGGTATCAAACGCGACTTGCAATTATTGTTGCACGATCCGCGAGTCGGGGTAGAAAGTTTTGGTGATCGCCTTTCCCAGTTTGACCGTTCTACGATCATCGCCCTGCTGAAAATTCGGGAAGATATTTCTGATCAAGAAGCAGCACAGATTGCCGATAATATGGTGTCGGTAAGGGATCAATTTGTCGAACAAGTGCGGAGCATTCAACGGGGCATTCAAGATGCAATTGATGGGGTTTTTGCCCGCATTCGGAATTATCTCAACTCCCTGGATCGCCCGGAACTTAACTATGATAGTATTAAGCGCGATATTCGCACAGTTTTTGACGATCCCCAGGCGGGTTTCGATGCCCTGCGCGATCGCCTGTCCTCCTTTGACCGTGATACCCTAGTGGCAATTATGAGTTCTCGTGAGGACATTTCCGAAGAAGATGCCAACCGGATCGTAGACCAAATTGAACGGGCACGCAACACAGTATTGCAACGTGCAGAACGCATACAGCATGAAGCCCAACGTCGTCTAGAACAGGTAAAGCATCAAGCACAGCGGCAAGCAGAAGAAACCCGCAAAGCCGCAGCTACAGCAGCGTGGTGGCTGTTTGCCACAGCATTCGTCTCCGCCATTTTCTCTGCATTAGGAGGAGCGTTCGCTGTCGTTTAACAAGTTGTCTCCGCTAACTTTTCAGCCTCCCGGTATGGGGGGCTTTTCTATGTTTTGTAGACTTACAATTAGGGAGTAGAACATCTTTGACAGGTTAAGGTCATCAACTATTTGTTAATAAGTAATAGTGCTTAAAAACTCTTTAACATCAAGGCTGCAAACACAATTTTTAAAGCTAACTATGCCTACGCCTGGTTACGCCTACACGTCATATTTAGCGGATTTCATGTAAATGTGCCTTTCAATATAGTCATATATGAATATCATTTACCACTCTCATCTCAGCAATTAGATAGTTGAAAATAGATTGGCTTTAATGTTTTAATGTTAATAAATATCTTGCAATCAAATTTCAGCCTGTTATCAATAAATAACCCTGTAATTTTTGCAAGTTAGTAATTCTTACCTAAGTAGCAATTTCAAACAATGGAAAATACATTAATTGATAAAACCTTCCGTGACAGCAATGGCAAAATTGTTCTGGGCGAAATGCCAAACCCACCACTTATTCTTTGGATAGTTGCTAGTTTACTAACTCTAATTTTTACAACTGGTAAAATCAATACATTATTAGACATTCTGGCAAATGGCGCCTTGTTTACTTGGGCTTGGCTGGAACTATTTCAAGGCGTTAATTATTTTCGCAGAGCGCTAGGTCTTGCTGTATTGATTGGTCTTATTGCATACCAACTTCAGTAATTATAAGTAGTTAAGTAACAAATAATACTGTAAAGAAGGAAGTTTCTAAACTTCCTTTTTTGTCCAAAGTTCAAAATGTGAATAAAGTCATACTGAAATTATGACTTTATTACACTGTGTTTTATTATTCAGCAATTTAAACTGAGAGCAATACAGCAAATCAATTAAGTCGTGTAACAAACAAAACTTACTGTAAAGTTAATGGGTAAGAATATCTGTTCACAAATTATTGATAAATGCTGTATAAAACTCAAGAAAATAAATTGATGGAGATTTGAATATGAAACGTATTCTATTAGGTACATTACTTGCTCTTCCATTTGCAATTTCCTCCTTGCCGTCACAAGCATCAGCAGCAGAAATTATTGTCAGACCCAATGTTCATAGAACTGCTATTGTGCATAAACCTGTTGTTGCCCGATTTCAACGAAAGTTAATTCCTGCACATTGGGAAACAGTACGACGTGGTAACAGGTGGGTTAAAGTTAGAGTTCCTGCTCGTTATGTAAATGTCAGAGTTTAATATCTAAATAGAGGCTAACAACTAAAGTTGTTAGCCTCTATTAGTTAAAATTTTGTTGCTGAATAAGAGTTAAAAGTAAATATAAGTAGCTGACATAAGTCAATTGAATCAACATGAATATATATCAAAATTCTCAGGTTTTTAAAAAACTTTTGATATTTATACTAGGAATTACTTTAGTAACAGCCTGTGATTCCATTCAGGCTGATGAAAAAAGTATAACTAAAGAAAAAATCCTGATTGGTGATAATTATGGAGAACTATACGATCAAGGAAAGTTACGTACTTACTATTTTTACACTCCAAAATCTTATAATTTAGACCGCCCGATGCCGTTAGTTTTAGTGTTTCATGGAGATGATGGTAATGGTCGGTCTATCAGTAATGTGACTCGCTTCAATGAATTAGCAGATCAAAAAGGATTTATTGTTGTTTATCCAGATGGAATTGACCAAAAATGGAGCCTTAGAGGTAACACTCAAGGAAAGATAGATGACGTTTTATTTGTTAGTGCTTTGATTAATCATCTTCAGCAGCAACTTAATATTGATAGTCATAAAGTTTATGCTACTGGTTTTTCTAGAGGTGGCATACTTACCCAAGCACTGGCTTGTAAGTTACCTGATAAAATTGCTGGTTTTGCATCAGTAGCTGGTTCGCTCCCAGCTAGACTAAAACCTAATTGCCAGCCTCAAACTTCCATCTCGATGTTAACGATCAACGGTACAAACGATCGCGACGTACTTTATGAAGGTGATGACCACACTCAACGAGGAGCGCTGGTTTCGATCTCAGACATGGTAGAGTTTTGGCGATCGCACGATCAATGTACCTTATCAAATCAATCTCCAAATTTTTCTGAAGATAAAGTGAAAACCGCTATCTACACAGGTTGTAGTGGCAACTCCGAAGTCTGGCAGCTAGCGGTAGTAAACGGTGGACATTTCTGGCCTGGTGGTTCTTCAACTGACGAGAGCCTAAACAAATTTAATGCCAAGCTGGGGCTGAACGCCAGTGAAACAATTTGGAACTTTTTTCAGCGTCACAGTTCATGACTACCTAATTTTTTAAACACCATTTTGCTTAAACCATGCCAAGAGGCGTTTCCAACCATCCTGAGCTTCTTTATCACGGTAGGAGGGGCGATAATCGGCAAAAAATGCGTGGGGTGCATTGGGATAGACGATAATTTCAGATTTGCTACTGCTGGACTTTAAGCGATCGCGCATCTGCTCTACTGTATCAAGAGAAATACCTGTATCCTTTCCACCATAGAGTCCGAGAATGGGGACTGTCAGTTTTGATGCAACATCGACGGGATACTTGGGCTGAAGTTCGGTAGCATCGCCCACGAGTCGCCCATACCAAGCTACACCAGCCTTCACTTGGGGATTATGTGCTGCATATAACCAAATAATACGACCGCCCCAACAGAAGCCTGTAATTCCCAACTTCTCGCCATTACCCTTAGCTGACTTCTTTGCCCAGTCTACTGTAGCATCAAGATCAGATAATACCTGGGTATCTGGCACTTTGGCGACAATTGGACGAATTTCGTCTATGTTGCTTAACTTCGAGACATCGCCTTGACGCACGAATAGTTCGGGTGCGATCGCTAAATATCCCAACCGAGCAAAGCGACGAGTGATATCCTGGATATGCTCGTGTACACCAAAAATTTCCTGGATTACCAGAACAATTGGGAAATTATCACCAGTAGCTGGTGCTGCTCTATAGGCAGGAATTTCGCCATCTTTGACGGGAATTTTCACCGCACCAGCTACCAACCCCTTGGCATCAGTAGTGATGACTCCGGCAGAAATGGGTTGTACTGCGAGGGCAAAACCTGTCGCCACTGTAGCTGTTGCAATAAATTTGCGGCGCGTTATTTCTTTCATCATCTCTACGTTGAATTACTAAGTTCCCTTATATTTAGGTTACTGTATAGTCAAATAGCGCGGAGGGGTAGGTGTACAAATTTCACAACCTAAAAAAAGTGCTTCTATCTCAACACCAGCAAGCGTTTCACCCCACTAATTGTCCAAATTCATCCGCGCAATCTCTCAAATGCTTACAATAATTGAGTTTCAGCCTTCAACCTTTCCCAACACTCTTCCCAAAGAAATTCTCTAATGCTAGAATTGCGCAACCGCACCTTGAAAACTAAATATAGCTTGCCTTTCAGGTTCCCGCAATTGCAATTCATCAAAATCTCTATTAGGGATTGAAACGTTGCTAGTTATGGAGGAGTGCTCCCCCTACGGTAAGCTCCGCTAACGCACGCGACCACTTAAGCAATAAAATCCCCTCCAGTTAGAAAATTCGGAGGGGCATATGTTAAATGAAACAATTGCGATCTATGCTATCATCGACGACCTACTCAAAGCGATTTGCCAAACAAATAGCGATCGCTTTATTTTTCCCGATTTATCCAATCTTCTCCACCAGCTAACTGACTAAGGTAATCATCCATAATCGCTGGTAATTCCTTTGGTGAATAAGTATATGTTAAAGCCAGGAAACTAGTAGCTGTAGTTATAATCTGGTTTTTATCTAACATCGCTGACAACTGAGAGCGAGTAAATTTACCATTTATCACTTCCTCACTCGCATCAGCGATCGCATCTTCAATAACTTCCTCTTCTATCAATTTATCCCAGTCATCTAAATTAATATAGTAAGATTTTTTATTATCTTTGATATTTAGCTTTTTAATTTCTCGGATTGAATTACGAATAGAATTTGCCCAGGAACCAGTTAAACGTTGTTCTACTTGGTTTTTAATTAAATGAATCAACAGAACGTTTAAATAAGCTTGGATATTCCGCATAATAGCTTGTTTGCTCATGCCTTCTAATTCATCTACAATTGCTAAGGCATCTGCATAACGTCCTTCCAAAATACTCTTTTTGAGGTCTATAAGTTCCTGGGTCATTTTTTATCGCCTACCTGCTTTCCAATCTTCTCCACCGGGTAGCTGAGTTAAATTTTCAGCCACAGTTGCGGGTAACTCCTTAGCTGAATAAGAATAAGTTAGCGCCAAAAACTTTAAAGCAGTATGAATAATCTGGTTTCTATCTACGATTTCAGTAAGTTGGAATTCATTGTACATTCCATTCAAAACTTCCACACTGGCATCACGCACTGCTACTTCTATTTCATCTTCAATATAAGTATCCCATTCGTTGAAATTGATATAAGAGGATTTTTTATTGTCTTTGAGATTAAGTTTTTTAATTTCTATAAGTGAGTTACGAATAGAAGCTGCCCATGAACCAGTTAATCGCTGCTCCAGTTGGTTTTTAATCAAATGAATCAGCAGAATCCTTAAATAAGCTTGAATATTCCGCAGAATAGCTTGTTTACTCATGCCCTCTAATTCATCAACAATTACCAAGGCATCTGCGTAACGTCCTTCCTGGATGCAAGTTCTGAGGTCTATTAATTCCTGTGTCATTTGTTATTAACCTCAAAATTTCATCATGCTAATTTCAATATAACAATTACCCATACTTTATTAATAGCAGAGTATCTTACCTGCCATTAATAAAGCAGTATTGTTCACTTCTTCGCCTGTATCACTTGCAAACTACCACCTGCATATAAAGTTGGCTCACCCACATCAAACCCAGCCTCAGTTAACAATCTAGGCAAATCAGTTTTCAACAATTCCCAAGCTGTTTCCGTCTCAAACAACAACAAAAACAGTGATACCCCAGGCCAAAATATCGGATTTGTCGGAGCGTGAAAATCCACCAGCGTAAACACCCCTCCCGGCTTTAGTACCCGATAAACTTCATTAATAATTTTTCGTAATTGCTGAGGCTGCATCTCGTGTAATGCAACGCTGGTATGCACCACATCAAACAAATTATCTGCAAATGGCATCTCCTCAGCAAAAGCTTCTATGTATGAAGCTTCTGGTACATTTAGCCGCGCCCGTTGCAAAGACTTGGGTGAAGCATCCAAACCTGTTACGTTTTGTGAAGTTTTTGCTAAAAACTCTGTCGTTTGGCCACTACCACAACATAAATCTAAAACCTGAGAATCTGAGTGAATTGTTAAGCCTTGCAAAGCAAGTTGCCGAAAACGGGCTTCACCACCTACACTTAAGGCTGCTAAACGAGAGATACCATCATATAACCACTGATAGCGGTAACTCCAATCTCTTAAAATTGTTGCCATTGCATATTTCCTTGCTATTAAGCTTTATATTTAATAAAGATATATTGTTAACATTAGTAAAAAACCTGAAAAGATTGGGGGAAAGTAACTGCTATGGGTCGTGTAGGCGTCTTATTACTCAATCTCGGTGGCCCTGATAAGCTAGAAGATGTTGGGCCGTTTTTGTACAATCTATTTTCCGATCCGGAAATTATTCGCCTACCATTTCGCTGGTTGCAAAAGCCCCTAGCCTGGTTTATTGCCACGCGGCGAACCAGAACATCTCAAGAAAATTATAAGCAAATCGGTGGTGGTTCACCATTGCGGCGGATCACAGAAGCCCAAGGGGAAGCTTTAAAAGAACAGTTAGGTTTTTTGGGGCAAGAAGTTAATATTTACGTGGGAATGCGTTATTGGCATCCCTATACAGAAGAGGCGATCGCACAAATTACCCAAGATAAGGTAGAACACCTGGTAATATTACCACTATATCCCCAGTTTTCTATCAGCACCAGTGGTTCCAGCTTCCGGCTTTTAGACAAGCTTTGGCAAGAAGATCCAAAACTTCAACCTATTGATTACACCGTCATTCCTTCTTGGTATAAACAACCAGGCTATCTTCAAGCAATGACGCAACTCATAGCCCAGGAACTTGAGCAATTCCCCAACCCCGATGAGGTTCATATATTCTTCAGCGCTCATGGCGTTCCGAAAAGCTATGTTGAAGAAGCAGGCGACCCTTACCAGCTGGAAATTGAAGAATGTACTGCGTTGATTATGCAGACTCTCAATCGACCCAATGCCCACACCTTAGCTTACCAAAGTCGTGTCGGCCCAGTAGAATGGCTCCAACCCTATACTGAAGATGCCCTCAAAGAACTAGGCGCACAAGGTGTTAAAGATTTGGTTGTCGTGCCAATTAGTTTTGTCTCAGAGCATATCGAGACACTACAAGAAATTGATATTGAGTATCGGGAAGTAGCCGAAGAATCAGGAATTCACAACTTCCGCCGTGTACCTGCTCCCAATACCCATCCAGTATTTATTAATGCACTAGCTGAATTAGTGATTGATGCGCTGAGAAACCCCAGTTTCAAGCTTTCGCAAGCTGCCCAAATGAAAAAAATGGTCAAGATGTACCCTCAAGAGCGTTGGGAGTGGGGTTTGACAACTAGTGCTGAAGTATGGAATGGTCGGATTGCGATGCTGGGTTTTATTGCCTTAATCGTAGAGCTGATTACCGGTCACGGCTTCTTGCACATGATTGGGCTTTTGCAGTAAAGGGGATTGAGGATTGGGGATTGGGCATAGGGGATTGGGCATTGGGCATTGGAAAATTCTTCCTTTGTCCCACATTCGCGTAGCGTCTCTGTTGGGAGAAGTTCTATACCCGTTGAGGATGAGGTAGCCATCTAAGGAAACCTGGTCTTTAAACTCTTTCCTTGTCCCTAATATCCCATGCCCCATGCCCCATGCCCTATGCCCCATACCTTCTCTCTTTCTGATACCAGTCATACCACTGCTTCGCACTACGAACTGCAAACCAGAGCAGTATTAAAGCAATTAATCCTCCTTGCCAAGGAGCATCAAAGGCAAATAGTACTAGAGCAATGCACAAGGTATCTTGAAGGAAGACTGCCCACAACGGTAAGCCACGTAACCGATAGAACCAACCAATTTGGACGAGCTGGAGTACCAAAGCTAATAAACCTCCAATTATGGCAATCAGCCAGTTTGGGGTTGCTGTTGCTGTAGCTACTCCTAACCCCATAATTGCGCCTACAAGGGGAGACATGAATAACTGAACCACTTGGAGCAATCTTTGCCCCCAGAGCTTTTTTGAGGCTAATAATTCAATTAATGACCAACTGGTAAGGCAACATAATAATATTGGTGGAGAAATGTGAGATAAAATTGGAACTTGTGACCACAAGTTGCTACCCTGCAATAATCCAATAATTAGCAAAGGTATGCCTATTCTCATTCCTGCTGCCGCAGATGCAGAAAGTGTGGCTAGGATTTCAATCATCAAAGCACTCGTAATATTAATAAAGAAGCAAGTATTTGTTATGTATACTACCCAGTGCTGGCAATAATTCGAGCATCAAACAGATTGCAATATTAAATGTTGTTGGTATCTTTATACAGCAGAATTCAGTAGTCAGAATGGGCTACGCCCCGCTGCACTAACAGAAGTAAAACAGGCTTTATATCTGGCTTTAAGACTTAGCCTGCGTACCTCACTAACTTGAAATTCGCTGTATATCTTTTTTGATGATATCTGCGTATTTTTGGGGTAACAGGTTTGTAGTAAGCGCTTAAACGCTTACTACAAGCAAATTAATCCTAAATACCTAATCGTTGGTAAACTTCTTCTAAATGCCGCAGATGTTGCTGGGGGTCGAAACAAACCTCTAGTTCTGCTGGAGACAATTTTTGGGTAACACGCGGGTCTTTGCTAATCAACTCTTGGAAGTTTCCTTCTGGCTGATTCCAAGCGGTGTGAGCGCTTTCTTGAACGATCGCATAAGCCTCTTCTCGGCTGCTTCCCTTGTCTATTAAAGCCAGTAACACTTTTTGGCTGAACACAACGCCGCCGTAACAGTTGAGATTCCGTTTCATGTTTTCAGGATAGACCAACAGGTTTTTCACTAAGTCGGTTATTTCTGACAACATAAAGTGGGTCAAAGTGCAAGTATCTGGCAAAATTACCCGTTCTACAGAACTGTGAGAAATGTCTCGCTCATGCCATAAAGCAACGTTTTCTAAAGCTGCACCGGCATGACTTCTGACGAGTCGTGCCATTCCCGTCAGTCGTTCTGAACGGATGGGGTTGCGCTTGTGTGGCATTGCTGAGGAGCCTTTTTGACCTTTGGCGAAGAATTCTTCAACTTCTAAAACGTCTGTTTTTTGGAGATTGCGAATTTCTACAGCAAAGCGCTCAATAGTTGCTGCTACCAAAGCTAATTGTTGCACGTAGTCGGCGTGGCGATCGCGGGAAATAACTTGGGTTGAGGCCGTATCGGGTTTGAGTCCGAGTTTTTGACAAGCGATCGCTTCTACACGCGGTTCAATATTGGCATAAGTTCCTACCGCACCAGAAATCTTACCCACAGCGATCGTTTGACGGAGTATTATCAAACGTTCTTGGTGTCGCAACACTTCTGCTAACCAACCAGCTAGCTTAAAACCAAAAGTAATCGGTTCAGCGTGAATACCGTGCGATCGGCCAGCCATCACTGTATGACGATGTTCCCGTGCCTTTTGGCGAATTACCTGAATTAAATCTTCTAGACGTTGCAATAATATATCCAGGCTGGCAACTAATTGCAGTGCTAAAGCCGTATCCAAAACATCCGAACTAGTTAAACCCAGGTGAATATAGCGTCCGGCATCACCAACATATTCATTGACATTTGTCAAGAAAGCAATGACATCGTGGCGGACTACAGCCTCAATTTCCAGCACCCGCTTTGGATCAAAATCTGCCTTGGCCTTAATTTCCTCAACCGCTTCAGATGGAATGTAACCAAGTTCAGCTTGAGCCTCACAAACAGCAATCTCGACTTGCAGCCAGGTTTTTAATTTATAGGCTTCACTCCACAGATTAGCCATTTC
Source organism: Nostoc sp. NMS9 (assembly GCF_017114995.1). Taxonomy (GTDB): domain Bacteria; phylum Cyanobacteriota; class Cyanobacteriia; order Cyanobacteriales; family Nostocaceae; genus Nostoc. Next base: position 175,306 of record NZ_JABXKL010000039.1, on the reverse strand, counting down.
GGGCAAAGTATAACGCTCAATCACAGTTCGGCACAGAATACAACCGTCATATTTTACAGTCTAATTAATGTAGATCGCTTTTTAACGTTACTTTTTGCTCCGGGACGGAAGCAGTTTTTGAATCCGACGTGATAATACTAATCCTGCCGTCAGCCTCTATATAGGCGAACTTCACATCAGCTAAAAATTCTACACCTTGCTGACGTAACTTGCTCATCAACTCATCATCTGTAATTAACTCTCGTTGCAGATGGCGCTCAATCATCCGACCATTTTTTACCAGTAGCAACGGTGGCGGATTCAGGAAACGTTGGAACTGGGGAAGTTTGTAACCCAACCAGTTCAGCAAGTAACTCCAAAAAATCACTGTTCCTACCAGGATACCGCCTTCAGTAATTGATGTGTAATTACTTGCCATAGCATTTTGAGCAGCTTCCGCAAATAGCACAACTACGAGTAAATCAGTAATTCCTAGTGTTCCTAATTGTCGGCTAGGAAGTAGTCTTAGCACTGAGAACAGCGCTAAGTAGACTAGCGATCCGCGGATAATCAACTCAAAGATGCTGATGCTAGGAATAAAAATTGCTTGCCAATTGATAAAAAACCATTTTTCCATTAGCACTGATTTTCTTCCTTGTTCAATAGACTTCTGGAAAAAATCCAGTATAAAAAGGAGTCATAATTCAGAATTCAGAATTGCTGAATACTTTACTCATCAACTGTGGCAATCAGAAATAATTCACTGGACTGGATATTAGATACTTCAATATCTATCAGATTTACAAATATAAATCTCCAGCAATCAAGAATTAAAATCGCTGATTTTTTCTTCTCTGTTTTAAGCGTTTGGGCTTCCTAAAATACTGAAAAAAGCGATTAATAAAGCGAGAAGATGGCTTTTTATTAGTCGATGCTTGTTCTCTTGGAGCCTTGCCATTATAGTTTGTGTTATCAGATATATGTACAGCATTTTTAGTTGGAACTATGCCGCTTCCATGCCTTCGGGAATAAACTTGAGTAAATTCTGCACCGAAGAAAAGAATCTGTGCGGCATAGTTAACCCAAGCTAAAATTACCACCAGAGAACCAGCAGCACCGTATGTTGATCCAAAACTGCCATTACCTAAATATTGTCCTAATAAAAATCTCCCAATAGAGAACAAAACTGAGGTGAGAGCAGCTCCAACTAAAACATCACTCCATGCAATTTTGACATCTGGTAGAACTTTAAAAATTAGTCCGAACAGCACTGTTGTGATCGCAAAAGAGAGGATGAAATTGACAATCTGCCAGATGAAATCAAAACCTGGCAACAAGTTACTAAAGTACGTTACTAATGTTGCTAATATCGTACTAATTACTAGAGAAACTAAAAGTAAAAAGCCAATTCCGATCACCATTGCAAAAGACAAGACGCGTAGGCGAATCATATTATTTATGCCACGTCCAGGTTTGGGTTTCACTTCCCAAATCGTGTTCATGGCATCTTGCAACTCAGTAAATAAGCCTGTAGCACCTAATAAGAGAACTACAACACTAATGATGGAAGCGATCGCTCCTGTCTTTGGTTGGTTAGCATTTTTGATGGCTGTTTCGAGAAACTTTGCGCCATCTACCCCGACTAAACCTTGAATTTGTCCGACAATTTGACCTCTTGCCGCTTCCTCTCCAAATACTGCACCTGCGATCGCAATTACAATAATTAGCAATGGTGCAATGGAAAAAATGGTGTAATAAGCTAAGGCCGCCGCTAACCGTGAGGCTTTATCGTCACTCCATTCTTTGAACGTCTCTTGTAATAACTTCCAAATTTCTTGCAAATTCATCCAATCAGTCTCCTTGTAGGGGATGTTGCTTAGTCCCTGATATATTGGATACTGATTTACTGAGTTGTGACATCCTCCCAAGGGTGTTTGTGAAGCGTCCTTGGGGAGGAATTTAGCAGAGTCGATAATTTCCTTGACGGGAATATCTATAAATAATTTGCTTTTTGGTAGACAATAGGTAGCGCGATCGCTTTAGCATATAAAATGCAGTGGCAGCGATCGCATAATACCTTGATTGATTCTCCTAATATCGTTTCGCTAAAATTCGGGGTTTCTTCATCGGTTAGCTATCTAAAGCATCGGACTGAAAATTTCTACTTACTGATATAACGGTTCTGATTCAGTAACCAATTCTCCTGCCTGTTCTAAATTACGTAAGGTGTTTAACGATAGAAAACCAAACCCGACTTTAGAGGCAATATCTAGTAGCGTATAACCCATTGTTTCCCCAACTTGACCAAAAACGTTAAACCATTCTGGACTAAGAATCCAGACAATTGGATAGAGTGTCCACAGCACCAGATGCACAGTTACCAGCTTGCGGAATGCTTGCTTGGATCTGGGATGTTTGCGTTCTGCCTCGATCCGGTAGGGCTTCACTAATAAGTAGAAAACCGCCAGGTAAGCACCACAACTTACAATATACCAGATGTAGCTGATCGGCTTAGGTGTAACTGTGGCTAGGAAGCCAGTGGCAAGCATATAGGCGTTTGCTCCTAACAAGCTACCTGTAATCAGTAAGCTCGTTCTTCCCAAGAAAGTCAGATCCAACAACAACAGCGGCGTTGAGCAAAACCAAGTAACAAATCGTACCCAGTAAGTTGGACGATCGTTGATGATGTTAACTCCTTGACCGAGTGCCATTGCTAAGTACAGCCCACTAGCAATCAAGCAGATGAAAAAATTAAGTGTATACAGTATTTTCCAACGTTCATTTTTACCATTGTGTGCGCCTACTCCGAAAAAAGCACAACCCACTGCCATACTGATGACACCAATCCACAGCCAAATTTGAACCATAAATATTTTCCAGCTTTTGGGTAACTATTAATTAAAAATGGCTAATTAGAACTTTCACTATTTCAAATTACTTATTTTTGCGCGCATAAAATATATTAGTAATTTTTATTATTATACTAATATAAATAATTAAAACAATATATCTTAATGGAGATTTTGGCTTAATCAAACATTTCCTAAAGTCTAATTTAAATCTAATTAAAAATTAGACTTTAGTAACTTGCATTTTAGTACAGCACAAGCAGTCTTCTCTAAACCCTTCTCTTTAGGATAAGAACTCATATAGAATATGAACTCAAAATTTGGCATTGCTGAATTTAGGTATGAAATTTAAAAATTCCACATTTTAAACTCTTATTCTCTATGCCTCTGTCTTGAAAAATTCGATTTCATATAAGGAAGCCTGAGAGCTAATTTGTAAACTCAAGTAAAGTACTTAATCAAGTAAGCGTTTCAGGAATTTCGGTCAAAAAAGCAGTTATTCGCTGAAACTCAGACCTAATAATGAGTTGAGTATCCTTAAGATTTTCTTTACGAATCAGCTCTGAGCTTTTGACTTTTCGCTGCGTCTGAAGCGTGAGGCTAGTTCATACTCTCATTCAGCAACGCCGAAAATTTTTACTGCATCCTATCTATCGTACGATACTGGATTGCTTCCGCTACATGATTGGTTTTTAGCTGATCTTCTGCTGCTAAATCTGCAATAGTCCGTGCTACTTTGAGAATGCGATGTCTTCGACGGGCTACGCCTACGCGCCAATTGGCGATAATAAAGATGCGCTGATGTTGATAATATAACAAAGCAACTGTTACCTAAAAGCAATGACACAGACGGCAGCAATTACAGAAGCAATTACCACTCTTCAGGATGCAGAAAATCGATTCGGTTTTGTCCGTGTTGAAAACGAGCAATTTTTCCAAGAGTGGTATGAGGGATTGTCTGATATTACAGAAGCGGAAAAAGCCTCTGTGGATGTCGTGCGGCGCAGGTATCTTTATCACCGTACCGGAGGTGATTTACTAGAAGGGACAGTCATATTGTTGTTGGTGTCACCAATACTTGCACTCTCTGGATTTTACGATCCTCCTTTCAGAATTAAGGCTGAATCATCCGTGGAACTCATACTGAATGATGGCGAGGAGATACTGCGCGGACGGATTGATGTTTTAGTGTTACAAGATCGGTTGTGGGTGATGGTGTTGGAGTCGAAAAAAACCACACTCTCAGTTTGGTCGGCTGTACCACAAGCTCTAGCTTATATGATGGCTAACCCCAATCCCAGTAAACCTGTGTTTGGAATGGTGACGAATGGAGACGATATTTTATTTGTCAAAGTGACGCAAACAAATACACCACAGTACGATTTGTCAAGAGTTTTTGCTCCGTTTGCATCCGCGAGAGAACTGTACGCAGTTTTGCAAATTCTCAAGCGTATTGGTCAGTTAATTTCTCCTGCATTTTAGAGATTGTTTGAAAAGCCCTGGCGACTAGAAGTCGCGGCTACACAAACGAAGTCCACCTCCGTGGACTAATAAAAATTAAGAGTTTTTAACCCACGTTCGCGTAGCGTTCCACAAGGAAAGGTGGGTTTTGTTTGTGTCGATGCAGTTTCATAATCGACCTTTCATTGCATTCTATCTATCGTGCGATATTGAATTGCTTCCGCTACATGATTGGTTTTTAGCTCATCTTCTCCTGCTAAATCTGCAATAGTCCGTGCTACTTTGAGAATGCGATCGCTCGCTCTTGCTGATAATCCTAATTTTTGGCATTGCTGAATTTGAGTATGAATGCTTCCAAACTCTTACAAAAAAGAATGAAAGCTCAGTCTTTATTTTTGTGTCTATGCACCGGTGCTTGAAATTTTCATACTATTAATCAGCAATGCCGCTTCATTTTATAAAAACAAAGCTAGTTGGAATTAAGCAAGAAGGAGTTGAAAAATTCTTGGCTCTCTAGTGTCAGTTGCTTTGGTGTTCTTGCTCCCAAGATAAAAATGCGATCGCCCACAAGCGTCATCCGATAGTTGCCTGTAGTGCCATCTTTATGTTCAACCATCACCTCAAGAGCATCGTAATTATCAAACTTAAGGGCTTTGCTTTGAGTAATTTTACCTTCTGCTTCACCCTCACTACTGAAAGCTGATTGAAAAACCGCCATCATGTTGTCCTGAAGTTCCTGCTCAGTCATAGGTTCAATTTCTGATGGTGCAGGTATTTCTAGAATTACGTAAGCAGTTTCTATTGTTTCATTGTAAGACACTAACATTTCAGGTCTATCTTCAACGATTTTACCCGGCATCTGAATTGAAAAATGCTCTCTGGTGTAAGCTTTATTTTCGATAACCTGAGTTATTAGTTGTTGCGATCGCATTGAATTATTGCTCAATCCAAATGCAAAACTCGGCAAGCTTGAGAGTAAAAGAGTTGATGCGACAACGGGAACCACGAGACTAAATGAAAAGGATCTGAAGGTTTTATTCAACATGGAAGTTTCTCCTGAATTGGATGCTCCCATCCTCTCGTGACATATTCGCTGTTAAACTCAAACTTCTTCGCGCAATGATTAATTTTTGATATGAGTTATTATTATTTAATGAGTTTTTTATTGCTGTTGTGATTGCTTTTTCCGTTGCAGGAGATCATCGCTTAATTTCTTCTGTAATATCCGCGTCCTTTCGTCATATGGGTTTAGTTGCATCGCGCGATCGTAGTTTAATAGAGCTTGATCATCGTCACCTTGATCTTCGTAGACTTCTCCAAGTCCAGAAAATGCCTCCCAATCGGCTGAATTTAGTTCAATCGCTCGATTTAAATCTTCCAGCGCTTTTTCATAAAGTTCCTTTTTACTAAATTCTCCTAATTTTTCATCATTTCTCGCTGCTAAGTAATAAAGATAACTTCGTGTGTAGATTGCTCCATCGTCATTACCAATATCTAGTTTTACGGCTTGATTTAGGACTGGCAGTGCATTTGTAAATTGATATTCCATTCCATAGTAGGAACCCAGTTTAACCCATGCTCGTGCTATCTTAGGATCTAGCTCAATTGCCTGCTTCAAATCTGCCAGAATTTCTCGTTTGTGGTTCTCACGATCTAAATTCCAAAAAGCAAATGCTCGTAAAGTGAGCGCTTCAGCATTATTGGGATTGAGTTTCAGTGAGCGATTGTATTTTGAGATAGCTTCTTTATACCGTTCATCAGAAGCCAGACGGTTACCCTCATTGCGTAAAAGTTTAGCCTTACCAGCCAGACGCTCACCTTCATTGTACAGATCCTCAGCCTCCCCAAGTGTGTTATATTTTTGCGCCTCAGATTCAGCATTTAGTAGTAATTGAGGATTGCCTTGTTGAGCAAGTTTAAAAAGTTTAATTGCGTTTTCAACGTCGCCTTTTTTCGCTTCAGCTTGACCTTTGACAACAAGGGCTGGTGCGGTCTGTTGAAGAATAAGATTCTTCTGGCAAACTCTCAGATATAATAATGCTTGAGGCTGTGCAATGAAGTAATTAGTAAGCGAAGCACAACCCTGATTGAGAAGCGTACTCAATTTTAGTTCTTGGGGTTTCCACAGTCGTACACTTCCATCACCTGCTCCCACAACAAGTTCTCCATCAGGAGCAAAACTTACGGTAAAGACATGGGTTTGCCCCATATACAATCGAGCAAACTGCTTTTGGGATCTCCAATCCCAAACTTGAGCAGTGCCGTCAAATCCTGCCGTTGCTATGTGTTTTCCATCTGGACTAAAGCTTAAGCGGAAGATAAGATCAGATTGAGGTTGCAATTCTGATAGTTTCTTTCCTGAACGATTCCACACTCTAACAGTTCCGTCGTATCCTGCGGTTGCAAACTGCTCATCTACAGGATTAAAACTGACGGTCATCAGAGGTTTCTTAGAAACTTCGATATCCCTTACTGGTAATTTGTTAACTGACACTTCTGGATCGAAATCCCAAAGTTTGACGTGACCATCTGTTCCGGCAGTTGCAAGGGTGCGTCCATCAGCACTAAAACTGATATCATTAACAATCGGGCCATGCTCAAATTTAGCAATCAAATTGGCAGAGAGATCCCAAAGTTGTACACTGTTATCCGCTCCACTTGTAGCAAAGTATCGCCCATTAGGAGTAAAAGCAACACCAAGGAGAGCAGCATTTGAGTGTCCTATCCATTCTTGAGGAGGCTTACGGGTGACAAGGTTATGAAGTTTAATTTTACCATCGCTACTGATTTGGACAATCCACTTGCCATCTGGGCTAAAGCTAGCATTGTTTACATCGCCACGATTGCCTAGATATTCATAGACGACTTTACCCGCTCGATCCTTAACAATCAAATTGCCTTCATTTCCGGCGGTGAGAATCAATTGACCATTAGGACTAAATTGAGCCGCAACTCCATCCTGATGTTTGGAGGAAGCGATCTCTAATTCTTTAGAGACATCCCAGAATTGGATAGTGTTAACACCGTCTGCCATCGCCAATCGCTTACCATCCGCATCAAATTTAACCTTGCTAACCTCACCTTGATGCCCTTTGAGTTCGAGTATTTGTTTGCCCTGTGAATCCCACACTTTTGCGACCGGATTTACATCACCAATTGTTGCAAATAATTTACCATTGGCACTAATTGTCAATTCATTAACCGATCCCTGAGCCGCTTTAAATTCATTCAAGAGTTGTCCAGAAAAGTCCCAGGATCGAACGTAACCTTTATCATCACCTGTCACAATTTTGTATTTTTCTTCATTAGAAATAAATGCAAATGCAAACGTATTAAATTCAAATTGATTCCTTTTATTTAATAGTCCAATTGCTTCTCCAGAAAGACTCCAAATTTTGATCGCGCTGTTTCTATTGTTGCCTCGATCAAACCCAAGCGTCACAAGCTGCGTACCATCTGGACTAAAACTTACAGTTGCAATTCGCCGATTTGGCTCAGCTGCAAATTCCTTTATAAGTTTACCTGATATAGAGTAGAGCCGGACAATACCTTCTTCTCCACCAGTAGCAATTGTTTGTCCATCAAGGCTGAAGCTGATATCACTAACATTTTTCTTATGTCCTTTAAGTTCAACGATTTTTCTCTTTCCGGTTTCATCTCGGAGCCAGACTGTTCCGTTCACAACCGTAGCAATATATCGCCCATCTGGACTAAGAATAGCTTTGTAAATAGTTGGAACATCAATTTCAGATAACTGACTTCCTTGGCTGTCCCAAATTTGAATTTTGTCGGAGTCACCAACGATGATGATTCGTTTAAAGTCAGGACTGAGGCTCCAACTTTTCATTAGACTTCCTTGAAAATTAAATTCATTTTGCTGTCGGATATTGTTGAGAATGTACTGTAGAATTTTGACTGGATTATTCACTGAATTATTGTCGATGGCTTTATCATTATGAACTTTAAAATGTAAGTCTTGATTGACTTCCATTGCGTCCAGCAAAGCCTGCACTTGTTGACCTTTATTAAAGGTATCTAAAGCTGTAATACTATTTATTTCTAGCTTTGCTTTTTTATTATTTTCTTTTTCTTTCTGGTTTGCCTTTATAACATTTGATTGTGCATTTATCAAACTAGCTTGTGTACTTTGTAATTGATTCTTCTGCTCTGTTAATTCCTTATTACCTCGCTTAACTTCCTGCTCTGCAAAGTTTTTTTGTGCCTGAAACTCTCGCATTTTTGCAAAGCTCGCTTGCTTGTCACCATTAGCTTTTTTTAGTTGGTCTTCTGCTCGACGAGCTTTTCGATCTAATTTTAGAATGTCTTCTGCCTTGCGTTGGGCTAGTTGTGTTTGAGTCTTAACTTCTTGCGTAGCGCTGTCTGCTCTTTTTTTTGCCTGTTTAGCTTCATCTGCTGCCTGCTGTTGTTCGCTTCTTGCATTCAACACAGCTAACGAAGAAACGCCAAATACCGCCATAGCGATCGCACCTGCTACAATCGCACCACGACGAATGACTCGATTGGTTTGTTGTTGAACCTGTTGCAAATTTTGGTTTGTCTCTTGCAACTTAAGCTCTGCCTGTCGGCCTGCTGCTGCCAGAATTTCATTTGCTTGTATCTGGGTTGCCAACTTCTGCTCAACTTCTCGACGTTGTAAATCTTCGCTTGCCCGGAGAAATTCATAATCTTGATCGCCTAATCGTTTTCCCACTGCCCAATTCTGAGCCTTTATCAGTGCCTCATCTCGCAATAACCAAGATTCATCGTTTCTACTTGACTCTAACCAGGCATTCATCTGTTCGACATAGGGACGGAGATTTGTGAGCGATTCATTTACCCAGTCTCGATCAAACACTATGGCATAGATGCGGTTGTAAACCTGCAACTGCCTATGCTGCTCGACAACAAGTCCCGTTAGACGTAGCGCCATTTGCTCGAAACTGTTATCTGCAACGATCGCACCTTGCTGCAAAATTTGTTGATAGAGTTCTAGTACTCGAATCACAGTTTGTTCCCGCAGCAAAATGCGATCGCGAATGTACTTCAAATGCACTGATAAATCTGATTCAGGATTAGTTAGAAAATGCGATCTAACAAAGTACTCAACCTGCTTCGCTTCATCTCCCAGTCGAATTTTTGATTCCGATTTTGCTAGTAAACTGCACAGCTTTTGAGTCAGAAACGGTTGTCCACCCGTCCAAGACAGTACTTCCCGCAACACGGTATGGGAATCATCGCCTTTGTCTTCTAATCCCTTTGCTAGAGGTGAAACTTTATCCAGTTCAAATCCCGTTAATTGAATGGCACGACCAATGTTGAAAGGTGTTCGATGTTTATCGGGTATCAGTTCATCAGGAGTAGCAACACCAATTAAAGCAAAGGTAAGGCGATTATAAACTGAATTAATTTTACGTTTTTCGTAGCAACTTCGGATGAAGGCAAAGAAATCACTGGTGAGTAAATTCAGGCTGAGAATCCTATCAATTTCGTCAATAAAAATCACAATCTTTTCAGGAACCGAGGGCAGCAAAACCGTCTCAATCATTTCTGCTAACCGCTGTGTAGGTGTGAGCATTTCTCGATCAGCCCACCAAGATTGTAGGAAAGTAAGGGGATCGCCAAGGCGAAAATCTTTGACCAAGGTGTAGGCAATCCCGTTGTACCACTGTTCCATCTGAAGTTGCGAACCCCCACGCCCCTGTAAGTCGATTGTAGTACAAGCAATTCCCTGTTCCTTAAGTCGTTCCATTGTACGAACAAGCAAACTGGTTTTACCCATTTGCCGCGAATTGAAGACGTAGCAAAATTCACCCACCTTCAATCCTTCGTAGAAATCTGTATCGGCTTGTCGCATCACATAGCTTGGTGCATCTACGGGGAGGCTGCCACCAACTTTATACTCATAGCGTTTGGTCATGGTTGTCTTGCCTTAATCAATAATCGATTGCGTTGTCAATGAAATTTTCTAACAGTTAGAAAGTCCCTAAACTCTATCAAACCTTCCCAATCCCTAAGTTCAGCCTCAAGAAATTTTTGTTTTCAATGACTTTTTATCGACTTGCTATCGACTTTTGATTAAGTAAGCACGCATGAATAAATATGTATTTTGTTCTAGGAGCTTCAGACATAGAAACCTTTGCAGTAAAGGCTTTCATAACTTACTACAAAACAAAATTGTATGTTATGTCTAATTTCACTCTCTTACTTAAGGCTTTGTTATATGCTCTTAATAAGATACCAGTATTTACCGAATTTATGCCGCGTTTTATCAGGTTACACCCAGATTGCGTTTCTAAGGTTCAAACTTTGTTATTGAGAAATGGCTTCTTTAGCCAAGCCGATTTTGCAGAGCATCTAGTGATGTCTCAATCGACCGTTTCTAAATTTCTCAATGGTCAAAAAACCCAGCGGGATTACTTTCAAAGGATGTGTGAGGGATTAGGAATAGATGATTGGCGATCGGTCGCAGACTTGCCTAACTTTACTCAACTAGAACCAGATACGCCGAAGGTGCTTTTAGAACCGGATATTGAGCGAAGAAATCCCTTCCCGATTGCGCCTCCTTCATCTAGCCCAGTTTTGGAAACACCGGAAGGTGAAGTTCCGCTTTCATCGCCATTTTATATTCCACGCCCGCCGCATGAGGAGCATTATTTTGCCGAAATCAGTAAGTCAACCGCCCTAATTCGCATCAAAGCGCCTCGACAAATGGGAAAGTCTTCGCTGGTGACACGAATTCTTGATCGTGCCAAGTACCAGGGCGATCAAATCGTTTATCTAAGTCTCCAGCAAGCTACTCAACAAGCGTTTACTGATTCCGATAGTTTTCTCCGATGGTTTTGTAACAGCGTAGCACTACGAGCAAAACACTCGATCAACGTAAGTGCATATCATAATTTAGTGGCGATGGTTGGTAGCAATCTTGGAACTCAAGAATATTTTGAAACCCACTTATTACCAGATTTGCGTCAACCGCTGACACTTGGCTTAGATGAAATCGATATTGTATTTAAGTACGCTCATATTTATGGCGATTTTTTGGGATTCTTACGATCAATTCACGAAGCTGGAAAGCGTAGTCATATACTGCAAAATCTTCGATTAGTTATTGCTCACTCAACGGAAGTATATGTTGTTCCAATCGATCTCAATCAATCGCCTTTTAATGTAGGTATCACAATCGAACTGCCTGAATTTACGCATGAACAGGTTCAAACATTAGCCGATCGCCATTATTTGTCTTGGACATCTGTAGAAGTTGATCGATTAATGGCGATCGTTGGCGGTCATCCGTTTTTGTTACGTTTAGCTATGTATCGGATTGCTAATCGCGACATTACATTCGATGAACTCACACAAACTGCCTTCACGGCTAAGAGTATTTACACAAATTATCTCCGCCGTCTAGGACAAATTTTAACGGAACAACCAGAACTTGCCGATGCGATGAAAGAAGTTGTTACTGTAGATGAACCAGTGTCTTTAAAGTCAGAAATCCAATATAAACTAGAAGCGATCGGTCTAGTCAAAATTACCAGTGAGGGCGTGATTTGTAGCTGTGAACTTTACCGACAATACTTCCGAAACTTTTGGGGAGTATAACTGAATCACTGTAGCGATCAAATTATAAAGTCCAATTGTCCAAAACTAAATTGGGTACTTGACAAAAGTCCTGATTGTTCCGTGTGACCAGAATTCCATTGACAGAAAGAGCGATTGCAGCAATCCGTAAATCCTGCCTACCAACTTTAATATTTTGATTGATTAGATTCGTATATAATGCTTGTGCTTCTGGAGTGAATCTTAAAACATTGAAGCTTTTCAAACTATCAAACGTTACCTGTAGTTTCTCATAAGCCGAAACCAAATCATTAGCAGCCGCTCGTCAAATGACTTGAAATCGTCCACGAAGTTGTTCCTCAACAGTAACAATTGTAATCGCTAATTCGCCAGCGTCAATCATGTTTAGGCGACGAGCAATTTCTAAATTTCCTCTCTGGAAAAGAGAAACGCTATCAGTATCGAGAATCCAAAGACTCAACTTGCTTCCCTCTGCGTACTAGAATCTATTGCATTCTCAGTAGTATCCAATTCTTGGCGATACTCTTGAATATACTGCTGAACTACGTCAAAGTCTGGATCATCTTTAAATACTCCTGCAAATTTCATCCAAGGTTTTTGAGATTGCTCAGTTTGAGGCAATTTGATTTCCATTGGAATGACTTCAACTTTGTCTAGATGTTGAACCAAAAGCTGGTTGAGTATCAAGAGTGCCTGTTCACGAGTTGCAGCTTCGACACGATACTGTGGAAGTTCCAAAACAGATGCGATCACGCGACCATCTTCTCTAGTTTTCACCAAAATATTGACTTTTAAATTTGCGGTCTGTGATTCTGTTAAAGTATTGATTTCCATAAAGTTTGGACTCTCACTCATTTATTAAAATCATAGCTTTAGCCTTGCTATTCTAGCTGCTGGTAACACAAAGTATCTGTATCAATCCTTAAGCATCATAACAAGATTTCTACTGCATTCTATCAATTGTGCGATACTGAATCGCCTCCGCTACATGATTGGTTTTTAGCTCATCTTCTCCTGCTAAATCTGCAATAGTCCGTGCTACTTTGAGAATGCGATCGCTTGCTCTTGCCGATAAGCCTAATTTTCTAATTGCTGCTTCTAATAAATTGCGGCTAGCATCATCTAATTTGCACCATTTCTGGAGATGACTACTTTGCAAATGGGCATTGCAACGCAGATTTGCTTCTCCTTGGAAACGGGTAATGGCGCGATCGCTTGCTTGTTGGACTCGTTCGCGTACTGATATTGATGTTTCTCCCGTCGGTTGTTGGGTAATTTCTTCTGGTTTCAAGCGATTCACTGCAACTTGTAAATCAATTCGATCCATCAACGGCCCAGAAAGTTTTGCCCAATATTGCTCGCGTTGACGGGGAGAACAAGTACATTGTTGGATGGTATCGCCATAGTAACCGCAAGGACAGGGATTAGTACTCGCCACCAAAGTAAACTGTGCGGGAAACATTACCGATAATTTGGTGCGGGAAATTGTGACGTAGCCATCTTCTAAAGGTTGGCGCAGAAATTCCAACACATCTCGTTTAAATTCCGTGAGTTCATCAAGGAACAGCACACCTCTGTGAGATAATGAGATTTCTCCAGGACGAGGGAAGCTACCACCACCCACCAGAGAAGGCCCGGATGCTGAATGGTGGGGACTGCGAAAAGGGCGATCGCGTACCAATGTACCACGATTTTTCAATAAACCAGCTACCGAATGAATGCGAGTCACTTCTAAAGATTCGGCAAAGCTCAACGGCGGTAAAATTCCCGGTAAGCGCCTTGCTAGCATCGTCTTCCCACTACCAGGCGGTCCGACAAAAATGAGATTATGCCCACCAGCCGCAGCAATTTCTAAAGCACGACGCGCATGAGCTTGTCCTTTGACATCATGCAAATCTCCGCCAGGATAGGATACTGTTGTTGTCTGTGTTGTACTATCTACCTGCACAGGTTTGTAACGCCCCGGATTATTTAAAAAATCTACCACCTCAGACAGATGTTTGCAGCCGTAAACAGCCAAATCTTCGACTACTGCCGCTTCTTGGGCATTATCAGCAGGGAGAACTAAACCTGCAATTCCCATCTTTTTAGCTGCTGCTGCGATCGGTAATACACCAGCCACAGGACGCAAACTGCCATCCAAAGATACTTCGCCCAAAAATAGATAATCCCCCAACAAATCACCGCTAACTTGCTCAGAAGCCGCCAAAATTCCCACACTAATAGGCAAATCGAAACAGGGGCCTTCTTTGCGTAAATCTGCCGGAGTTAAATTAATTACTATCTTTCGCATCGGAAAGGCAAAGCCAGTATTTTTCAAAGTTGCTTTGACTCTTTCTCTTGACTCTTGAATCGCTGAATCTGGAAGTCCCAAGACAACAATTCCCGGTAATCCCCCTGACACATCGACTTCCACGCCTACTTTGACGGCATCGATGCCCACAATTGATGCACTCCAGACTCTAGCAAGCATTGCTTATATAACAGTAAACCTTTAGAATCTCTAGCAGATGAGTTGGTAAATTGGCATTAGTGAAACCACATAGACGATTTTTCTGAATTACAGCAGCTTTCATCCACATCTGTCGTAAGGTAGCATAACTCCATACTACATCTGTGAAGTGTACCGAGTTTTTCGTCATCGTAAGGGCCTACCCACTCAGCAGCATCAATGGCTCCCCTATCCAATGCTAAATAAACTTCGCCTCCAGGTAATACTTGCACGTTCACCCCTAAACGCGACATGACTTCGCCACCTAATCCGGGAATTCGCATTTTCAAACCTTTAAGGTCAGAAATAGACTTGATTTCTTTTTTAAACCATCCCCCCATCTGTGCCCCAGTACTACCAGCGGGAAAACTAATCACGTTAAAGTTGGTATAAACTTTGTGTATGGCTTCTAATCCACCACCGTTATAAAGCCAAGCATTCTGCTGTTGGGTATTTAAACCGAAAGGTACGGAGGTGGCGAAGGCTAATGCTGAACTTTTGCCGATGTAATAGTAGCTGGATGTGTGACCGCATTCAACAGTCCCGGCTTGCACAGCATCGAGTACTTGCAATCCTGGTACTAATTCTCCAGCCGCAAAGGGTGTAATTTGGAAACGCCCATTCGTCATTTCTTCAACTCGCCGGGAAACTGTTTGGGCACCGATAAAAGTACCCAAAGATTTAGGCCAGCTAGTTGCCATCCGCCAACGGATATTCGGCAGTCCTGCTTGTACACTAGGGGATTTACCAGCTGGGCTACAGGAAACTAGACTAGCAGCAGTTGCAGTGGCGATCGCATCTGTGTTAAAAACCTCTCGGCGTTTGATAATTGTTAGTGATTTAAATTGCGGAAAATTTAGGCTGATAGAGAATATTTATCAGGTTTTTGGCAATTTTTTAGTTTTGGGTACTAAATTAAACACGATCGGAACGCATTACCTATGCGTCCCTATCGTGTAATCAAGTTTTAGATGCTGAAATTTTAGTTTTTATTACCGCCAATGTTGGGGTATTTTCAGATTTTCCGGTAGGATGGTTGTGCGATCGCCAATTGCTTGTTCAATCTGCTGTGATTCTACATTTTCCGAGCCGCTCAAGTTTGCTCCACAGAGGTTAGCTTCTTGGAGATTAGCTTCTTGGAGGTTAGCTGTACTCAGTAATGCGCTTTCTAGGTTAGCTCCAGCCAGTTTTGCCCTTTGCAAGTTACTGCCAATCAGGTTTGTATTTTGGAGATTGCTACCCTCAAAGTTAACTTCTTCTAAGTTGGCATCACAAAGGATTGCTCCTTCCAAGTTGGCATCACAAAGAACTGCTGCTGTTAAGTTGGCATCACAAAGAACTGTCCCTTCCAAGTTGGCATCATAAAGGATTGCTTGGGAAAGGTTTGCTTTTCTAAGAACTGCGCCTTGGAGATTGGCTTCTGGGAGGATTGCTTTTTGTAGGTTGGCTTCATAGAGGATTGAGCCACAAAGACAGGTCACTGATAAGTCTGCTTCAGAAAGGTTTACTCTGGTAAAATTGACCCATTGCAAGTTAGCCCCGACAAAAATTGCTCTAGAGAGGTTAGCTTCCGTTAAGTCTGCATTGCAGAGGTCTGTATTGCGCAAATCGAGTTTTTGATTGACTGGATCTTTATATGAATCCCGTCTTCCAATGACAGTTAAGGCTGTTTGAATATCTGTAGGAAGTTTTGATGATTGCAGTGACTCATCCTCATATTCCCTATTCACTGGGGCATTCTCGCGGATAAAAGCAGCGAGGATTTCCATGATTGTCCAATGATCTTTCGGGGAATCTTTGGCAATTCGCTCCAAAGCATAAATTGCAGCAAATCGCGTTTCAATCTTTTCATTTCCTAGTTGTTCAATCGCTTTAGAAAAGCGTTCGGAAACAATTTCTTGTGGAGTTAATTGTGTCTGATTGATGCAATTTACGATATTGTTATCCCAAGCTAGTGTTCCGGCTAGGAGTTGCGTTAACAAGCTGTGATTCTCATCTAGAGAGAGTCTGGATGTATAGTAAGCATTAAGAATTAATGCTAATCCCCCAATAATTATGGCAATCGTTGTTAATGCTTGAGTGATATATTCAATTTTTTCTTGATTTGAAAATCCTTGAATATTTTCAAAAAATAATATAATTAGAGTGAATGATAAAATAAATATAACTGAGACAAATACCAACAAAGTCGTGAGTCCATTGGTCTTTATGAAAGACATGTCATAAGTCTTCATATCCGACTCCTTACGGAAATAAATTTAGGTTGATTCTAAGAGTATCCGTAAAGTTATGATAGAGTACAAACACGGATAAAATTGGCGAAAGATTAAATCTACTATATAAAAATTATCTATATAACAATCCTGAATCATTCGTGAGAAACAATACCCTTGACTTTCTAGAGAAGTCAGGGATCTGATTATTCACGAATGATTAGACATCTGGTGCAGTTAAATATGCGTTAAGGACTTGCAAAAAATAAATTATCCCAAATTATTTGGAGATTTGTAGGGGCGCAATACTGTTCGGTTAAGGCAAGAGACGCGATGAATCGCCGTCTCTACAATAATCAGTCTTTCGTCTTGACGGTGATAAATCGCGTCTTTGCGATCTAGAATTTTCATCAAAAAACCTTAACCGAACCTTATTGATACAACATTTTCTGTATCACCTGGAGTATTCTAGGCAATTAAAAAGACCATATTGTATCATGTCCGGTTAAAGACTTATCATTAAGACCGCAGGGGGGCAGAGGTGCAGAGGGGAGGGGTTTTTGGGCTTTCTGCATAGATTTGGAAATTATAACTAATTAGCCGGACATGATATTACTTGTGAAGAATAGTTTAAAATCTGTAACATTAAGCCAGTTCATCTAATTACTCAGGTTGATAATAAACCCTAAGTAGATTGGACTAAGTTAGAAATCGCCATGAGCAATTCCTCGGGTGCTACAGGTTTAACGATGTGCTGTTGAAACCCTGCTCTTAGTGCGTACTGCTGATTGATTTCGCCTGCATAAGCAGTCAGAGCGATCGCAGGCATCTTTTTTCCTCCGAGTTTTGCTTCCAAAGTCCGCACCTGTTGCATCAGCATATAGCCGTTCATTTCTGGCATTCCAATATCGCTGAGTAAGATATCTGGCTTTGACTGGGTTAGCGCTTGTAATGCTTCATATCCTGATGCTACTGCCGTGACGATCGCGCCAAACTGTTCCAGTACAAAGCTGAAAAAGTCGCGGGTATCATCATTGTCATCCACAACCAGCACTTGTAAACCCATGAGGGGAGAGGAGGGAAAAGCGGCAGTTGAGGAATCAGTATTTGTGTCATCCTCGATCGTTGCACTGTCTTTGATTAGCGGCAATCTAACTGTGAAGATCGCTCCCTGCTCCTCGCCAGGACTTTCCGCCCAAACCTTTCCCCCGTGCATTTCAATCAAGTGACGAGCGATCGCTAAACCTAACCCTAATCCACCAAATCTTCTAGTTGTTGTACTATCACCCTGACGGAAATAGTCAAATACATGAGGTAAAAAGTCAGGGTTAATGCCTTTACCTGTATCGCTGACAGTAATCTGCGCCTCAGCCTCAATGCGCTCCAATCGCACATTTACTTTTCCCTCAGTCTCAGTAAACTTGACGGCATTCGATAGAAGATTCCAGAAAACTTGCTGTAAGCGGGCTGAATCACCCAAAACTTTCCCCACAGTTGGATCGAGCATCGTCTCAATCTCAATGGTTTTAGCCTCTGCTGCCAAATGCACTGTTTCCATTGCGGCTTCAAGGGTAGATACTAGATCGACTGGGATCATGTTCAGGCTGAGTTTGCCTTGGAGGATGCGAGAAACATCTAATAAGTCTTCAATTAGTTGAGCTTGTAATTTCGCATTGCGCTCAATAGTTTTCAGGGCTTTGTTGAGCGCTGCCTCATCAAATTTCCGGCTCTGCAACAGTTTTGCCCAACCGAGAATCGGATTCAAGGGCGATCGCAATTCATGAGAAAGTACCGCCAAAAACTCATCTTTGATTCGGTTAGCAGCCTCAGCTTCCGCCCTGGCTGTTTGCTCTAGTTGCAAAAGGCGATCGCGTTCTGATTCGGTGCGTTTGCGATCAGTGATGTCAGTTAGCATGGCGATCGCACCTAAACACTCATCTTGTTCATTCAAAATCGCTCTCGCAGAAATCAGTGTCCAGATGTACGAACCATCTTGGCAGCGCAATCGCCCTTCTTTAAGATCGCTCTCTTCTCCTTTGAACCACTCCAGTTTTGCTTCATCTGCGATATCATCAGCCCAATCCATAAAATCAAATATAGAACGACCCAGTATTTCTTCTGCTGGATAACCCAACATCTGAGATATCCGCTGATTCACAAACTCTGTTCGAGCTTCTTTGTCAATCATCCAGATTCCCTCATAAGAGGTATCAACAATTCGGCGATACTTGGCTTCACTCTTCTGTAAAGACTCCTCTGCTTGCTTGCGCTTACGCCGCTCCTTAGCTTCCCGCAATGCGCGTTGCACTGAGGGAACTAACCGCCCTAGTCGTTGCTTCAACACATAATCGGTTGCACCGTTCTTCAAAGCTTCGATCGCTAATTCTTCACCCAGTACAGCAGAGACAAAGATAAAAGGAACCTCTGGACAACGATTTCGGGCAATTTCCAAGGCAGAAATTCCATCAAAAGAGGGCAAGGCATAATCGGCAAGAATTAAATCGAAAACTTCTGTTTCTAAAGCAGCTAGGAAATCAGCACCTGTTTCGACTCGGAGCAGTTCGCAATTAATTCCCGCTTCGGTTAATATCACTTGGGCAAGCTCTGCATCTAACCAGCTGTCTTCCAAAAGGAGGAAACGGAGGACATTCATCAGTTGCTCTCCTGTTGACGATGAGGTGCTGGAGGTAGAGCACCAATGGGAGGCTGATTGATCACTGCCCAAAATAATCCAACACCTTTAATAGAATCGACAAACTCATGGTAATCTACTGGCTTGACAACATAGGCATTGACCCCTAACTCGTAGCATCGAACTAAATCTGGCTCCTCGCGGGAAGAAGTAAGTACCACCACTGGAATCACTCGCATTACTGGGTCAGATTTGAGTTGTACCAATACTTCTAACCCATCGACTTTAGGCAGTTTCAAATCGAGCAGCACTACAACAGGATACCCTTCCATTCGCAACCGAAACAACCCCCGGCGATAAAGATAATCTAGTGCTTCTTCGCCATCACGTACCACCACTACTTCATTGGCGAGATGGTTTTCCGACAAGGCGGCTAGGATTAACTCTGCATCGTTGGCACTGTCTTCAATTAGCAGAATCCGCTTAAGTTCTTTCATTCACTCTCCTTCTTTGACAATTTAGGCAGCGAGAAATAAAAGGTGGCGCCACTGTCAACTAGAGCCTCTGCCCAAACTCGACCATTATGCCGATGAATAATGCGTTGCACGTTTGCCAATCCAACACCAGTGCCTTCAAATTTTGGGTCGCTATGTAGACGTTGAAATACTCCGAATAGCTTGTGTACATATTGCATATTAAAGCCTACGCCGTTATCTTGTACAAAAAAGACAACTTCGTTTTCATTGTCAATACTTCCAACAGTAATTTCTGCTGGGTTTTGAGTCTGGGTATATTTTACGGCATTGCCTATCAGGTTGCGAAGCACCAGCCGCAGCATGGAGGGATCGCCCTGCGCTTCTGGCAGTAATTCGATGTGCCAATGGATTATCCGTCCTGGGGTTTCTGTAATTAAATCGCGTTTTATTTCTTGTACCAATTCCTCCATATTCAGGTTGATATAGCGCATTTCCGTGCGCCCCATGCGAGAAAATGTCAGCAACTCATCGATCAGTATTCCTGCCTGTTTGGCAGTTTCGGCAATTATTTTCAAATAGCGCTGACTTGTTTGATCTAAGCTTGTTGAGCTATGGCGTTTCTGAAGCAATTCGATAAATCCGGCGATGTGGCGCAGTGGTGCCCGCAAGTCGTGAGAGACTGAGTAGGAGAAGGATTCGAGTTCTTTATTGGCGGCTTCGAGTTGAGCAGTGCGTTCTTGAATTCGTTGCTCTAGCATTTCATTAAGTTGTTGCAGGGAGGCTTCGGCAACTTTGCGAGCGTGAATGTCGCTGGCGATGCCCACCCACTTGATAATCTGTCCACTTTGATCTCGAAATGGTAAACCCCGGACAATATGCCAACGATAGCTACCATCAGAAACTTGACGGAAGCGAATTTCTACTTCGTAGTCTGTAGCGTTAGCAACAGCCTGCATCGAAGTTTTAAAGACGCGATCGCGGTCATCGGGGTGAATGACATAAATCCAGCCATAGCCAGCAGTCTGCTCCATTGTCAGTCCGGTATAGTCTAACCAGTATTGATTGCAATAGCTAATACCACCATCGCGATCGCCCATCCAAATAGCCTGCGGTGATACCTCCGTTAAAATTCGGTATCGCTCCTCACTATCACGTAGCGCTTCTTCTGCCAACTTGCGATCGTGGATATCAACACAAGAGCCGATATAGCCGAGAAACTCCCCCATTGGTGCAAACCGAGGTACGCCAGTATCAAAAACCCAACGATATTCGCCATCACAGTGTCTGAGGCGATATTCCATTTTAAATTTTTGTCGGGTATGAAAGGCATTGGTGTATGTATCCAAGCAACGCTGAAAATCATTAGGATGAACACCTTCAGTCCACCCATTGCCCATCTCTTGCTCCAGAGTCCGCCCGGTAAAATCTAGCCAGGGTTTATTAAAATAGTTACAAAGTTTGTCAGTGCCGGACATCCAAATCAGTACGGGAGCAGTGTCTGCCATCTGGCGAAAGCGGGCTTCACTTTCACGTAACGCTGCTTCTGCTTGGTTGCGATCGCGTAGCGCGGCTTGCTGTTCGCTGATGTCAGTGACCAACGCCGCATACCCTTCAACGATTCCTTGTTTATTAAACTGGGGAACATAAATGGCATTAATGTAACGTGTGCCACCATCTTTATAAGGAACTTGACTTTCAAATGTAACCTGTTCTCCTGCTAGTACTTGTTCCACATAAGGACGAAGCACTTCATAAGCGGATTCACCCAATACTTCCCAAAGATGTTTTCCATAAACTTCTGCTGGCGGATGCCCAAACCAATCTTGATATGCTTGGTTGTTGAAGCGGTAGCGTTGTTCTGAATCTACAAAAGTAATCAGAACTGGCAGCGTATCTGTAATTAAACGAAGTTCTGTTTCTCGTTGCCGCAGTGCTTCTTCTATGAGCTTACGGTTGGTGATATCGCGCCAGCAATCTATTGCACCAATAATCTGACCTTGGGAATCTCGAATTGGTACAACATTGGCGATCGCGGTAATTGTAGTACCATCTGGACGTTCAATGATGCCTTCTTCATCGCGGATCGTTTCTCCATAGCGCGTAGCACGGTATAAAGGCAGTTGCTCTAAAGTGAGGGGCGTTACACCATCAGCCAAGAACAGACTGTAAAGCTGAACATAAGATTCAGAAGGCATACCAACGAGAGATTCATTTGGTCTGCCCAAAAGTTTTTGCGCGAGTTTGCTGTTAGCGATGATTGGGAAATCAGGGGGGCCAGCAGTGATAGTAATTCCCTCTGGGACGTGTTCTAAGAGCATTTGTAAAATGCTCTGGGCTTCTTCTGCTTGGCGGGAGCGATGCTGGGCTTCTGCTTCGGCTTGTTTGCGTTCGCTCAAGTCAAGAACAAAACCAATGATTGTCCGATCTCCTTGTTTAGCAAAACCAAGTAGAACGGCAACTAGAGAGCCGTCTTTGCGGATGTATTGCTGCTCAAAAGGCTTACAACTCCCAGTCATTGTCAGTTCTTGAATCGCTCGCTCGCTCACATCAATATATTCGAGTGGAACGATCTCGCCCCAGCGGATTCGACCAGAGCACAAATCCTCACGTGTATAATTGAGCATTTTTAGAAAGGCATCATTGGCTTCAACGATCAAGCCATTCAGATCGGCCACAATTACCCCAATAATATTGGACTCTGTTAAGCGACCAAACCGTGCCTCGCTTTCACGTAGTGACTTCAGGTTCGCCTCAGCTTGCCGTTGAGCTGTGCGGTGTGATTCGTTAAGCCAGCTGATTAACCCTGCTGTCAGCATGAACACTAGCAAGGGAACTACAATATTCAGATTTGTAATGTTCTGCGCATGGAGTAGCTTAAAAAAGAAGTAATTGACTGCCAAAGTAGACAAAACGGTTGCAAGTAATCCTGGTCCTAAGCCACCATACCAAGCACTCACCATCACCGCACCAAAAAACAGTGCCGCAGGCGTTGGAGTGAGATATGGATGGAGTAGCAGAGTTGCCCACAGTGCTAAGACAACGGATAAGGAAGCAACACCATAGTGCAGCAGTTTCTCCCGGATGAATGTGCCCTTGTTTCTACCGCCAGCAAAGATGTTTTGGGATTCAGATGCCCTCGCCTTACGACTCATAACCCTATTCTGCTTCTGGAAAATACTGATTTAGCAGTCTTTTGCCGGGTTCACCCATTTTCCGTAACATTTCTTCTATTAGTTTTAGCGCTATGCGTGAAGGGACTGTATGCCCATTTTCCCAACGGTTGACTCTTTTGAAGGAAACTTCTACTTTAGCAGCAAACTGTTTCTGAGAAAGATTGAGCGGCTGACGAAGTTCCCGCATTAAATCTAAAATTTCCAGCCGCTTTGTTACAGACATCTCTGTATTCTATCCCCATAGGATAATTGGCATAGGACAGGTGTCTTATTTATTGTCTCTTACTCAGGGAATATTTTAAAAGTGAATGGCTGTAATTTTAGGCACGCGATCGCTTACTCTTTTAGTATTTAAGCATTTGCGCCCAGAATAGAAGAGTCATAGTGCTGTAGCAAATCGTCTGGGTCATCGTAAATTGTCAGATTACCCAATCCCCAGTCCTTTTACTTCATCATCCCATGAGAGGAGAAGGGGGTTAGAGAAAAGATGGCGATCGCTTATAATTATCTGCAATTGGGCTTGCGTTCGAGACGCTTGGGCGATCGTACAGTGCCGGAGGCGGACGCTAAGAAAGCTTGTAGAATTTGTTAGTTAAGGGAACTCCAGAAAATAAATTATCCAATTTCGTTCCTTGAAAACAACTTTCTCTCCCCCCTGCTCCCCTGCCCTCAAAGCGATGGGATATTTTTTTAGTTGGAAGTCCCTAAGAGGTCAAGATGTTACAAACACCCGCTAGTCCAGAAACCGAAACTCTATTGATTGAGTTGCCTAAGTCGATTGGGCTGTATGTTACCCAAGAACAGTTTGCTGCTTTAGCCGCAGCCAACCGAGACTTGAGACTGGAAAGAACTGCACAAGGAGAATTAATAGTGAACCCACCAACAGGCTGGGAAACTGGCAAACGTAATTGGAGTATTTCTGGCGAATTGTATTTGTGGTGGCGTAATGCAGGCGAACCTGGTGAAGCCTTTGACTCTTCTACAGGCTTCATTTTACCCAATGGTGCGACTCGCTCCCCCGATGCCTCTTGGGTGAGTGGAGAACGATGGCAGGCGCTTACTTCTGCACAAAAAGGAACGTTTGCTAATATCTGCCCCGATTTTGTAGTTGAGTTACGCTCTAGTTCAGATACCCTCAAGTCCCTGCAAGATAAATTGAGGGAGTATATCGACAATGGCGCTAAACTTGGTTGGTTAATCGATCCGCAGCAGCGACGGGTGGAAATTTATCGACTGGCTAAGGATGTGGAAGTGTTGGAGAATCCTGCTGAGTTGTCGGGTGAAGCGGTGTTGCCGGGTTTTGTCTTGAATTTGCGACGGGTGTGGGATTGAAAGCATCTTGCTCGCTACGGGTTAATTAAATAGTTTTTATATAAGAAAATAATAGGGAAAATCCTGATGCCTTATAGTAAATTTACCCTCAGTAAAGCTGTAGAGGATTTTCAACTGACTATCATTGAAGGCGATCGCTTTCTGCCTGAAATTTCCCCAGTCAATCCAAGTTCTTTACTCAAAGATACACTGAAAGAAACGCTGCCTTGGGCGATCGCAGTCAGTACTGAAAAAGCGCGTTCTGAAGGTATTATCAATCCAGTTTTGTTAGAAGTCAAACGTCAGTTCAAAGGACAAATTAGTGTCTTTTCGGGTGAAGAGTTCAGCGTGCAGCCAGAGGTTGATTTGACGGGTTATGTCGATTTTCTAATTAGTCGCTCTCCAGAGCAGTTGTTTATTAAGGCTCCTGTGGTGGTTTTGGTGGAAGCGAAGAAAGAAGACCTTAAACCAGCACTGGGACAATGTTTAGCCGAGATGGTGGCAGCTCAACGCTTTAATCAACAGAAGCAGCAGCCGATTTCAATCATCTACGGAACGGTAACGAGTGGTACAGTTTGGCGGTTTCTTAAACTGGAAGGGCAAACTGTTACGATTGACCTGACCGATTATCCACTGCCGCCGGTTGAGCAAATTTTGGGCAAACTGGTTTGGATGGTGCAAAATGGCTGATGCAGGCGATCGCCTGTTCTACAATGGGAATCTGTTTTCTGGCGATTTCACAAAAATTTGCAATCAACCCTTGAGCAGAATTTAGAAACGTCGTAAGCGTAGACGATGCATCTGCTTGTTGTCAGGCATCGCTTCAAAGGTTTACTAGACCAAGGCTGATTTGAATTGCTCTATCTACCTGTGCAATCGTTTCTGGGTGCAGAATTCCCAAACGTTTAATCAGCCTTTGCTTGTCAATTGAGCGAATCTGATTGAGAACTACAACCGAATCATCCTCTAAACCGCCTTCTGGCACTCTAATCAGCACTTCGGTAGGATACAAAGGTTCTGCAAACTTTGAGGTGATGGCAGCTACAACTGTGATTGGACTATGTTCGTTAGAAACATCATTTTGTAAGATTAAAGCTGGGCGTATTTTTTTTATCTCTGCACCAATAGTTGGATCGAAATTGACTAAGTATACTTCACCACGTTTGGGGTAATTTACTTTTCGTTTCGGTGCCACAATTCTTCTTCCAAGTCAAACCACTCTTCTACTAAACCCAAATCACGTTCTGCGCGTTGGATGGCTCCCTCTTTTAACTGTTCTCTAAGATTAGCTAAGGTTTTCTGAGCAATATAATATTGCACAGCTTCGTTGATGAATCTACTGCGTTGGCGTAGCCTCTCCTCTGGAGAATCGCCTTTTTCAATGACTTGATCGATTAGTTCAATTGTCTCATCCGGCAAGGTGATGTTAATCCGGCGATGCATAATTTTTTTCGCTGTGTTTTGCCTATCAGCACAACTATACACATTTAAAGTGTGTATAGCTGTGCTAAAGATAATTCTACAAAGTTAAAAGACGCAAAGCAGCTTGTCGCCAGACATCAGTTGGCTTTTACTTGATATCGTCGCAGAGATGGCGATCGCTATCCGTAACATTGGGGTTAGTTTGTAGATAATCATGCAGCCAAGCACAACCTCGCGCCAGCAGTTTATCTAGGTTAAAATCTAAATTTCTTAAAATTACTGTGTTGTCATCACTAGCTGAGGCAATCGTTTTGCCGTCTGGGCTAAAACTTACATCTAAGATACCATCTTTATGTCCACTGAAAATATATAGTAAACTGCCATCAATTCCCCAGAGCCTTACGGTTTTATCCCAACTCCCCGAAACTAGCATTTTACTGTCGGGACTGAAACTAACGCTATTGACAGTATCATTATGTCCTATAAGGGTTTTGAGCAATATGCCATCATGAGTCCAAAGCTGCACCGTGTTCTCCAAATTTGCACTAGCGAAAATTTGACCATTAGGGCTGAAACTTACAGACATCACCTTACTATGTGCTTGCAGGGTTTTTAGTAAAGTGCCGTCATTCTTCCAGAGTTTAATTGTCTTGTCGTCACTAGCAGAAGCAATTATTTTGCCATCAGGGCTAAAACTAACGCTATTGACGATATCACTATGTCTTGCCAGGGTTTTAAGTATTGTACCATTACGACGCCAAAGCTTAATTGTCTTGTCATCACTGGCAGAAGCAATAATTTGACCGTCAGGACTAAACCTAACCATGTTAACCCGATTAGTGTGACCGTTGAGGGTTTTCAGCAGTGTACCGTCATGATTCCACAGTTTAACTGTTTTGTCCTTACTAGCAGTGGCAATAGTATAACCATCAGGACTGAAAATGACCGAACTAACACTACCACTATGACCGTTGAGGGTTTTCAGCAGTGTACCGTTACGATTCCACAGCTTAATTGTCTTGTCCCGACTAGCTGTTGCAAGGATTTTGCTATCAGGACTGAAACTGACGCTATTGATGCCCTTACTATGCCCTCTCAGGGTTTTGAGGCTATTATTAACACTCCAAACTTTTACAGTTTTGTCAAAACTAGCAGAAGCTAGCATTTGACCATCAGGACTAAACCTTACTGTTATGACATCATCGTTATGTTTTAAGCTGATAAGCTCATTGCCGTCTCGGCTCCAGAGTTTAACTAATCCGTCCCCTCCAGCGGAAGCAATAATCTGACTATTGGGGCTGAAACTTACATCCCAAACTGTATTACTATGTCCCTGAAGGGTTTGGAACAAATTACCGTAACGGTTCCAGAGTTTCACAGTTTTGTCTCTACTAGCAGAAGCAATTGTTTTACCATCAGGGCTAAAACTAACATCCATAACTCCTTCGCTATGGCCCCTTAAAGTTTTAAGCAAAGTGCCATCAGTGCTCCAAAGTTTAACTGTCTTGTCGTCGCTAGCAGAAGCAATTGTTTTACCATCAGGACTGAAACTTACACTATTTACCTCATCACTATGCCCTCTCAAGGTTTTAATTAGTAAACCATCACGACTCCAAATTTTCAAAGTCTTGTCTTTACTAGCAGAAACGAGAGTCTTGCCATCAGGGCTAAAGCCCACGTCATATACCGAATTGCTATGCCCTTGTAAGGTTTGGAGCAAAACACCATTAGTGTTCCAGAGTTTCACTGTCCCGTCTAAACTCGCAGTAGCAATTGTCTGACCATCAGGGCTGAAATTTAGGTTAGTAATAACGCTATGAACTTTTATATTTTTAAGCAGCCTGCCATTATTACTCCAAAGTTTCAAAATGCCCTCCCGACCGCCTGAAGCAATTACCTGACCATTGGGACTGAAACTCAAACCCCAAACAATATCAGTATGACCAACTAAACGATTTCGCTCTCTTATTTGATCAACTGCTTGCTGTAAAGCAGCAAAAACTAAAATTTTGGTATTATCACCTATCCAAGTTGACTGTTTTAGTCGTCTGCCTGCCCTTAAACCTTCTGTTAGCGCTTCAATTTCTTGGTTCGAGGTAAAAAGAGCTTTTGAGGATGCACTAAGCGTGAGAATTTGACCTATTTCTACCTGTCTTTTTTGATCTTCCGCTCTTATCCCAAATGCCATAGCCAAGACTGCGAATAATGCCACTGCAACTCCAGCTATATAAGAGTCTCTCAGTCGGCGTTTTAAAGAACGGTTTAGCTCCTCTTTAGTCAGCTTTTGTTGTTGACGTATCTGTGCAAGTTCTGCTAACAAGTCACTTCCCTGCTGTTGGCGAATGAACGACACAAGATAATCATGCACCAATTGATAACGGTCAGCAGGCGATTCTGGTAACAGCAATACTAACCTTGATGCCACAAAAATCTCTAACACCAAATCTAATTTATCAACTTCTGCTGGCAAATCTGCGGCTAACTCAGCACGAGTCTTCAGAGGACGAGTTCCGTTTTCGTCTGTGAGTAAATATAAAACCAGTCGAGCAACCTGTTGATTTTCAGCACCACAATCATGGATGACTTCTTCTAAAAACCGCTCAACCAGTTTTTCTTTAGTGCCAAACTGACAATACTTTTCTAAAGTTGTAATTTTCTCAGTTTGCAGTTGCTTGCCAATAATTTGTAGTTCAATGGGGCGTACTTCCCCTAACTCACCTGCTAAATCCTGCACTAATTTTTCAATCAATGTAGGATCTAGGTAAAAGTGAGAGCGTGCTGTTAAACTCTGTACAACTGCTTTAGCATCTGCTGGCGAAAAGTTACCCAAATAATAGCGAATATTTTTATCAAGAATATTATTATTAATTGCACTTAAATTAAACAAACGTTCTAAATCTAATAAATAATGTAAATAATCTTCCCGCAAAGACAGAATTACTTTGACAAAGGGAATATCTAGACAAACTCGCAAAAAATCATAAAACAATCGTCTTTGACTTTGGTCGGTATAAACAAAGAAAAACTCTTCAAACTGGTCAAACATTAAAATTGTTAACAAATTACGGTCAGCATTTTTGCGTAATTGTTCTACAATAGCTGCTGAAGAATCCAGATTCACAAATAATTGATTCCCTCTAACTTCCTCAAAAGCTTTAGCTAAACTCTGCCCCAATATTCCCACCCAATCTGTATATACTCGTAACAGAATAGGTAAAGCATCTCGCTCACCAATTGCTTGCTGTTGCAGCGCCGGGATTAATCCACCCTGCAAAATTGAACTTTTTCCCACTCCTGACTGACCATGAATTACAGTCAATTTATGCTCAGTCCCGCCAATTCTTTCTCGCAACCGCTTAACATCTTGTCCCCGACCAGAAGCGGCAATTTCTTGAGCAATAGTTTCAGGATTTTCTACTTGCAACTGTGCAGAATTAATTGCCTGTCGCTGCGGGTTGAGATAAGATGCACCAACAAAGGCACCAAAACCATACTGTTGTTCAATTTGTAATTGTTCTTGCTTAATATAAAAAGCTTTGAGATATTCACCTTGCTCAAAATAGAGTGAGCGTAATGTCTCTAATATAGATATATACAAATGCGGGTTGTATTGATGATTACTTTCCTTTTTTACAGTTTCTAAATTAGTAATTGCAGCTTTGACTTGACCTAAAGCCTGTTGCGACTTAGCTAAAATAAACCGATACAACCCAAATTCATCTAGTTGTAAATTAGGTATATCAGTTAATATTTGCAATGCTTGCCTCGCGAGTTGATGAGCTTCATTCCAGCGTGACTGCTCTAAAGCTAATTCTGCCAAAAAACTATAATCTTTAGCCAATTGCAACGGCGTGCCATAATTTTGATGTAGCGCTAGAGATTTTTCCACAAGGATTTGCAACTCTGCCCATGCTTGCAAATCTCGCAGAACTTCACCCAGTTTAGTAATATGTTTTGCAACTAAATCTGAACGTTGTGCTTGTTCAAAAATATCAATAGCTTGCTGAAAATAATTTCTTGATTCTTGCCAATAACGTTGATTTTCTGTTGGGATTTTTTCAGATTGGCGGTTATAAGCTGAAGCTATATTAACGAGTAATATACCTTGTCGCTCTAAATAATTACTTTGTCGCCAGAACCTCAAGCTTTGTTGATAATGTGATAGAGCAGAATCTATCTGGTCATGTAGATAATCATTTAAACCAAGCAAAAACTCTAAATTTGCTTGAAGTGCTGCTTCTAATACTTCTCCTCGATTTTGCAAATCTTGACGGGCGGTTTTTAGTTCCCGGCAAATTTGAGGATTGGGCATGAAATTACCTGCAAAGATTTCATCACTTTTTTGCTGAAGGAAGTTTACTAACTCATCAGTAGGGTTTTCAAACTCAATGATAGTTGCCCAATTTTCTAAATCAGTTGCTAATCGAATAAATTTTTGCAGAACTGAATCATTAACCCACAACAATATCGGAAACAGGAA
Source organism: Nostoc sp. NMS9 (assembly GCF_017114995.1). Taxonomy (GTDB): domain Bacteria; phylum Cyanobacteriota; class Cyanobacteriia; order Cyanobacteriales; family Nostocaceae; genus Nostoc. Next base: position 145,238 of record NZ_JABXKL010000039.1, on the reverse strand, counting down.
GTTTTTTCTAAACTCCTCCCGTACTTGGTTAGCTGAAGTCAGAACTGTATCAATATCTTTAACCGACTCTAAACCAAAAATCATCAACGCAGGTGGCTGTTCATCTCCCAGTTGTTCGCGTATATTTGTGTAAAGCGTTTTGACTGATGCAGGTAAGGTAATTTCGCATATTTCTACAGGAGAGACTTGGTGCAGCCGTTCTACCATGCGCTGACGTAAAGCAACATAATTACAGCGCAATATAATCAGCGAAAATTGCCCCTGAGAAAAGGTAATTGCTCTAACTAAAGTTTGTAATGAACCCTCATTGTCAAAGGCTAAATTTTCCGGTTCTTGCTGATTACTCATAACATACAGTAGTTTTCTTTTGCATGAAGTACAAAGTTACGGGTTTTGAGGTAGGAGGCAGGAGGCAGGGGGCAGGAGGCAGGGGGCAGGAGGCAGAAAGGACGATTTCTGCTAGTTGTAAAAGAGCTGTAGTTGTGAAGATAACGACTGACACGACTGCCGCACTTGCTGATATGGCTCCCGCATTTGTTGATATGGCTCCCGCATTTGTTGATATGGCTCCCGCATTTGTTGATATAGCTCCCGCACTTACTGATGTAGCTGCCGCACTTGTTGATGTAGCTGCCGCACTTGTTGATGTAGCTCCTGCACTTGCTGATGTAGCTCCCGCATTTGTTGATATAGCTCCCGCATTTGTTGATATAGCTCCCGCACTTGCTGATGTAGCTAACGTTATACTATTTCACAAAATACCTGATAGCTAAGAGCGTATAACTCTACGCCTCTACAGCCGATTTATAACCTAAATTCCTTGGCTTGTGCCAAAATCGGATTGATATCAAACCACGAACCATCCTCATTCCGGTATTCAAATACAAACATACTGCGGAGCAAAAGTTCGTATCTTTCATGACCTCTCAAGTTTTTCGCTTGCGCTACCTCACGTAGTAATTCCCATTCATCAGGCGTAATTGCCAAAGTTAGCTCATTGCGGCGTTGTTTAATCACCCTATCCACACACTCCCGCGATAAAGGTGGGTCTTCTTGCTGAAGACAGCGAAACAATAACATCAACAAGTTACGCAAATGACCACCGCTAACTTGGCAAAGTCGCTCTAAAGTATCAGGACTATCAAAAACCTCAGTAATTAAATTCTGACTTTGTTCCCAACTAACACCAGGAAAAGCCCTCGCCATAACCATCTGTTGCAGCAGTACAATTCCCTGTGAGAATTGCGAACCATCTTGTAATTCCACAGGAACCATCGGCAAAACCTTGGGGTCTACGCCAAAGCGATTTGTTAACCTTCCTAAAGCGTTGGAAAAAATCAACACTAAGGGAATAGTATAAACAACATGACAATTTAGCTGGTTTAACTGTTCGCCCCGTTCCACAAAGAGATATTCTGGCTGATAATGACCGGAAGGTTTTTGAGAATTATCCACTCGGTCGAGATTATCTATAATTACCACCAGTCCTTTTTTACCCTGCTGCTTGAGTTTTTCTCTAGCAGGCTTGAGCAATTCTTTGTTAATTGATTCTAAAATGCCGTTGGTGCGCGGTTCTAAATATTGCCGTAACTGACCGCGAAGTTTGGGACTATCTTTAGTTTTGGCGGTAATCTTGGCAATACCTACAGATAATTCAGCCTCAACGCCTATATCTAGCGGCGTTTGCAAAAACTCAGAAATTTCCGTAAACAGATTTTTAAAGTATCCTGGTTTGAGGTTAATTTTGATTGCTTCCAGACTTTGACTAACCTCACGAGCTACTGCTAATAAAATATCTGTAACATCAATATCAGCCATATCCAGGCTTTGGCTAGACTCGAAATAAACCACATGAAATCCCTGCTGCTCTAACTCTGCTTTTAGCCGCAGTAATTCAGTGGATTTGCCACAACCGATATGTCCGGTAAACAATTGACAAGTAGGTTGCTCAGGTGAAAGGCGGGTGATAGTTCGCCCAAGTTCCTCAATAATCTTGGCACCACGCACTTTAGAGAAATCAATATAATATTGTCTATCCTCCGGTTTGCTCACGACCAGAGTTTTACTGGGGTTGCAAGCTTGAAAAAACCTGACTAAATCTAGTTTCATCACAAATTACCCGAAATCAGCCTAACGCTCTTGCCCATTTCAGTGATTATACAGACGATAATACCATACAGTTAGTACCATTTTTCGATTTTGGTACGGGGTGGAATAATCTCGTTAGTAATCCTAGTCTCCAAACCCTTACTAGCTTGGGTTTAGGCTTGCGATGGCAACCGTTTCAGGGATTAAATTTACGCGCAGACTACGCAATTCCACTGTTTGAAGTAGATAATAAAGGTGACTCACTGCAAGATAATGGATTTAATTTCTCAGTGCGCTATCAACATTTTTAAGTGTTTGAAGTTTTAAAGAAATTGTCAGACTATTTATTGTTATTAAATATAAATGTGTATAAAGTTGCAGTCTAAGTAGTAAACTTATGCACATCTATAAGCAGAAATGGTGCATAAATTCAGTTATCAATAACTGTAATATACAAGGAAAGCAAAAGTAATTGAGTTACTCATTAAATTACTCGAATTGGAAATAAACAAATACCAATTCAAAAAGCTAGTCCGTAACTTGGAGATATTATTGTTTTCCAAGTAGTACTAAGTGCGATCGCATGTTTTCAAAAGGTGCATTTATTAGGTTTTTGCATGGTGCGATCGCGTAACCACAAGCTGTGATGAAAATAGTAATTGATTTGTAGTATACCGCTATTTAGACAAGAAAATTATGATTTTTTATTGGCAAGTATTAATTACAGAAATGTTCTGCACATTATTGATTGCAGTTTTACGCAATCTGCTTGGCTGAAATCTGCAATTGCATGAGCAACAAGTTGAAGGATTTATTTTGAAAATCAGTTTAATCTAAAAACTATCAGGAACGATTGATAAACAAAAACACCAAGTTAAATATGGATTTTTAAGTAATTTAATCGTTAATGCCTGTTGACGCAGTGAACCTCACAAGAGCCTCGACTTACCCTTTTTTAATTATTTTAGTCAAGGAGAAAGATTATGTCAGCAAAAGACGAAACTGGAAAAGTAATCGTACAATCTGGAGCAACAATTGGTGGTGCTGTTGGTGGCGCTGTAGCGGGTGCTGCAATTAATAATGTTGCAGCTGCATCTGCTGCAACAGTTTCTTGGGCTGCGGGAGCAGCTGGGCCGTTTGCTGCGTTTGGTAATGTTGTTTTTCAGCCAGCAGCTTGGGCTGTAGTGTTTGCAAATCCTGTTGGTGCAGCTGTTATTCTTTGTGGACTAACAGGAGTCGGCGCTTTCGGAGCCTACAAACTGACTAAGGCGATACTCAAATGAAACTATTAGGCAATCTGCAACTGAAGATTTGTAAACCTAAATTTTTTGTTCTGGATTACTCGGTAGTTTAGATTTTAGGTGGCTCATTTTCAAAGCAGAATTATTGGCTAAGTCAGTGAAGTATTGAGTTAGATCGAGGGGGAATATATTTTCCCCTCCTATTTAGAACCAGACGTGCGCCTTTAGGTGCAGTTAGAGTCGATGTGGATGTTGCCACACAGCAAGCCGTGCAACTTGTAATATCTAAAAGGAGGTTTCAAGAGGGGTTTTTAAAGTTTGTTTAACTCACATTAAATTGAGAATTTGTCAGCAGGTTCCAATTTTTTCTCCACATCTGTATATTTCCAAAATCTCATCCAGATACAAATACCAAGGCAATAAAGTTCCGTTATTATTCAACAAAAGGAGCATTTAAAAAATGTCTGTAACAGACCTAGTAACAGTTGTTCAACAGTTAGATTGGGACTCCACTTATGCCGCAGATAAGATTCTAATTCAATTCAGAAACGGTGAACAATACTTCGTTTGGTACGATTGGTACGCTAATCCGATTTTACCACCAATAGGCTCTGTAGTTACTCTTTCGTATTCGGGATACGGCTCTTCCCTTGATTTCCACAAGTTAATTAATACAGGTATTGGCAAAGAAGCGCGTATTATTCGATTTGCAAGAGCTAATTAAATCTCCACTCAAGTTTTACTTTTTCAGAATATTACATCTCATGCAAGAAATTTTCAAAAAATACCAGGATGGTTGGCAAAAAAAATGGAATAGCCATCGGTTTTCAGCAATTTTAGTCGTATGCTTATTAATTTGGACTCCTTTGCTAATTACCGAAACTCTGCAAATTCAACACTCTTGCCATCCAATGATTGCTTTCTCTAAACTTCCAGCAGAATGTAATACATCACCAGGATGGTTTCCTTCGCCGTTACCTCCACCTGTAACACCAATAACTTCCAATTTAGATGCAGGAACAATTGGAATTGCTGTAGGTGCGACTGCTGCTGCTTTAGGTGTTCCCGTACCAATTGCTGCGGGACTTGGGATGCTTGCATGGTTAGCTGCTAAAACCGTTAAGACATTGTTTTAATTCTTTCTAATCTTCAATCTTCTCAATTAAGGAGTAAATTTGCAGATGAAACCCATATTTCACAAATCAAAACAGGAAAAATCTTCAGATATAACCCAAGCTTCGTCTAATTCTGAAATTGAAAATTCTAAAACTATCGATGAACAAGTCAATAATACAGGTAACGATGAGGAAAGAATTTCTGTAACTGTCAAATCTTCTAAACTTCCATTTTCTTTCAGTCAATCAGCTTTACTTGGAATTGTAGCAGTTGCTATCATTGCTACATTCTTCCTTGTTACCAGAGGAAATGACTTCTGCTTTTTTAGTATTTGTAGTGAGTTCCCTTACCAAAACCCAATTGTTTATAGCTTCTGGTCTGCTGCTGGTGGATTAGCTGGATTTGGAGTTTTAACTTTGATGGGTGTTTCGGCTCCGATTGCGATTATAGGTGGTTTAGCCACTTGGTTTTTAATGCAGATATCACTTCACTAGAGATAGATTTGGAGATGCGAACAATGAAAGTAATTGAAATTAATAACGTCACACAAATATTTCGTAAAGGATTGAGTCAAAAAACCATACTTCAAAATATTAATCTCACAATTGATTCAGGAGAATTTGTTTGGCTCAAGGGAGATGGTGGCGCGGGTAAAACCACTTTATTATCACAAATTTGTGGATTAATGACTCCCAGTAGTGGAGAAATCAAACTCATGGGTCTCGATCCCAAAGATGCGAACGCTAAACTTTATGTTGGTGTGGTTTTGCAAGAAACACAAGTTCCAAAAAATATGAAAGTAAGGGAACTGTTAGAACTGCTAAGAAGTTATTCTCCCAACCCTCTTCCACTTTCAAACGAAGAGATTTTAAAAATGGTAAATCTCAAAAAGCCAGAAATACTAGATTCTGAGATGGCTCCTTTAGCTGGTAGCGAAAAACAACGACTTTATTTGGCTTTGGCTTTAATAGGTAATCCCAAATTACTCATACTTGACGAACCCACCAGAAATTTAGATGCGGAAAGTCATAAAGTATTTTGGGAGCAAATTAAACTTTGTCATGAACAAGGTGTGACTATTTTAATGACCACGCAGTACCAAAATGATTCGGAAAAATTAAATGAGTTAGCAACTCGGATTGTAAAATTGCATCCATTTTCTGAAATACCACCAGAAGGTCAACTTCTTGAGGAATCCACATTAGAAAATAGGGAGATTGAATTAGAATCATCAACAAATAAGGATGAGGAAATATCTACTATTGCTCTAGTTACACCTCGAAATTTACTGGATATATTTAAGAAGCAGTTTGAGTTTGAAGTTACTCAATTGCGACGTACACCCACATTTTTGTTAGGAACGTTAAGTATTGTCGGATTTGTACCATTACTAAAATTACAGCCAGGATTCCAACCAGGACAAGTAACCATAGACCAGTTAATTTATTTCTGTGGGATTATCCTGTTTACCATTGCGATCGAACGACTGGGTAAACGTGTGGCGATCGAACGTTCGGAAGGATGGCTCAAGTTATTAAAAACCACATCTCTACCTGCTGTCGTTTACATAGCAGCCAAGATTACTAGCTTACTAATTGTTTGCGCTGTTGCTATCTTCTCAGTTTTTATTTTGGGATATTGGCAATTAGGAATTCATGTAAGCTTGGGTTTATATCTATCTGTTTTTCTCGGTTTAATAATTGGGATTACACCTTTTGCAATTCTGGGTTTGGAACTCGGATATTTGCTCCATCCTAAAAGTGCTGATTCAATTTTGAGTTTATCTCTGTTTATTATTCCCTTTGCTTGCGGTGTTCCATTACCATTTAAGCCTGAGTTAATGCAGGACTTGGTTTCCCTGTCACCTTTTTATCACTATAAAGAATTGGTTTTATCGATAGCGCAATCAAATTCTGACCCACGAGTTATCTTACATTTGCTGTGGTTAATTTGGGCTTTTGGATTTTTCGGATTGAGCGCTATTTGGGTATATAAGCGCGATCGCGCGATTGTCAAGTAGTTGAGTTAAACAGCGATCGCAACTTTGGTTCTTAGCCTCATGAAATGCGATCGCTTTTTATTAGGCAATAATAATCACTTAGTCTGGTAGTGCGGTGATAAGGCTAAAATGTTGCAAAAAAATTGTAGGTTGGGGAGCCACTGCGTTGCGGAGCGAGGTAGTCTTGGGGGCTGAGGCTAGGTATTACTCAACCAATATTAAGTTTGTCGAGTCAGAGTATGCAGCTTTACTTTTATAATTGTCGAGTTGATCGCGCGAGGATTTATGAGAGTGATTTGCATATTGAGTTAATTACAAATTATCATGGTGGTGATGACGCTTGACAAGCAAGCCATATATTTTTATTATTGGTAAATATACGTAATTTACAAAGCCGAATCAAAAATTTGCTGCGCGGTTAAATTGAGTTGAGGTAAGGTCGGAGAGACAATTAAGTTATTACCAGTAAATGCAGTCATTTGATATTCCTCATCTACTAATTCACATACAAAAATAGTAGATTGTTTGGGATTACCAATAAATTTTTTACCTCCCAACGCAGCGTAATCCAAAATCCAGAATTCGGGAATACCCATCTCCTCATAATCCCCGAATTTATCATGATAGTCATCACGCCAATTAGTGAGGCAGTGCGTTGGACGGGTTTCCCGGCTTGAAGCAACTGCCGTGCTAACAACTTCAATTACCAAAGGAATGGATTGGGGTTGACTGACGGTTGATTGTTTTTCCCATAAAGGTTCATTGATCAAATTATTGTGATTTAATAATAAAATATCAGGGGAATAGGTAGAATCTCCCGTTTTGACAAACGCAGTTTTGGGTATGCGATAAGGTAGTCCCATTTGCAAAAGTTGAAAACCGATTTGTACCGTTAGAAACCCGGTAACATTTTCGTGTTTTCCTGTGGGAGGTGGCATTTCAAGAATTATTCCCTTATGCAGTTCGTAGCGCTTTCCATCATTAGGATACCACTCAATAAATTCTTCGTAGGTTATGGGTTTGGGTAATGCTTGAGTCATGTAGCACCTTATTAGAAGTCGCTCGAAATAGCAGCCATAAGGCTTTCGTTTGTTTGGCTTGCGCTCCATTTTAGCCAATCATCAAACAGTTTTCTGACTTGCGATCGCAATTATTCGCATTCCCGACTCATTACCAGTCGTCCGTCGGAGAGTCGATATACACCAGTTGGTTCGACAATTGGATCGCCTTTTTTCCAAGGACGTAATGTAATTTCATTATTGACACCACGCACTCTATCTGTGGAATAGTTAGACATTAATACATCACCGGGACGGTTGGGTAAAGCACCTCCACCTGTGATGATGAAGCTATTTTCTTGTTTTTTATTTGCACGGGCTATACAACTATTAGCAATGAGCGCGTTGGTGTCAATCGCATTTGTGGGGAATGAGGTGAGGCTATTTTGAATTGAACTGTTATCAGGGGAGTTAACATCAACATTTCCCGATAAACCAACTCCCGAAGTGGCTGTGATGTATTGCGAGACATCGCTGGGTTGAGTGCCAACAAATACACCTTGGGCGTTGATTCTCACTTGACCAGCGCGAGAGTTATCTGAGTTAGCACTGATGCGGCTATTTTCTGGAGCAATTAAAAATTTTGTATTGATGTTGATGTTACCACCAATGACATTCTCGCCTGTGGCATCGGTAGTAATTTTGCTGTTGCGACGGAGGGTTAAATTTTGAGTGTTGAGGTTGATGGTTGCTTGTTCGCGGTTGGGGTCTTTGTTGGGGCTGCGGGTGTTAGCGTTGAGAGAGGCTTTGTTGTCTAAGCGGATGCGATCGCTGTTAATGGTCATAATACCTGCGTTGCCTATTCCGAGACTATTTACAAATACCCCAGCACCATCCCGTACAAGTAACTGAGGAGTGTTAACTTTCATATCTCCTGCATTTCCAGTTGAGTTTGGTGCAGCAGATGTATTCAAGCTGCTTACAAAACCATTTATAGATGTTCCAATAACTTCCACACCAGTACTTGCATTGACTGTTAAATCACCTCCTCTACCTTTACCAAAAGTAGAAGTAGTAACTTGTCCTCCATCATGGATGCTGAAACTACCAGTGTTAATCTTCATGTTTCCTGCATCGCCAACAAAAGCAGTTGTAGAGATAATGCTGCGATTGTTAGGAAAGCTAGATGAACCACCGATAACCTCCACTGAGTCTTTTGCATCTATGGTTAACTCTCCCCCTTTCCCTGTACCGGGTGTCAAAGTTGTGACTGTTGCTCCATCGCGGATACTTAATCGACTAGTATTAATGTTGAGACTCCCAGAATCTCCAGAGCCAAGTGTACTGGTAGAAACACGACTCGCCAAATTGGGTGAGCGTCCTACAACTTCTATAAAGTCCTTGGCATTTATGGTCAAATTTCCTCCACGAGATTGATTACTTGTAGTGGTAATATATCCACCATCGTTAATACTCAATATTTGTGTATTCATAGTCAATTGCCCACCATTTCCAGCACCGGAAGCACTGGTTGTTAATCCACTTCCTATGAAATCTAATTTTTCTGTTAGTGGGTTAGTAAACGTTGTGATACCGCTCAAATTAACAGAGTCTGAAGCATTAACTAATAAATCGCCACTATGACCAATTCCTGACGATTCTGTACCGATTTTTCCACCGTTAGTAAGGTTAAGCGATCGCGTATTCAATTCGATATTTCCACTATCACCTTTCCCAGTACTGGAAGATGAAATTGATGCCAAACCATTTAATAAAATTGAGTCATCAGCAATAATCCGAATATTGCCTCCACTTCCCTCATCGAAGTTTGAAGAACTTATAATAGTATTGTTTCCATCAAGCGCGAGATTTTTGGTTATGATTTCAATCTCACCACTAGGCAGATTATTAACTTGACCAAAAGTAGATGCAGAGGAACTACTAGAAATACGACTTCCACTATTGAGCGAAATGGCTTCTTTAGCTTGTATAGTTACTCTGCCAGCTTCTGCGTTTCCAATATTGGCGGAATTGATGGCAGATTGATTGCTTAAGTTAATGTTCCGAGAAGTAATTGTAATATCACCCGATTTACCTATCGAATTTAGAATACCATTGGTAACAACAAAACTATTGGTATCTAAATTGATATGATCTCTGACATTTAATATAATATTTCCTTGACTTCTCAGACCAGTACTAGTGATTAAGCTTTGGTTTGAAAGGCTAATCGATTGAGCATTAATTGCGATATTTCCAGTATTACCCAAAGAGTTTTCTAAGCCTCTGCTACCAATAATACCAATATTATCTAGCGTGAGATTGCCAGTTGCATTAACTACTACATCTCCCGCAGCAATACCAGGTTTACCTTCCCCTGCTTGAAGTATTGAGCTAATGACGCTATTTTGAGAAAGGCTAATATTACGACCATTAACAGAAATTGCACCTCCTCCAGTTGTCAGAGCAAAGGAATTATTTTGCAGCACAATATCTCCTCTCGATAAATCTTCTGGAAAAGCTAACTGCATTTGATTCCCGCTACCAATCAATTCAACAGTTCCCGTTCCTACAACTGCACCCAATTCCAAGCGATTCCCTACCGAACCAGCAACACCACCATCAAATATGATATCCCCACCAAGTAGGTAAAAACTTCCCAGCATAGTTATTCCCAATGTTTCAGCTTTACTACTACGGTTGATGATTTCGCTGCGGTTAATTTGATTAAAAAATAATGCACTTGGGTTTACTGTTAACAAACCTGGAACCTCCGGATTTGTCGCACTGAAATTACCTCTTTCCTCAAACGCGATCGCATTTGCTGTAGTCCCTGCAAAAGAACCTTGTAAATCTAAACTCGCATCTTGTCCAAAAATAATCCCATTGGGATTCATCAAGAATAAATTGACTTTAGAAGCAGCAAAATTACCATTGTTAATCTGCAAAGTACCTAATTTTCCCAAAATCTCAGAGCGGTTTGCACCTGTGACTCTTGCAAGTATATTCTGAATATCTGCACTAGGACTCAAAAAATAAGCACTACGTCCCTCGCTGACGTTAAACTCTTGGAAACTATGAAACAGGTTTATTCCGCGAGTTGCACCACCAGTAATTACTTCAACTGGTAAACCATTAAAATTAGTTACAACATTGGAACTCTCAGCCCCTAATGTGTTGTCAGGCGTGATGGGCGAAGCCCCGCCTTCGGCGATCGCACTTTGGGCAAAAACAGGAGTTTGAACAAATGCGGCTATTCCAAATAAACTGCACGCACTTGCTATTTTCAAACACAGATTGAAGAATTTTTTGTTGATCGCAGTAGTTTGATTAAAAGATTGTGTTGGTAGAGATAGTTGCATAATAATAGCTTGACGCTGTGGCGATCGCAAAACCACAAACTGTGATGAAAATCATTAATTTTATGATTTGTAGTATATCGTTATTTACACAATAGATTTGTGATTTTTTCTTGGCAATCATTGATTTTAGGAATATTCTGCTCATTTTGATTGCAGTTTTCTGCAATCTGCTTGGCTAAAATCTGCAACTATGTGAGCAACAAGTTGAAGGATTTATTTTTAAAATTAGTTTAATCTAACAACTATCAGAAACGATTAATCAGCAAAAAACCAAATTAAACATGGATTTTCAAGTAATTTAATCGTTTCAAAATTACTTTATTACCACTAAAACAGCTTTTATTGAGGTTTTTTCAAATGATAAATCACAAGTGCATTGCTTTTGGTCTTGTTTCTATGATTTCTACTGCTTTGGTGATGGGCATGAGTAGTGTATCTGCTTCATTTGGTGAGAAAGTGCACAACAACAGCATAATACTGGCGCAGATAGGACTAACTAATACACAGGTGACGATTTCCCCTGAAGGCTTTGATCCTAATTGTGGAGCTTTTCGTGCAACCGTCAGCACCAATTGGGGGACATACACTGCCTGTTATTATAATCGGTCAAACAAGGAAATATCAGGTTCTTATACGCTCTACTATTACAACCAACCAGGTGGGGTGTGGTACTCCTTCGATAATGGAGATGAGCCGTCGTATGTCAAATCAGATACAGTAGTGCCTCAGTAAAGAAAATTAATGCCTGTTACAGTCAACAAAGGTACAAAAAAAAATGAAGAAAGTCTCTAGAAAATTGGTAGCAAGTTTATTTATTGTTCCACTTACTGTTGTCAGCTTTTCACATGAAAGTAATGCTCAAGTTTTCAATCCAAAAACCCTTAGAACGGTTCAAATCTGTAATACCATCATGAATATGCAGGACGCTGACCCCGATAATCCTGAACTGAGAATCGGACGTAGAGAATGCAATGTACGCGCCTACAATGTTCAGCTTTGTACAGCTTCGGGTAGCAATTATGCAGCTTGTTGGGATGAAAAGTATACTCAGGTTGTGAATGTTAGTACTGAAGAGCTTGAAAAGATTATTGCTAACAATCAATAAGCTGATTTTTCATCTCTAGAATTGTTACGGAGACTTTTGGTAAAAACTATAGCACTAAGTAAAAACGGTAGAATACGCCCAAATAACGAATGATGCTGTGATAACTTAACCCGATTGCCGCCAATGTGTCGGTGCTTCGATATAATCAGGTAGACGAGTGGTGCGATCGCCAAGTGCCTCTCTAATCTGCTGCAACTCTAAGTTTTTCGCTCCTGTCAAAATAGTCCCTTCCAGTTTGACATCATTGAGGTTAGCTTGTGAAAAGTTAGCTCCCATGAGGTTTGCCTGAGTCAGGTTAGCTTGATAAAAGGTTGCCCTATACAGGTTTGCTCCAATCAGATTAGCCTGATATAGGTCAGCTTCCGTTAAGCTAGCTTCCGAGAGGTTAGCAAAATAGACTTCTGTTTGGTGGAGTTTGGCTGCATTCAAATTAGCCCCAGAAAGGTTAGCTCCATTTAAGTTCGCCCCACAGAGGTTAGCACCAATCAAACCCGTTTGGTGCAGGTTGGCTTTACCCAATTTTGCTCCTTGCAAGTTAGCTAAAAATAACTTTGCTCCAGAGAGGTTAGCTACTTTTAAGGTCGCTTGTTGTAAGTTAGCTTTATAAAGGTTCGCCCCCTGTAAATTAGCTGCACGCAGACTTGCACCAGAGAGGTTGGCTGAACGCAGGTTTGCTCCAGAGAGGTCAGTACGATTCAGGTTAGCCCAACAAAGGTTGGCTCCATATAAACTAGCTTTTAGTAATTTGGTTTCATAAAGAATCGACCTAATAAGTTTAGCGCCAGTAAGGTCTGCTCCACTCAAGTCAGCCCCACGCAGGTCAGCCCCACTCAAATCAGCCCCACGCAGGTCTGCTTGTTGCAAGTTAGTTTTTAGCAGGTCTGCTTGTCTAATGTCGGTGTTACGTAAATCAAGTTTCTGATCTTTTGGGTCTTCGAGTAAATTACGCCTACCGATAACAGTCAGGGCTGCTTGAATATCGGTGCGTATTTTGGGGAATTCTTCATGGAGATTTTGCTCCAATTGCGGTGTCGGACGTGACCCACTTCTACGCCTGCTTGAATAAACTGCTCCTTGATATTCCAGCTTTTGTTGCTCCCCTTTTACGTGCTGGATGGGTGCATTCTCTCGCACAAAGGCAGTAAGAATTTCCATAATTGTCCAGTGTTCTTGAGGAAAATCTTGAGCAACCCTTTCTAAAGCATAAATTGCGCCTGTCCGGGTTTCAACTTTTTCATGGCCAAGCTGGGCAATTGCGCCCATAAAGCGCTCTGCAATCAATCTGTCTTGATTGAGTTTTGCATTTTGCAGGCCAATTTCTAAGTTTTTCTCAGATGCGATCGCACTCTTCTGCATCGCTTGGGCACGCCTTGCGGCATAATAAGTATTAAACATTGCTGCCGATGCCAGAAAAACTATTGCAGTAGTTGTTAAAGCTTGGTTTCTATACTGGATTTTTTCTTGAATTGATAATTCTTTAATACTGGACAAGACAAAGAAAATTACAGTCAACGAGCAGCCAAATATAACTGTTAAAGTTATCAACCAATTCAAAAGAGCGTCTGTCTTTTTAGAAGACATGGTAAAAATTTTCCTTACAACCTAGAATTATTACTTAGCTGTTGAGGAAAAATAGTATAGCATTTAGCAGAAAATTATAATAGGTGTCAAAACACTCATTGAACTAGGCAATGATATCAAATATACTTTTACATCACAACATAAAGAAACACTTGCGCTACAAGAATTACAAATTACGCTGGGAGTAAGGAGTAGGGAAAAAAATTTTCATTGACTTGCATTCTACCCCTTAATCCCGTCCCTTTAGTAAGGGTAGGGGAGACAAAGCGTGGCTTTGCTGGGGTGGAGTTTTTAGCGTTTAATAAACAATCAAGCGGATATGATATTACTTAGAGAATTTGGTTTCTCTGAGGTTTGCGCCATCAAATATGGCATTATTGAGAATTGCCCCACGCAAGCTAGCTAGATATAAACTGGCACGATGCAGGTTAGCTTCAGAAAGGTTAGCTCTCTCTAGGTTAGCTGCGCTGAGGATTGCTCCTTCCAAATTAGCTAGATATAAATTAGCTCCTTCTAGGTTAGCTGCACTAAGTATTGCCCCTGCTAGATTAGCTTGATAGAGATTGGCCCCAGCTAGATTAGCTTGATAGAGATTTGTCTGTTGTAGATTCGCCCCTTTCAAGTTTGCTCCTCTCATATCTGTGAAGCTCAAATCAAGTTGCCCATTTACTGGGTCTTTGTTTGCATCTCTTTTGGCGATAACAGTAAGCGCGGCTTGAATATCTACACGAATTTTTGTTGACAAGTTGCTCGTTACTTTCTTTTGGGGTATGTAAGGAGCATTTTTTCGTACAAAAGTAGTAAGAATGTCTACGATTATCCAGTGGTACTGTGGATGACTATGGGCAATTTGCTCTAAATCATTAATTACAGCTAGACTGATTTCTATAGTGTTATTTTCTAGCTGTTCGCTTGCTCTTCTTAAGCGTCGTTTTAGTAACTGATGCTGATTTTGTTTAATTTTTTCCTGGGAAACAGGTATCCACAAAAATATTTTTGATAGTCCAATGTAAGTTTTTGATAAAATATTCTTCATAAGATGAGGAGGATTATAATTAATAAAAACAAATTTAAATAACAACTTTTTATTGAATAAATGATTCGTGTCTGCTATTGTTTTATACATAGTCAATATTGGAATATCCTAATGTAACCAACCAAATGGAAAATATATATAACTTTCGAGTAAGTAGACTTAAGCATACACACTCTTGCCATTCCCAATCACCAGTTGTATTCACTAGTCTTTAGTCTTCACTGACAATTAACTCTCATCATGATAATTTTGATTTATTTATAATCAGTGATTAACTAAAAGTGAATATTAAAATGCAGCAAAATATACAACCAATAGTAAAAAATCTAGTGTTAATTGGTGGCGGTCACAGCCATGCTATTGTTATGAAAATGTTTGGCATGAAACCGTTAACAGGAGTACGTTTGACACTGATTACCACAGCATCAGAGACAGCTTACTCTGGGATGTTACCAGGATACATTGCCGGATTTTACAGCCACAATGAATGCCATATTGACTTGCGACCCTTGGCGAACTTTGCTCAAGCACAATTGTATATTGACACAGTAGTTGCCCTTGACTTGAAAAATAACAAAGTTCTTTGTGCTAATGGACTTGCGGTAGATTTTGATGTGCTGTCTATTGATATTGGCAGCACTCCGGCCATAATGTCTGTATCAGGTGCGGCAGAATATGCGATCGCAGCTAAACCAGTATCGCAGTTATTAGAGCATTGGTATGAACTAATTGCAGCTGTAAGTAAAAATCCTCAAGAACCAATTAGGATTGCGATCGTAGGTGGAGGCGCTGGCGGTGTAGAATTAGCGCTATCGATGCGATCGCGTTTACATCGGATTTTGGATGAAACTCAACAACCTATTCAAAACCTAGAAATTCATTTATTCCAGCGCGGACAAGAACTGATGCCCAATTATCATCAATCAGTGCGACATCAACTTCAGCAAATTTTAACTGATCAAGGTATTAAGTTACATCTGGGAGAAACTGTGTGTAAAATTGCACCCATAACACCCAAGGAAACTAAAAAAGTATTTGAAATTAAATGTGAATCTGGGTTGAAAGTAGAGTGCAATAAAATTTTTTGGGTAACACAAGCATCAGCACCCGAATGGTTAAAAAACGCTGGACTAGGAACTGATGAGCAAGGTTTTATTTTGGTAGAAGACACGCTGCAATCTCAAACGCACCCGCAGGTATTTGCATCAGGTGACATTGCCACAATGGTAAATCATCCGCGTCCCAAAGCTGGGGTATTTGCTGTTAGACAAGGCAAACCTTTGTTTGAGAATTTGCAGCGAATTTTATTAGGCAAGCCGCTCAAATCTTATAGACCACAGAAACAATATTTGAGTTTAATTGGTACAGGAGACAAACGAGCGATGTCTGCGACGGGCAACGCCTACGCAACCAGAGACCCTTTTACTTTACCACCTCACAAGCTCTTGTGGTATTACAAAGATTGGATTGACCGCCGTTTTATGGAAAGGTTCCGCAACTTCTGAAGATACACAGAGGTGTAATGGTAGTGGCATGGCGCAGGTAAAATAGTGCAAGTATGTGTTAATAACACCAACCCAAATATTATCCATCTGTAAAAGTTAAATCTCAGTAGACTAAATTCTAATTATTGCCGGATTTTTCTCTCAACCGGGGCATCCGACCAAAACACCACGAGGAACATGACAATTCCTAACACTGCAAAGTTGAATTAGTACTAGCAAAGATAACATGACAAATAGGCATTCCATTGGCAGAAACTACCCTGAAAAATACAGTAGTAGGAGAATACCATGACAACGCTGCTGAATGAGACGGTTGAAAGGCTGAAGACCAATGTGAAGGGTCATCTGGTACTTCCAAATGATCTGAGTTATGACGAAGTTCGCGAAATATGGAATGCGATGATTGATCGCAGACCTGCTGTCATCGTGCAGTGTTCAGAAGCCGATGACGTTCGCTATGCAATCACATTTGCGCGAGAGAATGGGCTTGAAATATCAATCAGGGGCGCTGGACATAACATCGCAGGAAACGCTGTATGTGATAACGGTGTGATGATCGATCTTTCAACCATGAGGAATGTCCGCATTGATGCTCACAAGAGGCGTGCTTATGTCGAACCAGGTGCCACACTTGCTGATTTTGATAAAGCCGCACAGGTGCATGGGTTAGCTACTCCAGTGGGAATTAATTCAACCACTGGTATAGCAGGTCTTACCTTGGGTGGCGGTTTCGGTTGGTTGACGCGTAAGTACGGCATGACGATCGACAATCTTGTCTCTGCGGAAGCGATCGCAGCGGATAGGAATAAGATACGAACAAGCGAAAACGAAAACGCTGACCTTTTTTGGGCGATTCGAGGTGGCGGCGGTAACTTTGGGATCGTAACTGAGTTTGAATTCGCTCTTCATCCTGTGGGCCCTGAAATATTGGCTGGGTTGATCGTTTTTCCGTTTAGCCAAGCCAAACAGGTACTGACACAGTATCACAAATTTGCTGAATCAGCCCCCGAGGAACTCAATGTGTGGGTAGTACTTCGCAAGGCTCCACCACTGCCTTTTCTTCCTGTGAATGTGCATGGCAAAGAGGTAGTCGTGCTGGCTGTCTTTTATGTAGGTGATATTGTAGAGGGTGAGAAACTGATCGAACCTCTACGTAGTTTTGGTGATGCCTATGGCGAACACATCGGTGTTCAGCCATATCTAGAATGGCAGCAAGCTTTTGACCCCTTGCTTACACGCGGTGCTAGGAACTACTGGAAATCTCATAATTTCACAGAGTTACATGATGGAGTACTGGATGCGATCGTGGAATTCGCAAGCAAGCTACCCTCACCACAGTGCGAAATCTTTATAGCATTAATTGCAGGGGCATTTAACCACGTCTCGGCAGATGCCACGGCATATTACCATCGGGATGCGAAGTTTGTGCTTAACGTGCATGGACGGTGGGATGATATAGCGCATGATGAGATATGCATTGCATGGGCACGTGAGTTTTTCCAAGCTTCTGCCCCCTATGCATCTGCTGGTGCCTATGTGAACTTCATGACCGAAGAGGAGGGCGATCGTGTCGCAGCAGCTTACGGCTCTAACTACGATCGCTTGGTACAGATCAAGAAGCGGTACGATCCTGAGAACATTTTCCATCTCAACCAGAATATCAAACCCTAAGCTAGCAAAGAACCCCACCCCGTCTTTGACTTACGTCAAATTCTCCTCTTCCCGCAAGCGGAGAGGGGTTTAGGGTGGGGTGTTAGAGGACTTTTGCAAGAGGTCTAATGAAGTTGTTCAATTAGCTCAACAATTTGTTGATAATACTGGATATTCCCTTCTTGGTAATACAAGTCTGCGGATTTCTGGAAATCGGTAATTGCTCGTTGAGAGTCTCCCAAATTTTGGTAGACATCTGCCCGAAGAATGTAAGCTGAAGCCCAATTCGGTTGACGCTGTAAGGCTTGGTTTAAGTCTGCAAGCGCTCCTTGTAAGTCTCCCAACAGAGAACGGCTACGACCCCGATTGTACCAGTCTTCGGCAAAGCTGGGGTCGATGGCGATCGCTCGACTGTAATCTTCTATTGCCCCTTGATAATCTTCTAAGGCATAGCGAGCATTAGCGCGATCGCTGTAAAATGCAGCAGACTGGGGATTAAATTGCAAAGCTTGGGTGTAATCGGCGATCGCACTTTCATATTCTTCTAAAGCATAACGGGTAGAACCTCGGTTGTAATATGCTTCAATTAAATCAGGATTAATTTTTAATGCTTGGTTATAATCTGCGATCGCTCCTTGTTCATCTCCCAAAAGACGACGAGCATTTCCCCGATTGCAATACGCTTGGGAAAATTCAGGAACAAGCTCTATTGCTTGAGTGTTATCATCAATAGCACCCTGTAAATCTTGTAGAGTTTCACGGGCAATACTCCGACCATAATAAGCTGCGGCTAAGTTATCATTAATTTGCAATGCTCGATCATAATCTTTAATTGCGCCTTTATGATCTCCTAAAGAACGACGAGCCGCCGCGCGATCGCAGTATCCTTCAGCTAAATTAGGATTGAGTTGTAATAGGCGATTGCTATCTTCAATTGCACCTTGATAATCTCCCAATCGCCGACGAGCATTCGCCCGAAAGCCGTATACTAAAGCTAGTGTCGGATTTTCTTGTAAAGCTTGGTCATAATCTGCGATCGCACCCTGATAATCCTCAAGAGTACTACGAACCAGACCACGCTCACAATAAGCTTGCACATCATCAGGATTCAGCTTTAATGCTTGGTTAAAGTCTTCTATTGCTCCGTGATAGTTTTTGAGGTGAGCAAGCACCAAACCCCGATTATAGTACGCTCCAGCAAAGTTGGGATTGATTTTTAGGGCGTGGTTGTAATCTGCGATCGCACTTTGATAATCTGCTAAAGCGTAGTGAGCATTACCTCGGTTATGATAAGCCTCCGCCAAGTTAGGATCTAATTGTAATGCTTGGTTATGGTCAGCGATCGCTTCGTGATAATTGCCTAAAATATGGTGAATATTGCCCCGATTGCTGTAAGCTGCGGCAAAATGGGGATGCCACTGTAAAGCTTGCTGGAAATCTGCGATGGCTCCTTGATGATCGCCCTTCTCAAAACGAGTTACGCCCCGATTATGATAAGCGTTGGCAATATCAATATTGATATTATCAGCCAATTGGGTACTCATTTCTATAGTTTGGATATAATCTGCGATCGCTTTGTCGTAGTTTTCCAAAGCAAAGTAGGCATTCCCTCGGCTGTGGTAGGATTGGGCCAGATTGGGATCTAATTGTAATGCTGCGTTATGATCTGCGATCGCACCTTGATAACCGGCTAAAAAGTAACGAGCATTAGCCCGGTTGTAATAGGCTGTGGCAAAATTGGGATTTATTTCGATGGCGCGATTGAAGTTAGCGATCGCACTGCGATAATCTTTGAGTTGACCACTTAAAATCAGCCCTCGATTATGGTAAGCTTCGGCATAGTCAGGATCTAGCTTGATTCCTTGGGTGTAAGCTGCGATCGCGGCTTGATAGTTCCCTTGTAAATTATGGTTTAATCCTTGGTTGAAAAAATCTTCAGCATTCATATAATTTTTTGGCTTTTGACATTTTCTAGCCTAAAGCATTAGGATTCTTAACGATATGTTTTAAAAATTATTCCAACTACTATTGTGCCTGTTGCAAGGATTTATTTTTAATCTTGCGAACGGGTTTAATTTATTTGCAAGCAGATACTTTTGGACAAGCTGTAAACGAGTTAAGCTTGAAACGAATCATCACTATGTCGAGTTTGCCTAGAAGGTATTGGAATATCGTAGGATGCAGACACAGTATGGAATTAACGCTCCGTCCACACCCCCCATTAATGAAGATGGAAGTAATAATCGGGGGGGTATGGATAGGATGAGGGCGTATGGTATGCTCCTTTGTAAATAATTACTGTTAGCATTAGCCATGAACCCTGAAGCAGTTGAGTGCAGCTTTCTCACACCTCTAACTTTTATTCAACGTAATGCTAAAGTCTATAGTCATAAAGTTTCTATTATATATAATCAAAAACGCTTCACTTACAGGGAATTTGCAGAGCGGATAAATTGTTTAGCCTCAGCACTGCATCATGCTGGACTTGAAAAAGGCGATCGCGTCGCTTTTTTTTGTTTCAATACTCCACCCATGCTAGAAGCCCATTTTGCAGTGCCTTTAGCTGGTGGAATTTTAGTATCTATTAATACTCGTTTAGCTCCCGAAGAAGTTGCTTATATCTTGAATGATTGCGGTGCTAAATTTCTCTTTATTGATACAGAGTTAGCAAATATAATTCGACCTATTCAAAATAGTCTAAAAACTGTTAAGTATATCATCAATATCAGCGATATTGAAGGATTTGAACCTATAAATGGAGAAGATTATGAAGCATTTATCCAAACTGGTAATCCTACTCCTTTGTCTTGGGGAATTACGGATGAAATGGATACGATTTCTATTAATTACACTAGTGGGACTTCTGGTAAACCCAAAGGTGTAATGTATTCCCATCGCGGTGCATATATTAACTCTTTAGGAGAAATAATTGAAACAACACTAACATCTAACTCAGTTTATTTATGGACTCTGCCTATGTTTCACTGCAATGGTTGGTGTTTTACTTGGGCGGTAACTGCTATCGGTGGTACTCATATTTGTTTGCGTAAGTTTAACCCCGCTAATATTTGGAAGTTAATTCAACAACTTGGAGTAACTCATTTAAATGCTGCACCTGTAATTTTAATTTCTCTCCTCAATCATCCAGACTGTCCGCAATTATTAGCAAAACCTCTAACTATTACTACAGCAGGCGCACCACCATCACCAATATTGATTGAAAAACTTACTAACATTGGCGCAAAAATTATTCACGTTTATGGTTTAACAGAAGTTTATGGCCCATATAGTGTTTGTGAATATCAATCAGATTGGAATAATTTAAATATTGAAAAACAAGCAAAACTTATGGCACGCCAAGGCGTACCTTCTATCGGTGCAGATGGTTTGCGAGTTGTAGATCAAAATATGAATGATGTCCCGGCGGACAGTGAAACAATGGGGGAAGTGGTGATGCGGGGAAATATGGTGATGAAAGGCTATTATAATGATCCAGAAGCAACCGAAAGGGTATTTAGAGGAGGATGGTTTCATAGCGGTGATTTAGCAGTAATGCACCCTGACGGTTATATTGAGGTGCGCGATCGCATCAAAGATATCATCATTACAAATGGGGAAAATGTCTCTAGTATTGAAGTTGAACAATGTCTTTACCGCCATGAAGCCGTGTTAGAGTGTGCAGTTATCGCTGTACCTCATGTCAAGCGTGGTGAAGTGCCAAAAGCTTTTGTTACCCTCAAAGAAAACGCGCAAGTTACAGAACAAAAATTAATCCAATTCTGCCGCCATCAAATTGCTGCTTTTAAATGCCCTACGACGATTGAATTTACTACTCTACCAAAAACTAGCACTGGTAAAATTCAAAAATATCTGTTACGAGAGAAAGAATGGATAGGTTATGAAAAGAGGATTTATGGCAGTTAAGTAGAGCGGCGTGAATAATTCAAGGTTTGTAGTGAGGACTTTAGTCCTCACTACGAACTAATTTCAAGATTTTTTACATTACTTAATTTAGTTTGATTTATTCTCACCGATTTACTTAGTTGCGATATCGAAATTTACTGCCAAGTTTATCAGTTTGTTGCCAAAGCCTTATCTGAACCATATTGGGTCATTCCTCACAAAGCTCACCCGATTAATTGCAGAGACTGACAGTCCAATGATTCCCGACAACTTTTACAAAGTCGGGTATCTGCGGCTTGTAATACTCAAGAATAATTCAGGATTGCTATATCTTTGATAACGGAAGAGTAGGCATAGACATCATATAGTTTGCCTTTACAGACTTAGTTTGTGTAATTTCAAATTTCCACTCTGAAGAATAATCAGGAAACTCATAACCAATACTCTTAACATGAGCCAACATCAACTCATCTCGTTGATGCCAAACAGCAAATATTTTTTCCCTGCCATCATATAGCGTTTCTAGATCAATTTGATAAACATCATTTACTCGCTTTAGCTTCAAACCCAACAAATTTAATAATCGGCTGAGTATTTTTATTGCCAAAATCTGCTCTTTCTCTCCAATTAAATTAATACCAAGCGCTCTTTTAATATGCTTACTATGTTGGAAAGCGATATTTTTTAACAATATCAAATCTGGATCGTTCTCATTAAATTCGCGTTTTTCTTCGAGAAACTGAAGCATTCCTAAAGCTCTCATAGCTTCAACTTTTAGCGTGTAAGTTTTTAAATCTGGTAAAAAAACTTTCCCTTCACCCCAAGACAATTGCTGATGCCATTCTTGCTCGTCTCTGACGTGAAAATACTCGCTTTCGTGAGTTAAATAATAGTGAATTAACAGTTGACGATAATATCCTTGGTCATCCTGCAATTTCAGCCAAGGAGTAATTTCTACACCATATCTTTGTCTAAGAATATATTTGTTAATTTGGTTGCGTTCTCCATCAGTTATGGAATGCTTAACTAACAATTGCTCATATTCTATATAATCGATATCTTTAGCATTAGCTACAGCAGTTGCTACTGATAGTTGATTTTGCTGCTTAATCTCCTTAATTTTGCGTTTAATTTCTTTAGCCTTTTGACGACTTTGTGCCCAATCTTTTTGAACCTTAACAATTTCTAAAATTAATCTTCTGCGAGTAATTAAATCATCAGCATCAGTTGCCAAAAAGGCTAGACGTAAATCTCTAATAATATTATTGTGAACCGCATTACTCCGCATCTGAATTTGATGCCCATCAGCAATTAAACCATCTTGCATCGATTGCCTATAGAGGCGAATAGAAGCATTTACCCTTGCAGATAACTTTGCCCAACTTCGCAAATGAATCGGATCATAAACTAAGGGTAAATCTACATCTATTTTATGTAGGGGACTCAGCAAAGCTAAGTTTTCTTTTTGATTTTCTTGATACCAATCAGATAACAAGCGATAATTTGTACTTCCACTACCAATTAGACCAATACCTCGTTTAGCACACCAGACAACACGCGGTACATCATCCCTGACTCTTGCTAAAGCTTGTCTTGCTTCCGAGTCAGGAATTACCCCTTGAAAAATGCCATAAACTCGGTCGAAATGTTGGACATCAATACTAATTCCCGTACCAAGACTAGGAGTAACAAAAACGCCGTCATATTCAGATATTTTTTGATTAATCGCTGCGATAAAATCAACTGCTGCATGACCAGGCGTGTTTGTAGTGTGACTACTAACTACCAGAGTTTTAGGAAATTGTCGCCGTAATTTTTGTAGCCGTTCTTTCAAATAACGTTCAATTGTTTCACAACTATAACGCCCAGCCCGACTATCAGTAGTAACATAACATTTACGTCCAGCAAGTAAATCTAATTCCAGTTGGTGAATTAGCGGTGTTGGGTTTGGTGAATCATAAAAAGTCACATCCCAACCATGCTGAGGTTTCCACTGGTTGAGAACTACCCAAGGTGTTAATTTAATTCCTGCCAATCCCTGCAAATATTCAAGTGAAACATCTGACAAATCAGCATCTTGAGCAATTACTAACCCTCCACTTGTTAAAACTGTCGCAATTAGTTGCTGGAACAGTTTTAATATTTTTACCCGCTTGTACTTACAAGTATTACTGTTTAACAGATGCCATAAAGATTGCTCTACTTCATCTAAAATTACTATTGCTCCCCGCCAATGTTCTGGGTTAAGTTTCCAAATCGAATCAACACACAATCCGAGGGATTGCTGAGGAAATAGAGAGCGCTGGATGGGAGGAGCAGGAGTAAGTGTTTTATCAATCCTTTTTTCTCCATCTTCTTTATGTGTTCCCCATTGAATACCAATTTTTTCACACAAGAATCGTCCAAGTAGGATTCTGTGAGTAATTAATAAAACGGGTTGGTTTATACTTTTTGCTTGTTGAACGACGCCTTGTAGTGCTGTCGTTTTCCCCGTTCCTTTTGCTGACTTTACTCCTACTAATCCAGAGGTAGGGAAAGGTATTTCACCTATATAAGGACGGTTGAAAGTAAGTGCAGCAGGAATACTTAACTCAGTGTGGGGTTTAGTTTGAGCCAGATAAATTTCTAAATCAACACTTTGGCGATACACTTTCTCGAAACTACTTGCACCCTTAGCAACAATAAACTCATCAACCCCTTTTTCTATTCCTGGAAGTTCGATGACTTTTACAGGGCAATTTTTTTGCTGGAATAAACAACCAAGTTGAGAAATAGCATTATTTACAGCAGCAATTGTCTTGGGTTGAGTTTCAAAATCAAAGCAAATGTAAAAGCTGCGCTTTGTAATTGCAAACGCGGCTAAATCAGGAATTAGCTGACGACGGGTAACTTTACCAAATTCATCTTTCACAACCCGATAACCACTGGTAATTCCGGGAATGGCAATAGCTACATATCCTTGCGTCAACAACGTGGCTGCTTTTTTTACACCCTCGCAGATGACAAGGGGAATGTTGTGTTGCATCACCCATTGCCAAAAGCCTCCAGCCTCACCATCAGGAGTAATGATGATATTATCAGGCATGACCAGATTGTAACGCCCAGCGACTTGCTGCCATACTTGTAATGTTACCCGCAAACAAAACACTCGCGTTGGTGTACTTGGGGGATGCTCGTACTTGATGGATTTGCCATTATGATTTTGTCGGGGTTGGTTTGGCTTAAAACATCCCCATTCCATCATTTGCCAATTATTCAAAGGGTCTAGTCCCGAACACCACCAACCACCTTCTGTGATGTGAGCATAACGCTGCAACCAACTACTTTTCACCATTCCGGTATTGGTGCGGGGGAGTAGCTCCGAAATCAACAGGTACTCATAAGCTGTTACACCTTGGAGCGACCTAAAATTGAGATGCACTAAGTGTAAGTCTATACCACTACTCTTGACTAATTCTTCAAGGTGTTGGGGGTGTAAATAGTGCAGATGCATAGGGAAAGGCCCGAAGGGAAGACAATGAGATTAAAACAGTAACATGCATCTGCTTTTTTTTAATACGCAATATTGCGAAGCTTTTGTGATGCTTTTTTTACTTCGTTGTTGTAGACACATCGGTTAGAGCTATAGTGGGTTATTCTGCCTATTAGATCCCCGAAGTAATAATTTTGTATTGTGATATTTGTTCGCTTTTAATTTTTATTTATCAGTAAATTTCTGCGTTAAGGAATGCGATCGCATGACATCGTTATGAGGTAATATCTTTATATACTTCAGCAAAGATTTTCCACTGAGTATCCAGCTGTCACGCCTCTGAATGAAGAAAGACAAAAACGCTTACTCTACAGAACCCTTTTACCTCGCTCCAAAGGTTTGCTAACACAGGTTTGAGATCGCCTTGAGTGTTAATTTTTCTTTGCGATCGCAGCTAGTACAGATACCTTGACGTAAAACCGATCGCACATCCTCGACTATTGCCTACTGAACTCAATGCTGCTTGATTATGCGATCGCTATAAATCATAACCATTTTAAGAAATACTTCACACACATACTTTGAGAAATGGTATTAATCTATGGCTTTGTCAAGATTCCTAGACACACAAATAATGTTAAAAAATAAGAACATCTTCCGGAAACTACTGTTGAGAAAGTTTATTTTCTATATGAGTGGAGTGGAACTTCCTTGGGAAAAGAGGGATTTAGTTAGTTTGATTCTTAACTATTCACTCTTTGGGGAGGCGGTTGGTCTCCAGAAATAGACAACATATTTTTAAACTGTAAAATTATGTGGAAATCAAAGTTAATATTTAGATTGATACTGTCGGCTGCGGCGATCGCCACTAGCGTGCAGCTAAATTCAGCGAGTGACTATGCTATTGCTCAAAGTGCATCTTCCAATCCGACTGTCGAATCTGGGCAACAAAATCAAGCTTTAGAAGATGCCAAGGTCGCTATGGTAGGAGTTGGCATAGGAGTCATAGGAGGCTTACTAATTTCTGGTTTATGGTATCAGAAACGTCGTTACCACAAAATCCAGTCACTTGCCAAAATAAACCGGTTTCGTGAAGAGTTTCTCTGCGGCTCTTTAGCAGATTATTACTTATCTAATTCCAAAGCAAATACTTCACCTACAAATTCTCAGAAAACTTTACCAACACCAACTAAAGAAGAATCTCCTAGTTCTGATGAAACTTTCGTAACGCCAACTAAAGAAGAAATATCCGATCCATCTACTTCTGAAACAAATAATCTAGCAACAGAACCTACGCCAGCCGCACTATCTAATTCCTTATCTGACTACTACCACAAGTTAATCGAGGAAATTGTTAATACTGCCCTCAACGATCAAATCAGTTCTAAAGAGTATATATATAGCCAATTAGTAGAAAATGTGAGCAGTGATAATGGTGAAGTCTTTGAACGCTGTTTGAGCGATCGCTTGCATTCCACCCAATCTGAACTACATAAAGTAATAAATTCTCCGAGTTTATTCCAAAAAGAAACTCCTGAGTTAAAGAAAGCTCGTTTAAATCGCACCTTGAAGGCATTAGAAAGTATTCAAGGGGAATGGAAACAAATCCAAAAACAAAAACGAAATTAAGTCCCAGTTACCGCAGCTGTGCAACAAATTCTCACAGATTGAAAAGCAAGAAGCTTTTCAGTCTTGTTACAAAACCTAACTAACATTATTAAATTTATTGGTGTGGACGGTTATGATTACTTGCCGCAATTGCGAGAAAAATACAAGCGATCGCACTAAGTTTTTGTAATAGTATAGAAGTGCGTAGGCGCAGTCTGCCGTAGGCATTACTCTTTAAGCAATGTAAGAAAATAACTAAAATTAGCTGTAAAGTCACGTTACTGGTACTGGCTATTTCAGTAATGATATCGAGCTTGAAGAAAATCAATTCGGTCATCACTTACTAGATAAACAATCCGGTGTTCTTGAGTGAGTCGCTGCGACCAAGCATCTGAATCTAAGTATTTCAATGGTTCAGGTTTACCAATACCTGTAAAAGGATCTCGCATAATTGATTCAATTAAGTCAAAAGCGCGAAGCGCAGTTTTGCGGTTTGTCTCTACCCAATAAGCGAGGTCTTCCCGAAATTCTGGATGAAATACAGCATCTCGAACTTTATTTTCTTGGGGTTGGGTTTCATCTTTCTTCTTCTTTGTCAATACCCAACTCCTGACGTAATTCGTTAATATTTTGAGGTTTTAAAGTTCTAGCTTTTGCTCTTTCCAAAGCAGTTAACAGACAAACTGCATTTTTAGGTGAACGAAGTAAATGGGATGTTTCTAGTAAACTATCTAGTTCATCAACAGCAATTAGAGCGACGCTTTCGCCTTCTTGTCGGTTAATAATTACCACTTCTCTATCTTCAACTACTTGAGCGCAGAGTTCAGCTAAGTTGTTACAAGCATCAGTTAAGTTAGTCTGGTTGGACATGGTGGGAGATTTCCTAATGCTGTAGGCTTTACAGAACATAATAGCTTGACTAGTTTGAGAATTGTGTCTTAGCTAAAATCAGTATTGATAAGTGCTTCAAACTTCTAAGTATCTAGAACTAATCAAAACACTAAATAAAAAGACCAGGTAGTTTACTGACTCTACTCACATAATAATTCAGCAGTCAACTTAGAGGGCTGACTGCTGGATATTGTTAAGCCCTGAAACTATGTCCTGATAGCTTTCTTCTCGGCGTATAAGACCTCAGTTTGGTATATCTTTTTAATGCCCCGATCGCAATTAATTTTCTAGGTGCTGTACTAGCTCGTTGCTGAATAGGACGTAAAACTTCTAATTCACTAGGATGAGTTAAAACCTTGCCTAATGGCTCACTGAAATAAACAACTTGATAATTAGGCGCGAGTTCTGTTTGCAGTTGCTTCCATAGACTAATTCCTTGTTCTTCAAAAGCCGCTTCAGCTTCTGCACTCAAATCTGGTGAATTAGCAGGATCTTGCCAATTTAATGTTTCATTGTAAGCAGATGCCCATTTTCTCAAATGGCTAATGGTTTCTTGACTGAGGGGCAGTCTTGCTGGATCGATATTACCAACTTTATCAGCATCTGCCCACCATAAAGGATCGCACCCATAATCAGCCATTAGTTTTATCTTTACTGCCATAGCTATTCAGGTGAAATTATGGTAACGAGGCGGGATTAGCTCCGACTATATAACCATTATCGCCTATCGTCACTGCTATGTATTGTGTTTGTCCATTAAAAATTACTTCATAGATTTCCCGGCGAGGTTCTATTGTTCGTTGATAACCCAGAAACTTTCCTCTTGTTACAGCAGCCATAACAGCATCCGGGATTTCATTTTGAGAGATTCCACGTCTGGCAAAGTCCTCTTGATGTTTCTCTAAGATGTGTGCTAGTCCCCTTCCTCTTCTACCAGCTTTGCCCTCTTCTAAAAATACGATTTTGCCATCAGCTTGCTTGGTAATCTGCACAACCTTTTCTGGACTGTGCTTAATACCAGCCTGACACAGTGCCGCAAACAATGCCGCTTTGTCATCGATCATATTTAATTTAGTTATTTTAAATAGTTATTGAAAGAAATAATATATAAAAATTAATATTAAATCTATGATATCTCATAATTTAATTTTTACCACTAAAGCAAAAAAATGGGGGTAAAGAATATACATAACTCCTCACCCCTCAATCTTCTCAATTAAACTCTAAACTAAGCTCCGACAGCTTCCTTGGCGGCGTACAATACCTCAGCATTAATTTCCTTGAAACCGCGATCGCAGGCAAATTTCTTGATGCTCCAATAGATTTATCTTCTGTTCGTTCTTTACAGTTTGGGGACATTGTAACAGCACGTTTTCCTCAACAAAACCCTTTCAATGTATGATTTTCCTCAGTTATTATTCAGACCTTGTATTCCGTTCTATGCGGCTTAAAAGGTCAATGATTGCTATTAAAGCTGCTGTAAGAATATATATAATAATACAGGGAATAATCACATAAATTAAAGGTAAGAGAATAAATATATTAGTTCCACCAAAACTTAAAGCTCGACCAAATATTGAAAATATTACAATAAAAAAAATGACTACAATAAAAAAGCCGACAAACTGAAGTATCTTGAGTGTAGTAACTAATCTGGTATACAGTCTATTTTCGTTAAATCTGCTGGATAATTGATTGTTGTTCATAAATACACCATTTTTAATAAATTAGTTTGTGCAAAAAAATTTATTTCATAATAAGCAGAAGAGTGTTCTTTAAAAGAAACACTCTTCTATGGAATTCTAGCTATCAGTTTTATAGCTGATAACTAAATTATCATTAAGCCCCGACAGCTTCCTTCGCGGCGTATAAGACCTCAGCATTGATTTCTTTGAAACCGCGATCGCGCGCGAATTTCTCAGTATTACGCTTCACTTTTCCGCGAACAAATCCCGGAATCTTATTCAATTCTGCTTGACCATCTTTTGTCCAATTCAAATCAGAATCAGCAGAAATTCCTCTAGTAATAACTTCTTTGGTATCATGACCACCGAAGATTTCTAATAGGTGATCTTCCATTCCCAAAGTGAAGGAATTGTAGATCAAATCTGTAATCTGATTCGTGCCTTCGTAACCCATAAATGGTTTGTAACCAATGGGGAAGTTTTGGACGTGGATGGGTGCAGCAATTACGCCACAAGGAATATCCAAGCGCTTACCAACGTGGCGTTCCATTTGAGTGCCAAAAATGGCAGAGGGTTCGACACGAGCGATCGCATCTCCAATTGCACCATGATCTTCGGAAATTAGCACTTCATCACAATACTCGCTAACCTGTTCGCGGAACCAATCTGCATCATATTTACAGTAGGTTCCAGCCCAAACAACATGAATCCCCATTTCTCGCGCCAGAATCTTGGTAATGGCAGCAGCATGGGTATTATCACCAAACACCACAGCTTTTTTGCCAGTCAAGTTTTGACAGTCAATCGAGCGGGAGAACCAAGCAGCCTGAGAGACATGGAGGGTTTGCTCATTGATGAAGTCTTCGTAGTCAACTTCTGCACCTTGAGCATTAATTACCTGCTGAATCTTGCGAATACAACGGGCAGTTTCCACTACACCCATTGGAGTAATGTCTATATAAGGTGTGCCAAATTGTTCTTTTAGGTAACGAGCTGTGGTCAAACCGAGTTCACGGTAAGGCACTAAGTTAAACCAGGCTTTGGACATCTTTTTCAAGTCGTTCACCGAAGCACCTTCGGGAATTAAGGTATTTACCTCAATTCCCAAGTCAGCCATCAGCCGTTTGAGTTCGGTGCAGTCGTGATTGTTGTGGAAACCGAGGGTAGTAGTACCGATAATGTTAACCGAGGGCTTTGCTGTTTTGCCCTCAGCCAATTCGCCGCGCTTCCGGGCTTTTTCAATGTAGTATTGGACAATTTGATCGAGAGTGCGATCGGCAGCTTGCAGTTCGTTGTAGCGGTAGTGGTTCACATCCGCCAGCATGACATCTCCTTTTGCTTCCAACTGCGCCCGTTCGACAAAGTTGTGCAAATCCTCTTGCAAAATGCTAGAGGTGCAGGTGGGAGTTAACACAATCAAATCTGGGTGTTCCTCGGCATCCTTGCGGACGATGTTATCTACCACCTTCTCTTGGGAGCCGCGTGCTAGAACGTTGCGATCGACGACACTGGTTGTCACCGGAGTAAAATCCCTCTCCCGCGATAGCATAGAGCGCATGACGTTAAAGTAGTCATCGCCAATGGGGGCGTGCATGATCGCATGAACATTTTTAAAAGAACTAGCGATTCGCAGAGTGCCGATGTGGGCTGGGCCAGCATACATCCAGTAAGCCAATTTCATGTTTGTGTCTCCCTTTTAAACTCAAATAACTAAGTAAGTGGGCGTAAAAAATATAAGATAGAGCTTACCATCAACCCCTTCGGTGCGTAGTTTACCGCCGTAGGCATCGCCCAGCGTGCCCTTAGCAGGGAAGGGGAGAGGTTTGGAGAGAGGTATTATCTTTAATTCAGCCCATTTACTTATAAGTGCTTGATTATTAAATCGTTTCTGATTTTCTCAAACCTGCTGGCTGAAAAAAAATAAGGTTTGTTGCGGGTTTTAGGGGAGGTGATATAGCTGAAACCTATTTACTGCTTGGGATGCAGCTATCAATTTAAACAATATTGCTGGTGATTTTGTAAAAAAATCTTAATATTCAAGTAAATTTGTTGATTAATCTCTCATTCCCTAGTCAATTGCGTTTTTACTTAATTCGCTAGGATGTACACAAGCTCATTTTCAGTACAACAATTATGGTGAAGACACCCTCCCAGCTTTGGACAATTCCTCCTTTGGAAAATGGCGACAAACTCACCCGCTATGAATTTGAGCGTCGCTATAATGCCACCCCTAACCTGAAAAAAGCTGAGTTAACCGAAGGGATTGTCTATATCATGCCTGCTGCTCTGCGTTTCCGAAGTCACGGTCAACCGCATGGTTGGATTTTGGCATGGCTTGGTACTTACGAAGCTGCGACTTCTGGTGTAGCGTTGGGAGTTGAACCTACCGTCCGTTTAGACTTAGATAACGAACCTCAACCCGATGCTGTTCTGTTGATTGAACCGGAAGCAGGTGGTCAAACGCGGCTGAGTGAAGATGATTATATTGAAGGTGCGCCAGAGTTAGTCGTGGAAATTGCTGCTAGTAGTGCGGCTATTGATCTTCATGGCAAAAAACAGGCTTATCGTCGCAATGGTGTCAAAGAATATATTGTTTGGCAAGTTTTAGACCAAAAATTGACTTGGTTTTCTCTTGAACAGGGTGAATATCTGGAATTAGTACCTGACAATGAAGGCATTTTGCGAAGTCGGGTATTTCCAGGGTTGTGGTTAGCGGCGACGGAGTTATTAGCAGGTAATATGCAGGGTGTGTTGAAGGTTTTACAAGCAGGCTTGCAGTCTGCTGAACATGGAGATTTTATTAAGAAATTGGGTAGTTATTAACCCGTTATAAATGGAGAAAGTCTCTTAAGCAATTAAGTTTGCACACCAAATTCTTCTGGATCTATTTCCCAATTAACCCAGCTAATCGCTTCACGCGCTGAGTTCATACTTGGTGGAACTCGCAAGGCATGAATAAAGCTTGTGCTAGGGCAAGTCATTTTTAATAAATAAATCGGCTCGATATCTACATTGTTATCAATTTTTAATAGTGTATATTCTTGCCAATTATCTAATTCAATAGCTTGTAGTTCTTGGCAAATTCTGGCGTAACCAATACCCTGAATTAACACTCGGCGTAGTTCGGCGTTTTCTTCTGTTAAAAGCCATTGAGATTGCCATTGCTGAGGGTGGATTTTACCGTATTTTTCAGGCAAGGTTACGCCGTGGTAGGAGTAGACGCTATATCCATCGGTAAATTCAATGGCGGGTTCGCCTTCAGCGTGGAGGCGATTTTGATTGTCAAAAGATAATTTTGTGGGGCGATCGCATATCATACAAACATTATCACAAGCAAAAATACGACCACAATGCTTGTATATATTTTGTAAAATTTTCCATATTTCTTGATTATAATCGCATTTTAATACATAAATACAATACTCAAAAAGACTATATGGACGTAGCAAACAGTCTAATCTGACGCTACCATCTTCAAAAAACTTTAAGGGATTTATTTGAAATTCTCTCTCTAGTAAGACTCCCAACTCAAATTCTATTTGATTAATTCTATGAATATTTAATCTTTGATCTAATACATATAAAATGTCGTAACCTAATTGTTCTGCTAACTGAGCGAATAGTAGGCACTCTATATCAAGATAAAGTTTTTCATTTTTGGATTTTAGTTGAAGATCAATATCGAGGCAAAGAGATGCATAAGGACTATCACAGAAAATTATTGTAGGCTCTGGCTCACTAATAATAGCATAAGCAGTTTTTACAGCTTCCGCCGCTTTCTCTCTATCAATCCGCTCAGTTGAAAGCGCGATCGCTCTCCACTTGTCCCGATAAACTGGAATCAAAGCCTCTTGCTCAGGCGTTAACTTTTCAATCAGCGACATAACGCCAACCTTCAGGCTGATATTCTCGCTGAATTTTCACCATCCAGTCACCTTGGGGAATAGAAATAGCTTTATGCTCCTCATGAGCTAGCAATGCCGACTCTGAAAAAACACGTAAATAAATTGTGCCATCTTTTTCAGATAATTCCGCCTTGCCCTCAGTAATACGATGTTTATGACCCGTAACTTCGCCTTCTGCCAAAGTTAAATCAGGTATTTTTTGTCCTTCAATCTGCTGCACAGGTAGTAAGATCACATCACCCTGACGAATTGGTCGCATAGTTTTGCTTTCCTGACATGGGTACAAACCCCACTTCGCTTTTGCTCTCAAGTTTGATTTAATTTTGGCACAAGCTCTATTAGAGTGGGGCATGGAGAAGAGGCAGAGGGGCAGGGGGAAGGGGGCAGAGGGGAAAAACTTACTGCAACTTACTTCTCCTCTGCTCCCCCGCTCCCCTGCTCCCCACTCTCCATGCCCCATGCCCCATGCCCAATTCCCCAATTAAAGAATATTTTGAAAACTGTAGTCGCCAATTATGCGTTAGATAAGTTAAAGATTGAAATAGCTGGAAATTCAGACCCAGCGTACCCTCATTTATCCTCTGGGACAGACTGGGCATTAAGTTCAGCGGATTTTCTCCCAAGCAGGCAGTTTATGTGAGGATTAAATCACCGCCCTAAGCGTGACCATTTATCTTGACAATTTGCAAAAGTTACTTCAATTTGACTGTTTAGCTTAGTAGCTCTTCTTTTTATTGAAATTTCCATGTCAACCCTCGTCATCGTCGAATCTCCAACCAAAGCTCGTACCATTCGCAACTACCTGCCATCAGGCTATCGGGTGGAGGCGTCTATGGGTCATGTGCGTGACCTACCCCAGTCGGCTAGTGAAATTCCCGCTGCCGTCAAGGGGGAAACATGGGCGCAGCTAGGGGTAAATGTGGACGCCGACTTTGAACCGGTATATGTTGTCCCGAAAGACAAAAAGAAAATTGTTACCCAGCTCAAAGATGCCCTCAAGGATGTAGATGAACTGATTCTGGCAACGGACGAAGACCGGGAAGGTGAAAGCATTAGTTGGCATTTATACCAATTGCTGAAGCCGAAAGTTCCGACTAAGCGGATGGTATTTCACGAAATTACCCAAGAGGCGATTAAAAAAGCTCTGAAAAACTGCCGCAATATCGATGAGCAGTTGGTTCGCGCCCAAGAAACCCGGCGGATTTTAGATCGGCTAGTCGGCTATACCCTGTCTCCCTTGCTATGGAAAAAAATCGCCTGGGGATTATCTGCTGGGCGAGTGCAATCTGTAGCTGTGCGGCTTTTAGTCACTAGGGAACGCCAACGCCGCGCCTTCCATGAGGGTACGTACTGGGATTTGAAAGCTAGTTTGTCCAAGGAAAAAACCCCCTTTGGTGCCCAATTGGTAACATTGGCAGGAACCAAAATCGCTAACGGCAGTGATTTTGACGCCACGACTGGACAAATTACCGCAGGTCGTAATGTCTTGCTGCTCAACGAAGAACAAGCGGTAGCGCTCAAAGAACGCCTAACTGGTAAAACCTGGAGTGTTAACGACATCGAGGAAGGCCCAGTGACGCGCAAACCGTCGCCACCGTTCACCACCTCGACGTTGCAACAAGAATCTAACCGGAAACTGCGCCTCTCAGCCCGTGACACGATGCGGGTTGCCCAGAATTTGTACGAGCAGGGGTATATTACCTATATGCGGACAGATTCGGTGCATTTGTCAGATCAAGCGATCGCAGCTGCTCGGAGTTGTGTAGAAAAGCTTTACGGTCAACAATACCTCAGTCCCCAACCCCGGCAATACACCACCAAATCCAAAGGCGCACAAGAGGCGCACGAAGCAATTCGTCCAGCAGGTAGCAGCTTCCGCACCCCCCAAGAAACTGGTTTGGGTGGTCGGGAACTTGCCGTTTATGATTTAATTTGGAAGCGGACTGTCGCTTGTCAAATGGCTGATTCCCGCCAAACTCAAATTACCGTGCAATTGCAAGTGGAGGATGCTGGATTTCGTTCTTCTGGCAAACGGATTGAATTTCCAGGATACTTACGTGCATACGTTGAAGGGTCAGACGACCCAGAAGCAGCACTGGAAGACCAGGAAGTAATTTTGCCGAACCTGAAAGTGGGAGATCATCCAAATTGTACAGAACTGGAAGCAGTTGGGCACGAAACCCAACCGCCAGCTAGATACACCGAAGCTTCTTTGGTGAAAACCTTAGAAAGCGAAGGTATTGGTCGTCCCAGTACCTACGCCAGCATCATTGGCACGATCATCGACAAGGGTTATGCTCATTTGGTGACTAACGCTCTCATTCCCACCTTCACCGCTTTCGCGGTCACCGACTTGCTGGAAAAACATTTCCCGGACATCGTTGATCCTAGTTTTACCTCGAAGATGGAGCAAACCCTTGATGACATTGCCACAGGTGAAGCGAAATGGCTGCCCTACTTGCAGAAATTCTATCTGGGAGATAAAGGACTGGAAACGCTGGTAAAAGAGCAGGAAAGTCAAATTGATGCTACCAAAGCTAGGACTGTAGAACTGGAAAATTTAGATGCCAAAGTCCGCATTGGTAAATATGGCCCTTATATTGAAGTCGAAAATGGTGAAGGAGTTATCACCGCTTCAATTCCCAAAGACCTAACGCCAGCTGACCTCGACCCCAAACAGGTAGAAGTATTGCTGCGGCAAAAAATCACAGGTCCTGACCAGGTAGGCCGCCATCCCGAAACTGGCGAACCAATTTATGTAAAAATTGGTGCTTACGGGCCTTATGTCCAATTGGGTGACAAAACCGACGAAAACCCCAAACCGAAACAAGCCTCCCTACTCAAAGGTGTCACCCCAGAAACCGTGACCCTGGAAATGGCTGTTGGTCTGTTGGCACTACCCCGGACATTAGGAGTTCATCCAGTTACTGGCGGCAAAATCCAAGCAAGTTTGGGACGCTTTGGTCCTTATGTGGTTCATGACCAGGGTAAGGAGGGGAAAGACTACCGCTCTCTGAAAGCTGCTGACAATGTGTTGACAATTAGCTTAGAACGTGCGTTGGAATTGTTATCCGAACCAAAAAAGGGACGCAGTTCCACTAACAGCAAGTCCAAAGCAGCCTTGCGCGAATTGGGTACGCATCCAGAGGACGGGGAAACAATTAACATCTACGATGGTCCTTATGGCCCTTACATCAAGCATGGCAAAACTAATGTAAGTATCCCAGAAGGTCAAACGGTAGAAGATGTAACCCTGGCGGCGGCGCTGAACTTGTTGGCAGCTAAGGCATCGACCGGAAAATCGACTCGCAAAACGAGTAAATCAACGAGTTCCAAATCTAAGTCAACTGCTAAATCATCAACAACCGCTGCAAAGAAAAAGGGCACAGAAGGCTAGTGACAAGTCAGCTAATTTTGGATTTTAGATTTACGCTAGCGTAGCGTTAGCGACGTTCGCGTAAGCGTCTCCCCTTGGGATAAGGAGCGTCTTTTAGATTTATTTCGCCCATAATGGACGAGGTATGAACCCTAAAATTATCTAAATCTAAAATCTAAAATTCTTACTCAATAGTCTATCTAAAGTCCGATTTTTAACTCTTGACCCTTGATATCCATCCTTGATAGGATACAGTTCAGTAGGTTCAAGTGTGATACTCTAAAAAGTAAGGGAAAACACAACGCTAAATTTTAGAAGTGGCTTATGTCCCAAATGCGGGATTGTGTATCAGCCCGATTGGAAGCCAGAGGTGCGAAAATATGTCATTTTCTGCGTACCTGTTAATCAAAAATTGAGGTAGTATCTCAGGAGCGATCAGTTCATGGACTATATAGAAAAGGTGCTGGAAAAGCTTAAGGAATTAGCTCGTAGGCTAATCGAAAGCCTATTAGGGCCAGAGGCTGAACCGGAACCGGAACTGATTCCGATTCCTGTGAATGATCGCTCGCGCCGTCGCCACTAATCCCAAAGTGGTAAATTCAACGTTGCAACCCTTAAGTATTCTGGCACTGCATGGGCCAAACTTAAATTTGCTAGGACAGCGAGAACCAGGAATTTATGGTTCGTTGACACTAGCTGAAATTAACCGCCTGTTAGAAGAAGAAGCATTCAAATTACAGGCGAAAGTTTTTCCTTTGCAGTCAAATCATGAAGGAATTTTGGTAGATACTATTCATGGCGCGTTAGGGCAGCATCAGGGAATTCTGATTAATGCAGGAGCGTATACCCACACAAGTGTGGCATTACGAGATGCGATCGCTGCTGTTAACTTGCCCACAGTGGAAGTACATCTGAGTAATATTTACCGTCGGGAAGAATTTCGCCATCATTCATATATCGCCCCAGTTGCGATCGGGCAAATAAGTGGTTTTGGCGTTCAAAGTTACTTATTGGGCTTACAAGCTTTGATAGATCATTTAAGAGTTAGGAGTTAGGAGTTAGAAATTGGTAGTTGGTAGTAAAGTTGGGAATTAGTAATATTTCATTAACTCCCCATTCCTCACTTTTAACTACATAATTTATGCGTTACTCTCCTATAAGTCGGTTTAAAGGAACTTTACTCGGAGCATTCCTGGGAGGAAGTTTACTCTCTGGTGGTAAAGTACAGTTTGAGAGTTACCTAGATTTAGGCAGAATGGCAGTTCTGGGTATCCAGAGTTTGATTGCGTTGGGTAGATTAGATTTAGATGATTGGATAGAGCGTCAGCAAGAAGAACCTCTTCATTTAGTAGCAACTGATGACATCTCGATAAAAATAATTATTGCCACATTCCCAGTAGCACTCTTTTTTCACGAAAATCCAATCAAGCTCCGACAAAACTTGCTGCGTGTACTGAAAATCTGGGAGGATGACCCAGTAATCAGAGATGGAACACTAGCAGTAGGATATGCGATCGCTCTTGCCTTAACTGAAAAACTCGACCCTCTAACTCTTATCCCACAAACAATTTCTTTTATCGGCGAAACACCGACATCAATACCAAAAAAATTATTAATAGTCCAGAATTTATTAGAGCAAGGGGCTGGATTATCAACAACGCAAGCTGAGTTTGCTAAGGAAGAAAAACTCAGTAACACTATTGCTATGGCATTTTACTGCTTTTTGAATACCTTGGAAGACTTTCGCCTGACAATTTTACAGGCTACTCACAATGACAATTCTCAAGTGCAAGATGCTACGCTTCTAAGCTCACGGGCTACAGGTGCAATTACTGGTGCTTTGTCGGGAGCATATAACGGGACAGGCGGAATTCCCGTAAATTGGCAAGTCTTGCTCTTGCAGAGGAATTCTCCAGCATGGGGACTAACTAGCTTTTCCCAAATGTTAGAATTGACCGATGCATTTGTGGGAGTGTGGTCAGGAGTGTATAATCTTACCTTAAACCCAAAAGAGTTAACAGAGGAGGGATGTGAGGTGGCTTTGCTTTCAGTTTACGCAGCTCCTCGCGTTATTCGGTCGCGTTAATCTTAAATTAACCAGATAAGGGGTTAAAGGTAGGCAAACTTCCGCCACAGTTGTATTAGTCTCATATACTAGAATTTTTCAGTAAACCCTTGGACTGATTCTGTAGCTAGCTATTGTGGCAAATCAGCAATAAAAAACCCCCGCCACCGAGTTGCAGCCGCCGCAGATTAAACTTTCCTGATGATTGTCTTTTTTTGAACTATCAAAGTTGGCAATTGCAGGCAGAGATAATGAAAATGCATCAGTTTTTGCAGTTCTTGAACCAGCAATTGACTCACTGGCGGCGACAGTACAAAACACTACGCCGTAAGGGAAAGTTAATGAGAAGTCCCAAAGGTAAAACCCATAGAAGGGAACTTCTGAGGACTATGCTCAAGAATGTATTCCTGTTTTTATCAAAAACCAATGAGAAAAGCGAACGCCGAAAACAAGAAAGAGCGCTAAGGTCAAAGGCAAAATCGGTCAAAAATAAGAGTAGTATTTATGGAGTAGCTTTAGATTGGACATACAAACAGCGTTACTCGGTGATTTTGGCGATCGCTTTAGTGTCCCTCACAGGCGTTATTGGCCATAAATTATACAATCAGACTCAACTCCAAGTAGGACATCCCGCACCCCAAACGATTACAGCGCCTTACACAGCTAGCATCGAAGATCAGAAAAAAACTGAAGCCGAGCGCAAAGCCGTCAGCACAAGCTCTTTACAGGTGTTGATGCTTGATCCGCGAATCAACGAAAAAATCAACCAAAATTTGCAACAACTTTTAGATGATGGCAACGAAATTCGCGCTGTTGCTGGAGCTTTTCCTTTTTTTGAACCTGTAGTTTTATCCATCTCTACCCAACGTTACCTCCGCTCTTGTTCAGACTTGGAATGGCAAGCACTGCTATCGGCTGTAGAAAATAGTAAAAATCAGCAGCAGAAGGGAATCGGACAAACTACCGCTTCATCCCGTCCATCATCCATAGCTGCACCCAATCAGAAACGCCAGCCGCGTACAACACCACCCAAATCTGATTCCCAGAGTCCAGAAAAGACAGAACCAGTTGATTTTTCTCAAAATACTGACTTTACTCAAGCTGTAACAGAACTAGAATCTTACCGCCTCACAAGTTCTGAGAAAAGCTTGTCCTTAATAATTGCCGAAATTTCCCAAACACGTCAAAGATATATCCAAGCCACTGCCAAACTTTTAAAGTTAGAGACTGTTAGCCCCGAAGCAGTATATGAAGAATCTCTACTTTTGGATTTATCAGATGGGGAATGGGAAAAAACACAAATGGGAATCCATCAAAGTCTAGAGCGGATTCTCACCCAAGGCATTCCACAGGGACTGCCAAAAAATATCTTACAAGATGCGGTGAGTTTACAATTACAGACCTTTGTACCAGAATCCGCTGAAACTTTGGCAAAAAACCTGTTGTTAGCTGTACTCAAGCCGAATTTACAAAAAGATGAAGAACAAACCAGAGAAAACGCTCAAAAGGCTGCGGCTGATGTGCCACCCGTGATGGTGAAGGTACGGCATGGTGAGGTGATTGTCAAAAAAGGAGCGCAGATTACTGCATGGAACTTTGAGGTGCTGGAGCATTATCACCTGATTCGCCGGGAGGTAAAGTGGCAGGAGTTGGTGAAGTTAGGAGGCGTGATAACGCTCGCTATTGGCATTTTTGTCTGGGTAGAACGCCATATTGATTACGAATTGCGACAACGC
This sequence comes from Nostoc sp. NMS9, assembly GCF_017114995.1. Taxonomy (GTDB): domain Bacteria; phylum Cyanobacteriota; class Cyanobacteriia; order Cyanobacteriales; family Nostocaceae; genus Nostoc. The sequence continues at coordinate 104,916 of NZ_JABXKL010000039.1, read as the reverse complement.
GATCGCCTATTAGTGTTATTGCTAACTCTGAGTGTGCCAGGAGTGATTACGATCGGATTGCCTTATACCACCTGGAGCGCCCTTGGTTTATTGTTGGGAAGCTTTTACGGCCCCACTTTGGGGTTGACAGTTGTCGGTCTGCTGTTGCCGATATTAGGCATTAGCTTGGATATGAGCAAGGCTGCGCTTTTAGCTGGTGTTGGGGGAGGAATATTAGGTAGTTACATTGCCCAACGATTGCGATCGCGTGAAGAGTTGGCATTATTAGGCGTTGCGATCGCCTTAACTCAGGGCGGCATTTACCTGATTGTTAAAAGCTTAATTGGTCAAGTATTTGGTTCAACCTGGTATATTGTCTTTCAAGAAGCGGGATTATTTGCTTTATCCGGCTTAGGCTGGAGTGTTATCGCTTTGGGCTTGAGTCCTTATCTAGAAAAAGTTTTTGATTTAGTTACCCCAATTCGCCTAGCAGAACTGGCGAACCCTAACCGCCCTTTATTAAAACGACTCGCTACTGAAACTCCCGGAACTTTTCAACATACGCTGCTTGTAGCTACTCTTGCTGAAGCTGCTGCCAAAGAATTAGGATGCAATGTTGAACTAGTCAGGGCTGGGACATTATATCACGATATTGGCAAAATGCACGACCCTCTTGGTTTTATTGAAAATCAAATGGGCGGGCCGAATAAACACGATACAGAGATTAAAGATCCTTGGAAGAGTGCAGAAATTATCAAAAAGCACGTGACTGAAGGGTTGGTGATGGCGCGTAAACACCTTTTACCTACGGCGATTCAAGCTTTTATTCCAGAGCATCAGGGAACAATGCTGATTGCTTATTTTCATCACCAAGCCCAGCAAATGGCTCAGTCAGATCCAAGTTTAACAGTAGACGACGCAGATTTTCGCTACGATGGCCCAATTCCCCAATCACGGGAAACCGGAATTGTCATGTTAGCAGATTCTTGTGAAGCGGCGCTGCGATCGCTGCAAGCATCAGCTAAATCTGTGGCAGAAAAACGATCGCTCAAAGATGTCTCCACTGAACAAGCTTTAGCAATGCTCAATAATATTCTGCGTGCCAAATGGCAAGATAATCAACTCGTTGATTCAGGACTCAAACGAGAAGAGATGTCACAAATTGCCCAGATATTTGTGGATGTTTGGCAGCAATTTCATCACAAACGGATTGCTTATCCTAAATTGAAGTCTAGTAGCACTGTGCGGAATTCGTAATTAATAATAAATATTGGCTCAGAATGCGATCGCTTATTGTTTTTAAGTTTTTCAGTAAAGTTGGTCAATAGATATCTTGCAAAAATCCCTAGCACCCCAACTCTTAATCTTTTCTCTTGCTAAGAACAGGGTAGACACAGTATAGCTTTGTCAGGTTGAGATTATTATTGTAATTTATACAAGAGGTCTAATGAATTCTGATAAAAATTTTAAACATAATTAGGGCTTGCTGAATAAACATAAAACCTTGATAAATCAATGCCTTGAGTGGGATAAAAGGTGAATAAGGTGCAAGGAAAAAGACTTGATATCACAAAAAATCAATCACTTTTTCGGAAGAAAGAGATTTAGGGGTAGTTTGTAACTCCCCTTCTGCCTCCTGTCTCCTGCCTCTTAGCCCTCACGAAAAGACTTTTTCCGCAAACCCTAATTAGCCTTAAAAAGCCCCTCCATAATTATATAGAGGGGCTTTTTCACTACTTTCGATTGAAAAGCATAAATAATAATTAATTAAAATTGTACTTAATGCTATTGATACAATATTTAACTTAATTGTCACTATTCTCCTGAATTAGATCTACAAAAACTATTTAAAATATCAATGTCAGGATATTTTCATAATTATCAAATTATACAAATATTATCCAGTCAATATTTCAATTAGCTGTCTTTCCAATTTATCAGTTGTTGCCTGTGCAACTCGAAGGCGCTCAATTGCTAGTGCAAGTACTTCATCAGATGAAATATTCAATTTCTTTGCAATAGACTCAATTACATTATAAGTTTCTTCATCTAACATCACATAAGGGCCATTTGATTCATTATTGATATTATATAATACATAAATAGTCATAATAACCCCCCTTTATATGTGCTATAGAGATACCCTTAAAAGGGACTAAAAACGTCCTATTTTCATTCTAACGAGTTATACAGATATTTGGCGGCTAATTAAAAATTATTTCTAAATATAGTTTTGTTTTTTACTACGATGGAAGAAAAAAGGCTTGAATTTTTATATAAGTTGATCGCTGAGGTCTGAGACTTAGTATAATTTTCCTTTAATTTCTCTTTAAAATTACGTAAAAATTATTTTCATTCTAGATAAGAAAAACCTTATACAGTAAGCTTTACAATTTGTTGTGAAAACTTCAAACTGTGTCAAGAAACAAGTGTATAAAATATTTCTTAAGTATATAAAGATTTAGTTAAGATTTATCAAAAAGAATATAAGCATTTTGTGAACGGCTTGAAAGTAATCTCTTTAGGGGTTATTATAGGGATAATAAAGAGGTACACTATTGTACCAAGTATATATACTACTGTGCAACTTTGGGTGACACTTTTATATCTTCTCTAATCTCATAGTCATAATTTAGCTTTTTACTGCTTATGGCACTCATGCTTTAGATGACGAGAGCTAATTTAACTACCGCATGGGCAGTGAAAAACTGCTCTGTTATGGTGTGTCTACCTATATCCTTGCATGGCTTTGTAAGAAGGAGATTGTAACTATGTCAGCACGTAAATTTCGAGTTAATTTGAGTGAGAAAGATTCCGAGTATCTGAAAGAAATAGCCCAAAAAATGAACACATCGGAGTCTGAAGTTATCCGAAAAGGGTTAAAGCTTATTGCACTTTATGCTGAAGATGAAGAAAACTCACTCATACTCAAAAATGAAAAGAGTGGCGATCAAACATTAGTAATTTTGTAATTATTAATGGAAAACACTCCTAAAACAAGTGATTCCTTAAATAATCTGATTCCCCAGTTTGGCGAAAAAACAACCAATATTAGTCCTGCTGATAAACGCCAAAATTTCAATACTTATTTGGCAGGTATTTTAGCATTAATGTTGTGGGGTACTTTGATAGGAGTAATATTTTGGCACGCTTTAGCAATAAATTACATATCAAAGAGTCTCTGGGGAACAAGTTCTTCAATTGAGGAGGTTCAAAAGAAATCTGAAACATCATCAGGTTTAATCAATGATACCGCTAAAACTTTATACTCGTTAATAGGGCCATTAGCTACAGCAGTTACTGGTTTCTATTATAATTCTGTAGCTTTATCTAAGAGCAGTTCTAGAGAAGAGGACAATGATTAAGTTATCTCTTCTAATGGATATGCCTTAACTAGTTACAACCAAAGAACAAATCAGGATTTTTACCTTTTAGCTTACTTTGTTCGCACAAAACACTAGCCATTTTTGTGCGAAAGTGTTACACAATATTACTTAAGAAAAACGTTTGTGGTAACTTATTTACTATTTTGATACCACAAGCGTTTCTTAATTTTTGCTTTTTACCTGTTAAGAATTTTCCCGTCCAGATTTCCGATAATTTCAAAGCTTCTTTAATCGTGGCTGACTCCACACCCCCATTTTTAGATGCGATCGCTTAATAGTCCCTGGAGTGACTTAATTTGACTAACTACCTGAATTTTTGCCAAATGCTGCTGTTCACGTTGCTCTTTTTTGACATAACTTCTAACTCCTAACTCTTGTACAGACGCGATTAATCGCGTCTCTACTCCTCACTCCTCACTTTTAACTTTGGTTGCTTGCACACCAGCCAAAATAAAATTAACTGCTGCTTGAGTATGCTGCTCAATCATTTCTGGACTTAGTAATTGCAAATCTGGTCTAGTATGCTTAATATTTTCGTAAGCGTTGAAGTATAAATTACAAACCCCAATAATATGCAGAGTGGTGAAAAATGGATCGATCTGACGGAAACAACCCTCTGTCATCCCCCGCTCTAAGATCTTGATCAGATAGCTAAAATTTTCTTGCCAATTCCCCTCTTTGAAATACTTTCCCTGATTTTGGTTTGCTTCTTGGAACCAAAGCATCCCTCTATGTGGGTGAGCACCTTCATAAGCGATCGCTTCTTTGATTAGCAGTTTCAAAGCTTCCTCTGGTCGTAACTGATCCAGATTTAGCTGCCCCAACCATTCGTGCATTTCCACCACCGGACGTTGTAGAACCGCTTGATACAGTCCTTCCTTGCTCTGAAAGTAGTAGTAAATCATCGCTGTGGTGACACCTGCACCTCTAGCGATCGCCTCTGTCCGCGCCCCTTGAAGTCCATTTCTGGCAAACTCTGCTTCCGCTGCATCGAGAATCTGCTTTTTCGTCGCTTCTGCATCGCGTACCTGACGCGGTTTTTTAGATGAGAATTTTGACTGCGTTGAACGACCCACATTGCTCCATCATCATAACGAAAATATATTAACTAAAAACTTGGTTAGTAGTTGACATAGAAGATGAAATTTATTAAATTAATAACTAACTAAAAAATTAGTTAGCTTTCTAACTTGTCTATGCAGTAGCCGAAGTTAGCCGCTAAAATGCCCGATAGTATTAGTTCGTCCATTGCAGACAAGACTTTAGTTATCCCAATTTACATTAAAAAGAGTGATGTAGAACAGGCGACACCAGCTTATCTACAACTTTTAAGTTTCAAGATTGCATTACCTTTTGCTAACGCATCTAGCGACTTTTCAAAAAATTATCAAGATTTTGGAGGAAAAATGGAACCAATTTTACCTGGTGCGCCTTGGTTAATCGCGCACAAATCTATCTTGGGAGTGAATAAACCCAATAAAATCACATTAAATGGATTGGATTATGTTATTTGGCAAAACCAAAAAGGTGAAGTGTTTGCCCTTGATAACATCTGTCCGCACATGCAAGCACCCTTATCAGACGGCTGGGTTTGTCAAGAAAGAGATACTATTACTTGCCTTTTTCATGCACTAGAATTTGATGGACAAGGCAGACTACAGCAAGGAGATAAAAAAGACACTCAGCCAATTAGCAAACCATTAGAGCTAATTATTAGCAATGATTGTATCTGGACTTATGCTGGATTTGAGCCAAGATTGCCCATCCCAGATTTGCATGAGAAAATTGTCGATGAATACGAGTTTATCGGAGTAACTGGGGACAAAAGTATTCAGGGTGATTTGTTGACTAATCTGATGGTTAACTATGACTATAACCACCAAAATGGTACTCATAAAGAACTATTTAAAATTACATCTTGTCATGTCACTCATTTTGAAGAAAAAGGATACTCTGCCACAGTTAAACAGGAACTGATGAGAGCCAACAACACGTTAGGAGAAATTCTCAAAAATCCTATTTTGGGAATCTTCCCTAAAACGTTGACTAACACACTCGAATACGCTTTTCCTTCAACTACAGCTTTTTTTGCTAAAACGCCTATTGGTGATATTGCTCAAATTCATATTCTCTACCCAGAAACAGAAAAAATTACTAAAACGTTTATTTTGATGTATGCCAAAGTCGTCAATCCTTTGATGAAGTTTCTGTTTAAAAACTCAGTTTTACAAGCAGCAGCTACAGTTATTGAACAGGATACAGATGCTGTCGAAAGTTTGTATCCTCGACAAAAACCAAAAATTAGGTTGCCAAATGAAGAGATTATGTTCTACGCAGAAAAACTCTACCACAATTGGTAATTTGGATTTGCAAAGCCTAACTGTGCTTTACAATTAAATTGTAGCTAATTACTGCTGGAGGTACTCAAAAGTGCTAGTACAATGTCTAAGCTAGTAATGAAAAGTTTGTAGTAAGGACTTTAGTGCTTAGAAAATTAAGGACTAAAGTCCTTACTACGAAGTTGCTTACCTATTAATTTAAACTTGACACACTACTACGCTACAGTTAGCAAGCTTGAGAGGCAACTATGACTGCCCTGATTCTGAACCTCAGCCCTACTATTGAACTAACAGATGAGCAGTTCTTCCAACTGTGTCAGAATAATCGAGATTTGCGACTTGAGCGCACGGCAGAGGGAGAATTAATTATCATGCCACCAACTGGATGGGAAAGCGGAAATCGTAATTCAAAACTAACAGCCCGGTTAGAGTTTTGGGCTGAGGTTGATGGCACAGGTTTGACTTTTGATTCTTCAACGGGTTTTAAACTCCCCAATGGTGCAAATCGCTCTCCAGATGCATCTTGGGTCAGCCGAGAGCGATTAGAAGCCCTGAATCCAGACCCCGACAAATTTCTACCCATCGCTCCAGATTTTGCGGTAGAATTACGCTCTGCTTCAGACAGCTTAAAGACTGTTCAACAAAAAATGCAGGAGTACATTGACAACGGTGTGCGTTTAGGATGGCTGATTGATCCGCAAAACCAACAGGTGGAAATTTACCGTCCAGGACAGGATGTCGAGGTTTTACAATCGCCTACTAGCTTATCAGGAGAGGATGTATTACCTGGATTTGTGCTGAATTTAGCACAGATTTTGAGTTAAGCGATCGCTTTTTACTCACATCTCTTCTCAAAAGGCGATCGCTCAATTCCCCTCATTTCATAGTTTGACGACATTGCAAGTATAATTTGATCAAATTTTACAGGTAAAAACAAAAAATTAATATTGACTTAATATTAAAAATACTGTCTGGAATAACCCGATAACAAAACCTAAAACACCACCTAAAGTCACAATCGCCTGCAATTCATTTTTGACAATTCCCTCAATTGCAGCTTCTAAATCAGCCGCTGAAGTTGATTTTACCCGGTCAACTATTACTTCATCTATCGATAAAATTGGAATTACCTGCGCCACAATTGCTTCTAAATCTTTTTCCAAATACTTCTCTAAAATTAGAGCTAACTCTTGACTCATCACCTCTAAAGAAGTACTGACAACTGGTGAAGTACTAAGACGATTCAGCAGCACTACAGCAATATTTTCCCAATCAACAGAATCAGTTAATCCTTGTAAAAAATCACTACCACTATTTTGCAGATAATGGCGGACACTTTCGCGGGTGGTTTTTCGGAGTTGGCGAACCGTAGCCATTGGCAAGTTTTGTAATGATAAATTTTGCAGTAATTTTCGAATGCGATCGCGCATCTGCAAATCTTGAGTCAATTCCTGCAAGCGGGTATTAGCAGCCTCCTTTTCATCCAAACAAAAAGTTCGTAGCCGTGTAAGAGTATTACGTAAACCAAACAAATTTGCTACTACCCAATAAGTCCCACTGGTCTTTTCGCGGAAGCCTTCATCGATAATTTGAATGGTGCGATCGGTCAAAAAATCAACTATTGTTTGGCGTAAAACATCCGGCGGTAAAACTACTTGCAACAACCAATCAGCAAGCCGCGTAGCTTGTTCTTCACTCAGTTGAAATTCCAGCAATATCTGGTCAAAAATTTGATTGATCTGCGCTTCTAAAAAATCTTCACGCCGCGCTAAAACCTTAAGCAATCGTGGTAAGGATTCTCCTAGTAAATCCCGCAAAATTCCTGCTACAATTTTGGCACTTTTCTCATTTTTATCTGCTTTTATTTGTTCAATTGCCAACCGCAACAACCAGAGAATTGCTGATTGCACGCGTTCTGTTTGCAACAAACGCCGTGCCAGATTTTGCAATTCTTGTGGTGTCAACAGTGACCCCATGATTGTATTAGAAATGTTCTTAGCCAGACGTTCTTGATTGCGGGGGATCAATCCAGGGGTGAAGGGTACTCTTCGTCCAGCGATATAAATTGCTCGGTAAGGACGGAACAACATTTTGATGGCTATATCATTTGTGAAATAGCCAATAATTCCACCCAGTACCGGGGGAGACACATAAAGCCAAAGATGAGACCAGTCCAAGGGAAGAATTAAAAAAGTTAGGAGGTTAGAGCTTAGAGTTAGGAGTTAAGAGTAGAGACGCGATTAATCGCGTCTGTACAAGAGTTAGGAGTTAGGAATGATAAATTTTAAATGAGAATTTATCACTACTCATAATTCATAACTTTTAACTAATAACTCCTAACTTACTAAGCACTAGCACTCCCATCATACCGTTCGCAATGGGGTAGTGTGTGGCAACTGCAAAACCAACTTCATGAGCTAACTCTATTTGCTCTTTACCGATGGGAAAGCGATCTAAGCTGGGACTGATGTAAGCATATTCTTCTTTTAAGCCTAAATAATTGGCAACTGGTACCACGAAACCGTCCAGATACCACTGTTGAAAGGCACGTAGCTGAGGATTACTCGGTCGATGAAAGTCTAAAATTGCGGCTTTAGCTCCCGGCTTCAAAACACGGTATAACTCTTGGAGACTGCGGGGAATATCTTTAACATTTCTTAAACCATAGCCCATTGTTGCGGCATCAAATTGGTTGTCGTCAAAGGGTAAATTGAGGACATCAGCTTCTACCCAGCTGATAGCAGGTTGGGGGTACTGCCAATGCGAGCGTTCTTTAGCCTTTTCTAGCAGGTTTTGGGAAAAATCCACTCCATACACCTGTCCTGTAGCTCCGATACGCCGTGCCAAACGTAAAGCTAAATCACCACTACCGCAACACAAATCTAATGCAGTATCTCCTGGTTTAGCTGCACTCCATTTTACTGCCATTTCCTTCCAGATTCGATGCTGTCCCAGACTCAACCAATCGTTCAACTGGTCATAAACTGGAGCAATACGGTTAAAAATGGACTGAATTTCGTTAGTCATTGGTCAATAAGTCATTGGTCATTAGTCATTCGTCATTTGCCAAGGATAAAGGACAAATGACTAATGACAACTACACAATACCCTAATGAGAGTGACTACTAGTCAGAGCGATCGCCACCAGTTGTGCTGATAAATTAATTAGCACCAATTCATCTTCTCGCAAAGTGCAAGGTTGTTTCCACTGTAGCGACAATACACCCAAAAGTTGATTGCGGTAGCTAATTGGGATCACTAAGTGTGCTTGTACATTCGTATTTTTGTAGTGAATCGCATCAACTAATTTAGTATCTTTAAGTACATTTAAGGAAACTTGCATTTGTCCCGTGGCGATCGCTTCCCTGGTTAGTGGGTCTTGAGATAGCCAATTTTCTATTGTACCTGTATCGCTGTAAGTTCCTTGAGTTGCAACCAGAGTATTTCCATCTGTAAGTTGTAAAATACAGCCTTCTGCCCCAAAAGTTTCACTCACAGCCCTAGCAATGGGAGCGAGAGTTTCTTCTAAACTAGAAGCGGCTTGAGTTACCTGTACCAAAACACTCAGCAGCGCCATTTGAGCATGAGCACGGCGTAATTCTTCTGTACGTTGCTTAAGCAAGTCGTAGGTTTCTGCTGCTCTTTGCACTACTGCCTTCAGTTCCCCTGGGTCCCAAGGCTTGGTGATATATTTGTAGACTTGTCCGGCATTAATTGCTTCTACCAAGTCTTCAATATCAGTAAATCCAGTGAGAATAATTCTCACTGTATCGGGAAACTGAGGTACAGTTTTGCTGAGAAACTCAGTCCCTTTCATTTCTGGCATCCGTTGATCGGAGATAATCACTGCTACCTCCCCTTCTGCTGCCAAAACTTGTAGAGCGTTCACCCCACTATCAGCTTTCAGAACATTAAAGTCGCGTCGAAATGTGCGATAAAGTAAATCGAGATTATCTGGCTCATCGTCAACTACCAGGATTTTCAGCTTTTTTGGTCGTTCCAGAGTCATAACTTGAGATTGAACTTTATCAATTTCGAGATTGGGTTTATCCATAAGATTTTCCTTTAAATATTCACTCTCTTGTTATATTCCATACCAAGTTTAGTTGAGAATAGCCGAAGACCGCCAAGGGTTTATACGGAGTTGTTTTGCATATTTGAGAACCCTAATAGTGAATGCTACAGAGGAAATTTGTCTGACCAAATATCTGAATTAAAAAATGCTGTATAAAAACCAACTAAATTAGCGAAACTATGGCAGTTTTGATCGTGGATGAGGTGTAGGTCTGGGTATAGATTAGAATAAGACTTGCTCATGAGGTATTAATTAACCTCTCAAGTTGAAGCTCGCACTCCGATTATGACTGATTTACCACCCAACACTCAGAATCCCGAAGATAATGCTACCAACGATGTAGCACAAGAGTTACTGCGAAGGCTGAGGCAAAAACAAGGCAACTGGGTGGAATGGGGAGCCGCGATCGCCTCGTTGCTAAAAGCCGGTTACAACCCCCAAGAAATTTTTGAGGCGACTGGATTTGAGCCGATTCAACAAAATCAGGTGGTTGTTGGTTCTCAAGTTTACAATTCTTTGGAAAAGTTTGGAGTATCGGCAGAAACGCGATCGCACTATACTACACGTGGCAGCGATGTTTTATACGAGCTACGTTTACTTACTCAAGAAGAACGCGCCACCGCCGCCGAACTAATCTTCATCCACAACGTTGATGTTGATGAGGCACGGGATATAGCAAAAGCAATTAAAGAGTTCTCCTATTTCCGCACTTTACCAGAAGGCTTTTCTGCTCATCCTGGGGATGCTGTTGCTCACCAAGTTTGGAAACTGGCACGCCAAAATGCAGATTTACAACAGCGATCGCGCCTAATCGCCAAAGGTTTGCGTTTTGCTCACACGCCAGGTGCAAGGCAAAAAATCGAACAGTTACTGACTGATTTTACTACCGTTCCCCAGCGTCCAGCGCCGATTTTACCGTTTTACCGCCTGGAATTTGAAGAACAGTTACCCCGAATCTTGCCTGTCGTAGGCGAGTTGCCATTATCACGACAAGACTTGCAAGCTGTGCCGATATTGACAGAAATTGAACCATTTCGTCTGGTTAAGTTTTCTGGAGAGCAAGCTTGGGTACCCTTACCAGGTTGGCAAGTGTTATTGGCGGCAGAAGATCCAGTAGTGATTTTAGCAAATAGCGATCGCTTCCCCATCCAAACCCAAAGCCAAACAGGGCCAGTCGTAGTAGTAATAGATCGTGCCCAACGAGAATGGGATGCCTCCAGCTATTTTGTTGTTGAAAATGGTGGTGAATTAGATTTTCAATGGTTTGAAACTGAGCCAGAAATCCCTCTACTAGGAGAAATTATTATCATTGTGCGTCCTAAGAAAATTCTGGATGAAGAATTAACTAAGGATTCATGGCAGATTGACGAATAAATTCAATTTTAGACGAGCTAACTGCGTAACACTCCCACACCTTCTGGTTTGGGAGTGTTGAAGATTAAACTAACTCAAGCAAAAACCTCAGCTCGGTTGAGTTAATGAAAATCGTAGGTTGGTTTGAAGAACTAAGCCCAACACTTTTGGTGATTTGTTGGGTTTGCCTTGATACCATTACTAGATAAGCAAGCTACGCAGTTTAAGGTTTTTGAAGCTAAGACCAACCGGATTGCAACAAATTTATTATGAGAGCAAAATTATTAAGAAATTAAGTATTTTTTCTGTTATTTTAGCTTTTACTGTATTTTCATATTTTATCACCACAATTAACTATTGAGAAAAAATTCCTATTTTTTTCGATTTAGTTTCATAACGCAACAAAGGCAATAGATTTTCTGTTGACAGCAATGACTTAAACATTGTGTAACGTAACTATCACTAATTTGTAGCGGAACAAGGAATTTCCCAAAAATGTCTCTCACAAAACGTTGTTTGGCAGAATTTATCGGCACATTTTGGCTTGTTTTAGGTGGCTGTGGTAGTGCTGTTCTAGCCGCAGCCTACACAGCAGATGCTGCAAAAATCAGCGAAAATACTTCTTTTCCATTGGGTATTGGATTAGTAGGTGTATCTTTGGCATTCGGGCTTACTGTCCTCACAGGGGCTTATGCTCTTGGTCATATTTCTGGTGGTCATTTCAATCCAGCTGTTTCCTTTGGACTGTGGGCAGGTAAACGCTTTCCGGGATCTGACTTACTACCTTATATCGTCTCTCAAGTAATCGGTGCAGTTGTTGCTGCGGGCATTATCTACCTGATTGCTAGCGGCAAAACTGGATTTACCCTGACTGGCTCCAACCCATTAGCTACCAACGGTTACGGTACTCATTCTCCAGGTGGGTACACGCTGTTTGCTTGCTTGATTACTGAAGTTGTGATGACTTTCATGTTTCTACTGATTATTCTGGGTGTGACTGATAGCCATGCTCCTAAAGGATTTGCACCACTGGCAATTGGTTTTGGACTGACTTTAATTCACCTAATTAGCATTCCTGTAACCAATACCTCGGTTAATCCTGCCCGTAGTACTGGAGTTGCTCTATTTGCAGGTGTAGAACTCTTTTCACAAGTCTGGCTGTTCTGGATAGCTCCGATTTTGGGGGCTATTTTAGCAGGATGGTTGTATGTAGCTGTCTTTAGTAAATCAACTGTGGACGAACGGCAAAACATCGAAGAGCTAGTCTAAAAGTCATTTTCAACTGTACGAGTTGACCCGTATTTCTGGTTTTACAGCAGCTGATCAAAACCACAGCCTGCAGTAGGCATCGCTTGAGATTTCATTTTTAGACTTCTTAACAATCCCCTAACTGAACAAATAACGCTTGGCTAATTTGTTCAGTCAGGGGATTAAAAGAATGTTTAATTGCTCGCCCAGAAATTGCTTCTTAATGCCAGGATATTCTATGTGCTTTCCCACTTACAAAAACACTAATTAGTTTTGTGTGTCGCATGAACCGGAAGAATGATCTTAGTCAGGCGCGATCGCTAGCCAATTACTCTTGCTCACAACCAACTTTAAGAACCAACATAAAATCAGTATTTATCGAGTTTCAAGCTAACTCTGTAAGCATGAATAGCTCTATAGTCATTGTCAAACTGTTGTGACAACAACTTCATTAATGTATTTCTTACTGCTACAACAACAGGATTCTCTAATTGAGCAACTTTTCCTATTAGTAAAGATTGTTCAACAATCTTTTTGGTGCGAACCAGTCGCAACGATTCGTATTGGCACAAAGCTTCTGCGGGGTCTGAATGTTCTAGCAAACACTGGGTAACGACCAGCGCATCTTCAATTGCCATGCACGCCCCTTGTCCCATCGTTGGTAGAGTTGGGTGTGCGGCATCACCAAGTAACGTGATGTTTGAAAAGCTCCATTTGGGAATCGGTACACAGTCATAGAGATCAGTCTTCAGAATACTGGTTTCATCAGTTGCAGCAATGAGTTCAGGAATGGGGGTAGGCCAATCTTGAAAAATTTCCTGAAGTTCTTGCTTGCGACCTACAGGTGCGTCGGATTGCCCTTCTGCGGCTTTAGATGCTACATACCAATACATTCGCCCTTTACCAATCGTCACAAATCCGAAGGCTTTGCCGGAACCCAGAAATTCACAGATGTATCCACGTTTATAAGTGTTAGGTATGTAATTCGTCAGCCCTCGGTACGATGTCATCCCACGATAAATCGGTTTTACTTGACCAAATAGTTGCGATCGCACCTTTGACCTCAGTCCATCGGCTCCAATCAACGCATCACCCACCTCTTCTAAACCGCCAGTAAAATAGGCATGAACTTTGTTTTCAACTAACTCGAAACGCTCAAATGTCTGACCTAAAACAAAATGCTCACTCGACAGTTTCCGCCAGAGCAGCGCCTGCAAATCAGCACGATGGATGGCTACAGCTGGCACTTCAAAATGATTGATGCAGAGGTTCATTAATTCTTTGCCCATCTGGGAGAAGAACTGATAATTTGTAATTGGATCGCTCTGGCGTAACACATCGTCCAACACGCCTAACTCTTTTAGGACATGGGTCGCGTTCGCCCAAAGCGCGACTCCTGCCCCAACTTCGCGTAATGTTGCCGTGCGCTCGTAAACAACGGGTTCAAATCCAGCCTGGTAAAGAGCAAGCGCGGTTGCAGTACCACCGATGCCACCGCCAACCAAAATAATTTTCTTTGTTGTTAGTATCTTCATATAGCTATTAGCTAATTGGTTTGCAATTAAATATTTATCACCACAGATAAACAGCAATAATTTTTCATATCTGCGGTTTTAGATTAAATCCTAAATTTAAAATATAAAATTTTATAATGTCAGACACTAATTTTACTGCTGCTTTACCTCCAGAATCACTCCACCCAGAATTGTCTGGGCTTCTTCCTGTGTCATCCCTACGGGCAGAAGCCATAGCACGCATCCGCAACAGTTTACGTCCTGGACAGCAACAAATGGCTGATTGGCAATCTGGCCCTTTGGCTATTTCAGCCGTTCCTGGTGCAGGCAAATCTACTGGGATGGCGGCAGCAGCAGCGATCGCGATCGCCCGTCAATATGAGCGTTCATCTTCCCGCCGTCAGTTGGTAGTCGTTACTTTTACTCGCTCCGCTGCTGCCAATATTAAAGCGAAGATTCGCAAATTTTTACGAGATGATTTATCTCTACCTCAAACGGGCTTTTTTGTCTATACTCTACACGGTCTAGCGTTGAACATTGCCAACCGCCATTCTGATTTGTCGGGTTTGCAATTAGAAAATGTCATATTAATTACGCCAACCCAAAGTCACCGTTTTATCAGAACTGCTGTAGAACAATGGATTGTAAATAATCCAAATGTATATTTACGGTTGCTAGAAGGTCATCAATTTGACGGAGAAGAGACAGAAAGGTTGCGTCGTCAATCGGTGCTGCGAACAGAAGTATTGCCGGAATTAGCTAATACAGTAATTCATGAAGCAAAAAGTTCTGGGATATCGCCAGAATTGTTGCGGGAGTGGAGTAAACAAACCACAGACGAATATGCAATTTTGAGCGTAGCAGCGGGATTATACGAGCAATATCAAAACTTAATGCGATCGCGTGATTTTATAGATTACGACGATATGATTTTAGCCGCACTGCGCGTTTTAGAAAATGACAGTGCCCGTTATATCGAGCAAAACCAAATATTTGCCGTCTTTGAAGACGAAGCCCAAGATTCTAGCCCTCTTCAGACGCAGCTATTAGAAATTTTGGCAAGTAATCGGGAATATCAGCGAGAGAATTCTTCACTCCTAACTCTCAACTCCCCACTCTCAACTCCCAACTCCCCACTCCCAACTCCCAACTCAGCACGGGCTGAACGCCCCGCTACCGCTAACAGCACTCAGCACTCAGCACTCAATTTAGTCCGAGTTGGCGACCCCAACCAAGCAATTAACTCTACCTTTACTCCAGCCGATCCGATTTATTTCCGGCAATTTTGCGAAGAGTGCGATCGCATCGAACGATTAGCAACGATGGATCGAGCTGGTCGCAGTACTAGAATTATCATTGAAGCCGCTAACTTTGCCCTCAAATGGATCAATAATCAGTGGTTAGCAACAACCAAAACTAACAACAAACAACAGATTCCTGACAACCGACAAGTACCATTTCGCTTGCAGACAATTCGCCCTGTAGAAGTTGGCGATCCGCAAGCTAACGCTAACCCCGCACCCGTAGGACGAGGATTAGAACTTTATACACCGCGTGACATTCATCACACCGTTGAATTGTTATCTCAAAGAGTAATTGAGTTATTTGGCGAAGACCCAACAAAAAATAGTGCAGCGATTTTAGTCCGAGAAAATCGTCAAGGACGATGGTTAGCAGAGGCTCTGACACCTATGTGCAAAGAGCATAAAATTACACTTTACGATGTGGGAGAACGCGATCGCCGTTCCCATGTTCCCCAAGAAATTTTGGCATTATTGCAATTTTGCGATCGCCCCCACTCTCCCGATTACCTCAAAGCCGCCCTAGAAGCATTAGTACAGCGCCAATTAATTCCTACCCAAGACCTCAATGCCCTTGCTAGTCTGCCAGAAGAGTTTTTGTATCCTGGCCCCCTAGCAGAACCACAGCCAGAAACAGAACAAAAAGCTGCTCGCTTGTGTCGCAATTTACTTCGCGCTCGCTTAGAACTGCCACTATACCAGCTAATTTCTTTTCTCGCCTTGACTTTAAATTACGACCAAGCAGAATTGGCAACTGCTGATAAACTCGCAGAACGGGTAAACCAGCAGATAGCTGGCAATAGTTCGATGGGGGGAATGCTGTCAGCTTTAAGTGAAATCGTTAGTTCCGAACGGTTTGAACCAGTGGAAACCGAGGATTCGGAAGAACGTTATACCCGTCGCGGTCAACTGACGATTATCACTATGCACAAAGCTAAAGGGCTAGATTGGGACTATGTGTTTCTTCCCTTTCTTCACGAAAACTTGATTCCTGGCAGATTTTGGGTTCCTCCGCAAAGCCAATTTTTAGGCGACTTTACCTTATCAGAAGTAGCCCGCGCCCAAATCCGTGCGACTCTTCACGAAGAATCTATCATACCGGATGTTAGTCAGGCATGGGAGGTGGCAAAAAATTTGAAAACATCTGAAGAGTATCGTTTACTCTATGTTGCTATGACACGAGCAAAGCTTCTATTGTGGATGTCTGCGGCGCAGAAAGCCCCCTTTACTTGGAGTAAACCGGATAATTTACAAGAACAAGCGCCTTGCCCAGTGTTTCCAGCATTAAAACGCCAATTTCCTGAATGTGTGGTGAATTTAGCAGCAATGAGCAAACAAGTATAAGGGATGGGACATTGGGCATTGGGGACAAGAAGCGGGAGCATCCCAATTTTGCAAGAACATGTTTGTCATTGCGAACGAAGCGACAGCGTAGTGAAGCAATCCCATATCTTGCGATTGCTTCTCTACGAGACGCTTCGCGAACGCTCCACTACGTTGCGCTCGCAATGACAATTTATAACTTGGGTTTGATATAACTTACACATTTGGGATGCTCCCCAAGAAGCAGAGGAGAAAAACTTGCTGCAACTCTCTCCTCTGCTCCCCTGCTCCCCTGCTCCTTATAAGGAAACTGAATTGAGACTGCAACGTCAAACAAATTATGATTGTAATTGCGATATTATCCGTTCAATTTTTAACAATCAATACATAATATATGAAATCAATCATCCAAGCATCTGCCGTAATTAAAAGCACCTTCCAGTCACCCAGAGGAATTTTCTTGACGCTGGTGTTGACAAGCTTGCTATCCTATGGATTTGGACTCATTGAAAACAATTCTGCTGGGGCTATTCCTTACCCAGACGGCACTCAATTATCCAAATCGCAAGCAAACGAGTTGCCGAAAGCGATCGCTAATAAAATTTTACGAGATGCCTCCAAGCATTCTGGCCTACGTAAACGGGAATTAGAGATTACCCAAGTCACATCGAAAACCTTTGGTAATCCCTGTGAGTTCAAATTTGGAGAAGTTTGTACTAGAGAATACAACCCCATTGAAGGCTGGGAAGTAGTTGTCAAAGTCCGTCAAGATTCGTGGACTTACCATGTAGATAAATCTGGAAAGCAAATCCTTTTAGATCCGAAAGTGATTACTTTACAAACATTGCCGAAAGCGATCGCAGATGCAATTTTGAGCGATGCTTCAAGCCGTTCTGGGGTAGGAATTGCTGATTTAAAAATTACTCGAACTACAGCAAAAACCTTTGGAAATCTCTGCCAATTCAACTTTGGCGAAGTCTGCACCCAGCAGTACGACCCCGTGGAAGGTTGGGAAGTGATTGTCAAGGTTAAAGAACAATCTTGGATTTACCATGTGAATAAATCCACTTCGCAAATAATTTTAGATCCCAAAGCCAACGCCACTGAAAAAAGTTAAATAATCAATGGCTTTGGTTTTTTCCTATATCCTCATTCCGTGCTTTGACCATCAAAGCACGGATATAGTCATTTTTACCATTCGTATAAGCTTCGCGATCGCTCCGAAAACTTGCCGCCAAGTCGCGTTTTAGAAATTCGTAGCGATGGCGGTTGGCTAAATCCTTTATTTAATTGCAGTTATAGCAATTTTAATAGTATATAATAATGGATCGTGTCGAATCAAAGCTAGACCATGCCTAAACTAAAGACTCGTAAAGCCGCGGCAAAACGATTCCGTGCCACCGGTAGCGGCAAAATTGTCCGCCGTAAAGCCTTCAAAAGCCACCTTTTAGAACATAAAAGTTCTAACAAAAAGCGTGGGATGCGCCAGACTACGCTTGTACACGAACGCGATGAACTTAACGTGCGTTTGATGCTCCCATATTTGTAAGTATTTTAGGAAATAAGTTATGACTCGGGTAAAACGCGGTAATGTAGCTCGCAAACGCCGCAATAAAATTCTCAAACTAGCTAAAGGTTTTCGCGGTTCCCATTCAACTCTGTTTAGAACTGCCAACCAACAAGTGATGAAGGCACTACGGAGTGCCTACCGCGATCGCAAAAAGAAAAAGCGCGATTTTCGTCGCCTCTGGATCACCCGCATCAACGCTGCTTCCAGGCAACACGGCTTGAGTTACAGCCAGTTGATCGGTAACTTGAAAAAAGCTGATATCCAACTAAATCGCAAAATGTTGGCGCAATTGGCAGTCCTCGATCCAGCTAGTTTCGGCAAAGTTGCTGAATTGGCAATTCAAGCTAAAGGATAAAGGTGGTAGAGGATGTATAACAGATGTAACAGACGGCAAGCAATTACTCGGTTACATCTGGTATTATCCGCCACTATCTTTTGGATTTTTTGCTTTTCTCTAATCGGGACGGGATTAACTGCATCTGCTGCCGAAATGTCAGAAATTCAGCAGCGGGGCTATTTAAATGTTGCCGTGAAAGATAACTTGCGTCCCTTGGGATTTAAAGATGACAATGGGAATTTGCAAGGCTTAGAAATTGACTTGGCCAAGCATTTGGCAGTTGACTTGGTTGGTAAAGCCGAAGCTGTAAAATTTCAACCTGTAGCGAATCGCGATCGCCTGTCTGTAGTCTTAGACAAGAAAGTTGATTTTGCGATCGCTAGAGTCACAGCAACCGAGTCACGCGCCCGCATAGTTAGTTTAAGTGTTCCCTACTATTTGGATGGCACTGTATTAGTTACAAAAGATGCTTCTGTGCAGCAGTTGAGTGATTTGTCAAAACAAAAAATTGCCGTGCTCAACAATTCCAGTACCGTTGCTAAAGTGCGGTACTATCTGCCAAACGCCGAGTTAGTAGGAGTGGATTCCTATCAAGAAGCGCGAGAGAGAATAGAAAATAATGCCGCCGTAGCCTTTGCCGCAGATGCTAGTGTTCTAAGCGGTTGGGTGCAACAATATCCTCAATATCGGTTACTGCCAACTAAGTTATCAACTGAACCCTTGTCTGTAGTAATGCCCAAGGGATTGCAGTACGATGAGTTAAGACGAAATGTGAATCAAGCGATCGCTCGTTATTTAGAAAAAGGTTGGCTCCAGCAACGCTCTCAATATTGGGGTTTACCGTAAGTTAATTAGGAGTTAGGAGTTAGGAGTGAAGAATTGTCTCCCTCATCCCCAATAGGCTGATAATAGATTACAAAAGCGACTTTATAATATTTGTATTTGCAGTAATGGATAACAGTCTAGCCGTTGTTTATCTCTCAATTTTGGTGGTTCTACTCACAATTGCAGCCGTGGGTGTTTTTCGCCAGATTTTCAAAACTCGTAAGGTTGAAGGCTCTTTTGCAAGATTGCGAAAGAAGTTAGAGAAAGAAAAGGGTACGACTCAAGAATATTATGAGTTAGCCAGTATTTATTCAGAAAAAAAAATGTATTCTCCAGCGATCGCGCTATTTCAAAAAGCTCTGAAAGCTGCCGAAGAAGAGGAAGAAGCAAATATCGCCCCCATCTACAACGGGCTGGGCTATGTTTATTTCACCCAAGAGCAATATGACTTAGCAATTCGTCAGTACAAAGAAGCTCTTAAGTCTAAACCAGACTACGTTACAGGATTAAATAATCTCGGTCACGCCTACGAGAAGAAAAAATTAACTACTCAGGCGTTACAAGCTTACGAAGAAGCACTCAAATTAGCTCCAAATAACTCTATTGCTAAACGTCGTGCTGAATCTTTACGCCGTTTTGTTTCGGCGTAAGATAAGCATAATACCCGGAACCCCACCCCGCCAAAGCTGTGCTTGAGCTAACCTCCCGCAAGCCTACCCTGTATACACAAGTCTGAAATAGCTCAGAAATCACGGTTTTACCCCACCCTAACCCTCCCCTTATAAAGGGGAGGGAACTAGATTTCTTGTTCCCCCCCTTTATAAGGCTACAGTGTACACACATCTTGGTAATGAAGTCCAAACCCTGGATTTACCCCCCTTAATCCCCTCGATGCATTGGGGGAAATATCCAGTTCTCCCCCTTACCAAGGGGGAGTTAGAGGGGGTCAGAAGGACTTGTGTGTACACCGTAGCCTTTGTAAGGGGGGATTAAGGGGGGTAATTCGACTTGTGTGTAATACTGTAGCCCCGCAAGCGGGGAGAGGGGTTATTTTATTATAATTAATTTCGCTTTAGCCTCTTAATTTATCGGTTTTCAATCTTAGGTTTGGAAATAGATAACTATAAGTCTTTTGTAAAAATGTAAAAGATGATTAAGCGGCTAAAGCGTTTTTTATGGCTAGCTATTGCCATCATTGTTGTCATTTCTTTCTCACTCGGATTCATGGAAATATTGACGGCTCAACAGCCTTCGATTTCCCATCCTCTCACTTTGCTAACTGAGGTAGAAATTAGCACAGCTGTTTCGATTATCAAAAGAGAGAAAACTTTGAGCGAAATGGCAGCTTTTCCACTTATTGCTTTACAAGAACCAGATAAAGAAGAAGTTATAAATTTTACACCTGGTAAAGTCTTTAGGCGAAAAGTTTTTTTGGTAATCTATGAACGTTCAGAAAACAAAACCTTTGAAGGAATTGTTGATCTGAGAAGCAAAACCTTAAGTTCTTGGAAAGAAATACCGTCTGTTCAACCTGCGATCGTTAATTCAGAATATGAACTAGCAACTCAGGTAGTTAAAGCCGATCCCCGATGGCAAAAAGCGATGCAAAAGCGGGGAATTACCGATTTCGATCGAGTAAAAATCAGTTGGTGGGCACCAGGAATTCTGAGCGAACAGGAAGAAGCAATAGGTAATCGTCTTTGTCGCGGCTTATCTTACTACAAAGGCAAAGGCTGGAACTATTACGGTAGTCCGATTGAAGGAGTCTTAGCAACAGTCAATTTGAACACAGGTAAAATTGCTAGTTTTGTTGATAGAGGAAACATACCTTTCTCTAAAGAAAACTGGGATTATGATATCAAATCCTTGGGGAAATTACTGTCACCACTTAAAGCATTGAAAGTTCTCCAACCTAATGGTAGTAGTTTCCAGATAAAAGACAATGAGATTAGCTGGCAAGGTTGGAATTTTCGCTATTCAATGCATCCTCGGAATGGATTAATGCTGTACCAAGTGACGCACAATGACAGGGAAAATATTCGACCAGTTTTATACCGCGCTAGCCTCTCAGAAATGGTAGTACCTTATGGCAATTCTGAGCCTACTTGGTCGTTCAGAAATGCCTTTGATGTTGGAGAATATAACTTAGGTCTACTAGCAAATACGATGGAATTAGGTAAAGAAATTCCCGAAAATGGCTTGTTGCTAAATGCTGTATTTGCTAATGAGCAGGGAGAACCTTATCAAATACCAGGAGTTATCGGTATCTACGAGCGCGATAACGGAATGCTGTGGAAACACTATGAATATAATACTCAACGTAATGATGTCCGTCGCAGTCGAGAATTAGTGATGAAGATGATGGTGGCCATTGACAACTATGATTACAGCATCAATTGGATCTTTCACCAGGATGGGACTTTGGAAGTCCAAAATGAATTAACGGGTATCGTAATGGCGCAGGGAACGGCTGCCCAAAAGCAATCTGATGATGATTCATCTGGTCGGCTAATTGCTAAGAATATCTTTGGAGTAAATCATCAGCACTTTTTCAACTATCGCCTAGATTTTGATGTTGATGGTCAGGCGAATTCTGTGATGGAAATGAATGTGAAAGCTTTGCCGATGGATGAGAAAAATCCTTTAGGAAATGCGATCGCAGTTACACAAACCCCACTAACCAAAGAAACGGCTGCTGTGCGCGATTTGAATATGAAAAGCAGTCGGGAATGGATGATTGTCAGTGCAGACAAAAAGAATGTTTTAGGGGCTGCACCTGGATATATGCTGATGCCTGAAGGAAATTCTATATTTTTCCCTGTAGAAGGCTCAAAAATCCGTCAACGGGCAGAATTTGCGACTCATCATCTCTGGGTAACAAAATATAAACCTACTGAACTTTATGCTGGCGGCGATTATCCTAACCAGACTAAACCCGGACAGGGTTTACCAAAATATATTGCAGACGATGAGTCTTTGCTGGGTGAAGATATTGTACTGTGGTACACAATGGGCGTAACTCATATTCCGCGATCGGAAGATTGGCCTGTGATGCCTGTTCACCGAGTTGGCTTTAAGTTAGTCCCTAGAGGATTCTTTAGCCGTAATCCAGCGATAAATTTGCCAGAGTAAAATATTCGTTTTCTCAAGTTTCCTTGGTTCAGTTTTTTCGTAATCTGTAAACCTGTAACTTGAATGCTGATAAGCTTATCGTAGGTCAAAAACTGGCAATTTTCAAAATAGGATACCTCATGAATTTTCCAGAAATTAATATTCCCGGTAATGGAACACTGCACGCTCGTTTAATTACTTCCTTGGGTGAAATTGTAGTTCGTTTGGAGGAAGAACGAACTCCTAACACCGTCAAAAACTTTGTCGGTCTAGCAACTGGAACAATCGACTGGAAAGACCCTAAAACTGGTCAATCTGGTAAGGGAACTCCAGCTTACGATGGGGTTCGCTTTCACCGCGTTATCCCTGATTTTATGATTCAGTGTGGCGATCCTCTGAGTCGTTATTTGGATACGGCCAGCCGATGGGGTACTGGTGGCCCAGGATATCAATTTGAGGATGAGTTTCATCCTGAATTGAGGCACACTGGTGCAGGTATCCTGTCGATGGCTAATGCTGGACGCGGTACTAATGGTTCGCAATGGTTCATTACAGAAGCACCAACACCTCACCTTGACAACAAACACAGTGTTTTTGGTGAAGTTGTCCAAGGTATCGATATAGTTAGGAAGATTGCTAATGTGCCTACGACTAGAGATCGTCCGAATCAAGAAGTGGTGTTACAAAAAGTAGAAATTTTTCGACAGTAATTAACACCTCGGTTTGTAGTAAGCACTTTAGTGCTGAGAAAATAAAGACTAAATTTCTTACTACAAACTTGCTTACCCATTGAGATTTTGCAGCCCCATCGCAATCTTACTGTGTTTTTCAATTTGCCCCATAACTTGTTTTGCGCGTTGAATAACTACGGCTGGTAAACCCGCCAATCTTCCCGCTTCAATTCCATAAGATTTATCAGCACCTCCTGGTTGAACTTGGTGCAAAAAGATAATTTGGTCGGGTAATTCTTTCACCGTCACCTGATAGTTAGCCACATTCGGTATAATGCTAGCCAGTTCATTTAACTCGTGGTAATGGGTGGCAAAAATTGTGCGTGACCGAATATCCACTGCTATATATTCTGCCACCGCCCAAGCTATGGAAAGACCATCAAATGTTGCTGTCCCGCGACCAATTTCATCTAATAGTACCAACGACCTAGATGTAGCATGGTTGAGAATATTTGCAGTTTCATTCATCTCCACCATGAAGGTAGATTGACCAGTTGCTAAATCATCTACTGCACCAACACGGGTAAAAATGCGATCGCATATTCCCAATCTGGCAAACCTAGCTGGTACAAAACTACCAATCTGCGCCATTAACTGAATCAATCCCACTTGACGTAAATAACAACTTTTGCCACTGGCGTTTGGCCCGGTAAGAATAATCAGATCGGGATTGTCATTTGTCATTTGTCCTTTGTCATTTGTCCTTTGTCCTTTGTCATTAGTCATTTGTTCTTGGTCATCTGCTAATGACTCTTGACCCAATTGCGTCGAATTCGGCACAAAAAAACCCGCAGGTAAAGACTGTTCCACTACCGGATGACGACCATCAACAATGTTTATCTCTCTTCCTGGCAACATTTCGGGACGACAGTAACCTTGATGTACCGCTAACTCAGCCAAACCACACAACACATCCGCCGCCGCTACTGCACGAGATAAATTGCGAATTACTTCCGCCTCTTGTGCTACCTCTTCCCGCAACGCCGTAAAAATCTCATATTCCAACTGATTTAAATCATCTCGCGCTGTGAGAATTCTAGCTTCTCGTTCCTTTAAATCGGGGGTGATGTAACGTTCTTCATTGGTCAGGGTTTGCTTGCGGATGTAATTAGCGGGTACTTGGTCGGCTTTGGTACGAGAAATACTGATGTAATAACCAAAGGTTTTGTTAAATCCTACCTTCAGTGTGGAAATTTCTGTCTTGGCCCTCTCATCAACTTCCAAGTTGGCAATCCACTGCTGGTCCGCTTCTACAGTCGCCTTCCTTTCATCCAATAGGGGATTTACACTGGGACGAATTAATCCGCCTTCCTTAATTTGGATGGGTGGTGACTCTACAAGATGTGCGTGTAACTTTTGTGCCAATTCTTCCAACACACTTGGGACTTTCTGCAAAGCTTTCAGGAAAGGAGAACGCGTCTCAACGACTAAGTTGGATAATTCTGGTAAGCGTGAGAGGGAATCTGCCAAAGCTACTAAATCTCTAGCATTAGCTGTACCAGAACCCGCCCTTCCTGTGAGTCGTTCCAAATCATAAATTTGCCTTAATAACTGCCGTAAATCTTGACGCAGGGGCGTATTTTCCATCAATTCTTGGATGGTATCTTGCCGTGCCCGAATGCCTTTAATATCGAGTAGGGGTTGCAACAACCACCGCCGTAAAGCACGCCCACCCATTGCTGTACTAGTTTTATCTAACGCCCAAAGTAGGGAACCGTGAAAAGTGCCATCCCGAACGGTTTGGGTAATTTCTAGGTTACGGCGGGTTTGATTGTCAACAATTAGGTAGTCGGTGACAGTGTAGCTGCGGAGTCTTTGGAGAGTAACCGGGTTTTCTTTTTGAGTATCTTCCAGGTATTCCAGAAGACCACCAGCGGCACGGACAGCGAGGGGAAGATGATCGCAACCGAGTCCTTCGAGCGATCGCACCTTAAATTTCTGCAATAATCTAGGTCTAGCTTCTCCTTGAGAAAAGGGAAGTTGCGATCGCAAACTATAACAAAATGATGGTGGCAAGCACTCGGGTAGATGTGGTGAAGTCTCTCCCGGACGCAGCAAACTACCCAAATCAGGCGCATTTGTCGGAACTAACACCTCTGAAGGTTGCAAGCGCATTAATTCTTGGGTCAAATGTTCTAAATCGCTACCTTGAGTGGTGAGAAATTCCCCTGTGGATATGTCTGCATAGGCTAAACCCCAATGATTTGCGGCAATTACTACTGCTGCAAGGTAATTATTGCGACTGGATTTGAGCATTCCTTCTTCTAGCAAAGTACCGGGTGTAAGAATGCGCGTTACCTCCCGTCGCACCAATCTCCCAGCAGCTTCAGAAGCATCTTCAACTTGATCGCAAATTACTACTGCATAGCCTTTTTCTACTAGCATCGTCGCGTAGCGTTCCCAAGCGTGATGCGGAACACCAGACATCGCCACCCGTCCCTGTTCCCCAGCTTGCTTACTAGTGAGAACTAATTCCAATTCTTGCGCTAATTTTACAGCATCTTGGAAATAGCATTCAAAGAAATCTCCTACCCGATACAGCAATACCGCGTGAGGATATTTATCCTTTGTCTCGACATAATGCAAGTACATTTGACTTAGCTTACTGCGATCCACCTGTTGATGGTCAGAAATAAAAGTACTTGCATCGGGCTTGGGAGATGGAGTTTCGGAGTGAGAGGCGGTCATAGATGCTATCGAGTTATGCACGGAAATTCCACAATATCTGATGATAACGTGATGTGAAAGTTGAATGGCAATCGCTCAAGGATATTTTACCTTTATCTGAAAAATGGTAGTGCGTTGTCTAGGCATCTCCAAAAAATAGAGATTTAGCAGTGTTACATCTCTACAAGAGTTCTGGATAACTCTACGAATTGATCAATTCAGCTTTTTGGTGATTTTTGTCTAATTTCTAATTAGTGCTCTATCGGATTAATTTTGATAAAATGCAAGATTCCCAACTTCTTGATGAAGCCGGGAATCTGAACAACTTAACTCAAACAAAATTATTTCATATTCTAAATTTAGCAACCCCAAATTAAAGTGGTAGATGACTGAGGTTGCAATTCAAAAAAGATTACTCCTCTTCTTCCTCTTCTTCCTCTTCTTCCTCTTCTTCCTCTTCAAACACTGCGTCTATAAGTTCTTGTGCGCGTTCGTCTGAAATATTTAAGGCTTCTTGAAGTTCAGAGATATAATCTTGTTCACTTTCGGGTACTTCTTCGTCAATCCCTACTACTAAGATAGCTGTGATGTATGCAGCTTCACGATAACCTTTATTGGGTAAGGATTCGATGGACTGGGCGATTAAATCTTCTGGTTCTTCTTCTTCAATCAAGCTGACGACTTTTTCGGTCAATTCTTCAAAGTCGTCTTCAGAGTAATCTTCAAATAAGTCAACCCGACCGAGAAATTCACTCAAAGCATATTCTTCTGTTGAAGAAATACCTTCACCATCAGCCGCAGCGGAAAATAACCCAAGGATTGCGATCGCAACTTCTGGTTCTAGAGCAACTGAACTAACACTACGGCCTTTGGGCAACTTGCGTTTAGACATAATTATCCTCTAAAAGTTACGTGATATTTCAGGAAGTCATACCTTGTGGTGTATAATTCTTCCTCGATTTATGATTCCCAAAAAAATGCAGAAATATACATTGGGATGAATCTTTTTTCATAAAAAATACGCAGAGAGTATATTCATCTGCGTATAAAAACGGTTAAGTTGCCTTGAGCGATCGAGGTTTTTAGTACTTGTGTATGCTAAGTAGCTTAAATGGATATGGTGTACACACAAGTCTAAAATAGTTGATTAACCAGGGTTTTACCCCACCCTAACCCTCCCCTTGGAAAGGGGAGGGAATCGGATTTTCTTGTTTCCCCCCTTTATAAGGGGGGATTAAGGGGGGTAATCATTCGATCAATATCACAAAAGTATTCATCTAGAATTTCATCTACTGTGTTACGGATCAAATTTTGTAACTGTTCTGTGGTCATGTCTTTTATTTGCATCGTTTCTCCGAAGAATTTACTTTATTTACGTTTGGTAATTAGCCAAGCTAAAGCGATAAATACCACGGTAGCAATGATGCTTAAAGTTAACGATGCGTAAAGGGGATGTTTTTGTACTAACGGTAGATTAATTTTATCAATATGTGTTATGAATACGCCAGAGGCGATCGCACCACCGCCAAAGCCGATACCTAATATTTGAACAGTGTTTTCTAGGGAGCGATCGCGCTCACTTTGTTCTGTTTCTACTATACCGCGAATTGTATCAACGAATTGTCCAAACAATTCTTGACCTGGAGTCAGATAGTTAATATCTGTTTGTATTTGTTCTTGCCATTTTTTACAGTCTTTATTAATAAAATCTTGCCAGGATTGGGGGCTATTCCCGCTATCAATAGTTTGAATCTTCTCTAAACAAATTGTGTAATTAGTAATATTAGTAGTAATTGCTGTGTGGTGTGTTTGTAAATCTTGCAAGCATCTAGTGTAATCAAAGCTTTTCTTGGGGATTTCTCCTATTAAGCTTTTTAAGCCAGATAATTGTGTTTGATTTTCAGATATCAGGCTGTTAAATTTTTGGATTTTATTTTCTAAATTACTATAAATTATTCTCGCGTCTCGGTAGCGTTGACGCGCTAATTGATAAATGTAAAGTATTTTATGGTAGCTACATAGTAAATTTAGCAACCAGTCATAAGCTTCTGCTGCAAGTGTTCCGGTTGCAGCTTGACTATTATTAATGATTATTAAAATATGGCATTGTTTGGCAGGATTATCTGGTTCATCCGGGTCAAGTGCTTGGTATTCAAATAAAAGACTACCAAACAGTTTTCCTTTTTGTGTTCGTACAGGATTTAAATTTGTGCCAGCTACTAAGGCTATGGCTAATTTTTTAGCTAGTGTATCACAATCTTCAGTTGGCTCTACTTCTCCATAAATCCATAATGTTTGTCCTAAAGATGCTTGAATATTAAATGGTAGTAGGGAACTTGGTTTAAAATGTTGCAATATCTCTGGTTCTTCCCCGCTAGGGCAATCTAGCAGGGTTTGAATTAGCTGATTATAAGCTTGTAAACGCTGTTCGTTCATGAGCAGGTGTGAGTTAGACGCATCTTGATGAAGCTTCAACAGTATTATCCTCAATTTCTGAAAAATTAGACACAAAGTTGACAGTCGCTACAATTTTCTGAATCGAGATTTTGTCATTTTTAATGTAATTGCGATGGCTACAAATGCAACTTGTATCCTCAAAGGATGTTTTAAAAGTCCTCTTGTTGGTAGTAAAAGGTTTTAGATCCCCCTAAATCCCCCTTAAAAAGGGGGACTTTAATTCCGGTTCCCCCCTTTTTAAGGGGGGTTAGGGGGGATCAACAAGTGCCTAAAATCACAGCTAATTACTTTTCAAACAACCTCTTAGGCGATCGCATTTGTTGATTCGGGGTTCGCATTTGTTGATTCGGGGTTCGCATTTGTTGATTTGGCGTTCGCATTTGTTGATTTGGCGATCGCATTTGTTGATTTGGCGATCGCATTTGTTGATTCGGGGTTCGCATTTGTTGATTTAGGGTTCGCATTTGTTGATTCGGGGTTCGCATTTGTTGATTTAGCGATCGCATTTGTTGATTTGGGGTTCGCATTTGTTGATTTGGCGTTCGCATTTGTTGATTGCACTTATTCTCAAACAACAAATCGATATGAAAAATGAGTAAAAATACAGATAAACTCGTAATTATTTCGTTGAAGTTTTAATGAAATAAATCCACAAAACTACCCATTTCAGGCAAAAGGATACTCCACTATGTTGAAAAAGGAATTCTTAAAAAAAAGGATATCTCATGTCTTTAAGAACTCGTAGTTCTGCTGCTGTTGACAAAGCCCA
The DNA here is from genome assembly GCF_017114995.1 of Nostoc sp. NMS9. Classification (GTDB taxonomy): domain Bacteria; phylum Cyanobacteriota; class Cyanobacteriia; order Cyanobacteriales; family Nostocaceae; genus Nostoc. The sequence continues at coordinate 75,931 of NZ_JABXKL010000039.1, read as the reverse complement.
ACTTCGTCTCGCCTTGCTTAAATCCGTTGATGAAAATCTGGATTTAGGACATGGATTAACCATTGAAGCCTACAACCACCTTATCAACACTACTCGTGCGACGTTAGAAGCTCATAACACGCTTGTATCCAATCTTGAAGAATCGCGTAAAACAATAATCCAGATGGATAAAGCCCTCTCCGAAATGTCTGAACGAATGCTAAGTGGAGTTGCAACTATCTACGGCAGAAATAGTATACAGTATTCCAAAGCTGGCGGCTCTAATGGAAAAAGAAATAAAAAATCTAGTTCAAAAGTTGCTCCAGTTGTAGCGGTTCTTGCCAGTCAACCTGCTCAAGCTGCAATTGCGAATGCGTCAACTAATGGTAACGGGACAACTCCTTTGGTGCAATAATCCACTTCCTGCATAAATCTAGTGTGGTGTCAAGCCTAAATTTGTGCATTAAATGTAAGTTGGGTTGACGTAAGGAAACCCAACCTACCTTATATTATCAAAACATATCAACTTAAATTGATTACTTATCAGCCTGTAACGGAGGATATTGTCGAATGGATAAACTAAAAAAATATCAAGAAATAATTCAGCAACTTCTTCAAGAATATGCGGCAATTTATAGTCAAGACTCAGAAATTGAAACTCAATTAATTTTTGACACAGAACGCCACCACTATCAACTTGTAAATGTCGGCTGGAAAAACCAACGTCGTGTCTATGGTTGTTTTATCCATTTAGACATCAAAGATAATAAAGTTTGGCTGCAACACAATGGAACAGAAAATGAAGTAGGAGAAGATTTAGCAAATTTAGGTATCCCCAAGCAGGATATTGTCATCGGCTTTCATTCACCATTTAAGCGCCAATTTACAGATTATGCTGTAGGTTAAATATCAACAATCAACTAATTAGATAAAAACATCTCACAATCACTTCCATAATTGGTTCATATATTTAGTTTTAACCCGTCCAAATTATATTTTTGGACGAGTTTATTTGTCGTAAATATTTTTATATTAGTACTTAACTTGTATAAAATTATACTATGCTATAAAAAGTATAAGAAAAGCGATCGCCCTCCGGGAAGAGTCCGCGATCGCCTTTCTTTAAACCCCTACTCTAGGAGTCAACTACAATAATGACACAAGTACAAAAGTTCGTAGAAAATCAAAAGTTCGCTGAAGCACAGTTGCAACAGTATTTGAGCAGCGAAGACTTCGATGCACTCATTTTCAAACAATCTGCTCAAATGCGATTATCTAATAGAGAACCAATTAAACACTTATTGATTGGTTCTCCAAAAGCCGTCACCAGTACGATTCACTATTTGCAAGTAATTGGGTATGCAAGTGTTGGAGACTGGAGTCAACTACTACCAACCGCTAACCCTGGCGAGGTAATGAGTATTTTAAGCCGTCAGATTTTAGTTTCATAGAAAGCGGCGAAAAACTCCATTCACTTATGGGTGGAGTTTTTCATAATTCCATACCCAAATATGCAATTAGACCACAACATATCAAATATACGCCCTTGAGTTACGATAACACCTGCAAATACCTCGCCGAAAAATACCCTGGTGACTTTGCCAGATGGTTACTTGCATCTGACACCTCAGATATCCAAGTACTCAAAACCGAACTCAACCTCGAACCGATTCGTGCTGATTCAGTAACATTCCTGCAAATCGCCAACCAAATCTTACATTTAGAGTTTCAAACGACACCAAAATCCAAAACCCCGCTTGATTTTCGGATGCTGGATTACTACACCAGATTAAAACGAGAATACTGGTGTGATATTGAGCAGGTGTTGATTTTTTTACAACCCACCTCCTCAGAAATTGTTTTTAATACTCAGTATGTAGATAAAAAAACCAGACATGAGTATCGAGTAATTCGTTTATGGGAAGAAGATCCCACACCACTGCTAGCTAACCCTGCACTTTTACCACTGGCGACATTAGCCAGAACCGACTCACCAGCAGACTTGTTAACTCAAGTCGCTACTGCTGTCGATATGATTGAAGAAACAGACGAGCGACAAAATATATCAGCTTGCGTACAGGTTTTAGCTGGTTTGCGGTTTGACAAAAGTTTGATTACACAGCTTTTCAGAGAGGAAATTATGCAAGAATCTGTGATTTACCAAGACATTCTGCAAAAGGGATTGCAACAGGGATTGCAACAGGGTTTGCAACTAGGACAAGAACAAGGAAAGAAACAGGAGGCGCTACAACTGATTATACGTCAGTTAACACGTCGGTTTGCTGCAATTGAACCAGAGATAGAACAGCAGATTGGCACATTATCTATTACTCAACTAGAAAATTTAGCCGAGGCGCTATTGGATTTCTCCAGTCAAAGCGATTTAGTCAATTACCTAGAAACTATCTCTTTAGCACAACCCAATCAGGAAGATTAAGAAACTAAGCTACCGATAGCATCTCATAAATAAGCGTTCATGCTCTTTAGCACAACCCAGCAAACTAACGTCAATCTTGAATTTCGTCTCTAGTCCCCAATAAAGAGTCCCTTTAACTAAGAATTACAGCCTCTCCATCACCCCGCCTAACAGTGCAATTTAGACGGGGTGATTTGTCGTAAATATTTTTGTATTATTTAGTTCTATTGTATAAAAACATACTTTGATATAAGCCATGAGAAAGGCGATAAGCTAGGATTAAAATTTCTGGCTGACAGTGGAATTTTGAGAGTGTCAACCAAATTCTTTCTGTTCGTTGTTGCCAAAACCGGATGCTCCCCACTCACACCCCCTATTTTTCTTGAAAATATCTGAAAATATCTGAAAATATATGAAATTTAGAACCTTCAAATATCCTTTCGCACTCATTCTAGTCAGCTTCGGTTTTTTGCAGATAGCTGATGCTCAAACTCCTGTAGCTGAAATCTCCAAGCTATCTCAAGAAGTTTCTGTACTTCGGAAACAGGGCCCAAGAGGGTTAGAAGTATTTCTTAAATCCCATGCTAATACGTTAAATACCGCTTCTTCAGGAGCAGTTCTACCTTCCCCTGCACTTCGGCTAGCTTTAGACGAACTTTGTCAACAACGGGACTGTTACGCCTCTCGTTTGTATTGGTACACTGATATAGAACAAGCCAAAGCTGCTGCTAGAACCAGTGGTAAACCCATTCTATCTCTGCGGTTATTGGGTAGGCTGGATCAAGATTTGAGTTGTGCTAATAGTAGGTTCTTCAGGGTAGCGCTGTATCCGAATGTTGAAATTTCTAAACTGCTTCAAGACCGCTTTATTTTGCATTGGCAATCAGTGCGGCCTGTACCCAAAGTAACTATTGATTTTGGCGACGGACGCAAGTTGGAGCGAACGATTACAGGCAATAGCATTCATTATATATTGGATGCATCAGGTCGTCCAATCGATGCTATTCCGGGGTTATATAGTCCCAAAGCATTTTTGCGTCAGCTACAGCAGGCTGAATTAGCAGTAAAAAATTATAGTAAACTTACACCAAGCGATCGCGAGTCTTATTTAAGAAAATACCACAGCGATCGCTTAAATTCTATCCAAGCCCAATGGGTTGCAGATTTATCCCGCCTGGGTATCCAGTCTCCCCCCAAGTTGGTAGAAATTCCCAGCAATCCCAATCAACCACCGACAGCAGAAATAGCAAGCTCTCTAGCAGTTTCTAAAATGAGAGTTGAAACGCCAATGCTAACTGCTCTCCAGTCTGGTGCTGAACGGAATCAAAACGCCTTAGCTGAAATTACTGACGAGAAAGTTTGGAACAAAATCGCTCAACTCTATGCCACCGATGTCAAGCTAGATCAAAACAGCATCTCTCTAATCAGAGCTAAAAAGTCTCAATCTGCCAACACTCAAGAAGATAATTTGCCGATAATAGTAAAAAAATTTGAAGCCACAATGGCTTTAGATACAGTCAGAAATGAATATATGCTGCACAGCCAAATTCATCAATGGTTTATGCAGGGTAAGCAAACAAGGAGTGTGGAAGCGCTCAATGAACAAGTATATGCCCAACTATTTTTAACTCCTAGTTCTGACCCTTGGTTCGGGCTTTTCCCCAGCGACAGCTACAGCGCCATTGATAATGATGGCATTCGTTAAGCTAATAAACTGATTTCAGAAGGCAGGAGGCAGGAGGCAGAAGGCAGAAGGGAACCCACGTTTTTAAACGTGGGATTGAAGCAAGGACGACGCCAGATGCTCCACTTGGGCAAAGCCCATCGCTTTTAGCGTCTCCCTTTGGGAGAAGACCGCACTGGCTCCCTTGTGTCTCGTGCTACGCATCTCGACACAAATCTTTTTATACTAGTGGGCTTTAGACCCACAACTAAAGTTTTTATTAATACTTCTTTCCTTCTGCCTTCTGCCCTCTACCCTCTGCCTTTCTTTGTAAGTAAAAAGGAGTGACGAGATTTTCTAGCATTGACACCTCACCCATCACTCCTTATAACTTGCGCGTTGATTAGCTGTTACGCATTGTTAAATTACACCAGCTTACTACTTCATTTATCCTCTAACTAAAGAGGCGGATAATTATTAAGTTAATACGTGCTTTTCTATACAAATGTTTTTAACTTATTAATATCTATCTTTGCAATTCTAGATATATGAGTTTGACTATTGCTTGTTCTCACTAGTTTTACTTGTTATACCAATTTAAAAAAAGAATGTGACAGATACAAACCTAGAAACCCAGATGAAATTTAGCTTTCTTAATTTTGAATTTTGAATTGGTATTACCTGTGCCAGATAGTTCCATAATGAATCTGAAAATCTAAAGGCTCAGGTTTCCAACTTCTTAAAGAAGTTGAGAATCTGTATATGAATTTTATTAATAGGCAACGTATTCAGAATCACAAACAAACTTAACTTAGATTCTATGTCTTTAGTAGTAGTTGCTTGATTCTTGTGATGGAAGTTGCAGAAAGTCTTATCAGTTATTGTTAGTAACAATGGAAACAATTATCATTAGCACTAAATCATTCATTGGGGGAATGACAAAGCGGGTTCAACAATAATAGTCAGAAATTAAAATTGAGATGTAGGGTTTTTCAACTGTGGTATCTGCTCTTTGCTAGTCATCATTTTGACTGGCTTATCAGTTTAGTCAAAAATTAGCATAATCTTAGATGGCAGATTTGGCACTCCTATTTAGCTAAGCTTACAGAATTTTCCCACCAAAGGTAGAAGTAAGACTTAGCAAAACACCGTAAAATTTATTGTAAAAAAATATTTGAGTAGGCGAAAGTTTTCAATGGACACTTTGTAATCTTCTAGATTCAATTTACTTTGAGCATCTAGGTTGAATGCGACATGTATCATTTAAAAACTGGCCCATCTGTAGCGACTATAAAATATAAATTGTCGAAAACCTAAAATAAATGTAATTTTATAAGTTCAATTGAATAAAAATTGCAGTTTACAATCAGTTAAATTTATCACTCAGCAAAATCAGGAATGCTGCAATTTTTTCAAGGATTTACCTAGTAGATTTTTTTGCTCAACCTCTGCAAGCAAGTAGCGGGAATTTAAGGTGAACATAGAAAAATTTATCCAACGCGCAGAAGTATTGCACAAGCGTTTAGCAGATTTATACCAAACTGCTAGTGTACTACCTTGGATTTCCCCAGATTTGTTGCCGGAAGCTTTTAAGGAACTCTATAACACCTCAAAGATAGTACAGTTAGCGGCAGAGGAACTTTATCAGCAAAACGAGGAACTAGTAAAAACACGGAATTGGCTAGAAGCAGAACGCCAACACTACCAAGATTTATTCGAGTTAGCGCCAGACGGCTATTTAGTGACTAATACAGAAGGAATCATCCAAGAAGCTAACCTCACCGCAGCTAAGTTGTTGAATGTTTCAAAGCATTTTTTAGTAGGCAAACCAATAGTTAACTTTGTTCTTCTAGAAGAACGTCAGCAAGTTCGCAACGAACTGATGCAGCTATCGCAATCAGACAGAGTTAGAGAGTTATTGGTACGTTTGCAGAAACGTTATGGCGAGTTCTTTGATGCAGCTTTGACAGTGGCAGTTATCCGCAATCACCAAGGTAAGGCAATCTCTCTACGCTGGATGCTACGTAATATTACTGAGCGTCAGCACTTAGAATCAGCAATAGTCAAGGACGACAGTGACATCTTCAACGATCGCCCCATACATAAATATACTAAAGGAGAAACTATTCCCCTCAACCCATTATTAATTTGGTATGTTTCTCAGGGTTTGGTCAAACTCAGTACCTACTATGAAACGGGTGAAGAAGTGCTGATAGGATTGGCAACAGCAGAAATGGTTTTTGGTTCTAGTTTGACATCTTTAAACATTTACCAAGCAACAGCCCTCGCTGATGTTGAGTTGGTGTCAATTTACGCAGTAGAGGTAGCAGCTTCTCCAACACTTAGCCATACACTTCTACCAAAAATTAATCAGCGGTTACAGCAAACAGAATCTTTTTTAGCCATTTGTGGAAGACGGCGAGTACAAGAACGTTTGCACCATCTATTACAACTTCTGAAACGAGAAGTGGGTGAAACTGTACCAGAGGGAACTCGCCTAAGTGTTCGCTTGACTCACGAAGATATTGCTAGCGCCTGCTGTACCACTAGGGTAACAATTACACGATTGATGGGCAAATTACAAGAAGAAGGTATAATCAGTTTCGACTTAAAAAAACACATTATCTTGAGAGATATTGATTAATTAGTTCGCTGTAGATTGATTACATTTTTGTTAAGTAAAGATAAGTTGCCAGCCAATCAGGAAAATTGCTATATCTGCAAAAACATGGCTGATGTATCCAGGCCAAATCGAGCAATAATTTAAGTAGCACCATGACCAAACCGCCCCTGCTAGAAACACCCCCAATGAGCATAATGTTGTCGCACGCCAGTCGAAATAAGCTGCCAAACCAACAACATGATGAATCGTAAAAAACAGTGCAGACAAGACTACAGCTAAAGGACTTGATACCAAAACTTCACATTTACGATAGACAAACCAACGCCAGACAAATTCCTCAAGCAAAGAGTTGACAAATATCCAATACACTGCACCTACTAAGTAAATCACAAAACTGTTCAATCCAATTTGTATTGCTCGATCGCGAACATATTCAACATCTATCCATTTTGCGCCCAGCAGCCAATAAACAATCAAGATGATGCCTAGCATTAATAACCCTAATCCGACTCCAGCTAACAAATCACGTCTTTTAGGATATTCAAATTTTAAATTCTCTTTATCGACAAATAACAACCAAATAATAGGTACTAGCAATAACCAGATTTTAGATAATAAAGCTACTAAATGTCCTTTCGTTCCAGGGAGTATATACAGTTGAGTTGTAATACCAATACTTGGAACTGGCACAAGCAACAACAGAGCTAGTAGTGCATTTCGATTTTGTTTAGGTTTTAACATGGGAAAGTTTTGTTGTATTTCGATGGTTTTAACTTTTAAACAACATCTATTTTGAAATCTATAGTTTTTATATCAAGTTAAGATGATTACTTGTAATATAAATCTATATTAGCGAAGTTTACTATCAATACTTTCGGTTAAGGCAAGAGACGCGATGAATCGCCGTCTCTACAATAATTAGTCTTTTGTAGAGATGGCCATTTATGTCTTTATGATAATTTTTCACATCTTTGTGAACTGTATTGGTTTACTATTATTTTTTATATGCAAACTATAAAACATGAGTATCATAATCAAACTTGAATAAAGTGACACTTTGTACGTTGTCACATAAATTTAATCCTAAAACTTCTATGAATTTGTGTGTAATATTCCTTTGATCGCACCATTTTGATAATTATTTACTGTGCCGATATACTTACACATAATTAAAATGCACAGCGTTTTGCAATGTTGTGAAGGTCTAGGATTTGAGGCAGACATGAATACCCATTGCGCTAAGTACAAATTTACGTAAAATTGTAGCGTTTTTAAACTTACAGAGACGTAACGCTATGCAAACAGGAAATTCAAAATGTACCCAAAATAATGTATATGTGATTGAAGGCGTATTGCTAAAATCGCGATGTCTAGGTTGGGCTACGCCTACGCAGCATTAAAAGCGGCTATGCACATATTTGGCAAAAAAACACCATCATTGGGCTACATCTTAGCACTGGATTTAGGTACGACAGGCAACCGCGCCTTTGTATTTAACGCAGACGGTAAGATTGTTGGGCAGGCATATAAAGAATTGACTCAGTATTATCCTCAGCCAGGATGGTTAGAACATGACCCTGAACAAATCTGGCAGGATACCTGTTGGGTGATGCAAACCGCAATTGAAAATGCCCAGATTGTGCCATCAGCGATCGCAGCCTTGGGACTAACTGTACAGCGCGAAACCTGTTTGATTTGGGACAAAACTACTGGTAAGCCACTCCATAGAGCGATCGTCTGGCAAGATCGCCGCACTGCTCCCCTTTGCCATCAATTACAAGAACAAGGCTACGCTGATGAAATTTATGATCGCACCGGATTAATCATTGATGCTTACTTTTCTGCTACCAAACTCAGATGGCTATTAGACAATTTTACTGATATTGACCTGAACAATGTCTTAGCAGGTACTATTGATACCTGGGTGCTGTGGAACCTCACAGGTGGGAAAGTCCATGCCACTGACCACAGCAACGCCAGCCGTACAATGTTGATGAATCTCAAAACCTGTGAATGGGATGAGATTTTACTGGATCTGTTTCAAATTCCGGCTGATATTTTGCCCCAGATTCAGCCGAGTTTAGGAGTATTTGGAGTTACTGATGTGACTTTATTAGGCGCTGAAATTCCCATTACTGCCATCTTGGGAGATCAGCAAGCGGCTCTATTTGGTCATGGCTGCGATCGCCCAGGCTTGATGAAATGTACTTACGGTACTGGTAGCTTTTTAGTTGCTCACACAGGCTCTGAAATTGTGCGCTCGCATCATCAACTCATTTCTACAGTGGCATGGACACAAGCAAATACCAGCGAGACTTTAGATGTTGGCTACGCCTTAGAGGGCAGTATGTTTACTAGTGGTGCTTGTATTCAATGGTTACGCGATCGCCTCAAGCTGATTAAAACTGCTGCTGAAACTGAAGCGATGGCCAATCAGGTAAAAGATAATGGCGGAGTCTATTTTGTGCCAGCATTTAGTGGACTGGGCGCACCCTACTGGGATATGAGCGCTAGGGGAGCCTTTTTCGGCATTACCGCCAGTGTACAACCAGAGCATCTAGTTCGGGCTGTGCTGGAAGCGATCGCTTATCAAGTTCTGGAGGTGGTGCAAGCAATAAATGCATCTAGCAGTACTCCAGTTGGGCGATTAACCGTAGATGGTGGTGCTTGCGAGAATAATTTTTTGATGCAGTTTCAAGCTGATGTGTTAGGTATTCCGGTTGAACGTCCGATAATGCGCGATACGACCGTTCAGGGTGCAGCATTTGCGGCAGGTTTAGCTGTAGGATTTTGGGAGAGCTATGAAACACTGGTGGAACAACGGCAAATTGAGCGTGTGTTTGAGCCGAAGAGTGATTTCCCCTTGTCCAACTTCGGTACTTGGCAAAAAGCAGTGAAACGTACTTTAGCTTGGGAGGAGTAGCCCTTAACGAAAAACGAGTTAAAGCGAAAATTCATATCCATAGTACTACTAAGTCTTTACAAGGTTTCTGGATATATCTATTTAGCAGAAGTCAAGTAAGTATTAATCAGTCAAAATATCACTCACATATAAGAAGCGCATGACTACTAAACCGAAGATTTTCATTGATGGGGAATCGGGAACCACAGGCTTACAAATTTACTCACGCCTGAACCAACGTGATGACATTGAGTTAGTAAGCATTGAAGCATCTAAGCGTAAAGATGCAACTGAGCGAACCAAACTAATCAATGCTGTTGATATTATCATTCTCTGCCTACCTGATGATGCAGCCCGCGAAGCTGTTAGCTTAGTCAGTAATACTAGGGTTAAGATCCTTGATGCTAGTACTGCCCATCGCACAGCCAAGGACTGGGTATATGGTTTCCCTGAACTAAACCCAGGACAGCGAGAGAAAATCGCCAGCGCCCAGTTTGTCAGCAATCCGGGCTGTTATCCCACAGGATTTTTAGCTTGTATCCGTCCGTTGATAGCCAAAGGACTCCTAAATAGTAATTTTCCGATCACCGTTAATGCAGTGTCAGGTTACTCTGGTGGCGGAAAGAATCTCATTAAACAGTACCATACCTTCCACGAACAGCAAGCCGGGGCAGAGTCGCTCTACCCTTATGGTATCTACGGTTTGCAGTTTGGGCATAAGCACGTCAAGGAAATGCATCAGTATTCGGGGTTAACATCACCGCCGCTGTTCGTACCAGCAGTGGGAGATTTTGAGCAGGGGATGCTAGTACAAGTACCTTTGCCACTGGGAACTTTGGATAATCCACCATCAGGTAAGATTATTCATGAAGCGATCGCTGATTACTACCAAAGTGAAAAGTTCGTCCAGGTTGCTCCATTCCAAGATTCTACTTTACTGAGAGACGGAACATTTCTGGATGCGAGGTCTACGACGGGCTACGCCTACGCACTGAATAATACCAATATTGTTCAGGTTTTTGTATTCGCCAATGACACTACCAAAGAAGTCTTGCTAGTTGCTCGTCTTGACAACCTGGGTAAAGGCGCATCAGGAGCCGCAGTCCAAAACCTAAACATCATGCTCGGTTTTCCAGAAGAGTTGGGATTGTCATGAAAGAGAGTTAGGGAGTGGGGAGCAGGGGAGCAGGGGAGCAGGGAAGAAGTTGCAGTAAGTTTTTCCTCTCTGCCCAATGCCCATTATCTCGATTTTTCTTTCAGTTCCTCAAGCAATTGAATCACATTATGCTCAAATGCTTTGTTTCGCTCTTGAACTGATTCAATTAACGGTTTATCAAAAAGATTAACGACATATTTAGCTAGCTGAATACCTAAAGGTTTTAAATGTCCACCTGCTACAGTTTTCCGAAAATCTTTAGGTGGCTTTTGCAGAAAATTAGTAAACCATTCACAGGTTGATTTAGCAATATTATCTGATTTGAAACAGACTAAACCCATGATATTAAATAGCCCACTATCCTTGATTAAATGCTGAGTTTCTTCAACAGTTGGTTTCACACCCCAACCAAGATTATCGATGATATCTGCTAAAAATTGAGGACGAATTGCACTCCCTGTGTCAGCAACAGCAGGTGCTAATAAGATAGAAATCTGCCCTTTGATGAAGACACTGTTAATGTTGATGTTCTTATGCACATAAGTATAAATTAATTTTTTAACTTCATCACTTTTTCGTGTTAGTTCATCAAAGAGAATATTAATATCTGCAATGACACTTTCTATCTGTGACTCATCCGAAGTTTTAGATAGTAGATTCCGAATAAACTGCTCTCTATCTTGAGGCTCTGGAGGTAGAGCAGTAAATCCTTCTAACAGCGAAATATATTTACAGCCAAGGCTATGTCCAATCCAAGAAAAGTTCCTATCATCTAGATAGGCTTCATAATCATATCCTGCAACACTTGCCATTTTCACAAGCTCTGGCAGAATTTCATACTGTTCTCTCATGAGAAAACCAGCTTCTACATAATGGTTAAAAGTAAAATTAAACGGCAAAAGAATAATCGTATATCCCTGCTCAAATAGAGATTGAAGCAGATAACGATAAAAAAGCATCGGGCCAAATGTACCAAAGAAAGCGCCGGCAATAAATTGAATTACTCCTTTAGGCTTTGGATGTAGAGCAACCCAACTGTGAGAAACTGGTTTAAATCCCAGTTTTAGATTCATATTTCCCATGACTTGTTTGTAGGTATATGCTGAATCTCCAAACTGAAGTTGCTACTTTTCGGATTATTCAAAAGATATTTTTGCCAAACTGCGATGCTTCAGTGAACAAGCTGCGATCACCTGCTTACCGAACAGCCGCAACTCTCCTAATGTCCTTAATTCCACTAGTTAGCAGTGGTTAAAACTATTTCACCTTAGTACGGAAGCGGACAAAACCATAAGAATTAGCTGGTGTGCCAGATCCAGTAGCTGCGGGTAGATTGGGAAAACTGGGGACTGTAATATTGACCACTACTGCCCCATTGGTGTTAGTACCGCAGTAGGATGGTGTGCCTGAGTCATTAACTGTATAAAAATGCCCGCGATCGCTATCTGCTACATTAGTGAGATAAAGCGTAGGTGTAGTAGAACCAATAGCTAGGGCAATTCCTCGATCTGCTGCTGGTAAGCCACCATCATTAGGAGTCATACCATTAAAAGCAGTAGGAATAAAATTAACATTAGTCGGAACTAAGTCACAGAATTTCACATTAGTTGCATTACCAAGACCATTGGAAAGAAAATATATCGTGTATTCCAATTCATCTCCTGGTTTGACAATGCCAGCATTAATTAATCCTCGCAAGTAGCCAACAGGCCATTTAGGATCGCTATCATTAGTAGCATAAGGTTCTGGTACATAGTTACTGGCATTAGTAGCAACGTCACTGCGACCATCCACAATATCAGTTAAATCTTGGTTATTGAGGCGGGTAATGCGTTTAATTAACAGCAATTTAGGGTTAGAACTAACAGTATTTAATACTGTAAATAAAGTGGGGTCATCATCTGCTGTGCTGGTAGGATTATTACCAATATTTACACCATTATCAGTAATTTGCAAGAACGAATTACCAAGAGTAGGTGGATTATTAGTAGCACCAGCAGAGTCTGCATCTGTCAACACTGTACCAACAGTTCCTGTAGGATTATCAGGTGTGTTAAAAGTAGCATTGGCTTGGTTACTAATTGGATTACCGCCATTGGCATTATTAATCGTGGCAGTAATTTTAATGGTAATCGTATCACCTACACGGAGAATTCCAGAATTTGTCACCGCAACAACACCAGCACCGTTGTAACTGGGATTGAGTGTAATGTTATTACCTGAAGTTGCAGCAGTAATTGCTGCACTCACAAAGGTTAACTGTGAGGGTAACGAGTCGTTAATGACAAAGTTAATTGCATTGCTATTACCTGGATTAAGGTTGGAGTAAGTGATGGTATATTCGATGCGATCGCCTACAGTCACTGTTCCACTATTATCATTGTCTGCGAGGAAGCGAACAGATTTGGTTCCTATGACATTTGCTTGAGTGCTAGTAGTAATTACCAAAGGAGTATTGATTGCTTGACTTGGGAAATATGTCCAAGTATCTATTCCCTTAAAGTCACCATAATTACCACTAAATTCATGCTCTCCTAACGCACTATTTATCCCTCTAGCAGCATTACGCGGGCTAGTAGCTCCCGTACCATTTAAGTTAATCGCCGTACCATTGGCAGTAGTATAATTGTTGTCGTTGTAATAAATGGTAGTCGATCCAATCTGCTGGCCATTTTGATCTACAAGGGTAGGAAAAGCAGCCGGAGGGTTTTCCATTGTGATTTTAAACCCTAGCGGATTATTTTCGGCATCCAACATGGGAAAGTGATATTCACCCGACCGTGTTGTGATTATGGCATTGTATGGTAAGTTTCCAGGTCGAGGTAGGAGATTTACCCCATTTGCATCCTTTCCATTCCAAAGCACCACATTTGAGCCGAGAGATAGCACATTTTGTAGTACTCTATCGCTACTAGGGTCATAAATGCCATCAGTGTCGGTATCAATAATTATTTGATAGCTACCACTTGAACTGGCATTAAAGCTAAAATTGCCTCCCACACCCACAGAAGTTTGGTTCCCACTACCTCCATTACCCCCAGTAAATTTGAACGAAGTCGGTACTATCGGAACATTTGCTGCAATAGGAATACTCAAAGCATTGAGAGTTGCGGTGTCTGGCCGATTGAAGAAAACTAGGTGGGTAATGTCTGTTGTAGTATCAGCAACATTCGGACTTTGAACTTTTACACTGCCATTAAAGTTGAGTATGCTGTTTGGATCTGCTGGAGAATCGATAGAGTGATAAAGTGTAGAACCGTTACTGTCAATATATCCCCGGCTATTAGCAAAAAATATGAAGCCAAAAGGATCGACTCCATTCATGTCAGTTTCGTAACGATACCCATCTTTGGTTTGAATATAAAGCTTAGAGTTGAGTCCTAAACCAGCAGGAGCGCTATTTTGCCCAGCATTTCCTCCCATATTCATAGCAATATAGTTGGTAAATACTCGCCCTTTTTTGGCAACACCGTTACTATCCTGAACTGTAATATCCCAAGCCGCTACCCCTGAAAGTTGAGTACCATTTGTAGGAAATGCCGCCGTTGTAGTTCTTGGGGGTGGATTGCCAGTACCACTTTTATTAGGAGAATGAAATTCAACTTCGTAAATACCTGTTTCTGTAGCGACGAATTTACAAGGAGAATAGCCATTGGTATTAGGCAAAGGGCCGGCCGTTTCTTTGGCAACAGTGTTAATCAGACCATAGCCATTCGTTAGAACATCACAAGAGCCATTTTGACTACCAAAGGGACTGCGGTAAACAATATCTTGTGGGTCTGAAAAACTAGTAATCACACTAGAGCCAAGATTAACTGTTTCTCCTTGTTGAACATAAACTTTGAGTATGGTTTTCCGAGCAATACCTGCCAGTAGTAAATCTGACCATTCCAGGTAAGGTCTGTATCCACCATCAGAAACTAACTCTTTGCTGCCTTCAGCCAAGCTAGGTTGGATACTAGTTCCGAAAATACATAAAAAAAAGCCCAGGCTACTTAGCCATAGTTTTTGACGGCTAATTGTTAATGGCTTTTCCATAGTTTTTTGTATTGAGTTATCGACAGTTAGAGAAAATTTCTCATTGTCATCAATATTTACTGTGGCGATCGCTCTTAATTTATTAAGTAAATATTTCATCATTTATTTCCAATAAAAATACATAATATGTAAGTAATGATATTGAGTTTATAAATATACAAATACCAGAATTAAAATTAAAACGTTTTTGCACTAGATTCAAAGCGGATAAAAATCGTTACGACAATAGTATTCCCATAAGGAAAGGTTAAATTCGTAAGAGAGGTTCATCGCAACGTCTTTACATCAAATAACCCTTTTATATTTCACGCTTTTGCATCCCCCTGATTGCAGCCTTGAGTTTACCGACCAAAGTTTTCATCGCCGATTCCTGTGGCTGGCGCGCTACAGGTTTTTGTTGTCCAAAGCCGTCAAACAATTCGTTGAGCTTAACCGTAAAGCCTAAATACGCGCCTCCCGCAGAACGTGTTCCTGAGAAATCTCGGTCATCAACTTTCCCAAAGACGTAACCAGCCGAAACGCGCAGATTAGGCGTGAGGTAGTAGCCTGTTTCAAGAACAAAGCCTGTCTCACTGTAGCTAGACTGACTAATTACACGAGCCTCACCCACTAAATCCCAGCTATATCCCAAACGATAGGTAGCGCGTACTTGGGCCAGATTTACTGTGCTAGTACCGGCTAAATCGTTAGCTATGTAAGAGGTACTGTTACGCAACGCATACTTTCCGTAGAATTCCCATTGCCAATTAGGAGCGTAAATCGCTTCTAAAGCAAAGGTATGGTCTTGAGAACCCGTACCGCTTCCTAACAGGATAGTGTCAGGGATGGTTGATGGATTTTGGCGATATTCATAACGCAATAAAGCATTAAATTTATCGCTATTGGGATCGCGGTAGGCTAAACCCAGTTTGAGGTTAGCAGTATCTCCCAATCCTGAAAGCTTTTGATTGGAAGAACCGGCTTGTTGATAACGTACTAAAGCAGTGAGAGCCGGAGAAATTTTACCCGCAGCACCTGCGGTAATTACTGTATTACTACCGCCAGAAGAGGAACGATGTTCATAACGGACGCTGGCTTGAAATTGCGGATTATCACTATATTCCAGCCCGACACTGTAGCTATCGCCACCATCAAACCCGATCGCAGATGCCGCTTGACCAAAGGCGTAGGGTTGGGCATATTGTTGACCCGCCAAAGTGCGTCCGAAGAAGTTGCCAAATACGTGTTCGTAAGCAACGTTCAGCCGCAATCCCGAAGCAATAGTCCAACGGTTATTTATACCAATTGCCCCTTGAGTAGTCATTTCGTTAGCACCACCCAAAATTGAGTAACGACCAGTCAAGGTAGTATCCGATCCGAGTTTGTGTTCGCCGTTGACGCTCAAGCTGGTGATGGAATTACCCGAATATTGACCGCTACTGTAATACTGTTGGGCTAGACTAACGCTGACACCAGGAATTACCGCCCAATTCAACCCCAAAATGGTACGGTCTGGGTAAACAGTATCTTTTTGGGAAGATAAGCTGAGTTCATTTTGGGCTTGGAAGGTCAGGTTTTTAGCTAGAGGAACTGAAAAACGCGATCGCAGTTGATCGGAATTACTACTTAGGGTACTGTCGGGGATGCGGTCTTCCAGACGCCGATGAATCCAATCCAGATCGATAGTCGCGCTACCCAAGCGTTGTTGAATCCCAGCAGAAATCGTCGTCAGCGAATTATTAACCTTGCTACCAGGTATCGCCTCATAACGCGGTGCAAATAGTTCCTCAAAGGTGTCTAGGGGTTGGGGAGCAATCCTAAAATTGTCTTCGTGGTCGTATTGCGCTCTGACGTTGGTAGTTGAGGTGAGTTTAGCTGTAACCTGCGCTCCATAACGGGTTTGTCCTGGGACAAAGCTGATAGTGGCATTATTGGCAAAACCTGTATCAGCAAAGCGATAATAGGCACGACCTTGAATCCCATTAGTAATCTTTCCTTCAGCTTCTAAACGGTAGGCATCACCTCTAACTTTTCCCACAACATCAGAATCATTCGTGGAATGGGCATATTCTGCGATTAACTTACCGTTGTCACCCAAAGCAATCAGCGCATCTGCACCATAGAGTTGAAAGTCGCGCACCCCGTGATTTTCTTGAACGTAAGTTGCTCCTATCCAACTTTCCTGATTAAGTTTGCGGGAAAGATTATATTGCAAACGACCAGCATAGATGCTCCCGTCAGAGTCTTCGCTGTCATATTGATAGCTAACAACAATCCGACGTACCAATACTTGTCCGGTTCGATCGATATCGGTGCGAAGAATCGGTTCGCGGAATAATAAAGTACCGCGATCGTAGTCGATTTCGTAGTCTGGGCCTCGGTTAAGTTGTTTGCGTTCTAATACAGTTCCAGGACGATTGAGTTCTTCTAACTCGATAAAGACATTTTCACTACCTGCTTGTAATAGTCTGCGAGAGAGGAAGTAATAACCACTAGTACCATCGGGAGCAATGGTGTCTCGTTGAAACCCTTCTAAGTGGTCGCCATAGAAACCTGTAATTTGTAGGTTTCCTAAGTTGTAGTTAGCTTTAAAACCGTGGAGTTGACGGGTGATAGAAGTAAATTGCTGCGATCGCCGTGCAAATTCTTCTGTGTTATAGTCACCCCACATCGCATAATCAGGATCGGAGCCAGGGGTACGAGCTGAACGCTCAAAACGCAAAAATACACTGTCAATGGAAGGAGCAACTACATCAACTTTCGAGCTATCGCCGTAGACAGGATAGTTTTGCTCGCTGAATTGGTAAGTTCTAAACAGGCGATTATCGCAGTTGCAATCTTCATTGAGGCTACGAGAACTATTGTATGCGCCTGTAAACAACCATTCCCCGATCGCACCAGTGGCAAATATCGCTGAATGGAAATCTAATTGCGTTCCATTGTTTTTGTCAGGAGGGAGGAAATCACGGAAACTGCCGTAATAATTTGTACCTCTAGCACCCAAACGTAAATCTATGACTCCAGTAACTAAACTTGGACGCAGTGCCGTTTCAAATTGTAGTTGGGTGAAGGCTTCTAAATCATTAGCGATCGCGCGAATTGTGACAGTTTCGGCCTTCAGTTGCGATCGCAACGTCGCTGTAAATTGCCCTGCTTTCGCCTCTACTTGAAATCCGGGTTCATCAGGTTTGAAGTCTTTCCCGACCAATTCGCCAGCAGTGGGTATGAGGGTGACAACAGCATCACGATTCGAGCGATTACCACTTGCATCGATGAGTTGACCCCGGATTGTAGCCGTAGAACGTCCATCCGCCGGGATACGGGACTCAACTGTTTCTACAGTTAATTGCTGCGGCGCTCCCCGCACTGCGACTTGCACTGTTACAGGGGATTCCGTTCCTCCAACAACTTGTGCAGAGATGGTGTTTGCACCTTCTTTTAATGAGACACCATACCATGTCTGCGTTACCAAGTTGGTGGTAGCATCAGTTTCCGTCCGTCCCACTAAAGAAGGGTCTACCAACGCGCCATTTACCCGCAATTCCACTTGACTACCAGCAGGAAACTGCACAATTACCGTGCTAGCTTGTACATCTACAACACTGTCAGCCGTCGGAGTCAGGATTTTTATTGCTGTAGAGATAGGGACAGTGGGGGGATTTTCATTTACCCCTTGTCCCCTTGTATCCGTGTCCTCTACCCCTGCAATTTTGCGTGAGCCTCTAGACAAACCTACAGAAGTTGCTGGTTGAAATGGTTGTATTTCCCTTGTAGAAGCATGAAACAGTGTATCAGTATCTTTACGTCCGTCGTTCTTGATTCCTACTATTTTGCGTGAGCCTCTGGGCAAATCAACAGAAGTTTCTGATTGAAATGGTTGTATTTGCGTTTCACTTGGCTGGACATTGGGAATTGAAGTTGAAGAAGTTGAGGCAAATTCGAGAGGTGGAGAATTCAAAGCCTCTCCCCTTCTAGGGGAAAGGTTTTTCAGATCCTTTGAAAAGTCACGATGTTCAACACCCTTGTCAGCTTGCAAATGGGAATCAGGGAAAAGGAGTTTTTCAGTAGTGATTTCTGCTTTGACAATTGCAGGGTACAAAACAAGGCAGAGAGCTACTGGCATTGCCCCCATCAATCTCAGGTTAAATGTAGTTAGACAGTGCAGTCTGGGTTTCATTTCTTGACTGGCTCCTGAAATGTGGGGGTGACAGCGAAGTTCATACGTACTAAGCCACCAGGCTCTAAATGCACCAAGCGAGATTGGCTATTTCGTTCGCGGAATTTTTCGTTATGAGCTAGGGCATAACCAGCTACACTGCTAAGGTCTAGTACACCTGTGTGGTATCCAGGTAAGGCATTAGCTAAGGAGAACAAACCATTAGGATCTGTTGTGATGCGGTTTCCGTCCTCCAGAAAAATCACTGCATTAGGTACTCCAGGCTCACCACGCTGTTGTTCCCCGTCAAAGTTTTTATCAACAAACACCCGACCGATAATCGTGCCACAGTCAGAAACGATTCCTGGACGAATTTTCAATTGGTGGGTTGCTGGGCCATCCTTAGTACTAAAACGGTTATCAGCTCGTTGGGCATTAACGATCGCAGTGTTGCGACCATTACCACGCAATGCATCAGCTGTTAGTTGAGCAGCGTAGGCAATATTCAAGACTTTCTCTGTGGGAATTGTTACGTCTGTGCGGAATGTCACTGTGTTACCATTGCGTTCTGAAGCGATCGTGACTGGTTGACCATCCAGCTCTCCCCGCACAGATTTCGGTAAAAACTGGAATCCTAAAGGTAGGTCGTCGGTGACAAATATATTACTCAAACCAGCATCAGCGAGATTTTTTACCGACAGACGGTAGATTACCGTATCTCCAGGTTCAGCAGTAGCGCGATCGCCTGTTTTGATAATCTGTAACTGATTGGCTTGACACAAATTTGTAGTGAATTCAAAGGCTAATAAATCCAGTCCCACTGTTTCTGCATTGGGAACTAAAACAACTGTTTGCTCTAGCCTAGTTTCACCTGTAAGACTGATTGGTTGACCATCTAGAGAACTAGCGACATACCGCACGACATTATTACCTTGTGTGCCAGTACTACCAAGGATTTCAACCTTGATCCGCCGCTGTTTGTAGATAGAATTTGGTGGTGGATTAACTACAAAAATATAAGTTCTACCTGGATCGGTTTGACCCTTATTCGGATCGAGTAGGAAATTGTAGACACCCGCAGGGTTATTCGTAACGAAGTAGGGGTTACTATTCTCGGTATTTGGCGATTTCCCATCAGGAACGTTGTTATTAGGAATATCTGGTAACTCTGTTCGAGTCAAAGCAACCAAGCTGCCCAATTCTGTCCCCGTTGGGTCGCTAGAGTTCGGTTCGTATACCCCAACTGAAAAACCTGTATAGTCAGGTAAAATTGCCCCAGCGCAACCTAAAATCCGCCCTAATGGATCGAGTAATGGACTAGGACTAACATTGATTTGACTAGAACTTCCTTGATATTGATAATTACTAGCAGAATCTGTATAAGTATAAGTAGCTTGATTTATTAATGGCAAAGACGCAACCAGATTGTTAGTCTGTTGTGCGATCGCTGGAATAGATATAGTAGTATGCAAAAAACTTCCCAGAAGAACAGTAGCTGTTAACCGTCGCCACCAGCTACCGCTAGAAGTAATTTGCTTTTGGTTTTGAGGACGGCTCACCAAACACATCTCCTCTGAAATGTCAAGCTTGTTGTCAATAAAAGCACTTCTTTATTTGGGGAAATCCAATTAAGCTAAAACTCTTTTAAAATCTCGTTTCCAGGTGGAATCTGAAAATATTCTTGATTGCGACTCTTTTTCGAGTCAGGAAGGCGGCGTTTCCTTGCGTCCCAATCAGCGAACTTGGGTTTGATAAGTTGCCTTGACTGTCGTCTTCGCTGCAAGTAACGGAATCTGCAAACGGATATGAGTGTAAGCAGTGGCTGGGGCTGGTTTTGTTTCCACTTTGCCGCCAGGAAGAGTAACTTTAACAGTGGGATTTTCGACAAAGCTACGTCCGCCATCAATGCTGTAAATAACTTTGGCATTGTTTGCGACATTGGTAGAATTCAGCACGTAGACCATTCCTTTAGGAATAGGTTGATTAAAAGTCAAATTCTTTACTGGGCGATCGCTCTTATTTTCGCCACTCAAGGTATATCGCAATACATCTCCTGGTCGCACCACAACTTGACCTTTCAAAGGTTCCCATTTCTGGCTTTGCTTACCTTGCTGATCCTTTGCCACCACCTGCTTTTCTGCTTCTAAACGCAATTGAATTTGCCCTTGAGTTTTGATATTCTGAGCAACAGCACTTTCTGAATGCCATACATTTGCAATTCCCGGAATTTGACCGACAAATGGAACTGTAGCAATGAGAGCGAATGCTCCTAAACCTGCAAGAGAAACACGCTTCATATAAATAACCTCAAAAAAATTCCAGAATGTTGATTGTTGACTTATCTTTCCCAGCTTTGATTCAGAAAAAGTCACTCCCCTATTTGCTTGCTGTTTAGGGGTTGGGGAGTGAGGTGAACTGGTTCGCAAACTTGTTGGCGCAGCCTCTCTTAGAGAAGAGTCTGCGAACTTCAAAGCCCCCAATCCGAACGAATTAGTTCACCTTGCGTTGGAAAGTAAACGTTCTTTGAATACCCGGTGCGATCGTTCCCGTGACAGTATCCACATACTTGGCAACATCAGTGTTTGCCGTACTTCCAGTTTGGTCGATGCCAGAGTTAGTAGCTGGATTACCACTGAAGAATTGAATGGTTGCACTCCCGGAATCCTTAGCTGAACCAACAATGTTGCTAGTATCAATTTGACCGCTGGCATCGTTGTCTTTCGCCCAGTTATTGGGGCTTTGCGTACCATCTTCAGTAATCACAACTTTGTTAGCATTCAAAATCACATTACCGGTTCCAGATTGAGGATCAGAAATATTTGTGTATTGAATTTGGTACTCAATAATGTTTCCTGGCGCAGGCTTTTTCGGATCGATACTGAATATGCCATCATTCCCCTGGACTACAGGTCCAGTTCCTTGTAAAACTCGTGACATTTTCAGCAGTTTCAGGAAGCCAGTGTACACGCGATCAATAGTGGTGTTAAATGAATCAAAGATATTATCATTGGCAGTATCCTTAATTCCATCACCGTTACTATCCGTCGTATAGTTGTTAATCGAAGCAGTGATAGGTACTGGGAAGCCTTTGCTAATATCAGTAGATAACTGCGTGCCTAGAGGTAAATCAACTTCTACACCATAGTTGATAGTTGCATTAGGAGCAAAGTTGGGGATTGTAATTGCTGTACCAGGTGTTGTAAACGCTCCATTATTGTAGGTATAGACAGTAGACAGACTATTATAGGTAATAGTTACCTTCGTACCATTTGGTAAATCTGCTGGTAGCGTTGGCTCTATCTTCAAAACGCCTGGGTCAGTACCACTATTTTTAACTGTGTTGGTGAAGCCAACTGACTGAGGATCGAGTGTACTACCAGGTGCGGTACCAGCAGGAACCAAAGAAGATTTGTTGGTAAAGTCATCGTCGGTTCCACCCGATGGCCCAGTAGCATCCGGGGCATTTTGCGGGCCATTGAGTAATGCTGAAGCAACAGGCGCTTGCACCGTGAAGACGTTAGCCTCACCACCTGCACCAGTACCACTGTTGTTATTACCCGTGTCTGTTCCAGTTTCTGGAGATGCTGGAGTATTAATATAGCCATCATCAACGTTGGCGGGCGGTAGAGTATCGGGAAGACCATCACCATTGGTATCTGTACCCGTAGGAGGTGTCATACTGCCTGGAGAGCCGTTATAGTTGCTGGGATTTTGGTCGCCGGATTCGTCGTACACAGGGAAATTGCTGCTGGGTGTTTGACCAAACAATTGAGCGATATTAGCGACGGTTAAGGGTGAAGATGCAGTTGATTTAACGGCTAGCTGAATCGAGAAGCCATTTACCGTTGTACCAGGAGCGATGGAAGTAATAGTCGCTGGATTATTGATAAAACCAACGCGAGTGACTGAGTCCAAAGCTGGTGCTGTTGTAGTCCAACTAGCTGTATTAGCATTAGTTGTAACTGGAGTAGTGGTATAGACAGTTCGCCAACCAGGAGGTGCAGTTGGTGCTACTGCCAAATCTGTACCCGCGGGAATCGCATCAGAAACCAAGATATAGTTGCCAGGAACGCCATCAACATTGATGCTTGTACCCGTCAAAGCTGCTGGTGTAATTCCTTGCCCTGTGGGATCGTTGGACTCAACTCGCAAACTCAAATCGTAGGTCAACTTGTCATCTATAATCGTAGTTGTGCCAGCATTGTTATAGCCACTGCGAATCTTGAGAATAGTGGCTAAAGCATAGGTCTTCACCGTTAAACCAACCTTAATTTGCTCGGTGGCGCTAGCTTCCCGTGTACCATTAACTGGCGCGCCAGGTACTTCACCAGTAACACCAGTATCGGGGTTATCTACGCTGAACACATCACCACCATCAGGACTCCGCAGTTGGTTTTGAGCATCACCAGGAGTATTACCAAGAGTAACAGTAATGACATCGTTGGTTTGAGCACCAGCTTGTACAGTGACTGGCACGCGCACCAAGACAGTACCGCTAACCGGAACTGAGGGTGTGTCTACACCACCTTGGGGGACGTTTGTCCAAGTTTGACCGCCGTCAGTGCTATATTGCAGACTATTAGCTGTACCACCATTTGGTAATGTGCCAGAAACTGTACCCGGCCCAGTTGTTGTCGCTTGGTTGGGAATGTGGAATTTGGTGGGGTCATTACCAACGTTGGTCAAGGTGTAAGTGTAGATTAGTAAGTCGCCAACTGCAACATTACCGCCATTGTTATCTGTGACTCCAGACGCTGTGACGGTAATCCCAGCAACTTCTGCTACAGTAACTACGACAGTGTTAGAAGTGGCATTTATAGTTGTCCCTGGACTGTTGGGATCTTCGTAGGTTGCTGTTGCTGTGTTACTGATAGATGTACCCGCAGTAGTTCCGTCAGCTAATACTGGTGCAACAAATTGGAAAAGGCTACCAGTTAATAATGCTGTTGCTACTAGAGATTGGTAAAGTTTACGCTGCTTATTTACGGATTGATTTCGATTTACCATAGAAGTAGTTTGTTTGCTGAACTTGTATCTCGGATTTTGAGACAGGATAAAGTTCGGCAATTCGCTTTAAGGAATTACCGATTATGGCTGCCCAAAACTTCAAGGTTTTGGGAATACATATTTAAGGAGTTAAATTATTGACACTCCTTGGAAATTATATTGAGACAATAACCAAAAATAACTTGTCTACTTGTTTTACGCTTATCCTTGAGAATAAAGACTGGCAATCGCAAATATGTGTAATTTATTACTGTATTTTGCTGAATTAGAGATGTAAATAGCAATGTAACTTTTAAAGCAAAAAAAATCTTCCGTATAAATAAGTAACTTCTTTAGCTATGAATGAGTGCATCAAAGCTGAAAAGTTAACTTTATTTTGGCAACACACATAGCAATTTTAGTGGGTTAATTCAGATGCTGAAAACACTAAAACTTATATATGAAAATGTTTTTGAGTCTTTGTTATCAGAAATATATACTGCTCTTTATAATCATTTAGATAAAAAAATTGAAAGTTAACTAAGCGATCTAGATCGCTTAAATAGGATAGCAATTTCAATAAATGCAATTTCGTCATAAAAAAATGCGATTTAATCATAAAAATTTTACGTGTTAATGCTGACTAAGGTCAGCTAGTTTATTTTTTAACAACATTAAATATATACGTGTAAATACTAAAAATAGAGATTACTAGTATTAAAGTTTTACAAGAATCATTCCTCTCAATACCAAACATACCCGATATTTTTAGTCGGGTATGTTTGACTGGTATTTTTGCTCGTGTTAGTATCAGGCGACAAGTGACAGACAAACAGGGAAAGCTAGTTTATGACTCAGGCAATCAAAACCCAAACCCAAACCCAAACCAGCACTGCCTACTTTCAAGCCTTGAAGTGTAAGGAATGTGGTGCGGAATATGAACTCAAAGCCAGTAATGTTTGTGAGTTATGTTTTGGCCCATTAGAAGTTAAATATGACTACAACGCCCTACGTCTGACTGTCACTCGTGAAACAATTCAAGCTGGGCCCAATTCAATTTGGCGCTACCGTCCCTTTTTGCCTGTCGCAACTGACAATGTTATAGATGTGGGAACTGGTATGACTCCCTTAGTTCGTTCCCACCGTCTTGCTCGTCGTCTGGGTCTAAATAAGCTTTATATAAAAAATGATGCCGTGAATATGCCCACCCTGAGCTTTAAGGATCGGGTGGTGTCAGTCGCTCTATCCAGAGCGCGGGAGTTGGGTTTCACTACTGTTTCTTGCGCTAGCACTGGAAATTTGGCAAACTCTACAGCTGCGATCGCAGCTCATGCCGGTTTAGACTGCTGTGTGTTCATCCCCGCAGATTTAGAAGCCGGTAAAATTATCGGTAGCTTGATCTACAGTCCCACCCTCATGGCCGTCAAAGGCAACTACGATCAAGTCAATCGTCTCTGTTCAGAAGTTGCTAATACACATGGCTGGGGTTTTGTCAATATTAATCTGCGTCCTTACTACTCTGAAGGTTCCAAGACGCTAGGTTTTGAAGTTGCAGAACAACTAGGCTGGGAACTACCCGATCATGTGGTTGCTCCTTTAGCATCTGGTTCGCTCTTTACAAAAATTTATAAAGGGTTCCAAGAATTTGTCGAAGTTGGTTTAGTAGAAAGCAAGAGCGTCCGTTTCAGTGGCGCTCAAGCTGAAGGTTGTTCGCCCATCGCCCAAGCCTTCAAAGAAGGACGCGACTTTATTAAACCAGTTAAACCGAATACAATTGCGAAATCGCTAGCGATTGGTAATCCAGCAGACGGTATTTATGCTGTGGAGCTAGCTCAGAAGACTGGTGGTAACATTGAATCAGTCAATGATGCCGAAATTATTGATGGTATCAAGCTGCTAGCAGAAACCGAAGGTATCTTCACAGAAACTGCTGGTGGTACAACCGTGGCCGTGCTGAAAAAACTGGTAGAAGCTGGCAAAATTGATCCAGATGAAACTACCGTGATTTACATCACTGGCAATGGTTTGAAAACTCAAGAAGCAATCCAAGGCTACGTTGGCGAACCCTTGACTATTGATGCGAAACTCGATAGTTTTGAACGTGCGCTAGAGCGATCGCGTACTCTAGATCGCTTGGAATGGCAACAAGTCCTCGTTTAATTAGGAGTTATGAGTTATGAGTTTTTTATTCATGACTCCTAACTCTTAATTGTATTCCTCACTTTTAACTCTTCACTTTGTACTTCTATGGCTGTAACAGTTTTAGTTCCTACGACTCTTCAGAATTTGACTAATAACCAAGCTAGTCTAGAATCCAACGGTAGCACCATTGCTGAATTATTGGACTCCTTAGAACAAAGCTTTCCTGGTATTAAATCTCGGTTGTGCGATGAAGAAGGCAAGCTACGTAGATTTGTAAATTTTTACGTCGATAGTGAAGATATCCGCTATTTAGATGGTATAAACACAACTCTTAAAGATGGTGATGAAGTAAGTATTGTCCCAGCTGTCGCTGGTGGTTAATACACAAAATACCAAATTAAGATAGAAGCCTAACTAGACAAACCTTGCAAGATTGCCTCGTTCCCAGTCGCTGACTGGGAATGCCCAAAGGGCTGCGGCCTCTCTTACTCGCGGTGGAGAGAATAAAGCCAGCATTTCCAGATGATTATAGGTGAAAACGAGATTTTCTCCCATATTTTGGCTTAAGTTGACACTAATAAGTAATATCGTACAGCTTATCTTGTGAGACTTATTTTGCTTAGCTAACTATACAGCAACGATTTGAGCAAGTCTTTGTTGCCAAGACTCATTGTTATCAATAGTTAAGATAATCCGCTTGTAAGATTCATCTCGCAATTCAATGGTTAAATAATTTATCTCTCGGTTCACATACCAAAACTCTTTACCCCTGTTAGTGTAATAAGTTCCAGCCTTAATCACTCCAGGAACAAAGCTACCAGGGGCACGCAATTCTCGCCAATTACTTTGGGGTTCGGCTGTTGTAACTTGTTCAATATGCGCTAGTGATATTTGCCAAAGCTTATTCAAACGAACAGCTAGCAGTTGCTCTTTAAACGTAAATTCTATCTGCAATTTATCATCAACTATACTTAGGTTCATGATGAACTTTTTTGTCAGTAATTTTTGTCTAGTATTACCTACAAAAGCCCGATCATAAACAGTATTTCTTGGGGATTAGCAAGTGTCAAAATTATTGATTATGACTGTAAAAATATTTATAAAAAACTAAAATATGATACTAAATATATGTAGCAATTCTATTTGAGTTGCAAACGTCGACAGATTAAGATTTCTTTTTGTACGTAACGTAAGTATATCCAACAGATTTCAGCATATTTGCATACATACTATAGGAAGATGCCCGATGAATACAATTATGAGTAAATTAGTTTGCAATGTTGTTATACACTGGATTTATATAGAGGTTTGGCGGTGAGTCAAACCTTTTTTTATATCTATTGAAAATCAGGCATGAGTCGTTAAAAAAGGAATTTTTATTGTTTTTTTTGCCCAATTGGGTATAAACATCTGTCAATACTTAAGTTCTATAATATTTATCTACAAGCAGAATTAAAAAGTAAAAGTACTCCGTAGAATACCAATAGTAACTGAGTCACTATCTAGTGTGTTACCAGGCTGTATAAGATGAATTATCCCTGGTGTAATACTGATATTATCTGTTAGCTGGAAACGATAAAATGCCTCGATTTGAGTGGTTGTACCTGGCTGTCCACCTGCACGTCCTAAACCTGTATTGACAAAATCAGGGACATTATTCCCTATAGGTAAATCGCTACTAGTGATTTTAGGAGGTTGACCGACATAAATTCCTCCTAAATTTCCTTTAGCAAATAAATCAGGGAAATTCAGAAACACCATATAATTTGTCGTTTCTACACTTCCCGATTGCCCAGGAATATAAGATTTAGTATAACCACCCCACGCACCTGCGCTAATGCGGGGAGAAATTTGCCAAGTCAGAGTCGCACCCACGGCGTTAGTTTGTAGCGGTGCTGATTTTCCGGTAGTGGTATTAACTGTAGTTAAGCATTCATCACCAACAAAGGTTAGCAAACAACCATCTGAAGCATAATTATTAACGTAATACAAACTTAAATCTAGAGTATCGGTTGGTGTCAGCAGTAATTGCACACCTGTAGTGGTGGTTCCATCAAATAAACCGCTACCTTTACCGGGATTTCCTGGTTGATAACTAGTATAAATTGCCTGCAAACTAGCGCGTTTAGCAAATTGCCAATCAATAGCTATACCACCGTGACCATATCCCATATTTAAAATTGGGTTTCTTTGGGCAAAATAAGATAATGGCCCTGTTGCAGCACTTTCTACCCGATTGGGGCCTCGGAAAGCATATGGCATACTTACGCCTTCTGTTCCTACCATTACTGCTAATTTATCTGTCACCAACCAATGAAAATTTAAGTCACTTACAATCAAGCTATCTGTAGGAAATTCGTAGCCAAGTAGAACATCATTCCGAGAAACACTATTGGTAAATCTAGGTGTAGTTTTTCCGTTACCATCTAAAAGACCTGTAAACAAGTAACTACTGGGAGTGATTTGACTAGTTAAATACAGCTGCGCCAGAGATATAACATTAATGTTTGTCCCGGCATCATCTGTATCCTTTTGTCCATCTCTAGGATTCACATCACCACGATTGTTAGTTCGTCCTTGAATACCAACTATCAGTAGTCCACTGAGTTTAGTTGTTGTTGAGAATTGGTTGGCTTTGATTTCAGCAGTTTTGCCTTCTAAATTATCGACACGACCCCGCAAAGTTGCTAATTCAGGGGCAAATTCTGACTGTAATTTTTGTAATGTTGCTAAATCTTCGCGAGTCACTAAATCGCTGGTGGCTGTAGTGATTAATTCGTTGACTCTATCTAAACAAGCGTTTACACCCGCAGCAAATTCATACCGAGTTAAGGCGCGATTACCGCGATAGCTGCTATCTGGATAGCCGGCTATACAACCATAACGTTCTACCAAAGATTGCAAGGCTTGGAATGCCCAATCGTTGGGTTGTACATCCTTGAGTTGAGATACCGATGTAACTTGCGCCATCGGTTCTTCTGGAGAGAGGGAGGGGGATGCTCCCATAATATTATCGCCCTTAACTCCTATCTCCTGAGTAGTTTCTGAATTGATGTACTCTTGTGCTAATGCTTTTTGTGCAACTCCATTTACTCCCGCAATTAGTAACCATGCGAGCATCCAGGTTTTGCGATGACTGCGGCTAATAAATCTACCTTTCAATTTTTTACACTCTGCTCACATACTTAAGTGAAGAGTGTATTCGCGATCGTCTAGGGTTCACATGGGGACATTTACGGATTTTGTCCCAAATTAGACTTAATGCTTCTGGGCAACTTTTGCAAGGGCGAGTATAACAGGGTATTGGGGAGTGGGGACTGGGGACTAGGAAAGAGTTTCTCAATCCCTAATCCTCAATTCTCTAATCCCGAATCTATGGCAAATCGTTCACGCAAGCTGACGCCAAAAGCCTCTAAATCAAATCAACTTCGTGCTGGTGCGATGAAACGCGTCGTTAAAAAACCTCAGAAAAAGCTAAAACGAGGAAGTTGGTTGTCGTCAATACTAGCGATCGCAATTCTGTTAAGTAGTGCTAGTCTAATTATGGCTTTTGCCTGGATTAGTGTTCTCTTCATCTTCAATCCAGACGAGGTAAGCTGGCTAAATAAAATTTTACCTGCATGGGCACAAGTCCCCCTTGGTAAACACGAACGCCCCCAAACTATCAAACAAATTCAACTCGATTTGAGTAAAAAAAACCAAATATTTGGGGAAACTCTGCCTCTACATCAGGATGTGAAAACCTCATTTTTACTACCAGTTTTTCAACAACGTGCTAATTGTCAATCTGATTGTGAAGAACTTGTGGAACTCAGGGTTTACGAACGCTCAGAAGAGTTAGAGTTTAAATCTCAATCAGAAAATTACTACTATTTAGCAACTCAATTGCCTGTAACGGGCCCAGATGAATCCTTTGTAATTTCTTCTTTGCTTGATGGAACATCAGAACCCCAGGATATCAGTATTCCCCTACCTTTAACTGAAGTGCAACGCTTTGAAGGTAAGACACCATCATCAGGCGTTTGGTTTGATTTGCGGGGTAAACGCCAACAAGGAACTGGTTCTATCCGCTACGGTTACGTCGTATACTACAATCCAGAACGCACGAATTTACTACAAATGTTGTCTTGGACTAGTCCTAATGGACAATTGCCCAAATGGCAGCAGGTAACTGGTGATGGTACAAAAGAGTTAGTTGTCGATCAAACAGTAGGTTTAGAACCGCACTTACAGGTTTACCAAGTCAAACCTTTAAAGTTATTCCTCAAACCAATTCAATTGGAGGCGATTACCCTCAAATCATCGACCTTCAAGGATACTGGATACCAAAACGCCCTGTCAATTGCTCGTAGTGGATTGTGGACACCAGCCTTTGAATGGTTGAAATTCATCAAGAAACAGCGCAAAGGAGTTTTACCAGAAGCCGCACAAGCGCAAATGGATTTGATTCGCTTGCATTCCCAACTTACTAAAACCCAAGCCCAGAAAATTTGGGCAAGTCCTAGTCAAGAAGTGCTGGCAGATTTGATTGATGGTCGCTGGGAGAAAGCTTTACAGGTGTTTGAAGCGTCGCCACATAATGCCCAAGAAATTGCTACTCTACTCAAAGCTGATAAAAAACGGTTGTGGAATCGCACAGTGGCGGCGTTGCAGGTGAACCCAAATAAACGAGAGGTGCAAGCTTGGTTCGCGTTAATTTTAGCAGTTCAACGGGGAGAAGGACATGCTAATTCTTGGTTAAAGGCGCAACCAAAAATTACAAAAGAGAATCTTGACTATATTCAAGGTTTGTTGGCAAGACTCAATGGTGAGGGTACAAAGTCGCAAATATCCTCTACTCACCCTAGTCAAATTGTTGGTACGGTGCAACCCATTACTCAAGTTACCAACACCGAGTGGCTGCAACCAAATTCCCCAGCAGATTTGAAACTTACGGATAACCAATTTTGGTATCAGGTGGAGGTGAGTGCATTTAACGACGGGAAACGCTGGCTGAATTTCCCCTTTGAGAATTTCAACCCCCCGAAAACTGACGCCGCCAAATTTCTCTGGAAAATCTTGGGAATTACTTCTGACCCAGAAATCCAGATTGTAGTCTGGTTGCCAAATGGAGAACAACAAATTACCATAGCTGCTATCAAAGCGGTGCAATTACAGGGTAAAGTTTTGCGCCTATTAGCTGCTGGCCCAAAAATTCCAGATAATCAAAATGATGCTCTTCAACCCAAACCTTTAGCTTTGACAAATGCAGCACTGGAATGGGTGCAACCATCTCCTATTACTTTACGAGAGCTGCATCAACAAAATCCCCAAGGGGTGAAAATAATGCTATCGAGTTTGTGGCAATCTTTGCAGCAATCTGGTGAAGTTCCATCTGGTGCTATTCCTAGCTTTGAACAGATGCAGGAAAAATTGGGTGATTGGCCCGTTCAAGTGATTGATTTAACAAATAACGCTCAACCAGAAATAATACTGACTATCTCACCAGAAGCAATAGCATCCCTGAATCAGCCGACACCTGAAATTCAGAGAAAAAACACAGAACAAGGCCGTGACCGGACTATAATTTTCTCTGATGGAAATAAAATCATTTACACTGATTTTACAGGAAATTACTTACAAAGACTCTCTGCGATCGCCAAGCTTTCAGGGGTGCAATCCTTAGCTTTACTGGTAGAAAATGCTCATAACTACAGTTTGAGGCGCTGGTCAGAGAAAAATCAGCGCTTTGAATAGCACACCCCTGACTCAAATTCCCCCTTTACTCAAATTTAAATTAGAGAGGGGAAAAGCGATCGCTATCGACAAGACTGACTTACTCTTCTTTTTGGTTGGTTTCGGCTAGACGTTGGTGCTTCAGGTTTTCCAATTGCTGCAACAGAGAGTCTACCTCTGCTTGTAAATGCATCAATTTAGCTTGCTGATCGTCTTGATAATAAGACTTGGTTAACTTACTGACCCAGGCAGTCTGGGACTCGCGATCGGAAACATTAGATAAATAAGTAGGCATCGCTAATTCAATCCACAATTTAACTCACACCATTAGAAATATTATAATAATGCTCTTTTAAGCTTTATTACATTATTGTATATTTTCAATCAATTACCCTAATGGATTTGGGGTTCAATCATAAAAGACGGTGATTATAATGGCTGTGTTCCAAAAAAAGACACTGACCCAAGTGTGTAAAGCTTCCTTCCACTGGATGGTACTTAGGAATAGTTAATTTATAGTCTGTCAATTATGGTTGTACAAATGATTATCGCCGTTTTTGGGGAATTTACGCAAGAAATTATATGTAGACTATATCAAGAATTAAGCTAAATCATGAAAAAACGTAGGGCGAAGCACTTGCACTTAGTGCAGTCTCTCGTAGAAAGGGAGGTGGAAGGCTACCATCAAAAAGAAACAGCCTCTTAAGTATTTTCCTATCTTCACTGAAACGAATAGCGTGGGAAAATACATAGATGCAGTTGACTAAAATAAGTCAGTAAAAGCAACTTTAACCACGGATAAATAAGAGTTTCAGAGAGTTATGACGTAAGTCTGATATAGGAATCCGGTTTGATTCCTGAATTTACTTGTATGGACAGGGAACAGGGAATAGGGAATAGGATAGGTACATACTGAGTCTTGTTCAAAAGTCAAATAAGAGTCCTATAGATTTGCAGATGATTTTTCACCTCGTCAGTATCCTCTAAGGAATAAGAATTAAATAACATACAATTTATGTACTTGGCTTACCTCACCCCCAATCCCTCTCCTTATAAAGGAGAGGGAAGCTAGATACAGGATGAAGTTTTGCATTTTTTTTAATTCATGTTCCTAAGCTAATTTATTAAATCGAAGGTCGCCGTGGCGGTTTATGATAAATTAACGTTCTAAATAAAAATAGCAAGTGAAACGCCTGCACCACAAAAAATAATATTCTTAACAAGATTCTTTTGGATTAGGGAACTTCTGAACAGGCAATTGGTAACGAAAAATTTACTTTCTTCCTCTTTCCCATTTTGCGCTTCCCTATCCCACCCTTTCTAAATATCCAATCCTTACATTAAGAAATTTTAAATCCCGTGACTTTGAGCCTGTCTGTTGCTACATCTCATCGCCAACCCTGGCCCGGACTGATAGAAGCCTATCGTGAATACTTGCCTGTCAGCGAAAAAACACCGATTGTCACTCTATTGGAGGGCAACACACCTCTAATACCAGTGCCAGCGATCGCAGAACGCATTGGCAGACAAGTACGGGTTTTTGTAAAATACGACGGTTTGAATCCTACCGGCAGCTTCAAAGACCGGGGGATGACTATGGCAATTTCCAAGGCTAAGGAAGCAGGGGCAAAAGCAGTAATTTGTGCTAGCACGGGCAATACCTCAGCCGCCGCCGCCGCTTATGCCAGACGTGGAGGCATGAATGCCTTTGTACTGATTCCCGACGGTTATGTGGCGCTGGGCAAATTAGCCCAAGCATTACTGTACGGCGCAGAAGTATTGGCAATTAAAGGTAATTTTGACCAAGCTCTAGAAATTGTCCGCGAGATGGCCGAAAGCTATCCGATCACTTTGGTGAATTCGGTCAATCCCTACAGGCTAGAAGGACAAAAAACAGCAGCCTTTGAAATTGTCGATGCATTGGGTGATGCACCAGACTGGCTGTGTATTCCCGTGGGAAATGCCGGAAATATCACAGCATATTGGATGGGATTTTGTCAATACCATCAAGCCAGAAAGTGCGATCGCCTACCCAAGATGATGGGATTCCAAGCCGCAGGAGCAGCCCCCTTAGTCCACGGTCAGCCAGTGGCGCATCCCGAAACCCTAGCGACAGCAATTCGCATCGGCAACCCTGCAAGTTGGGAATTAGCGATCGCAGCACAAACCGCCAGTCAGGGAAATTTCCACGCCGTTACCGATGCCGAAATTCTCGACGCTTATCGACTTTTGGCAGCATCAGAAGGTATCTTCTGTGAACCTGCTAGCGCCGCTTCTGTCGCTGGGTTGTTGCAGGTGAAAGACCAAATCCCCACAGGGGCGACAGTAGTTTGTGTACTCACAGGCAATGGACTAAAAGACCCAGATACAGCCATTAAACACAATCACAGTCAATTTCAACAGGGTATCGCAGCGGAACTGGGCGCAGTAGCCAAGGCAATGGGATTTTAGGGCATTGGGCATTGGGCATTGGGCATTGGTTATTTCTCCCTTATGCTCCCCTGCTCCCCTGCTCCCCTGCTCCCCTGCTCCCCTGCCCCTGCTCGTTCGTGTGTCAAGCTATCGATAGCATCACCCAAGGCAGTAGTAAGGCTATTGCGAGTTTGGGCGTGGTTGTCCTGCTCAGTTTTCAAAGCTTGCAAGAGGCGATCGCGTTCTTTGATCGCGGCGATAAGTTTAGCTTGCAAGTCTTCCACAGATTTTAGCTGTTCTATTTCTTGTTGAATAGCTACTGGTGTCCCAGCAGCCAGTGTGTCTACTTCAAAACCTTGCAGTTTATGCAGTTCTGCCTTGAGGGAGGCGATCGTCTGTTGGGAAAGTTGGGTATCTGTGCGGCGTTGTTCTGCTTCTGTATTGTAAAGCTGACGCCATTTTTGGGCACTTTCCCAAGCCGTATCGCGCTCGTGTTGCAGCTGTGCCATCTGCTCTTTGATTACCTGGATTTCTGTCAACCACTGTTGTGTTAAATCTTGATTCATAGATTAATAGTCATTAGTTAGGAACTCTCCCCCACTCTCCACTCAGTATTCTTGCGGTAGAAAGATAGATGCGATCGCTACGCAAAATTTAGCACAGTAGTTAATAAACCCAACCGTTTTAACTCTAAATTATGCCAAAGCCTCGTTTTTTTCGCTTCTTTCGCCACCTCAATTGGCGCACGCTCAAAAAAACTTTTTCTAGGACAATCGAAAGGCGACTTTTGGGACTCGCCTCGGAAATCGCCTTCAATGCCATGCTATCGCTGTTTCCAGCAATTCTTGCTATCATCACAGCCATTGGCTTATTGGCGGAATCTTTACAAAATACCTTTAAACAACTGGCGGCACAACTAAGTCAAGTCCTACCTGAACAAGCCCTGGATCTGATTCGTGATTTTGCTACCACAGAAATTACTAACTCCAAAAACAGTGGTTTATTTTCTCTAAGCTTTGTATTAGCAATTTGGACTGCTTCTGGGGCGGTGAGTACCGCGATGACAGCCCTCGATCAAATCCATCAAATTCCCTCAGAAAACATCCGCCCCTTTTGGAAAGCCAAGCTTGTCTCTCTGGGATTAACAGTCGGTACTATGTTGCTTTTAGTATTGGCTTCTTTCTCAGTGTTTACCAGTGACTGGCTTTTGGGAATAGTAGTGCGCGAAAATAGTTCTTTGGTCTTTTTGTTGCATCTTTGGCTACTGTTACGCTGGCCTTTAGCTTTAAGTATTGTCGCTGTCGCCTTTGGCTTTGTCTATCGCTATGGCCCAAGCAAATGGAACTCAGGCACGCCAATGATGCCTGGAGCAATTTTAGCAGCTGTTTTTTGGGCAATGTTGTCTGCCCTATTTCGGCTGTATGTGGCGAATTTTGGCAATTATAATAAAGTATATGGTGCTGTAGGAGCTGTGATAGTTTTAATGCTCTGGCTGTCAATGAGTGCTGCTGTTCTGTTAATCGGCGATCAGTTGAACGTGACAGTCGGCGAAGATATGCGCTCAAAAGCCCAGCCGCAATCGCAAGTAAAATATTAATTCGTAAATCCCTGAGAAAATGATTGCAAAAGCTCAGTAGGGGAGTAAAATATCTAACGATTCAATACAAAGTTAGCGATCGCCTCTATGCCTGATTCTCCTCCTCGATTTTCGATGATTGAACCTGATGCCAAAGCACCCACCTTAAAGCGCCTGCGTCAGTTAAGTCGGTTGCTGGATAATGCTATTACCATTCCTGGCACAAAGATTGGTTTTGGTTTAGATCCAATTTTAGGACTCATACCAATTGGTGGTGATTTTTTGGGAATAATGTTTTCTAGCTACATCATTCTAGAAGCAGCACGGCTAGGCGTATCTAGAGCCACTCTAGGTAAAATGGTTTTGAACGTAATCATTGATGGCTTGGTAGGCGCTGTCCCAGTTTTGGGAGACTTTTTTGATTTTGCCTGGAGAGCTAACACTAATAATATCAAGCTCTTGGAAGAATACTTAAAGTTTCCCAGCGAGCAAAAGAGTGCAGACAGATGGTTTATCTTTGCCGTTTTAGCTGGATTGTTGCTAATCTCCATTGTCTTAGTAGCATTGCCCGTGATCCTAATTAGAATCCTGTGGAGCGCCTTTACAGGCGGTTAAATTGTTTATTGATAAAAGAATGAAAGATTGGTGGCAAGCTACTTTTCCTAAAGGGCGGCAAAGTCTAGTTATTAGTGATGCTAAAGGCTATCCTATACAAATTGCTTATGGCGAAAAAGGTAAAGGTAAACCGCTAATTTTATTACATGGTATGGGGAGTTGGAGCTACAATTGGCGTCACAGCGTCGCACCATTATCTAAATATTACCGAGTAATTTGTTTTGATGCCAAAGGTTTTGGTTTTTCCGAAAAACCATTGTCTCGTAAAGAACATAACGGTCATCAAGTTATTGAGTTTCAAAGAATTATTCAGGCATTATGTGATGAACCCGCAGTGATTGTGGCCGAATCTCTAGGGGGATTAGTTGCCCTTGCTCTTGCTCAAGAAAATCCGCAGTTAATCGGACGGCTGATAGTAGTAAACGTACCTGTTTTTGCCGAACAGCTACCCCATTGGTCTATGTGGTTGCTTGCCCAAACCCCCCTAGAAGTAATGCAAACAATTGACTCTTTACGTCTGACATATCTGTTTGCACCTTTATTTAGAGAAGTTATGGCAATAGAAAGACGTGGGGTATTATTCGATCCTTCAATCTTGACGCAGGAAGATATCTATTGGATAACTTACCCATTTACTGAATTGCCTGGTACGATCGCAAAAGTCGCCGAAGAGTTACAAATAGCCGCGCGAGAAATTGAGAATTGGCAAGCAAATAAGCCAAATATGCTCACTAAAATTCAAAATAATCTGAGTGCAATTAAGTGTCCTACACTAGTTTTGTGGGGTGAGCAAGATAGTTGGTTTCCTGCTAGTCATGGTAAAAAATTACATCAACATATCCCCAATTCCAAATTACAGATTTTATCTAACTGCTGTCATGATGCCTCAACTGGGGCTTCTGAGGTGTTGAATAAAACGATTCTTGAGTTTTTACAAGAGACTAACTTCTGAAGAAGAATTCAGTAATCTTTTAGTAGGGGTTTTAGATCTGGTGATTCAGACGCTCTCTACGTTCGCGCAGCGTGTCGCAGACAGACGATGCGCGTAGCTTACTTCTGTGCAGGAGTCCTACTGTTGCGCTATATACCAGTTGCACAAAATTCATTTTGACTCTTGAATCTTAGTGGTGCAGATACGAATACTTAAGTTAAAACAACAGCCTAAGTACAGCATTTCATTAATTTGTAGCGAATTAAATTTGGCAATACCTTGCAATGCCAATGCATCCCTCTGCAATGCCAATGCATCCCAATACAATGTTAATGCGTCCCTCTGCAATGCCAATGCATCCCAATACAATGTTAATGCGTCCCTCTGCAATGCCAATGCATCCCAATACAATGTTAATGCGTCCCTCTGCAATGCCAATGCATCCCAATACAATGTTAATGCGTCCCTCTGCAATGCCAATGCGTCCCGATACAATGTTAATGCGTGCCCCTGCAATGCCAATGCATCCTGATACAATGTTAATGCGTGCCCCTGCAATGCCAATGCATCCCCCTGCATTAAAAACGCTACGCTTTTACGCAAAACTATACTAAGCCAACAAACGATTACGTTGATTCACCAGATTCAAAGCCGTAAATGGTTCACCGTCAAATTCAATTTGCCTTTTTCGTTTGCCGTGCTTTGCTAGATAGTCAGATACATTCATCCAACGGATTTGTTGGTCTGAAGTACGGATGACAAGCATCACCGGATAATTTTGGCTGTCGGGATGCCAGTATTCAGCGTGGCGTGGTTTAGCGAAAATCTCTTTACCGTCTCTTTTGCGCTTATATAAATACAAGTCTCCAGACTTAAGCTGCAGATAAACTCGCTTGCCACTGGCTTCTCCTTGGTCGTTTTTGAATTCGATCTCACCATCAATGCCCCAGTCAGAGTTTGAGATTTGGCGAAAGATTTGTCCTGCCTCCCCAGCAATCGCATAGGCATGTCCCATCAAAATCAGTTCTCTGCTTTGGTTATCAATCCCGGCTTGGGATTGAGCTTCTAGTTTACGGACTTGCTCTTGGAACTCCGGTGAGGCAAATTTTTCCTCAATTAAGTCCCAAAGGGGAACTCGCTTCTCACAATAGATGCAGGGAATGTCTTTTCTGCCTTCTTCTAAGCGTCTCTGAACCGCTTTGAAATTTTCGACAGGGGTGCTACAGTCGAGGCAAACATAGTGGCGATCGCGATGCACGTCCGTACCTTTTTGAAATAGGTGCTCATGGACGTATCGAATAAATGTGACTTTAGTGTCGATGGGAATTTTAGGGTTACAGTAGACCATTAACTCTGCCGAGCCTTCCCGCTTCTTTGTCAACTTAAAGCCAATTTGCTGACCTGTGGGAGTTTTGAAGTCGGCGGCAAATTTCCAGAGACGGTCATTGTCGAAGGCTGACGTATGATGCAGGCGCACCACCAGGGTTGCATAAATCTCTTCGATCCCCCCCTTAAACCGATAGCTGACGATCGGGGCGGGATGATCTTCCAGGTCAGGACGTTCGCGTTTGAAGAATGAAGGTAATACGAGTTGCGTTCCCTGTTCGGTTTCTGCTCTTAAGCAGATGCCATAATTCACCAGGGTTTGATGCATTGCCCGCAGTACAATGGCTTCGTCGTCAGGGGGTAGCCGCTTCATGTCTTGAAAATCCAAATTGGCGTCGAGGATGTCTCGCTCCAGGATGCAGCCAATTTCTTCGGGGTGTTCGCGAACCTTACGCACCAAGGCTGAGGCATAAGCGTTGATGCGTTCGGGCTGAAGCAGCACAAAATCGCCAAACTCAAGCTTCCAAACTAATCCTGGCCCAGCCAGCAGACCGACAACCGCCCGTAGCTCTTGAATCGTGAAGGATTGATTCGGCAGACGCAGTTCAAACTGCTGCTTGAGTTCCGCCATGCGGAGCAGAACCTTATCTTCGTCCCTCAGCTTGATGATTTCCTCTTTGAGAGTTTTGAACGTTTGGGTGGTCGCTGTCCAGGGGATAGAATCCCAATCGATGTTTTCGATAATGGCCTGGAGCAGGTCGTTGCAACCAGCACCCGTTTGAGCACTGGTTTCCAGGTAAGTGGCAAAGCCTCGCTCTTTTTGAAATTCCTCAATGCCATTTTTGCTGACCATCAAGCCGCCTCGGTCACAGCGACCCGCAACCAGCAGCTTTTTGAAAGCGCGACGAGACGCTTTTTCTAAGTCGCTGTCCCACTGTCCTAGCCCTTCAAAGGGATTGTCTTGCTGGGGATTAAACACCAGTACCGCAAGCTGGGTTTCATCCATAAATAGTTGATGAATAAGGCGATAGTCGGGCTGTCCGGCAAAGTCCCATAGCCAAATCTCGCGGGCGGTATTTGAGGTGTTGGTGTCTTGGGATAGCTTGAACTGAGAAGCCCAGTGAGCATCAGTGGAGATTGTCGGTTCAAAGGTCTTACGGGTGAGGCGCAGAGCTAGCCCAGATTTGCCGACGCCGGTATCTCCCGCCAAAATGACTTTGGCATTGGTGTAGCGCGTTGCGAGAGTGGCTTCGCTCCAACTATCAGGCTCCGGTAGTTGCCAAATCTTCAGCGTTCCTGCCGAACTCGATATAACGGTCTTGCCATCGGGAGTAATAGCAACTGCGTACACCCTATCCGTGTAGTCTGCAAACGTGGCTCGGCATTGTCCAGTAGCTAAATCCCAAACCTTAAGGGTCTTATCGGCAGACCCGGATACAACGGTCTTGCCATCGGAAGTAATAGCAATTCCGTTCAGGCTATGCGTGTGGCCTTCAAACGTAGCTCGGCATTGTCCACTAGCTAAATCCCAAACCTTGAGGGTAGCATCGTCAGACCCCGATACAACCGTCTTGCCATCGGGAGTAATAGCAACTCCGTACACTATATCCGTGTGGCCTGCAAACGTGGCTCGGCATTGTCCACTAGCTAAATCCCAAACCTTGAGGGTATTATCCTTAGACGCCGATACAACCGTCTTGCCATCGGGAGTAATAGCAACTCCGTACACTATATCCGTGTGGCCTGCAAACGTGGCTCGGCATTGTCCACTAGCTAAATCCCAAACCTTGAGGGTATTATCCTTAGACGCCGATACAACCGTCTTGCCATCGGGAGTAATAGCAACTCCGTACACTATATCCGTGTGGCCTGCAAACGTGGCTCGGCATTGTCCACTAGCTAAATCCCAAACCTTAAGGGTCTTATCGGCAGACCCGGATACAACGATCTTGCCATCAGGAGTAATAGCAACTCCTAACACTATATTCGTGTGGCCTGCAAACGTGGCTCGGCATTGTCCACTAGCTAAATCCCAAACCTTGAGAGTATTATCCTCAGATCCTGATACAACGGTCTTGCCATTGGGAGTAATGGCTATGTATATAATATCACTATCTTGTTTAAGAACTATTGGCTCCTGGATAATAGAGTCCATTGACAGAGCAGATTCTGATGGCTCAACTTCTCGCCCTCGGCATGTAGCTAAAAGCTTGTCGTAAGCCTTATCCGATGTATTGCGCCAGTCGATGTAGAGAAACTGGGCAATAATGTTGGGCCGTTCACAATCAGCAATCAAAATGGGAATGAAGCGACGTTGGGTATTGGTAGGATCGCGAAATAAAAGTGATAGGTGTTCTAGCTTGCCCCACTCAGATTTAAAGTAGTTAGGCGACATGCACATCAGCAGTGTGCGTGACTGCTCTACTCCCTGCTGAATCTTGAGCGGTATTGAGTCTCCCGGTTCAATCACCCAGGCATCAAGCCATACCCGGACAGCATCGTTCTTTAGCCTCTCTGCCAGGTTATGAACAACAGCCTTATCTCTTGTGCTATAGCTCAGGAAAACATCAAATGCAAACTTATTACTCATGGCTCAACTGGGCAGCTTGATAGAACTATCATCATGATGTTTGTTCTTTTACCAATGACAAAGCTGGTTCAGCATTTCAACTCTCCAGTGCTGAAGCACGATTTTTACCAACCCAAAGATACGGCTCCTGCTTAAACTGCATAAACAAGACCCCATAGCAATAGCAAAGTTCCAAGAAAAACTTGCTCAATATTTAACAATAGCACGAGTGGCTGCTGCACCTTGATTGCCATTGCCGTTGCTCTGGTTGTCGTGCGTGAAGGTCGGCGCAAAATGCTCGACTGGCATAGTCTGCGGTGATTAAGTTTTTTACAATTAGGATTAACGCGAAATTGAACGTTTATGTTATCAACGCCTCCCAATTCCCTTATTAGCTACCTTACCTCGAAAGAGTCCTCCACCTGCCACTGCTTCACTAAAAAAACGATCGCAGATAGAGCAACAAATTGAGTTCTCCCGTGTTACTGTCTTCTCAACTTGAGACTCCGAAAACTTTTCTGCACCACTAAGCTCCTGAATTCTGAATTCTGACTTGTGACTCCTGAATTCTGTTTTGATAAAAAGAGAGTGGGAGGAAGCATATCAGTCAGCTTTCAAACTCCCACTCTACCATTTGCTGCTGAAGTGAACAGGAATGTATACAGACGTTACCCGCTATTTGGGGGCTAATGCGTAGTTCAACAACAACGCCTGCACGCATTTAATATTCCTGTTGCAGCAAATGCCAAACCTGATTATTGAATTTATTTACTGAGATAAATACTCGGCAAATAATTATTATAGATAGCTTTTTGTTTTTGTAAATCACTTAGTAAATAGTGTTTTACAAAAGGAATTTGCTTAGGTGGTAGTCCCTGATAATCAAACCCTTGAAGTCGTTTATCTTCATACAATTTAACTTGAATAATCAAAACCTGGTTGCCATTTTGGCAAGTTTTTAAATTTCCTAATTGCTCATATCTAACTTTTTAAAAGCAGTTAAACCGCTATATAGCAAATAAATGATTCGTACATAACAAGATTCCCGACTTCTTAGAGAAAGTCGGGAATCTAAACCAAGCTAATTGGCAAAAAGTGTTAATTTAACGGGGTTTTACTTTACCGTAGTATTAATACTGGCGTAAAATGGCAGACAATGAACTATTTTTACGAAGATCCATCAAGTCTGCTAAAGGTTCTGTGCGCGTATCCAGGTGGTGCTTGTGTTCTGCTGGTAGAACAGTTACCAGATGCTTTGTTTTAGGTTGCATCTGCATAAGGGGCATTAGTTGTGGCTGTGCCACAAAAATTGGCTGACTCTTGGGAAGATGTGGTTCCAATTTTTGGTAATGCTTCTGTGCCAAGCGTACCTGATGGCGATTAACCTGTTTTTGAACTTTTTGTGGTTGCTTTGTGCGGTTAAGCACTCGGAAAATCAGCAAGGAACCACCACCACAGCTGAGAACGATCGCAGCAACCAGCCATAAAGGTGTAGGATTGCTATTCTCAGAGGGCGGACTGATTGGTTCTTCAACTATAACTGGGATTTTTTCTGGTTCTTCTTGTGGCACGGAGCCAGCATTACCTAAGCTATATAAGGCAAAGGCGCCACCTCCCAGAAACATGGCTAAACACCCAGTCAACAATAGCCAAGGATGATGTGCAACCAGATATATCAGAACATTCGAGCTGTTTCTTAGTCTCGATTTCCTGTTTGTCAGCTCTGGAGTAGCCCTTTTTAAATGGGTTCGCTCGCGCTGTACATTCTGACT
The DNA here is from genome assembly GCF_017114995.1 of Nostoc sp. NMS9. Lineage (GTDB taxonomy): Bacteria > Cyanobacteriota > Cyanobacteriia > Cyanobacteriales > Nostocaceae > Nostoc. The sequence continues at coordinate 32,975 of NZ_JABXKL010000039.1, read as the reverse complement.
TTTTTCCATGATTACTTTCAGATTTGTACCCCTCTAGTCAATAAATTGTACTGGAGGAGTCAAGCATCAGGTATCCGTAACAAAGTTCAGATTTTAGTAGCTTTTTTGTAAAACAGATGCTACAAAATCTGGCTAAATTTTGCGAAAGTTCTGTATTTATTGTGACTTTTTACCGTAATAATCGGAAATCAATTCGTTTATTTCCTTTCTCAGCTAGGAGAATGCCTTTCAAGAGCAAGTTGAATTAACCGATCGACTAATTCTGGAAAGGGGACTCCGCTATGGGCCCAGAGTTGGGGATACATACTCGTCGCAGTAAAGCCTGGCAACGTATTGATTTCGTTAATAAATACTTCTTGTGTTGCTTCCACATAGAAAAAATCTACCCTTGCTAACCCAGCAGCGTCAACAGCGGCAAAAGCTTGCAAAGCCATATCCTGAATTTGACGAGCGATCGCCTCTGGAAGCTGTGCAGGAATCAGTAAATCTGCCCGACCCTCAGTATATTTAGTTTCATAATCATAAAAATCGCTGTCATAAGTAATCTCTCCAATGACAGAGGCTTGGGGTTGATCGTTACCTAAAACGGCACACTCAACTTCTCTAGCGACGACACCAGCTTCTACAACTAGTCGGCGATCGTAACTGGCAGCACTATCTAAAGCAGCTTCTAATTCTTGGCGCGATCGCACTTTGGCAATACCCACCGATGAACCCAAATTCGCAGGCTTGACAAAAGCTGGATAACCTAATGCTGCCTCAATTTCATCACATAGTTTCGGAAATACGCACGGATTAGACCAAACCTGCGTTCTAGTTACCGCTTTGTATTTTACCTGTGGTAGTCCCGCTTGCTCAAAGGCCATTTTCATGGCAATTTTATCCATTCCCATTGCCGAACCTAACACCCCAGAACCGACAAAAGGGACTTGCATCAAGGTGAGTAACCCTTGAATTGTCCCGTCTTCACCATTGGGGCCGTGGAGAATGGGAAACCAAACGTCTACTTGGGCAACTTGAGAGGGAGATTGCCAATTGCTCAGGGTTTGGGCTTGAGGGTTGAATGTCAGATTTCCCTCAGAAGTTGATTCTTCCGATTCTAGTAGCGGACTGCCGGTTGCTAAAACCTTTTCGGGTGCTTCTCCTGCCAGCCAGCGGCCATCTTTTTGGATGTAAAAAGGCAGTATTTCGTACTTACTAGCATTTTCCTCTGCACTTAAGGCTTTAGCGATCGCCCGTGCTGAGTTGATCGAAACTTCATGTTCTCCCGAACGACCGCCAAACAGTAACCCTACCCGCAGCTTAGTCATTTTCGGCTCCTCCACACTTCTCAAGCAGATAGCGTATCACAACCTACAAAAATTGCCATATTTTTCTATATTATTTTATATCCCCATCTGAAACTCTCTGCTCTACGAGACGCTGCGCCGAGCAAGATCCCTGTAAGGGTACAATTTTGAATTTTGAATTTTGAATTTTGAATTTTGAATTTTGAATTGTTATTGCCTCCTGCCTCCAATTAAAACAATCGTGTTGTCAGCTACAGTAATATTCCAGGAAAATGGGCAACAATATTGATAACTAACTAGAAATGCAGCCCTACCTGTAAAAGATGCTGCCGTTTCATGAAACCCAGAATTATTGTTTGTGGCTTAGGACGTACCGGATATAAAACCTTTCGTCTGCTGAGACATCAGGGAGCCTTCGTTGTTGGCATTCATCACCAATCTATCCCTGGCGAAACAGCAGGAGATGTGATTGTTGGAGATTTACAAGCAGCTTCTACCCTGACAGCAGCAGGAATTCAACAGGCGCACACTTTAGTCATCGCTGGATCTAAAGATGCTCTGAATTTATCTATTATGATGCAAGCGCGGGTGCTGAATCCCCAGATTCGGATTATCAACCGTTTTTATAATACAAATTTAGGAGAGCGCCTAGATCAAAGTTTGCCAGACCATTTGAGTATGAGTGTTGTCGGATTAGCAGCACCCGTATTCACCTTTGCAGCGCTGGGAAACCGAGCGATCGGACAAATCAAATTATTTCAGCAAACTTGGCCAATTCACGAAGAATACATTGATGAAAACCACTTTTGGAAGGGTCGAAAGCTGAGTGAATTGTGGGAAGACCGATCGCGGATGCTAATTTATTACTTACCAGTCAAAGGTGAGATGGATTTGGTATCAGCTGTCATATCTGGCCAAGAGATCCAAGTAGGCGATCGCTTAATTATTGGTACACAACCCCGCATCCGTTCTCCCCGGAGATCGTTGATTAGAAAACTGCTGAAAGTTATGACTAATCTTAGGCAGTTTCAGGAACACGGGCGATCAGTAGTGGTGGGTGCTATTGCACTATTAACAGTTATTGCGATCGCTACATTCACCTATATGTCGGCTGAGTTGAGTTTGTCTCCTGTCGATGCTCTATATTTTTCTGTAGGCATGATTACCGGAGCCGGTGGTAATGACAAAGTAGTAGAAAATGCTCCTAACAGTATTAAGTTATTTACTGTTGTGATGATGCTGATTGGAGCAGTGGTGATTGGTATTTGGTATGCCATGCTCACCGATTTTGTCTTAGGAAGCCGCTTTAAGCAATTTTGGGATGCAGCCCGAATTCCCCAGCGATATCACTACATTGTCTGTGGCTTGAGTGGTATTGGAGTGAGAATTGTCCAGCAACTCCACGCCAGTGGATATGAAGTTGTAGTAGTTGAACCCGACTCCAACAACAAATATATCAACACCGCCCGCGAACTGGGTATCCCCGTCATTCAGGGCGATGCCAGTTTCCGCACAATACTCAAAGCCAGCAATATAGCCTCTGCCGCCGCAGTGATTACTGTTACTAGCAATGATGCTACCAATTTGGAAATTGCCCTCAAAGCCAAAGGTTTGGCACCCAGTATTCCGGTGATTGTTCATTATGCCGATCCTGATTTTGCTGGCATAGCACAACAGCTATTTGGCTTTGAGGCCGTACTGAGTCCGGCTGAACTGGCAGCGCCAGCTTTTGCTGCTGCTGCACTAGGGGGACGTATCCTGGGCAATGGCATCACAGCCGATAGTCTTTGGGTAGCTTTTGCAACTGTGATTACAGCTTCACACGTCTTTTGCGGTCAGTGGGTAAAAGATGTAGCGATGTCTGCTGATTGTGTACCTTTGTACGTAGAAACAAATCACCAAACCCTTCATGGTTGGGATTTATTAGAAACTAACCTCAGTGATGGTGATGTTTTATATATGACTATGCCAGCAACACGGCTATATCAATTATGGCGGGGTGAACGAGTTTGCGAATCACACGCTTAAATAATTCGTAATGACGCTCCTGCGTCGCTACCGCTGCGCTAACGTAATTCGTAATTCGTAATTAATATACTACTTCCCACTCCCCACTCCCAATACTGTTCGGTTCAGGCAAGAGACGCGATGAATCGCCGTCTCTACAATAACCAGTCTTTTGTAGAGACAGCGATTTATCGTATCTTTGTGATCTAAAATTTTCATCAAAAAACCTTAACTGAACCGTATTGTTCTCACTCCCATTTATTTGTTAACTACTCGTTCTTGGTATTCTTGCTCAGTAATCATATCGAGAGTGTTCTCTAGGCGATCTACAAATACGATACCGTTAAGATGATCGTACTCGTGTTGAAAAATCCGAGCTATAAAATCGGTTAATTCTTGTTTTTGTAAGTTGCCTTGAGAGTCAGTATATTCCACCTCAATAGATTTATACCGAGGAACTAACCCCCTAATTCCTGGAACACTTAAACAACCTTCCCAATCTTTGACAACTTCAGTTGAATGAGCAATGATTTGGGGATTAATCATCGCAGTAGGTTCCATTTCCGGGGCGTTGGGATACCTGGCATTCGGACGGGAAGCCACAATAAATAAACGATAGGATTGTGCTACTTGAGGCGCAGCAATTCCCACGCCGTTAGCCTTGGCAACAGTGGCGATCAAATCTTCAATTAATTTTTGGATCTGCTCATCTTGAATATTCTCAACCCAAGCAGCTTTTTGGCGCAATGTTGGATTGCCTAATTGAATTATTGGCGCTAATTCAGTCATGATAAAACTCCTTTTAGGAATGGGGAATTGGGCATGGGGCATTGGGCATGGGGCATTGGGCATTGGGCATTGGGGGAGTGGAGTATGTCAGTTGTTTTTCAAATGACAAATGACAAATGACAAATGACAAATGACAAATGACCAATGACAAATGACAAACATCATCCTTCACGTCTGACGGGCAAAGGAGCAGGTTGAACTCCTACTTGGACAATTTGCCCATTGCGTTCCACTTCTATGGGTAATTTAGTACCGATTTTGCTCTTTTCTACTAGCTTTTGTACTTCTTCAATTTTAGTAACAGGCTGGCTATTAATGCTTTTAATCACATCACCGACTCGTAGCCCAGCTACAGATGCAGGCGATCGCGGCACAATGTCAACCAGCAAAACGCCTTCATCTGCTGTAAGATTTAAGCGATCGCCTGCTACTTTTTTGATTCTTTCTTTATTTTCTGGTGTCAATGTCACCATCTGCACACCCAAATAAGGATGATCCACTTTACCTTTAGCTATTAATTCCTGGGCAATCCTTTGCACGGTGTTAATGGGTATAGCAAATCCCAAGCCTTGAGCGCCTCGGATAATCGCTGTATTCATTGCAATCACTTGACCACGAGCATTGAGCAATGGCCCACCGGAATTACCAGGGTTAATCGCAGCATCCGTTTGGATGTAATCAACCCGCTTGTCACTAGCACCGATCTCGCTACTAGAACGCCCTGTAGCACTAATAATTCCAGAAGTGACGGTATTATTCAAGCCTAAGGGATTACCAATGGCAATTACAGCCTCTCCTGGTTGCAAGGCATCGGAGTTACCCACAGATAAAGTTGGCAGATTGTTGGCATTAATTTTGATCGTTGCCACATCCGTTACTGGGTCTTCACCCAAAACTTTCCCATCAAAAGTCCGGCCATCTTTGAGTATAACAGTTACTCTATCAGCACCATCTACCACATGGGCATTGGTAACAATTTGACCAGAAGAATTAATAATAAATCCAGAGCCACTACCGCGCTCTACGCGTTGTCTAGGCTGTGGAGTTCCCTCTCCAAAAAACCGCCGGAAAAATGGATCGTTATTAAATTCGTCTGGTACGCGAGAAGTGATTGTTCGGGAAGAATCAATACGAACTACCGCAGGCCCCACCTGTTGCACTACTTTCACGACAAAATTAGGATCTCCAGATGAAGAGAAAATCTGTGGGGGGACAATTACCGGATTAGGTACTGTTGTGTTTTGGGCTTGAGTATCGCTTTGCTGATTATCAATGGTCTTAGCAGGTAAAAGAGAGCAGCTTCCCAGGAACACCACTGCTACCCCGTATGAGAGCATCCACAACCTCTGGGGTAAACCCCTGGTTTCAATCTTTTTGGGTGCTGAGTGATGGTTTGTTATCTTCATGTGTCGTTGCTTCTCCGTGTCAGTCAGTGGGTGTTAGGATCTTGCCTACTGGGTATGTCCCAAAATGATTACAACTTAAAAGCTTATTTTAGGTCTAGCGTGTCTCAATGCTAAATTAGTGCTTTCTCTTCTATTGTGACGATTAGCAGCAAAGGTGGTGGATAATGGAAATTCCCATAGAAAATCTGTGGAGTCAGGTACTAGAGCGCCTAAAGCTTGAACTATCCCGACCTACCTTTGAAACTTGGATCAAAACTGCTAGTGCAGAGCGATTAGAAAATAATTGTTTGGTTATCTGCACTCCTAACCCATTTGCTCGTAATTGGTTACAGAAGTATTACATCAATACCATTGCTCATGTAGTACAAGATATTCTCGGTCATCCTGTGGGAATTTACATTACCGTTGCTCAAGGTGATGAAGTTTCTCATTTTAGTGAACGCGAGGTTGCTTGGGAATCACCAAATTCCAGCAGTATTTCTGAAGCTGTTGTTAATCATAATCATAAAACTACTGACTTAAACTCTAAATATGTCTTTTCACGATTTGTAGTTGGTGCTAACAATCGGATGGCTCACGCTGCTTCTTTGGCAGTTGCAGAATCTCCGGGTAAAGAATTTAATCCTTTATTTTTATGCGGTGGTGTCGGCTTGGGTAAAACTCATCTTATGCAAGCTATTGGTCATTATCGCTATGCAATTTCTCCTAATTGTAAAATATTTTATGTTTCTACTGAGCAGTTTACTAATGATTTAATTACTGCGATTCGTAAGGATAGTATGCAAAGTTTCCGAGAGCATTACCGAGCCGCTGATCTTTTATTAGTTGATGATATTCAGTTTCTTGAAGGGAAGGAATATACCCAAGAGGAATTCTTTTATACTTTTAATACTCTACATGAAGCTGGTAAACAAGTTGTGATTGCTTCCGACCGTCCCCCTAACCAAATTCCTAGCTTGCAAGAACGTCTTTGTTCTCGGTTTTCTATGGGCTTAATCGCAGATATCCAAAAGCCAGATTTAGAAACGAGAATGGCAATTTTACAGAAAAAAGCTGAGGATGAAAATATTAGTCTTCCCCGCGACGTGATTGAGTATATTGCTTCTAACTATACTTCTAATATTCGAGAATTAGAAGGAGCTTTAATTCGGGCGGTGGCTTATATTTCTATTTGGGGTTTACCGATGACGGTGGAAAATATTACGCCAGTTTTAGAACCACCTAATGAAAAAATGGCAGCTACCCCAGAAGCAATTTTAAAGGTTGTAGCTGATAATTTTGATGTTTCAATAGATGACCTCAAAAGTAACTCACGACGAAGAGAGATTAGCTGGGCGCGTCAATTAGGAATGTATCTCATGCGCCAACACACAGCTTTGAGTTTGCCGAGAATAGGCGAGGAGTTTGGTGGTAAAGACCATACAACGGTAATCTATAGTTGCGATAAAATTACCCAACTTCAGGAGAGCGATCGCACTTTAGCACAAACAATCCGCCAACTGAGCGATCGCATCAATATGACTAGCCGTTCTCAAAAACCATCCTGAAGATGTATTGTAAGTTTTCCACAAACAGGAGTCTGAATTATGAGCTTTGACGGCTGAAGAATTAGTCAAGAATATTAAGTAACGTCTAAAAATTGATTAAATTTCACTTCGATTGTGGAAAAAATCTTACTTTTTGTGGAAAAATCTGTGGAAAACTTAATATTCTACTGTTAAAACTTAATTAAGTATAATTACCTTGTGGAAAAATATCAGAGTTTTTCCACAAGTTTTCCACAAGGTAAACTTGGTAAGGGGGACGGCGTTAGAATAAGGAAAACAGGAAGCTTTGTTATTGTCTCAGTACCCCTGTGTTCTACCATCTCCAGTTTAGTTTTTTAAGCCAGTGAGAAATTATGAACGCTTACAAAAAATACATTACTATTACAGATCCAAAGCAAGTGATCTTATCTGATTTACCTTTTCAGGTAGGACAACGAGTAGAAATAATTATTTTAGCTGAGGAGAATACCAGAGCAGAAATTAGTAAAAAACTGAGAGATTTATTTGATAAAACACAGTCGCTACCAAAAGTACAAGATATTACCGAAGCAGAAATAGCAGCAGAGATTGAAGCTTACCGACGCGGAGAATGAAAGTTGTTGTTGACACGAATGTTTTAGTTTCTGGTGTCCTTAAGGGTGGAGTACCAAGAGCAGTTATTCAGTTTATTTTTGATAATCCCCACTGGGAATGGATTGTTTCTGAAGAAATTGTAGGGGAATATAAAGAGGTGTTAAGTCGGCCTAAGTTTAAATTGACAGATGAAGTGAGAGCGTCATGGTGTGAAATTATTGATACATTTCCAACACTAATTGATGTAAATGTGGAAATTGATTTTCCTAGAGATAGAAAAGATGCAAAGTTTTTAGCTTGTGCTTTAGCAGCCGAGGCAGATTTTTTGATTACGGGTGATTCTGATTTTAATCACGCGCAAACTTTGGTAAAGACAACGATTATTTCTGTGTCTTTATTCAACAGGTTAGTTTGCGATTCGATGTAAATGGAGTGAACTCAAACTCTGAGGGAGCGATAACCAGGATGCGCGTTGGCAGAAAGAATACGCACCTATCTAATTAATAGGTACACTTAAAGCTGATAATTGTGTAATTATCTGATTTCCCAGTAAGAATTTATGATCTTTGGGCAGACGATTTAAAATTGGTACATCCCACTTGATCAAATCGTATGTTTTCTGTATTATCGGTAAATCACTCATTCAAAATTTAGCTAAAAAAATTTTATCGCGCAGAGCGCGAGAGAGAAAAGAAGGGAAAAGAAAAAAGCGAAGAGTGCAAAAGAGCAAGAGTGTAAAGGGCTAATAAGTCCTGAGGGGAGCCGCAACCACAACCCGAAAACCCACGAGGTCGTACCTACCGTAACGCGCGTTCCTGTTGCGATCCGCCGAGCGGCAGTACCCCGAATTGTAGTTCCACGAACCACCACGCAGCAGCCGGAGATCACTTTCACTCATCCAGGGGCTACCGTCTGCTGGTGCTCCATTATAATTTTCGTGCCAAGCATCCTGACACCATTCCCATATATTACCATGCATATCAAATAAACCAAAGGGATTTGGTGGAAACTTTCCGACATCTGTTGTTTGCTGACGAAATTCGCCCTTTGACCCAGCACCATAAGTATAGTTACCGTCATAATTCGCCAAATCAGTTGTAATCGTCTCACCAAAATAAAATGGGGTAGTCGTTCCCACACGACAGGCATATTCCCACTCTGCCTCACTAGGCAAGCGATAGGTTTTCCCAGTCTTCTTAGACAATCTGGCACAAAACTCAATTGCATCATCCCAAGACACTTGTTCAACAGGGCGATTATCACCTTTGAAATTGGATGGTTCGGGATTTAAATCAATATTTACCTTTTTCAGTCCGGCTACAATAGCCCATTGGCTTTGTGTAACTGGATATTTACCCATGAAAAAGGGTTGAATGATAACAAGGTGCTGTGGACTTTCATCACTGTCTCGTTCTGGCTCATTCTCTGGGGAACCCATTAAGAATTTCCCACCAGGAATTGCAACCATTTCCAGAACTACGCCATTGCCCAAATTTTCTGTAAAAAGCTTTGCTTCCTGTTCTTGCAGAAGTTTTTCTGCTTGCCGTTTTTGATACTCTACTTCTTGCTCTTTCTCTAAGCGAACTACATCTTCATCTCTAAGTCCATAGTATTGTTGTAATTTCTTTAATTCATTTTTAGCTTTTTCATCCAATGGATATCCATGTCGATCTAGAAAATCTGGCAAGAATAGCCTGTATTTGTCTATATTTTTCTTATATATACCGTAAGGCTCTAATGCTTTCTCTCGGATTGCACTGGCTTCTAAATCTGTTAATCCTAACTTTTCCTGTAAATCTTTCAATATTTCCGATTCTACAAGAGAAATCTCCCCATCAGACGCAAATTCTTCAGCCTTCTGTCGATACTCAACTATGGCGGCTTCCCTAATTTCCCGTTTTTGTTGACGCTCCTTAATTAGTTGTTCAGCAGCAAATTTAATTCCTTCAGCTACATTCGTAAATGCATCGTCTTGATTATTCCAAGACTTAACAGGTTGGGCATTTTTGGGCAGAGCTTGTAGTCTAGCAAATGGTGCTGATTGCCAAGAAACATTTCGCAGAATAATTGGAATGACGCAAGCCTCTCCAGCTTCGTGGCGTTCTATTGCTTTGGTAACTTCAATATCCCAGCAGTATTTAGAATATATAAAGTCTGAACTGACGAGCAATAGAATGATATCGGCTGTATCCAAATTTTCATTAATCTGCTGATCCCATTCTCTTCCAGGTGGTATCTTGCGATCGTGCCAAGTTGAAATTACACCTTGCCGTTCCAACATAGTCAGGTGTTTAGCTAGTTCATCCTTCAGGGGTTCGTCGTTGTGAGAGTAGGAACAGAATACTTTGAGCGACACCAACGATACCTCTTGCGTCTTTAGGAGTAGGATAAATTAGGCTTTTCACAAATTATAGTATGTTTGCATACTACACCGGGCGACTGGAAGTCGCGGCTACACAGACTTGTGTTGAGCGGAGTCGAAATACAAAACCCGCCTACGCGGGTTAAAAAGCTTTAATTTTTTCGCCTCGTTCCCAGCCTCCAAGCTGGGAATGTATTCCGAGAGGTAGAACCTCTCGTCAAGCCTACTGGAGGCGGAGCCTCCCAGAATGGGTTCCCAGCCTCTAGGCTGGGAACTAGTTATTTTGTGTCGGTTCAGCTTAACTTAGTACCGTTCCCTATTGGATTTTAGCTAGCTGACGATCGCAGCCGAAGCCCCATTCATAGATCCATTTACAGAAGAAGGCTGAACAGAATCCGCTGCTAAAGGATTGGTGACTTTGGAATTGTCTACTACGCCTCGCTTCTTCTTGGTATTACCTCGTCGCGCACCACCCGCCATCTCGTATTCCTGGCTGGTTTTACCGTAACGGCTGCCAACTCCTAGTAACATTTTTTCTGACATGGTTATTACAGCCTGTTCTGCGTTATTCACATCATCTGTAAGTTTGTCAATGGTAGATAACGCAGTGTTGTAAGCAGCAAGCTTAGACCGGAGATCGTTAATTGTCATATTATAAGCTTGTATAGTCAGTCCTTCCCCAAAGTCAAGTTGTACGCTGATAGATTGTAAACTTTCAATTCGGCGATCGGCTCGTTCTAAAACGCTGGAATTTCTTTTACGACGTGCCATAATGCATCTCTGCTACTAGGTTAATAGTACTGTTTTATACAAAAACATATTTGATGTCATCGGGAAATACTACAAATAAGTTGTGTAGGCGTAGCCCATAGTAGACATCGTATCTCCCATAGCTTAGTTAATTTTACGCAGATTATTTTTAATATTCAGGTAGCAAATAAATTCATAAGTTAGTTACAACAAATGCTACAGTGATTTAAGCATTTCTTATATATGGAAGAGTATGTGTTGCAAAGTATTAAGCCTTTGCAGCAACTGCTTATATATTTTTTGGAAAAACTTAAGGGTTTCTTATATATGAAAGAGTATGTGTTGCAAAGTATTAAGCCTTTGCGGCAATTGCTTATATATTTTTTGGAAATGTTTAAGGGTTTCTTATATATAAAAGAGTATTAGTTGCAAGTGTTTAAATTGTTACAGTTTGAAGCATAGGAGCGTAGGCGTAGCCCGTCGTAGACATCGCTTTTGCCTGTTGTCTAACAATAAATCTTCCCTTGAACCCTGTTAATGTGATAAATGAAGTCCTGTTGGTATTAAGGCAGATAATTTATGACAGCCAGAGAGCAACTTATTCAGGAAATTGAGCAAGTTTCAGATTCTCTAGTGGAAGAAGTGTTAGACTTCTTGCTATTCATAAAAGGTAGACAGGATCAGAAAAATTCTACATCTGATGGTGAGCAAAGCCAGCCATCTGAGCAAAGCATTCTAGAACGCATGGGAGGAATTCCCCAACATTTGCTCAGTGTTGGTAATTTGTCAGACCGAGTTTTCTACCCTTAAGCAACTTCGTCAGCGATCGCCTATAAACATAAGGATGTTAGGATATCTTTCACAAGCTGCATCTGACTTATGAAATTAGTTTGCTCCCAAAGCGATCTCAGTACAAACCTCTCACTCGTTAGTCGTGCAGTACCTTCACGGCCAACTCATCCAGTACTTGCCAATGTGCTGTTACAAGCGGATGCTGAAACTAACCAAGTAAGCTTAACAGCCTTCGATCTCAGCTTGGGAATCCGCACCAGCTTTAACGCAGAGGTATGGCAAAGTGGTGCGATCGCACTTCCTGCTAAGTTACTTGTAGATATCACCTCTCGTCTTCCAGAAGGCGAAATCACTCTAGACGATGAATCAGCCCTCACAGGTGCAACATCCGGTGGAGAAGGTTTAATTGTCACGCTCACACCTAAGAGTGGACATTACCAAGTCCGAGCAATGGGGCCGGAAGAATTTCCCGAACTCCCTGTAATTGAAAATACAGAAGTAATCCATCTCACCACCACTGCATTAATTGAGGGATTACGCGGTTCATTATTTGCTACCAGTGCTGATGAAACCAAGCAAGTACTCACAGGAGTACATTTAACAGTTAAACAAGATACCCTAGAATTTGCAGCTACCGACGGACATCGCCTCGCAGTAGTAGAAACTAGCAACGAGCGTCCTCTAGGCGGAACTAGTCAAGTAGAAGTAACAGTACCAGCTAGAGCATTACGCGAACTCCAACGAATGTTAGCTCATAGCGCCTCATCAGATGAAGCTGTAGCTTTATATTTCGATCAAGGTCAAGTTGTGTTTGCATGGCAAAATCAACGCTTGACTAGTCGCACATTAGAAGGGCAATATCCTGCTTATCGGCAATTAATTCCGCGCCAATTTGAGCGACAAGTGACAATTGAACGGCGACAATTCGTCAGCACTTTGGAGCGGATTGCTGTATTAGCAGATCAGAAAAACAATATTGTCAAGATTAGTATTGATAGCGAAGCTCAAGAAATTACCTTATCTTGTGAAGCTCAAGATGTGGGCAGTGGTAGAGAGTCGATGCCAGCACAAATTTCTGGTGAAAATATTGAGATTGCCTTTAACATTAAATATTTGATGGAAGGCTTAAAAGAGTTACCATCTTCCGAAATTCAAATGCATTTAAATCAAAGCCTAACTCCAGTAATTTTTACACCATTGGGTGGTTTGAAAATGACCTATTTAGCGATGCCTGTGCAACTTAGAAGTTAAAAAAAATGGTATAAACTCAACAAATGCTTTAACAGTTATCAGTTATAGCGTTTGTCAGTTGAGTTCAATACAGACCTAACCCCAACCCTTCCCTTATAGAACTACTTGTGTCTACACCGTAGCCTTTTAAGAGAGAGGAATAAAAGTGAGGTCAAAGTGTATTGCATACAAATGAGCGTAGACGCATTCGCGGAGCGTCTCGTAGAGAAGCGGCTTGTCCTCAGACATTGCTATATCAGTTATCAACCTCTTCATCAGTAACTGATAACTGTTCACTGTTCGCTGATTTAAAGTGTCGTCTATCCTCAATTAATTCCTGTAACTTTCCTACTTCCTCAACTGTATAAAACGTCTGATTTGGTTCAGATGTAATTTTATCCATTAATGCGTGAAAAGCCTCAGTATCGTTACGATATTCTAACAGATAAGCCTTCAACTGAGACTTGCTCATCGCCGCAAAGTTGGGTTTTGTCATTCGTCGTATCTCCATCTGCCATCGCGTGTAATTAATATACCCGTTTCCTCTCCAGCCAGAATGTAAATTTTACCAGTGCGTTCATCGATTCGGACTATAAAAATCGGCAAAATCAACCATTGTCAGATGAAACTGTAATGCCATAAATAATGTTAATAATTTCAGGTAAACTGATTATTATCAGGAAAGCGATTCTAACTATTGTTTTATTTACAATTGGAATTTTTACATCTTCAATGTGAGAGCCAAGTAATAGCTCAAAAGAATCAGACAAGTTCTCAAGTCTCACCTATGAACGCAGAACCAGTACCAAATCCTGAAGATACTAAAGGCCAACTACCTCCTGTAAATAATGAGCCGTTACCAAATTTTTCAGTTCCAGCGAATCCTAATGGAGATATCGGTGAACAAGTGGCGGCTGAAAGAGCACTCAAGATAGTAATAGGAAAACGCTTTAACGCAAGTAACTCAAAAGTTATAAAGTCTAGTTTAATGAGTTATAAAGAAGCTCGAAAACTAGGTTTAGAGCCACTAAGAGAAGACCATCCACTCATCAATACACAGGTTCGGTTAGTGGAAATTTCGGGCACTTTTCAGGTAAGGGATCGTCCCTCTCGCCAAGGAGTACCAACATCCACTCTGACTTACACAAAAGGTTATATTATTTTAAGAGCAGCAGATGGTTTACGATTAAGTGTCATCCTTTTAAAGGAGTAAATTAGTTATAGGCATTCACCGATGATCTAGCTAAGTTTAGAATCTGTCATTTATATAGCCAACCTACGCGAGTTGATGGTGCTATTTGCTAATTTGTTTAATCGGAATTTCAATCCAAAATTCTGTACCCAACCCAAGCTGAGAATCACATCTAAACACACCACCGTGTTTATCTACGACAATCTGGTAACTAATTGATAACCCCAAGCCAGTACCTTTTCCCACTGGCTTAGTTGTGAAAAAGGGATCGCAAATTCTTGCTCTGAGAGCTTCGGGTATTCCTGAACCATTGTCTGCAATGCGAATGACTACACTCTTGACATTGCCTTCAAGTTCTCCAAGAGCAGTACGGATAGTAATTTGACTGCTATGAGATTTTGATTGAGATTCCGTGTAATCTTCTAGAGCATCGATCGCATTGCTTAAAACATTCATAAATACCTGATTTAGCGGGCCAGCATAGCACTCTACTAAAGGAAGGTTAGTATATTCTTTGACTAATTTTATCGCCGGACTTTCTGGTTTTGCTTTTAAGCGATGCTGCAAAATTAGCAAGGTGCTATCAATGCCCTCATGAATATCAACTGGTTTTTTTTCTGCTTCGTCAAGGCGAGAGAAATTCCGTAAACCCAAGACAATCTGCCGGATGCGATCGACCCCAATTTTCATGGAAGATAGAGTTTTGGGCAAATCCTCCATGATAAATTCTAAGTCGATCTCGAAGGCGCGATCGCTAATTTCAGGACTAGGGTTGGGGGTATTTTGTAAATAGAGTTCTAGTATACTGAGTAAATCTTGGGTGTAATCATTGACATGATTGATGTTGCCATAAATGAAGTTCACGGGGTTATTAATTTCGTGAGCCACACCAGCTACCAGTTGACCTAGTGAGGACATTTTCTCAGTTTGGATCAGTTGGGTTTGAGTTTGCTGTAAATCATGCAAAGCTTGAGCTAGCTTTTGCGTCTGCTCTTTGGTTTGATTATGTAATTGGGCTTGTTGGAGTGCAACCCCAAGTTGATTGGCAATTTGAGTAATAAATTTAATTTCTGAGGCTTCCCAATGGCGGGGTGCAGAATTCTGGTAAGCTGCTAATAAGCCCCATAGCTGTTGCCCGATAAATATAGGTGCGATCGCATATGCCCTTGCTTGAATTTGCTCTAGTACTGCTACATGGCATTGAGAGTGACCAGCTTCATAAATGTCATCAACTGCAAAGGTTTCATTGTGACGATATCGCCCACCTTGGGTTTCCTGTAAATAGCTATCTTGCCAAACTGTCTTGGTATCTGAACCTACTAACTTTAACCAGTTATCAACCACAAACTCGGCGATATATTCACCACTCCAATCAGCCTCGAAGCGGTAGACTGCAACTCGATCCGCTTCTAGTGATTTACAGATTTCTTGGGTGGTTGTCTGAAAAATCGCATCTAGGTCAAGAGATTCCCTAACTTTCGCCACAACTTCAAACAATACCCGTTGTTGTTCTGCTGCTTGTTGCAAATCTAATGTCTGTTGTTGTGTCTGAGAGAGTAAATCAGCTTGCTGGAGTGCTACGCCCATTTGGGCGGCAATCTGACTAAGAAAGTTAACTTCAGAAGCTTTCCATTGCCGAGGACCAGTGTGTTGATAAGTTGCTAGTAAACCCCAAAGTTTTTGCCCAACAAAAATCGGCGCAAGCACAAAAGCGTGAATTTGAAACTGTTCTAGATTGTCGATATGACACTGAGCAAACCCCATCTTGTAGATGTCATCGACTGCAAATGTTTCATTGTTGCGGTAGCGTCCTCCCTGTGTATCTTGTAAGTAGGTGTCATTCCAAATTGTATTAATACCTAGTTCCGACTCATTCGACCAGTATGGACTAGCAGCCTCGAAATCCCCGACAAATTCACCACCCCAATTAGAATCGAAACGATAAACAGAAACGCGATCGGCTTTGATTAATTGACAAACTTCTTTAGTTGTGGTTTGAAAAATAGTATTTGTGTCCAAAGATTCTCGAATCTCAGCAATAACTTTAAACACAGCTTGTTCTTGTTCAGCTGTGCGTTGTAACTCAACGGTGCGTCTTCTAACTTGTTTTTCTAAATTTTCATTGAAGACTTGTACTTGTTGGTGTAGTTCATACTGCTGAACTGCAGAAGCAAAGTGTTTACTGAGGTTTCTAGCCAATTCAATCTCTTCAATTGTCCATTTTTGAGCTTGTGCTGTTTTAGATTCGCGCCAAACCTCAAAGGATCGTCGGGCATACAGTTGTCTTTGATCGCTGTTATGCTGCCCCGCCCATAAAGTTTCTATGTCTACTTCATTGCGGAAAATACTTAAGTAGCCCAACAACTGCTGACGATACTGGAGTGGGATCATCAACACGCTGCGAATTTTAGTTGGTTGAAAAGCAACTTGCAAACTTCGCAAGCCAGGAGTGTTATATATATCTGCAATCGCCCAAACATCGTAGTTAGTAAACTTGTAGTGTTCGTGCCAGATACTATACTGCTCGATTAGTGGATATATAGTTTGTTCTGGCATTACAGGTTGCTGTCCACAGATATAAAGCTTGATACAAGTATTTCCTGGTATTAAGCATTCTGTTAAGCTGGTGACGTTGCCATTGTGGAAATCAAGAGCTTCATTTCTAATGCAAAGCCTGCCACCAACGCCATTAAAGGCAGCAACAGCCGCTTCTAGAGCTGGCTGTAAGACAATTGTCGGCAGTGAATGTAGTAGGGTAGCAATGCGGTTAACGATCGCTTCTCGTTCGGCTGTTTTGCGAACTTGAGTGTGAAGGGTACTTTGAGCGATCGCCATTGATAGCTGCTCGACTACCATTTGTATTGCTTCTAGTTCATATTCGGAAATCAAACGCGCTTCAGTATTATGAGAAACCAGCAGCCCCCAAAGTTGATCTTGATAGAGAATAGGCGCTACTACGGAAGATTTTACCCCCATTGCCGTCAAATATTCAATATGACAGGGGTCTACAGGGCGGTAACGAATCTCCTCTGATATCGTTTCTCCATTATCCAAATCACGCAGATGAATTTGACCAATCTCTTTAGTATCAACATTCACAACCGAACGCACCCGTGATTTGATAAATAGTTCACGGGCATAGGATGGGATGTCATCGTAGGGAAAATTTAATCCCAGTAGCGACGGCAAACAATTTTTATTAATCGATTCAGCAATCACTTGACCACTACCATCAGGATGAAATTTGTAAATCATCACTCGATCAGTTTTTAATAGTGATCGCACCTCTACCGTTGTCACTTTGATAATTTCTTCTAACTCTAAGCTTCGTCGGATACGGTTTGTAATGCGGCGTAGTAAACTTTCTTCATCGCGACATAAGGGCAAATCTTGTTCAGGATTGGAGGTCATTGTTATAGCAAAATAAATTAATAATTTGAAAACTGACATAATTAAATCTAAAGACATTTTGAAATTTATTTCATCATTTTGTCTTCAGTAAAACTACGGTCAAATCATTAATAAAAATATTTTTTTGCCTTTTATCAAAATTCACCAAAAAATTATAAAAACAGACGCTAAAAAGATTGCGTCTGTACTAGCTACAAGAGAAAATTCTTGCTTTTTAGTTTTAACTTTTTGTTGACAAAGTAACGTTCAACAAAATTAAACTCTTGTATTGTCAGCAAAGCGGATTTTCAGATAATCATCTTCCATCTTTGCTCCGGCTGGTTGTAGTGCTGCTAAGGCTTGTGGCAAAACTAAGTTACGACGATGGTTGCCAATAGTAATGTTTAATTCATCTCCAGTTTTACTGAGTTGAACTTGGTCTTTAGGAATACCAGGTAAGTAAAGTTCTAAGCTGTATTGATTTTCCTCTTGCACTACTCTAAGAGTTGTTTCTTTGTAATAAACCTGAGTCGGATCTTCATCTTTATAAAGAGTTTCTTTCAGGCGTTCTAATGAAGCTAATCCGCACATTTCCTCAGAAAATAAGGGAACTTCTTTCACAGGCAGAGGGTGAAAATTATCATGAATTTCTTGGCGATATTGCTCCTGACTTTCCTTCCAACGTTGGAAAAATGGATCTTGGACTTCGCTTGGAATAATGCGATTAGCCACTACTAAATCTGTTGCAACATTATACAAACTCAGATAAGCATGGGCGCGGAGAGACTCTTTAATCACCATCTTTTCGGGATTAGTGACAAGACGTACTGAGGTTTGAGTATTATCTGTTAATACTTTTTCCAGAGCTTCAATTTGTTCATAAAATTCATAAGGCGCATCCATCACCTCTTTATCAGGTAGCGAAAAACCAGCAATTGGTCTAAAAAAAGGTTCAACCAGGGGTCGAAGTGCCACCGAGATGTTTTGAAATGGTTTGTAAAAACGGCGCATATACCAGCCACCAACTTCAGGTAAACTCAGTAAGCGCAGTGCTGTGCCGGTGGGGGCTGAGTCGATAATTAAGACATCAAACTCACCTTCATCGTAATGGCGTTTCATCCTTACCAAGCCAAAAATCTCATCCATGCCTGGTAAAATTGCCAATTCTTCCGCCTGTATGCCGTCTAAACCCCTTGCCTGTAAAACTTGGGTAATATAACGTTTCACAGCACCCCAGTTTCCCTCCAGTTCTTGCAGGGCATCGAGTTCAGCACCCCACAGATTTGGGCGAATTTTTCGGGGTGTATGTCCCAGTTCCATGTCAAAACTGTCTGCGAGGGAGTGGGCGGGATCTGTACTTAAAACCAACGTCTGATAACCTAGTTCCGCGCAACGGAGTCCAGTTGCAGCAGCGACGGAAGTTTTGCCCACACCGCCTTTACCAGTCATTAAAATTACACGCATAGATGCTTCTATCCTGCCTGAGAATTTTTTACATTTATTTACATTATCGACTGTTTAAGGAAAATAAATGTTGTTTCAACACGTCTAGGCATTATTATGAGTATTTACCCTAACTCATCCGTTGGGTTTTGCTGCAATAACTGGTCAAGCTTAGTTTCCAGTGCTGAGAGTTTTTTGAGAATTGTGGGGCGATCGCCATCAATAGAAATTAGTAAATTGGTTATTCTCTCTTGTATATTCGTTAATTGTGCTACCGCATTCTGAATTTGCAGCATTCCTTCTCGGAGTTCTTGGCGTTCCTGACGTGCTTCTGCCATTTCATCTAACATAGCTTGGACTGTTTTAGCATTACTCTCAAGTAGATGTTTGAGTTCTTTATCAGTCATTGCGATCGCGCTTTGAAGTTGAGTTTATTATTAACTCTAAAGTATTGAGGGATTTTGTTTCAATCCCCGGTGGGGCAGCACAGTTGTCATTGGTGTCAACTTAAGGTTAAAGCCAGTCTAGAAAAAGTTTTTAGCAGATTATCTCGTTCCCAGTCGGAGACTGGGAATGCCCCTCATTGGGGCTGCCGCCTCCCGAACTCGCGGCAGAGCCGCCAGGAGTAGCATTTCCAGCCTCTTGCTGAAAACGAGATTTTAAAAGGGTTTTGGCTTAAGTTTACACCAATGCACAGTTGTGCTACCCCGCACTATGGTTTAATTATCTGAAAATTGCGATCAGGGCTGTTTACTGGCTCAACATGGCAAAAGCTTGCTCAACCAGCATCTTAGCTTTGTGCAAATTCAACAGCTTTTCCTGTTCAAATCTATCGGGGTAAGTCATTTTCCTACCTTCGAGCGTTAGCCGAATCAGTGCTATTTGCTCATCTGTAGGTGAACTCATCTCATCTATCGCTGCGCCAATATACTGAAAAGTCGTGAAAGTGGGAGCCTTTAACCCTCTTCCCTCTTGCATCTGATGTAGTGCTAGTTGTGGGAATGCCATCAGAGAAGTGATGTAAGAAACTTTGTATCCTGGATTTCCTGTCGGCTTGATACCGTAGCGTCGGCATAAGTCGCGTAACTCTCGGATGGTTTTGATTTCAAGTTCGGAACGCATGAACATAAAATAGAAGTGTCTCGTTTCTAATGGGATATTTGGTGGGTATCTAGTTTCTCAGGCGAAATACCCACTAATAAATCATTATTCAATATGTATATCAATTAATCCAGATATATTAAGTAACGTAAAGTGTCTAAAGATAATCGTGGAAATCCAGAAATTAAAAATCATGGTTTTAAAACTGACAGAGATAAACCATTGACTGAATACATAAACTTGCGAGTCAGCAAGGAAATGAAGGAAGAGGTAAAAGCTAAAGACGATCCTCCAGAATTTTGCCGCCGTGCTATCCAAAAAGCACTAGATGAAGAGAAAGAGAAGTAGTGCTTATTTTTCCTACTCTAACTCTTCTGGATTAACCCCCAATTCCTTCAATCTAGCCTTCAGTTCTTCCACCTGCTGTTGTACAAGTTCCCTCTGTTGTCGTTCAGCTTTAGTTTCTCGTTCTGCTGCTTGTGCCCTTTCTTCGGGAGTCGCTACCAACTGATTATCTACGTTAAAAAACCGTAATTTTGACTCATAGATTCCCAAAAATAATTCTAACTGCTGACTCCACAGCCACCCTTGAGCATTTGGTTCCAAAGCTTGATATTTACCACCCACTAAACGAAATCCTTGAAACTCCAAAGTATTGGGGTGAAACCAAAAATATTCCGGCGTGCGAAAAGTCTCCTGGTAAAGTTCAAACTTTAGACCTTTATCAACCTTGGCAGTACTATTAGAAAGTAATTCAATAATCACATTGGGATACTTTCCTTTTTCTGCCCATAATACCCAACTTTTGCGGGGGCGATTTTCACAATCCTTGACGACAAAAAAATCTGGGCCTCTAAAGTCTCGTGTGGTAATCTGTTCTGGGCTAAAATAAATCGTTAAATTTCCAGTAGCATAAAAATCATTACGCTGACGCCACCACCATTTCAGACACGCCAATAGTAGTTCAATTTGCTCGCGGTGTAGATCGCTTTCCAAAGGAGGCTCATCACTCCATAAATCACTAGGGGGAATGATAATATCTTCTGCTTCTGTATGTATAGTTAATTCAGCAGGGATTTCAGGATTTTTGGCAGCCGTCACGTCGCTTTGCTCCAAATTCAAAATTCAAAATTCAAAATTAACAATTCCCATAAGGAAATTTACTTGCTCTGTATCCTTTTATTTCTCGTTCATAAAGATTAATGGCTTTTGTTGTTACGTTTAGTGTAATAGCAATCATCTGCTCAGATATATCAATTATTAACTTTTTCAAGAGGAAAAATGCTGTTTCACCACATCTAGGCGTGAACAGTTCCAATAATCGAGATGAGAGACAATTAAACCATCAGAGTTAAGACCTAATTCACTCCAACCAGGAATAGAGATTCGTGGCTTCCAGGGGAGAGGAGTATTCCAACTAAGTGTCCACTCAGTTTTTATTGTGTTTCCTAAACGTTGAATATTATGTAAGTCCATCTTGGGATCTAAAAACCAAGTTTGGATAAAATTAATCATTTGTTTGTAACGTTTAACACCACTAAATTTATTCAGTGGGTCTTGAAAATAAACGTTTGGAGTGTAAATGCTGTAAGTTTGATTGACTGGGAATCTTTGATAGTCTTGTTTGAGGATTTCAATGATATCCATGATAAATAAATATATCTGTAAGTTGGTTTAATATGAAAACTGAAAAACTGAAATTAACCTTCATTCCATAAACGTTCTAACTGACGCCGCCAAGCAGTTAGGACTTCTTCTCGCCCTTGTGAAGTTTGATTTATTTCGCCCATCATTCCTTCGGCATAAAAGCGTTCTAAGCTTTGCATGGTAGCTTGCAGAGATTGTCCTTGCTGTTTTGCTGCCTGAATAATTTGCCGGATACGGCTTTCAATTAGTCGATTAAAGACATTATTTAATCCAGCCTGATGGAGAGATACAAGTCGGTTGATTGCATTGGACAAATCTGCACTCACTAAAGTAGCACTGTGATGTTGAAAGACTCCCCAAACGACCCCTTCATACAAAGCGTAACGTACTTCTTGAGTGTCATCGAAGTTGGCTTCTAGGAACTGTTCTAAAAATGGTTGGGCTTCTTGAATGGGGAGAATAGGCAGTAAAACTCGCAACCAAGTATTATCTTCGGAAAGCAGCACCAACAGCCGAAAAGTAGCAGTGTCTACTTGCCACGATCCAGGAGCGATTGTTGCAATAGCCGATGTGCCAAATAATTCTGTTAGCGTAGCCGCAATTTCTTCAGGTGTCATAACCTTATATTTTAGATATAGCCTCTAGATTAGCGCAGAGGTGCATCAACTTATTCACTATAATTGCTTGTCCAGTCTGAAAACGCAGTGGGGGCGCACAGCTAGGTGTACGCCCCCACGAATGAATGTATTCCACTGAATTGAAATATCTGATTTAAATAAGCGAATTGCTCAAAAACACGATGCCGATCGCACACAAAGCGAAGCCAGCAAGGCTGATTTTCCAAGGTAAAATTCGGTTTATTTCTCCCATACCCATCCCAACACCAATTTCTCTAGCACTCATGGCAACCGCAAACAGAGTTAAGGTAATACCTAGTATATAAGCAACTACTGGTATCATTCCTGCACTAACAATAGATTCAGCATTAGCGTAACCCTGAAATAAACCAGCACTGATGCCCACCAGCGCAAGCACCAGAAAGTTTAGTTGATTTGGCATCATCAGCATAGTACCAAAAACAATGGTAGAAATGGCGATGGCTGCGCCAACGCTTTCAGCGAACGCTATTTCTGTGCCTGGTAAATTTAGCTGAAATATATGAATTACAATGCCTAAAACTGTTGCGAAGACAAAACATCCAGCGATCGCAGCGCCACGAACAAACACAGATGAGAGTAAGCCAATCGCAACAATACCAACTAAACAGTTTAAACTAATTACTGGATCTGCTAATCCCCAGACAAAGGCTTCCCAAGCGTTAGAAATGCTATGTTCAAATGGTGTTCCACTCAATGAACTCAGTAAGCTAATTAAAATTAAAGTTGCGATCGCCCCAATATGGCGATCCATGAACTTTGAGGTCTTAAGTTCCCCGCAAGCACACGATTCTGATAATTTAGTCTTGAACATCGCTATATACCAAATTAGTTTTTAGGTAATTTATACTACCCACCTACCCCAAAAAACTAACGTGGTAATGATGCTAGATTACACTAGCTTCACTAAGTTATCTAAAGCCAAGTTGATTTCAAAGTGAAAAGTCTGAATGCAGGCTAAAAACTTTCTCTTATCCTTTAAACCACACAACAGCCTGTTCCTATATCTTTCTGACGATGCTATCAACCAAATTTTGAATCATTTGGGCATCCGTTTCACTTAAACTTTCCAACTCAATTCTGTTGTTTTCTTGTGGAGTACTAGAATCGCTACTGTATATACAACGACTCAAGCCTACGGGACTATTCCCATAAAGTGTTGTATAGAATACACACGCTGCGACATACGATCCAATCGGACTAGGGTGGCTTTGATCCGAACTGTAAAGGTTTAATTTCAGATTCGCTTCCTGAATTTTTTGCCAAGCTATTCCCACAGGTGCAACTTTTGCTTTCAGTTCTTTAGCAATGCTCATGTAAGCATCAGTCAATATCTGTTGCGTTTCTGGTTGATTTTGCTTTGCCCAAGTCAAGTAAAACACTGTTTGGGAATTCACTCGCTTAATCTCGGCATCAAACAGAGTAGCGTACTTGTACATTTCCTGGGGATTGGTAATTGGTAGAGTACTTTGCTCTTGCAATACTACATAATCCCAGCGTTTCGCTTTCAAAAGTCTGAGTGCTTTACCATGTTTCCAGTGGTTTTTAAGTGTAGCTCCACCAATCACAACCATTTCAGTTTCTAACTTTTTAGGTTCTTTCGCTGAAACAGACAAATGTTGTGTCAACCAAGGAAGATCGTTGAAATATGTATAGCTGTTGCCAATAAATAAAACTCTGATTGCCTGCTGTTCAGCTACTGGGAAAGAATTTGCCTGAATCTGCCTTCTTAGCATTTTAAACAAGACAATTATCAGAAAGAGGAATAAACATACATATACTATCTTGGTGTTGCTCATCATCCCTGAAATCTTTGCAGTATAACTTATTTTCGGACGGGATTTTTTTGGAAATAGTTCTGGCTATTGATGAGTATATGAAAGTTTTTCCCAAGAGATTGCAAATTTTACCCAACCTAAAACTTTTCTTAACTGAACTGTATTAATAAGAAGACTAATCTAGAAAGTACCTTCATTGGAAGAGACAATGAAATTTATCAAATTGCTAATACTTAGTATTGCTTTTATCTTCTTTGGATGGATTAGTCCACTGCAAGCTAGTTCAATAGCTCAATTGCCAACTCCTTTACCTGTAGTTGCACAACGTGAAACAACATCTTTGGAAAATTCACAGGATGTATTGACTGTTGCAACTTTTAATGTCGAGAATTTAGACCCGAAAGATCAACGCTTTGATAATATTGCCAAAATTATTGCCAATAATTTGAACGCACCAGATGTGATTAGTTTAATTGAAGTTCAGGATAATAACGGGCCAACCAATGATCGGGTTGTGAATGCAAATCAGACTTACCAAAAACTGATTGCTGCGCTCGAAAATATTGGTAGTCCAGCATACGACTTTGTTGATATTCCGCCTAGCGACGATCGAGATGGTGGAGAACCTGGAGGTAATATTCGTGTCGGTTTCTTGTTTCAACCCAGCCGGATAACTCTAGCAAAAGCGCCCCAAAAAGGCGGTTCATTAGATGCTGTGACTATTACTCAAAGTTCAAATGGTCTTGACCTCTCGCTGAATCCTGGTCGGATTGACCCCACGAATGATGCTTTCGATGAAAGCCGTAAGCCACTTGTAGCAGAATTTATTTTTAACGATCAAAAACTGTTTATTATTGCTAATCACTTTGTTTCCAAGCTTGGAGGTTCTCCCAGCGATGTTAAACGAGTGAAACAAGCCGAAATCGTGAATGAATTCGTAGCGCAACTACTACAAGTTGACCCGCAAGCCAAAGTAATTGTATTGGGTGATTTAAACGATTTACCAGATTCCCTACCTCTGAAAGCCTTGAAGGGCAACATTCTTGAGAATCTGACGGATCGTTTACCTGTTAGCGATCGCTTTAGTTTTAAATTCAAGGGAAACCCTGAACTTATTGACCATTTGCTAGTCAGTAAAAATCTTTCCCGTGTTGCTCAACCAGAAATTGACATTGTGCATGTCAATGTAGGCTTTAGTAAGCCTGTCAGCGACCACGATCCTGTAATTGCAGCGTTTACATTACCTGCGAACCAGTCCAAACCTGACACTATTCCTCCTGTTGTTCAACCCATTCCTACTCCCGTAAATGATTCTGCGATTATATTGCCTCAATTATCCAAGGTTGCTTTAGTTGATGAACTAGCTAAGGAGTATACACCGAGCAAAACTTTGAATTACGATCGCGCAAGAGACGAAATGTTTGGCGTTATTGACAACCAAGCAGGTATTGTGACAGATATCTATGCCAGTTACCCAATTACTTTGGTTGGCAATGACGATCCTAGTCAGGAAGCTGACGAATTAGGACTGAATACTGAACACGTTTGGCCACAAAGTAAAGGCGCTGACAAAGGTAATTCCCGAAGTGACCTTCACCATCTATTTCCTGCACGAGCAGATATTAATAGTGAGCGAGGCAATAAACCTTTCGACGATATAGCTGACACAACTACTAAAAAATGGTATCGAAATGATACTGTTCAATCTACAATTCCTAGTAGTGGAATTGACGAGTTTAGCGAATTAACATCTTCTAAATTTGAGCCTAGAGAGAAAGTAAAAGGGGATATAGCTAGAGCAATTTTCTACTTTTACACTATTTATCGGCAACAAGCTGAGAAAGTAGACCCAAATTACTTTCAGAATCAGCGTCAGACTTTGTGTAAATGGAATCAGCAAGACCTACCTGATACTACTGAAATAGAACGGAATCGTGCGATCGCTAGATTTCAAGGTAATGAAAATCCATTCGTGTTAGATGTGACATTAGCAGAACGGGCATACTGTAATTCTTAAATGCAGTAACTTCAGAGTTAATTATTCATTTTTGAGTAATACAGTGAAGATACTACCATTTGGATAATTATCTTCAATAGTAATTAGACCTCTTGCACGAATGCAAAACTAGCCCACCCTGCGGGATCTTGCTACATCCCCCAACCCCTTCTCCCAAAATTGGGAGAAGAGGAGACAATTTCAAAGTCCCTCTCCCAAGCTTGGGAGAGGGATTTAGGGTGAGGGCTATAGAAATTTACAAAATAGTAATTCAGGGAGTAATATCATGTCCAGTTAAAGCACTTATAATTAAGACTGCAAGGGGGCAGTGAGCAGGGAGCAGAGGGAGAAAGAGTTTTCAGGTTTTTGCATAGATGCAGGAATTATAACTAATTACCAGGACTTGATATACAGCATTTTGCATCTAAACGAAGTACATCTTTACCCCCCTTAATCCCCCCGATGTATTGGGGGGAAATTTCCAATCTAGTTCCCTCCCCTTTCCAAAGGGAGGGTTAGGGAGGGGTATTTTTGTACTTCATTAACTTGCAATCTGCTGTAAGGAAATCTATTGAATCTTTTAGGGGATTAGTTATATTCCGTAGTTTTAAGTACGCTTTTTCAACACCAGGTTTGCACAACATGACCCTTCAATTGTTGTCCTAACCAAGGTGTATTTTGTGAAAGTGTATAAAGACTTTTACGTTCGACTTTCCAAGTTTGCTGGGGATCAAATAAAGTAAGTTCCGCTGGTTGATGAGGTACGATCGCACTTACTTTTTGCCCCAAACACTCTGCTGGATTGGTACTCAATGCCCGCCATAATTCTAAAGCTGTAAATTCCTCAGTTTCAACGAGATATTGCCACAGCAAAGGTAATGCTAACTCTAAACCAATTGCCCCAGCGGGTGCTTCGGCAAAGGCTTGGACTTTTTCTTCGTAGCTGTAGGGTGTGTGATCGATAGCGATCGCATCAATTACACCCGCACGTACCCCTGCACGCAACGCCGCCACATCACTGGGATTACCTAAAGGCGGGTCTAAATGCAAGCTGGTGTGATAACTCTTAACTGCTTTGGTATCAAGTAAAAGGTGCATCCAGGTGGTGCTAGCGGTGATGGGTAAACCAGCTGCTTTAGCTGAGGCGATTAATTCCACACTGCGAGCTGTGGAGACACGCATGATATGCACTGGTGTGCCGATGGTTGCAACCAATTCAAGCATGGCTGCGATCGCAGTAGTTTCAGCGCTGGTGGGTATTGGGGGTAAACCAAAACGGAGAGCATTTGTCCCTTCTCTGATTACACCATTCGCTGTTAAATGGCGATCGCTAGGCCAAAATGCTACTGGTTTGCCCAAAGGCTGGAGATACTCTAACACTCCCCGCACCAGCGCCAAATTTTCTAAAGGTTTACCATCAGTAAAACCAACAATTCCAGCAGACGCTAAATCTGCCAATTCCGTCATCTGCTTCCCAGCAACATCTACGGTGATAGCACCCCAGATGTGAAGCAGGGGAGCAGGGGAGCAGGGGAGCAGGGGGGACAAACTCTTCTCTGCCCCTCTGCTCTTCTGCCCCTCTGCTCCTCTGCCTCTCTGCCCCTCTGCCCTCTTCTGCTGCAACTGTGCCACAAGCGCAGGGTTATCAATAACTGGCGATGTATCGGGTAAAATGCTAACTCTAGTAAAGCCGCCAGCAGCAGCAGCTTGTAAGAAAGACAAGAGGGTTTCTCGTTCTTCAAAGCCAGGTTCACCAGAGTGGCTGTACAAATCCACTAATCCAGGCCCGAGAACTAATCCCTGACAATCTCTGATTTGAGTATCGGAACTGATATCAGAAATGTGCGAAGCCACTTCTCGGATATAACCATCAGCAATCAGCACATCAAAGAGTTCGTCGATTTCAGAAACTGGATCAATCACTCGTACTTTTTGCAGCAGTTGAGTCATAAAAGTTTTTAGTTATGAGTTAGGAGTTAAGTAGGTAGGCATAATTAAACATCAAGTAAAATCCTAGTTCGTAGTGAGCGATTCATTGCTCAAAGCAAGGATTATTAGGACTAAAGTCCTTACTAAAAACTTTAATTTATTTACGTCTAGCTACTTATGAGTTATTTGTTCTTCAGTCATTGCTTCTAACTTTATTCCTCACTCCTAACTCCTCACTCCTAACTCCTAACTCCTCACTCCTAACTCAGCACTCACAATGCTCCCGCTGCTGTTTTATCTAGTACGCCTCCACCAAAGTGATAGGTAATGTTCATCGCTTGCAGTACTGGTAAACCATCGATTCCAGCAGGGTAGTCGATAACACTGACTGCACCATTACCCTGGCGAAAACTCCAGAAGTTTTCCAGCGATAAACCTAGAATGTGACAAAGCAAGGTTTTGTTAGTAGCGTCATGAGCTACTACTAATACAGTTTTGAATTGATTATTTGATGCTGTTTGCAGAATTGATTGCCAAGCTGCAACGCTGCGCTCCCATACCTGTTGCAAATTCTCCCCTTCAGGCATTTGCACTTGCGTTGGTATCAGCCGCCATCGCTGCAACTCTCCCGGAAACTCTTGTTCTATCTCTGTTTCTAATTTTCCTTCCCAGAGACCATGACTGATTTCTCTTAAACCATCTTGCAATTCTAACTTTACATTCGGATGTTGTTTTAAGATAATCTCTGCTGTTTCTTTAGGGCGTAGCATTGTGCTACTTACAGCAAAATCAATTGCTACTTCTTGGAGAAATTCACTTGCTTTTTGTGACTGTTGTCTACCGTTGTCGTTGAGGGGGACATCAATTTGCCCTTGAAACCTGGTTTGGCGATTCCAGTCGGTTTCACCGTGACGCACTAGTAACAATCGTACTCCTTGATGATCCGGTCGCAATGAAGGTAGAGTTTCTCCGGTGTGTTGCGTCTGATTTAAGGATTCTAGCTGGACTGGTTCGCCCAATCCTCCAGCAAAATTTAATACGGTGATGCCACAGTTAGATTGCTGTATTGAGTGGTAACGACTGGGAGAGATTCCTAACGCTGTGCTAATCAAGGCGCGATTAATTCCGTTATGTCCCACAATGAGAATAGTTTCGCCTTGATGTTGAGACAAAATTTCTTGCCAAAACTGCCGTGCTTGTTCGTATAAAGCAAGAACGGGAAAATGTTCTCTTGTTCCTTGTGCATCATTAAGCAGCATCCCCAGTTCATCGGGATGTTGATGCCAAATGCGGTAATCTTCGGCAAATTTTTGCTTGACTTCAGCAGTCAGCAGCCCTTGCCATAAAGGCAGGTCGATTTCTAGCAGCAAATCAGAAACTTGGATTACAGCAGATTGTTTCGCCTGAGTAGCTAACTCACTATGGATAATATCTGCTGTGTGTTTCGCTCGTTGTAAGGGACTACTGTAAATCGTATTAAATAAGATATTGCTGAGGGCTTTGCCTGCTTTCTTGGCATCGTTACGACCTTTTTCGGTTAATGTTGACGCATCAGTGCGTCCTTGGATACGCCGCTCGGTATTATAACCGCTTTGACCGTGGCGCACAATGATGACACGAGTCATCTCAAAGCCCTCCTCTTATCTTGACGATCAATTTTACTGCAAAACGATTGCATAATTATCGACTCAGGAAGGCGGATTGAGTCAGGTGGAAAACTTTATTCTGCTAGAGGAGGCAGTACGATCGGCTAAAACTGCCGTTGTCTGAACAATATTTTCTAATAAAGCTGTTTTGATTTAAGTAAAAATAGTAACAGTGAAAATGATGTAGGCACAATTTCAGAATTGTGCCTAGTAGAATGTCTAACCTAGTAATGAAAAGTTTGTAGTAAGGACTTTAGTGCTTAGAAAATTAAAGACTAAAGTTCTTACTACAAACTTGTTGACCTTACTAATTTAAACTTAACAGACTCTTAGCAAGGATTTTGGGAAACGCAAAATTAATTAAAACTACAGCGTCAGCCTTTATACCTGATTATTTTCTCCCTATATCTAACTGTACTTGCAATCCATCATTGTCACTGCCTGACTGAGCCGGTGTTAAGAAAACTGAAGTGTCTGGCTGTGATAATGATTCGTTAAAGCGGATTTTGGCTGGAGTTTTATTTTCTCTTCTATTATTGTTGGAAAGACTTGCTGGATTAGTTTGCTCAAAAAAACTTCTAAAGTCATCTTGGGCTGTTTTCTGATCAATTCCAAGTAGAGAATCACCAGTTAATCTGTATTGTCCGGGATTTGAGTTTGATGCTGGTGATTGGGCAGAGACTTGGCTTCCTAAGCTTGCAAAGGCTACCGTAATCCCTAAGAAAGCAATAATTTTGGCGTTCATTTGTTTCATCCAAATTATTTTTAATATTGCTTGTCTATTATTCTCTGGGAAAAATATTTTGATTAACTCTATCGTTAGGTTCAACTATAATAATTTTATTGCGTATATACTTAGCCTGTCAATGATTTTTGCTGTTTTAGGCATTAACAAGCTATAGCTTTGGCATCTCTTTGGAAGTTGGATTATCTGGTTCAGTTTCTGGGCGATCGCAGTTAAGTTCGTTGAGATATGCCAGCATTAAATTAGGGATATTTAACAGTCGCAGTAGAGCGAGCGCACTCAGCACAGAAAGCGCTAAGATTGCGTCAGCCTAGCCCATCGTAGACGTTGCTAACAAACAGGCGCTTTCTCACTGCCAGCGATACCAATCTAACGCCGTGTGCGACTTTATCTCAAACCTAACCCCAAACCTTCCCTCATAGAGCTACGGTGTACACACAAGTCTGAAGTAGTTTACAAATCTGGTTTTTACCCCACCCTAACCCTCCCCTTGGAAAGGGGAGGGAACAAGATTTCTTATTTCCCCCCTTTATAAGGGGGGATTAAGGGGGGTAATTTGACTTGTGTATACACCGACCGTAGCGACCTTTCGGGGAGAAGAATAGAAGCGGGGTTCCAAGAATAAGTCACACATCGCGTAATCTAGATATTCAGTATGACGTTAAGTATCCAGGGTGTATAGTAAATTCAGCGTAATTAAGCGGAATCGCAACCGAATTAGTTTATTTTGCTATGCCAAACGAGCTTTTACAGATTTTAGTAGCTGCATTTATCGGTGCTGCTTCTGGGTATCTGATTAATCAATTACCCCCACTAAGAACCTTTCGGGGTAGCTGGTTCTTGGTTACTGCTGTAGTAATTGAACTTGCTCTCTTGTCAGGAATTTGGGCATGGTTGTCTGGAGAAGTTGCAAAAACATCAAATGTCAGAGGATTGGTTCAAATGATTGGTGCTGCCTTTGTGGGAGCCTTTTTAGTGAATATTCTTCAACTCATCTTTGGTAACGTTTGGGGTAGACAGTCTTCACAACCAACTCCCCCTCAGCCAGATGCAAATCGGGGAACTGTTGTCAGAGGGACGCGGATGACAGGGAAAGGACATAAAGCAAAAATTATTAAAGGAGACGTTTGGGTAGAAGATACTCAGATAGACGGTGAAAACCAAGAGTTTTCTGTGACAGATGAAGCCAATCCTCCATCTTCTCCCCAACAAAATAATCTTCCGAATCCATGATTATTGCCAATCGCACACAGGAACTTCTACTTTTTAATCGGATGGTGGAGGGAACCGTTGCCAAACGTATACTTTTAATTAAAGCTGAATCTGGTTTTGGCAAAACTTGGTTGCTAGCAAGGTTTAAGCACACATTACCTGAAGAGAATGTATTGTGTGTAGATATAGATATCAAATCGGCAGAGCGAGGGATTGCCTACATTTTTGACTGTGTACCTGACTATTTAGGAAAGAAACGTTTTCCTAAGTTAAATGCTGCTATGGAGCAATATCTCAGTTCAGGGATAGAAGTCTCTGACACAACAATGATTGGCAAAGATAACCAGTTAAGTGTGGTTTTGTCTAGTGAAGATAAGTTGGCACTCGATCTTCGCTTTGCTAAAGTACAGGAGGCATTTTTTCAGGACTTAGAGCAAATTCCTGAAAAGCTAGTATTTTTGTTTGATTCTTACCAAAAAGCTCCCACTGAACTGGCAAACTGGTTAAGTGGCAAATTTTTAAGACAAGTTGTCAAGATAAAAAAGTTGATTGTGGTAATTGCCGGACAGGAGATTCCTGAACCAACAGTTGAGTGGATGGGTTTACATGACTTTTGTCCTTTGGGAGCGATTTCGGAATTGAAAGCCTGGTGTGACTATGCCCAAAATGAAGGACTATCCCTGAATGAATTTCAAGTCGAGTCTGCAATGATACTGTGTGAAGGTCAACCTGCGAAAACTATGACAGCCTTAAAAACGCTACACGCGACGGCGAGGAAACGGCTGTGAATAATTTATTTTTAGAGAAGCTGGCAAAGGCACAAACAGACGAAGAACGCTCTTGGATTGTCACGGAAAGTTTTCTCTTAACGCTTTCGCCTGAGTTAGCTGCGGCTGTATGGGCGGTGGTAGTGCCACACTGGTTTAATGCAGAGATTTTGGCAGCACTGCGCCCAGAATTGCTTTCCACATCATCTCAGCTTTATACAGAATTGCAAGCTTTACCTTTTGTGGAAGAGTTTCCTGATAGAGGGCATAATGTTCATGACTTGACGCGAAATCTGATGTTAGAACATCTGCGTCTTGAACGTCGGGATGAGTTTATCACGTTGTCGCAACGAGCAGCCGAGTATTTTGGCAGCACCAATGAACAGCCAGAAACTCAAATTGAATGGCTGTATCACTTGATTGTAGTTGACCGGGAGTGGAAAGGCAGTGAGCTTTGGGATTTAGCACAAAATTGGGACAATAATTTTCGTGTTGCCGAACTAGAATCGCTGATTACAGCATTATTAGAACAGATTGCAGCAGCGCAAGTGGCAACTCCAGCTAAAGCAGAAGTTTATTATTGGGCAGGTAAAGCACAATTTCGAGTTTATAGAGCAACAGAAGCCTTAGAGCGCTACGAAACAGCATTGGCATTCTACCGCGAGATAGGCGCTCGCTTGGGTGAAGCTAATACCTTAATAGCAATCGGCGATGTCTTGCAGTTCCTC
>NZ_JABXKL010000108.1 GCF_017114995.1 Nostoc sp. NMS9 | reverse complement strand
TCAAGTTTTATTACTTCACTAAACCTGATACAAGTTATTAGTTTTGCTTATTTAAGCTCGATCTTTCTAGTGTTTGCGGGTGTTCCAAATACAGTGAACACAGAATTTAGATATGTTTACTCTGGTGTTAGCGCTGAAAAGATAAAATAGAATGGAACATTGTTGTTATCGACTCTGAATAAAGAGTTGATATGGATTAGTACCAAAATTAGGAGGGAAGGTGTGACATGACAATTACTCTAAATCACACCATAGTGCCCGTACATGACAAAGAAGCATCAGCAAGGTTCTTTGCAAAAATTTTCGGTTTAGAGGTCAAGCTTCCCATTGGTCACTTCGCTGCTGTGCATATAAATGATGCATTAACGCTCGACTTCGCCGACACTGAAGCGTTCGAGCCACATCATTATGCGTTCCATGTCAGTGATGAAGAATTTGATGCAATTTTTGCACGCATCAAAGAGGCAGGTATTGAATACAGTAGCGACCCCATGCATCAGAATAAAGCACAAATTAACCACAGAAAGGAAGGTCGTGGCTTCTATTTCTATGACTCCGATGGCCACAACTTAGAATTGTTAACCCGTGCATAGATTTTTGACATCAGGTCAATGCATTACTTCTTGACTAAAAAATATGCTGTAGCATAGTCCGGTAATTGGCTGATATTCTGGCCAAATTCTGTTTTATTCTGAAAAATACCTGCCAAAAAATCGAGCTGATAAAGATTGGGTAAAAATGCTCCGCCTGTATCGGCGATGACTCCCATTCGCAAATGTTTACGCCCACCTTGAGTATGCTCAATTACAATCACTTTACCTAAACCGATATTCAAAACATCTCCAGCAAAAGTAACTCCAGGTTTGATAGAAATTTTTGCATCTATTTTGTATCCATAGCCTTTAATAGCATCAACTTCTCTAAAATACCAATAACGCTTTTGTGCTGTTGCCTTTAATCCACGGATATAAGCCATTCCATTGTTTCTATCTACATTAAAAAATGCCTTGTAACCATCTGTAAAATTAATCAGGATTGTTCCTTCCATAATTGCTTCTTCTAAGCCATTTCTGGTTAGATAAGCAAGAGTTGTAACTTTTCCAAATTCTCGACCACCTGGTTCATAAATACCAGACAAAACATCTTGTTTTGTGTATCGAGTGTAGAACTTATCGTTATTAGAGTTGTCTTTTAAGCTATAAATTGGTATATTAAAAGTAGAGGTTTTCTTGCGGGAACCAGGGTGAGTAAATACAGCATATTTGGTAATTCGTAATTGTTTTTGCTGTTTACTTTTGGGGTTGTAAGCAGACCATTTAATAACTCGAAAATTGGTATTAATAAATTTAGAGTCTTGTAAACGAGTAGCCCGATTATTAGCAATATCCTCCTTCAAAACAGCAATCATGAAATCCAAAGTTTTGAGGACATCTGGTACAGTCACTCCTTGAGTAGCAAGCACTCCTGTACGCATAATATCTGGATCTTCTGAAGCATAATCTTGAAAATATTTTCTAGTATTAAGGATAACGGTTAATAAATCTCCTTGATTGAACTTAACCTTACTATTTGGTAGTTTTCCTGGAGTAGCAATCTGACTGCCATTAATGTTAAATTTATATTTTTTGAACTCATCAACAACTGGATAGGGTGCAGATGCTGCTAACAAATTCTGTCGAGATGTAAAAGCATTTTGAAACCTTGAGGTAAATTGATCGGCAGCTTGATTTGAAGTCAGAGAAATCTGTGATTGAAGTAGGGCAGAATTTTCTTGTTGAGTAAATGACTGATTTTCTTGAGCTAGCTGTTTAGTTTTTGAGTGGGTATATAGATAACTACTTGCTAAACTGACAAATAATAAGGCAGCACAACCTACTATGAGGCGAATTTTTTTGCTAAATAACATATTCTCTAATGCTAAATAATTAACGTTATGTTCCTATCACCTCACGCACTAATTGCGCCAACTTTTCGGCACTATCAGGAACTGCGATCGCATAAGCTTTTTCCCCCATCTTTGCTAACTCTTGCGGTGACTGCAACAAATTCAACACATTATTTTGCAATACTTCAGTCGTCAACTCAGATTCCTTCAACATTAACGCTGCACCCGCTTTTGTAAATACGTCTGCATTGTAAGATTGATGGTCTTCTGCGGCAAAGGGGTAAGGAATCAAAATCGCTGGCGTTCCACACACTGCCAATTCTGTTAAGCTACCTGCGCCAGAACGACTAATAGCAAGAGTTGCTCGTTGCAACAACGCTGCCATATTGTTGTAAAAAGGTAAGGCTATGTACTGTGGATGTTTGAAACTATCTGCTTCGGGATCGCGATCGCCAGTTAAATGTACTACATAAATACCAGCATCAAACCAAGCTTTTGCAGATTCACGCACCAACTTATTTACTGCAACTGCACCCTGGCTACCACCGAAGACAACAATTAAAGGAACCCCATCAGGAATAGCTAAATCCAGGGGTGCATCAATTGCCCCATCAAGAAATTGCTCTCTTACGGGAGTCCCAACATAGACATTTTTGGCACGCGGTAAATACTTAGCAGCGACTTCAAATCCCAAGGCTACCGCACTACACCAAGGGCCAAAAAAGCGAGTTACTTTACCTGGTAAGGCGTTAGATTCGTGGAAAACCACGGGTAAACCGAGAGAACGCGCCGCAATGACGGCTGGCCCGGCAATGTAACCCCCTGTGGTAAACACCCCTTGAAAATTTCCCTGTTTGAGAATTCGTCTGACTTCTAGAATCGAAAGGGCG
Source organism: Nostoc sp. NMS9 (assembly GCF_017114995.1). GTDB lineage: Bacteria > Cyanobacteriota > Cyanobacteriia > Cyanobacteriales > Nostocaceae > Nostoc. The sequence goes on along the minus strand of NZ_JABXKL010000108.1, from coordinate 150,998 downwards.
AGTTTACCCAAAATGCGAATCGAGGAAAGTCCAAACCCTTGCTGAAACCCTTCAACTGCAATAGTATTCAAGGGATACTGTTTGGGGACAAGTTGAGTTTCTAGCCGATCGGGTACTCCCAGCCATTCTATTTGATAATCTGGAAGTTTTTGGGCCAGGGCGATCGCTGGAAACAAATGTCCACCAGTCCCACTGGCAGCTATTAATAATCGTATCGGTGCGTTTGCCATCAAACCTCTACCGTTTAGCGTCTAGCTTAACTAAGATAAAACAATTTGCTTACTTTCTCTAATCAAATCAGTAAATTCTTACCCATGACTAACATTATTACCGCCTTAGTGAGACGACAACTCAAATTTCCAGCAAATATCTGGCTGGTTTCGTTTCTACTGACCATTGGTTTAACAAGTGGTTGGCAACGTACTCAAGCAATGACACCACAGCAATTATCTCAAGCGACAACACCTCAAAATGCACCAGCCGATCTGAAAAACCTGTTGACACAAGTTGATAGCGCTGCTAGCCGAGGCGATGTCAAAGGAGTGTTGCAATTCTACAGTCCCAATTTCACTCATGGGGATGGATTAAACCTCCAAACCCTAGAAAAGTCTTTGACTTCACTTTGGCAACGATATCCGAAATTGCAATACAGCACGAAACTGCTATCTTCAAAACCTGAAGCCAATGGGATTATTGCTGAAACAGAAACGAAGATAACTGGCTTACCCTCCAGTAGCAGTAATAAGTTAGCTCTCAATGCCACGATTAAATCACGTCAGCGCATTGAAGGTGGAAAAATAGTCCGCCAAGACATTTTGTCAGAACGCACTTTACTTACCTCTGGTAGCAACCCGCCCCAAATTGATATTAAATTACCTCAGCAAGTGCAAGTCGGTCAGAAGTATAATTTTGATGCGATCGTCCAACAGCCACTTGGTGATGATTTTCTACTAGGAACGGCGTTAGAAGAATCTATCCAACCAGATAAATTTCTTAACCCTACACCCGTGGATTTAGAATTACTCACATCTGGCGGACTGTTTAAAGTAGGACAAGCACCATCTACCCCAGGTAGCCAATGGGTTTCTGCTGTCATCCTACGAGGTAATGGGATGACGATGGTAACTCAGCGCTTACAAGTGGTGAAGAAGTAGTTAGGAGTTAGGAGTTAGGAGTTAGGAGTTTGGAGTTAAGAGTTTGGAATTTGGAGTTATAGACCGACTGATGATAAATTATGAACGATGAAACTTCTGCTAATTCATAATTCATAACTGTTAACTCCTCACTCCTAACTATCCTAATGACTTCCCTAAAAAATCAAATTATTTTGATCACTGGTGCAAGTAGTGGTATTGGTACTGCTTGTGCAAAAATCTTTGCTGGTGCAGGTGCAAAACTGATTTTAGCAGCACGACGGTTAGAACGTTTGCAGCAGCTAGCAGATACTCTTAGTAAAGATTTTAGTACTGAAATTCATTTACTAGAATTAGATGTGCGCGATCGCAATGCTGTTGAATCTGCCATTGCTACTCTACCTCCCGCCTGGTCTGACATCGACATTCTCATTAATAATGCTGGTCTAAGTCGTGGTTTAGACAAGTTGCACGAAGGCAGCTTTCAAGACTGGGAAGACATGATTGATACTAACGTTAAGGGTTTACTTTACGTCTCCCGCTATGTCGTTCCGGGAATGGTAAGTCGCGATCACGGTCATGTGGTAAATTTAGGTTCCATCGCTGGACATCAAACCTATCCCGGTGGCAATGTCTACTGTGCTACCAAAGCTGCTGTGAGAGCAATTTCTGAAGGTTTAAAACAAGACCTATTAGGAACACAGGTACGTGTAACTTCTGTTGATCCTGGTATGGTAGAAACGGAATTTAGCGAGGTACGCTTTCATGGAAATACTGAACGCGCCAACAAAGTCTACCAGGGAGTTACACCCCTAACAGCAGATGATGTGGCTGATGTGATATTTTTCTGTGTGACGCGATCGCCCCATGTCAATATTAATGAAGTTGTGCTAATGCCTGTTGACCAAGCTAGTGCTACCCTAGTTAATCGACGAACATAAAAGTAACCCATCTCATACGATTCTAAAAAAGCTTACCCCTTTCACTTACTCTACTTAAGAGACATTTGATAGAAAAAATGTAGAGATGTAGCAGTGCTACGCTGTTGTGCATACAAGTTGCACAATTTAAATTGTGGGTAAGAACTTCAAACCCTCTCCCCTGCTCCCCTGCTCCTCTGCTCCCCTGCGGTCTCAATGTGTAAATTAAGTACTTAACAGCTTACGTCTCTACAAGGGTTCTGGATAACGCATATTTAATTTCACCAGATATCTAAAGTTTTACAGTTTATGTTTCAGTTTACGTCTAGAGAGTTTGTTAAGGCTTTACCTACTCAGCTAGAGTGAAATTGATATATATATAAAAGAGCAATTTTCAAATGACCATTTACTTTTATAAGGTTTGGCAGCCTTATGGCTGTTTTTCTAACTTTTCTCTCCACGGAATCCACATCGAGGGTGGTTACTGGCCAACGGTTGAGCATTATTATCAAGCGCAAAAGTTTGTAGGCAGCACAGATGCGGCAATTATACCTCTCATCCATGCTGCCGCCACCCCAGAAGAAGCTGCCACTTTGGGAAGATGTAGCACTCGCCAACTCCGTCGAGACTGGAATTTGGTAAAAACTCAAATTATGCGAGAAGCTGTACTCAAAAAGTTTCTCACTCATACTGATATTAGAGAAGTTCTCCTGAAGACAGGTGATGAGATTTTGGTTGAAAACTCCCCAACCGATTCTTTTTGGGGTTGTGGTGCTAATAAAAGCGGTCAAAACCATCTCGGTAAAACTCTCATGAGTGTGCGTGAAGAAATTCGTAATTTACTATCTTTAACAGTAATTTACGAATAATTTAATCAAAATAGTTACATTCAACATCAAGCCAGCAATTAAACGGGGAATTTTACTATTCCCCAGCCCAAAATATTTTAACAAATTACTAATAATTTAGTTATTGCTTTGAATAAATTTTAATTAATTGAATTAATGGCAAAAATGTTAAAAAAATATTTTTAATTTCAAGAAATTATTCCAGTTCTAAATTAAGTAAAATTACTGGAATAGTTTAATGATTGAGAATATAAAATTGGTAAATGTCAATGATTAAAAATTTCTTAACTTTAGACTTGAGATGAGATTTGACAAGTATTTAATGATACAGCGGTTTTATATATCCCTAAATCCACCAAGGGCTACAGGGAACAAGCAAAATATCTGTTACTTTTCAAACATCCTCTAATCCATTTCCAAAAATATTTGTAATACATGTATGCCCTTAGCGATGCATTAGTAGCAAGAATTTCTTGAAATAGGATGAAAATCAAAGCATTGTAAGTTGAAAATTTTTATCAGGGACGAATATATAAAAAATTATACTTCCGTCATGGTGTATACAAGCAATGACACGTAAGGATAAACCAAACGAGTTGCAGCAAACCTTTAATCAAGAAAATTTACTGCACCGGATGACAAAACAGATCAGGCGATCGCTCGACCTTCAAGAGATATTAACAACAACTGTTAGCGAAGTGCGTTTATTTTTGGGTGCAGATCGGGTGAAAATATATCGCTTTGACGCTGATGGTAGTGGTGAAGTCATTGCAGAATCTATTCATAAACAACGTCTGCCATCCTTATTGGGTCAACGCTTCCCAGCTGATGATATTCCAGAAGCCGCCAAAGAGATGTTTTTGTTAGCGGGGCAACGTTCGATTGTCGATGTGGTAAATGAGAAGATCGGGCTATCGCCTCTACAGTCAAAAGAAACTGGCAAACGTCTAGAAACTAATATCTACTATCGCCAAGTAGATCAGTGTCATATTCAATACCTAAAAGCAATGGGCGTGCAGTCTTCGTTGGTAGTACCAATTTTAGATTGCGACCCACAAGAACAATCAGCAAAGCCTAAATTGTGGGGATTGTTGGTAGCTCACCACAGTGAACCGCAAAAGATTTTGAAGCGGGAACTAAAAGTATTGCAGCAAGTTGCTGACCAGGTAGCGATCGCGATCGCTCAAAGTAATCTACTCACTGAAGCCCACGCCAAGCAAAAGCGAGAAGCCACTATTAATCGAGTCACCACACTATTGCATAAACTGCCGACAATCCAATTACAAGCAGCACTAGAAGAAGTTATTACTGCCTTGTGTGGAGTAGGTGGCAGGCTTTACATTGCAGAGACTCAAGAACTATACACTTGGGGCGACCAACCGACACTCTCCTACGAGCTAGATAACAGTATTATCGAACAGCATCCCATCTGGCAAAACTGGATGGCTGAGTTTCAACAAGGTAATATTTGGGCAACTACTGACCTCTATAAAGAACCACGTTTGCGAGTTTTGGCTTTAGCATTCCGTTCTACTGAAATTCGCGGACTCATGGTGATTCCCCTACATTACCGTGAAAAATTTATCGGTGTATTAAGTATTTTCCGCTCTGAATTTGAAACGGAAATCTTCTGGGCGGGACGATGCGAACAAAATCGGCGACAACTTTTACCCCAGCTTTCCTTTGAGGTTTGGCGAGAGCAGAAAAAGGGGCAAGCACCTGAGTGGAAGTTGGAAGACATCTTATTGGCACAAGCCTTATACGATCATTTCTCAATGGCAATTCAGCAGCAGCAAATGTATAAACAAGTACAATCCCTGAATGCCAATCTAGAACGGCGGGTGCAAGAGCAAACCGCTGAACTCGAAAAATCATTAATGTTTACCAAAGTCATCAAGCAAGTCACAGAGCATATTCGCCGCACATTGGACTTGCAAGCAACCCTGCAATCCATCGTTCGCGAAGTCCGTCCCTTGCTAAATTCAGACCGAGTGCTGATTTTCCATCTGAAGACTAAATCGGTGATTGTAGAAGAGATTAATGGCAATTGGCAGTCTGTTTTGGGAGTGAATGCACCACCGGAATGCTTTCCTGATGAGTATACTCGTCTATACTGTCAGGGTAGACTACGGGCAATTAACAACGTTTCAACCGCTTCTTTAAGCGATTGTTATCGAGAGTTTTTGCAGAGTCTGCAAATTCAAGCAAACTTAATAGTTCCGATTAATATGGGTATGGAACTATGGGGCTTACTAATTGCCCATGAGTGTGAGGCTCCCAGAAATTGGCAGGATATAGAAATTGATTTATTGCAGCAGGTGGCAGATCAGGCTGCGATCGCTATTCAACAAGCACAACTCTACGAACAAACCTCTCAGGCCGAAACTGAAGCCAGAAATCAAGCTACTCAGTTAGAGCAGACTCTACATGAACTCCAAGAAACACAGATAAGATTGATTCAGACCGAAAAAATGTCCGGCTTAGGACAGTTGGTCGCAGGTGTCGCCCACGAAATCAACAACCCCGTTAACTTTATTTACGGTAATCTGTGCCACGCCAGTGATTACACTGAACAACTGCTAGAAATTTTACGTCTCTATCAGCTACACTATCCCCATCCCCATAGTGAAATTAAAGCCGCGATCGAAGCGATCGATTTTGAATTTTTGGTAGAAGACCTCCCAAAAATCATGACCTCAATGCAAGTAGGAACCGATCGCATCCGCTCAATAGTGTTGTCTTTACGCAATTTTTCTCGCTTGGATGAGTCTGAAAACAAGCGCGTTGACCTGCATGAAGGTATTGACAACACCTTATTAATTTTGCAACATCGGCTGAAAGGAAATGCTGAATCTGCACGCATTGAGGTAATTAAAGATTATGGCAATATCCCACGGGTGGAATGCTATGCCGGTCAAATGAATCAGGTATTCATGAATATTTTCAGCAATGCCATAGATGCTCTGGAAGTAGGGCGTGGAAAGTGGCGGGATCGGGGTGACAAGGAGAATAATTCATGCCCAATTCCAACTATCCAGATTTCCACTAAAGTCTCAGCGGACAACTCTCGTCTGTTAATTCGGATTAGTGACAACGGACTCGGAATGAATGAAGACGTGAAAAAGCGAATTTTTGACCCGTTTTACACTACCAAGCCCGTGGGCAAAGGTACAGGATTGGGGCTAGCAATCAGCTATCAGATTATTGTCGAAAAACATGGGGGAATAATGGAGTGCATTTCAGAACCTAGCAAAGGTACAGAGTTCTGGATTGAGATTCCCGTCAAGCCTCCAGCTAAAATAGTCAACTAGCAATAAGGACTGGGGGATAAGGACGCAGGCGAAGAATCACTATTGATTATTGACCAATGCTCAATTGTTAGTTTCAAAACTTAAAAATTGACTGAAAATTTTTTAAATTCATCCAAAAGATAGATGCTAATTTTCTTAGAATATAAACTAAAAAAATATCTATCAGCGATCCAGGGTGTGCAATATATTGAATTTGATTAAAAATTATTTAAAAGTAAAGTTTAGTTGCGAAATAAATTCCTCCCAGCTACAAGTGATAATTTAATAGTAGAAGCAAGCAAACAAACAAGCTTCCTTGGCAGATATAACAGCTGCATTTTAAATGTTAGTAAGAGGTATAAGACGCTGTTTAACTTACATCTGTCTCGTCAAAATACAGCAACACCCAACGCGAAAACTGCTATTTCCTCAAATGTAGAAGATTAGGGGGCACTGTTACTGATTTTCATGACTTGTTTACAAAAGCAATGGAAGTTAGTACATCCCTGGCTACGATCGATAAAGAGAGGAGATAGTTCAGTGAGTAAAGGTTTGGGTGTTGTTGTGTTTAAAGAGAAGTCTGAAATAGGGACTCCTCTGGGTGTAAGATTATACGAAGTTGAATATCGAGAAACAGTTATAGCGCCTTATGTCAATAATTGCGCTCAGAGCGTGGTATCTACAAGATTATGAGCCGATTCCAGAACTGGAAAAACGTCCGCCAGACATTCGCTTAAGCAAAAAAAGTCTGCTGAAATCAGCATTGCGAGCAGACTTTTTGGAAGACAGTGACGAAGTGAAAAAATCAACTTGGTTTGGGCGCTATTTAGAAGGGGAAAATATTGAATTTTATATTGAAGGTAGTGGCGGCTATTGCGTCTCTAACATTGACTTAATTAGTCACGAAATTTATTTCACCAAGCAGGCGGTGTTGGCTCAGTTAGAACCAACGATTTTTTTATCCTATCAAACTGAGTATGCCGCAGCGACGAATATTCTCAAAGAAGAACTGCGAAAAAGTTTGGACAATTTAAACTTGCGATCGCGTCTTCCCCTAACATTAATAGAATCCTCTCGTCCTAGCGGTGCTACTTTCCGAATTAACCGCACAATCATGCGGAAAATCCGTAAGAGTTTGTTATTTATCGCTGACACCACGCCCATTGCTAGTATTGAAGGTAAAGAAACGCCCCAATTAATTCCCAGTCCGAATGTCTGTATTGAGATTGGCTATGCGATCCAAAGTAAGCGATCTGAACAGATTTTACTAGCGCAAATGCAACGCCCAGATTTTGAAGGTGAATTTCCCTTCGACTTACCAACACAGCAGATTTTGCAATTCCAAGACCCCACAGAACTGAATAAAATCCTGACAGAGACGATTAAAAACCAGCTAGCACGATTCAAATTGTTTTTTTGAACTCTTTCATTTCCTCTACTGTTTTTATTTTTGAAGAAAAACTTTAGACTACTTCCCTTTATTCCTATCTAGCTTCTCTTGGATAGCTTGACGGCAAAACTCTGGCGGGTCTTCTTGTGCCTTCACCTCTTCCTTCATCTTTTCAGTAGCACGAAAACTAATAGTAGCTGTCATGGATTCCTCACCTTTTGGTTGTGCTGGTTCAAAATTCTGTGGGTTCCCTTTAGGATTAGGCATTGTTGAGAGATGTAAATAAGACTTGATACTAATGTTTGCGAGCGAATAGAGTTTGAAATCGGTGAGCATATTGTCTGGAAAACTTGTAGCTCACCGATACCACTTTTACAAGAGGTAACTCTATTTTATGTTTACGCGTTCCGAGTTAGAAATCAAAACCATCAAAGAACTCAGTGAGCTATGCTTACGCTACGGCATCAAACCAACTGGGAATAAAGGGTACAAGACCTCATGGATTACATCCTTGATGGTATTCCCTCAAATGGCGTTATCCCAGTTTGAGGCAGATAAAGGGTTAAAACCTCCTACTTTTGCTTTCATGCAAGCACTGAGTAACGCTATAGATGAGATGAATGCTCCTACAGATGAGCAAGCTGCACTGATCAAAATCACAATGGAAGGGAGAATCATGAATTACCCAGATAGGTACACTCAAGAAAAACTGCTAGCTTTGCATAAAGCAAAAATGTATCTAGAGTTAGCACTTGGATTATTGAGTAAATAAGTTAATTCTTTAATCAGTACCGCAAGACCCTTTAAAGGGTCTTTTTTGTGAATGTATTAATAAGTATAGTTTAATACATATTAATTGTGCTTAAATGCTGAAAGTAGGGTATTTGAGCATTAGATGAGTATTTTAAAGAGAACAAAGGCTGAAAGTATTGTTATTGCTTTAATTAGAATAAACGAACAGGCGTATTTTGTAGCTTGGAACTAATTGAGCTTACGCGATCAACCACAGAAATCATGTATTTGTAATCTGGTACTTGTCCATTGGGTACATACCCTACTTCTTGAGCTAAACCTGAAGGCGAATCGCTCATCACTTTGCGGATAAACTCTTGACGGTTACGTTCTACATTCGGCCCAATCAAGACCACACCTAATGGTACATAATGAGGGTCTTTAAATAGTATGCGGAATTCGGTTGGCGCCAACTGTGAACTGTAGAGACTTAATTCCGCCTCCGAGACGGCACAGGCGATCGCTTTTCCTTGAGCAACCAATTCCAGTGCTGCTTTGGGTGTGGGTGCAAACAGTATCTGTGCCAGGGTTGTACCATAAAGATTGTAAAGAGGAAAATAATATCCTGTTGCTGAACCCAACTGTCCTAAAGCCACTGTTTTGCCTTGTAGCTGTTTCAAGTTGGTTATCGGATTGTCTTTGCGAACAACGAAGATTGAACGCAAATTACTAATACCTATTAAAGGAAATAGGGGAGCATATTGGTGACGTGCGATCGCAATAGCTGCTAAACCCGGTGGAGCAAATACCAATGACCAAGCACGAGCATCAAGGCGCTCAACCGCTCTATTTTCATTAAAAACAGGCTCTAGCTGAATATATGAGTTTGTTTTTTCACCCAAGTAACTATTAAATTTAGCATATTGATTAATTATCTGTTCGCCTCCACCATAGTTGATCACACCAATAGTTAACGTACCCTCAACCCCACCTTGTGGTTTGCAGGCAGCAAATGTAAAACCTAGTAGATGAAACAGAAATAAACGACGGGGAAATCGCACAAACATCACTAATTATGGTTAAGGAAATGATTTGGCTTTCAGGACTAATTTAGATAAGTTTGACTGCTGCCTAAACAGGTTATATTGCAGTAAAAAATTAATATTTATTTAAATATTGTTGAGATGCTTTCTACCAGGTATAAATAAATATTAGACAAACTTACAGGCCACCTTCGTTGCTTAGGTTATGTTAAACAACATTACGTTAAAAAACTTAAAAATAGGTGCTAAATTTAACTTGCTTTTAATATTAGTTTTCATCATCAGTATTTTGGGAAGTGGCATTGCCTTATCCAGTGTACTTCAAGGGAGAGCACAAAATGAAGTAAGTTCTCAAGCGCAGATTCTCATCCAAATGGTGAATGCAGTTAGAGATTATACACAAAATCGTATTGATCCCCTATTAGAACCTAGATTAGATACTAACCCAACATTCATGCCTGAAGTAGTACCAACTTTTTCTTCTAAAGAGGTTTTTGAGAATTTTCGTAAAAAGCCTGAATTTCAAAACTTTTTTCATAAGGATGCAACACTTAATCCAACCAATTTAGCGGATAAAGCTGATAATTTTGAAACTCAACTTGTCGAGCGTTTTCGCAACGAACCTAATACTCTAGAAATTACAGGCTTTCGTAAATTGTCAGAAGGCGAAGTATTTTACATTGCACAACCACTAAAGATTACACAAGCGAAATGTTTGCGATGCCATTCTACACCAGATCAAGCTCCTAAAAGTCAGTTGGTAAATTATGGCTCGGAAAATGGTTTTGGATGGCAACTCAATCAGATTGTTTCTGCCCAAATAATCTCAGTTCCTTCTGAAGATATTTTTGCTAATGCCAAACAAACTTGGATCTTGATAATGGGACTTTTAATTGCGATCTTTGCGTTCATAGTTTTCTTAATTAACTTCTTAATTACAAAATATGTGATTCAGCGCATCAGAAGAATAGAGAAAATAGCCCAAAAAGTTAGTATTGGTGATATGAGCGCTGATTTTGAAGAAAGCTCTCATGATGAAATTGGTGGGTTAGCAGAAGCATTTAATCGGATGAAAGCCAGCTTAAAAATAGCTTTGGATATGCTGAATAATCAAGGCTAATAATCCGTAATTCCTGGAGAGAAAAACGTAATTTTGAAAAAATCAAGGAAGTAAGCGTTGCTCAAATTGCAAAGCTTTTTGAGGTTCGGGGATTTGTGATGCTAAAATTTTCACAAATTCTGCACGAGAGATTTGTCCAGAAGATTTAACAGTTTTTTGGACTAGAAACTTAGCTATTGGGCCAATTAAATCAGCCAACTCACGTTCGCACTCTTCCAGAAATTTGTCACTGATGAGTTTAGATTCTTGGTTTAGTAAATTATTTGAGTTAATACCAGATTGGTCGGATTTAACAGTAAGTTCTTGTAGTAGAGTAGGTTTCTCTAGTAAAAATATTGTTTTCTTCTTAAAATCAATTTGTTGATTTTCTCGAAGATGAAGGGCTAATTGACTAATTAATTCTTCAAAATTGGATGCTGATGCCGCAACTTGTCGTAATAATCTTGAGGCGATGGGGCCGACAAATTCTAAAAGAATTGTTTCTAAGCGGTTGTAATTTTCCCCAGACAAGATAGAAGCAAGCGGATAGCCGATTGAGTTTTGTTGAGAAAGCGAAGCTTGAGGCGGTTGTGTAAAAGATGGTAGTTGAAGTGATTGCGCTTCTACTCTAGGATCGAGATCCTTAAGCACGTGTAAAACTTCAGCCGCAGACTGATAGCGCTGTTTAAAGTGATGTAGCACCATCTTAGATAGCACAGATGCCAACTCAGAACTGACGTTAGCTTGATGCTGCCAAGAAATTTCTCCTGTATCTGGGTCTTCTTCAAAGTTTATCGGATGTAACCCTGTCAACGATTGTATAGCAATAATGCCCAAGGAATAAATATCACTGTTGGGGCGGGGCTTACCTTGCCCCTGTTCTGTAGACATATATCCGGGAGTACCAATGATAATAGTAGCCCCCGTGTGCCCTGCAATTGTGAGCAGTTGAGTTTGGACTTGTTTAACAGCGCCAAAGTCAATCAGCACTAACTTACCGTCTTGTTGCCGCCTAATTATATTGTCCGGTTTGATATCTCGATGAATAACGTTGTGGCTATGAATAAATTCTAGAATACCCAGAACCTGTTGGAGCAGTTGAATTACTTGATCTTCTGTCCAACGTTGATTGGGGAATAGTTCCGCTTTCAGGGTATGTCCTTCAATGAACTCTTGCACTAAGAAGAACTCTTGGTTGTCTTCAAAATAGGCTAAAAGCCGAGGAATCTGGTCATGGTAGCCCAATTGTTCTAGTGTTTCTGCCTCACTAGTAAATAGCCGTCTGGCAGTTTTGAGAAATTCAAGGCTACGAGTGACGGGCTTAAGGTGTTTGACAACGCATTTTGGGAAACCTGGTCGATGGGTATCTTGGGCTATGTAGGTTTGACCGAATCCACCTCCACCTAATATCTGGAGGACTTGGTAACGTCCGTCTAATAATTTTCCTAACATTGTGTCACAAGCCTTAATTCCTCAAATTAATCTTGACACAACTACCAGCTTTGGTAAGGTTTGTTCAGACAGAAAGTAGGTAGTGCCAAAATTTCAAGCAAGATTTTTTGAGGATTGTATTACAAGTTTATGACTAACTAAATTCCAGATCGGCTTGCAGGCATATTATTGTTGAAGCTTTAATAATTCCTCAGAAATCGCCAGTGCCTCAAGTTTTGAAGTAGTTGTTGGTTGAGAGACTAGGCTAACTTCTTTTAATTGAGTTTTATCTACAAAATAGGTGATTCCCCGAAAGTTCAATTTATAGGCTACTGGTGCTAGAGGAGCTTCCGCCGATTTGGAATTTGGATCAACACGATAGTTAATGCCACGGTACATCAAATTATAAGCTGGCCCAACTTGAGGAACTGGTTGAAACGGCTGTTCTGTTTTTTTGCTGCCAACTTTGCTTGAGCCGTATTCGTAGCTCAAACCACGATAGTAAAGTTTCATAATTTTCGCCTCCTGAATAACTGTTTTTCAACAATGCCAATGACTTATCAGAGGTTGATTAGATAGTTATGCAAGAGCTAATGTAAACTTACATTTTTTAAGGAACTGCTTAAAGGATTAGGCGTCTAGAGTGAAGAGTCATTGGGCATTGGGCATGAAGAAGAGACAAGGTAGACAAGGAAGAGGGGGGAGACAAGGGAGAGATTTGTTCAATAATTCCCCCTTGTCCCCTTGTCCCCTGCTCCCCTGCCCCTCTGCTCCCTTGCTCCCAACCTCCCGTATGGTTACCCTTTTCATTCGGGGGTTACGTGGTTAACAATGGGTTGAATGTTTTTTAAATGATTCAACTTTATGGCTAGAACTGCAAATGAATATGCCGTATACCTCTTACTGGAAAGCGGCCACCGAGAAGAAGTACGTTTTCCTACTATTCAAGAGTTTCAGAAATGGTATAGCGGTGAACTTGTGCCAAAATCTGCTTCTAATGACTTTATTAGCGTGCCGATCAAAAATATTCAAGGGGAATATATGGTAGTACGCCCTTCTCGGATTGTGGCAATCCGGGTAGAACCCATTTTTAGTTCCAGTGTTGAAAGATTCAACTAAATGATGAGAAAAACCCTTGCTTTGCTTTCCTTGAGTTTAGGAATTGCCCTTGTAAATCCCCTCTGGTCGGCTGTTGCTCAGGTTCCTAACTTACTACCGTTGCCAATACCGACTACTCCTGATCTTCCACCTCTGCCAGTACCAACTACTCCTGAATTAACGCCGCCGCTAAAACCAATCACCATCGGAAGCGATTGTACAGTCCGGCCGAGTTGCTTGGGTTGGGATGAGCAAATTTGGAGTCAAAGAGGTAAAACAGGCGTTGGCGCTTCGCCCACCGGAGGTGATCGCAAAGCGCTGTTGGCTTCCATTGATAACAGTCTGCTTTACCTAACAAAGGGTGATGCGATCGCAGCATATCAAAATTATCCGATGAAGGAAATTACTCTCGATCGCGTCCGCCGAAGTTTGCTACGTTTCCGCCAACTGGTTGTCAGTTCTAAGTCAGCAGCGCAATTACAAGCCGCTGTCCGCCGTGAGTTTGTCTTCTACCAGTCCGTGGGCAATGATGGCAAGGGTACTGTTAAATTCACTGCTTACTACGAACCTGTTTACACCGCTAGCCGTGTCAGAACTGCAATCTATAAATATCCTCTTTACCGGCTACCACCTGATTTTAGCCAATGGCCTAAACCGCACCCAAAACGAATTGATTTGGAAGGAAAGGATGGTTTACAAGGGAATAAAAGCAAGTTGCGCGGTTTAGAACTACTTTGGTTTCGCGATCGTCTAGACGCATACATGGTACATATCCAAGGTTCTGCTCAAATTAAATTAACTAATGGCAAGACAACATCAATTGGCTATGCCGGTGGAACTGATTACCCCTGGACTAGTATCGGTAAAGAACTGGCGAAAGATGGCAAACTTCCACTAAATGGATTGACAATGCCACGGATGATTGCTTATTTCCGACAAAAACCCCAAGAGTTGAGCAATTATCTACCGCGCTGGGAACGGTTTGTTTTCTTCCAAGAAACTGGTGGTACAGGAGCTACTGGTAGTATTCATGTGCCAGTGACAGCAGAACGTTCCATTGCTACAGATAAGTCTCTCATGCCTCCGGGAGCATTAGCCCTGATTTACAACTCATTTCCCTATCCTGCCAGTGGTGGCAAACTAGAGAGGCGTACTGTCAGCCGCTTTGTGCTTGACCAGGATACAGGAAGCGCCATCAAAGGGCCGGGCCGGGTGGATTATTTCATGGGATCTGGTAAACTAGCAGGCGATCGCGCCGGGATCACAGGCGGTAATGGCTCACTATATTATTTGCTGCTCAAAGAATAAAGTTAGGAGTTAGGAGTTAGGAGTTAGGAGTTAGGAGTTAGGAGTTATTAATTCAAAACTCATCACTCCTCACTCATCACTTTCCTTAATACGGCGGATAAGCAAAATCATCCTCATCAGCATAAACGTAAGAGTTGGAAACTCCTGCCATTGCCAATTTAGGGGTTTCTGATTTTACAGGTTCCTTGCCAAAATCTTTGTATTCTTCAAAAGTCTTACAAATCATTGCAGACTCAAGAGCATCGGAAGCAATTAAATATTGCGTTAAAGTCCCTACGGTGGGATGTTTATAGTCCACAGTTGAAGCTACCAAAACTGTATTTGGTTCAATACCTCTTTCTTCACACTCAATGATCGGACAAAAAATCCCGTGAGCGTGGAACAAAGGCCCTTTTGGTGTCAAAGGTTGCTTGCGGTAGATAGCATAAGCTTTTTCTAGTTCAGCAACGAATCCACTAACTACTTTACCTTGTTGATATTCGCAGTAGGTTTTGCTGAAACTCGCTCCGGCTGCACCATTGAGAGTTAGTTGTAGTGGTGATTCATGTAAAAACTTTTTATTCTCACCCACTAAAAAAATTAGATAGCGAGTAAAGGTTTTAAATTTAAGTTTGTCGGCTAAAAAAGCATCATAATTATCTTTGAGCGTACCCAGTTTTAGACCACTTTCCCGGTCTTTAACAGACAATGGCCCCCGACGCACTATAACCAAGCGTGGAGTAGCAGTAATAAAGACTGTTTCTACCCCAGAGCTAAATTCATGCTCAACTTGCTGCCAATTATCATCTGGCACAAAGCCGACAGCATTGGCATTATCCAGCTTAATCGCCAAACCGTGAGATTGTATACCATCTGTGCCATACCGAGGATTAATCATCTGACACCAGGGAAGGACTTGAGAAGGCGGTGCATTAAATTTCTCGTCTTCAAAGTCAAAATTAGCAGATGCTTTCATCGTTTTAGGCTATCAAAGTGTTTTATTGAACAAGGTTATTGGCAGGGCGCTGATCCTGGAAAGCCAGTTATATGCTGTGGTTCCCAAAGTTTAAGAACTTTAAACTGGCGTAGTAGTTTTTCTAGAGTAAGACAGAATCAATCTATGTTGCAATCCCTGTTTAGTTTTTTAACAACAAATTCTTTCTTTGGCATCTCTGTATCTCCCTGCAATTTTCTACTATTTTCGGTCGATAATACGATCTACTTTTTGTTCCTCTCGTGGTTAAATTCAAATCAGCAAATCACTTTGAACTTAAAGCAGCGAGAGTCTTCAAATCAGGCACTTCTAAATCAGGTTGACTGACTGGTGGTAAGTTTGCACTAACCCCTTGCTCTGCTCGACGATTTACCCAGACTGTTGATAATCCTAGAGATTTGGCTGTCACGATATCATGATATACACTAGCAGCAATGTGTAATATCTGCTCTAGCGGCAAATCAATTCTTTCAATAGCCAGTCTGAAGTTGTTGAAGGAAGGTTTGTAGCTTTTTGCCTGTTCTGCTGTGATTATCTGGTCAAATTCCACCTCCAAGTGCTTTGCTGAGAAAGCAAAGAGATCATCATCTACATTTGAGATAATTACCAGCTTAAACTTTTGCTTTAAAGTTCTAAGTGCCTCAACTGTATCGGGGAAAGGCAGCCAATGCTGAATCGAATCGGCAAGTGAATTTAGTTCTTCAGCAGTTGGCTCAAAGCCAAATCGTCCACCAAATTTCTGGACTACTCTTTTCAAAACTTCTCGATATTTGATATATTCTCCTTTTTCCAGTTCTGCTTCAAATTCAGCAAAAATATCAAGAATTTGCTCGTCATCCAAATTAGTTTTGTGTGCCAGTAGAAGTGGCTTTAGCACCCCTAAGATGCCATTTTCCCAATCAATTAGGGTTCCGTAACAATCGAAACTTAAAGCCTTATACTGATTTAATTCAATCACCATTTTTATACTCCAGAGCTTGATTAATAGCGTTCAGTTTTCACAAACTAAAAGACGGGTGAATCAATCCGCGTTGGCGCAGCCCGCCGCAGGCATCGCCACATCCACTGTTATTGAAATCTCTGAACATTTTTCTATATCAGGGCAACGCGGAACTTATAGGTTGCTCAAAGATTGGCAAAGTGAACTGCAAAGGTTGTTTTACCGCTATACCTGTGTTCGAGAGCAGTGCTCACCGAAGTTGTATGGGCATTATCCAAACAAATTCATATTACATTGATATTACAATATTACTAAGTTTAGGTATGGGATAATAGTTATTCCAGAAAGGAAATTATTCCTAAGTATAGTTTGTATGGATGTGAAATTTCAGGATACACAAGCGAATACCAATAAACAATTAAACTCAAGTAAACAGCCATCTCATATCAAGCCATCTGAAACTTTTTCGGTAGCGGAAGCAGTGGTAAAAATCCTGGAAGATATGGGAGTGCAGTATGCTTTTGGTGTTTCGGGAGGCGCGATCGCGCCACTATGGCAAGCGCTACAACACAGTTCAATCAAGGTGCTTCATTTTCGCCACGAAGCAGGAGCTGCTTTTGCTGCCGTTGAGGCGTACTTTGCTAGCAATCGACCCGTCGTAGTGTTTACTACAATAGGCCCAGGGATTACGAATGCATTAACTGGGTTGTTTGCTGCACGTTGGGAGGGTGCTAAAGTTATTTTTCTGTCGCCTTCAACATCGGCATCGCAGCGTGGAAGGTGGGCATTCCAAGAAACCAGCACTTACACCATGCCTAGTGGGGGACTGTTCACATCAGAACAACTGTTTCATTATGCGACGACTCTCGAATGCAGCGATGAACTGTCAAAGGTTCATCGACAGTTGGCACTTGGTATAGCCCGACCAGATGGCTTTGTCGCCCACTTAAATATCTCCACTAACATCCAAACTAGTTTAGTTAAGACATCATTGCCACGAGTGGCTTTTTCTTTTGCTCCCGCAGCCGGAAATGAGGAAACTATTGCAGAATGTACGCGGTTGCTTTCAGAAGGACCATTTGCCATTTGGGTTGGCTTTGGTGCGCGGGGTGCAGCAGCAGAAATTCGTCAGCTTGCAGAAGCGACAGGAGCGGCGGTAATGTGTTCACCTCGAGGCAAGGGCATTTTTCCCGAAAACCATCCTCAATTTGTTGGTGTTACGGGTTTTGCCGGACATACCTCAGTTTTAACGTATATGCAGGAACAACGACCTTTACGAGTGTTGGTGCTAGGAACGCGCCTCAGTGAGTGGACTTCTTTCTGGAATTCCGTGATGGTTCCAAAACGAGGGTTCGTGCATATCGATATTGACCAAGAGGTTCCAGGAACTGCATATCCATCTGCCGAAACCTTTGCCATCCAGTCCGACGTGGGAATGTTTGTAAAAGCACTGCTAAAGTACTTTCCACAACACCCAAATCAGTTAACAGAACTGTTGCTGCCTTGTTCTAAGCCTGTAATAATTAATCCACGTGCAGAGGGGCCAGTACGACCGGAAGTACTCATGGATGCAATTCAACGGCAAATAGTTGAAGGAAGTGATGCGGTTGTCATGGCTGAAGGAGGAAACTCGCTAGCTTGGGCAATTAACCTACTGCGATTTGCCAAACCAGGTCGTTTTCGAGTCAGTACCAGGTTTGCATCTATGGGTCATTTCGTCACAGGCGTCGTGGGTGCTGCGCTGGCACGCAATGGTAAGACTGTCGCCATAGTTGGAGATGGTGCCATGCTAATGAACAATGAGATAAGCACGGCTGTAAGATACAAAGTTGCTACCGTTTGGATTGTACTAAACGATGGGCGCTATAGTATGTGCGACCAGGGAATGGCTTTGCTAGGGTTCAAAGATGTAGATGTAGAGATTCCGCAGGCGGATTTTGTCAAGATAGCTTGTGGAATGGGAGCTGACGGTATCCGTGTTGAAACAGAACCTGAAATCCAGGCAGCTTTGGAGAAAGCGATGACCTCGACCTGTCCGTACGTTGTTGACGTAGTAATCGACCCAACCCGGCTTGCACCAATTAAGAGTCATATTCACAATTTGATTTCACAAGATGCTACGAATTACTAAGAGGAGATTTTCATGGTGCATCACTCAGTAGGTATTCGCGCGATCGCAGTTAACTTTCCCAGCGTCAGACGTACAAAAGATTATTACACAGAGAAATACCCAGATATAGTTGCTCAAATCGAGGAAAAAAGCTTGGGAAGGTTGTTTTCGCTTGCTGGCTCTACCCCCAGCAACGAGTTTGACTTGGAGATGTTGCCATATCTGTCAGATCCTTTTCGTGGTACTGTCGAGCAGCGGGTACTTGCTCCAGGTGAATCATCGCTGATGCTGGAAGAGCGTGCAGCTCGTGATGCTCTCAAAGCGGCGAAGCTTAATCCTGAAGAAGTCGATCTTATGCTCGTAGCCTCGATTTGGCCCGAACAAATCGGATTTGGTAATGCCGCCTTCCTTGCCCGAAAACTGGGACTGCAAGGTGCTGCATGGAATCTTGATGGAGCGTGTGGTGTTACCCCAGTAGCATTGCAAACTGCTTCTGCTCTAGTACGAGCAGGTGAGTACCGCAATGTACTGGTAGTAATTTCCTGCACTTACTCTCGCTTTGTCGATGAGGAAGATACCGTTTCTTGGTTTCTCGGTGATGGTGCGGGAGCTTTCGTGGTCGGTTCAGTCAAACCTAACCAAGGAATACTCAGTACAAAAACTGTGAATACCAATTGTTTCTGTGACTTATTAACCTTAAATATTACAGAAAACAAGCAAGGCAATCCACTAATTCGTATGCAGTTGAACAAGGACGCAAAAAATGCGCTCAGTGAAGAATCGACGCAGCTTTTACGTACCTGTTGCGAAGGTGCTATCTCGGCAGCCGATTTAACTCTCGATCGGATTGACTTTTTTCTTTTCAATACAACCACAGCTTGGTTTTCCAGCTTCTGTGTACGTGTACTTGGTATTGACTCAGAGCGCACCCTTAATCTCTACCCTCTGTACGCTAATATTGGGCCAGTACTGACTGTAGCCAATCTTTATCACGCTGCACAGATGGGTAAAATTCGTGAAAATGATTTGGTTCTCGTTTATGGCTTTGGTGCAGCAGGAGTCGCCTCTGCAAGTGTGATCCGTTGGAGTAACGTAGCACTAGGTCTTTTTCCACATTTCAACGAATCTGAATCAGCATTGAAAAGTTCTTTAGATCATAGCTTCGCTCCTTGTTAAAGTTATCTATCAAGATTTAAAGCATACTCAGTAGTTAATCGTGCAAAAACAAATTCTGGCAGCGGGCTTTTATCTGTTATCCTTGATATTTCCGCTCAAAGTCTCGGCAAAGGATTATGACGAGATTTATGTTTTTGGAGATAGCTTTTCCGATACGGGTAATGTATTTAATGCAACTAACGGAATAGTTCCCCCAAATCCACTTTACTTTAATAAACGTTTTTCCAATGGTTCGGTTTGGGTGGAATATCTCGCCTCCGATCTCGGGTTAACTTTCAATCCGAACACCAACTTTGCCTTCGGTGGCGCAACTACAGGATTGAAGAATATAGGAATAAGCACTCTACCAGGATTACAACAACAAATCAACAGCTTTACAACAGCAAATCCGTCTGCTGATCCAAACTCCCTTTACATCTTGTGGGCGGGGACTAATGATTATTTAGATTACTTTTTCCAAGGCACTCCCAATCCTACCCAGAGTGTTACAAATTTATCAACGGCAGTAAAATCGCTTGCTGCTGTTGGAGCTAGAGATATCATGGTATTGAATCTGCCAGATTTAGGAAAGTTTCCAGTTACAGGCGGCAATAGTCAAGTTTCTAGCTTATTTAGCACTTTTACCAGTAAACATAATTCCAGCTTGACCACAAACCTCAAACTTTTGAGTCAGGAACTAAACCCTAATGTCAACATTATTCCTCTTGATGTTAATTCTCTTTTTAATCGGATTATTGCAGAGCCGCAGGAATTCAGTCTCACGAATGTAACTGACTCATGCATCGGAGATTCACCAGTGGTACCTATTGAAGTTACCACACAACCAGTTATATGTATCCCAGACAAGTTTTTATTCTGGGATGAAGTCCATCCAACGACAGTCACTCATAAGCTAATCGGAAAATTAGCGTTTTCAGCGCTTGAGCCAGTGCCTGTCCCTGAACCTTCTGCTGTGTTAGAAATCTTAGCTTTTGGTGTAGGTGCAGTATCGCTAAGGAAACGCAAATAGCTATCAGTTGGTGTAAAACAAAGCAATCAAAAGGGAAGGAACACACTTATGACAGGTCAATTAGATGGGAAAGTCGCGCTGGTTACAGGGGCCTCATCAGGTATTGGTCGGGCGAGTGCGATCGCATTTGCAAGGGCTGGAGCAAAAGTCGTGGTTGCTAGCCGTCGGCTCGCCGAAAGTGAGGAGACCGTACGCCTGATAAAAGAGACAGGAGGTGAAGCTATTTTTGTCAAGACCGACGTTTCAAATGCTGCTGAAGTGGAGGCACTGGTCAATAAAACTGTAAAAACTTATGGTCGTTTAGACTGCGCTTGCAATAATGCTGGGATTGGGGGCAATTCCGGCTTAATCATCGATGATATCTCAGAAGAAGACTGGGAGCGTCTGGTTAACGTAAATTTTAAAGGAACGTGGCTCTGCCTCAAGTACGAAATCAGGGCGATGCTCAAACACAACAGCGGGGCGATCGTAAATGTGGCTTCCGTCGGTGCTGTAGTTGGTGTACCTGGTTATGCCATCTACTCTGCCACAAAGGGCGCAGTCATTACCCTAACTAGAACAGCAGCAATAGAATATGCTAAATCTGGTATCCGAGTCAATGTCGTGAGTCCGGGTGCTACGGAAACTGATATGCTAGCTACTCTTCCCGTAGATTTAATTGCTCAACTTCCAGCAGCGCATCCAATAGGACGTATTGCCAAGCCTGAGGAGATTGCAAAAACGGTGGTTTGGTTGTGCTCAGATGCGACTTCCTTCATCACGGGGCATAATATGATGATTGATGGAGGATATACTGCACAGTAAGGCAGGGTAGATGAAGGTGAGGGTAACAAGTTCGCAATTTCACTTGCTTCAGAAACATCTATTTTATCAACGACAAGTGTAGAATTTGAGAGCATCTCAAGATATTGAATGAAGAACAAATGAGCAATCACTGTAGTACTAAAGTACTGCTAATTTTTATGCTCAACCGCTCCTAAAGCTTTTAGAGTGGCAATAGTCGCCAAAGTTACACCTGTAATAGCGGTAACGTTCATCGCTTCATAAGGTCTAGAGCTAAAAAGAATTTTCAGGCATTCACCTGTCAAAATATCCCAAAGCTTAATCGTCCCATCTTCACTGCTACTAGCTAAAGTATTACCTTTAGGATTAAAAGCAACTGACCAGGTTAACTTAGTGTGTGCTGATAAAGTTTTCTCGCAGTTGCTTGTGCTGACATCCCACAGCTTCACAGTTTGGTCTCCGCTACCACTTGCTAATGTGCAACCATCTATACTAAAAGTAGCGGAATATACGCAATTAGTATGCCCATACAAAGTTTTAAGACACAATCCGGTGCTAACATTCCATAGTTTTACTGTTTGGTCACCGCTGCTACTTACCAATGTTGTACCATCAGGACTAAAGGCAACTGACCAGATCCAGTCAGTATGACCTTGCAGAATCCGCAAACATTGCCCAGTGCTAACATCCCACAGCCTTACTGTTTGATCGTGACAACCGCAGACTAATGTATGACTGTCTGGGCTGAAAGCGACTGACCATACCCGATGAGTTTGTCCCTCCAGAATCCGCAAACATTGCCCAGTGCTAACATCCCACAGTCTTATTGTTTGGTCTTCACTACCACTGGCCAGCATCGTGCCATTGGGACTAAAAGCGACTGATAATACTCTATTACTATGTCCGTGCAAAGTTTTGAGACATTTACTGGTGTTAATATCCCATAGTTTCACCGTTAGATCCTCACTACCACTAGCAAGGATGCTACCGTTTGGGTTAAGAGAAACTGATGTAACCCGATTACTATGCCCTCGCAATGTTTTGAGGCATTGACCAGTGCTGGCATCCCATAACCTCACCGTTTGGTCACCACTACCACTAGCAAGCATGGTGCCTTGAGGATTGAAGGTAACTGACCATATCCCATTACAATAACCTTGGAAGGTCTTGAGGCATCCACCTGTACTCACATCCCACAGCTTAACCGTTTGGTCATCACTACCACTCGCTAGCGTTGTACCATTAGGATTAAAGGCAACTGACCACACCTTGCTACCATGTCCTTTCAAAGTCTTGATGCATCCACCTGTACTCACATCCCACAGCTTAACTGTTTGGTCATCACTCCCACTTGCCAACTTACGACCATCTAAACTAAAGGCAACAGAATTTATTAAGTCAGTATGGCCTTGCAGAATTTGAAGACATTGACCACTGCTGATATTCCACACCCTTAATGTTTGGTCATGACAACCACTAGCTAGCGAACCATCCAAGCTAAAGGCGATAGACTGCACCCTATGGGTGTGTCCCAGCAAGATTTTGATACATTGACCAATGCTGATATCCCACAGTCTCACAGTGTGATCATCATTTCCACTCGCAAGTATTGTACTATCAGGACTAAATGCGACTGCCCATACCCGACTGGATACCTGTAGAATCTTAATGCATTGACCGCTGCCGACATCCCACAACCTCACCGTTGTGTCTTCACTGCCACTTGCCAGCATATTACCATCCGAACTGAAGGAAACAGACCATATTCCACCGCTATGACCCTCTAAGGTTGCGAGGCATTGCCCACTGCTAATATCCCATA
This sequence comes from Nostoc sp. NMS9, assembly GCF_017114995.1. Classification (GTDB taxonomy): domain Bacteria; phylum Cyanobacteriota; class Cyanobacteriia; order Cyanobacteriales; family Nostocaceae; genus Nostoc. The sequence continues at coordinate 127,893 of NZ_JABXKL010000108.1, read as the reverse complement.
GCTTTACTGTTTGGTCATCACTGCCACTGGCGAGAACACGACCATCAGGACTAAAGGTAACTGGCCATATCCAACCCTTGTGTCCCTTGCAAATAAGCAGTTGTTTTCCATCCGCAACCTGATACAGGCGAATCTCATTATTAGTATCTCCTGTCGCTAAAAGTTTTCCATCTGGGCTGAATGTCACTGAGTGAATCCCCCCTAGTGTTTCAGCAAAAACACATTTACTTAGATTGGCATGAGCAAAATTTACATTGTGCAAATTTACGTTGCGTAGGTCTGCTTGCCAAACAGTTAGATAAGAAAAATCATAGCCACTTAGATCCGTCTCTAGATGACAAAACAGATTAAAAATATTGCCAGCCATATACCCTGGTTCTAGCGGAGATTCTTCTCGCAGTCTTGCAAGAATTTGAGTTAACTGACTTTCAATATTTTTTTTGCTTCTTAAGTGGTTAAGTAACCCATCTATGACTGGTTTAAGGATAAGGCGAATCTGAATATCTTTAACATAGTCTTTACCAGTAGCCTTTATCAAAGCATGACGCCTAAATAAATCAATATTCTGAGTGACAATTTCTTCACAAATATGTTCTATCAATCTATTAGTCATATACTCCATGACCACAGGCTGAAGTGTGAATAGTGCTTCACTTTTTTCAATCAGCGTAGGCGTTTGCATTAGCGTACCCCTACGGGGAAGCAAGCTACGCGCAGTCTCTCGTAGAGAAGCCTTCTCGATTAGCGATCGCCTTACCAGAGATTCCACAGCCTCCATTAATTTTGCTTGCGGTACTTGTGATATAATATCATTTCGCAATTCTGGAAACGCCATTGGCTCACGATTAATCGCTAGCCAATACATTATTTCCTTTTCTAAATCTGACAAGCGCTCAAACTGCTGCTCTAAGATATCGCGAATGTCTCCAAAGACAGCCGTGTCTTGTTGTAAAAATCCAGTCACATTACCATCAAAAACATCTTGAATAGTCGTGGCAACTATCTTTAAGGCTAATGGATTGCCTGCGTAACGTTCAATCATTACTTTCCATTCATCCTCTGCCGCCGATAGTCCCTTGAGTTTTAAAATTTCTTGCCCTTCCGCCACCTTCAATCCACTCAGTGGCAATGAGCGAACAGGTAGCGCTTGTCCTTCCAAAAATGCTATTTCTCTAGGTTTTTCACGACTAGTCAACACTAAGCAGCTTTGGTGAGTTGCTTCTCCCACCCGTCTTAAAAGCTCACCATATTCCTCATATCCTTCTCGATAAAGTCCAGCGCGACTACCACTGCGGAGAATTGATTCTACATTATCGAGGATCACTAAACAGCGATAATTTTGTAAATAATAGAGTAGTCGCGATACGCGATCGCTAAAGCTTTCTGGTAAGTTACTTTCGGTTTCCTGTTCGTCAGATAGAAATTGGATTAAGTTACCTAGAATAATTTTAACAGGCGGTGCTTCTCGTAGCGATCGCCAGATCACATACTCAAAGTTGTCCTGAATTTTTTGAGCAAACTTTACAGACAGTGCTGTTTTTCCAATACCTCCTATTCCTAATAGCGCAACCAATTGGCAGTGCTCATTGAGAATCCATTGCTCTAGTGTAATAAGTTCTTCTATACGCCCAGAAAAAGCTGAGTTAAAGATAGCCTCTCCCCAATCTAGATGAGTATTTGAGCTTGAATAGTCACTTTTATCTATTTTTAAGTTAAAAACTGAAAAAAGCTTCTCAATAGTCTGTTTGTCAACTCCTCCTTCTCGATTCAATACTTTCGAGATGGTGGCGGAATATAAACCAGAACGTACACTCATTTCTTCAAGAGTATACCGATTTCCAAAATTTTCTTTTGCTTCTGACTGATGCTTTGCTTCCTTAATTTTTTGTAAACCCTTGGTAGTAAGTGCAACGCCACGCTTACGTCTCCAATTCTGTAAAGTCATGTATTAACTCACTGTTCGTTTAATCACTTTTTATTTTTACTAAAAGGAATTATCTACTAGGTTGCTATAGATATGGGGTAATAGCCATAACAAACGAATAATCTCATTTTGCAGAGGATTTAAAACAGGTATATTACCAAAATATTTACTGATAAAAACCTCCTTTGGCATCCACTTATCTCGGTAATTCAACACCGCTTGCTCAACAAACTATCTGGACTCTAGGGCATTGCTGACATCATCTCTTCAGCCGAAAGCTTCTTACATTTGGTGATGGTAGATTTATTACGTATAGTGTTAATTATTTAATACCTCGTATTCTCCGTAATATTTTTGGGGTGTAAAGCTTAAGTTCAATCTCAAAATCTCGATTTTCACTGGTAAAGACAGCTCAAAATTGGCAATCTTGAGAAGGAAAGTTTGTATATCTCTAGCTTATCAATCAATGAATAAAACTGCTGCACTTAAATTTCCCCGTTTGACAACCTCTAGTAAAAAAAGAGCGCTTAAGCGAATCACTATAAACTTGACATTAGATGAAGCCCAAAATCTTGAAAAGTATAGTGAACAGACAGGCAGACTAGCAATAGACGTGATTCGAGAATTCATTCAAGCTTTGCCTTGAACTGCTGAACTTTGACGCCAAGCCTGAAAAGCCCCAGTCCAGAAGAGTCATCGCTGAAGTAGAAGGTGTTGCAGATTTGGACAAAGGTTTTTAATTTTACTCTGACGTGAGTAAGTAGGTCGGTAGAATAAAACCAAATTATGTTAACAAAAATGAACGAGGCTAAAACCCTCTTCCCTCCTGCTTTATCTCAACGACAAATATTTACCCCCACCGACTTAATTGCAAGAGCAGTAATCATAGATTAGCTCCTCACGACTGTATATTTGCTACCTCAATGCTGTTGTTTGTTGCAAAAATTTTAAACAATATGGGTTAGAGATTATTTTCTGACGAAGATGACGACAGAATAAGTATAATCACAGAACCAAAAAATATTCTCTCACTCCTCATTGTGCAACTCAATAATAGCGATCGTGTCATCTTCTTTTCGGCGCGTTGCGCCCGCCGTAAATGAGCGCAGCACGCCAGAAATTAAATTTTTACGTCCCTCTCAATCATTACAAAAAATTACTACCTCTTAATTTAACACCTCCAATTAAACCAAATTCTAATGCTTGTATCTTGAAAATGAACCAAGGTGAAATGGTTCGCAAATCTACTTTTATTTCGTCAGTGGCAAGGCTCGAATAAGTTCTCTAATGACATCCGTTGCTGGTCTGCCTGTCCGTTCACAATATTTTTCAAGGTTTTTGGCTTCATTTGATGCCAGGTTTATAGTGATTCGCTTGACCGCCCATTTTTTGTTCATACTGAAACAGATAAATCGTGTAATCATAACTTCAAATCCTGATTTTACCTTCCAACTGGAAAGTAACCTAAATTTTGGATATACTAAAATACCCTTTCAATAGGACACGTTGTAAATAAATATTGCAGGTGTGCTTTACTGATTTACTAACTTGTCTATAAATGATAAAGGAAGAATCAATATTTGGTACTCTATCATTTAATTTTTTATCCCTTTTAGCTTAGGCTGTAGTCTCATGCCTAACGTTCGCTGCGCATAGCTTGCTATGTGCAGCAGCAATCACAGGACAAGGGTGACACATCAAGTCGCCAGTGTCTACAACAAGAGCGAACGAATAGTCTAGAGTAAGCGAATTCAAACGCACTTGGCAAATAAAGAGAAATTATAAAAGTATCCCTGTCTTTTCAATGTTCATTCATCATTGAAGGTGCAGGTTGAGAGCTAATATTATTACTCAATTGATAGAAAATATCTATGGCATATAGTTAATTCTAGATGCTCCAAATTTTACAGCCTTTCAATTAAACTATAAGCCTGCTTTATTCACCTCAATAACTCAATGAATATTGGCAAAATATCTATTTATATCATTCTAATTGGATTCATAATTGAAGCTTAATTGCAATATTTTTATAATTAACAATATTGCAGAAAGCCTTAACCTAAATTTGTACTAACTTTAACTCAACCTTTGCTTACGCTGTATGTCTTAGTAAGAAGATTGTGTAGTAACTATGGTAAAATACTGTATCCCAATCGGATTTTAGATGTATTGCTACCATTAATCCAGAGCTAAAAGTCAAATTGGAGGTTCTTACGAGTTGCTATTTACTTCATTAAGGATCGGAGATTTATGAAACTGCAACTCACCCAATTACATATACTCTGAGCCAAATTAGCTGGAGCGTAGACACATGAGACGCACAGATGCTGCTTGAATAGCGGAAAACTAGGTGTCTACGCCCACAGCATGACATTTGCATATTTTCTGTGGAGTTTTCTTAACTATTCTTGAGGAGTACAAATGCTTGAGGCTATCGCTGTTGCTTGGTTATTACTGTTTTTTGGCGATTTTCTATCTACATTCTTTTACCACGTACCTGAGCACGTTTTTGGTAGCCTTCATTTAAAAACGCACCACTCCTGGAAAAAGGACTTCCGCCACTATGCTATTTTGACTTTTAATCCCCAGGTTCTTTTAGATGGTATATTGGGAGCTTTACCTTATGTACTTATAGCAGTAGTCTTGTGGTCTTTCTCTCCCATTGGCGTTATCTCTGGATTACTGCTTGGTCAGTTTCATGTATGGTGGAGACACATAAGTGTACTGGGTTGGCAAACTCCAAAGCCTGTAAATATCTTATGTCAAATTCTATTTATTACAACTCCTGAGAGACACTGGTTACATCATCACAAAACTAATTTAGGTTTCGGCGATATTTTCACCTTCTTTGAACAACCTGCACAAATGTGGTTGCGCAGACTGCGATTACTCAGACTTTGTTTTCGCGACTCTCGGATCTAACTAAAACTAGCACTTACCTAAATACTTTTTAAAATTACCAAAAGAAGCTGCGATCGCAGCTTTTTTTGTACACTCAAGGCGATTATTCTCCTCTTAGAAATGCGTTCTACCTATATACTCGAAAACTAATTCCCAATTTATGAGGAATAGCAACAAGACACATTAATTTACCATAGACTTCAATCTATGCTTTTATCTAACTAAGAATTTTTTACTTATAGTTGTTCTAGAACTTATCAAACAAGTAAGCGAGTTATAAGAACGCAAGAATGCCTCTGGTAAAGAGTTTAAAGGTATTTGCTACCGCTCGACTTCGCTGTTATATCCTTAAGGTTTTTGGGAAAACTAGTCTTAATTAGTAAACTATTATATCCCTAGATTTTTATGACAATTCCTCTCTTTTCAAGAGATGCTAGTCCTAGCTTGCTTATGCAAAGGAGTACGGATAGCTACGGTGAAGGTGGCAGGAGGTTGCAATACAGTGTAGGTTTCTCTTTGAGAAACTACTCCAACAAACCAACACTGATTGTGAGAAATTTGCAACCTGCTCTAGATGAGGTGTTTCATGCCCGCAGTTAGCCTCAGAAAGATGCTCAACAAAAAAGAGTTGCCATCTCTTATTCATAACTTAGTCTACCAGTTCAACATCGCGATTGATGTTGAACTGGTAGACGGCACGAAACTAATTAGCATTGGGGAGCAAACTGTAGAAAACCGTTATCCAATCGAGGTTTCAGGAGAAATCATCGGTTGGGTTGTTGGAGAAGAACAGGCAACTATACTTGCAAATTTGCTCTCGTTTTTGGCAAAGCAGGAAGCTGAGAAGAAAGTACTCGCCAAAGAATTGCTGGAGCGATATCAGGAAATTGATTTGTTTGACGATATCTCGACTCAACTGACAACAAGTTTAGATACGCGACAGATTGCCCAACTTGTGCTTCAAGAATTGAGTCAATTAATTGAATCATCTGCGGGGATGATTCTGCTTTTGAGTCCAGATGCAACTGCGTTTGAAATCATTGCCGAATTTGGAGTGTTTTTTGACCACAATCAGCCGGAACCGGGTAAGGGAATTATCGGCAACATTGTGCAATCCAACCGGGCCGAACTCGTCAATGATGTGCAAGCCGATCCGCGATTAGAGGGGCAAAAAAACGTTAGTGCAATGATTTGTGTACCGTTACGAGCCAAAGAGCGGGTACTGGGAGCGATCGCTATTGGAACGGCCAAAACTGACTCATACAAGGCTGAACACCTGAAACTGGTGAGTATCTTTGCCTCTCAAACAGCGATCGCCATTGACAAAGCTGTGCTTTACGAGCAAAGCACTCAAGCAGCCGTCCAGGCAAAAGCCCAGACACAGAAGCTTCAGCAAGCTCTCCATGAGTTGCAATTAGCCCAAACTCAGTTAATCCAAAGCGAAAAAATGTCCAGTCTTGGACAACTTATTGCCGGAGTTGCCCACGAAATCAACAACCCGGTTAACTTTATTTGCGGCAATTTAAAGTATGTTGCCGAATACGCTCAAGACTTGTTACACCTGTTGGAAAAGTATCAGAAATTTCTACCTGTTGCTCCTCCAGAACTGGAATCAGAGTTAGACAATATAGACCTGGAATTTATCATGCAGGATTTCCCCAAACTGCTAGATTCGATGAAACTGGGCACAGGTCGCATCGTCGAAATTGTCCAATCCCTGAAAAACTTCTCCCGCCATGATGAAGCTGAAATGAAAGCCGTGAACATCCACGATGGCATCGATGGAACCTTAATGATTCTTCATCATCGCCTGAAAGCAGATGTTCATCGTCCGGCAATTGAAATCGTTAAAGACTATGCAAAACTTCCCCTGATTGAATGCTATCCCGGACAGTTGAATCAGGTGTTTATGAACATCCTGGCAAATGCCATTGATGCTTTGGAAGAAAGCATGGAAAATTGGGGAGTCAAAAATAATCCCCAATCCGCAACCCCCAATCCCCAAATTACTATTCGTACCATAGCCATTGACCACCAGTGGGTTGTAATTCGCATTGCCGACAACGGCCCAGGCATGAAGGAGGAGATAATCCGCCGCATTTACGATCCCTTCTTCACCACGAAAGACGTTGGGAAGGGAACGGGGTTAGGCATGGCAATCAGCTACCAAATTGTTGTAGACAAACATGGGGGAATGCTTAAGTGTCGTTCTCAACCGAGTGAAGGCACAGAATTCTGGATTCAGATTCCAATAAATTGTGCATTGGCAGACGTTACTGAAGAACAAAATAGCACCTCTGCCTTGCCAACTTCCACAACGGAATCATCCCGGACTCCCGATACCGACGGCTTCATTCCATCAACAGTTCCAATGCTCAAACCGACGGATCTGCTGATCCGCCATACTCAACTGATCCAGCGACTTTCGCAGCACAGTCCAGAGGTGGAAGGTGCATCACCCGATCAAATTTATCAGATGTTCCAACGCCACCCAATTTCGTTAAGGCTTTACGCCACTTTGTTGTCTTGGTTCTGTTGTTCTAACCCTACCCAAATACGCCACTAAAGAAACCTCAATCATGTTTAACCAACTTGATGAATACAATAGTCAGCTATTTGAACAATGTCCTGTTGGGCTAGCACTATGCCGAACAGATGGGACGCTAATTAGCATCAATCCCGCCTATGCTGCCATTTTGGGGCGTACTGTTCCAGAAACCCTGAATCTCAGCTACTGGCAGATTACCCCAGAAAAATATGCTGCTATGGAGCAATCTTGCCTAAAAGACTTGGAACGAACTGGTCGCTATGGGCCTTATGAGAAGGAGTACATCCACAAAGGCGGGCATCTAATTCCGGTAAGGTTATCTGGACTGATGATTGAGAAAGATGGAGAGCAACTGATCTGGTGTAGTGTGGAGGACATCAGCGACCTTCGACGCGTTCAGCAGGAACGTCAACATACTGAACAAATCCTGAAACAGAGTGAAGCCCGATACCGCTCTTTGGTGACAGCTACTGCACAAATTGTCTGGGTAAGCACACCAGATGGAATTTGCTTTGAACTGGCAAGCTGGATAGCTTATACAGGTCAAAGTCTAGCTGAAGCGGAAAATGGGGGCTGGATTGATGCCGTTCATCCTGACGATCGCGCCTACACTGGAGAAGTCTGGAGTGCTGCTGTGGCAAACCAGAATATGTATCAAATTGAATACCGAATTCGTGGCAAGGATGGCAACTATCGCTACTTTTGGGTCTGGGGTGCCCCTGTCCTAGAAGAAGATGGCAACGTTCGGGAGTGGATTGGCACCTGCACTGATATTCACGATCGCAAGCTAGCAGAAGCTGAAAATCAGCGTCTTAAAGAACGATATCGCTCTTTAGTAACTGCCACTTCACAAATGGTCTGGACGGCATCGCCAGAAGGAATGGTAAACTCTGAAATAGTCGGTTGGGAAGCATATACAGGTCAAAGTGAAGCCGAAATGATGGGCTGGGGCTGGTTAGATGTCATGCATCCCGATGACCGCGCCGAGAGTGCTAAAGTTTGGAGTGCTGCTGTGGCGAACCGGAGTCTTTATCAACTTGAATATCGGATTCGTGCCAAAGACGGCACTTATCGCTACTTTTTTGGCAATGCAACTCCTGTTTTGGAAGCAGATGGCAGCATCCGCGAGTGGATTGGCACCTGCACCGATATTCACGATCGCAGGTTAGCAGAACAAACTCTGCAACAGAGCGAAGAACGGTTTCGCTCTTTGGTGACTGCCAGCTCACAAATTGTCTGGGTGACTACACCTGAAGGACTGGCGGTAAGCAGTGAAATGCTTACCTGGTTAGCGTATACAGGTCAGAGTGCAGATGAAATCGAGGATTTAGGCTGGCTCGATCCGATTTATCCTGATGACCGTACCCGCACAGCCCAAGCCTGGAGTGCTGCTGTGGCGAATCAGAGTCTCTTTCAAACCGAATATCGGCTGCGTGGCAAGGATGGCACATACCGCTACTTTTTTGTCTGTGGCACCCCCATCCTAGAAGCAGACGGTAGCGTTCGAGAATGGATTGGCACCTGCACCGATATCCACGATCGCAAACTGGCAGAAGCCGAAAATCAGCGTCTTAAAGAACGATATCGGTCGTTAGTAACTGCTACTTCACAGATCATCTGGGGAGCTACCCCGGAAGGACTGGGAATAAGCAGGGAAATGCTCACCTGGATTGAGTATACGGGGCAGAGCGAAGCTGAAGTTGAGGGTTGGGGCTGGCTAGATCCGATTCACTCCCATGACCGTGCCAGTTCCACAGAAGCTTGGAATGCTGCTGTGGCAAACCGAGGTATCTACCAAACCGAATATCGGCTGCGTGGCAAGGATGGCACATACCGCTACTTCTCTGTCTGTGGTGCCCCCGTTCTGGAAGAAGACGGCAGTATTCGGGAATGGATTGGCGCTTGCACCGATATTCACGATCGCAAACTGGCAGAAGCCGAAAATCAGCGTCTGATGGATATGTTGAATCATTCCAGCGATGCCATCATCGTCCGCGATATGAGCGATAAAATCTCTCACTGGAATCAGGGTGCCGAAAGGCTCTACGGTTGGATGCGTGAGGAAGTGAAAGACCAATGCATTCAAGCTTTTATCAAAAAAACCTTTCTCAAGCCAAAGGAAGAAATTGTCGCAGAGTTATTAGAGCAAGGAAATTGGGAAGGAGAAGTGGAACATCTCACCCATGAAGGCAAACTGATTACCGTCCAAAGCCGATGGACGTTGCAACGGGACATCTCTGGTCAACCTTGCGCGGTGCTGGAAATCAATACTGACATCACTGCCCGCAAACAAGCAGAAATCGCTCTGCGGCAACTGAATCAAGAACTGGAAGCCAGAGTTGAAGAGCGGACGGCTGCCCTGCAAAATACCCTAGCAGAAGCACAGGGATTAAATGCCATTTTAGATAACTTAGCAGATGGTTTGTTGGTGGCAGACACCGCAGGACAAATCACCCACTTCAATCCCGCCTTTTTAGCCATGTATGGATTGACAGCTAGCGCCCTCAACGGTCACTACCGAGAATTGCCGATATCTGGTTTAGCAGACCTGGTTGCACGAACTCAGTCCCATCCTGGGGAGGTGTTCTCTGCCGAAGTTGCACTGACCAAAGAACGCATTGGTCAAGCAGTAGCAACCGCCATTTTCAAAAAGACAGCAGATGCAGAACCCTCTACCTGCTTCGGTTCGGCGCTGCTAATTCGAGATGTGACAGCAGAAAAGGAAATCGACCAGATGAAGACCGACTTCATCTCAACAGTTTCCCACGAGCTGCGGACGCCACTGACTTCTGTCCTTGGTTTTGCGTCCATCATTCAAGAAAAGCTGGAAACCGATGTGTTCCCAATGATTTCTACCGAAGACCGCAAGCTTCAGAAAACGATTAAGCGGGTGGCTGACAATCTCAATATTATTGTGTCGGAAGCAGAACGGCTCACATCTTTGATTAACGATGTCCTGGACATCGCCAAAATGGAAGCAGGTAAGGTGGAATGGCAGATGCAGCCGATCGATCCCAGCGAATTACTGGATTGGGCAACCAATTCTACTGCCGGGTTGTTTGAAACCAACGGCTTGCAGTTGGTCAGCGAGATTGAACCTGGACTGCCTCAGATAGTAGGCGATCGCAACCGTTTGCTGCAAGTTTTAATCAACCTAATTTCTAATGCCGTTAAGTTTACCGAATCTGGCTGTGTCACCTGCCGTGTCAAACAAGAAAACGACGGTGTTTGCATCAGCGTCATTGACACAGGCATTGGGATTGCACCTGAAGACCAGCCGAAAGTATTCGAGAAATTCCGCCAAGTTGGCGACACCCTCACCGACAAACCCAAAGGCACAGGGTTAGGACTGCCCATCTGTAAACAAATCGTCGATCATCATGGCGGTAGAATTTGGGTTGAGAGTGAACCAGGTAAAGGCAGTATATTCTCGTTCATCATTCCTACCTACACCAGCGATCAAAAAAATACTGCTAATCTGAATTTGGATACGCTAGTCAAACAACTCAAAGAACACGTCATCACCAAAAATGCTGTGCTGAACCAAAACCGTAAAACCATTTTGGTTGTAGATGATGACGCTAACATTCGGGAATTGCTCCGCCAACAATTGGAAAACGAAGGCTACAATGTTCGCGAAGGAAAAGATGGTATGGATGCAATTCATCAAATCAAAACAGCCCGTCCCGATCTGATTCTCTTGGACGTGATGATGCCCCAAATCAACGGCTTCGATGTGGCAGCCGTTCTCAAAAACGATCCTCAAACCGCAGACATTCCGATTATCATTCTGTCGATTATTGAAAACAAAGAACGGGGCTACCACATTGGCATCGATCGCTATCTCACCAAGCCCATTGACACAGAAAAACTCCTCAACGAAATTGGCTCACTGCTTTACCAAGGCACTTCTAGTAAAAAGGTATTGGTTGTAGATAAAAATGCATCAGCCTTAAAAACCCTATCAGATGTACTGCAAACTCAGGGATACAGCGTGATTGAAGCTTCTGATCCCCAAGAATGCATTTATAAAGCCCTGTTAGCCAAACCTGACATGATCATCATCGATTCTATCTTCTCTCAAGAAGCCGATTTGGTGAAAACTCTACGCTTTGAGAAGGAGTTGGAAAATGTATTTTTTATTATGCTGTCTGAACAGTAATTGCTAGGGATTGGGGACTGGGGAAGAAGCAAGAGAGCAGAGGAGCAGGGAGCAAGGGAGCAGAGTTTTCCCCTCCGCCCCCCGCCCCTCTGCCTGTTTGCAATGCCCAATGCCCGATTCCCAATTCCCAATCCCCAATCCCCAATCCCCAATCCCCAATCCCCAATCCCTATGACCCAGAAAATTTTAATTGTTGACGATGAACCCAATATATTGATTTTGATGGAACAAGCCTTAGAAGCATTAGAAGATGAAGGTGTTGAACTTCTAACTGCTAGAAATGGAGAAGAAGCTCTCGAAACTATTAAAACTGAAAAACCAAATCTAGTTTTTCTTGATGTGATGATGCCGAAAATGAATGGTCTGCAAGTCTGCCACATTGTTAAACACGACCTGCAAATGACTGACATCTACATTGTAATCTTGACAGCCAAGGGACAGGAATTTGATAAACAAAAAGGAATTGAAGTTGGTGCAGACTTATATCTAACTAAACCATTTCGCCCCAAAGAAGTACTTGAAAAATCAATGCAAGTGTTGGGTTTTTGAAAAAAGTTATGAAGGCTTTTCATCTGCGATCGCCTACGGTGGACTGTAGGCGATCGCAGCACTTGATCTTGCTAAGTCATCATACATAATGGGCGTAGCTTGCTTCTGCAACTACGCTATTTTTATTTTCAATCACCAGGTTATTTTAGATGTAATTAAATACTTTTTAAAATTGTCAAAATTAGCTGCGATCGCATCTGCTTTTGGTATAGTAATCCTATCTAACTTATGAGAAATAATTTTTTATAACGTAAACACAGAGTGGCTTGCCGTAGGCGATCGCTCCAGACGCCGAGAGAATCAAGAGAGATTTTCACGAATTATTTAAAATTGCTATACGTTATTTATATGATTAAATAGTTAAATCTGAAAATTACAATCCACATTCTACAGTAATCTCAGGAAATTAGAAGCTCCTGAATTTATGCTTGATGTAAATCAAACCATAGATAAACACAAATGCATACAGATAAAGTCATTACTAATATTAATCAAATTAACCTTGACTGGCTCAATTCAGCACTCGCCACTGACTCTATCCAAAATTTTGCTATTGAAGCCTTAAATAGTAGTAATTCTCAGATTACTAAAATTCAGCTTCAGTATCAATCAGAAACAACAGGTACATTACCAGCATCCCTGCTGCTGAAAATTTGCGCAGATAACAATGACATTTTCGGTGAATCTGAAGTCAATTACTATATACGGGATTACATTGAGCTAGCAAATCGACCTATACCTACTTGCTACCATGCAAGATATGCAGAAAATCCTCGTCGTTATCACCTTCTTTTAGAAGACTTATCTATAAGCCATTGTGACAACCGACGAATTCAGCCGACACTTGCCTATGGTTGTGCAGTTGCTAAAGCATTAGCCACATTACACGCTCATTGGTGGGGTGTTGAAAAATTACGAGTTATTGACAGTAATATTACTAGCCAGACAGAAATTGAGCGATATGTAGCTCACGTTCAACCTGGATTATTACCAATGTTAGAGGAGATTAAGACCGAAATTGATGATTCATGGAAGTCATTGTTAATGGATGTATTTGAAAATCATCCTCACAAGATGATTGAGCGTACAAAAAACCCATCTGGCTTTACGCTAATTCATGGTGATCTTAACCCTGGTAATGTCCTGTCTCCCCTAAATGGAAACGGCAAAACCTATCTCATCGATCGCCAACCGTTTGATTGGTCTTTAACTACCTGGCTAGGAGTAAGCGATCTTGCGTATATGATGGTGCATTGGTGGGAGACTGATTTACGTAGGCAATGGGAAATTCCAATTTTGCGTGAATATCATGCAAATCTCATCAGCAATGGTGTTTTTGGCTATGATTGGGAGCAATTGGTCAACGATTATAAACTTACCGCAGTTCAAAGTCTTTACGTTGCTACAGAGTGGTGCGTTTTAGCAGAAGACCGCCAACGGATGAAATGGCTATGGTTTTGGCAATTGCAAAAATCCATAACAGCTTTCTTGGACTTGGAATGCTCTGAATTATGGACAGGGAAAGTGGACTAGTTAGCATTTTCGCTTTCCCAACCCCAAGTCTTTATACAGTTTTTCAAAACTCGATCTTGCCGAAGAGAAGCTTTCATCCTTACCCTTGCTTGTTCAATCAGAAGGTAATTCTGGGAAACCTTAATTTGTGAGAGCGAGAGGCTTTTGCCAGAAGGAACTAGAATTAGGAAACACCTAGCTGGGTTCTTCTGACTTTTGAAATTAGGAGTGCATGTGTGCCAAAATCCCCTAAATATTTGCTGATTGGATCGACCGAGAATTACAGCGGTAAATCTGCAACTGTTCTGGGTTTGTCTCATCAGCTACAGCAAAAAGGTCTGGATATTACCTACGGTAAACCACTCGGTACGTCTTTCAATTCGTCTAGTGGAACCGTAATTGAGGAAGATGTCCAGTTCATCGCTCTTAGCCTCAATTTGCCGGAAAACCGCGTTGCACCTACAATGCTGGCTTTGGATGAACCAAATGTGCAAAAGCGCTTGCAGGGGGAAGACAAAACCGATTATCAGCAGTCCCTAATACAGCAATATTTACATAAGTCTCAAGGAGATTTGGTGTTATTGGAGGGGCCTGGTGATTTGTCCGAAGGCAATTTGTTTGACTTGTCTTTACTGCAAATGGCTGAAGTATTGGATGCTGGTGTGCTGTTAGTAGCCCGCTATAAATCGTTGCTTTCGGTTGAGGCGCTATTGGCTGCAAAACAGCGTGTGGGCGATCGCTTGATTGGAGTTGTAATCAATGATATTCCTGTCACTCAACTAGAAGCTGTTGATACTCTTTTGCGCCCATTTTTGGAACAGCAGGGGATTCCAGTGTTAGCAATGCTGCCGAATAGCGATTTGCTTCGCAGCGTCAGTGTTGGCGAACTAGTCAAGCAGTTAAAGGCTGATGTTCTCTGCCGCAACGATCGCATGGATTTGTTAGTAGAAAGTCTGGCAATTGGAGCAATGAATGTCAATTCAGCTGTAAAATATTTCCGCAAACGCCGGAATATGGCAGTGGTGACAGGAGGCGATCGGGTGGAAATTCAGCAAGCGGCTTTAGAAACTTCTACCCAATGTTTAATTCTCACAGGACAACTACCGCCCCCACCGTTCATTCTCAGTCGCGCTGAAGAACTAGAAATCCCCATTTTATCTGTTGACTTAGACACCCTCACCACTGTAGAAATTGTTGACCGCACTTTCGGGCAAGTCCGCCTCCATGAGCCGATTAAGGTTCAGTTCATTCGCCAGCTGATGTCTGAGCATTTTGACATTGACCGCCTGTTATCTAAACTAGGTTTAACTCCCGCAGCGGCATTGTCTTAGATTCATCAACCTCGACAATTAAGAGCATCTATGCTCAGTTATCAGTTAGGAGGCTGTATTGCTGGTGATGGTACAGCTGGTTCGCCGTCACCTCCCAGGCGACGGCGTGCTGTTTCCTTCCGCCCCATAGCTGGGACATGCTTAGTTGCAGCAGCTAATCCAAAGACAGGCATATTTCCGTAAACCGCCTCATATCTTCCCGGTTCAATTAAATAGGTTTCGTGCCAAATGCCGACACTGCCATCAGCACCAATGGCTTGATTAAACCTTTGCCAAGCTTTTAAATGTGCATCGGCTGGATTTCTAGCAAAACGCTCTAAATCGTCGAACGATCGCCAGTATTGAATCAGTCCTACCCCTCGCGGATAGATAAACCTTTCTCCTCCTAAAAACCCTTTTTCGGGATTCTGATTCAGGCTTTGTAGCATGGGTGACATTGCCATAGCTGTGGGAATCCATTTGGAAAAAGCGAATAATTTATTAATTCGCATCCCAATCAGAAACACAACAAAAGGTTCATTAATCTCGGCTGTAAATCGTCCCGGTATTACTTGAGGCATCTCTCACTCCTTGTTGGTTAAGTTAATATGCAACTAATTGCATATTAACATTTTATGCAATTAGTTGCATAAGTCAAGTAGTGAATTAAAAATTATGGCATTAGCGCACGCAATATTAGCGGCTCTGGTTGAGGCATCCTGTAGTGGGTATGATTTAGCAAAAAGATTCGATGGCTCTGTAGGCTTTTTCTGGTCAGCAAGTCACCAGCAGATTTATCGGGAGTTGTCGAAGCTAGAAGATCGAGGATGGATCAGCTCTGAGTCGATTTTTCAAGCCGGACGGCCAGATAAAAGGCTCTACAGCGTTACAGATTTGGGAGAACAGCATCTCAAAGAGTGGATTGCTCAACCCTGTGAACCCACACCGATTAAAGATGATTTACTAGTTAAAATTTTTGCTGGTCATATTGTTCCTAAGCAAATTATCTTGGCAGAGCTAGAACATCACCAAAAAGCCCATCAAAAAAAATTGTCTACGTATAAGGAGTTAGAACAGCATTACTTTCAAAATCCGCAAGAACTGCCAGAAACAGGCAAATTTCAGTATTTAACTCTCCTAAATGGCATTAGTTATGAAACACATTGGCTAGCTTGGTGTTCCCAAGTAATGGACTTACTGAACCAAAGAATCGAAAATTAGTCGCAATGTCTAACTTAAGTTTTCCTCGCATCTACACGCTGTTTGGTAAAATATCTGGGTCGTTTAGTCTGATTATCTCCATCTTTGAGCCAATCAACAGACCTTATTAACCTCGATACATTAGCGCAAGAACTGGCTACAATCCAGCAAACGGGTTCTAAAAGAATTGCCTTGCTGGGTTCTCGTCATGTACCGATTACGCATCAGAATCTTATTGAAATGATGACTTATGCCCTAGTTTTATCGGGTAATCGAATCATTACTTCTGGTGCTACAGGTACGAATTCAGCGGCCATCAAGGGAGCAACGCGGGCTGATGCAAATTTGTTGACAGTGATTCTACCCCAAAGCCTGGAACGCCAGCCTTTAGAATCGCGCCAGCAACTAGAACAGGTAATGCATCTAGTCGAAAATCCCAGTAATGATAATCTGTCTCTGGCGGAAGCTAGTTACTTGTGCAACAAGGAGATTGTCTCTCGTTGCCAGCAACTAATCTGCTTTGCCTTTCACGACAGTCGCACCCTGTTACAAACTTGTCAGGATGCAGAAGAACAAAGAAAAGTGGTGACGCTTTTCTACTTTGATTAGTCATTTGTCATTTGTCTTTTGTCATTTGTATTTGACTAATGACTGATGACTGATGACTGATGGCTAATAACCAACGACTAATAAGTAATGATAATTTTTTTGTACTCGATCGCTGCTGCTGCCGTTCTAATTTACGTGCCATTTTTGCTAGTAGCTTATGCCCGTGCGCGTATTGGGTATGAAATGTTTTCTACTCCTCGCGACATGTTTGATAAATTGCCACCTTATGCCCAACGGGCTACTTGGGCACATCAGAACACCTTTGAAGCCTTTATGATATTTGCCGCAGCCGCATTGATGGCTTATGTAACTGGTATAAATTCTTTTACAGCCCAAGTAGCTGCGATCGCATTTGTGGTCGCCCGTTTCCTATACTCGATTTTTTATATTTTGAATATACCCCTTTTGCGTTAGCGTAGCTCCTCTGAAAGAGGCTCGCTTATGTTTGCCATTGGCATCCTTGGCTGTGCCACTCTCTTTTTCTTGAGCATCATCCAAGCTACTAGTTAATTGGGGCATGGAGACTGGGGACTGGGGAAGAGTTTTCCCAATCCAAAATCGTTCGACTGAGCGAAGTCGAAGTCCAAAATCTAAAATCCAAAATGTTTTATGGCTTCTACTTTTTCCTTTGACATTGTGAGCGACTTTGACCGACAAGAGTTGGTTAACGCTGTCGATCAAGTTATACGAGACATCAAAGGTCGTTACGACCTCAAAGACACTGAAACTACTGTCGAGTTAGTTGAAGAAAGCATTAACGTTAGTACTGACAGCGAGTTTACCTTAGATTCTGTACACACCATTCTGCGAGAAAAAGCCGCCAAGCGTAACCTCTCGCAAAAAATCTTTGATTTTGGCAAGGTTGAATCAGCAAGTGGTAATCGCGTGCGTCAAGAAATCAAACTCAAAAAAGGCATCAGTCAGGAAATCGCCAAACAAATTTCCAAATTGATTCGGGACGAATTTAAAAAGGTACAAGCTTCAATTCAAGGGGATGCTGTGCGGGTTTCTGCCAAATCTAAAGATGACTTGCAAGTTGTCATGCAGCGGCTAAAACAAGAAGACTACCCAGTTGCTTTGCAATTTACAAATTATCGTTAAAAGATTCGTAATTCGTAGTTAAAAATTCAATTACGAATTACGAATTACGAATTATTTTAAGTCCGTCCGCCAATACTTCTTTGAAATGCCGGACGCTCAGATAACTGCTTCATATAATTCAACACCGCTGGATAGGGGCTGAGGTCTAGCTTCAGTATCATGGGAATGTAATTCAAAATAGACCCTACTGCTACATCAGCAACAGTGAACTCATTGCCAAGTAAAAAAGGTTGCTTACTGAAAATTTCATTTAAGGGAGTCAACAAGCGGGGCATTTCCCGTTCTCGATTCTCCTCTCCAAAAATCCCTGGGCCAAGGGTAGCATTAGCAAACAACACCCATTGGGAAAATACAGCACGTTCCTCTGGTGAAAGTGGAGTTTTACTGTACTTATCGGTAAGATACAGCAAAATTGCCCCAGATTCCCAAAGCTGAAAATCCCCATCAACAATTGCTGGGACTTTACCAAATGGGTTAATTGCCAAATATGCAGGCTGGAGATGTTCACCCGCCTGCATATCAAGCTTGACGAATTCGTAGGGAATTCCTAATTCCTCTAAATACCAGTGAACAATTGACGCTCGACTACGAGTGCCACCGTAAAGTTTTAGCATAATTACTTAAAGCACTTTGTGAGTGTGAGAATGCTGTTTAATATTGTCTTCTTTGGTGACAACTCTGGCGGCGTTTAACACCCGTTTCCGCTCAATGGAATATTTAAATTCAGTGTAGTTTGTACCTAATGGAATCAGGGATTTTGCAGATTCACGACGCTTGTAGGTACGAGCTGCTGCAAATACCCGTGGCACAAATTCCTCTCCAAACTGAGCCGACTCTGGAAAGCCATCTGGCAGCAGTTGTGAATCGCCATCCAGCACAGATCCCAAAGTTGTGGCATGAGCCAGCTTATAGGAGGTAGGAATACCCTTTAAAAGCGCTTCCAAAGCCGCAGAGGGAATCGGTTCTATAACTTCGATTTGATAAACTTCTCCATCTTCTTTGACGAAGCAGGTTGCCAAGCCGATCACAATGTAATCATCGGTTGCTAAATCAGGGGCATTGGGATAGGAAATTGCAGTTGTCATCAGAAAATTTCTCAAAACTTAAAAATTGAATTTAGGGAATGGGGCATGGGGCATTGGGTATTAATTACTCTTCCCTTGCTTCCCCTGCTTGCTCATCCCCTCTTTAAACGAACGGCTTGTTGGCATTCTACCAATTTGCTGCTCTCACTACTTGACTAGTCTTTGAGATTAACGTCTGCTATTTCTGGAATTCATCTTCGGGATCAAGTATCTATGATTAGGTTTGAGGAGCAATTGTTTTTTAAGGGGTAGATTTCTACTAGTGTGAGTAGTTTAAATCTCAGTCTTAAGATGGCTTTAAAGTAACCATAAGTACCTTGAGAATAGAGACAGTGGTAAAACCACCAGCGTTAAAAAACTAGACTTTTATTTAAAAAAGCAGGGATTTCAAGCAGGAAAAGATGAATAGTCACTCATTTTTAGCTGACGATGACCAGCAAAGTAACCAATATAAGTATGTTCTAAATACTACAAACAAACTTCAAGAGCGGAGGAAAAACGATCACAGCGAATCTACTTTCGAGGATAGCTACTTACGCTCTTTTGCTTTAAAGTTAGCTCAACAAGGAGATTATACTGAAGCGATCGCACTTTTAAGCCAACTAATTTTTCGCCACCCCCATAATGCCGTTGATTACAACAACCGAGGGTTAATTTATTTCCAAAGTGGTGAAAGGCAAAAAGCGCTTTACGACTATAACACCGCCCTCAAGCTTAATCCCTATTTAGCTAGTGCTTATAATAACCGAGCAAATTACTACGCTGCTTCTGGAGAATTAACAACAGCACTTGCTGATTACGATCAAGCGATTGATTTCAATCCTCGCCATATTCGGGCGTGGATTAACCGAGGCATTACCTGGCGTGATTTGGGGCAATACGAGGTGGCAATTGAGAATTTTGAGCTAGCACTGCTTTTCGGTCAACTAGAAGGTCATATCTGGGCTGAACGCGGCAGGACTTACTATCTTTGGGGCGACTGGAATTGTGCGATCGCTGATTATCGTCGCGCCCTTACTACACTACCGTCTCTTGACAACAATAAGGATATTACTGGTTGTCGCTTGCGTTTACAACTTGAAAATTGGCTAGACGAGCTACTATCTCAATCAGCGTCTTAATTGGTAGATTAGTCCTTTTTGCAAATTCAAGATTCAAAAAGTAAATTCTTCATTTTGAATTTTGAATTTTTAATTGGAGCGTTCGCCCTTGGCGTCTTGTAGCGAAGCGACGCTGTATCGCTAATGACTAATAGATGATAACTACATAGCTATTCAAAAATTAGCTATTAACCATTACTTATTAACAATAATATAAATTAACACCCCGTTTATACGTAATCTGAATCACAATAAACCTCAATAATCCCAAATTCGCCATTTTTCTTAGGGTGATGAGTCTGTTTGCTCATCTTCTCGGCGATCTTGATTCATCAACACGATCTGACGCTGGCTGGGATCGAATCTGTATCCTTGTCGTTGTCTAATAATTTTAGCTTCTTGCGGATCAAAGTTACGGCTAAATTCTACCTGTAAACCATTGACATGTCCTTCCATCAGCTTGACTTCAGTACTCATTTCTCGCAATTTTTCTTGCTGTAACCAATGATAAGGCAAGAGTTGTGTTAAAGCAGATGCTGCAACGGCTGTAATCACAAGATTGACCGCTATTTTGGCTGTGCTTTCCAGTGCCATCATTTGGTAAGAACGTTGACGAAGATGCCGTTTTGGCCGAGAAATGACCCGACGTTTTTGTATAGGTTGTAACGGTGGTCTGGAGGGTTGAATCGCGTTCATGATGCTAAAAGATAACCTCGCTTAGTGAAGGGAAGCACTATCAAGAGTGCTGAGTTATGAGTTGGAAATCTCACTCAGCACTCGATACTCGGAACTGAATTAGCACTCAGCACTCCTGAATGCTTGATTTAGCTGTCATATTACTTCATTTTTTTGAAATAGCTACAAGTGTCGCACTAGTTAAAAAATAACCTGGCTTACGTAAGTGCAAGGTTTCTAGGTACTTATGACATAAAGCCATAAAGTCTGGAAATTGCACCCCGTACTGCCAGGATTATTAGCTTTTTAACTGTGTCACATCGGAGCGTTATTTGTAAAGTTCTGTGGCTAATCGCCAAGCTAGAACTCCTGGGATCAAGGCTACAACTAGAGCGATGTAGACTTGAGTATCTGAGATGGAAGATATCTGAGCAATGTACAGAGTATCTAAGATAGGCATGGCTGAAAACCTCCTAACCTGAATAGATTTTGAACAGTTCGTTTACTACTTTTCCTTGTTTTGCCAAGATTGTGGAATATCTTGTTACAAGATGCAACAAAAGCAGTTATTAGTCAGTAGTTCTTATTTATTCTCCATTAAAAAAATTTATAAAAATTATGAATTTATATCTGGGTATCGACTTCGGCACATCTGGCGCACGCGGTGTAGTGATTGACGAGGAAGCCTCTTGTATTCAGGCAGAGGTGCGATATCCCTTCCATGACTCACCAAATGCCGTTACGCCAAAAATTTGGCAGGAGGCTTTGTTTGCGTTGGTGGAACAAATACCTGAGCAATTACGGCGAGAAATTAGAGCGATCGCAATCAACGGGACTTCTTCCACCGTTTTGCTGGTTGATGCTGCTGGCAATCCAACAGATGCACCATTGCTGTACAACGATGCGCGGGGATCATTGGTGCTAGAGCATTTGAGGAGTATAGCACCCCCCAATCATACCGTGTTGAGTGCCACCTCCAGCCTAGCCAAACTTTTGTGGATGAGGCAATTACCTTCTTTTAGTGAAGCTAAATATTTCCTGCATCAAGCAGATTGGCTGGCGTTTCTTCTGCATGGACAGTTGGGTATTAGCGATTACCATAATGCTTTAAAGCTGGGTTATGACGTAGAAGAGTTGAAATACCCAGAATGGCAAGAATTGTTGCAAATACCAATTCAGCTACCCAAAGTTTTAACTCCTGGGACTCCGATTGCCGAATTGCGTCCTGAAATTGCCGATAAGTTCGGTTTTTGCCGCGATTGTCTGGTGTGTGCAGGTACAACTGATAGTATTGCTGCTTTTCTCGCCAGTGGGGCAAAATTACCTGGTGAAGCCGTGACTTCCCTTGGTTCAACGTTGGTACTAAAGTTGTTAAGTCGTACCCGTGTAGAAGATGCCAGATATGGGATTTACAGCCATCGGTTAGGTGATTTGTGGCTGACTGGTGGTGCTTCTAATACTGGAGGTGCAGTACTAAAGCAATTTTTCACAAACGCTCAGTTAGAAAGCCTTAGCCGGGAGATTGATGCATCAAAAGCCAGCGAGTTAGATTATTATCCGTTGTTGAAGGTAGGCGATCGCTTTCCGATTAATGATCCCAATTTACACCCACGCTTGGAACCACGCCCAGAAAATCCAGTGGAATTTCTGCATGGGTTGTTAGAAAGCATTGCCCGCATAGAAGCGCGAGGGTATGAATTATTACAACAAATGGGAGCAGACAAATTGAGCCGTGTTTATACTGCTGGCGGTGGTGCAGCGAATCATACTTGGACTGCGATTAGAGCGCGTAATTTGCAGATTCCTGTAGTAGCGTCAGTTTACACAGAAGCAGCTTACGGGACAGCGCTGTTGGCGATGGGAGAGAGAAAAAGGGGTTAATCAACAGTGCATCTTTTGGTAGATATCTTCTAAATCAGTATCTATCCCAGTGACAATCCATATATCTCAGACGATACTTGGATGATTAGATACCGGACTATAGATTCCAGGTTCATCATCTGGGCAGCTATTCGGGGATGGGTGTTTCGCAGCAAGCGAATGTCATCTATCCCCTTTACTAATTATTGGTGTGAGTTCTGAAGGGATTAGGAGAAAAAGGTTTTTTAAGAAGGTTTGACCCGCGCAATCAAGATGATCATCTAGGGAAAAGGTGAGGCTGCGGACTCGGATTTGATCGCTTTTAATATCTAGTGGCTGTGTCAAGTCTTTGGGGTATATCAAAAAGGCTTGCTCGCATTTTGTTGTATTGGCGTAGCTGATCATTTGATGAATATCTGTATATCCTGCCTGTTCAGGGGCTTTATATTTTGTATCCAAAACTGCTATTGTTTTGCCAGTAGCAGCATCACACAGTAATATATCTATATTGAAATGCCGATTCTGACTAATTTCTATTGGATGTTGCTGTTTGAAAAAATAGCCTTGTGGCGTGTTTTTCTTAAGCCATTCTGCAAAAAAAAGCTCATATAGATGTGCCATATCAACGAGAAAAGGTAGGGTTTTGTAATTTCCCCTTTCATGACTGGGACTACTATTTTCTAAAAATAATCTACATAAATTATGTAATAGTTGATAGTCGGGATTGAGGCGATTATACTGTCTGGCGATACAATCTTTTGCACTACAAGGTTGCAACGTTACTAATCCTTGTAGAGCGTGATAAGCTTTTCGTACTGTTGGTGATACTCTTTCTGAACATAAACTGCTACGACCAATGATATAAAGTGTCCATGCCAGGATTTGATTTTCTTTAATATCAGCCGTATGTTCTTCGTAATCGCATTTAAGTTTAACATTCCACGGCTTTTGGATTACCTGTTGCACATCTAGCTTTCCCCGCACATAAGAAAGCTGCTGTGTTTTAGGCAAGTAAGTACGATATAATCCTTTGCGGCATCGCTCTAAAACTTTATGGGATAATATCTGAGCCAGATTATTATAAAAGTCCTCTAGAGATTCACAATCCATTAGCCCTTCGAGAAAGCGAAAACCTTTAAAATTGTAGGCATATTCCAGCATTCCGCAGAGGTTTTGGATCGGCACTTTCGGATTTATTTTTAGATGCAATTCAGGAGTGACAGGAATGTAACCTACCCATCCTTTAGCTTTGAGTTTCCAATGTTGTCTCGTTGTATAGGTAGGAAATTCTATATCTAGTTGTGTTTTGTATTTCTCATATAACTC
Organism: Nostoc sp. NMS9; assembly: GCF_017114995.1. Classification (GTDB taxonomy): domain Bacteria; phylum Cyanobacteriota; class Cyanobacteriia; order Cyanobacteriales; family Nostocaceae; genus Nostoc. The sequence continues at coordinate 104,031 of NZ_JABXKL010000108.1, read as the reverse complement.
GACTACGGCTGAATAGGGTATTTTATCAAGCGGAAATAATTTATTTTCGTATTCTGTAAGTTCAATAATTATTGGTTGTGCTGGGTTTATATCCATAGTTTATTCTTGATTTCATCCCAGCGAAACTCATCTACTTTTTTTAGCTGGTTAAAAAAGTACTCTTCTAAATATGGCTCAATTTCTATGCGCCATATATCTTCTATATCTTCACGTAGGTTGTCTGTTAAAAAGAATGAAATACCAATTTCGTAGTTTTTGTCTGCGATCGCCTGATTTAATTGCTGTAAAATGTTAATTAATCCCTCTACTGCAAAACCTGTTTTTAGGTGATAACGTCGCAGGACATCATAATTTGGGCGAAGTTCGATAAATGCAAAGCGACGACGGAGTGCATGGTCTATATTTGCAATAGACCTATCTGCTGTATTCATTGTCCCAATAATGCGGACATTTTTCGGGATGCGAAACCTGTTACCGCCAGCTAATAGAATTTCTCTATCTCGGTACTCAAGTAAGTACATTAGTTCGCCAAAAACTTGTGCGAGATTAGCGCGGTTTATTTCATCAATAATTAAAATTCAAGTTCCTTGATGATACTCTGCTTCTTTGCAGAATTTTAGAAAACTGCCTGGAAGCAATGGGTATGTTAATTTTCCATCTTGGCTTTGAGGACGTATACCTTGAATAAAGTCTTCATAAGAGTATGTGGGGTGAAATTGCAGAAGTTCTGAGAAACCATCACCACCACCGATTAAGTGTTGAGCAAGTTTTTCAGCAAGATAAGTTTTTCCTGTTCCAGGCGAACCGCTTAAAATTACTTGTTTTTTGCGATTAATTGTACGTATCCACCGTTTTAAATCTGTTTCATCAAACCCAATTATTTCAGAACATTGCTTGAGAGAAAAGTTAGGGTTTATTTGATAACAGGAAAAAAAGCCACAAATTTATTAGTAGCATCTATAACTTCTTGAGATTGCTGAAAATATTTATTATTTGTGCATTTCATCCATTCTGCGTCTGCATTATCTTCGTAAAAAAATATTTCTATAATTGCAGTTTCATCTCTAAGAAATCCATTATTTTGATTATAACTTTCATATATTTCGGCTAAGTTGACGATCTTATCCAAAAATATATTCTCACTAATTAGTTCAGCTTCTATTCTCTGCAACTCATATATATCTCCATCTACTTTAAACTGCTGGTGGTTAATTTCCCATACAGATTTAAATAGCATTGAGTCACTGTCTAGCCTATCCATCAGCACTTGCATTACTTGTTTTAAAGCATTATCGACAAAGTACACAAGTAGATTATCTGGTTCAGATTTCAGTACTAGAGGGCAGTCTAAAGCATCTACACAATCGATTATGTATTCATTATACTCATTAGTTATTTTAATAGCTTTAAGCCACTCTACGCTGTAATTATAAACATAATATTTCCAACAATAATCATTAAATAATTCTAGATAAAAACTTATAATAGCAAAAAACCTTATAACTACTTGCAAAAGCTCACGTTTGTTAGAATAAGTCGCAAGTCCAGCGTGGATTATTATTTCCCATGCTTGCCAAATCAGTTCTAAAGCTTCCCATTCCTGCTTTGATCCTCCAGTCGCAATTCGTGAAGCGTAAGCTACATCACCCCAAGTAAGAATATTTTTTTGATTCATATCACAGATGATCTAAATAGCCAAATTCATTACTTTATAACATTTAATACTTATTTATTAACTATTAAGGCGATCGCAACAAACTTTCATTGAGGATATTAAGTGATCGCAGTGATGATAAAAGAACGCCAAATTGTGGGTTGAAAGCAACCGGATACTGCGGCGCTACAGTGTAAAAGCTAATGACAGCAAGCGTAACACGGAGGTAAAAAAGTGCAAATCACTAAGCGCAATCTTGAGTTAAGAGTAGATGGCAGCTTAATGCGTGTTTATGTTGCAGCTCCCAAAGCAGCAGGAAAATACCCTGGTATTGTCTTCTACAGTGATATTTATCAGTTAGGTGATCCAATGATTCGTCTAGCTAACTACTTAGCAGGATACGGCTATGTAGTAGCAGCGCCAGAAATTTTTCACCGAATTGAGCCAGTTGGTTTAGTAATTGAGCCAGACGATCTTGGACGAATGCGGGGTAATGACGATGCGCGTCGAACCTCCGTAGCTGATTATGATGCCGATTGCCTTGCTGTGATTGAATTTCTGAAAACAGAGAGTGCGGTTTCTCCAAATCAAATAGGCACTCTCGGCTTTTGTATTGGTGGACATTTAGCTTTCCGTGCAGCATTTCAAAGCGAAATTCGGGCTTGTGTTTGCTGTTACCCTACTGGTATTCCCAGTGGTAAACTGGGTAAGGAGGTAGCCGATACAATCCAGAGAGTAAGTGAAATCAAAGGCGAGATGCTAATGGTATTCGGTACTCTTGACCCTCATATACCAGAGAGCGATCGCCAAACCATAATAAAAGCAATTGATAATGCTAACATACCTCACCAAGTTTTTTTGTATGAAGCAGAACATACATTTATGCGCGACGACGGTTATCGTTATGATTCTAGTGCTACCACCTCTGCTTGGTCTGAAATAGTAACTTTTTTGGAGCGCATATTTGCAGACTGAAAACTCCTATTATTGCTTTCTTTACATCAATTTTGAGTTGTCTGCAACGCTAACAAACCAGCACCATAAGCAGGCTCATACCTCGGAAAAATCACCTTTACTTCAGGAAACTTCTTAACAAGAGACGTTGCAAATCTTTCATGGATCTTGCATCTACCGCGCCACACGCTTCCTGTTGTAACTACTTCCAAAACTGAGTCAGCACTAAAAATAGCATCAATTACTGTAGATGTAGCTTTTACTAAATCTTTTACAGCATCGTCAATTATGCTACTGGCTACTACATCATCTGACGCGGCTGCAAAATCTACAATTGGTGCTAAAGCTGCTATCTGTTTAACTCCCCATTCTCGCCGATATACTACTTCTATTAAATATTCTATACTTTCCAAATCAAGATGCTGTTTGAAATCCTCTAGCAAACTCGTTGACATTTCCCGCCCATCATAAGATTTTAATGCTGCTTTCATGCCTGCGATCGCAATTTTATAGGCGCTACCTTCATCTCCTAAAATATACCCCCAGCCACCGACTCGCTTGGTATCTCCCTGATGGTTTTGCCCAAAAACTATCGAACCAGTACCTGCTGCAACCACAATTCCTACAGACTGACCAATTCCACCAACTAAAGCAATTAAAGCATCGTTACAAATTATAATATTTGCTGGCTGTAATGCCCAATTAATAGGCAATTTGTTATTTTGTAACTCTTTAACTAAACCTTTTACTACTTCAATATCTGTTGCACGACCTACACCTGCTAAACCCAGACATATCGCCTCAATATTCACAGTATTTGTAATTGTTGCTGCCTCAACCGCTTTGTAAATTGCTGATTGAATAGATTGTAGAGTGGCTTCAATACCTATACTCTGATAATTAGATGGGCCTGCTTCACCGCGACCTAGCACTTGACGCGAATCATCCATTAAGACACAAACAGTCTTGCTACCGCCCCCATCTATTCCTAAAACATAACTCATGGATTGCAATAATGTTAATTATTTTGACGCTTCGGTTCTTCTTTTAAAGGAATAAAAAATAGAGCAATCATCCCAGGAATTGTGAGCAAACAGATCAAGACAAAAAATAATGGATATCCAAGTTCTTTTTGTAAATAACCACTAACTAAGCCTGGTAACATCATTCCTAAAGCCATAATGCCAGTGGAGATAGCAAAATGAGAAGTTTTATATTCGCCTTGGCAAATATACATTAAATAAACACTAAAAGCTGTAAATCCAAAACCATAACCAAATTGCTCCAAGGAAACCAAGGGATACACTAATGTTAGTGAAGGCTTCGTATAAGCCATATACACATAAAATACATCAGGTAAATTCAATGCTAAAGCCATAGGAAATAGACACTTTTTTAATCCATATCTAGAAATTAGTAAGCCTCCTAAAATTCCTCCACAGATTAGGGATATTACCCCAAAGGTACCGTAGACTAATCCGACATCTGATGTTGATAGCCCTAAACCGCCTACTTCTGGTTTGTCTAATAAAAATAAAGAGGCTATCTTGACAAGCATTGCTTCGCCAAGTCTGTAAAGCAAGATAAATGCTAAAATATTTATAATTTTATTCTGAGCAAAATATGAGCGAATGATTGACCAAAAGGGTATATTTTCCCTAGCTTGTATTTGTCGTTGATTATCTGATTCGGGTAAGGGTAAAATTAGGCGATGGTAAATAAACAAAATTGCTAAAATTAAAGCTGAGAAGCCAATAGCTATAGTCCAGCTTAAAGGAATATTATTGAGAGATACTTCAAGCTGACCTGCTAAGACTACTAATACTCCAGAGCCAAAAATGACAGCCATTCTATAAAACAGTGAGCGAATGCCAACAAAGAAGGCTTGTTGTTCTGGAGATAAAGCCAGTAGATAGAAGCCATCTGTGGCAATGTCATAAGTTGCAGAAATAAATGCTCCAATTGTTAATGTTGCAAAGGAGATGAAAAAGAAATTTGGCAGTTGTAAGGATAAGGCTATCAAACCTAAACAAGCGAACATGGCAAATTGGGTATAAAGTATCCATTTGCGTTTGGTAGAGTAAATATCAACGATTGGGCCCCAAAACATTTTGATGACCCAAGGTAGATAGAGAAAACTTGTCCATAAGGCGATTTGAGTATTATCTATTCCCAGTTTTTTGTAAAAGATTACGGAAACTGTGTTGATGATGACGTAAGGTATGCCGGAGGCAAAATACAATGTGGGTATGTATGTCCAGGGCGAAGGGCTGGTGGTTTGAGGTTTCATATTTGCCTCTAATTCTCGATGCTGTTAAAATTAGCATCCAATAGGACACCAATAGGATAAGTTATCTGTAATTTCTCCTTCAGAAAGGCGGATTCCTACACCTCCAGGTATAAACTTATCACTACCATCGTTATATAGCCATGCTCCCCAAACCTGAGTCATCGACTTGCCATCAATTTCTAATTTAGGAAACTCTAATAACTCTTGATACACATAATTCTGTTGTGTATACCAAGGGTCATTATTACTACTACGCACAGAGATATTTCCTGAATTAACTGCAAATCCTCCTTCACCTTCTCTTCCTAAAATAGGTTTGGCAAAGTATGAATTACCTATTGCTGTTGCACTCAATGATGTTTTAGGGAAATATTCCCAGACTGTCCCAGCATCTTTGTCAGGAAAAAAGTCATATCCCAAATCTGTAATTAGGGCAAATACACTCTTTGGTTGCAGTGCAAAGGCAGAACCAAAGTTTACAATCACAATTTTCTTCTCAAAAATTAGTTGCTCTAGAGCCGGCCATAATCTTTCACCTTTTTCATCAGTATCATAGATTAGCCATTCCACTGGATACCACATAAAGAGTATATCTATTGGTTTTTGTGTTCTTCGATCAAATAGATATTCACCATCTTTGATGCCAAGATATTCTAAAGGTAAGATGGCACTTTTAGACTCCAAGTAATTGCTTAACCATCGCATAGTACCTAAATCTTCGGCATTGTTCAAAGCTGTAAATGCTACGCGACAATCTGTAACTGGTTTACCCAAAATTAATGCGGCTCTATTGACATGTTGATTGAGTGTTATTTTTAAAATTTTTTGAGCATCTAAATCTGGTTCTTGCAATCCAAAATGTCTGGCGACTTTTTTATTGCCATCTGTACACTCAAACCAAAAGCTAGGAGTTTGGGGATTAGTTTCTACTACTTTTTTTATCCCTGCGTCTTGATTCCAGCACCAATCAAGACGCATACAAAATGGTGCGAGAAAGTCATATTTAACTAACTTAATTGTAGCTTCAGGAAATCCATAATAAAGTAGTGTATCTTCATCAAGAGTACGAATAATTTTCCACGTTTGGGTTAAAATACTACCGACTAATTCCGATGCTTGCTGGATTTCTTGTATGGTCTGCGGTAAAACTTGATGGCAATAATAAAGAGCGTAAGGTGTTTCTTGGTCAGTTAGAGGTATACCTGTTCCTTCTTCAATCGGAGCAAAGTTGTACCAACCCATTTTCATCGACTGAAATAGACGCTTTCGTTGAGGACTGTTGAAAATATTCATAACTCTCTTATCCACCCGCATGACCACCGCGACCGAAACTACCAAAACCACTACGACCGTTGGAAGAACCGCTGGAAGTCCCGACCTCCGATGAATTACCATAACCGGATCTTCTAATGCTACTACCACCAGAGTAACCACTCGATCTGCCGCTACTATTCGATGAGGGAGAACAGTTATTGGCTTGTTGGTTTGGCGACGTTGTGGAGCTGCAATCTGACTGTCTTGCTTCTGGGGTTGTCGCACAAGAAGCAAGTAGCGATACAGTCATAACTAACACGATGAGTTGAAATAAACCTGGTTTCAATTTCATGAGTCTTTCTGAGCGAATATACAGATGTCAGCTACGGAGTTTATTCAAGATAACTACAAGGGTCAAAAATAGATTTCGTATTTTCAGATTTTTTAAGGGATATATCCACGATTTCGAGAATTGCTAAACAAACCCTCTCCAACCCTGTGGCAAAATTTATTAGAGTCCTTCCATAGTTAGTTTGCCCCGCATGACCGCAACCATTCCCAATCTCCCCAGTCTCTACGACCCTTTTTCCACTGAAGCCAAGTGGCAAAAATTCTGGGAAGACAACCAAGTTTACAAAGCTGACCCCAATAAAGGCGGCGAACCCTACTGCATCGTCATTCCCCCGCCGAATGTCACCGGTAGCTTACACATGGGTCACGCTTTTGAAAGTGCGTTGATTGATACCCTTGTGCGCTACCACCGGATGCAGGGGCGCAATACCCTATGGCTACCGGGAACTGACCACGCCAGCATTGCTGTGCATAGTATGCTGGAAAAGCAACTCAAGACAGAGGGGAAAACTCGCTACGAGTTGGGGCGCGAAAAGTTCCTAGAACGCGCTTGGCAATGGAAGGCGGAGTCTGAGGGAACAATTCTTAATCAGCTACGACGTTTGGGTGTCTCGGTGGACTGGTCGCGGGAAAGGTTTACCCTGGATGAGGGTTTATCTAAAGCTGTTGTCGAGGCATTTACTCGCCTTTACGAGGAAGGCTTAATTTATCGTGGTGAATATTTAGTTAACTGGTGTCCTGCTTCTCAGTCGGCTGTGTCTGACGTGGAAGTAGAAAATCAAGAAGTGAATGGAAATCTCTGGCACTTCCGCTATCCTCTCACTGATGGTTCTGGTTTTGTAGAGGTGGCGACAACTAGACCAGAAACGATGCTGGGTGATACGGCTGTAGCAGTTAATCCCAATGACGATCGCTACAAACATCTCATCGGCAAAACTGTAACTCTGCCAATTTTACACCGAGAAATTCCGATCATTGGCGATGAATTTGTTGATCCCACCTTTGGCACGGGTTGCGTGAAAATAACTCCCGCCCATGACCCGAACGATTTTGACATGGGTAAGCGTCACAATCTGCCGTTAATCAACATCATGAATAAAGACGGCACTCTCAACGCCAATGCCGGGGAGTTTCAAGGACAAGACCGCTTTGTTGCTAGAAAGAATGTGGTTTCTCGCTTAGAGGCAGATGGCTTTCTGGTGAAGATAGAAAATTATAAACATACCGTTCCATACAGCGATCGCGGTAAAGTACCTATTGAACCTCTCCTCTCGACTCAGTGGTTCGTCAAAATTCGCCCCCTCGCTGACAACACTCTCGAATTCCTCGACCAGCAAACTTCTCCAAGGTTTGTCCCCCAAAGCTGGACAAAGGTCTATCGTGATTGGCTAGTAAAACTCAATGATTGGTGCATCTCTCGCCAATTATGGTGGGGACACCGAATTCCTGCTTGGTACGCTGTTAGTGAAACGGATGGGCAAATAACCGATAATACGCCCTTTGTGGTGGCGAAATCGGAAACTGAAGCTTGGGAGAAGGCTAAATCAGAATTTGGCGAAAATGTCAAGTTAGAACAAGACCCAGATGTACTAGATACTTGGTTTTCTTCTGGACTCTGGCCATTTTCGACTTTGGGCTGGCCGGAACAAACTCAAGATTTAGCAACTTACTACCCGACTACTACTTTGGTGACAGGCTTTGACATCATCTTTTTCTGGGTTGCCAGAATGACCATGATGGCTGGACATTTTACCGGACAAATGCCTTTCCAAACAGTTTACATCCACGGCTTGGTGCTGGATGAAAAAGGTCAAAAGATGGGAAAGAGCAAAGGTAATGGCATTGACCCGTTGTTATTAATTGACAAATATGGTACTGATGCCCTGCGCTATACCCTAATTAGGGAAGTTGCAGGGGCTGGACAAAATATCCGGTTGGAGTACGATCGCAAAAAGGATGAATCAGCATCAGTAGAGGCATCTCGCAACTTTGCAAACAAGTTGTGGAATGCTGCCCGGTTTGTGATGATGAATTTGGATGGACAAACACCGCAACAATTGGGGAACCCAGTAGCTATCGAATTGAGCGATCGCTGGATTATCTCGCGGTATCATCAAGTTGTCAAACAAACCACCGATTACATCGATAATTACGGTTTAGGGGAAGCAGCAAAAGGACTCTACGAATTCATCTGGGGTGATTTCTGCGACCAGTATATTGAACTGGTGAAATCCAGATTGCAAGCAGATGCCGATCCAGCATCGCGGCGGGTAGCGCAGCAAACCCTCGGCTACATACTGGAAGGGATTATGAAACTGCTTCATCCCTTCATGCCTCATATTACCGAAGAAATTTGGCAAACTCTTACCCAACAATCAGCAGATTCCCTGCAAACTTTACCGTTACAAATCTATCCCCAGGTAGATGCAAATCTAATTGATCAAGCTTTAGAAGAACAATTTGAATTACTAATTGGTACTATCCGCACAATTCGGAATTTGCGAGCTGAGGCGGATATTAAACCAGGGGTAAAAGTGATAGCGAATTTGCAAACTGAAAGCGAGAAGGAGCGGGAAATTCTCACTGGTGGACAGTCTTATATAAAAGATTTGGCGAAGGTTGAGACTTTAACCATTACTGACAAGCAAGAAAAGCAAACTGTTGCAGTTAAAAAACCTCAAAGGGGTTTGAAGACAATTGGCTTAATTATTGTAGCGATTGTATTTGGTAGATTGGGTTTAGCTGTGGGTTATGCCATTGATGACACTTTGCTGGTCGGAACTTTCTTTGAACTAGTTGGTTTTGGTTACACAGCTTGGTTTATTAGCCAAAATTTACTAACTGCTCAAGCGAGACTTAGGTTATGGAGCCGCATTTTCCCGCAGAAAGAATTAGAACAATCACAAGAATCAGAAAATGCGATCGCAGGTGTAATTGGTACAATACAAGTGCTAATTCCTCTGAGCGGTGTGGTAGATATTGAAGTTGTACGTGCCAAGCTAGAAAAAAGCTTGAGCAAAGCTGAAGCCGAAGTTCAATCCCTGAGTACCAGATTAAACAATCCTAGTTTCGTAGATAGAGCTAGAGCCGACGTGGTACAGGGAGCGCGGGATGCCTTAGCAGAAGCACAGAAGCAAGCTGAAATTTTGCGCGATCGCCTTAAGGGGTTAATGTAGGCATCGCCTGCGTGGCTTAGGATAACTGTAATGGGTAATGGGAGTGTTAATAATTCCCAATTACCCATTACCAATTAACAAGATCCAAATATCCATTCTGGCACTTAATTTTTTATTAAATTTTTTTTGAATTTTGAATTTTGAATTTTGAATTGGAGCGAAGCGACCCTCATGCTATATCTAGCCCAGGTGCGTAAAAACGATTTTTTAGACCAGCACCAGTTACGCTTATTGGCGCGTCAAGAAGCTGATAACTTGTGGGCGATAATTCCCGAAGAAGCTTTCATTCTGCTTGGAAAGGGAAAGATCATGAGTGAGAACTTACTTGTTCTAGTAGAACTTTCTCCTACAGGCGATATTGAAAGACTAGAAGACGCGACTAACTGGGTACTGCATCTGGTACAAAACTACCTCACCATCGGCATTACCCCAGAATTTTTGCAGCATGAGGCCGAGCGAGCAGAACATTGGCGACAATCCCTGACGTTGCAAAACCAAGACTTAGCAAGGCGTTCTTTAGAGTTGGAAGCCAGACGCGAGCAAATTCAAGCCTTAGAAGAAAGCCTCAAACGCGAGAAAAACGGTTATTCCCAAGAGGAAAGTTAAAAGTTTGTAGTTGTGTTGCACTCAAATGTGTATTTATGACAGATTACCCAGCAAGAGTTGATCTGTCTCTTACTGGGTAATCTCTAGATGCTTGCTATAGTTAGCTTTCGTTAGGCAATGACAGTAATATTTGCACTACTAAGCACTGCCTGATTGGAGAACTGGGCAATTTGAACTTGTGCAGTCTTACCAATCCCATCTGCGTCAAAGAAAAGATTACCCGTAGTTTGATCGTAGATAAAGCGATCGCTTCCTGCGATCGCACTGGTACCAAGTCGAAACAAGCCCGAATCGAGCGTCGTATTTTGAGATTGAACCAGTCCGAATTCAGCCTTGGAAATCAAGATAGTATCCTCTCCAAGAGTAAAATCAGCGATCGTATCATACCCTCCAGTACGGCTACCAGTTAGGTTGAAGTTATCTTGCCCAGTTCCACCAGTTAATACATCTCGACCAACTCCACCAGCGATTAGATCGTCACCTGCACCACCGAACAAGGTGTCATTGCCTGAGTTACCAAAGAGGCTATCATTGCCATCTCCTCCTGTTAAGGTGTTAGCACCAGTATTTCCCGTCAGGATGTTATTAAGGCTGTTACCAGTACCATTGATTGCCCCACTTCCACTCAGAGTCAAATTCTCCAGGTTATTTCCCAACACCCAATTCACCGAAGAATTGACTAAATCTGTGCCTGCATTTAAGTCTTCAATAATACTATCGTTCAGGTTGTCTACAGTGTAAATGTCATTGCCGACTCCACCATCAAGACTGTCAGTCCCTACACCTCCATTCAAGGTGTCATCGCCTGCACCGCCTAACAAGGTGTCATTACCTGAGCTACCAAAGAGGCTATCATTGCCATCTCCTCCTGTTAATGTGTTAGCACCAGTATTTCCCGTCAGGATGTTATTAAGGCTATTACCAGTACCATTGATTGCCCCGCTTCCAGTCAGGGTCAAGTTCTCCAGGTTATTTGCCAACACCCAATTCACCGAAGACTTAACTAAATCTATGCCTATATCTGAGCTTTCAGTAATCGAGTCGTTCAGGTTGTCTACGATGTAAGTATCATTGCCAGCTCCACCATTAAAACTATCAGCCCCTAAACCTCCATCCAAGGTGTCATTGTCTGCACCACCTAACAAGGTGTCATTGCCGGAACCACCAATTAGGCTATCGTTGCCATCTTCTCCGTTCAAGATGTTAGCGCCAGTATTTCCTATCAGAATGTTCTTAAGGCTGTTACCAGTACCATTGATTGCCCCACTTCCAGCCAGGGTCAAGTTCTCCAGATTATTTGTCAACACCCAATTCACCGAAGACTTAACTAAATCTGTGCCTGCATTTAAGCCTTCGATAATAATATCGTTGACGTTATCTACGATGTAAGTGTCATTACCGATTCCACCATCAAGACTATCAGCTCCCAACCCTCCATCTAAGGTGTCATTGCCTGCACCGCCCAACAAGGTGTCATTACCTGAATCACCAAAGAGGTTATCGTTACCACCTTCTCCACTCAAGATATTAGCGGCAGTATTTCCAATCAAGATATTATTAAGACTGTTACCAGTACCATTGATTGCCTCGGTTCCAGTTAGGGTCAAGTTCTCTACGTTATTTCCCAACACCCAACTCACCGAAGACTTGACTAAATCTGTGCCTGCATTTAAGCCTTCAGTAATCGAATCGCTCAGATTGTCTACGATGTAAGTATCATTGCCTTTACCACCGATGAGACTATCAGCTCCTGCACCACCATCTAAGGAATCATTTCCATCACTGCCATCGAGAGTGTCGTTATCACCTAGTCCTTGGAGCGTGTCATTGCCCTGCAATCCTGAGATGATATCCATATTCACCGTACCAGTCAGGGTGTCTGCACCTGAAGTGCCATTAATCGGAGGAGTGATTTGATTAATAGTCAAGTTGACAGTTGCAGTACTACTGCCTCCATGCCCATCACTTATGGTGTAAGTAAAGCCGTCAGAACCATAATAGTTTTGGACAGGCGTGTAAGTGTAAGTACCGTTGTTGTTGTTAAGTAAGCTTCCTTGGCTAGGTTGAGTCAAGCCAGTAATACTCAATACGTCACTAACATCGACATCTGTATCATTGCTCAACAGATTAGTAGCATTAATGATAATAGGTGTGTTTTTATTTGTGGTAATGCTGTCGTTAACAGCAACGGGAGCATCATTCACTGCCGTAATATTAATATTGCGGGTAACGACGGCACTATTAGCCGTACCATCATTAACTAGAAAGCTGACGGTACGAGGTATCGTACTGGGGTTATCACTACTGTTGGTATAAGTAATGGAACGCAGTGCAGTTTGATAATTAGCAACAGTGGCACTGCCAGTTAAAGTTAAGACACCTGTGCTACTGTTGTAGCTGCCGATAATCCCATTTTGGTTGGTGAAGGCGAGAGTATCTTGAGCAGAGACAAAACCATTGGTAATGCTGACGGTGGCACTAGCCAGGTTGGCGGAGTCTACGTCACTAACGGTGATACCTGAGTCAATGAGTGTAATAGCATTTTCAGTGTATACTAGGGCAGAATTGGTGGCAGTAGCAACGGGTGCATCATTAACTACCGTAATATTAATATTCCGGGTAACGGCAGTACTATTAGCAGTCCCATCATTAACTAGAAAGCTGACGGTACGAGGTATAGTACTGGGGTTATCACTGCTGTTGGTATAAGTAATGGAACGCAGTGCAGTTTGATAGTTAGCAACGGTGGCACTGCCGATTAAGGTTAAGACTCCTGTACTGCTGTTGTAGCTGCCGGTAATCCCATTTTGGTTGGTGAAGGCGAGAGTGTCTTGAGCAGAGGTGAAACCATTGGTAATGCTGATGGTAGCACTAACCAGGTTGGGGGAATCTACGTCGCTGACGGTGATGCCTGAGTCAAGTACTGTAGTTGCGTTCTCGGTATATGATAAGGCAGAACTCGTGGCAGTAGCGATGGCTACATCATTTACCGACGTAATATTAATATTGCGGGTAACGGCAATACTATTAGCAGTCCCATCATTAACTAGAAAGCTAACGGTACGAGGTGTAGTACTGGGGTTGTCGCTGCTGTTGTTATAAGTAATGGAACGCAGTGCAGTTTGATAGTTAGCAACGGTGGCACTGCCGATTAAGGTTAAGACTCCTGTACTGCTGTTGTAGCTGCCGGTAATCCCATTTTGGTTGGTGAAGGCGAGGATGTCTTCACCAGAGACAAAACCATTAGTAATCTTGACAGTGGCACTAGCCAGGTTGGGGGAGTCTGTGTCGCTGACGGTGATGCCTGAGTCGATAGCTGTAGTGGCGTTCTCAGTGTATGTCAGGGCAGAGGCAGAACCAGAGGTAATTGTCGGAGGAACCCCACTGTTATTGTTTAGTTGTGCATATATCCCAAAGCCAGACCCGTCCTGAACATTACTTTGCCAGGAAATAACAAAGTCCCCAGTGGCATCCATCGCCACTGTAGGGTTATTTTGAGAGTTGTTGGTGTAGTTATTGACCTGAAATTCGCCCCCAATAGCTACCCCAGAACTGTTGTAGCGTTGGGCATATATGCCATCGATAGATCCATCCTGACTATCGCTAGTCCAGGAAATGATAAAGTCCCCATCTGCATCCATCGCTACTGTGGGGTTATATTGATTGCCGTCAGCGTGAGTATTGACTTGGAATTCGACCCCAACAGCCATCCCAGCACTGGTGTAGCGTTGGGCATATATGCCATAGTTAGATCCGTCCTGACCAAGGCTTTGCCAGGAAATGATAAAGTCCCCAGTGGCATCCATCGCTACTGTGGGGTTCTTTTGAAAGCTGTCGGTGTGGGTATTGACTTGGAATTCGACCCCAACAGCCATCCCAGCACTGTTGTAGCGTTGGGCATATATGCCCAAGTAAGACCCGTCCTGATAATAGCTTTGCCAGGAAATAACAAAGTCCCCTGTGGCATCTATCGCTACTGTGGGGTTATATTGAGAGCTTTCGGTGTGGGTATTGACTTTGAATTCGCCCCCAACAGCTGCCCCAGAACTGTTGTAGCGTTGAGCATATACCCCATAGCCAGTAGAGCCAGTAGCTCCGTCCTGACCACTGCTTTGCCAGGAAATGACAAAGTTACCATTGTCATCCATCGCTACTGTGGGGTTAACTTGCTCGTTGTTAGTGAAGGTATTAACCTGAAATTCGCCCCCAACAGCCACTCCAGAAGTGTTGTAGCGTTGGGCATATATCCCAGAGCCAGACCCATCTTGGCTTTGCCAGGAAATAACAAAGTCACCATCGGCATCGATCGCTACTGTAGAGTTAAGTTGATTGCCGTTGGTGTTGGTATTGACTTTGAATTCGCCCCCAACAGCCACTCCAGCACTGTTGTAGCGTTGAGCATACACCCCATAGCCAGATCCATCCTGAGCATTACCAGTCCAGGAAATGATGAAGTCCCCATCAGCATCCATTGCTACTGCGGGGTTAATTTGATTATTGTTGGTGTAAGTATTGACTTTGAATTCATTCATGAAAAAACCTCTGAAAAAACTAAAATTATGATTTCAACAATTACGGTCTGATTAAACAGATTCCTTAGTCATTAGGAATCACTGCACTCGGTCGCAGCCAATAATTCAACTCTGGTGCAGTAAATGCTTGGCGGATTTCTTTTCGTTCTTGATTCAAAACCATCGGACGCTGCACACCAGCAAGAAACTGTACATCATAAAGTTCTTGACAGCCTGTGGTGAACTTCAGCATCCCTACCTGTTGCCCATTTCGCAAATCCACAACTGCCACACCACAGAGCAACTTCTCAAACCGTTGGGTTATGGGCAACCCTCCGAAAATATGCCGTTCCCGAATCTGGCATAGTCCGACTAGGGCGTAATACCCGACGCAGCACAACCCTCGCAGAAATCCAGGGAGTACACAGACTACTTGTTTGTCTCCTGATTCTGGATGAATGCGCCATATTTCCCCTGCACCAGAGTTGAGTAACCACAAAAACCCGTCATGCCAAATTGGGGAATGGGGCATTGATAATCCATCTAAAACAATTTCATTGCTCTCTACTTCCACTACGACCCCACCGTTGGCTTTACCTGGTCGCCATCCCCCGACGGTATCTGTCGCACCGAGGGCAGTCACATATTTGGGTTTGCCATCCACCATCGCTAACCCATTCAGGTGGCAGCGGTCTTCTGGAACAACTTCAGAAATAAATTTGGGATGCCAGCGCGGTACAAAGCTAAAGTCTGGACTTAAGGCAGAAAGACAGGAAAAACGGGTGTTGACAATCCACAGCCCTTCTCTGCCAAATTCCAGGTCGTGAATATTCAGGTCGCCTGTAAAGTATGCCATCCGTGGTAGGTAAAGGGCATCGTAGCGTCCGGGTTGGTCTTCTAAAAACTCATAAGCTAAGGCGGGGGCATTGGCTAATAAACAGACTTCATGATGGCTAGCCAGTGCCAGTCGTGAACCATTCACTGCCAATCCCATTGGTTTGGAAAATTGGCGTAACAGCATGGTTATCTGTTCCCCATTCCAGCCTACTAGTGCTAGTTTTCCGGCTTGGTAGGTAGTGATGGCAACTGAGCCTCTGGCTTGACTCAGCCAGGAGATAAATCCCTGATCGGCATCACATTGAATTAAGTTATTCTCTTCTGGGGCAGTAGTGGGAAAAGTGGACAACATAAATCAGTTCAATTAAATTTCAAATTTTGTTGAGGAACTTTAGACTTAGTTAAATACAAAATATACTCAGTCGCTCTAGGTCTTAAAATTGAGCGGTAAATCACCAACTACGAACCTCGAAAATTACTGGCACAAACTACTAGTACAGCACGGCGTAAATCCAGCTATTACCTCAATTAAGCAGACAAGTTGCTCAGAGCAACTGGTTAAAGGTGAACAAATTTATGCCAAAGTGTACTAGTGGTCTATCGCAAAAGTTTTGAGAGGTGAATTAGTTTTAAATTTCTCTTCTTTACCTCTTAACTTCGCACTCTTCTCTGACGAGACGCTGCGCGAATGCGTCCTTTGCGGTTCGTTTTATTAACCCATCAGAATTAATGGGACAGACCACTAGGCGTGCCATCATTGTCAATAAACAAGCCTGTACCAGAAACAGCACCTAAAGGAATCGCCCCCAGATAATGGGTTGTGCCGCCATAAAGCTGCACTGGATATAACTTTGCAGATATTTTGAACTTAGTTTTTTTATAATGTCCTAGTGGTAAATCTTATTTTGTAATCTACTGTTATAATAAAGACTATTTTGTTTAAAAATAAACTGTATATATACTGAATGTAAAAATTAGTTAAAACTTCAATAATTTGAAAACTTGATCAGCAAGTTTTGTTACTCTAGCGGCGAATTGCGTTGTTAGGGTTCAGAAAATGCATAAGTGTACCCCGTCGTATACATGGACATCTTTTGTATTAAATATTTAGCCTAAATACGTATAATTATGCGATTCCTTCACTCGAAATCAGTAGAGGTAAAAGTAGCAAGGCTGACACGGGCTACCTTGCAATGGCTGAAATTCCTGCTAAAAAAAGATTATAAAAATAAAATTACTATTTGACCCACAATTACCTAAAAAAGCTTTTTTGGTGTGCCATTTAAAATGTACGACGAAAGTAGGATGAGACAACAAGAGTGTGGTGTGACAGTATGGTTCACTGGTCTGAGTGGTGCAGGTAAAACTACTATCTGTCAATTCGTGGAGAAGGAACTGCGGATACAGGGATACAGAGTTGAAGTTCTGGATGGTGATGCAGTACGTCAAAACCTATGCAAAGGATTGGGTTTCAGTAAAGAGGATCGAGAGGAGAATATTCGGCGCATTGGCTTTGTAGCTCACCTTCTTGCCAGAAATAATGTAATTGTATTGGTTTCGGCAATTTCACCGTACCGTGAAATTCGGGAAGAAGTGCGCCAAAGTATTCAATTTTTCATTGAAGTTTACGTCAACGCATCATTAGAAGTTTGTGAACAACGAGACGTAAAAGGGTTATATAAAAAAGCAAGAGCAGGAGAAATTAAGCACTTTACTGGTATTGATGATCCTTATGAAATACCACTCTGTCCTGAAGTCGAATGCAAAACTAACCAGGAAAGCGTTGCTGAAAGTGCAACTAAGGTCTTAGAAAAGCTAGAAGAGTTGGGTTATATAGTTGCTAGAATGAATGGTTTATGAGTTAAATAAAGTTTTTAACTCATAACTTTTACTAGGATGCCAATAATTGCCGAATTAACCTGGCTACAGCTTTCTGCGTGAAGCGGTTGGCAATTTGTTGACCTAAACGTTGTACATCTGAATTTACCAATAACTGGGCAATTTGGGATGCAAGTTGCACTGGGTCAAAGCCTCTTGTTTCTCGGAGAATACCTAATATATGTTTGATATGCTCCAAGGTTTGTTGTTGCTCAACTGTAGCCGCTGGAGTTTTATTGACTGCTGTCAATCCTACCCGTTCTCGCAACAAGGAGGTAAAGTTATGCAAAACATTTTTACCTAAAGCATCGAGTCCGTTAACAGATTCATCTACTAGTTTGTCACGAATAAAAGCACCGCGTTCAGATGACAGAAATTCTATCCCCTGATTTAGCACTAAATTCAAGTCGTAGTCTTGACTATTACGCGCATTTTTTAACAAGTTTTCTAAGCGATTCCAGCGAAATCTGTTATCTTTAAATAACAAATCTTGCAATGATGCTCTTAATTGCGGTGCTGGATCTGTTAACAGGCGTTTAGAAACGTAGGGATAAGCTTCGCTGAGAACTTTAAAATTTGGGTCTATATATATTGCAATACCTTCAAGCGTCACAAGGGAGCGAATAATTAAGGCGTAGTAGGGCGGTACGCGGAAAGGATACTCATACATCAAAGCTGATAGTTCATCGGTGATGCTTTTAATGTTGAGTTCGGCAACGCTGGCTCCTTGGGCATCAGCAAAAACTCTCGCAAAAGCTGGGATAATTGGTGTTAAATCGGTTTCTGGTGATAAGAAATCTAATTTCACGTAGTCTTTTGCTAATCCTTCAAAGTCGCGGTTGACAACGTGGACGATCGCTTCAATCAAACCATAACGCTGTGGTGGCTTAATCTCGCTCATCATCCCAAAGTCGAGATAAGCTAACTTGCCATCGGTTGTCGCTAACAAATTACCAGGGTGGGGATCGGCATGGAAAAATCCATGTTCTAGCAGCTGGCGCAGGGAACACTGCACACCCACTTCAATTAGATAACGAGCATCTATCCCTTGGGCGCTAATTTCTTCTGTCTGGGTTAATTTCGTGCCGTTAATCCACTCCATTGTCAAGACGCGACGATTGGTGTATTCCCAGTAAATTTTCGGTACGTATATGTCTTTTATATGACCATATAACTCAAAAAAGCGTTCGGCATTTTCACCTTCATGGATGTAGTCCATCTCTTCAAAGATGCGATCGCCTAATTCATCAAGAATCCCAACTAAGTCACTTCTTACCCGTTTAACCTTTTTCTGCACCCAAGCGGCGAGGTTACGCAAGATATACAAGTCAATGGTGATCCCCTCTCTTAAGTCGGGACGTTGAACTTTAACAGCGACTTCTTCGCCAGTTTTTAGCTTACCTTTATATACTTGCCCCAATGAAGCCGCAGCAATTGGCTGGGCCGAGAGTTCGGCGTAAACCTCTTCTGGAGGTGCGCCTAATTCTTCTTTGATAAACTGGTAAGCAATTTCGTTGGGGAAAGGCGGTAATTGGTCTTGTAGTTTAGTTAATTCTTCTAGGTATACGGGAGGAACTAGATCCGGTCTGGTGGATAAAGCTTGTCCAATTTTGATGTAAGCAGGCCCTAATTGGGTCAGCAATACTCGTAGCTGAGTGGCTCGGCGGCGGTCATTTTTGACAACAATTCCCCGTTTACTATCCGACCACAATCCAAAAGCAAAGGATAGAGTCGGCCCCAACACGGCAAAAATCCGCCGTAAAACTTGCACTTTTTTATTTTGGTAATGCGCCGCTATGCCCACGGGATCGTAAAGCGTCTCAGGTTGGGCTGTTGTCCTCACCTTTTGGGCTGCTAAGAGTCTTGGTGAGGTTACAACTAAGCTTGATGTAGCATCTTCCGGCACTACATCAATAATATCCAGTTCGTCGCCTCGGCGATTTGTGCCGTTGCGACTGTCCTCCTGAATCGGTCGGGAACTAGGGGGAAGTGTCTTAACAATCATGAAGAAGGCCACCAGTCAGAACGATCACATTAAGTATTGTAACAATATGTTTAGAAATTGGGGATTGGGAATTGGTTATTTCTTCCTCATCTCCCCCTGCTCCCTAGTACTAATAGGTCTGCTACACTTAAACGGGCATACTAGTTCAATAGTAGTAGGTATTGCTAGTTGCTGAAAGATCATACTTATTGTCTTGTAAGTTAGAAGTATCTGGCATCTGCCCTCATGGAGAATTTGGCTTGATGTTGCTTTGCCTGCGAATTGAAAACTTTGCCCTCATTGACCAACTGGAATTGGAGTTTGGCGCGGGACTAAATGTGTTAACAGGTGAAACCGGCGCTGGAAAATCGATTATCTTGGATGCCATTGATGCCGCTTTGGGCGGTAAAGTCTCTAGTAGAGTCATTCGCACGGGGACAAGTCGGGCGATGGTTGAAGCTACTTTCACCTCAAATGCCCCTCTAGCCGCTTGGTTGACTGAACAAGAAATAGATTTGCTTGATGAAAATTCTGTAGTCATTAGCCGAGAAATCACAGCCACTGCGAGTAATGTCCGTAGTCGATCGCGGGTGAATGGTGTGTTGGTAAATCGGCAGATCATGGTAGGAATGCGCGATCGCTTGGTGGAAATCACAGCCCAAGGTCAAACTGTACAAGTGGGACAATCAGCCCAAGTCAGGGACTGGTTAGATTTGTATGGCGGCGACTCCTTGATGCAGCAGCGCCATAAAGTCGCCACGAGCTTTAGTAGTTACCAACAGGCGCATTTAGCACTAGAAAAACGCCGGACATCAGAACGGGAACGGTTACAACAACTCGACTTGCTCACTTATCAAGTGCAAGAACTGGGAGCAGCCAATCTTAGTGAGCCTAATGAATTGGAACAGTTGGGACAAGAACGGGAACGCCTGAATCATGTCGTTGATTTGCAACAGATGAGTTACAAAGTTTATCAGGCTTTGTATCAAAATGATCATGAAACTCCCGCCGCAGCAGATTTATTGGGAGACAGTGAGGCGACATTAAATCACATGGTGGAATATGATACTCAACTACAATATCTGTTGGAATTGGTGCGAGACGCGCAAGCTGCGGTAATGGAAGTGGGAAGGCAAATTAATGCTTATGGGGACGGTTTGGAAGCCGATCCGCATCGGTTGGAAGAGGTGGAAGAACGGATTCAAGAATTAAAGCAAATTTGCCGCAAGTACGGGCCGACACTAAAAGAAGCGATCGCTTACTACCAACGTATCCAAGCAGAATTAGCCCAACTTAACGACAGCGAACAATCTATCGAAAGTCTGGAACAGCAAGAGAAGGCGTGTTTTGAAAAACTCACCCAAGCAAGTAATCAGTTAACTCAATTGCGGAGTAAGGCGGCTGCTAATTTAGAATCGCGTTTGATAGCTGAACTCAAGCCCCTAGCGATGGAAAAGGTGAAGTTTCTGGTTGAGATATTACCAGCTTTTCCAACTGCGATGGGAGCAGATAAAATTACCTTTACATTTAGTTCCAACCCCGGAGAACCACTGCAACCTTTAACAGAAGTTGCCTCTGGTGGCGAAATGAGCCGCTTTTTACTGGCGCTGAAAGCTTGTTTTTCTCAGGTTGATGTGGCCGGGACGATGGTATTTGATGAAATTGATGTCGGGGTTTCGGGAAGGGTAGCCCAAGCGATCGCGGAAAAGTTATACCAGCTAAGTCAACGCAACCAAGTATTATGTGTTACCCATCAACCTTTAGTTGCGGCAATGGCCGATCGGCATTTTCGCGTAGACAAGCAAACTATTAATCAAAGCAAAGGTAAAAAAGCCAACAATGACAACGCCGAACAGCGTACCGTTGTCAGAGTTACTACTTTGGATAATTTAAACACGCGCCGGGAAGAACTAGCGCAGTTAGCTGGTGGTAAATCTGCAACTGATGCGATCGCTTTTGCAGAATCTCTATTATTACAAGCTGCTAACCACCGTCGCAGGGAGCATACTTGACCAAATAATTACGAATTACGAATTACGAATTACGAATTATAAATTTAGGCTGCCAATTCTGAAAGGCGTAAACCAGCGATATTCTCACAGGAAAAAGTCTCTTTACCCATCCATCGGCGGCAGATTAGCTCTATAATTTGTCCTGCCCAGTTACGGAAAAACCATTGGCATAAGGAGCCATCTTCTTGAGGAGTCATAGAGAGAGGAATAAAGCCTTTGTTCTGCCATACTTCTGCTGCTGCATAGATATCATCAACAATAATGGCAACGTGATGGACAGTATTAAAACCTTGCTCCTGGAATAAGCTAGCAATCTGTTCATCTGGTGCGTTAGGCGCAAGCAGTACCAAAATCATGCCTGACGGCATTAAGGCTGAAAGAAAGTACATGCTTGCATCTTCAGGTAATAGGTTTTGCTCTGGACAAAAATCATCGGGCCATTTTCCTGGCCCTTCGGTGATTTTGGCATCATAGTTGACCAGAGTGTTAGCGTAGTCTGTGAGAGTTTCTGAATCAGGAAACAACAGTACATAGTGATCTACGATAACTCGTTCACCAAATAGATGTATACAAAAAGATGAGTTTAAAAATTCTGGAGTCTTGCACTCTTGTTTATACAAGAGCAATCCGTCAATTTCTACAAAAGGCGACTCCTTATTCATCGAAGTCTCCTAAGTTAAAACCTTTTGCAGCTTCTACCGCAAGGTTATTGCTTATCATGCTCACCTATCAAAACGATCTAGGATTCAATATTGTGGCTCAGAAACAAGGCTGATATCTACCATCATAACTAAGATTGTTTTGAGCCAATTTTAAATACCTGCGATCGCAGTAACTATTAGGCGAAAAGAGTGCAGTTAGCAGATGGGAAATCTGCAAGTGACACGATCACTTTTGCAGAATCTTTGTGATTACAACCTGCTAACCACCCTCAAAAAATTAAAAATTAAAGATAAATCTACACTGTTGATGCTTCTAGTAATGACTGACCGAGATAACCTCCTTCAGCTTTGACACCAGGTAAAGCGAAGAAATATCCACCACCAATGGGGCGAATGTACTCCTCCAAAGGTTCTCCTTTCAAACGATTTTGCACTGTCACAAACCCTTTCTCTAAATCAGCTTGAAAACAAACAAACAACAAACCCATATCTAACTGTCCAGATTTGTCAAACCCGCGTGAATAATTGAAACCACGCCGCAGAATCAAACTCGACTCTGATTTACGTGGATTAGCAAGGCGGATATGAGCATCTAGAGGAATTTGTTTACCTTTAGGATCTTGATCGTAATTGGGAATATCTTTCTCGTGCTTCATCCCCAAAGGTGCGCCAGAGTCCTTATTGCGCCCAATAATTGTTTCTTGCTCCTGTAGTGGTGTACGATCCCAGCGTTCGACTAAGTTGCGGATTACTCGCACCACTTGATAGCTTCCTCCTACTGTCCAAGCGGGTTCACCATTATTTGGCTGTACCCAGACAATCCGGTTCATCAATTTGTCGTCACTAGCATTTAGATTTGCCGTCCCATCTTTAAAACCAAGCAGGTTACGTACCGTAGATTTGCCTTGTTTTTTGTGGGTATTTGGCGGCAGAAATCCCGCTATTTGCCAACGCAAAGTTATCAAGTCAGGCAAATTCTTAATGATGTCGCGTAAAGCGTGGAGATTCGATTCCTCAGTATTGGCACAGAATTGCAACAGTATATCGCCATGACATAAATCTGGGTCAAGCTGGTCATTGGGAAAATTGGGCATCGTATCTAACCGCTTGGGTTTCAAGTTGCCGAGTCCAAAGCGGTTATCGAACAGTGAGTTACCCACAGCTAGGGTAATTGTCAGATTATTGGGAGCAATGTTCGGGCCCATAATCCCCGAATCACTGGGGGGAAATTTAGGGTCGCGCGGCTTGGGTGTTCCCCCTGCCATGAGAAACTGGATGCGCTCAGTTAAAGTTTTGAACAACCGCACTAAATCTACTTTATTTGTAGCAGTTGTATCAAATGCGACCATCAAACCAGCAGCCGGAGTAGGGGTAAGAATACCTGCTTGGTGAAGCCCAAAGAACGGCACGACCTCTTCAGATGGGTCAAGAGGCGATCCCAGAAGAGTACGATAACCCAAAGTCGTCAAAGCTGCTATTCCACCTGCTGCTGCCATGCCGATTAACAAATCACGACGGCCGAGCTTGGGAGTAATGCGTAAACTTGGTTGCTTTGTGATAGACATAATTTACTCCTCTAGGAATTCTGCATCAATTAGTTAACGCCCAGAGTGCCGCGTAACTGAGACAAATCTTCAGAAAGGGCGGCTATTGCTGTTTTCATGTCTTTCTTGTCTGTTTCACTCACCTTGTCGTAGGTAGCAAAACCACCATCAGGGGTTTTGTATTTAGCAAGTTTTTGGTTAACTTTGCTGAAATTGCTATCTACACGTGTTAGCAAATCTGGGTTAGCTTTTTGGATAACGGGGCGCAATAACTCCACAATCTTTTGAGAACCCTCTACATTAGCGCTGAAGTCCCAGAGGTCAGTATGGCTGTAACGGTCTTCTTCTCCAGAAATTTTGGTAGCAGCCACTTCTTCAATCAAGCCAGCAGCACCGCCAACCATATTTTTCGGTTCAATGGTCAAGGTGGCAATGCGCTTTTGTAGCTCTAGTCCATCTTTCTGTAGCTTTTCGGCAAAGGGTTTCATGCCTTTTGTCGTTTTGTCCTGAAATAAAGCTTTCTCTATGCGATGGTATCCAGTGAATTGTGGATCGGCCTCTTTTTTAGCAAAGTCATCAGCACGGGAATCCATCGTTTTATCGAGGTCGGAGAAAAGTTCAGCTATCGGTTCTGCGCGTTCCCAGTGGACATGGGTAGAGGCATAGAGTTTCTGAGCTTTAGGAAGGTCTCCAGCAATCACAGCATCCGTGAAGTTCTTGTTGTCTGCCACCAGTTGGTCAGTTTCTTTGGTGACGTAGACTTTGTATTCCGCGATCGCACCTACTAATTGACCTTGATCTACAGTCCCTTTGGCTTGAGAATCTCCTTGTCCAGGTTTTACACTGAGTTTCCCTTTGGGATTGCTGCGTAAACCGCAACCCATATCATACTCACCTGGTTCTAGATTGATTTTGACTTTCTGAACGAAGCCAGGAGCAATATTTTCTCGTTCCTCTACGACTTTCACCCCAGACAAAATTTCCCACTCTAGAGGTTGGCTGCTTTTATTGGTAATTACAAAACTGTTTTGCCCAGATGCTACTGTCAGCTGATTGGGTTCGCAACCTTTATCTGTCACAGTCAAAGCAGTTTCTGCAGAATTGTTAGCAGAGGTATCGCTAGCTACAGTTTTAGCTTCAGGCGAACTACTCCCGGAAGTATCACTTGATTTATTGGATTCACAGGCAGCTACTGTCAAGGCAATCAGACAGATAATTGTTGAGTGCTTTAAAAAATTTTTCATTGTATATTTTCCTAAAAATTATTGAAGTTGCTAGGAATGACTTGCGGTAGTCTTCTGTCCAGCGTTACCGCCTAACAAGAACAGCAGCATGGTAGGAATTAGGTAGCCAAAATAAACGATCACCTCACTTACAGTAGGAGCATCGTTATAGCCAAAAAATCCTGCCAAAAGTGAACCAACAAACCCGTTATTGGGAAGTATCCCACTAGCATCAAATACCACTGTTTGCAATGAATTCCACACTCCCGCTTCATGAAAGGCTCTCACCCCACTGGCTAAGAGTCCAGCGGCAACTAATATAATGAAGGCTCCCGTCCATTTAAAAAATCGCCTCAAGTTGATACGGATACCACCCTGATAGATGCCTACACCGACGGCTACTGCGGCTGCATATCCAAACAATGCCCCCACAGGAGCTTGAATTCCCAAATTTTGCTGAAACGTGGCCAGCAGAAACACTACTGTTTCCAGACCTTCCCGCAGTACTGCAAAGAATGCCATCCCCACTAGTGCTATGCCCCCCTTATCACCCGATTGAATGGCAGCTTCAACTTGGGACTGTAACTCACCTTTAATCGAACGAGCAGCACGGCGCATCCAGAAAACCATCCAGGTGAGAACCCCAACCGCCACGATGGAAATTACAGCTGCAAATAATTCCTGTTCTTGTTGGGGAAAATCTTGACTAGATATTTGCAAGAAGATCGCAGCTGCTAGACATACAAAAGTCGCTAGTACAATTCCGATCCAGACTGACTTCATCAAATGGGTACGACCAGTTTGCTTGAGATAACTGGCAATGATACCCACGACAAGCGCAGCTTCAACGCCCTCTCGGAACATGATCAAAAAGGGAAAAAGCATGAATAAACTTATTAACTATAATTACTATCAAATCATCATGAGAATAATAACTTACTTGAGAACATTTGTATATAACTGCAAGTAAAAAATCTCTAAAATCCTGGAGGAATAAATTTTCGGATGAAAGAACTCCTACAACGCATTGCTAGGAGTTCTTTCCAGCCTATTTTGTCGCTAGTCAGAATCTTCTATATCCCAATCAGCAGCATAATATATGTGCGATCGCCTAGATGCAACTCTTGAAGTTGAGTTTGAGTAACAATAGTAGCCATAAGGATTTCAGTAAATGATGTTCTCTAACTAAAATGAATGGAATAAATGGTTGGTAAGACTTTTGGAAAACTTTTCGATCTACTGACATTTTTGACATATACGAGCACTCTGTTTATTGAAATTTTTAAAGCAGCATTGTTGTCTTTTTACTCATGATGACCATTTATCAAGTCCGATTTATACCAATTTTAATGATCTTACCTTGTAAATTATAATAGGGAAATTATCTAAAGATTAGACACAAGCATCTAAAGATTTTTTATTATAAAAATAAGTTAGCTTTTATATTATATTTATTTGCATAGATACCGTTAATTACAGGTTTGTTTCGTCCAGTAAATTTTATGAAAACACTCTGTAATTTAGTCCGAAAGAGTCAAGATTAGCCATTTTAAAAAACAATAAAAAAGTTACGAAGGAAGCTTCATTGTGCCTTCTTGACATTTCTTGATTAAGCAAAATTTATGTCCTAATAGCAGGATTAACTGTAATGGCATTTGATGCAAGTTCTTTTTTTGGTAACGCCTCTGATAGCCTTCATCCTGGCAACCTCAGCGATCCGTTCGCACCTGGAGGCGCTTTTGGTATACCAACAGCTGACACATTCGACTTTGCTAAGTATGGAATACCAACTGATGCC
Organism: Nostoc sp. NMS9; assembly: GCF_017114995.1. Classification (GTDB taxonomy): domain Bacteria; phylum Cyanobacteriota; class Cyanobacteriia; order Cyanobacteriales; family Nostocaceae; genus Nostoc. The sequence goes on along the minus strand of NZ_JABXKL010000108.1, from coordinate 77,297 downwards.
AATATACCAAATTTTGGTACTAGTAGCGGTGGTTTCCCAATTGCTTAGTGCCAATTACATAACTTTAAGGGTGAATTTAAGTTAGAAATTATCCCAAAATTCTGGGCTTGTCTACCTTCTAATTACGCGATGTACAACTTTCGCTAAACAAAAATCCCACCCCAGTAAGAGATAATAATTACAATGTTGTAGCTTTTACATAGGGTGGGATTTTTATTATCTATCGAAGACTTAGATGTCTAATAGATAAGTACTGTTATTTATACTCTTGCAAAGCCCCTAACTTCCGAATTCCTGGCCAAATCATAGCCGTAGCAATCACTACCACAATTGTGCCAATTCCACCACCCACAACAGAAATTACCGGGCCAAATAAAGCAGCAGTCAAGCCTGATTCAAAGCCCCCTAATTCATTCGAGGCACTGATAAACACGCTATTAATAGCAGCAACCCGACCACGTAAATGATCCGGTGTTCTGATTTGAACTAATGTATGGCGAATCACAACGCTAATACTATCTAGTGCGCCACCAAGAGTCAGCATTAACATAGATAGCCAAAATGAACGAGAAAGTCCAAAGATAATTGTGACAACGCCAAAGCCAACCACTGACCACAATAAGGCCGGGCCTGCTTTGCGTAACGGTGGTAAATACGCTAGGGTAATCGCCATAGTCAAAGCACCGATGGAGTTGGCTGCCTGTAAGTATCCCAATTCCACTGGCCCTACATGTAATATATCTTTGGCAAAGATGGGTAGCAACGCGATCGCACCACCCAACAATACAGCAAACATATCCAATGTAATCGCTGCTAAAATCAAGTGATTCTGCCAAACAAACTTAGCACCAGCTGCAAGTGCTTTGAATGAGATTGGCTCAGTTGAGCGAATACCTTTTTGCTCTTTAATCGCCAGCGTCAAAATAAAACACAGCAATGCGGCGATCGCTGCTAGTACATATACGCCTGTAGCACTTCCTAGCAAAGCGATGCCGAATCCCCCCAAGGCTGGGCCAATAACAGCAGCCAACTGAAAGCTACTACTATTCCAAGTTGCTGCATTGGTAAACGCATTCACAGGTATCAACTGCCACATCAGAGCATCACTGGCTGGTCTGAGGAATGCCCTAGCGATACCTGTTAATACCAAGCAGGCGTAAATTAGAAAAACTGCACCATGAGTATAAGAAAGCACTGCCAAAGCTAGCGAACAGAGAGCTAGCAGCATCACTGACAGTAACATGATGAGTTTGCGATCGCGGCGATCTGCCACATGTCCGGTAATGAAGGTGAGAGCAATCATCGGCAAGACTTGCGCCAGTCCCACACCACCAAGAACTATCGCTGAGTTAGTCCGCTCATAGAGTTCCCAGCCGATAGCTACAGTTTGCATTTGCGACCCCACAGACAGCACTAGCCGTCCAATGGTAAATAGCCGATAGTCTCGAAACTTCAAGGCTGCAAAGGGATCGTGTTGTGCAACCTCAAAGTTATGGGGCTTTGAGTTCTGTTTTCTCGAAGACATTTTTTAGTAGAGTTAAGCCTTCTTCAATGTTGGAAATTTGGTCTTCTGTAAGACCTTTCAGCAGATCGGTAATATGAGTGCGAGTTTGATCTTGGGATTGCTTGAGATGATGTTTTCCATCTTCAGTTAAATTGAGCAGCACCCGCCGCCGCTCTTGAGGATGAGCAATCCGTTTCACGAAGTCGCGTTGTACCAAGCGTTCTATGGTTGCTGATGCCGTGGCAGAGGTGACACCTAAATGCTCTGCTAAGTCAGATAATGAAGCACCAGGATTACGGTTGATAAATGCTAGCGATCGCAATTGAGGTATAGATAAAAAAGCGGCACTATGGGCACGCATATCCGCTCGGATAAACCGCATCACTAATGGAACTGTTTCCATTACTCTAGCGGCACATTCTTCGGAAGTTGCACCTTGATTAGGTTTATCCAAGGTCATGGGCTTGTTGTTCTCCTGATTACATCGCCACCCGTGGATAAAGTTTTCCACCAATGATGGCTAAGATTATTAATGTTAATAAGAGAATTGTACAATCCAGACCAAAGCCATAGATGCTAGTGCCGTTTAACAGCATGGTGCCCCGTAAGGCATCAACCTCATAAGTCAAGGGATTTAAATGGGAAATGAACTTTAACCAACTGGGCATCAACGAAATCGGATAGATGGCATTGCTCGCAAAAAATAACGGCATGGTTAACAATTGTCCAATACCCGTCATCCTTTCTCGGCTTTTTACCAAACAGCCAATGATTAATGAAAAAATGCAAAATGTTCCCGCCCCCAGCATGACTACCACTAGTACTTGGAGGATAGCTAAGGGATGAAGATTTAGTTTGACACCCAATAGAAATGTCAATCCGTAAATGAATACTACCTGAGATAAGCATCGCACCCCACATGCCAGGGCTTTGCCCAACACCATTGCCATCCGGGGTGTGGGACTAGCTAAAAATTTATGTACAATCCCTAAATCTCGCTCCCAGATTAGCGTCATTCCACCACTAAAAATTGCCACAAACAAAATACTCTGAGCCAAGATACCAGCAGAAATGAAGTCCAAATAGTGTAAGTTTCCTGTAGGAATCACGCGAGTGCGGGCAAAAACTTGCCCAAAGATCAGCAGCCATAAGGTTGGTTGCACAGCTCGAACTACTAAATCAGTGGGATCGTGGCGGAGTTTACGTATTTCCAATTCTGCGATCGCCAGGGTTTTTGTGACTAGCTCTTTAATTGCAGAGAGCGAATTTCCTCGGACAGTAGGCGGTGCTTTAACCCAACCGTTGAGCAGTACGTCTTGTTCTTGCTGTGTCACGGTAGTTCACTCCTGATGTTAACTGGTCGCCTGTATAGTGAATAAAGACATCATCCAAAGTTGCATTTGGATTATCTAAAGAAGCTTTTAAGTTGCTTGGTGTACCTGTAGTAACGACTTCACCTTGCTGCATAATCGCCACTCGGTTACATAAGCTGTCCGCTTCTTCTAAAAAGTGGGTTGTTAAAAATATAGTTGTACCGTAATCAGCACAGAGTTGTAATACAAGCTGCCATACTTGAGTTCGAGCGATGGGATCTAGTCCGACAGTCGGCTCATCAAGAAACAGAATTTGGGGTTGATGTAGAACTGATATGCCAATTTCCAGCTTGCGGATCATCCCCCCAGAGTAGTTTCGTACCAAACGTTTCGCCGCATCTTGTAAACCCATGTATTCTAGAATTTCATAGATGCGGCGATCGCGTCCTTTGGCAGGTATGCCATACAGCTTGGCAAAGATTAAAAGATTTTCGTAACCCGTGAGACTACCATCAGCAGAGAGCGCCTGGGGTACATAGCCAATAGCCCGTCTTACAGGATTAGATTGACTAGTCACGTCATAGCCAGCTAAGGTTGCTTTGCCTGCACTGATAGGCAGTAAGGTTGTCAACATTTTAATAACTGTACTTTTCCCTGCACCATTGGGGCCAAGCAGTCCAAATACTTCGCCTTGTTCCACAGATATGCTCAGGTTATTAACTGCGGTTAACTTCCCAAAACGGCGTGTGAGTCCCTGAGTTTCCAAAATCAACGGTTTTGGTTCGCTAGGAGGTTGCGATCGATTTATTTTTCCCGTCAGTGTTGTCACAAGTTTGATGCACTTCTATTAATTAGTAAATCTAACTATTAGCTTCTCAAGAGATTTACTAGAAGTCAATAGACTTCTGGCATAAATTTGAATCAGAGTAAAAGGAAACTCAGTATTTAAACCATCAGCAGGGTAAGCGTAGCCTTTTTAATCTACTGCTACGGCTAAAATCATTTTCCGTTTGCCAGTAAGTACCTTGGCAGCAGCTTGTGCTAATCCGTCGAAACCATACTCCAATGCGGATTGTTTTGTTCGCTTGTTCTGAATTCATAGCCAATTTGTGGAGTTGAGTTGACAAATTTTAGTGTTTAGTGTCTTTCTTGATAGCTATAAAGGTTAATTACACCTTATTTTTCTGGTTTATGAGGCTGATAGATGCCTTTTTTATCAAAAAGTGGTTACGCACTTGTTCTAGTAGTACTTTTAAGGTTATCTTGGGATATTCGTGTTAATTGGGATTGTCAGTGTAATAATTACGCTCAACCATGACTAATTACATAGAAGCTACGTGTTCACTATTAAATACATAAAGAAAAATTAAGAAGAGAAAGTCGTGCAGAACTGCTCATATTGTAATGTTCCAATTAATGAGGTGTATAACTTCTGTGTTAGTTGTGAGCAGCAAGTAAAATGCCTAAATCTAGAATGTGGTGCTTATCTACTTAAGGGTAAAAGTAAGTGCCTCAGTTGTGGAACTCTCATGAATATACCTCAACCTAGTTCTGCTTCTATGAATAATTTTTCTCTGGAAGAAGAACAATCGGATAGCCATTATTCAAGGAAGGTCAGTTTATCTTTTACTGATACTTCAATTGATAAAGTTGCATCTGTTATGGGGGGTTACGTACCTTTAACTCAAGTGACAAATTCTCAGCGTGTTGTAACTCGCGAACAACAGCATGTCTTACCTCCTTTTCAGAAACCACTAGAAGAAGCACAGTCCAGCTATGATAAGCCTTTGCAGGAAGGAATTATTAATACTACGGTTCAAAGTAATATTGAAACTAATGTCCCTTCAAATTACTTTGAAAAAGATGGACAGGGTATTCTTATTTCAATTAACCCTGATTACAAGGGCAAGAACAAAAAGGCTCAACAACAAAGATTTAGTTTACTTTATGTTTGGGCTTATAACATCCTTCACGAAGAACCAGTTCCTAATAAGGAACATTTGAATCAAGCTGCTAAAACAAATGGAGTATATGATCAAAATTATTCAACACATCTTAATGATATTGCAAGCCGTTTCTTTATTAAATCTGATGGAACTTTTAAAGTTAATCCTAGTGGACGTGCAGAAGTCAATAAAATTCTTGTAGAAATGCAAAACCAAGATGTTATTGGTTTTAAGTATTCAAAGTCAACTAGGAAGAATTCTAGTCGAAGTTCTCGGATAACAAAAGAAGAAACTCAAAAAATCGAAGAGTGGCTTCAATTACCATCCTGGTTTGACAGCTTCGATGTAAGAAAATTAGATACTGGCGTTAAGTATGCCCTTCTTGCCTTATACGACATTATCAAAGAATTGAAAACTCAAGACGCTGTGAAACCAGGATTAGCATATGAGTACCTTACCAAAAGATATCAAACTGTTTCAGTGAAAAAAGATAATTTTACAAAAGCCTTGACTAACACCAAAGACTACAGCAAATACTTTGGTCGCACTCATGAAAATTTATATTATCTTACATCTGAAGCTGAAAGTCTTGTCGAAGAATGGCTTAACGAAGATACTGTTCAGTAACTATAGAAATTGTGAGTATTCAAAGATCCAATATTGAAACAGCTTTATCTTCTAAGCTGCCAAAAGATATTCTGATTGTATTGCTTAATGAGTATCAAAATATTAAACAAAACTTTTTTCTAAAAAAGTTTCGTCCAACTGAATTAAATGCTGCTCGTTTCAGTGAATGTATTCTACGTTTAATTGAATTTATAGATACGGGTAGTTTTACACCATTTGGAAAACAATTAGATACTCAGAAAATAATCAATCGTGTTACTTCCAACACGAATTTACCAGAGGGTATCCGGTTTTTTATTCCTCAATTAACAAGAGTTCTTCTTGATATTAGAAATAAAAGGAATGTTGCTCATGTGGGCGGGGAAGTAGATCCAAACTACTCTGATTCTCTACTTGTAGCACATTCAGCAGACTGGATTTTAATTGAACTTATACGTAATTATCATACTAATAGTATTGATGAAGCAAGAAAAATTGTTGCAAGCATTAACGAAACAAAAATACCTTTAATAACAGAAGTTGATGGTTTTATACGAATTCAAAATACAAAACTAAATTCTGAAAACAAAACTTTAATTATTCTGTACTACAAACAGCCAGAGAAAATTAGTGATTCCGACTTGACGAAATGGATTAGATATACAAATATAAGTAGATATAGAACGCAAATTTTGAAAGCATTAGATGATGAAGCACTTATCCATTATGAGAATCGTTTCTGTGTAATTCTCCCCAAAGGTATCGCCTGGATTGAAAAAAATATCAATCTAGAACTAATCGTGTAATTATTGTGGTGTTAAAGCAGGTTAGAGATCGCCTGCTGTAATGTAAACAGCCATGTCTAGTTTAGGTTACGCCTAAGCATATTACACATATAGCTGAAAGCATGATCGCATTAAAAATTATTGAAAAACTGAGCGCGATGAATACGAATTATATAAAATATCTGGTTATCTTCAACATTTTATTTCCACCAGGCTGTAGTTCATATTCAACCTTTTCAATATCTATTTTGTAACCCTTTGAAGTGTAATATTTGACGATTTTATCTAAATGTTGTGAATCTTTCCACATTAAAGTTATCAGAGGAAAGATTCGGACTTCTTTAGCAATACGCAACATCTCATCTACAGAATATAGGTGAAAATCGTAATCGAGATGGTCTGAATATAAAAACAGTAAATGTGAACAAAGCGCTATGTCAAATTCTTGATTATTAAATGCCAATTTTGGCAATTCACCAACTCTGTATCTGTTGATCTTTTTGCCAGTTTCATAATCAGACAAAAATTCTTGAATAACTTTCACTCGATTGTGTCGCAAATCATCAGGGGATTTATGATAGCTCCATACCCAATCATTCGATGTCGCCTTGATTTGGTTAATGATGTTATCTACCACTTCATTAAATCTTTGCAATATTTCATCACCGGAAAATTGGTAGAGTGGATCAACAGAAACTACACTTTTACCCTGACGTGTCATTTCTGCATTAAAGCTTGCCGGCCCATCCCCAATCCCAATGATGCTTTTATTTAAATCTGCATTTGTTAAATTGAATATTTTTATATATTCATCCATTGACCTCCCAAAAGGAACTACTTTATCTAGAATCATTGCCATAAAATTTCCCTCGTAAAGGACTGATTAAGCAGGATAATAGTAAACTTAAAATGTTTTATGCACTGCTAGACGGCAATCATTGAGAAGCACGTTAAGTTCTTTTATAACTGTCAAAGGATTTCTACCTCTAAACACAGCAGCGCTCGCAGCTTCATAAGGATTTCTACCTGTTCTTTTGACAGCGTTTATTGCAGCTTGATTTGATAATCCTCGGACACTAACTAGCCATGCCGCTAACACATGTCCAGTACGTCCAATCCCACCAGAGCAGTGTACAACAACTTTCTCATTTTGTTTATCGGCTTCTATTAAGAAAGGAAGTATTTTCTGTGTAAGGTTTTCTAAATCAGATAGATGGAAATCTGCAATTGGTGCCCAACAAACTAGCTGATTCCCAAATTCCTCTTTGTATATGTTTAGAAGATCAGAGTAAGAAGCTAGCTGTTGTTCAGCAAGAAGACAGCAAACACGCTTGATATTTTGGCGCTTCATGAATTCTATCCAATCCTGAACATTATTGTCAGTGTATCCAGGTCGCGCAGCACCAAAGACTATTTGCTCCTTCTCCCAAGCTGGGGCAAATTTGTACATATTTAACTATAGGACTACTATTTGATTTTTGAACAACTAAGCTGCCTAGAAGCTTGACATACAAAGCTTTACTTCTCTGTATACTGAGGAAGATTCAATTAGGACTTCTATATCTAGAGTTGAGGTTGATAAATCTCACCAATGGCAGAGGCAGAAAATAGCGATGGCTGCGCCAACGCTTTCAGCGAGCGCACTCTAAAAATCCTTCTACACCAGATGCCAGCTAAAGTAACTATATCAAATGACCTAATACAATACCTACGTATACCCCATTATCTTGCTTTAGGCTTATACTGCAATGCATCCAACCTACTTGGAAAAGAATAAGTTAGCTCGAATGGTAAGAATAAAGTTTTTCAATAAATTTTATATTTTTGTGAATTATCTTGCTGGCTATACTACCTCTAATGCTTATTTTTAGGACTTTTGCAGCTTACTTCGCTAGCTCCAGTTGTTATCTTGACTAATCAATGAGGTTAAGAGAAACTAACTAAATACTGATGTGTGTGCTTATAATATTAATAAGTTTTGTAAAGATTCTGAGATATATATGTTTAAAGATGGAACATTAGTTAACAAATGGCAAGTTTGTATCTAATATCTAAGTAAAAATGTTCCTACGGCTATACTTATAGCCTTCTGCTAAGGCAGTACAATTCAAGCGTACTTATCCTGGTTGGCCAAAAGAATGGAGACATTAGAGTTCATAATCTATCCAGACGGTCGGGTACAAGAGAAAGTCACTGGTATTGTGGGTGCTTCTTGCGCTGAAGTTACAGCAGCAATAGAGGCACAGTTGGGGCAAGTACTTAATCATGAGCCAACCTCAGAATATTTCGCCGCGAAGGTGCAGCAATCTAATGTGGCGAATACACACACCACTTACAGCGATTGGTAAGTTTTCACAGTAGTTTAGTGTTATTAATTCACAACCACCATGTCACACTTTAGCCAAATTAAGACTCAAATCCGTAACCTTGATTCTTTGAAAGATGCTTTGACTGAATTGGGCGTAGACTGGAAACCCGGCCCACGCGAAGTCCGTGGCTATCGCGGTCAAACCCATCCTGCGGAAGTTAGTATTGAGCAGGAAAATGGCTATGACATCGGTTTTAGATGGAATGGGAAAGAATATGAACTGGTGGCTGACTTGCAATATTGGCAGCAAGACCTGTCTGTAGACGGATTTTTGCGCCAAGTAACACAGCGCTATGCTTATCAAACAGTTGTCAAAGAAACCGCTCGTGTTGGTTTTCAAGTCTCTGAACAACAAAAAAATGAAGATGGTTCAATTCGCCTAGTAGTACAGCGCTGGAGTGCGTAATGGCTGATTTTCTGCCGTCGCCGGAAGAACAAGAAGATAACCGTTCCGGTTTGGAACCAGAATTAGGGGGTTTTTTACGGGATGCCCCAGAACGTTCTGGTTTAGAACCGGAATTGGGTGGTGTGCTACGCCAAAATGGTGTTTATGTTGACGAAATCACCTGTATTGGTTGCAAGCATTGCGCTCATGTTGCCCGTAATACCTTTTATATTGAACCAGATTACGGGCGATCGCGCGTGGTTCGGCAAGATGGGGACGCTGAAGAAATTATCCAAGAAGCAATTGACACTTGTCCGGTTGATTGCATTCATTGGGTTGATTACACTGAACTGAGAAAGTTAGAAGACGACCGCAAATATCAGGTAATTCCTATAGTGGGTTATCCGGTGGAACATGCAGTTGCTGCTAGCGAACGTCGGCGTAAAAAGCAAAAGTTAAAAACCAAAAAATCTCGTTATTAAGATAAAAACGTTAAATCAATATAATAAAGGACTGGTATATCCAGTCCTTTTGTTTTTCGTTATGTAGTTAATTTCTGATGCAAGGATAATTTTGAATTCACTGTAAGGGCTAACTCCCTTCATTTTAAATTTAGAGGATCGTGTTGTGAAAGCAATTTTTCTACTTTTGCCTCGTCTAACCTAGCAGTTAATCTTCTAGTTTCATGCAAGTCTCTAGTAGTTTTTGCCAAAGTAAAAGTTGAGCCAACAGAGAAAGCCATACCCATACCCATAAAGCCTTTCACCCAGCCATTTACAGGTAAGTTTACAATACCGAAGGTGGTCATAGAAATAGAAATCACAAAAGCTGCCCAAGTTTGAATAACCCAAGCTGCACTATCTTTTTGGGTACCAATTGTTTGCATATTTCCTACTTTTGATATGAGTTATTAATACCAATTCTTAATTCGTAATTAAGAAGCGTAAGATTTAATCTGGGTTTTCAGACTTGTATCTATAGTTTAGTTTTAGAGAATTGGTGTTAACAGTAATTATATTTATTGGTAGGTTTACTGGTATCAATAGTCTGACCAGTTTCATAACTGGACTTCAATAGTTAAGCTCAAGAGCAATTGTAGTAAGTAGAAACTGGCACAAGATTTGTACCAGTTTGATAAGTGGCATTAAAAGGATGAGTTTAGTTATTCATCTGGAAAAGTCTGTACCTTGCCATCAGGACTGAGAACAACTCGAATTCTGACATTTTGTCCATTTTTATTGGCGGAAACAAAAGGTTTGCCAACTTCAGGCATCCCGGCATTATCAACGAATTCTCTTGCTGCCTTATTAAGGGGAAAAATTCGTTCAATTGTGCCGTCAACACCAACTATCAAACTGTACTCTAATGTTTGTCCCAGTCCAGTAGGTGGTTGCCAACGCTTTGTTAGGTATTCTCTAGCTTCTGCTACTTGAGGTGTGTCAAATAATGTGCCAGTAGCTACTTCTCTGGATGTGGGGTTTTTACCTGCGTCCCCTAATTGATCGATAAATGGATTATTAGCAGCAGTTCTAGAGGAGGGAAATTGTGAAGTAGGTTTCTCTCCAGCAGAAGATTGCTGTAAGGAACTGATTCTTTCGTCTAACTGTTGTGAGGTTAGTGGGGAGGGTTGGGTTGGGGTATTGACACGATTATTATTAGGTATGGTGTCAAGAGATGGAGGCAGGACTGGTGAAATATTAGGTGGTAAGCTACTGGCGTTAGAAGATAGTCTGGGTGGCAAATTCCGCAGTTGAGGGATAGCGCCGGCTTGGGGACTTGACCCGGTTGGATTCTGTCCCAGATTTGGTAATATGGCAATTTCCTGGCCTGGGATTTTGCTGGATGGTGGGTTAGCGTTCGCGGAGCGTCTCGTAGAGAAGCTCGCCGGAGGCATCGCTCGATTACTAGGAAGGGTTGCAGTCGTCCCTTGAGGTATTGTCAATGCATTTGGTGGCGGTGGAGAGAAACTACTAGAACTAGGGGCTGTTAGAGGTGCTTGGGGTAAAGTGGATGTGGAAAGTGGAGGGGTAGAACCTAGCAAATTATTTGATGGAGGGGTTAGTCCAGGTTCAGGCGTGGGAAAGTTTAGTGAGGATGAAGGTTCTAGAGCAGTCTTTACTGCTGCTGAATCTGATGTTTTAGCTGTCTGCTGTTGCTTTTCTCTAATGTTGTTAGCATATTGCCAAGTAACTGGTAAAAAACCTACACCTAATACTAATACTGCGGCAATAGGCGCCCAAGCAGGAAACCTCAGAGTCGAACCTGTGCTGTTGAGAGTTGGAAGTGCCATGACATCAGTTGAGTATTCATCTAAAGCACTTGCCAAATCGAATAGTTGCAGCAAACTGAGTTGAATTACGGGGCCAGATGAATAGTTGGCAAGAGAACCAAGAAATAAGTTGTGAGTTAAATAGCTGCTTGGTTCTAAGTGGATATTTGCCCCTGGAATCTGGGTACTAAAAGCATTTAATGTTTTTGTTGAAGACTTTAATTCCGGCTCACCCAGTGCTGTGCTTGACTCTTGGGTACTGGAGAAACTGACCCAAAAGCTTTCTGGAGACTGTTGGAGGAATTGCTGTACATAGTTGGTGACAGCATCACATAAAGCTTCGAGTTGCTCGCGATCGCCCCGAATTGGAACTCTTTGTTCTTCTGGTAGTCGGGGATCGTCAAAACGTAGCTCAAAACTCAGATGTTTGAGGACAGTTTTCCCCATCCAACGAGACAGAGGTGAGCTTTGTGCGAATACTTCTAGCGTGCAAGTCGGTGGTGTGTAGCAACGAATAACTGAATTTGATAGAGGCATGACAGGAACTGCGAAGAAGACTATTTGGGATTTTGTAAAAAATCGAGCCAGTTGCTTCCAAAGAAAAGTTGGAACGGTGGATTCCTCGACTCAGAAATTTGTCAGGTTCCTTTCGTTGTGCAAACTGGTGTGCAAGTAGGAAGCATTGCTGATAGTGCATCGCCCAAGAAGCTCATGACCATCAAAAAGGTTTCCTGACCTAGCAAACTTTCATGAGCAAATTTTGGTTGAAGAATTTCAAATCTAAAATTTAAAATTTTGTTGAACGGTCTATAAGTGCTAGCCAGAGACGGCGATGCCCACCAGGAGCGCTGTAAAAAAGTAAATCTACAAGCAGTTTTAGGGCCAGGTTGGTTAGTAAATCCGTTGAGATTTGCTCGTCCTCTTCCATCCGCTCTTGGTAGGTGTTGCAAAAAGCATCAATATAGTCTCCAAGTAAAGCAGCCTGGTGAGGTTCCCGGTTATTTTCTGCCATTTGTTCTAACAGACCGACAGCGCGGCGAATCAATTCCTGGTGCTGTTTGGCTAGATAGCAGATGATCAAAACAAGCGATCGCGCTTCTTCGACATCTAGCTTTTTTCGCCCTCCTTGACCTTTGCGTAGAGGATTTGATTGGCGCAATCGCCATAAAGCTACGCGGTCTGGCACTCTTGACTCTAAATTCAGATCGGTTGCCGCCGAAAGCATAGCCTCTGAACCAATCCCAGTTAAGGTTTCTAGCGCCAACAGCACCAAGTCTAATTGGGTTTTGATATTGTCCCATTGAACTGTGTTTGGGGCTGGAAGCTTGATTAAGTCCTCCCACTGGGAATTAGGAGTGGCTGAGTTCGCGGCCGAGTGCATAACTTTTAGCATAGGTGATCGAGCTGATAGGGGATGTTGCTGTTACCCATTTTGAAACCAGACTCTTAAGAATCAAGCTTGGTTTCCCATAGCTATGAGCCAGAGGCTTCAGCTAGCTTTTTTGTATGTGGTAAACAGTAGGTATCTTTGTCCTACTCTAGATGAAAATTTATTTTCAACAAAGTAAAAAATTATCAATTCTAATTAAGGTTTAGCCGACTTTCGCTGCTAGCTCCGTATCAGAGTATAAATAAACTATTGTTTTGAATGCTAACCGCTAGCGATCACTAAGTAATTATGTAGAATACCTCCTAATTTGTTTGCGGTTTTAAATTTTGAAATTTCTTGATATTTATTACTTGGTCTTAATGTATACATAATTACTCTACAAATATTTTACCTGTTTGCTCAAGGCACTTTTTGCTGCTGGACATTATCTGTGTGCAGCCTGTTATTTCAGTATAGGCTGGGCAACATCAGGACGATTGACGCCTCCATGAATAAAACTGATGACAAACTTAAAAATTTGATAAAGTCAGCGTTTGAAGATGTTGGGCGATTGATTTATTCCAACTTAGTTGGTACTATAACTCTAACCGCAAACCACGCACATATCAGAACTCATTTATAAAGTTAATGGGCAGAGGTAATACTTTAGATATTTACCAAAACCCATACTTCACTAGGGGTTACAGATAATTCACTCAGTAGGAATAGCAACGCAATAATATAACAACTATGAAAAAGTATTTTTTTGCCTTTTCACTGATAGCTTGTGCTGTCGGTGTGACTTTGCCAACTCAGGCATTTGCAGTTAAGCTATACGGTGCTGGAAGTTTGCGCGATAGTCTCACAGAAGTAGCTGAATCTTTTAACGAAAAATATGGAATTCCAGTAGAAACGCGATTTGGCCCGTCAGGTTTAACACGAGAATTTATAGAACAAGAATTCTCCAAAACTGGAAAATCCGCAGATGTTTTTGCCAGTGCAGATATTGATAACCCTCAGACATTGTTTGAAGAAGATTTGAGTGAACCTGTAGTGAACTTCACTAGCAACCGCATGACTGCTGTTGTCAGATCAGGACTTGGTATCACATCAGATAATTTGTTGGACTTTTTGCTAAAACCCGACATCAAGTTGGGAACTTCAACGCCTATAGCAGATCCATCTGGTGACTATGCATGGGAAATATTTGATAAAGCCAATCAGATTAAATCTAGTAATTCTCAAATTCTGAAGGATAAAGCATTACAGTTAGTAGGTGGTAATCCTAATGCTCCTATAGTTCCTAATGGCAAAAATAATTTAGTCTACTTTTTAGAAGAAACAAAACAGGCAGATATATTTTTAGCTTATTACACCAGTGGCAAGACTGCCCAAGCAACAGAAGGTGGTGAAAATCTGCAAATAGTAGAGTTACCCGACTATTTAGCAACGAAAGCTAATTATGGACTGACTACACTGAAAAATGCCGATCCTGATGGTGAAAAGTTGGCCGAATATATCCTGTCACCAAAAGGGCAAGAAATTTTGGCTAAGTATGGATTTAGCGAACCTTCTACTTCTGTTCCTGAACACCAAGGTGCGGGTGGAATTTTGCTGGCGGTAGGTGTAGCTTTTATCCTGAATAAAAAACAAGTATTGGTCAAAAAATAAATAGATAACAGGTGATAGGGAATAAGTAAATACTTTAATAAAGAGACTTGCAAATAGTAAATCTTGGTTGGTATTTTCTCTCTAGATTCTCAGGATTACCATTTGCAAGTGAACTTTATTTTATATGAACAACGGTAACACCACTGCCGCCATCTGCTTGTTCTGCTGGTTCGTAGTTGTTCACTCTGGAATGCTGTTGCAAAAAGGCGTGAACTCCTTGTCGTAGCTTACCAGTGCCATAGCCGTGAATAATCCAGACTGGGCCTGTAGCTTCTGAGATGGCTTTATCTAAAATGTATTCGGCATCAGCCACCCGTTTACCACGCAAATCAATGGTGTTTTGGGAAGTCCGAATTTCTGGGACATTTTGCGGTGGCGGGGTTACTACTGCTGGGGCTGGTTTGGGTTTGACAACTGGTTCTGCTTTTTGACCATCTAAAGATTCTACGTCTTCCAACTTCACAGTCATCTTCATTAGCCCAAAGCGAACGCTTAACTCGCCATCTTGATCGGGGGCAGCGATCACTTCTGCTATCTGTCCCAATTTGGGAACGCGGATGCGATCGCCTATTTTGGGCATAAACCCAACTTTTGGTTTTGCTGGCGTTGCTGGCTGATATTGTTGGCCAATTTGATTCAAAGCATTAGTTGCTTGCTGGGCTTCTTGGGCTGTGGGCGTACCTTTCTGCAAGCGGCGGATTACTTGGGCAATTTCACCTTTTGCCTGAGCGATCGCTTGTTGCACTGCTACTTCCTGTGAAGCCCGCAAACTGCTTTCCCTTTCCTCCAAACTTGCGGCTTTTGCAGATACTTCTTTATATAAACGTTCCGCTTGCTGCAACAAAACTTGGGCTTCCGCAGCTTTGGTTTCCTGGCGGCGGCGTTGGGCTTCTAAGCCAGCAATCACCTGGTTAACTTCATCTGTGGCTTCTCCAACTTGGGTTTTTGCCTGTTGTACAACTTCTGGTTTTAATCCCAAGCGCAGGGCAATTGTCAGGGCGTTAGAACGTCCGGGGATCCCCCACAGCAGACGGTAAGTAGGCGACAAAGTACTTTCGTCAAATTCTACAGAGGCATTTTCAAACCGATCGTCTTCGTATTTCAGGGCTTTTAGTTCGCCGAAGTGAGTGGTGGCAATAGTTAGCTGGGCATGGTTGGCGAGATATTGCAACAAGGCGATCGCTAAAGCACTACCTTCTACTGGATCGGTGCCAGCGCCAACTTCATCAAGTAAAACTAGGGAATTGGGCATGGGGCATAGGGCATTGGATTGTCCCCCATCTCCCTTATCCCCCTCATCCCCCAATGCTTCTAAAATCCGACTAATTCGGCGGATGTGTCCAGAGAATGTGGATAAACTTTGCTGTAAGGATTGTTCATCGCCAATATCTGCCAGCACTTTATCAAACCAAGGTATTTCTACTGGTTCGCGGGCAGGGACAAATAAACCCACTTTGGCCATTAATGCTGCTAACCCCAAAGTTTTTAAGGTTACAGTTTTACCGCCAGTATTAGGCCCGGTAATCGTCACTACCCGAATTTGCGGACTAATCAGCAAATCTACAGGAACTACTGGTTGCCCTTGTTCGTGCTGTTGTTGCCACACTAACAGAGGATGTCTTAAGTTCCGCAAGGTAATGATTTCTCTGTCTTCACGCTGGATAAATCGCGGCGGATTCGCTCCTAGCCAGAAACTATATCGCGATCTAGCGGTTGCCAGATCCAAAGTGGTAGCGATCGCTAATAACCTCTCTAAATCTGGTTTGACTGCGGCTACAAGTTCTGTCAAAATGCGGCGAATCGTTTCTTCTTCGGCTTGCTCTCTTCTGATGATCTGCCGCAGTTGGTTGCCTAGAGGTACTACTGAATTCGGTTCCACATATAGAGTGGCACCGCTGGTAGAGGTATCGTGGACTATACCGGGTATGGCATCTTTTTGGGGTGCTTTTACGGGGATAACAAAGCGATCGCTCCGTTGTGTAATCAGCTGTTCTTGAACTGCGCCGGATTTTGCCTGTAAGATATTTTGCAGCTTTTGAGTAATTTGGCTGCGTAATCGCCGCAAATCTGTACGAATTTCTCCCAGTTTTTGACTCGCGCGGTCAGTTACCTGGGCCCGTTCATCAATACAGCGGTGAATTTCCTGTTCTAGTTCGGGATAAGTCCGCAAATCGGCAACCAAATCAGTCAATATCGGCAAATCTTCTTGATTGTCGATGACACGGCGCAAATTTCTGGCACCAGAGAGGGTGGTGGCGATCGCTAACAGTTCGTCCCCTGCCAAAACTCCACTGCGTTCTGCCCGTTCTAGGGAATCGCCAATATCTTGAATTCCTTCAAATGACAGTCCCGTGGTCAGGCGACTTTCCAGTTGGTAGATTTCTTTGGTTTGCTCTAACAACTGTTCGCTTTGGCTCTGAGAATCAGGTATTTTCAGATGACGCGCAGCTGTCGCCCCCAGCTTAGTTGCCGCAAAGGTAGCAAGGTGCTGGCACAGGCGATGCCATTCTAATAATTCTAAGGTTTCAGATTGGATCAAGGTTTCAACATCTAATCTGAAATTATGGTAACAATTCTAGCTCCTAGATGGGTAAACATTAAAGGAGAAAATTTTGCTTTAGTCAATAGTCAATCCATTTTGGATTTTAGTCTGATACCTGCGCCGACACCTTAAGCCGACGCACCGGATCTTGGAACAGACTTTCAGATATAAAAATTTATGTTGAAGATGAGTTAGTCGAAAGTGTTCGGTGAGACTTGTTTAGTGTAGGGCTAGATCACAAAATGAAAATGTACTCTCAACGACTCTGTTTAGAACCACTAGAAACGTATCATGCCGAACTGCTTTTTGATGGATTACAGAGTGCCAGTATATACGACTTTATCGAAGATGTGCCGCCACAAAGTGTTGAATTGCTCCGCGAACGCTACATGGTATTGACGCGTCGTCAATCACCAGATGGAACAGAAATTTGGTTGAATTGGGCTGTCTGGTCACTTGTAGAGAAATACTACGTTGGATACGTTCAAGCAACAATTACTGGAAATAAAAGCGCAATCGTTGCCTATGTGTTTTTCCCTAATTCATGGGGAAAAGGTTATGCACGCGAAGCTGTGACGTGTATGATTAATTATTTAGTTGAGACATACCAAATCCTGGATTTTTATGCTTACGTTGATGTCCAAAATCATCGTTCTATTGCTTTATTGCATAACTTGGGATTTGTAAGCTCGACTTTTTTTCAAAATGTTGAGTCTAACCAAAATGAATTTAACCACGAAGTACAGTATCGAAAACAACACATAAACTAATTAAGTGGCGGCTATTTCTTGTGCCAAAACGTAAGGTTGAACGATGAGAGTATTAAATCGCTTACTGCGGTCGCGATTCCATTCTCCCACCTGTACTGTTGTGGGTTTGGTAACCAATTGTTTATCAATCCACTGTTCCACTGATGGAATGTTATCACTGGCGATCGCTACTCCAACATCCACCAAGTCTAGCTCAAGCGCCACCAAAATTACTGCATCTCGTTGTACATGAGGAATTAGCCATTCCCACTCTGCCTCATCCAAAATTTCTGTTAATTCCGCTCTTAAATCCGACATTACTTCCTAATGTTTATTTGTAAATGGCTATTTTTACATTATTCACTAGTTCTGAGTTCCTGACAAATGACCAATGACAAATGACAAATGACTAAACTTCAGATTTCATTTCATCAATTTCAAATAAAGACACAATTACTCCAGCAATAGGAATAGATATAAAAACACCTAATAATCCTGCTACTCTAGCCCCTACTAGTAAAGCAAAAAACACCACTACAGGATTAAGATTTAGCGCACCTTGCATAATTCTGGGTGCAATCAAGTTATCTTGTATCTGCTGGAGGACGATACAAGCTATTAATACTTTCACTGCTAACCAAACACCTTGAGACAAAACAAATAGAGTAACTGTGCTTACTCCTAATGTCGCCCCTATGCCAGGAATTATATCAACAATTCCGATTATTATTGACAATATCAAAGCAAAAGGTACCTTTAATACTAAAAACACTAAGAATGTTGAAATTGTTAAAAATGCGCTTAATAACAACTGACCTCTAAAAAATCCTAAAAAAGACTTCCTGATTATATTTGTAAATCTATTACGCCGCTGTTTTGGTACTATTTTTAAAATAAAATTCCATAGTTTATCTCCATCTAATAGCATGAAAAAAGCTACAACTGCAATCAATATAAAAGTTACAAAATTCGTCATAAACCCTTGTAAAATGGCTAAACTAGTAACAAGAGTTGATACAGCTTGATTCCGCAATTGTTCTTCAATAAAACTTAAATCTATCTGAAGATTACGGTTACGCAAAAATCCTTCTAATCCCTCTAATAAAGGTACTAAAGAATTTAAGAATGCAGTGATACTATTAATTAATTGTTGTCCTTGAGATAAAACCGTTAAGCTCACAGTAATTATCAGACCACCTATAATTACAATACTGAGCAAGAAAACGACACCAACAGCTATACCGTGGGGCAAAAAACGCCGCAGCCCTTGCACAGGATAACTGAGCAAAAAAGCTAAAATTGCCGCAAATGTAAAAATAACAATGACCGATTCAAAGTAAGCTAAAAGTTGTACAATTGCCCAGCCAGAAGCAACTAAAAGCAAAAATCTAACTAATGCCAGATTATTTAACCGCTCCCAAAAATTCTTGGCTTCAAAGCCGCTCATAATAATTCATAATTCATAATTTATAGTTCGTAATTAAGACTTTACAAAAGCTAGTTGTGTAGTGCGATAAAGTTGCCCACTCAACAAGATCGATAATTTATTTGTTGGAAATCCCTTAGTTAATTGCTAGAGTGAATTGAGTTTAAGATTAGAGTAACCTAATAGCGATCGCTACCTCCCTAAAGCATACATCTGAGCTTGTCTAACTCATCGTCCTAAATCATGCATCTCGTTAATTACCGTGGTACACTTTTGTGTTAAATTCTCCAATTCCTTTTTATTACTGGAACTAGGAGCATCAATCAAGTTACCAATTCTGACAGTTATGGGAACTGCGCGAGGTCGGGACGCTCCTTTTTGTAAAATTCCTTCAGTACCCCAGACACTCACCGGCAATATTGGGGCTTTTGCTTTCGCCGCCAGCAGCAATGCACCTCTTTTGGGGTCTGTAATTCGACCATCTGGGGTGCGAGTACCTTGCAAGAAAACACCGACAGCCCAACCTTTATCGAGATATTCTAGGGCGGAACGGATGGCATTGCGATCAGCATTTCCCCGACTCACTGGGTAAGCACCATACAATTTAATCGCTTGCGCCAAAATAGGAATATTAAATAACTCTTCTTTAGCCATATACGCCACTGGACGACGTACACAATTAGAGACAATCGGCGGATCAAAGTAACTAGCGTGATTACTTACTACTAATAGAGGCCCTGATTGGGGGACATTTTCCGCACCATAAATATGGCCCCGAAAATAAGCGTGAAGCATGGGGCTGACGACTGACCATTTAAAGGCGTGGTAAAGTGCCAGACTGATCAACGGTTCGCGGTTTTTGTCCACAGAAGATAATGCAAATCAAACTGAACTTAGCATAAGCGATCGCAACACCCAGATCAAACGCAAAAAAGCTATAGAGATGAATTGCTTCACCTATCTGGGAACACTAAATCTGGAAATCTTTAGGATTTAGCGGTATGTCTCTCACTACAGTCAGTATTACTGGATACAAGGTTAGCGAACAACTCTATAACGGTTCTCGAACGATGGTTTATCGGGGTTATCGAGAAACCGATCAAAGACCTATAGTGATTAAATTACTGAAAAATCCTTATCCGAGTTTCAGTGAACTCTTGTCGTTTCGTAATCAATACACCATAGCTAAAAATCTCAACTCACCTCTGATAATTCAAACCTACAGCCTGGAACCGTATCAAAATAGCTATGTGTTGGTGATGGAAGACTTTGGGGGGATTTCTCTTAAAGATTATTTCACCTCTGTAGAGAGGGAATATATCACCTCTCTACAAGAGTTTTTAGAAATTGCGATCGTCCTATGCAATACCTTAGATATACTGTACCGTTCGCGCATTATTCATAAAGATATCAAACCCGCGAATATTTTAATTAATCCACAAACAAAACAAATTAAATTAATTGACTTTAGTATTGCATCCTTGCTACCACGGGAAACTCAAACGCTCATCAGTCCCAATGTGTTAGAAGGGACACTCGCCTATATTTCTCCAGAACAAACAGGAAGAATGAATCGGGGAATTGATTATCGGACTGATTTTTATTCACTGGGTATCACTTTCTATGAATTACTCACAGGAGAGTTACCCTTTCAATCCAAGGATATGATGGAGTTAGTGCATTGTCATATTGCAAAACTTCCTGCTCCTTTGGAGCCATTCAATATTCCTAAATCGATTTCAGATATCGTGATGAAATTGATGGCAAAGAATGCTGAAGAACGCTATCAGAGTACATTAGGACTGAAATATGATTTAGAAACTTGTTTAACTCAACTTCAATCAACTGGTAAAATTGAAAGTTTTCCAATTGCACAAACAGATGTGTGCGAGCGCTTTATTATCCCCGATAAACTCTATGGACGAGAAACAGAAGTAAAAACCCTACTCCAAGCATTTGAGCGAGTTAGCTTGGGTACAACTGAAATAATGCTGGTAGCTGGTTTTTCGGGTATTGGTAAAACTGCGGTTGTTAACGAAGTTCATAAACCCATTGTTCGTCAACGTGGTTATTTTATCAAAGGTAAATATGACCAATTTCAGCAAAATGCTCCCTTCTCAGCATTTGTGCAAGCATTCCGAGATTTAATGGGGCAATTGCTCACAGAAAGCGATGCTCAAATTCAGGAATGGAAAAGTAAGCTTTTAGAAGCTGTCGGTGAAAATGGACAGGTAATTATTGAAGTAATTCCGGAATTAAAAAGAATTATTGGTATCCAACCACCAGCCCCCGAGTTATCAGGAACTGCTGCCCAAAATCGCTTTAATTTATTGTTCCAAAAATTCACCCAAGTCTTTACTATTGCCGAACACCCATTAGTAATATTTTTAGATGATTTGCAATGGGCAGATTCAGCATCGTTGAAGTTAATGCAGCTATTAATGACTAATAGAGGGTATCTTTTCATCATTGGTGCATATCGTGATAACGAAGTCAATCCAGCACATCCGTTAATGTTAACCTTGAGTGAAATCAAAAAAGCACTCTTCACGATTAATACGATTACTTTAGCACCACTGAGTCAAATGCAAGTGAACTACTTAGTTGCTGACACACTTAAGTGTTCAGAAAATGTAGCTTTGCCTCTTTCTTTACTAGTATCTCAGAAAACTCAAGGTAATCCGTTTTTCGCTACACAATTTCTCAAAGCATTGCATCAAGATGAACTGATTGAGTTCAGCTTTGAGTCAGGCTGTTGGGAATGTGATATTACACGAGTAACTCAGCAAGCATTAACAGATGATGTTGTTGCTTTTATGGCATTTCAATTGCGAAGACTGCCGCTATCAACTCAAGATACATTGCAATTAGCTGCTTGTATTGGGAATCAGTTTGATTTAGGAACTTTGGCTATTGTTTCGGAAAAATCAGAGATAGAAACAGCAGCTTGTTTGTGGAAAGCCTTACAAGAAGGGTTGATTTTGCCTACTGGTAATATTTATAAATTTTATGTCGGGCAAGAAAGTCAAGCCGTTACTCAAGAAATTTCTCAAACTGTCAAATACAAGTTTTTGCACGATCGTGTCCAACAAGCTGCTTATTCTCTGATTCCAGATGAGCAAAAGAAAACAACTCATCATCGAATTGGTCAACAGTTATTGAAGAATACATCTGATAGTGAACAAGAAGAGCGAATTTTTGAGATTGTTAATCAAATCAATGTTGCTGTTGAATTAATTGTGCAGCCGACAGCACGAGAGGAATTAGCAAAGTTGAATTTAATCGCTGGGTGCAAAGCTAAAAATTCTACTGCTTATAGTGCTGCGGTTAAATATTTTGGTGTCGGGCGCAATCTCTTAGCAGGCGATCGCTGGAAAAATCAGTATAACCTGACACTGGCATTGTATGTAGAAGCAACAGAGGCAGCCTATCTCAATACCGATATAGATGAGATGGAACAGCTTGCAGAAGTGTTGCTGCAACAGGCAAAAACAGCATTGGATACAGTCAAACTGTATGGAGTGAGAATTAATGCGTACACATCACAGGGTCGGCTACTCGAAGCCATCAACACTGGATTGATAATATTAAAGCAATTTGAGATCGATCTCCCTGAATCACCAGATTTAGAAGATGTTGCACGCGTAAGTCAACAAACACAAGCTCTTTTAGGTAGTCAGAAACCTACGGATCTGCTAAATCTGCCAGAGATGACGAACCCTCAAATTTTAGCAGTGATGCAAATTCTCAATGAAATATTAGTCCCTGCTTATTTGACAAAACCAAATCTCAATTCATTGATAATCATGACGCAGATGAATCTATCAATGATTTATGGAAATGCACCTATTTCTGCATTAGGCTACTCTAGCTACGGATTATTTCTTTGTGCTGTTGCTGGTGATATTGAGCAGGGTTATGAATTTGGTCAATTGGCATTGAATTTATTATCTAAATTCAAAGAAAAAAAGATTGAAGCCAGAGTGTTATTTGTAACTTCTACTTTTATAGTTCATTGGAAAATTCATGTCAGACAAACCTTAAAGCTGCTGCAAAATGCTTACTCCAGTGGTTGGGAAAGTGGAAATTTCATGGTTTTGGGCTACGCAGCTTATGCTTACGGGTTCCATGCCTATTTCATGGGTTATGAGTTATCTGAGCTAGAAGAAGAAATGACAGCCTATAGCAAGGCATTGTCACAAATTAATCAGCAAACGCAGCTCAACTACAATGAACTTTATCGACAGTCAATTTTGAACTTGCTAGGTCAAACGGCAAGTCCATCTCTGTTATTTGGTAAAGCAGACAAAGAACAGGAACTTTTAGCACGATATCAGCAGACAGATGACAAAACAGGATTATGGCATTTCTTTTTGAACAAGTTAATTCTGTGTTATTTGTTTCAAGAATTTGAGGCAGCGCTTGAGTATATTGAACGTGCAAAGCATTATGCATCTGGGGGAAAAGGAATGTTTAATATTCCTGTGTTCTCTTTTTATGCTTCTCTAACTTGGTTAACTGTTTTGCCTAACCATCTTAAATCTGAGCAAGAAAATATCCTGCAACAAGTGGCAGCCAATCAAAAAAATATGCAGGCATGGACAAGTCATAATCCGATGAATCATCTACACAAATTTTATCTAATAGAAGCAGAACGATATCGAGTTCTTGGTGAATATTTAGAAGCAATGAAAAATTATGACCTGGCAATTTCTCTTGCTAAACAAAACGGCTACATCCAAGAAGAAGGACTGAGCAACGAACTCGCAGCAAAATTTTATCTTGACTGGGGTAAAGAAAAAGTCGCCCAAGCATATATGCAAGAAGCATATTACTGCTATGCTCGCTGGGGTGCGAAAGCCAAAACTGATGACTTAGCAAAACACTATCCCAAACTGTTGCAACCCATCCTGCAACAGCAAAGAATTAACCTCAACCCCCTAGAAACTATTGGCTTTTGCGGGACTTTTTCATCTACTCACACTAGTAGCACCAATATTTCCGATGTTCTAGATTTTACCTCTATCCTCAAAGCCTCTCAAGCTATCTCCAGTTCTCTGGAAATAGATCAACTCATTACCAGTCTCACTCGGATTATCCTAGAAAACTCTGGCGCGAAAAAATCTGTACTAATTCTTCCTCAAGGAGATACTTGGCAAGTTAGGGCAATTACCTTTATTAATCATGGATTAAATTCTCATATTGACATACAAACCATTCTAAATTCACAAGCACTCGATACTTGTCAAGATATTCCCACAACAATTATCAATTACGTCAAAAATACCCAACAAACAGTTGCGATCGATAACTTGCAAACAGATATTCCTGGTGTAATTGGGGAATATATGTACCGAATAAAACCCCAGAGTGTATTATGTACACCGATTATTAATCAAGGGCATTTAGTAGGGATTATTTACTTAGAAAATAAACTGACTCCAGGAGTGTTTACCAGCGCTCGCCTCAGGGTTATTAATCTGCTTTCTTCCCAAGCAGCAATATCTCTAGAAAATGCTCAACTTTATCAACAAGCCGGGCAAGCATTAGAAGACTTACAACAAGCCCAATTACAAGTTGTCCAAAGTGAGAAAATGTCTGCATTGGGTAACTTAGTTGCCGGGGTAGCCCATGAAATGAATAATCCTTTGGGGTTTATTTATGCCAGTCTTCAACAAGCAAAACCTAGCCTTGCAGATATTGTTGAACACTTGAAACTCTATCAAGAAAGTCTCCCCAATCCAGGTGATGAAATTACTGACCATGCCCAAGAAATCGACTTAGATTATAGCTTAGAAGACTTACCCAAGATTATAGATTCAATGGTAATGGCGTGCGATCGCCTGAAAAATATCAGCACCAGTCTCCGCACTTTCTCCCGTGCTGATAAGGATTACAAAGTACCGTTTAATATCCATGAAGGTATCGATAGTACAATTTTAATTCTTAAACATCGCCTGAAAGCTAATGAACAACGTCCAACAATTGAAGTGATAACTGAGTATGGTAATTTACCTAAAATTAATTGTTTTCCCGGACAATTGAATCAGGTCTTTATGAATATTTTGGCAAATGCTATTGAGGCGTTAGAAGAATCGAATATGGGGCGAAGCTTGGAAGAAATAAAGATCAATCCGAACCGAATTATAATTAAAACCTCAGTAGAAAATGAAGGCGTGAAAATTACCATTGCTGATAATGCAAATGGGATGACTTCTGAAGTCAAACATAAAATTTTTGATCATTTATTTACGACGAAATGTGTAGGTAAAGGCACGGGATTAGGATTAGCGATCGCTCGTCAGATTGTTGCAGAAAAACATGGAGGAGCGATCGAGGTAGACTCTAGACCAAATGAGGGTACTGAATTTGTGATTCAGCTACCGCTGTAGCATATACATCTGTCTGGTCTAGATAGCACTGCAAGTAATGATTCTCGTGTCTCAACCCTACCCAATAGAAGCTAAAAAAATTAAACAGGTAAATCACTAGCCCTCTGGATATTTTGCAAAATTAAATCAGGGCTATTACGTTTAATCAAGCCAGTTAACACTTTACCAGGGCCAATTTCCATTGCTCGCTCGATACCGTTAGCTGCTAATTGCAGACAAATTTCTCGCCATCTTACAGAACTAGTCATTTGTTTGTTCAGGCGTTGCTTTAAAATCTCAGCATCAATAGACGGAATTGGTTCTACATTAGACAGCACTGGCACAATCGCCGACTGAAATTCCACAGATTCTAAAATGTCTTGAAATTCCGCAGCTGCTGGTGCTATTAAATGTGAATGAAATGCTCCAGAAACTTTTATGGGAACCGCACGCTTTGCTTTAACTTGAGTCATCACCGCTTGTACAGCCTCAGTCGTGCCTGAAATTACCACCTGAGCCGAACTATTATCATTTGCTATTACCACATCAGGCGTTTGGGAAATGACTTTTTCTAACTGTTCGCGGTCAAAGTTCATCAAAGCTGCCATCATCCCATCGACGGAACTATCCATAAGTTCTGCACGACGCTTCACCAGATATAAACCAGCCGACCACTCAAAGACACCTGCTATATAAAGAGCAGTATATTCTCCCAAACTATGACCAGCAACTAAATCTGGCTGGTGTCCTCGCTCTCGAAGCAGGTCAGCAAGAATGCTTTCGACCACATAAAGACTTGGCTGAGTATACAGCGTCTGTGATAACTTCTCTTCTTGAGTTTGACAAATTTCAGTTACAGACCAGCCCAAAATATCCTCAGCTTTGGCAAGCTTGTCTTTAGCAGACGGTATATCTAATAAGTCCATTCCCATTCCCAGCGTTTGGGAACCTTGTCCGGGAAACACCCATGCAGTTTTTGTCATTTGTCAATAGTCAGAAAAGTGAAAAGTTAGAAGTGAGGAGTTAGAAGTGAGGAGTTAGGAGTTAGCAGTGAGGAGTTAAAACTCATAACTCATAACTCTTAACTCTTAACTCCTAATTCTTCACCTTCCCCATTGAAAAATTGCCGCGCCCCAGGTAAGACCGGCACCAAAGCCAGATGTAGCAACGATGTCATTGGGTTTAATTTTACCTTGTCGTACTGCTTCATCTAAAGCTAAGGGGATGGAAGCAGCTGAGGTATTGCCATAGTGGGCGAGATTACTGATAACTTTATGTTCTGGGATATTCAGGCGTTGGGCAACGGCATCGATAATCCGCTGATTGGCTTGATGCAATATCAGCCAATCTATCTGGTCAACGCTGATGTTAGCTTGAAACAAGGCTTTATCAATTATTTCTGGCACTTTTTGGACAGCAAAGCGGTAGACTTCTTTGCCGTTCATCGTAATCGGTTGGTAAGTGCCTTTGGTGATATTTATATCAGTCAGTAGTTCTTGGGAATTACCTGCATAAGCAAGGTTGAGGTAATGGTTTTGAGTACCATCACTTTTAAGTGCAAATCCTAATAAGCGATCGCTTTTGGCAGCTTGTAACACCACTGCCCCGGCACCATCACCAAACAATACACAAGTCCGCCGATCTTCCCAATCTACCCAGCGAGAGAGGATATCTGCCCCGATCAACAGTACATTTCTATAGACACCAGTTCTAATGTATTGGGCTGCTGTAACCAAACCAAACACAAAGCCGGAGCAAGCAGCGGTCAAGTCAAAAGCTACTGCGTTGGTAGCTCCCAATTTAGCCTGTACTTGACAAGCACTACCAAACAAATCATCAGGGGTGGAAGTCGCCAGCACAATCAGGTCTAAATCTTCTGGTTTAATTCCTGAAGCTGCGATCGCCTGACTGCTGGCGGCAGTAGCGAGTACACTCAAGGACTCAGATGGCAGAGCTAACCGACGTTGACGAATTCCCGTTCTTGTGGTGATCCACTCATCTGATGTTTCAACTAGTTCACTCAATGTCTGGTTGTGTAGGGAAGTTGCTGGTACTGCCGAGCCGCTTCCAGTAATTGCTATGCCTAAGTTTTGCACTCCTAATCTCCCAAGCTATCAGCTTTTTGTCCTTTGTCCTTTGTCAGTTGTCCTTTGTCAGTTGTCCTTTGTCAGTTGTCCTTTGTCAGTTGTCAGTTGTCCTTTACAAATGACCAATGACCAATGACCAATGATTAATGACCAATGACCAATGACTAACCGCTCTCGCGCTCTAGGATATATTGGGACTGAATTCGTTGTATCACCTGGTTGTCAACAGCTTCTTTTGCCATGCGAATTGCATTAAAAATTGAAGGTGCTTGCGAGCTACCGTGACCGATAAAACAGACTCCTGCCACGCCTAGCAGTAAAGCACCACCATGTTCTGCGTGATCCATTCGCTGCTTAATCCGCTTCAAGTTGGGTTTTAAGAGTGCTGAACCGATTTGACCGTGCAATCCTTGGGGTAATTCTTCTCGCAGAATTTGCAGAATCACTTCTCCAACGGCTTCGGCAAATTTTAACAATACATTACCTACAAAGCCATCGCAGACAATCACATCAAAGCGACCGGAAAGCACATCACGCCCTTCAGCATTGCCAATAAAATTAATTTGGGGATTTTCGCGTAGCAGCTGGTGGGCGCGGACGGCTGCATCATTGCCTTTAGAGTCTTCTTCACCGATATTCAGCAAACCCACCTTCGGTTCAGTTGTACCCAAGACATACTTACTGTAAGCCGATCCCATAACGCCAAACTGCTCTAAAAACTTGGGGCGACAATCTACATTTGCGCCAACATCAAGTACCAGCACTGGCTTACCAGCAATAATTGTGGGAAAAACTGTCCCGATCGCTGGGCGATCGATTCCTGGCAATCTTCCTAAACGGAGCAAAGCTGATGCCATAGCGGCTCCAGAGTGACCCGCAGAAAATACGGCATCTGCCTTTTGTTGCTTGACTAAATCCATCGCCACATTGATAGAAGCCCTGCGTTTGCGTCTAACTGCATTTAAAGGCTCCTCATCCATAGCGATCGCTTCTTCAGCATTCACGATCTCTACCTGCCCTAAACTTGTTTTTGATGGCAAGGCAGCTTCTATTTGTTGGGGATCGCCAACCAAAAATATATCTACACCCAATTCTTCTCTTGCTCGCAATGCGCCAGCAACGATTTCACCGGGTGCATGATCCCCTCCCATTGCGTCAATTGCGATCCGTACACGAGTCGATCCCATTGCTCACAGCTTCTAGAAACCTTACAAATTTTACCAGATGGCTTTGCCGAAAAAGCTTAATTTTCTGACCGCCAAATTAATTCTGTTACTATTGCAACAATTTTTGCTGGCAAGCTCAAGATAGCACGAATTGTTAAGTATTGGGCATGGGGCATGGGGCATTGGGATGAGGAAGATGAGGAGGATGAGGGGGATGAGGAAGAATAATAATCATTTGTTTGCTCCCCCATCTCCCCCTGCTCCCTACTCCCCACTCTCCAGAACCCAATCAACTAGCGTCCGAACGCCGTAACCAGTTGCCCCTGCGCCGTTGTAGCCATTTTCTTTATCTGTCCACACTGGACCAGCAATATCTATGTGCGCCCAAGGGGTTTGTTTGACGAATTGCTTCAGGAAAAGGGCAGCGGTGATTGCACCACCTGGACGCGGCCCTGTATTTTTCATGTCCGCAATACCAGACTTTAACCCTTCAAAATATTTTTCTTCCATTGGCATCCGCCAAATCTTTTCCCCTGAAGTTTGGGCAGCTTTTTCAATCTGGGAGGCTACAGCATCATCAGGAGTGTACAAACCAGCAATATCGTCACCCAACGCAATGACGTTGGCACCAGTCAGTGTGGCTAAATCAACGATCGCATCTAAGCCCAATTTGTCGGCATACACTAAGGCATCTGCGAGGGTCAAACGTCCTTCTGCGTCGGTGTTGTTCACTTCGATTGTTTTACCATTTGATGCTGTGAGAATGTCTCCAGGGTGCATGGCGTGACCGCTAATCATGTTTTCAGCCGCCGCCGAAATAAAGTGAACTTCAACATCTGGCTTAATTTGAGCAATTGCTTTTGCTGCCCCCAAGGTAGCAGCTGCACCCCCCATATCCATCTTCATGGTTTCGATGCCGCTACCAGCACCTTTAATGTTGAGTCCGCCGGAGTCGAAGGTTACACCTTTGCCAATAATTGCTAATTTCTTTTTGGGTGTACCTTCTGGCTTATAAGTTAGGTGAATAAATTTCGGTGGCAAATCGGAAGCTTGGGCTACTCCTAAAAATGCACCCATGCCCAACTTTTCACAGTCTTCTCGTTCCAGAATTTCCAGTTGTAAACCATAATCTTTAGCGATCGCTTGAGCAGTTTCCGCTAAAGTAATTGGTGTTACTGCGTTAGCTGGTGCTGCTACCAATTGCCGTGCTAAATTTACCCCGGAAACGATTTGATTGGCGCGAGTAATGGCAGCTTCTTGGCCACCGAAACCTAGTAAATCTACGGTTTCTATTTGTGAACCTTTATCTTCTGGTTCGGATTTAAAACGAATATCTTGATAAAGTGCTAATTCCACTCCTTCTGCGATCGCTTGAGCACTCGCGGCTGGATCGTTGTTCCACAATGGAAAACTAAATCCAAGAATTTTGCTTTTTTGCTTTTTTCCTACCCTGGCTACAGCCGCAGCAGCACGGCGCAGAGTATCTAGTTTTAACGCTTCTGGTTTGCCTAAACCTACTAAAATCAATTTCCGCACTGGGCTACCAGCATTTACACGGGTGAAAATAGTGCTATTGGCTTTACCTTTAAATTCTTCTTCAGTAATCAGTTCTTTTAAGACCCCAGAAAACTTTTGATCTAAAGTAGCTAGTTCTCCGGTTAACTCTACTGCATCTTCAAATAATCCAATTGCCAAACTATCGCCTGCCCACTCTAGCAAAGGCTTATCACTAGGTTGAATTGTCATTTTGGGATTTTGTGTAAATATTCCTTCTTGTACCAGTATTGCTCAAAATTCTGGTTTCATGGTGAGGGGAGTGGGGATTGGGCATGGGGAATTGGGCATTGGGCATGAGGGAGCAGGGATCAGTAAGTATAACTTAACGAATTAGTATAAATAGCACTCGTTAACGAGTCTTTGATCCTCGTCAATCCACCTCAGAACTCCGTTAATGAGTCTTTGATCCTCATTAATCCACCTCAGAACTCCGTTAACGAGTCTTTGATATTCGTTAATGAAGCTATGAACTCCGTTAACGAGTCTTTGATCCTCGTCAATCCACCTCAGAACTCCGTTAATGAGTCTTTGATATTCGTTAATGAAGCTATGAACTCTACTCTTTTACTTCCTGTCCTATGCCCAAAGCCCTATGCCCTATCCTCCAATTTTATTTGTGTCAATGTCAAATTTGCTGGCGATCGCTTTTATTATTTTTTGCTCAACTGCTGTAATCTGATTATCAAGCTGGGCAATTTTGTAACATTGAGCCAACAAGGGTATGGCAAAATCACGATTCAGTTGATTGAGCAATACATCTAAAGGCTTGGGCGATTTGATATTTTGGGCAATGGCATCCAACGAAGTAGGACTGAGGTTTAAAGCTTTTAATTCTGGTAAAATTTCTTGCCAAGTCTTTTCTGGATGACTAGCTAGGATCATGTGAACTAAGATTTGATCCATGAGAGCTTGTTGAGCGATCGCACTTTCTAGATACTTTTCACTTTCGGCTTTTAATGTTGCCAATGTCTGTGGCGATGCCAAGGAAGTTGATTCATCCAGCTTGGTTTCGTAAAATCGACAAGCAGCATACCCCAATGAATAGATCATCGTTGCATTTGAACTAGCTCCAATCACTGCACCCGCTAAGGGCACATTTCGCAACAAGCCTAACCCCGCAGCTTTCAACAAACGACCTCCACCCAAAGCCAACCCAAAAATTGCTAAAATTTCACCTTTACGGGCTGGATCTTTTAAATCTAGCCCGTAGACAGATGCAATTTGATAAAGCATTTCTGATTGCAATTTTGTTGTGGCTGTTAAATCAATTGCCAACAATGCCACTGCTATTCCTGGCAAAAAACTAGTGGCTAGTCCAACTGTGGCTGCTTGAGTGGCTTTTTCCACCATGATTCGGTGAGCAATCTGGCTGGGTGATTCATTTGGATACTGTTTCTTGAGTTTGTTTACTGCCGCTTCTGCTCGTTCCAAATCAACAAGGTTAGTATCGCTAATCAGCCAATTGAGATTTAATACTCCAGACAGTTTTCTAATTAGCCAATTTTCGCTGAGGCGATTTACAACCTGACCGCTGGTTTGAGTTGTTTGCTCAATGAACTTGTGTGTTTCTTTCGCTGTTGCTTCTCCCACCCCTATTGCTGTGTCTAAAACTGCTTGGCCAGTCTCAGCAACAGTTTTAATCAAAGACTCTACTATAGACGGTTCATTTTCTACTGATGATTGAGTCTGGATTTTTACTTCTGAAGTTTCTCTGGGTAAATTAACTAATTTATTCACTTCTATTTCTTTGGGTTTGTCTGCCATTGCTTGACACCATCTTGTAAAGCCTCTCTTTTTTGGTTGTAGCGAAGTTTGAGGGGCTTTGACATCTCTCAATAAGTACAAGTTATAGATCAACAATTCCTGTGACGCTTTTACCGAAAGTGACCTAACTCCCATAAAATAATCGCGTTGAGTATGGCGTTGAAATGGTCAATCTAGATACAGGCACTGTGTTTGCGTTTATTTCTGAAGGCTCACCTGTGCGTTATGAATTACGACAGTATATACAAGGGCAACAAATGGTAATTACTCAAACAGCGTTGAAAGAAGTTACTGATATTATTCAATGGTCAGGCGGAGTATCAGAACAGGCGAGATTAAGTAGATTACTGCAAAGATTAAACATCATACCTGACAATCCCTCAACTGTAGCCCTAAACTTACAGCCAACTAGGAGTTTGGGGACAAATGATATCATTATTCTAGGAACAGGGGATCAGTTAGGAATTGTGACAATGACAGCAGATGTTAAAGCGGTCAGAGCAGCACTTTCTCAGGGTGTAAAGTTTAATGTGTGTATCCATCTGCCTCGCCCTTTAAGAGGAAACTAATTATGCAAATTACTATTGCACCTTATCTTTTAAGTACCTATAAGCTGATTCAGTGTGCTTTTCCCAATGGAATAGAAACACAAGACTATTTACCACTGTTGGCATTGCTTTATGATGAAATGTCAGATCGAAACTTAGCAGAAATTGTAGTTCACTATACAGGAAGACATTATGCGGTTGTTCTCAATGATGTGTATCGTGTAGTAACAACTGATGTGCCAAAGGCTGAAACTATTGACAAGGTGAAACAGCGTTTGCTTGTTTGTGGTTATGAAGAGTGGCTCAAAGAAGCTGAATAGCACTCATCTCTCACCTCTATTTCTGGTTGGAGTTTGTCTGCCATTGCTTACTTCAAACTATCCTGTAAGTTTATAGTGCCAGTGACTTATAGTCTGAGTTAGATGGTGGATATATAGTAAGTTAATTACCCTATCCTCTCGCCTCTAGCCCCGTACCCATATCAGCTTAACTTTCTAAAAAGTCGTTATCCTTAAGAATTTCATAGAGATTAATATCTTGCTCTAGCAAGCAAGCGTGTCCACAATTGGGCAACACTACAATCTTTTTATTTGGTAAGATGTTCCCTATCCGGTTCACTTCAGTTACAGAAGGCAAAAGGCGATCGCTAGCACCAGCAATCAACAAAACTGGTTGAGTTAAACGCCTTAACTGTTCCTCATCAACATGAAACTCTCGCAGTAAAGACAACCGCCAAAGAACGGTTTCTTCCGGGACAGAACGCATAGTTTTTAGCAGATCGTGGCGATCGCTTGGAGAAATGCGTGACAAAGATGCTAAAAATGGTAACAACCCCAGTGCGCCAATATCATACAATCCTGATGGTACTAAGTAAGTTAGCTGGGATGCCCAACTTAACCAAGGGCGAAGCTGAAAGGCTGAAGCTGGGTTAATTAGGATAATTCGCCTAAATAAATCGGGTGCTTGGATTGCCACTTTCATTGCCAAGCAACCACCAAAGGACTCACCACACAAGTAAACTGGCCTCTGAGAGCTTTTTTCTAATTCAGCGTCGATCAAGTCCAATACACTCTTAGTTAGGACATCCCAAGTGTTTAGGTCTTTCCGGGGGAGCGCCAAACAACGGACATCAAAGCCAGTTTCTAGCCCAGCGGTTTGCGATCGCAATAGTTGACCAGTTCCATCCATTCCTGGCAAATATACCAGCAACGGATACTCTGGCTGTACTCGTTTAGGAGTCAGAAAACAAGGGTTTAGCTCAACTTCTGTAATAGTCATTGGTCATTGATATAAAACTTTTGAACTGCTGATTGTTGCTTATAAAAGCTTCGGTGCTTTTGATTCTAATAGCAACCTTGACGCAGTAAACTGCTAATTTCGCCGTGACAGTGTTCTGTCAGTTCAGCCACAACAGTTCTGGCTTGTTTGCCATGATATTTTTTATGATGTTGGGGCGTAATCCAATAAGGACGACCGATTAATACCGCAACTCGACGATAAATTACCAAGGGATGCCAACCATTTTGATTAAATAAAGGTTCTGAAGGGTCGAATACACTCAAAAGTCTTAATGGGAAGCCATTAGTGTTTACTTCTTCTAAGGATGCGATCGCAATCGGCAAAATAGCTAAATCTTGCACATTCGCTCGTAATGCCAAATGGGCAAATCCCCGCTGAAACTCACCCACCTGGTTTGGCTGAGTAAATTTCACCATTGGTGCAGTCCCTTCTGGAAATACTCCCACCATCTGCTTAGACT
Organism: Nostoc sp. NMS9; assembly: GCF_017114995.1. Taxonomy (GTDB): domain Bacteria; phylum Cyanobacteriota; class Cyanobacteriia; order Cyanobacteriales; family Nostocaceae; genus Nostoc. Next base: position 43,112 of record NZ_JABXKL010000108.1, on the reverse strand, counting down.
GCAATAGCACCTGTGACTGCGAAAAAAAGCTTTGCAGGCGGTTTTGAGTTTCTTCCAAGGGAAAACACCCCAATTGACCGGTGACAATCTCTCGCATGACTGGAACTTGTCCCATGTAGTGATGGCAAGCAAAGCGAATCGGACTCGATAACGCCGCCATTAAAATCAGTGCATCCATAAAGCTGCGATGATTGCTGACTACCAAGACGCTCGCATCCTGGGGAATGCGGTCTTCGTAATAGCGGAACATTTGCGTTGAGAATGCCGCCACCAAAGCGCGAGAAATCTCTAGGGGGCTATTTCCACTCATACCTAATCAATATATTTTCCGGTAAATATGGCAATTTGTCTTAATTTCATTTTTACATTTCTTTACTATTGCCATGACCGTCTTAAGATAGAAATATCTAATCTACAAAAGCAACTAGTACCGCAAGGCGGAAGTCAAAAGTCACGCATTCAAAAGTCACGCATAATTATATTCCGAGCTTCTTGCGCCATTTGAAATGGTATGTTTATTTACGCCATGCTGTACTAGATTTTCTGTATTCTTGATTATGTATTCTTGATCACAAGAATATCTAATAGAAACTATTCAAAAAAATTATGATTAGTTAATTTCCATTTTTAGGTAAAAATGAGTTTAATTGATACATATTACAAAACAATTTTGGACTTGATAAATTTGCTAGTATGAAGATGTTATTGGAAAAAATGGTAAAAATATTGTATAATTACCTGGTTTTGCCGATAAGAGGTAAGATATAAAACGTTTTAATAAGTTAATTTTTATTTTGTATGAATCTAGTGAATAAAAAAGAATTGACATTTGCGCTGACCACACCCCTATATTATGTAAACGATGTCCCTCATATAGGCAGTGCTTACACGACGATCGCAGCCGATGTAGTGGCGCGATTCCAGAGGCTACTGGGACATCAAGTATTACTAATTACAGGTACAGATGAACATGGGCAAAAAATTCAGCGATCGGCAGAAAGTTTAGGGAAAGCGCCACAAGAATTTTGTGATGAAATTGTCCCTAGTTTCGTGAGTTTATGGCAATTATTAGACATTCAATACGATCGCTTTAGTCGGACTACTGCACCTCGTCATGAAGCGATCGTTAAAGAATTCTTTGAGCGAGTCTGGGAATCTGGTGATATTTACCAGGGACAACAACAAGGCTGGTACTGCGTATCCTGCGAAGAATTCAAAGAAGAACGGGATCTGCTAGAAGGACACCGTTGCCCAATTCATACTAACAAAGAAGTGGAGTGGCGAGACGAACAAAACTATTTTTTCCGCTTATCCAAATATCAAACTAAGCTGACAGAATTTTATCAATCTAAACCGGATTTTATTCAACCAGAAAGTCGGCGTAATGAAGTCCTCAGCTTTGTCAATCAAGGACTGCAAGACTTTTCCATTTCACGAGTAAATTTAGATTGGGGTTTTCCTGTACCAGTTGATCCTAAGCACACCCTTTATGTCTGGTTTGATGCGCTGCTAGGGTATGTCACAGCATTACTAGAAACAGATGCAGAACCGACTTTAGCAAATGCTTTAGAAACATGGTGGCCGATCGACTTGCACCTAATTGGTAAAGATATTCTGCGCTTCCATGCAGTTTACTGGCCAGCAATGCTGTTATCGGCTGGCTTACCCTTACCAGAGAGAGTCTTTGGGCATGGCTTTTTGACCAAAGATGGTCTAAAGATGGGCAAAAGTCTGGGTAACACCCTTGATCCTGTGGCATTAGTTAAGAGCTATGGTAGTGATGCCGTTCGTTATTACTTCCTTAAGGAAATCGAATTTGGCAAGGATGGAGATTTTAATGAAGTTAGGTTCATTAATGTTCTGAATGCAGATTTGGCAAATGATTTAGGTAATTTGCTCAATCGCACTTTGAGCATGGTGAAAAAATACTGTGCTGAGAATAAAGTACCATCAATCGGCAATGAAGCGATTCCTGACGAAAATCCTTTGAAAGCCATTGGTTTACGTCTAGGGGAACAGGTGAAACAAGCATACCAGGAGCTAGCTTTCAGTCAAGCTTGTGAGGCTATCCTTTCACTGGCGCAAGCCAGTAATAAATTTATTGATGAACAAGCTCCTTGGTCATTATATAAACAGGGACAGCAGGAGTCGGTGGAAAAGGTTCTCTACGCAGTTTTAGAATCAGTTAGACTAGCAGCTTATCTGCTATCCCCAATTATTCCGAACATTAGTAGCGATATTTATCAGCAGCTAGGCTTCAGAATAAATTTTAACGATCAAAAACAAAGTTCAGTTACCGCTCCTTTTGCCATCCATGCTAAATGGGGGCTACTATCGAGCAAACAAGAGTTGGGTACACCCCAACCGATTTTTAAGCGAATAGAACCCCCGAAAAACGATTAGTCCTTATCAAACTCTGATTTTGTTCAATTTTTTTATTTTCTCACAAAATTTATCGTGGCTCAATTTAAATTAGCCGCGGAACATTATCATAAGCCGCTGTGACTAGCATCTAAAAGTTGGTAATTTGTATCAAAAATAACAGGGATAAAAACTGAGGTATCACAACGATGTTGAATAATTTGGAAAATGATTCAATCTTTACGCCAGAACAGGTTTTGGAGAATCGGGGTAGAGTTGCCATATTTATTGATGGCTCAAATTTATTTTACGCTGCACTGCAACTAGGTATTGAAATAGATTACACGAAGCTATTATGTCGATTAACAGGTGGTTCTAGATTACTGCGCTCTTTTTTCTACACTGGTGTAGACCGGACAAACGAGAAGCAACAAGGGTTTCTGCTGTGGATGCGTCGCAATGGCTATCGAGTCATTGCTAAGGATTTAGTCCAGCTACCAGATGGCTCTAAAAAAGCTAATCTGGATGTAGAAATAGCAGTAGACATGATGGCACTAGTAGATTCTTATGATACCGCAGTTTTAGTCAGCGGTGATGGGGATTTAGCTTATGCAGTAAATTCAGTCAGCTATCGTGGCGTGCGGGTAGAAGTTGTGAGCTTGCGTTCGATGACCAGCGACAGCTTAATTAATGTAAGCGATCGCTACATTGATTTAGAAGCCATCAAAGAAGATATTCAAAAAACCCCTCGCCAAAGCTATCCATACCGGCCGTTATCTGGGATCGGTTTTTTGGAAGACCCCAGAACTAGTGATGGACACCTAGAAATTCAAGAATAATGACGCATCAATTTCATAAAAGAGGGAGATGGGGAAAGAGAAAAATTCAAAATTTCTCCTCCACTCCCTCCTTTCTTGTTTTACTTTTATTAATATTTGGTTTAGTCGCCTGTGGGGGCAAATCCCCGCCAGCTTCCCAACAAAATACTGCGGCTTCATCTAATCCAGATAGCAATTTGACTTTCTTTGATGTCACCCTAGAACAAGCAGATGAAGTGGGAAGACCAATTTGGAAAGTCAGGGCTAAAACCGCAAAATACACCAAAGAAAAACAAATTGGTCAGGCTGAAAGTCCTTATGGTGAACTATATCAAGATGGCAAAATTGTTTACCAAATTAAGGCAGATGTAGCAGACATTGAACAAGATGGAAAGCAGTTGTTTCTTAAAGGTAAAATATTTGCCACAGATCCTAATAATGGGATTGTGTTGGAAGGTAATGAATTAGAATGGCGTCCCAAAGAAGATTTGTTGATTGTTCGTAACAAGATTAACGGCACCCATAAAAAACTACAAGCAGTAGCGCAGGAAGTGCGAGTTAAAACCCGCGAACAGCGGATGGAATTTTCTGGAGGAGTAGTAGCAAATTCTATTGATCCCCAGATGCAAGTGAGAACTGAACATTTAATCTGGAATATTAAAGAAGAAAAACTGATTGGCGATCGCCCCCTAGAAATTGACCGCTACAAAGATAATAAAATTAGCGATCGCGGTAAGGGAAATTATGCCGAAGTCAACTTAAAAACAAAAATTGCCACTGTCCAAAAGAATGCTCAACTAGAATTACTAGACCCGCCACTGCAAATAGCTAGTAACTCTATGACCTGGAACATGAACGCAGAAACTGTCACCACAAACTCGCCCACACGAATGTTCCAGCGTGCTGAAAATGTCACAGTGACAGCCAATCAAGGTGAAATGAAAATACCACAAAAAACGGTTTATTTAAAAGGTAATGTCAACGCCGTTGGTCAGCGTCGCCAGTCTCTGAGATCCAATACACTAACTTGGTATTTAGACAATAAGTTAGTTGAAGCTCAGGGAAATGTTGTTTATCGACAAATTGACCCACCATTAAATTTTGTGGGTGAAACAGCAGTTGGTAATCTGCAAACAGAAAATATTCTTGTCAAAGGTGGCAGTTCTAGCGGTAGGGTAGTAACGGAGATTATTCCCCAAGAAAGAGCCAAGCGTCAGTAGTAAACTTAGGGTGAATGGGGCCCACCTTCACCCAGAAATTTTGGGTTGGTCGAGTACTAGACTAGGATCTTAGTAATACAAACCTTTTGATAGCCCATGAATGGATCAAACCGATTAGGTAAGGAATACTTGCCAACATCCCAGCAAGTAGAACATTCCCACTATCACGATACAGACCACGAGCATAAAGATCATCCTCATGGGACTAGAGAGCCGGCTCATCCTCATATCCATAGCGAAGAGTCTTTACGGCGAATTGTCAATCGATTATCGCGTATAGAAGGACATGTTCGTGGTATCAAGGCAATGGTGCAGCAAAGCACCCCTTGTCCTGATGTTCTACTGCAAATTGCCGCAGTGCGGGGCGCATTGGATCGAGTCGCGCGAATTGTTTTGGATGAACATTTAACTGAGTGTATTGGTAGAGCCGCACAAGAAGGTAATATTGACGTTGAAATTAAACAGTTAAAAGCTGCTTTAGATCGATTTTTACCTTAAAAATAAAAAATTAACTCGCACGACAAGACATTTTGTAGAGATGCGACATTTAGTGTATTGACTCAAGCAGAGGGTTATTTATGCCAAAATTAACACAACACGTGTATTAGGAAGGAGAGTTTTGGCATTACCTATCTTACCAAGGAGCAAAAAGGCAATGCCTACGGCGGCAAGCTACGCGTAATTATCAATACGAAGAAAGAAAAAGCGCTCAATCAAATTTTATCTATCTCCTCTAAAAATGACTTTAAAAGAATATAATTTTAACTATTATTTAAATATCAATATAAACAAATATATAATTCTTTTCTTACACGGGTTCATGGGAAATATTAATGAATTTGATGAAGCCATAAAATTACTAAGTGAAGATTTTTCTTATCTCACCCTTGATTTACCAGGACATGGTAAAACCCAAGTTTTAGGAAGCGATGAATACTATAAAATAGAACCCACTGCTCAAGCAATAATTAATTTATTAGATGAATTAAAAATAGATAAATGTTACTTAATTGGTTATTCAATGGGTGGAAGATTGGCTTTATACCTAACTCTACATTTCCCAGAACGTTTTATTAAAGTTGTATTAGAATCAGCTTCCCCAGGTTTAGCAACAGAAGCAGAGCGATTAGAACGACTTAGACGTGATGCTCAGATAGCTAAAAAATTAAGCAGAACTATTATTCAAACTGATTTTATTGCTTTTCTGTCAAATTGGTATAGTCAGCCCATTTTTGGTTCTATCAAAAAGCATCCAGAATTTGAAAGGTTGCTAGAAAATCGTTTGCAGAATCATCTAATTGAATTAACAAAATCACTCAAATTTATGGGTACTGGTAATCAACCATCTTTATGGGAAAAACTCAAAGAGAATACAACGCCTTTACTTTTACTAGCTGGTGAAAAGGATGAAAAGTTTAAAGATATAAATACAGAAATAGCTAATATATGTAAAATTGCACAACTAAAAGTAATTAATAATACTGCACATAATATTCACTTTGAAAACACTGTAGAATTTGTACAAAATATTAGAGAGTTTTTTAATAATTAGTAAAATAAGTTTACTGCTTCTTTAGCTGCTTATCTGATGGCTTAATCTGGGGAGTTGGGGTTAAGTTTACTGTTGTTGGTTGCTTCACTGTGGTTAATTCCTCTTGCAACATTTTCTGGTAAACCTTAGGTAAAGAGTTACTAACAGAATTAGTCTCTATGCCATATCCCAAACTTGTCCAAGTGGGAGAGAGTCGCCGCAAAACATCATTTAACTTTCCCTGACGCAACTGTTGAGAAATATCAGTTCCCCAAGCTTTAGAATCATTTAACCAACGGTAAACTACTACATCTTGATATTCTGCTTCAAAACTATAAGCAGTCCAAAACATCATCTGCGTCGGCTTTGGGTGATAACGAGGGGCTAAACGATACCAAGTAATGTTGATAATTTGATATCTGCCAGCAGCGGTAGAACAATTACCTGTGTTGGGACCTGTGACAATTGTGACGCATATCTCAGGATGTCGGCTGAGATCGTTGACTTGCTGTCCACCGTATAACAGGGAATAGGGACGGTTTCCACTAGCTTCACTTGCCGAGATGGTTCGCATTAAAGCGCGGATATAAGGGTCGCCCTCTTTCATCACCAAAGGCGGCTGTTTATTTTCAAAGATGGGATCGGAAGGCGATCGCAAGTCTCCAATATACCATTGCAACAAATACACAAAGCCGAGAAGCGCCGCTATTGGGCCAATCAGTTTTTCAACACCTTTGAATTCAAAGCCTTTCAGAGTCTGACTCCTTTAAATTCACTCTTTTTGCTAACAAAAATCACCGACGAACTGATTCCAGTAAAGTTCACACCTGATTGTTAGTTATTATTTCCGATTTGCTCATTTTTTTAAGAATTAGCAAAAAAGAGTATAAATACAGGAGTTTGCAAGTAACTGAGGTACAAAATGCAGGACTCACGCATCAGATATAAAGAGTTTCTACCTCCTGCCTCAAAACCCGTAGCTTTGTACTTTATGCAAAAGAAAACTACTGTAAGTATAGCAAGCGAGATATTCGCAAAAATCTTGAACAAGTATAAATTCAATTACTTCTAGTAGCATCTGCTCTCAGTAATAATTGCTTCCTTACTCAAATCGGACGATAAGTCGATACAGCCTCTTTGCAAAGGTTTCGATTCAAGTTGACACCGATGCACATCTGTAATCCCCTATAAAAGGTCTATATTACGACCGATTGAAAACTGCAATCAGGGAGATTGGGTAATTAATGAGTCTCTTCCTCTAGCCTCCCATCAACTTCGTATCTTAAAATACCAGGAATTTCCTGAAGACACTGGAGATAACAAATGTTACTGTGGCCTAGTTGAAAACCAAGAGGCAGATAGCCTTTACCAATATTGAATCTGCTTTGTGTTTTTACACAATAGTCATAGTCATGGGCACAATATTCAAGTAGCTTGAAATATGAAAATCACTCGTATTCACCACCAGTTTGAAAAACTATGGTTAACCGTTTTACTTCCGTGAGTACTGCTCTCACACTTAAGGTAGTTGGAATAATCTGCATTTTGTCCTTTTTCGTTGACTTTTTGATTCTGTTATTACCCTTTCAACCCACCGATCGGGTATGGCAAATCAATTTGGGAACAGCGCTCGTCGATCGAGGAATTGTTCCTCTGGTTGGTTTGGGGCTTCTATTTGCTGCTTATTGGATTGAGAATGCCGATCCAGCAAGCGATCGCCCCCAAGGTATTGATTTAAGATTTCCTGCCGCGATTATCTCCAGTATTTTAGGGTTGATGTTCTTGCTGATTTTTCCCCTGCACCTAAATAACGTCAATCAAGCGAAGACTCAAACACTCAACCGAATCACCCAAGAAGCAGACCAAGCAGAAAATCAACTGAACACTCGGTTATCGCAATTGCAAGCACAACTGAATACTGATCAAGGAAAAGCGCAACTAGACCAGCTGCGAAACCAAACCAAAGCTCAGTTTAGTGAAATCCTCAAAGATGACCAAAAATATAAACAAGCAATTGAAAGCCCTCAAATTCCCGCAAATATAAAAGAGTTACTCAAGAAGGCTAAAACAAATCCCCAAGTACTTGACAAAGCTATCGAACAACAAACAGATATTAAAACGCTGCAAACTCAACAAGTGAGCCAACTTCGCCAGCGCCGAGACGACGCACTGCAACAAGCTAAAGATACTGCTTGGAAGTCTGGACTGCGGATTGGTATTAGCAGTTTGCTATTGTCCATTGGTTACATTATCATCGGCTGGACAGGCTTAAGAGGTAGGGGTGCTGTACAAGGTGGTAAACCTAGAACTGCCGCACGCTAATCCACTATTGGCATGGCAGTAGGATGTATCCAAAAATTATTGACGGCTGATACTGCCATGCGCCTAATAGCTAATAACAATAGAAAGGCAATTATCACTCAGTAAAATCGCTATAAAACTTGGGTAATGTTCTCAATTTACATACTGACATATAACGAAGAACTAGATATTGCTGCTTGTATCGAATCGGCGATGCTATCGGATGACATCATTGTTGTGGATTCATGCAGTAGTGATCGCACTGTGGAAATCGCCAGTCGCTATCCCATCCGCATCGTCCAGCACGCTTTTGAAAGCCACGGACGCCAACGCACCTGGATGTTAGAGTCTATACCCCCGAAGCATCAATGGGTTTACATTCTCGAAGCTGACGAGCGCATGACACCAGAACTGTTTGCAGAATGCGAAAAGGCAAGTCAGAACCCAGACTACATCGGTTACTACGTGGCTGAACGCGTCATGTTCATGAATCGCTGGATTCGCTACAGCACACAGTATCCCCGTTACCAAATGCGACTCTTTCGCCACGGGAAAGTGTGGTTTACAGACTACGGTCATACTGAGCGAGAAGTTTGTGAGGGTGCAACTAGCTTTTTAAAAGAAACATACCCACACTACACTTGTAGCAAAGGTTTGAGCCGCTGGATTGACAAACACAACCGTTATTCTACAGATGAAGCTCAAGAAACATTGTATCAGCTAGAACAGGGGAAGGTTAACTGGCAAGATTTATTCTTTGGTAAATCGGAAGTCGAAAGACGGCGTGCCTTGAAAGATTTGTCTTTACGTTTGCCCGCCAGACCGTTGCTACGGTTTGTATATATGTATTTTATCTTAGGCGGATGTTTAGATGGACGCGCCGGGGTCGCTTGGTGTACATTACAGGCATTCTACGAATACCTGATTTTGCTCAAAGTGTGGGAAATGAAGTATCTACCAAAACCTAATTTAGATGCAACAGCAATTTTGGTACAAGAGAGTACGCAACAGTTGCAGTGCGCGGATTCTGAAACTACACAGGTTGATGCAGCGTGAAGAGGGCTGGAGATTAGAAGGATTCCCAATAAAATTAGCGATCGCAAAATCATAGGGCGCACAGATGTGCTACACAGATCCCTGACTTCATAAAAGTTGTCAGGGATCTTGTTTTTCATAATTCAAGACTAATAAAAAACATCCCAAATTTTCTAGCAGAACGGGTGTCCCCATCTCTTCTATATTCAGGGCAGGCAGAATACTCACCCCACAAGATGGATAATTTCTTTCTTGAAAATCCCTAACAATTAATATTTTTAACAGAACATTTTCATAAAAGCCACCCTTGCTCAAAAGTGAGTGATTGACCAGATAAAATAATTTATTAGTTTACCCTGTAGTACTTTCACAATCATGAGCAGCTTTTGATTCAGCGCGCTAGATTAATAATAGCCAAGAACTTGCAACAATTATTTACAAGTTTTATAAAGAAAAGTAACATCCTCTAAGAATAACCAGTCGCCATCGGATTGGTTAATGTCTATGTGTATGCTTATAGGAAAATAGCTGATTTCCAGCAGCAGGCAACTTGCTAGCATTTTAGACAGTTACTTGCGGCAGAATCTGCCAAAGTTAAAGGCTTCGGAATTTGACGAATCTGCTGGTATGGATACGAATAACAAAAGTTCCTCTAGCTTAAAACAGGAGAATCGGGGCTTGGTAATCGATCGCCTAAAACAGGACTTAAAAAACGACCTGATTGCTGGTTTGTTGGTAATAATTCCCCTAGCAACCACTATCTGGCTGACAATTACCATTGCGACTTGGGTAATCAACTTCCTCACCCAAATTCCCAAACAATTGAATCCTTTTGATGGGTTAAACCCGGACTTAGTAAATATACTTAATTTATTAGTAGGATTGGCTGTACCCCTACTAAGTATATTACTGATGGGATTGATGGCTCGGAACATAGCTGGGCGGTGGTTGTTAGATTTTGGTGAGCGATTATTACAGGCAATTCCTTTAGCAGGACAGGTATACAAAACTCTCAAACAGCTTTTAGAAACAATACTGAAAGATTCTAATGGCAAGTTTCGCCGGGTAATTTTGGTAGAGTATCCTCGCCGAGGAATTTGGGCGATCGCTTTTGTTACGGGTGCAATCAGCAGTGATATCCAAGCCCAAATGTCTCGCCCCGTGCTAAGTGTCTTTATCCCCACCACCCCAAATCCGACTACCGGATGGTACGCAGTCGTTCCTGAAGACGAGGTGGTGAACCTCTCCATGTCGATTGAAGACGCCTTTAAAATAGTTGTATCAGGTGGCATTGTTGCCCCCAATACGCCTTTGGTTTTCTCTAAAGAGTCCACATTGGAAGTGAAACACGAAGAGATCAAGCAGCAGGTTATTCCCGTTGAAGAAACGTGAAGAAGGAAAGAGGAATGAGGCAGGAGGTTGGAATAAAGAATAGCGGCTCACACCCCATCTAATTCCAAGCCCCAACTCGGAGATTTTGTCGAGCTTGACTTAAACTCCAAGAAAAGCTCTGGTTGCGGCAAGAGATATAGGAGTGTATTTCTCCTGCCTCCTGCCCTCTGCCTCTCTGGAATCAATCTGGCATAGTCACAAGCAAATGCGTAATGTTGTTGTTTAACTGTGCCAAAATTGATATAATTGTAAGTTTGTCTTGCCTAGTTAATTCAGTTCTCGCACAATCACCCCTCAGTTTTATGCAACCTCGTAAACCCCAGCAAATTGCTCGTGAATTAGCGCTTTTAAGCCTTAGCCAATTGCCAGTCAACCCAAAGAAATTAGATAAATTGGAAGACGATCAACTAGTATCCAAGTTGGTACTAGGTGCAGTACGGACTTTAACCTCAGAAGTACAAGATACCCTCGATAATGCCGCAGGTGAACTACAACGCAGTAACGATCGCCTCTTAAGTAGCCAAACTCGGGCCTCCGACCTCAATACTGCCAGAACAATGCTTCAAGAAGCGATCGCCTGCACCCAGACAGCAATCAATCAGTTGGGTACAGCAGTTGATTTCCCAGTATTGATTCAGTTAGCTAATCAGGATAAGGGAGTTCGGAATTACGCGAAAGAGCTTGTGATTACCGTCAACGAAAATCGACACATTATAGATGAACTCATTTCTGCTGCCTTAGTAGATTGGCAAGTAACTCGCCTCGCCCAAATTGACCGCGATATCTTGCAAATTGCCGTGGCAGAAATGAAGTTTTTAGGAGTTCCAGACAGTATCGCCATCAACGAAGCTGTAGAGCTAGCCAAACGTTACAGTGGAGACGATGGTCATCGGTTTATTAATGGTGTTTTGCGCCGAGTCACTGAGCAGAAAAAAACTGCGTAGTACTGCTGCGGAATTCATAATTTCTATACTGCCGTGGAAAAAAGTCTGTAGCCGCTTCTGCGGCTTCCTCCAAGCGGAACCTCTTCCAAAGGGAGATGCTGCGCGAACAGAGGAAACCTTTTGTTGTATCGATTTTCTTTAAACTGGCGTTGAAAGGTGAGGATAACCCGGAAGTTTTCACCCCAAGAAAAAGTACAAAGTTAAATTAAACTCATAACTTATAACTTATAACTCATATAACTAATACTGCTGCAATGGTTTTTAATTGGTTCCGTCGTCAACATAACGATTCCTCTAACACTCCCTCTGATAAGAAACAGGAAGAAACTCCTCCTGCAAAAGAACCCCAACCAGAGCCAGCCGAAACCTCAACACCAACTGCTGAAACTGCACCAGACACAACGGCAGACTTATTGGCATTTGCGAAAGCAGCCTACAAAAATATTCAGCAAAAACAGCAAGTTGAGGTAGTAGAAACCCCACCTGATTCAGCAGATACCTTAGCACCATCAATACAACCTGAAACCGCAAAAACGGTCATTGCAGAAATCACCGAAGCAGAAGCAACTGAGGAACCTGCTAATACAACCGTAGAAACTACACAGCCAGAAGTTGTCCAAGCTGCTAGTGAGGAAGAAGTTACAGAAGATTCCTCAGTGGCAGCAATTGCTGAACAGCCAGATGTTTCCAGATCAGAACTCACGGCAAGTGAGGTTGAAGCAACACCCACCGAACCACTAGCTACGCCAGAGGCAACACAGCCAACAGCACCTGCTAACTTATCCTTTTTAGAACGGGCGGCGGCAGAACGGCAAGCCAAGCTAGAACAACTAATAGCCACCGCCATTGAAGTTCCAGAACCGGAGGTAGTACAGCCAGTAGCGACAACCTCAGAAACAGGAGAGGAAATTCCCGGACTGCTATTTGATGATGGGTTTGTCTGGTCGGCGAAAGTTCTAGCAGCTCAAGGTAGAAGTGCAGAAGACGTTTCTATTGAAGAAATTACCTGGCTGAAAAAGCTCCGGCAAGGATTAGACAAAACTCGCCGTAGTATTCTCAATCAACTGAAGGCGATTGTTGGTCAAGGGCCGCTAAACCAAGCTGCTGTCACGGAAATTGAGGCATTGCTTTTGCAAGCAGATGTGGGTGTAGAGGCGACAGACTTTATTATCAATGCTCTCCAGACAAAACTTCGAGAAGAAGTTACCGCACCTGAAGAAGCGATCGCTTTCCTGAAAAAAATCCTTCGGGATATGCTGGATGCACCGAGCAAAAACTCCCACAAAACTACCTTTACCCCAGAAAAAGAAACCTTGAATATTTGGTTAATTACTGGGGTGAATGGTGCCGGTAAAACCACCACTATTGGTAAAATTGCCCATCTGGGACAAAAATCTGGCTATAAATGCCTGATTGGGGCAGCAGACACATTTCGCGCCGCCGCCGTGGAACAGGTGAAGGTTTGGGGTAGTAGAAGTGGCGTGGATGTAATTGCCAATCCGGGAAAGAATACAGATCCGGCAGCAGTTGTATTTGATGCGATCGCAGCCGCCCAAGCGCGTCAAACCGAATTGCTTCTCGTAGATACAGCTGGGCGACTGCAAAACAAGAAAAATTTAATGGACGAACTCGGTAAAATCCGGCGAATTATCGATAAAAAAGCCCCAAATGCCAAGGTAGAATCACTATTGGTTCTAGATGCCACTTTAGGCCAAAATGGACTGCGGCAAGCCGAAGTTTTTTCCCAAGCTGCCCAACTCAGTGGTGTTGTCTTAACCAAGCTAGATGGCACTGCCAAAGGCGGCGTTGCTCTTGCCGTTGTGCAGCAGCTAGGTTTACCCATTCGCTTTATTGGTGCTGGCGAAGGAATTGAAGACCTACGCCCCTTTTCGAGCTATGAGTTTGTCGAAGCTCTCTTGAGTGGTTAGTTGAAAAATTTCGAGTTAAAAATTTTTCTTAACAAACTTAGGACTTACGCAATACTGTATGATTCTTCTCTGGGAGACACTGCGCGTTGGCGTCAGCCTCTGACAGAGAAGGAGATTCGATAAATTAAGCTTTTTAGCTATTTTTTCGTAAGTCCTAAAACTGATAAATTTAGGGATGACTGATCTGTTATTATCACTTGAACTAACTAGAAACAGCTCAAGTCCTAAAATTATGAATTTGTCACAATAAATAGGTGACTTTTGCTAAAATTTCTAGCTAATGCCCTTTTTGAAGTCTTAAAGGGGCTTTTTAAATGTAGTAGTACGGTATTTACTGCGACATACAAAATCCCCTAGACTTTCATCTTGCAGCAATTAAAAAGTGAATCGAGACCTCACCCCCACAAATACAACTATTATATTGTGGGATGGACAGCAGTCTCAGTGGTGAGCAGTGCGTTGGAGAACCAGCGCGGTTCATTTCAGGGCTGCGGGAGGTTTTCCCCCTCCATAGGTGCCTGGTGTTGCCTATGGCGACTTGTTCGTGCAACGTCTCTCGATAGGTTTGAATTCTGATGGTTAAATGAAAATACTCTTTCTGGCTTTTGACTTAAAGTTTCTGGAAGATATTTCTTCTATTTTTAGTGTCATCTCTTCTATTCATATCTTACACTTACCAAATGACTCACCCCTAGAATAAATTACAGGCTAATGGTTTAACTCTGTTACATCTGACTAAGAAGATAGAGTCGCTTCACTTTTATCCCGTTTTGATGGGTTTAAATTTTGCGTATTCAGCAACTCAAAATTCACAGAACGAGAAATTAAAAATGGAAAAGCTCAATCTTGGCAATTATTCCAGCAATTATGGTATACAAATTAAGTATTTGAAAACTTATTTACATATTCTCAGGTTTGGGAACGAGTGTAAGTCTGTTTTTTAGCAAATCAAGCTCGATTTGAGTGCTTATAGAGGTTTTCACTCAAAAGACTTCTAGTCTCCTAGTTGCTTCTGCCCAAACAGTCTCTCTGAAAGCGTTATAAATTATTCTTTGAATAAAGTATTTTTATAACTTTAGAGATATGCTTTGGTACTTAAGTTATGAAAAAATGAAAAGCTTTCTGATAGATCAGCAAAATTAGTAATTTTTACGGGTAGAATTTGGACTAAAAATACATGATTTGAAATTACTAATATTCCATCAGAAATACAATAAGCAAATAAAATACTTATAAAATTTGCCTGTTACGTCTTTATACTCTTGCTAAAATGGCAAGTCTTGTCTAAATATGGTTTAGCAATGCAAAGCCAAAAGATTTATAAGTAATCTAAAATCTGCCAATATAAAGTGCAATAATACCTGTGCCTGTGTCTCAACTGCCCTCTCAACCCACTGATAATAATAGTAGTGCCACCACGGATGTCACACCAGTCGTGGCACTTAAAGAACTCGTGGCAAGGTTGCACCGGGAACAGAACAAAATTCAAGATTTGCTAAGTTCTTTAGGATTTGCCCTGAGAAGTTTCAATAATTTGAATCAGTTTTTGGAACTGATTCCGCTGATGGCAACAAGAGTAACAGATGCAGACGGTAGCGCCCTGTTTCTCTACAAACCTAATGGTCAAGTCAGGTTAGAACAGTTACATTGGCAAGATAGTGGCCAGCGCAAGAATATCCGCAAAGCGCTAGAAATAGCCAGTAGTCAAATCACGCTTTTGCCCAATACTGCTCCCCTAGCGAAAGCCACGGGGATTTTGGATGACCAGATGCATCGCTATTTGGGGCCAGATGTGCAAATTTTTGGTACAGCGATTCTGGTAAAGCATACAGAACGGGGATGGCTCTACGTCTTGAGCCGCGATCCAGAATATAGTTGGACAGAAACCAGGCAAAAGTTAGTTAGGTTAGTGGCAGACCAAACAGCAGTAGCGATCGAAAACGATGAACTAGCTGTAGAACTAAGAAAAAAAGAACGCCTAGACCAAGAACTAGAAATTGGCGCAGAAATTCAACGGCGACTTCTACCACGTCAATGCCCTACAATTCCTGGTGCAGTCCTAGCGGCACGCTGTAAACCTGCCAATCGCGTCGGCGGAGACTACTACGACTTTATTGCTACCAATCATAATAAGATTCAGCCCAAGATCAAAGGTGGCACCGAAACTAGTCGCTGGGGTTTGGTTATTGGAGATGTCATGGGCAAAGGTGTCCCTGCTGGGCTGATTATGACGATGATGCGGGGAATGCTACGAGGAGAAGTGCTACATGGTAATTCCCCCGCCAGAATTCTACAAAACTTAAATAGAGTTATGTATGCGGATTTGGAAAATTCCCATCGCTTTGTAACACTATTTTACTCAGAATATAATCCCCACAGCCGAATTCTGTCTTATAGCAATGCGGCACACAATCCTCCTTTGTGGTGGCACGCAACGACAAAAACTGTCACCCGTTTAGATACTTTGGGAATGTTAATCGGTTTGGATGCTAACAGCCAATATGAAGATGCCCAGGCACAGCTAGAGCCTGGAGATACAATTATTTACTATACAGATGGCTTAACTGATGCCGCTGCTGCTGGTGGCGATCGCTTCGATGAAGACAATTTTGTTGCTGGCTTCAATACTGCTTGTAAATACTGCAATGGGCCAGAGGAGATTGTGGATTACCTATTTGATCAAGTTCAGCAATTCATCGGTGCTGATAAACAAAACACTGATGATATGACACTAGTTGTTCTGCAAATCTTATAATCATTGGCTATTTATACTCGATCAAGTCATGAGTCAATGCTTGAGTTCATGGTGACAGAGGATTCACCACAGTGATTCCACTAAATTTAATTTTTTATTTATTTTTCTTTGAGTTTCCGTAGGATCTCTCAAACGTTTGCACATCAACCTTTTTTGGTGACTGTTTGTATTTAGCCTTTAGGATAAAAATATAAAAAATGATCGTTAGAATACTTTTCTGTTCAATTAAAAACTATATATTTTGCACATCTAGCACAGTAGGAAACGCCAAGGGGGAGAGCAGGTAAAATGTACAAGGTAAAAAGTAAAAGGTAAATTTACTTCTTCATTTTTGCTTTCTTTCTATCCTTGTGACGCAAGCATTTGGTCTGCTCCCTTTTGGCGTTTTAATTTTTTCTTTCTCCGCCGTAGCAAGTTCACAACAGCTACGACGGAGTTTTGCTTTCTTTGTTTCTTCGCCTAGATTTGGTTTTTTTAAACTTCCTTGGTATTTAAGCTGCTAACCTTCATTTAATAATTTGTCAAGATATTTCTGAAAATATTTTAGATGAAGAAATTAGATTGCTATTCTTGCGCCCCAGCTTTTTGCAAACTCCGCACCACATTCTTATAACCATTAAATTCTGCAATCATCAAAGCAGTATAACCGCCCCGGTTTTTCAAATTCACATCTGCCCCAGCTTGGAGTAATAACTGCACAATTTCGCCATAACCTGCTGAAGCAGCCCACATCAATGATGTGGCCCTCGCTGAGTCTTGAAAATTCACATCTGCCCCCTTTGCCAGCAGCAAATGTACGATCTCTTTGTGTTTGCGTTCGGTTGCCTTGATCAAAGCAGTTTTGCCATCATCCCCTGGAATGTTGACATCAGCACCATAGTCTAACAACACTTGCACCGTTTGCGTGTGTCCTTGTGATGCAGCCAACGTTAAAGGTACTTCACCAAGATTTTTCCCATTTATATCTCCGCCAGAACGTAGCAGTGCCTCGACAATGTGGCTATGTCCCTGCAATGCTGCTACAAGCAGTGGTGTATCGCCCAGGTGGTTGCTAATTTGGACATCTGCACCCCTGTTAAGTAATATTTGCACGACATCAATGTAGCCTTCCACAACGGCAAGGTGTAAGGCAGTTTCACCATCTTTATCTTGGAGATTAATCTGGGCATATCGATCTAGTAAAGCTGCTGCGATCGCACTGTGTCCAGCCGCTGCTGCTGCCGATAGGGCAGTTCCACCATCAGCGTTTTTCACATTCACATCAGCCCCTGCTGCTAGCAGTGCTTCTACAATCTCCAGATGTCCCAAGTCTGCCGCTAGCATTAAGAGTGTCTCACCCTCCTCATCGTGGATATTGACATCGACATCAGTTTGGAGAATTGCTTCTATAATTTCTATTTTTCCCTGCTTAACGGCGAGTTTCAACGCCGTATCATCATCTTTATCAGCGATATTAACTTGGGCACCAGCAGCCAATAAAACTCGCACTACATCAATATGACCTTTGAGTACTGCTGCCATTAAAGCTGTACTGCCATCTTCATTAGTGGCATTAACATCTGCACCTCTAGATAGTAAAATTTGCACAATATCAAGCTGTTTGGCACTAGCCGCCAACATCAAAGCCGTCAAACCATAGAGTTTTCTGGGCAAGTTGATATTTGCCCCAGCATCCAGCAGCGATCGCACAATTTCGGTGTAGCCTAAATTGGCAGCAAACATTAACGCCGTAGTGCCTTGGCGATCGCACGCGTCCACCCTCGCACCAGCAGCCAATAGCGCACACAGACCCTTGATATCGCCACTTTTAGCAGCTTTTAGCAGCAAAGTATCGTTGTTTTCAGTCATGAATGAGATCCCACACAGGGGGTTTTGTTCGTCTACCCTCAAAATTTAGTCTGAGATTGTTTATCCACTTTGGCAAGAGGGTAAAGAAAAATAGTCGCGGGAGTCTCTTTTAATTTGTGCAAATTTAAACACAGAAAATAGAGTTATGCTAATTTTTATGAAGATTTAATCATTAGGCGAGAACACGATGAGTCTGGAACTTTCTACGTCGGTGAAATATTGGCTAAACTTCTTCCATCCGGTGCTCATGTGGGCGCTATTAGTACTCTCAATTTATGCTGCCTATTTAGGACTGAAATTGCAGCGTACCAGAAATGCTCAGGGGGAAGAAAAAAAAGAATTGATTAAAGGTAGATATAACGTCAGACACTACCAAATCGGTTCTATACTCCTAGCTTTGATGGTAGCAGGTGCGATCGGTGGGATGGCTGTCACTTACATTAATAACCAAAAGTTATTTGTCGGGCCTCACCTGCTGGCAGGACTGGGCATGACAAGTCTAATAGCATTTTCTGCTGCTTTGTCCCCTTATATGCAGAAAGGGGCAAATTGGGCGCGTGCAACTCACATTTTAATAAATTTCACGCTTTTGGGACTTTTTGCTTGGCAGGCTGTGACTGGGGTGCAAATTGTCCAAAGAATTCTCACTAAAGCATAGTCCTTTGTCATTTCTCCTTTGTCATTTCTCATCTACTAATGACAAATGACAAAGGATTGTTGACTCAGCGCTTTTGTTTGGAATTCCCAGGAAAAGGGATTTCCAAAGATTTATGAAAATCTTCCTGAACTTTGCGAGTTAAGCGGCGGGAGACTTGGCGGACAATTTGATTAAGTAAGCGATCGCCTGTAGCTTGAATTATAGACTGGGGTAATCGCTGAATAAACCTGGGAAAGTGAAGATAAACTATCAAATCCAATTCCCATTCAACTCTTGTAACCTTACCAATGCTAGTGGAAACATCAGTTTCTTTTAACTGTAGAGATGCGTGATAGTCTACGTCATAACCAGGCGGTTGGTAGTCAGGAATGGGGATTGTACGGATGCGGTAAATACCCTCCTCTGGGGGCAACAATTCCAAACCTATTTTCGGTTCTACTTCATAACCGAAAGAACCAAAACGACCAATTGTTAAAGCATAGCCATTTTCCCCAAGTGATTGTACCTTCATGGGTTCAGCACAGCGCGAAAACCATGAGGCGTGAGCATTGAGATACTCAGCAACCTTCTCTACTGGGGCAGCCATTTCCATAAAATCTTGATAACGACCGTAAAATTTTGTCAGCGTCGCTACATTTGCTTCTGTTAATGTGTCCTCGGCTTCTTGGCTGGACGCTACAGGTAAAACTGCTTCTGTTATTTCCCAGGATTTATATTCGCCTTTTCTTGAAAGCATAAATGCATTACTGTATATTTTGGCGTTAGTCTATATTAATGATTCCCCACACACCTGGGTCATTTCGCATTCAGATCCCATTTTGACCGAAACCTTATTAATCTGCGAGCAACTCCATAGAATTACTAAAATAGAGAACTGAACAAGCACACAATAGTTTCCCAGGATAACATTTATCATGAAAGCATTTGTAGCAGGGGCAACAGGTGAAACAGGTCGCCGGATTGTGCAAGAATTGATCGCGCGGAATATTCCCGTCCGAGCCTTGGTGCGGGATATAGAAAAAGCTAGGGGTATTCTGTCTCCTGAAGCCGAATTAGTGGTAGGCGACGTATTACAACCAGAAAGTTTAACTGCTGCGTTGGGAGATAGCACAGTTGTGTTGGTTGCGACTGGGGCAAAACCTAGCTTTGACCCTACTGGCCCCTATAAAGTGGATTTTGAAGGTACTAAAAATTTAGTAGATGCTGCTAAGGCAAAGGGAATTGAGCATCTTATCTTTGTTTCTTCTTTGTGTACTTCCCGGCTTTTCCATCCTCTGAACTTGTTTTGGCTAATTTTGTTGTGGAAAAAACAAGCTGAAGAGTATATTCAGAAAAGTGGTCTTACTTATACGATTGTCCGGCCTGGGGGGTTGAAGAATGAAGACAACTCCGATCGCATCGTGATGCAGAGTGCAGATACACTGTTTGATGGTAGTATTCCCAGACAGAAAGTCGCCCAAGTTGCGGTTGAAGCGCTATTTGAAGCAGATGCACGCAATAAAATTGTCGAAATTGTTGCCAAACCTGAAGCAGTCTCAAAAAGCTTTAAGGAGCTATTTCAGCAGTGCTGATATTCCACAGGATTTTATTGCTTCTGTCTCTTAATTATCATCCCCAAGATCATCGGCTCACATCTTTATGGAAAAGTAATGCCTACGCACTTTTTCAATTAGCTTGCATTATCTAAATTAGACCGCCCTTTGATTCCACTCCCTAAAGCGATCGCTCCATCTTTCCTGCAAGGGCTTGTTCCCAAATTGACAGATCCTCCGGTCGGTCAACATCAGCTAGGGGCAACAAGTCCGCGTATGATAAATTAAGTTTCTGGGCAATATCCACGGTTTTCTGGAATACTTGAGCAGTTCCCCACTCGATGTTAACGAATAGCTCCGGGATGGGTTGGCGCAAACCAATTAAGTAATATCCACCATCGATCGCAGGCCCAAGTACGAGGTCAAAGGCGTGTAACTTCTCAAAGGCTGTTGCTAAAATCTGGGCATTTACTCCAGGACAATCTGTACCAATGATAATTACTTTTTCTGCACTAGATTGAAAAGCATCAAAAAGCGATCGCGCCATCCGCAAACCTAGATCCCCTTCACCTTGAGACTGGTAAACCAAATCCAACCCCAACCAGTCTTGCATAAGTTGCGAATCGCCACCTGCAAACCGCACTTCCACAGATATGTCAATGGCTTTTTGCAATTCTTGAACCTGAAATATTGTATGCTCCGTCATTTCCCGTTGAAGATTGGCAGCACCAACATTTCCCAAAGCAGGTATCAATCGAGTTTTTGTCTTACCTGGTTCTGGATAGCGGGTGAAAATAATCAGGTGCTGTTTTAGGCTTGCTGGTAAGTTCAGCACAAAATACCTTGTTTGAATCAACTAAAAATATCTTAATAGCAATACTTGTCGTTTTCGTTGGCTCTAGGATGATCTTTTCCCGTTCGCATAGCCCCCAAAATTGTAGAAATATAGACACAACGTTTAGCTTTCCCACCATTCAAGCTGTAAAATGTTATTTGTCCTAATCCGCCTACTGTACACTGATTTCCAATTTCAGAGATAGGACAACCGTGATAGTTAAATAAAACTCGCCACATTTGCTGTGAAGGGTGTTTTAGTAAAGTTGTCTCTTTTTTTCCTTTATTGTTTTCCTCTTCATCAATGCGAATGTTTGGCTCGAGGTTATGCCATAGGTTCCCATTGTTTTTAACAGTATCAGGAATGAATTGTCCTGCTTCTGCTTGATGAACTGCCCATTGCACGACACCATTTTGTATGCGAAAACTGGTTTGCCTGGTCAATTTATCTTTAGTGGCTTGGCTTTGCGCTTGGCGCATAGCATAATAAACCTCATTTTGGGTAGCGTTGAGACGGCGAGTCTCCACAAAAGCCAGCCAGTTGGATATTCCGATCGTAGCTAATATACCAATTAATACAATGACTACTAACATCTCTGGTAAGGTAAAACCACTGTTAGAATGATTATTCTTAAAGAGATTTTTTGCATAAACTAAAGACGGTAGATGCACCAGGCTATCCATTTTTTATTCTGAGAGTTTTTCAGCTATCTAGCTGTTAAACAATTTTCATTTTTTTATCTTTTTACTTCGCGCTGGTTAGTAATATTGTCGAGCAACGTAGGCATTAAAATGATTATGAAAATTTTTAATAATAATTTCAAAGTAAAATTTATACGTTGAAGTCTTGAAGAATTATTCAGAACATAATTCCATAAGAATTTAGCCGCAGTTAAAGCTTTTTCTCGATTAAACGGCTTTTGTAAGGCTTTGCATGTCAGGTATTTATATAAATTTGTCAGACTTAGATTCCAAGTATACTTAAGCGCTAAAGGTCTTTCCTTATATGCTCTCTCAAGCACCTGTAAGCAAGCTTTTTCTTGCCTTACAAGATTAGAAGAAACTGAATTAGCACTTATTCTGTACAATATTTGTACAGATGGTACGCATACAAAATCAAACTGGCAAGCTAATCGCAACCACATATCCCAATCTTGAGCAGCACTTAGAGATTCGTCAAATCCACCTAATTTGATTAAAGCTTCTCTACGAATCAAAGGATTGGAGCCATTCTCTAAAAAGTTTGTCAACAATAACTTTTCATAAACGTCTCCATTGGCTGTAACGTGTGTACCAGAGAGTACTATTTCACTATTTTCATCGATATAATCAGTCCAACTGTAAGCAACTGTCGCAGTAGCGTTTTCTTGCAGAGCCTTTAACTGAGACTGAAGCTTATCAGGTGTCCAAAGATCATCCGCATCTAAGAAACTAACAAATTCTCCAACTGCAAGCTGTAGACCTCGGTTACGACTAATGTTTCCGCCAGCATTGGTATAGGAAAATATTTTTATTCGGGGATCTTTAATTTGTGTAACAACATCTAAAGTTGAGTCTTCTGAACCATCATTAATTACAATTAATTCTAGATCGCTCAAAGTTTGATTTAGAACAGATTGAATTGTGTGATGAATAGTATTTTCACTATTATAAGCGGGTATAATTACAGAAGTTTTTGGCAAATTTTGACTATAGTTAATCATTTTATAGGGCTAACTTGTTTTTTAATCCTTTGCGCAAATTAGATTTTAAGTAATAAAAAGGACTCATCATACTAGCAAAGTAAAATTCCATTTCAAAAAGTGCAATTAAATTACTTTTCAATTCCCCTCTATAGTGAATACGATGATGTAATACTCGGCGTAAATTCCCTAAAATAGTTTTTATAAACACTATTGGTTTTTGCCAATTTTTAGTATTTATCAAGCTTAACTGGAAAATACACAAGCCACAACCGCGTGCCAGAGTTAAGAGATAATCTCTCTCAAGTCGCCAGCGTGGTATTTGATGATAAGTGTGCATGGTAGGGTTATACCAAATCTGCCAGCCTGCATAATGTATGTAAAGCAATGGTTCATAGTCATCACCCTGTACCAAAATACCAGGCAGCTTCCCACTTAAATTAGGCCGCTGTGGTACATTTTCACACCATACCTGTTTCCGAACAACAAGCGCCGCACCAGGAGGAAGTCTTAAATTATCTGCGTCAAACAAATATGGATTTGAACCATGTTCTCTGATAGCTAAAAAAGCTTGAATTCTTTCAAAGTTTTCTGGCGGGTTTACTTCAAAATCACCATGAATCTGTCCACTCCAAGCACCTGCTTGAGGATGCTCCAATCCAAAGCTATATGCTTCTGATAACCAATCAGGAGCAGGTAAGTTATCATCATCTAAAAATGCGATTAGCTGTCCTTTAGCTTCACGTACTGCTCGCAATCTGGCAAAAGCTGCTCCCTGCTCGGGTTCTAAAAAATATCTTAAATTACAATTTCCATCATATATTTTTTGATAATTCTGGATTATTTCAAATGTATTATCAGAACTATTATTATCCACAATAATAATTTCCCAGCTAAGTTGTTCTACTCCTGTCTGGGTTAATAGCTTATCCAAAATTTTAGGTAAACGGTTTGCTCCATTATATGCAGGAATGGCTACGCTAATATCTAAATTGTCATCTGCTAATTCAGTCATAATACCTAATATTTTAATAGTTTATTTTTTAAAGTATCCATTTTTCCAAAGATAAAAAGGACTAATGAAACTACTTAAAAAAAGTTCCATTTCGCAAGTAGCTACCAAATCATCTTTCAGATTAGTTCGATATTTGAGTAAGTGTAACGTGATTTTACGCAAATCATTTATCATATAAGATAAAAGAGCAAATGGTCTATATATTTGTTTTGTATTTACCATTCTAGTTACACAACGGCTAAGTCCAATCCCTCGGAAGAATGGAATCAAATAATCTTTTTGCAAACGTAATTTTGGTATTTTGTGTGATATTTCCATTTCGGGGTTATACCAGATTTCCCATCCTGATTTTTGGATATAAGACAACATTTCTAAATCTTCACTAGTAAGCATATTGCCTTTAACTCTACCAGTTAAAATAGACTTATCTGGTACACTTTCTAACCATGCTTGCTTACGAACAACAAGTCCAGCAGAAGGAGGCAGTAATTTTTTAGATGTTTCATATAATAGCGGTAGATTACCCCGCTCTGTAATTGCTAAGAATGGAGCAATTCGCTTAAAGTTTTCCGGTGGTTCTACTTCCCAGTCTGGGTGAATTTGGCTGCCATAAGCTCCAGCTTTGGGATATTTTTCACCAAAAGTATAAGCTGCAATTACCCAATTTGATACTGGGTAATTGTCATCATCTAGAAAACCTATGAATCTACCTTTAGCTTCTAAAACTGCCTTTTTTCGAGCATAAGCTGCACCTTGTTTTGCTTCAAAGCAATACTTTAAAGGGTAAGGACATCGCCAATCTTTTTGATAGGTTTGAACAACTTTAGCTGTATTATCAGTGCTGTTATTGTCTACAACTATAATTTCCCAAGATAAATTTTCGGTGTGAAGTTGGTTTTGTAGTCGTTCTAGTAGTTCAGGCAAACGACTTTCACCGTTATAAGTTGGGATAGCTACAGTAAAGTCAAGGTTCTCAGTCATTTTCCGAAAAGTATATTTTGATGATGACGCTTTTTATTATGTTCAGGCAATGGCTAATTTATCAATGGCTCTTAAATAACTCTATCAAATATTAAAACTGCACATGATGTTTCAATTTTGCTATCAACGTGCAGTTTTCTGTTCAGCAATATTACGTATTTTTAAATAAATAGTGGTATTTAAATTACTTAACTGCATTTATCATCTTTTGCTGTCAGCATTGAGCCTAAGAGAGTTTTCACAATGATACATCGCTTTACGCTACTAGCTGACGCAGGATTTGCAGAGCTTGGTACAGCTACCACTATTTTTAACCCAGGTGGCTCTGTAGAAGGGGCTATAGGTGTTCCAAAGCTTGCATTTGGTAAAGTTCCCATATAGTCAAAAGTAATTTTTGCTGATGCATTTAAAGAATAGGATACAGTAGAATCGGCAGTATTTTCAGTAGTGCTATTTAGATTTGTACCTAGCAAAAATTTATCAGAGCTAACGCCTACATCTGTTCCTAAAGGTTTCCATGTGCTGACTCCAGTATCGGTACGATAAATAGCAACCTCTTGGGTTGTGCTATTTTTCCGAAAACTGACACTGTAGCTAAGTTTTTTGTTTTTAGCTTCGCGCTGTGCTTCTTGCAGTGCTGCGAAAACGGCGTCGTTAAACTTATTTATCCGTTGCCGATTTACAAAGGCAGCCCAACCAGGAGCTGCGATCGCAGCTAAAATTCCTACTAACAGCAGTACTACTATTAACTCTATAAGACTAAATCCAGCATCTTGTTGATTGTAGCCATTAGTAGACAATCTATTTGCTAAATATTGCTGCTTTAGCTTTGTTTCTCGGCTGTGCGACTGGAAATAATTCAATAGTCTTAAACTAGGAATATTCGGCATACTATCCTGCTTTTATTAATATTTGTCAAAGATAGAAGCTATTTGGTAAAGATGAAGCTGCTTCCTTGAACCTTAATGTTTGCACTCGGAAAATAACTAGATTTACTCTGCGCGTAACGTACTTTAGTTTCATCTTGTATTAAACGAGCTTGTGCATTACCCCTTAAATAAACTTCCGCAGCACTCCTATTATCTGCGCTAACTGAATCTACACAAGCATAAAAGCCTTTTCTAGCAAGGTTTGCGACTGCTGGAACTTGACTAAAGCCAGTAGAACAAGTCACAGTTGCTGTAGCTGTTGGGGTTTCCTGTGCTGTTGTTGTTTGATCTATAAAATCAACCAACACCACGGGAACTTGATTGTAAGTCCCACTTCTTGCCCAACTATTCATTTTTGCTTGTAATGTTATGCCCTTTTGTGACAAGTCAAATGGTTTAAAACCTTTATCTGGACATGGGAGATATTTTTCGGTGGTAAATCCATCGCAAGCACCTAGTGTAGCAGAAGTATTTGGAACGCCATCTTTAATTTCCCATCTGGCGATGCGTGCAGCGTTAGACCAAGTAGGACTAGTGTCTTTAATTAAATAGTAGGCAACTAATGAGTAAACAAAAGTATCATCTTTTTGAGTGCCTGTAATTGTAATTGCTTGATTAACTAATTCTCGTTTCCAAAAAACAAGCACAGGAACTTTATCTGTTCCGTTAGGTAGTTGATTCCCAGTTGTACTTGCATTTGGGCAAGTGTTATCGGTACTAGCATCAACAGTACCGCTTAGACAAGCAATTCCAGTAGCATCATAAATATATATCGCTTGTTGGACATCACGACTAATATAGTCAAGCGCTGCTTTAATTTCTTGCTCAGAGTTCGCTTTGGCTTGTTCCTGTCCATCAGTGTTTAAAACGCTGATCATAAAACCTAGTAATGGCGTAATTACTAAAAATGCAATGATCATAGCCACTAGCAATTCAATCAGGGTGAAGCCACTATTTTTGTTTTGCTTGTGAGAGGGTTTTAGCTGAGTACTTAACAGCCACCTCAATATATTCATTTTGCTACAGATTCTCCTTAGTGACCGATACTGAGTCATGAAATTATTTATGTTTACCGGGTTAATTTTATGGTGGAGGTTGACAGCCACCAAGTCGATCGCACAAAGCGTTATAGGAGCTTTGACCCCTAACAATTTCAGTTGTCATTTCTACTAGTGGTGCTTTGCGATCGCCTAGTCCCCCAGTGAATGTTGCTGCTGTTTTTCCATTGCTATCACTACTTTTTTTCAAGCTACCAGTACCGATGAAGGCATCTGAACGATATACCCGAACTCCCAAACGATAGCTTTGACCGCTATCAATTTGAGCGCTACTTGTGCTGATAGTTCCAATTGCATTGCCAAAAGCCTGAATGTAAAACTGAACTGGACTGGTTGTTTTGTAGGTTGTACAGGCGCTTGGTAGGGTGATTTTGCCATCATTGTGAAAGCAATACAAACTAGTTGCGTCTGCGGGAACACCTGCACTACTGATTAAATAGTCACCACTGGTAGTTGAGCTTGATACAGTTCTAGGTGCAGCAGCAGTTGCAGCAGAAAGTGAGGTAGTATTTGATACTTGATCTTCGGATATTGTTTTAGACTTAATAGCATCAATGAAGGCTTTAGCCGCTCCTGTTGCCAATTCGACCCGTTTAGCTTGCACACGAGTTGCTGTTGACATTACTAAGACAGGTGCGATCGCTACTAGCAAAATGGCAACCACGAGGATTGCCACAAGCGACTCAATGATCGTAAAACCTGACTCGTTAGACTGGGCAGATAATTCTTGTAGTTGGCGTGGGTTCATACTTAATTTCTTAATAAAGCTATGTTTTAAAGTAATTTGCGATCGGGTGTAATACACTCTTAACCTCTCTCCTACAAGGCTGCGGTGTACACACAAGTCTGAAGTAGTTTACGAATCTGGTTTTTACCCCACCCTAACCCTCCCCTTGGAAAGGGGAGGGAACTGGATTTCCGGCTTCCCCCCAATGCATCGGGGGATTGTGCGGGGTAATTTGACTTGTCGTGTACACCGTAGCCCCTAGAGGGGGAGAGGCTTTGAATTTTCCTTCCCCATTAGGGAAGAGGGGGCTAGGCTAGGTCTGTTAACGTGGTCTATTCACCCGAAAAGTGATGTAAAAACTCTCATTCAGACACTTTAGGATGGTGGGAGTTGGCAGCTAGTAGGACGTTCAGTTGCTGGTAGTGCAAATTTGAAACCGCTACCAAAGTAACTAGTGTCCGCAGTATCAAACCCATCTGCTGCTTGAGTTTGTACACCACACAACAGAGTTTTCACCCAAAGGTCATCGCGGCCTACTTCTCTGAAGTATTCATTCGGAGGATCTGCTGCTGGAGTTACAAAGCGCTGGGCAAACAAGTCGGGGTTTTGCGCCAATAACGCCACATCAAAACCCCAGTTACGGTTAGGAGGCATATAATAAGGCGCTTCACCACTAGGATTAGTAATGTAAGTACTATCTGATGTGTAACCAGGTCTTGCAGAATTCAGAAGTCTGTAAAAGATACTGTTATTATTCAAAAGGTTAGCAGCACTAGTATCATTTGGGTCAGAAGTGGTTGCAGGAGGAGTTGTTGGCCCTGGTCTGACAAAAGCTTGGAATGGTGCAGTAGCATAGATACTGCGTTTAAATTGGATGAATGAACCGTTGATATTGGCATCAATCCCATCCCAGTTTTCTAAGAAGCGCACAAAGTTATGCAAACCCCCATTGATTTCGTAGGTACTTGTACCCACACGAGCCGGAGTATCACCAGCAGCAACTACTAGATTAAAATTTGTTTGACTTGCCTGAGACAACCATCTAGTGTTTTTAACGACACTAGATGCTGCTGCTAAAGCAGCGTAATTTTGAGTACTAGGTGGTGTTGCGGTTGTTACTTGTAATTGCAATACAGGTTCAAATAGAGGCTGGTATGACGCATCTCTGGCGGGTGAAGCAGGGTTAAATAGTGACGCGTCTGTAGCTCCAGGAAAATCCCTAAGCGAACCAGAAGCCGGTAGTTTGGGGTATCTGTAGAATACACGATCGGTGTTGTTGTATTTGATCTCGCTCATTGTCGATGGTGGTGGGCTATTAGGAGAAGTAGTATTTGTTGTAGTTGCAAACCATAGAGCATTAGTTGCTATGTCAGGTATGCTAAGCGGGTCTAACACACCACCTATGAAATTTAGCGGCAATTCTCTTACTACACCTAATTTAATACCTAGTGGAATGGGATTAGCACTAGTATAATTTATGGCGTTGTTACTAGTATTAACAAGCTTACCAAAATCAGGATCACTTGTTGGTGTGTATTTCCGTTTGAACGCAACCCTACGAGCAAATCCTTCAAAACCAGCCCTTGGCGATCGCGCAGTTGTACCAGCTAAGAGTCTGGTAAGATCAGTTACACCTACTACATCACTAGACCTTTTTAGGATTTCTGTGTTTAGGTCTAAAGCATTGCCTGTATTACTATCACTATCTAAACCCACATACCAGTCACCCGGTTGACACTCTGAAACTGGTATCTTGAAGCACATCTCCATTACATACTCTGGGAAACTTCCTCGACGCTGAATGGGCGTGACGAAGTTGTTCACGTAAGAACTGTTATAGATTAGTGGGTCAGTAGCAGTGGGAGTACCCCTATAGTAGGTATCATCATTAGGTGGAGTAGTGACTAAATTAAAGAAATTAGATGAAGTGAGAAAGTTGTTATTCCAGAAACCTACCTTCAGCCGACTGAGTACGACGTTAGGATCGCTCCCTTGGTTATTTCGCAAGTCGTAATCACCCTCATTGCGGAAACCTTCACG
The DNA here is from genome assembly GCF_017114995.1 of Nostoc sp. NMS9. GTDB lineage: Bacteria > Cyanobacteriota > Cyanobacteriia > Cyanobacteriales > Nostocaceae > Nostoc. The sequence continues at coordinate 13,523 of NZ_JABXKL010000108.1, read as the reverse complement.
GAAGTTACCAGAGAGTAAGGTAACAGCATCGGCAATTACTGATGCTGGTCGCCAAGTTTCGCCTGTTGTGCAATTGGGTAGTCTAGGGTCACTAGGCCGACAAGCAAAGTCAGGATCGCGATTTGCCGCAGCACGAGTGTAAAATTTAGTATCGTAGTTAGAAGCGCTAGGAGCAGGTAAAAGATCCGGGGTTTTGAATTCTTGTTTAGTGTGTAGATTAAAATCGCCTTTAACATACACTGGTAGCTCAGTTGCTAAAATTAAGCCTTTTTCTTCTGCTCTGTAATTAGTCTGGCGACTCAAGTTACTGCCATTAATCAACATAATGGCGTTAGGTCGCCGTTCTGGATCGAGATTGTAGTCACTAGCGCTGATATTTTCACTAGTTGGGTTACTGCGATCTTTTTGAGCATCATCACGAGAGGCATAGATAATGCCGCTATTGGGCAATAGATATTCGTTATCCGATGCAGCGCCGATTGCTTGTGTGCGAAGCTGACCTAAATCTATAGTAGTGGCACGAATTTCTAGAGGCTGACGCTGTTCAACTTCTAAATTGTAGTTTCCAGTTAATGTACCACCTTTATCTATAGCCTTAATTTGTCGGGCATCAAGAAATGTAATTTCTTTGATTGCGCCATCAGGAATGTAGGTAGTACTCCGAGTCAGAGTGCCATCAGCAATCTGTATTGCACAGATAGTAGAGTCAATTGCTGATTGTTCAGAGAGAGTAAGTTTGCTGGTTGTTGCTTTGGCCAGTGCTTGCCGTAGTAGAGGATTCACAAGGCGGCCATTGGGAAATACCAAGTTAGCTTGATATTTCAAGCGATTTAGCAAAGTTACACCAGTGTTAGTCACATCATCAGCATTAGCCCCAGGTGTAAAAAAACCATTGGCATCTACTGTTTGTCCTCTAGTTATACCATCAGATGCAGTAGCGGGAGCAGCATAAACAACCCCATTGTTAGATGCTGCTACTGTTGTCGAAGCAAGGGGATTATAGGTGTTTGTAGTTGCTGTTGTCTGATTAGTAGGGTTGTAGTAGCTACTTACACAGGCCATCGGTGTTTGATAATCGTCTGGTGTACTCGCCTGAGGATTGTAGGAATTAAAATTGTAGTGATACACTACCGTGGCACGCATTACCAAATCACCACGTTTTTGTTTACTTGCATTCAGAGGATCGGTCGGATCGGGTACAACCATAGGCATAGTATCAGGCCAGACTACAGTGCCATAACTTTCGTTGATTCCCGACGTGCTTGGATCGTCAACCAGTTCGGGCTTTCCTCCTCGTGTTGGAAGAGTAGGTTGAACGAGTGTTCTTAATCCAGAACCTGTAGGTGTATATACTCCAGCACCTGTAATCACCCTCAGTCCACCGACTACATCAAGGGGATTAGATCGGGGTGAAGCGGCTGAAATTTCCCAAAAACCATCACGTCCTGTTACCCCTAAATCTGATAACTGTCTGACGCGAGTGGTACGAGTTCGATCTTTGGTAGTGCTACTTGTCCACCTCACAGCAGGAGTGATGGCTTGAGGTTCATCGTCTCCTACAAAGTCTCCTTTTGTGTTGTCCCATATAAGTTCAGGCAGGTTGTTGCCTACTACGATGCGATCGCCCAACTCTGTTTCTATTACGGGAGTATTATCTACAACGTCTGGATCTCTAGTAGGTAGTTGCGCTGTATTTAGTGTTAGTGTTGTATTAGTATCTGTTGGATAAATCCAGGCATCCATTGGACGTAGCGTATTAACAGAACCTTTCATAAAGGTTGTTGCATCTGTTATATAGTCGTACTCAGTAGTGCCAGATTTTATAATAGCAGAAGTACCATAAGGAACTTCTCTAAATGGTACACGCCTAGTACGTTTACGGAACCAATTTTCTAATTCTTCCTTACGTACTTTAGTCGCATCTAAGCTTGGATCGTTTAGAATCCGGTTGGTTATATTAGTTTGGATTTCTTGAGGATCAGTAGTAGCAGCATTGTTAAGTTGTGCCTTCACTAATAAGTCTATACGTTGAGCATAAGCCTGAGTGTTATAGGCAATGTCATTCGAGTTATTTGAAGTGGTTTTATTAGTACCGGCTAAAGATTTATTTGTAGTAGGTGCACCATTTTCTACAAATAAATCTACGAATGTTCCACCTGTATCACTTGTACTGATTGGACTACCAGTTGCAATATTACCGCCAACAACTATCTTGCTATTTTCTCGTTCGTAGTAACATGAATACCTACTACTGACCTGAAATAGGGTTATATTTTGACTGGTTACAGCAGTAAATAAGTTACTGTTGGTAAAGATGCGTCCATTGAGACGGAATCTCGGCCCTGGTGTAATATCTAAGTCATCCTCATAAACAACGGCATTATTAGTAATAGAAACTTGACTACGATCTTGTTGCATTTCTAATGCCGAGAAGCCCTTATTACCTCGATACTTCTCATATTTGGTTGTATCAAGAGAAGTAGCTTGAGCAATATCACTAATGGGAACCGTTACTGCATAAACGAAAAAGCTTTTTTTCAATTCGCCAGTTGGTAGCTTATACCAACCCGAACTACCTACTAAGCTAGCACTAGTATCACCAGCTATGTCACAAGCTCCACCTGCTTTAGCTGGTAGCATAGGAGGGGTTCTAGCATCTAGTGGGCTTCTACTTCTGGTTTGGGTTGTACCAGTTTGGGGGGGAGTACGGAAGTAGATACCATAGAGAATAAAGCTATCAAATTTACCGTTATTATCTGTATCGGCAGGAAATTTCCAGGCTGTTTGTATGTTTTCTTGATTTTCTAAAGCCATACTACTACCTGCTTCAATCATCGGAGTTGAAGTACTTTTATTAAGATTATAAGCCAGGGTTATAGGAGTTTCATCACCAAATGTATAGATAGAAAGTTTATTAATTAAGGTATTGTATAGGGTTAGATTTGATGGGACAGAGCGTGGTAAAGTCGGGTCGGCAAACAGTGCACTTATTTTGGCTTTAGCCCTGTCTAAAGCAGGGGTGGCGGCTTGCATTGTCGCTTCATTTACGCGGACATTACTAGCATTTTTAGAACGCTCAAAAGACCGAAATAAAATTGCAGTTGTTAACAGTACGACTACCAAAACTACCATCGCTACTGTTGGCAAGACAAAGCCAGAATTAACCGAACCGCGTCTTCTTTGAGTACCAGAGATAGTTCGCAAAAGCCAAATAAGTTGCTTATTAATTGCAGATAAAAGCTGCTTGCTAATTTGTCTGAAGGTTTTTTGAATTACCTTGAATAGCTGACGTTTTCTAGACATATCTGCTTCCTGGTCAAGTGGATTATAGCGAATTTTCTATTTTTTCAAAGTTTTTACTCATGCCTATCAAGTATTTTTACAGGCATTACATGAGACGATATTTATCTAACGGCTACATTTTGCTTTACTAACTTCCAAACTAAAGTAGCTATAAAAAAAGATAATTTATTAAAGTTATATCATTTATGAATTGTTCATTTTATCCGGTAAACACTGATTTTTTCAGAATTATTTAGTTCAAGTCTGATAAATAATAAGAGCATTAGTTCACAGTAGAATTGCGTAAATGTATTTTATTTGAAGACAAATTTATGAAGATGTTGTCAGCAGAGTAGGCTTATAATACCCATCTGTTAAAGGAAAGATATCAGTTAGGTGCAAAATAATCAGATGTGCGGCTTAGATTCCCGACTTTTTTAATTAAAAAGTCGGGAATCTTGTTGTTCACATTGCTTTGATTAATTACTAATTACTTACTAATACACCTTGGCGTAAATCCCACTACCACCTTTAAAGGTAAGCAAGCTTCTGCCCTAAGGTACGAGAAATTCGTACCCTGTGGCAGAAGCTACTAGGCATCATAGATGCAACACGCAGTTACATTAACGTTAAAAAGGGTGATTAGAAACCGCAACTATACGTGGTTTAACCACCTCCGTGGGTTTCAAACCCTCAATTATTCTTAGACTTTGTTTGTGTATCGAAGCCAGTTTGGTCTTCTCCCTACAGCCCTTTGGATACGGCAGGCGCTAGGGCATGTTTTCAAACCTTTCTTGAAGCACCTGAGTCTTTGGAGATCCCCCCAACCCCCCTTAAAAAGGGGGGCTTTTAGAGTTTCTTTTCCCCCCTTAAGAAGCATAGGGGGGATCTTCGAGTTTGAAAACAGTCCCTAGCCTCTCTTGTTGCTCTTGGTGAGTGAAGGGGAGACGCCAAGTGCTATGTAGCAATTTGTGGTACTGACACCTTTACCAGCACTTTTTTGCTAAAAGACAGACCGTTTTCATTTTTGTCGATGATAATCGTGTCTCCAGAGATAAAAGTATTCTCCAATAACTTGGTGGCGAGGGGGTTTTCTACTTCTCGCTGAATTGCCCGTTTGAGTGGGCGGGCACCGTAAACTGGGTCATAGCCTGATTCGACAAGGTGATCGCAGGCTGATTGGGATATCTCAAAAAAGATTTTTTGCTCGCGGAGGAGATTTTCTACGCGCTTGAGTTGAATACGGATGATATGCCGCATTTCTGTGCGACTGAGGGTATGGAAAAGAATAATATCATCAACGCGGTTGAGAAATTCCGGGCGGAAATGCGATCGCAACGCTTCCATTACCCTAACCCGCATCGTCTCATACTTGGAATCATCACCAGATACATCCAAGATATGTTCACTACCAATGTTACTGGTCATCACAATGACGGTGTTACGAAAATCTACCGTCCTTCCTTGAGAGTCAGTAACTCTCCCATCATCCAACACCTGCAATAAAATATTGAACACATCGGGGTGCGCCTTTTCCACTTCATCCAACAGCACCACTGAGTAAGGACGGCGACGAATCGCCTCGGAAAGTTGACCGCCTTCTTCATATCCTATGTATCCTGGAGGCGCACCCACTAAGCGAGAAACTGAGTGTTTTTCCATATACTCAGACATATCCAAGCGCACCAATGCATCATCAGAATCAAAGAGAAACTGAGCTAAAGCACGGGCGAGTTCAGTTTTACCCACACCTGTAGGACCCATGAACAAAAATGAACCAATAGGACGAGAGGGATCTTTCATCCCTGCACGGGCGCGGCGAATTGCGGCTGCTACTGCTTCTACAGCCTCTTCTTGCCCAATGACTCGTTGATGCAAATGACTTTCTAATTGCAGTAATTTTTGTCGTTCCGATTCCAACAAGCGATTGACGGGAATTCCTGTCCACTTTGCGACGATTTCGGCAATGTCGGCTTCGGTGACTTGTTCTCGCAGCAACGTGGAACCTTGGTTTTGAATTTCTAAAAGGCTCGCTTCTTTGGCTTCGCGCTCGTGCTGCACTCCCTCCAATTTGCCATACTTTAGTTGGGCAGCTTTATTTAGGTCATAAGCACGTTCCGCCTGTTCAATTTGCACTCGCAGCGCATCTTCTTCTTTCTTTAAGGCGCTTATTGCCTCCAATATCTGCTTTTCACCTTGCCATTGCTCATTAAATACTTGCTGTTTTTCAGTCAGATTGGCGATTTCTTGCTCAATGCGCTGCAAACGCTCTTTCGTTTGGAGAGTACCCTTTTCTTCGCCAGCTAATGACAGCTTTTCCATTTCTAACTGCATGAGGCGGCGATCAATGGTTTCCAATTCAGCTGGTTTGGAGGTAATCTCCATTTTCAACTGTGCTGCTGCTTCATCTACTAAGTCAATAGCTTTATCTGGTAAGAAGCGATCGCTAATATAACGTGCTGACAGGGTTGCTGCTGCTACCAAAGCCGAATCAGAAATTTTGACGTTGTGATGCACTTCATAGCGTTCTTTCAATCCCCGCAGAATCGAAATAGTATTTTCCACAGTTGGCTGATCGACAAATACTTGCTGAAAGCGGCGTTCTAGGGCGGCATCTTTCTCAATGTGTTTGCGGAACTCGTCGAGGGTAGTCGCGCCAATACAACGTAGTTCTCCTCGCGCCAGCATTGGTTTGAGCAGATTTCCCGCATCCATTGCCCCTTGTTGGCTGGAACCTGTACCGACTACGGTATGTAGTTCGTCAATAAATAGAACAATGTCACCGTTAGATTCAGTAACTTCTTTGAGAACCGCTTTTAGACGTTCTTCAAATTCACCTCGTAATTTTGCTCCAGCAATTAAACTGCCGATATCTAACGAGATCAACTTGCGGTTTTTCAGAGATTCAGGAACATCACCGTTTACCATCCGTTGTGCTAATGCTTCTGCGATCGCAGTTTTACCTACCCCAGGTTCACCAATGAGTACGGGGTTATTTTTGCTACGACGAGACAATACTTGAATTACCCGCCGAATTTCGTCATCCCGCCCAATTACCGGGTCGAGTTTTCCCGCTTTTGCCTGTTCTGTCAAATCTATGCCAAATTTTTGTAAGGCGTCATAGCGGGATTCTGGGGTTTGATCTGTCACCTTTTGGCTACCACGAATAGTTTTGATAGTAGCTTCGAGTTTAGGTGCATCCGCACTAAAGCCTTTGAGTATCTTTCGTCCAATGCGATCGTCTTCAGCAAAGGCCAAAAGTATGTGTTCCACGGAAATGTAGGAGTCTTTCATCCTGGCTCTAGCTTCTTCGGCTCGGTCTAATAAAATATCTAAATTGCGACTAAGGTAAAGCTGATCGCTTTTACCAACTTTAGGCTGGCGTTGGGTAAAGGCTTCTAGCTGCTGCTGCAAGCGGATTGGATCGACCTCAGATCGAGCCAGGATACGTATTGCTAGACTAGTGGGTTCTTCTAACAGGGCAATAATTAAATGTTCAACATCTAGTTGCTGTTGTTGATAAGCACGGACTATATCCTGAGATTTAACAATTGCTTCCCAGGCTTTATCAGTAAATTTATTTGGATCTGTAGGTTGCATCTTTAGAATTTTGAAATTTGGATTTTTAGTTTAAGGATTGGGGATTATTAAAGGGAGTTGGGAGTTGGGAGTGGTTGTAACCCTACTCCTTAATACCCAGATAATTATCCAAACATTCTCAGCGTATATCCGCGTGTATCTCCGGTGGCAATTTGGGATTGGCAATTGATGATAGTTTAATCCATTGCCTATTTCCTAATTTAAAACGAAAACACTGTTATGAGCAGACTTTCCCTGATGGTGTTATTGGAGCGATGTCTACGACGGGCTATGACGCTGGCGGACTCGCTACCGCTTCTCTACGAGACGCACTCGCGTTCGCTATCGGCGTCGCTATTAGTGTTGCTCATCAAGAACAGTATTGGGGTAATACTAATAGGATTTACGTAGAGGAGATATCCTAACCCGCCTAAAAAGGGAAAAGTCTCGCGCGTCTGGGTTTACTGACACGAGACGACAGTGTGCAGGAAGAATCAATCTCTCTCTAGCTCAACTTTTTAAGACATCTGTGTGGATTTTCCTATGGCTCTTAAGCACAAGTTGCTGCCCAGATTCCCGGCTTCTTGAAAAAGTTGAGGCTCTGAATCCAGCTTAAATAAATGACATTCCACCCTACCGGATAATTAATTTTTTGGAAATCCCTGATAAAAATTATTGACTCACAAGTTGCTCTTGTGATTCCTGTTTGACTCCCGATCCTTGGGTTCCCAGTTGAATAAGTTCAATTTTATACCCATCTGGATCTTCCACAAAAGCAATTACCGTCGAACCATGTTTCATCGCCCCTGGTTCGCGCACGACTTTACCGCCCTGATTGCGAATTTCTTCACACGTAGCGCAAATATCATCAACGCCAAGGGCAATGTGACCGTAAGCATTACCTAATTCGTACTTTTCCACACCCCAGTTGTAGGTTAGTTCGATCACCGAGTTATCGCTTTCGTTGCCATAGCCAACAAAAGCCAGGGTAAATTCTCCCCCTGGATAATCTTTTCGGCGCAGTAATTTCATTCCTAGAACTTCACAGTAGAACTTTAAGGACTCTTCAAGGTTGCCCACCCGCAGCATTGTGTGTAGTAATCGCATATTGACCTTTTCTCTGTAATTGATTTAGTGTTATTCTCTGTCAACATTTTACCTAGCTCAAAGTCTTAAGGGAAAAATGCCGTCACAGAAAGAATTAAAAGCCGAAAGGACAGGATAAACAATTATCCATTCTTGGCATTGCTCCCGATCCCTATAATGGAAAACTTCTTTAATCTCAGCCGAGAAAGTCTCTTAACCGCCTATGCTAGCGATTGGGTTAGGCAACTGGACTGGATGCGTAACACACTCGAATAAAGGATAAAGTACAGATGAGTAAATTTCTAGATACTGCCATTGAGGCGATCGCAGCCCGTGAAATTCTTGATTCTCGCGGTAGACCGACAATTGAAGCCGAAGTGCATTTAGCTAACGGCGTTGTCGGACTGGCGCAAGTTCCCAGTGGTGCCTCTACTGGCACTTTTGAAGCCCACGAATTGCGTGATGGCGATAAAAGCCGTTATGGGGGCAAAGGCGTACTCAAGGCAGTACAAAACGTCAAAGAAGCACTTGCGCCACAATTGTTAGGCTTGGATGTCCTTAATCAAGAACTGCTAGACCGCACAATGATTGCGATAGATGGTTCTGCTAACAAATCCAATTTGGGGGCTAATGCAATTTTGGGGGTTTCCTTAGCAGCTGCTAAAGCTGGTGCTGAGTCTCTAGAAATTCCTCTATATCGCTATTTGGGTGGTCCTTTAGCGAATTTGCTCCCAGTGCCGTTGATGAACGTGATTAACGGTGGCGCACACGCCTCAAATAACGTCGATTTTCAAGAGTTTATGATTGTCCCAATTGGCGCAACTTCCTTCCGGGAAGCATTGCGCTGGGGTGCAGAGGTGTTTGCTACCCTCAGTCAAGTGTTAGATGAAAAGGGTTTGCTTACTGGTGTCGGCGATGAAGGCGGTTTTGCCCCTAACCTAGAGTCTAATCAGGTGGCTTTGGAATTGCTAGTTGCTGCCATTAAGAAAGCTGGTTATAAGCCAGGGGAAGAAGTAGCGTTGGCGTTAGATGTAGCGGCTAGTGAGTTTTACAAGAATGGTCAGTATGTTTACGATGGTAAACCTCACGCCCCGGCTGAATTTATTGATTATTTAGGACAACTAGTTAACCAATACCCAATTGTGTCAATTGAGGATGGCTTACACGAGGAAGATTGGCAAAGTTGGCAATTGCTGACCCAGAAGTTAGGTTCGCGGGTGCAACTGGTAGGAGATGACTTGTTTGTGACTAACGCTACCCGCTTGCAAAGAGGCATTAAAGAAAAAGCTGCTAATGCCATTTTGATTAAACTCAATCAAATTGGTTCGCTTACCGAAACCTTGGAAACGATTGATTTGGCAACTCGCAATAGTATCCGTTCAGTAATTAGCCATCGTTCTGGTGAAACAGAAGATACAACGATCGCTGATTTAGCTGTAGCAACCCGTGCCGGTCAAATCAAAACAGGTTCTCTGTGTCGTAGCGAACGAGTAGCAAAATATAATCGCTTGCTGCGAATTGAAGATCAACTAGGCGATCGCGCCGTTTATGCTGGTGTTGTGGGGTTAGGACCGAAGTAGAGTTAGGAGTTAGGAGTTAGGAGTTTTTAATTCATAATTCATAATTCATCATTCCTAACTCCTAACTGATTTACGGATAAAACCCCAACTTGGGCAACCCTAAGGTTTCATCCCAGCCCATCATCAGGTTTAGACACTGAATAGCTTGGCCCGCCTGTCCTTTAATTAGATTGTCAATTGCTGACATGACAATCACGCGACCTGTGCGTGGGTCAACTTCTACACCGATATAACAAAGATTGCTGCCGTTAGCCCACTTGGTTTGGGGGTAAACGCCGCTACCGCAGACTCTTACCCAAGGAGAGTTGCGGTAGAAGGCTGAGAAAATTGTGATTAAGTCATCTCGCACTAGACCGGGGTCGCTCATTGTGGCATATACTGTTGCCAAAATACCGCGTACCATTGGGATAAGGTGCGGTGTAAATTGGATCATGAGTTCGTGACCGGCTAAGTCACTGCAAATTTGCTCAATTTCTGGGGTATGACGGTGACGACCAACATTAAAAGCTGCTATGGAGTTGTCTGCTTCAGCTAGTAATAAGTTGGTTTGAGCCTGCCGTCCACTGCTAGATGTGCCAGACTTGGCATCGATAATAGCTGTTTCTGGTCTGATTAAGCCTTGCTTTAAAAGTGGCGAAAGTGCAAGGAGACTGGCAGTAGGATAGGAACCAGGACAGCCAATAAGTTGAGCTTCGGCAATGCGATCGCGATAAAGTTCTGGTAATCCATAAACTGCTGTAGCTGCAATTGTGCGATCGCTTCTCTCTGTACCATACCAATTTGTATAAGTTGTCAAATCACTAAACCGATAGTCTGCACTCAAATCTAGTACTTTACATCCTTTTTCCAACAATTTGGGCGCGATTTGGCAAGCCAGACCATTTGGTAAAGACAGGAAAACTACTTCACAGCGGTGAGCAATTATTTCTGGTTCTACCGCTTCTATTAGCAGGTTAGTTGCATGAGCCAGATGCGGGTAGAGATCCCCAAAAGATTTCCCGATACTACTCTCACCTCCTAAATAAACCATTTCGACTTCTGGGTGATCCATCAGTAGTCGTACTAACTGTACTCCACCATAGCCCGACGCGCCAACAATCCCAACGGGTACGCGTCTTAATTTGCCCATGATCTGAAATCCTTATCCCATGAATGGTTAATTCGTTCTTAGCTATCAACAATATCAGCGACCAGACGCACAGCGCACAAAAGGTCTTAAACCCCTCTACTTTGTTCTGAGAAGATGGGGGAGATGGGGGAGAAGGGGGAGACATAGGAGTAAATTCTTCCTTGTCCTCCTTGTCTCCCTCATCTTCCTCATCCTCTTCATCCTTTACTGTCGCTGCACTTTATCGCCACTTTTTATGGCAAAAATTTTTGCCCCGTTATCAAATCATTGCTAGTCTACTTCTCTGCCTTATAAAGGAGCTACAATCTAAAAGAAGAAATTGTTAAAAAAATTTACGTTTATAGCTGGAAATCTTTCTGTGTCACAGACTAATCCTACCCAAGCTTTTAAATTTGATTCGATTGATGCCGCTTTAGCAGACCTAAAAGCTGGTCGCGTCATTGTAGTGGTAGATGATGAAAATAGAGAAAATGAAGGCGACTTAATTTGTGCTGCCCAATTTGCCACACCCGACACTATTAATTTCATGGCGGTGGAAGCAAGAGGACTAATTTGTTTGGCAATGACAGGCGATCGCCTAGACGAGCTAGACTTACCCTTGATGGTAAGCAACATTACAGATACTAACCAAACTGCCTTCACTGTCAGTATTGATGCCGGGCCAGAATTAGGTGTCACCACAGGCATCTCAGCAGAAGACCGCGCCCGCACTATTCAGGTTACTCTCAACCCAGCCACAAAACCTACAGATTTACGTCGTCCTGGACATATTTTTCCCATTCGGGCTAAAGAAGGAGGCGTACTCAAACGCGCAGGACATACGGAAGCGGCTGTAGACTTATCTCGATTAGCAGGGCTATACCCAGCTGGGGTAATTTGTGAAATTCAAAACTCCGATGGTTCAATGGCACGGTTGCAGCAGTTAGTTGAATACGCGAAACGTCACAATTTAAAAATTATTAGTATTGCGGATTTAATCAGCTATCGCCTACAGCACGATCGCCTAGTGTATCGTGAGGTGATTACCAAGCTGCCTAGTCAATTCGGTCAGTTTGAAATTTACGCCTATCGCCATACTCTGGATAATACAGAACACGTTGCAATTGTCAAGGGCGATCCAGCTAACTTCAAAGATGAGCCAGTGATGGTACGGATGCACTCAGAATGCTTAACTGGTGACGCTTTGGGTTCTTTGCGTTGCGACTGCCGGATGCAGTTGCAAGCTGCACTGAAAATGATTGAGGCTGCTGGTCAAGGTGTAGTTGTATACCTGCGCCAAGAAGGACGGGGAATCGGCTTGATTAACAAGCTGAAAGCCTACTCGTTGCAGGATATGGGACTAGATACAGTAGAAGCAAATGAGCGTTTAGGATTTCCCGCTGACTTGCGAGACTACGGGATGGGGGCACAAATGCTCATGGACTTGGGTATCAAAAAGATTCGCTTGATTACCAATAATCCCCGCAAAATTGCTGGAGTCAAGGGTTATGGGTTGGAAGTAGTAGATCGCGTGCCATTGTTGATTGAGGCAAACGACTACAATTCCTATTATCTAGCGACAAAGGCGAAAAAGCTGGGTCACATGCTGTTACAAACTTATCTAGTAACAGTAGCAATCCATTGGCAAGATGACCCGGAAGCTGTGACGGAACGTTATGAACGCTTAGAGAAACTGCGACACTTAGCAAAAAGTAACGATCTATTGTTACAGGAAGAAGCGCGTCCCTTGGCGATCGCTCTATTTGACGAGCCATCTTTAACAGTACACTTGGGTTTTGATCAGGCAAAAGTTGCTAGCTGTGATTGGTATCAGCAAAGTGGTCATCCTTATATACAGGCAATCTTCCAAATTCTGGACAACCTAGCAACTGTGCCTTACATCCAGAAACTAGAATTTCTGATTTCTTCTGGTTGCGATCCTTTGAGTAATTTACAAGTTCAGCTAGATCGGCAGACATTCGCGGATAGTACACTGCCTTCATCGATTAGCGATCGCTTGGAGACGCAGCAAATTTACAGCTTTAGCAAATAGCCACAACCCTAAAAGCCAACTTTTTAAGGGGTTAGAGGATTTATTGTGTGTAAGTCCTACATTCCTCCCAAACTTTTCAGCCGTTCTTTTATATGACAATGAGAGCAATCAAAATTATTGTTGAAAAACATAATGACGGTTACGTAGCATATCCCTTGGGTATCAAGGGGGTTGTAGTTGGCGAAGGTGACAGCTATGAAGAAGCACTAGCTGATGTTAAATCTGCTATCCACTGCCATATAGATATATTTGGTCAAGAGGTTTTAGAACAGGAATCACCAGTCCTAGAAGCTTTTGTGGCGGAAGCTGAGGTTCCTATTTAATGGTTAAATTCCCAGTAGACGTACCTAAAGCTAAAGTAATTAAGACATTGGAATTTCTGGGATTCACTGTTATTAGGGAGCGGGAACATATTGTTATGGAGAGAGAAAACGAAGATGGAACAAAAACTCCACTGACTATGCCTAACCATTCTCAAATTAAAGGTTCGACGTTGAGATCCATCTGTACTCAAGCGGGTATTTCAAGAGAGGATTTTTTGTCTGCTTATGAGCAAATCTGAAAGCAATACTGCTCCGTTAAGACTAAAAAATAGAAATGTGTAGCGAATCAGGCGATCGCATCAGTGTATTGATTAACTGCCAACGATCCTCGGCAGATAATCTCAGTGCTTGATCTTCAAGTTCACGTAACGTCATTGTAATGATTTCTACGTTGAGTTATCAGGATAAGACGGCTTGCGACCCTTCGATGCAACGAGGTTGTTAAGTTGTCTTGTAAGGGACTTGCAAGAAAATAAGATCCCAATCAAACTGGAGTAATCGTGATATCCCAT
>NZ_JABXKL010000006.1 GCF_017114995.1 Nostoc sp. NMS9 | reverse complement strand
CAAGCACGGTTTTGAAGACCAACGGGGTTGGTGACAACCTCGTTGAGTTTAATGACACTGGCATTTTGCAGCAATGTGGCTATTTTCGCTGAATCTGTTGTGGTATGGAATTTACATTTTAATTACCCGACGCTGGCGACATCGCTTTGTAGGTGTTAATGACTTCAAAGCATTACAAAAAACTCAAAATTCCCAACGCCTAATTTATGCTTGGCATCGGATTGCTTATACAGCAATTATTCCTATTTTGCTGCTGGCATTATTTACAGGAATAGGAATGTATAAACCTGCTCAATTTCCCTGGATTGTGGATTTATTTGGCGATTGGCAAGCATTGCGAATTGTTCACTTTGCCTCAGTGCCGATGGTTATCTTATTTGTAGTAATTCACTATCAATTAGGGAAAAAAGCTGGAGGTACTCAACTAACAGAATCAATGTTTTAGTAAACAAACTATGGTCATGGAGATATGGCGCTTCTTGCTTGAGTCCAATAAGACCTAACCCCTAGCCCCAACCCTTGTAGCGTTGGGGAGCAAGATTCAAAGCCTCTCTCCTTTTAGGAGAGAGGTTTGGAGAGAGGTCAAAGTGTATTGCTTCCATTCGAGAACCGCTATAGAAAGATCCAGAGAATAATGACCAATGACCAATACTTCGGTTTCTCTACGAGACGCTACGCGTAGCTTGCTTCCCCGCAGGGGTACGCTCAGTACAAGTGCCCAATGACCAATGACTCTTTTTGAAACAAAAAAAATGAACTTTTTTGATAAATTGAATCGTAATATCTTGGAAAACCAAAGCTTACTATTTGCCGGACTTGATCCAAATCCAGAGATGATGCCTGGGCGTTATGAATCTGAAGAACTCATCGCTGGTTTGGAAAAGTGGTTACAATTCATTATTGCGGAAACTTCTGATTTCGTTTGTGCTTATAAACCGACATTTGGCTTTTACGAAGCGTTAGGTATTCCTGGTTTAGAACTGCTGTACAAAACTTTAGCAGCTATTCCAGCCCACATCCCAGTGATTTTAGATGCCAAACACAGTGACTTAAATACTAGTACCATCTTTGCCCAGACTGTGTTTACAAAATGGCAAGTGGATGCAATCACTCTCAGTCCCTATACAGGACAAGATCACGTAGCACCTTTTTTAGTCTATCCTGATAAAGCGGCGTTTATTTTATGCTGTACTTCTAATCCAGGTGCAGAAGCTTTACAGCAGTATCCTACAAACGAATCACCCCTTTATTTACAGGTAGTAAAAGAATCCAAAACCTGGGGAACTCCAGAACAATTGGGTTTGGAAGTGGGAACTACAAATCCTGAAATTTTAGCACTTATTCGAGCAGTTGCACCTGAACGAATTATTATGGCGCGTAGCATCTGGGCGGAGGGTCAAAACTTGAAGCAAATTTTAGAAGCTGGCTTGAATAGTAATGGTGATGGTTTACTGATTCCTATTCCTCAAGATATGTTGGTAAATACACAATTATCAGAGGAAGTCCAGTCTCTACGTGCAGAAATTAATCAAATCAAAACTGAAATTGTTCACGAAAATTCTACTTGTTCTGTGTGGTTTCCTGATGTTTGTTTTCTAAATCAGCACCCCCACCAAGATTTGATTTTACAACTTTATGATATTGACTGCATTATGTTTGGCAGCTTTGTCCAAGCATCAGGAGCGATATTTCCCTATTACATCGACTTACGCAAAATTATTTCCAATCCCCAACTTTTTAATCAAGTTCTTACAGCTTATGAGGATATTTTGAAGAACCTGAATTTTGATAGATTAGCAGGTATTCCTTATGGTTCATTACCTACTGCGACTGGTTTAGCTTTGCGCCTTCATTGTCCGATGATTTTCCCGCGTAAAGAGGTGAAAGCACACGGAACTAGAAGAGTAATTGAGGGTAACTTTCATTCTGGTGAAACAGTTGTAGTGGTTGACGATATTCTCATTAGTGGCAAAAGTGTCATGGAAGGGGCAGGAAAGTTGGAATCAGCTGGATTAAAGGTTAATGATATTGTGGTATTTATCGATCATGAACAGGGGGTGAAAGATAGGTTACAGCAAAATGGTTATCGCAGTCATGCGGTTTTAACTATTTCGGAAATTACTAATACTCTCTATCAAGCAGGGCGAATAAATGAGGAGCAATTTTTAACTTTCGCTGAAAGTTAGTAATTAGAATAATGGGGAGTAGGGAATAGAAAATTGGGAAAAACGTGATTAATCGCGTCTGTACTGAGAGAAAATTTTTATTAGACCTGTTGCAAAAATCCTTGAATCACCCCTCCCCAACCCTCCCCTTGTGAAGGGGAGGGGGCAAGATTTCAAGTTTCCCCCCAATATATCGGGGGGATTAAGGGGGGTATATTCGACTTATGCAAGAGGTCTATTGTCTACTTCCTGTTGAGTGAGCAGATTTGATTATTCGGTTAAATCTAGTAAATAGAATAATTTTCGCTTTGAAATTAATTATGAATTTGTCACTGAATCAACTACTTAGATGGTTAATCTTTACGCTGTTATTTCCTCTAGTATTTCTCAATGGTTGGCTAGCATTTTTGCTGGTTAAAAACTTTCAACCTGTCGTAACAATTCTTGTATTGGCTACCTTGCTTGCATTCGTTTTAAACTATCCTGTTTCGATTCTCCAACAGCGGAGAGTTAAACGCAGCTATGCAGTAGCATTAGTTTTTATATTAGCATTGGTAATTGTTGTAGCTCTAGGTATCACTTTAGTGCCCATTGTTTTAGAGCAATTTAATGAGATGGTTAAAGTCTTTCCCCAATGGATTGATTCTAGCGAAGAAAAACTTCAGATTGTCAATGATTGGTTTTTTAAACATAAATTAAATGTGAATCTAAGTCAGCTATTAGCACAAATTACTGACCAATTACCTAATGAATTAGAGTTTATTTCAGATAAACTTTTAAGTATTATCATAGATACAATTGATAGTATTTCTGAGGCATTAATCACAGTAGTGCTAACTTTTTACTTATTGTTAGATGGCCCAAGAATTTGGGAGGCAATATTTAAGAAACTACCTGGAAATCTTGCCCAGCAGGTAAGCCAGTCTATTCAGCAAAACTTCCAAAATTACTTAATTGGCCAGGGAACTTTGGCTTTGCTGATGGGTGTTTCAATAACATTATTGTTTTTAGGTTTTCAAGTCCCGTTTGGTTTACTCTTTGGTTTGGGAGTTGGGCTTTTGAGCTTAATTCCCTTTGGTGATGTCGTCAGTCTGGTTTTAATAACTTTAATAATAGCGTCACATGACTTTTGGCTAGCAGCTAAGGTTTTTGCGGTAGCTGTTGTCATTGATCAGTTAATCGATCAGGCGATCGCACCACGTTTATTAGGTAAAATTACTGGCATTAGACCAATATGGGTATTAGTTGCTTTGCTTGTAGGAACCAATGTTGGCGGAGTCTTGGGTTTACTAGTTGCAGTACCTGTAGCTGGTTTTATCAAAGATGTAGCAGATGGTTTTTCTAAATCTGTTAATTCTGATAACGTGGGTGAGGGTGAAGCAGCATCAGAATTGTTGGTAGAAAAATCAATATCGCAATGAGTTGTGGATAAAAATTGCCAATTACTAGTATTTTAGGTTTTATGGCAAGCGATCGCTTTCTTTATTCTTGCTTGCGATCGCTGAATGTATCGAAGACAATTACCTAATTACCCAATCTAAATATTGTTTAAATAGGAATGCGATTATTTCTTTATTCTATGTAAAGGTGACTTGAGGCGAGATAATTCACTTTCGACTGAGTTTTGACAGACTATACAAGTTTAATATAACCTCTTTTTAAGGATTATTTATCTGTTAATATTTTGGCGTATGATTTTTCACTATCTCGATTATCCCATGATGCCTTAATATGATCTGCTAAGGCGGGAATATCTTGTTCTAAACTTGACCTCCATAGCCTTGGATTATAGTCGTAAACCCTGAGCATGTGATCTACATCAAATATTGATTTTGTACCTAATGCTCTAATCAGTGCAATAGGTTTATCTAAAGCCATCCTCCGACCAAGCTCAAACAAAACATTGGGATTATGTTCAGTTAAATCTACAATCACCAGATCAGCCTTACTCAAGTCATTTATAATTGTTGATTGAATTACATCACTTCCTTTCTTTTTTGCAGTTTCAGCTTTAAAACCTGCTTGTATTGCAGCAGGAGTAATTAATTGAGTTAATACTTCATCAAAGAAACTTTCGGGATATTCTGCGGTCTTTTCTGAAAATGGCATTGCCACAAATGCTACTAAAGTAGTTTTTTCTTCCGGCTCTCCAAGTATAAAGGCATCAGCAGAGTGTTCTTTGTTCGTTGATATTTCTACCCTTTCTACCCTTGAAGATTTATTTTGTGTAGTTTCCTCCAACTTTGACAGAAAATTTAAATTAGCTTGGTATACTTTATAAAAGTCATCATGAAACTCTTCATCAATGTTAAATTCAGTTATTAAAGTATTTTTAAGATATGTAATTTGTGGAAGTGTTCGTCCATCATAGTATTCATGTACTGTTTTAAATAATGGAATCCTAAAAAATGCTTGCCTGTAGCCATTTATTTCTTCTTCTGCCGATCTTGCATACACAATACTTTTCCCTATAGACGCAAGTGCAATTTTTTGAGTACTGCTAGTACCCTCAGTAAAACCATAATCACGAGATGAAGCTGTCAAGTAATAAAAATTATTACCTTTGCCCATTTCTAAAGCTTTTACAATATCATCAGGACTCCAAGCATTACCACCATTAAACTGTCTTATTACTTGAGGAATTTTTATAGCATCCTCTAATAGATAAGTAGGGAATGGTCGTTTTGGTTTAGAATTTTTTCTTCTTCTCTTTTCGGCAGAATTTTGTTGTTCTTCCGATTCTTCTTGTTCTTCTTGGTCTATCTCTTTCGGATTTTCATCTAAAATTCCTAGTTGTCGGTGCATATCTTCACGTTCCATGAAAACTCCCCTTTAAGTAATTTTTGACAAAAATGTATAAGACAATGCAATAAAAGGCAATAGTAATTTATACACAGTCATAACATCAGTTTCCTAAAAGTGTGAACACAAAATTAGAAAATTCAACAGATACCATCATCGGTAGTCAATTAGTTTTGCAAACTTTCTTTCATAGTTACTATTTGTATAAGAAGGGTTATTAAAGCAGGTATGGGGCAATGGTGCGATTAAAACCGTGGCAGTGGGTCGTCTTAGCAATTCCGATCGCGTTTATCATCATTTTCTTACTGGTGTCAGCCGGTTCACAAATTCATGCGTGGGGCATTAATTGGATTTGGGGTGTATTCACCGTTTTATTCGTTGGTTGGCGTTGGCTGCTAGTCAAATGGACTCAACCAGCTGTTAACCAAGTAGAAGCTGTATTAACTCAAGTCCGTGAAGAACTGGAATCGACAGCAGAGGATACAGTAGCGCGACCTGTGGGAAGTGACACCACAAAGCTTGCAGAAGCCGCCCTTCAAGAAATTCTCCAAGCAGCACAAAGCGATCGCCCGATTTGGGAAGACTGGCAAACTTTTTGGACGCGATGTCAGGATTTAGTGGTAGCGATCGCTCATATCTACAATCCTCAAATTCAATATCCCCTGCTAAACATCTACGTCCCCCAAGCTTACGGGCTGATTCGCGGAACGGTGGATGATATGGATCAGTGGATGCAAAAGTTATCCCCTATCCTGAATCAGGTAACGGTTGGACAAGCATACCAAGGATACGAGGTTTACCGGAAGTTGGAACCATCGGCTCGGAAATTCTGGAAAGCTTGGAACTGGGCACAATGGATCTTAAATCCGGTGGCGGCGGTGGCAAAACAAGCCAGTCAGGGTTTCAGTAACCAAGCAACTCAGCAATTATTGGGGAATTTGAGCCAGTTATTCCGGGAAGCTGCCCTGAGAAACTTATGCCGACAAGCGATCGCTCTCTACGGACGTAGCACATTACCAGTTTCAGCAACCGTAGTTTCCCCACCAACTTTACCCAAGGCAAAAACCCAAACACTCCGAGGAATCCTGACTCAAGCTCAACCAGCCGAGGCGGTTGAGCAAAAACCCGTGAATATTCTGCTGGTGGGGCGCACGGGATCGGGAAAAAGTAGCTTGATTAACACGCTATTTCAGGCGGATCTCGCAGCCGTTGATGTTTTACCCAGTACCGATCGCATTCAGAATTATCAATGGCAGACTGAAAGTGGGGAAACCCTAACGCTTTTGGATACACCTGGTTACGAACAAGTCAACCGTGCCGAGCTGCGAAATCTGGTGCTTGATTATGCCATTAATTCAGATTTGCTGCTGTTAGCTACTCCTGCCCTCGATCCTGCCCTGCAAATGGATGTGGACTTTTTGCAAGACATCAAAGCAGAAGTTGCAGATTTACCCGCGATCGCGATCGTTACTCAGGTAGATCGGCTGCGTCCCATCCGCGAATGGCAACCGCCTTATGATTGGGAATGGGGCGATCGCCCAAAAGAAAGTGCGATTCGAGAAGCCACTGAGTATCGCGCCAAATTACTAGGAAACTTTTGTAATCTAGTTTTACCCGTGGTTACAGGTGATAGCAAAACGGGTCGAGTTGCCTGGGGAGTAGAGGCGCTATCGTTGGGATTAGTAAATGCGATCGCACCTACCAAGCAACTCCGTCTCGCCCGCTTTTTGCGTAACCTAGAAGTCCGCATCGTCGCCGCCGCCAAAATCATCGACTACTACACCTTCCAAATGACGACAACACAAGGATTAACGGCATTGCTCAAAAGTCCCGTTCTCCAGTTTGTTTCTACGCTCTCAACCGGATCTCCAGCCCTAGCATATATGCTGGCGGAGCAAATTCCCGTGGAACAGTTGCCGATTGTGATTGGCAAACTTCAAATGGGATATGAGCTTTTCTCGCTCTTGAACCCCAACTCGCTCAACTTTGAATTGCTATCCCTTTGGCCGCTACTGCTGGAAAACTCCGCTTCACCCGATCGCAACGCCTGGGCATTTGGTCATGCCTTAGTAGAGTACTGGACTCAGAATCTAACGGTTAAACAACTTGGGCAGCGATTTGAGTATTATTTAGCGATCGCCAAATAGTTTGCCTGCGATCGGCAATGTCTACAAAGGATTGTGACGGATCTTCGATTCTCTTGCAAATACTACGCCTAAATAACGAGTTTAAGCTGCTACGTAACCCCAGTAGATTAAACACCAGAAGTTGCATTAGTAAATAAAAGTAAATTGCGAATATTTACTTAGCATTTTTGAAGAATTTCATCCTATATAAGGAAAAGCAAAAATGCAGGAACAGATTGTACTCTTAAGATCAAAGTTAAGATTACGATTGAGAGTAGGTGTCTGCTGAACCTACCCGCTTTACCTGAGTTTTTATACAGACATCCCTTTTGTTCGGAGTTCTTTATGAAAAATACATTAGACATCTCCATTTCTCAAAAACAGAATTCAGATCAGAGCTATAGTATTTCGTCTTACAACAGGCTGCTTTCGGTCGTGAAGGATTTGGCTTCTGTGCGGACTATTGAGGAAATTATTGAGATTGTGCGTTTGGCTGCTCGCGATCTCACAAATGCTGATGGAGTAACTTTTGTATTGCGGGATGGTGAATCTTGCCACTATGTCGATGAAAATGCCATTGGCCCACTTTGGAAAGGTATGCGTTTTTCGCTCAAGTCTTGCATCTCCGGTTGGGCAATGCTCAATAAAAAAGCAGCCGTGATTGAGGACATTTACCAGGATGCACGAATTCCTATTGACGCATACAAGGTGACTTTTGTCAAAAGTTTAGTGATGGTTCCGATTCTGGTTTCCGATCCACTGGGTGCGATTGGAGCCTACTGGAGTACACACCACCTAGCCACGCCCCAAGAGATCGGAATGCTAGAGATTTTGACTGACACTACAGCAGTTGCGATCGCAAACGTCCAACTTTTCCAGAAACTGACAAACCAAAACGCCCTGAAAGACAAATTTATTGCCATGCTGGCTCACGAACTGAGGAATCCCGTTGCCCCCATCTCCAACGGCGTTCAGCTACTGAAGTTGAAGCTAGGCGAGACTGGCGCAGTTGGGGAAACAGTTTTAATGATGCAACACCAGATTAAGCACCTCTCGAAATTGATCGATGAGTTACTTGACGTATCGTCCATCACTTATGGGAAGATTTCATTAAACCTTGAGAAGGTTAATCTGGTGGAATTAGTTCGCCAAAGTCTCAATGACCATGCACAAGCAATAAAGAGATGGAATCTTAACATAGTACAAGACCTACCAAACACGTCCGTGTGGGCTTATGTTGACTCCACTCGCTTCTTCCAAATCTTTGGGAACCTTCTTGATAACGCCTTAAAGTTTTCCAAACCAGATGGAACGATCTGGGTGGATTTCTCAGTTATTCCAGGTGAGAATGGCTCAGGTAGTCTAGCGGTCTTATCTGTAAGAGACTTAGGCATCGGGATAGACCCGACAATATTACCAGAACTTTTCGAGCCGTTTACCCAGGCCGATCGCAGTTTAGATCGTTCGAGAGGCGGGCTAGGTTTGGGACTTTCAGTAGTCAAAAGTCTTGTGGAACTTCATGGTGGTAATGTTGAAGCGTCAAGTAGAGGGATCAATTTGGGAGCAGAATTCAAAGTCACTCTCCCTGTATGCGAAGAGATTACAGCTTGGCATAACGACCCGGAGATTATAGAAGCGGCTAAAAAATCGTTGAAGATTTTAGTCATCGAAGATAACGAGGATTCAGCCATATCATTACAAGCAGTACTTGAGCATTTTGGGCATGAAGTTTCCATTGCCAATAATGGAATTTTAGGGGTAGAAACTGCAAAGAAGCTTGAGCCTCATGTGATTATTTGTGACATCGGACTTCCCGAAATGGATGGATTCGCCGTTGCACAGGAACTGAGTAAAGACTCCAAATTTACTCGCTCAATTATGATTGCGCTCACCGGCTACGGTAGCCAAGAGGATCGGCAGCTTGCGCTTCAGGCTGGTTTCAAATGCCACTTGACCAAGCCTGTAGACTTTGAAATACTTACGGCAGAAATTGATCGATACTTTGATGAGGTATTATCAAGTTGACAAATTTTACTACTTGTGAATTTTGATTGAGGAGTGTCAATCCATTAAATCATCTGTGGTAGGCTTACCCGGATAAAAGCGATCGCTCAGAATTTCCTCAAAAGTATATAAACATTGCTGGGGAAAAGTTGAGAGTGGCAGATTTGTTTCTCCTGATGCCAAATCCCTACCGTTGTCATAAGATTCCTGAAGTGCTTCTTCAAGGTAAGGTTTCAGACTAGGATTTTCGCTTAACAACTTCAGAATTTCCCGTCGTTGTACTCTAATTGTCGCTAACCAACTACGACTTCGTTGCTTTGGTTGATATTCCCATTTGAGCAAATTCCCAATTAATATATTAAGACTATTTCTCAATTCTTGGCGTTACTTTCTTCCCAAAGATTCAATTTCCTCAATTAAATTGGGCAGGTCAAGCTTGTTCCATTGGTGATGACGTAAAAGGTTCGCCTGTTGTTGAGTCCAACTGTAGAAGTCATTTTCGTAGAGGTTTGACATCAGGTTTAACGCAGGTTGTCCGGTTTGTGGTATCTGCATAGTGGGTTCAAAACCTGGTGAACTTTCCCTAATTATAGTAAAGGATCATAGATGTGCATTGGTGTCAAACTTTTCTGGTTTCTCCTTCCCAGACTTTGGGTGGAAATGCCGATTGTGGGGGCTAACGATGCAAAGCTAAATTATTGCTAACTTTTAAAGATACCCCTTTAGAATCAACTAAAGAGGTATCTTAAGATTTGCTGTCACGAGTTTTTATCTATTACTTAGCAAACAACAGTTGTCCGAGCTTGCTTGCGGTCTTCAGGTTTTCGTTTGATGACAATCTCTAGATCATTATCTAAATCATTCAAAAATTGAAATAATCTATCAATTGAAAAGCCTGAAAGTCTACCTCTCACCAATGCTGAAATTTTTGGTTGATCAATTCCTAAAAATTCAGCACCTTGGACTTGTGTTAATTTACGGAAAGTGATTGCTTCACTGATTTTGCGTGCTAGTTCAGCTTTCACTAATCTTTCTTCAGAATTAGCTAAACCTAAGTCAGCAAATACATTTCCACTGCTAGTATAAACGCTATTTTCTTTAGTCACTTATTTACTCCTTTTCTTTAGCAGCTTGTTCCGAATAGTCTTCCTGGGCGGCTTTTAACCTCTTTTTTACTAAATCTATATCTTGTTGTGATGTAGCAATACTATGTTTTGACTTCTTTTGAAACGCGTTTAATAAGTAGACAAACCCCGCAAATTTTACAGTGTACACTGCTCGGTATGTATCTCCATCAAAATCATCTACAACCTCTAAAACCCCGCCTCCTTTAAAACCGCGCAGGGGTTTTGCATCGGGATGCTTACCCCCATGTTGTGCTACATCAAGGGCGTAACCCATTACGTCTTGTACGTCTTCAGGGAACTCCTTCAGCTAAAAAGTCACCACACTGCGAATTGATTCTCCTTTGTGCATCAATTCAAAAGCTTCATTAATTTGCTCAATAGGCATCACATGGGTAATTAAATCATCAATATTTATCTTACCTTCCATATACCAATCTACAATTTTTGGCACATCTGTACGCCCTCTAGCACCACCGAATGCTGAACCTTTCCAAACGCGCCCAGTTACTAGTTGAAAAGGACGAGTACTGATTTCTTGTCCAGCACCAGCAACACCAATAATCACACTCACACCCCAACCTTTATGGCAACATTCTAATGCTTGACGCATCAATTTAACATTACCAATACATTCAAAGCTGTAATCAGCACCGCCTTTTGTTAAATCAACCAGATAGGGAACTAAATCACCTTCTACTTCTTGGGGATTCACAAAGTGTGTCATACCAAACTTTTCCGCCAAGGCGCGTTTGTTGGGATTAATATCTACCCCGACAATCATATTGGCCCCTACCATCCGCGCCCCTTGGATGACATTTAAGCCTATACCACCCAAACCAAAAACCACAACATTTGCCCCAGGTTCCACCTTGGCAGTATTGATGACTGCACCAATACCAGTAGTGACACCGCAGCCAATGTAACAAACCTTATCAAAGGGGGCGTCTTCACGAATTTTTGCCAAAGCGATTTCTGGCAGCACCGTATAGTTAGCAAAAGTGGATGTACCCATATAATGATGAATCATCTGCCCATCGAGACTAAAGCGACTAGTGCCATCGGGCATAACACCGCGTCCTTGAGTTAGGCGAATGGCTTGACAGAGATTAGTTTTGAAACTCAAACAATATTCGCACTGGCGACATTCGGGAGTGTAGAGGGGAATCACATGATCCCCTGGTTTGAGACTGGTGACACCAGCGCCTACTTCCACTACCACACCAGCACCTTCATGTCCCAAAATCGCTGGAAACAAACCTTCGGGATCGTCACCAGATAGGGTAAAGGCGTCGGTATGACAAACCCCGCTGGCTTTCACCTCAACTAACACTTCGCCAGCTTGCGGCCCCGATAGTTGAACGGTTTCAATCGTCAACGGCTTACCTGCGCTGTAAGCTAATGCTGCTTTAACTTGCAATTTCAGCACTCCTGTATAGTTTTGTCATTTGTCATTTGTCATTGGGCATTGGGCATTGGGATTAGGGGAGAGGTGACAGGTGATAGGTGATAATCTGTACCCTATTCTCTATTCTCTTCTTCACTCCTCGGTTGCCTCATAGGCATTGAACGCATGATAAACTTTTGTATTACTTCATCGTATTTACTAAGCACGATCGCCGCTATAAGGATAAATATTACTTTGTTAAAATACCATTCTCTAGCTAGATTGGTTAAAGGCGGTAACTGCTGTTTTGACAACGATGTAAACTGGATGTCAGCAGCAACCCCCAAATAATTTGTCCACCTCTCAATTAATATATTTTGTTAAAGCTTATGAACCCTGCCCTAACTCAAATTGGCGCTCAAATGTCCAACCTGACTGGCGTCAGAGCAATCATGAAGGATATTATCGAAACATTACGAGCGGGTGCAGGGAAGCAGTTTATTAATTTGAGTGCTGGTAATCCGTTGATTTTGCCAGAAGTAGAGCAATTATGGCGGGATTGTACTGCACAACTTCTTGCTAGTCCAGAATATGGTGAGGTAGTTTGCCGTTACGGTTCAAGTCAGGGCTATGCACCATTTGTTGAAGCGATCGCCAACGACTTCAACAAACGCTACGGGTTAAACTTAAGCGATCGCAATATCCTCATCACCCCCGGTAGTCAAACCCTCTATTTCTACGCTGCCAATACCTTCGGTGGCTACACTCCCAGTGGCGAGTTAAAACAAATCGTTTTACCCCTCAGCCCTGACTACACAGGTTATGGTGGTATCTGCTTAGTTCCAAAAGCCTTAACTGCCTACAAACCAACTCTCGATATTGATGCAGCTGCCCACCGATTTAAATATCGTCCCGACTTCAGCAAACTTACAATTACAGAAAATACGGGTTGTGTCCTCTTCTCTCGCCCCTGTAATCCTACTGGTAACGTCCTCACGGATGATGAGGTGAAAAAGATTGCTGCCCTAGCTGCACCTTACAATCTACCCGTGTTAATTGACTCGGCTTATGCGCCTCCGTTCCCAGCATTAAATTTTACCGAAATGACACCAGTGTTTAGTGATAACATTCTCCACTGCATGAGTTTATCGAAAGCCGGATTACCAGGAGAAAGAATTGGTATTGCCATTGGGGATGAAAAGTGGATTGAAGTGCTGGAGTGTTTCCAGGCAAATATGAGTCTCCATTCTTCACGTTACGGCCAAGCGATCGCAGCTTTTGCAATCAATTCTGGTGCTTTAGTGGAAATTTCTCACACTGTTATCCGTCCCTTTTACCAAAATAAATTTACCGTTTTAGAAACCAGTCTAGAACAAGCGATGCCCAAGGATTTACCTTGGTTCCTCCATCGCGGTGAAGGGGCAATTTTTGCGTGGTTATGGTTACAAGATTTACCCATAAGTGATTGGGAATTTTATCAGCAAGTTAAGCAAGTAGGTGTGATTATTGTCCCAGGAAGTAGCTTCTTCCCCGGTTTAGAGGAAGAGTGGGACCACAAGCACCAATGCTTCCGCATCAGCCTCACCGGCAGCGATGAGGAGATTGTCACTGCTATGCAAGGTTTAGCAAAAGTGGCTGAAGAAGCTTATAAGCGTGCGGCTGTGAATGCCTGATTAGGGAAAGTTAGGAGTTAGGAGTTAGGAGTTAGGAGTTAGGAGTTAAGAGTTAGGAGTTAAGAGTTATAAGAATTTTTTCTCCAATGCCCAATGCCCAATGCCCAATACCCAATGCCCAATGACAAATGACAAATCAGATAATTGGTTAGAAATTGGTAAGATTGTTTCCCCTCAAGGATTGTCTGGAGAATTGAAGGTTTATCCTGTATCTGACTTTCCCGAAAGATTTGAGGTGCCAGGAAAACGTTGGTTGTTGCGTTTAGATGGCACAGAACCACAACCAATTGAATTATTAACAGGACGTTATATCAGTAACAAAAACTTGTATGTAATCAAATTAGCTGGTGTGAAAAATTGCGATCAGGCGGAAGCTTTGCGCGGTTGTAAGTTAATGGTGCCAGCAAGCGATCGCCCCCAATTAGGCAAAGATGAATATCATGTCCTCGATTTGATTGGCTTAGAAGTTTTCATGCAAGCATCTGGCGAACTCGTGGGTACGGTGGTAGATATCATCCCCGCTGGCAATGATTTGTTAGAAGTCAAGTTGGATGAATCATTTACTACTGACAAAGGACAAATGACAAATGACAAAGGACAAATGACAAATGACAAAGGACAAATGACAAATGACAAAAAGCAAAAGACTGTTTTAATTCCATTTGTGGAAGCGATCGCTCCAGTGGTAGACTTGGAATCTGGTCGCATTGAAATTACACCACCGCCTGGCTTATTGGAAATTAATAATTAGGTTATTAATTTATCTGCCTCTAGCTAGTTTCGCTGTACTAGATACTTTAAGGAAAAATAAAGCTTAAAGCATGAGAAAATTAGGCGGTTGAACGCAAGAGTCAGTGGTGCTTTATTATCAAATTGTTGTTATTGCTTAACTATAGCTTCACAGCATTTTATTTTTGTGTGAGCAACAAACTAATCTTGAGTTATTTTTGATGCGATCAAAATTGAATGCTGATCCTGCATTGAAATATTAAGCTTGGTTGCTAGTTTTTGACGATCTCTAAATCCTATATCGTGCATATAACAGTGGCGCAAAATAATCTGTTTCAATAAGCGATCGCAAACAGGATTTTTGGAGAATTCAGAGTGCAATTTATCAATCTTATGACTATCTAATTTTTTTTCAAACTGTAATTCAATGATTTCTTGAATCAAGCAGAATGAAGGCTTATAAACCTCATCCATCTTGAGAACTGGAGTTTTTCAAGAAGATATATTACTTTAAAGAAGTGGGTGTAGCTGAGAACGAAACAGGGATGCTCAAAGTAGAATGCGATCGTTGGAATCAAAGTAGCTCAATATTCAGGGAAGAAGCGTTAAAAGCAAATCATGCTCGTACCGGCGAGCGTTTAATGGCACTGTACGAGATATGTAAAGGAAAAAGTGCGACAAAGGTAGGCACAGACACAGGGCGCTGTTCGCCTTCCACCAAAAATATTTAGCATCTCTGTATAGAGATGCGGGACAATCTCATCTATTAAAAACTGTTCCCAATATTTCAGACGTTCATGATTTGATAAATCTAAATCTACTCCCTGAAGGGGCGACACGCACCTCATATTCCAAGTGCTGCAAAGGTTTGACCGAATTATGGTAAAAAAAGATAGGTCAATCATTGTCAAGAAGACCAATAAGCTTGAAAATGTTACCTCCGTTGTATCAAACTAGCTTAGAAAATCAACTCTCAGAGTCCGAGTTGTTGTTTTTAAACTTGCTGATTAATGTCCTACAAGATATTAAAGAAGTCAGTCTAGAAAAAAAAGCATTAGCTATTTTTTCTAGACTGACTTCTTTACCTGTACCAATATTATTTGAAAGCAGACGCAAGAAAGTTCAAAGATTCTT